>DATCMH010000002.1:0-656854 GCA_036563505.1 Beijerinckiaceae bacterium
GCGAAGGGCAGTCTGCTCGAGACGGACGAACTGCTGACGATCGCGACCGGTCAGCCACTGAGTCTCCGCGCTTACCGCGACCACCTCAGAGAGCGGTATCTCGGGCCGAAATCGGTAAACTGAGCGCGTGAGCCCGAGCCATCAACCTAGCTTAGAGGTCAGGCCCCGTGCGATCTGGAAACGCACGGCTCGGTGCCCGACGCACCGGCGTGCATTCCGGCCGACCATCACGAAAGCGCATACGCTTGAAGCGTTCAGCTTCCAGAACCGTGACACCACCGTTCGAGACTCGCTCGTCCCTTACGGCCAAGGTTTACCGATCGTTAACCATGATGCCTCTGCTTAGCACGGATGAACATAACCGACGCGGAAGCAGCAATGGCCGAGACCGAGGGACTGCCACCTAGCTGCGACATCGAGCAGAGCGTGTTCGGCAGGGCCGGACTGGCGGGAAGCACAAGCGACAGCGCAGGTCCTTCTGACCCGGTTCCCGATGATCAGGTTGCCTTGCTGTTGCTGCTCTCCCAACGCGAGCGCGAAAGGTCGAGGTTGCTGACCACGCCGTGGGAGGAAGCGGCCGTGAGAGCGAAGGTGGCTTAGCTCGCGTCGGCGCAAGCACTCAGACGGCCATTTCCCGCAGGGCCCGGATGCGCCACGCATCATCCAGCCGCCAACGTCGCAAGCGGACAGCCTCAGCAGCCTAAGGCACGGTCGATCTGGGTTGCGTGCTGATAGACGGCCCTCACCAGGTCCAGATGTCGTCATGCCACTCGTCGGCCGGCCAGGTCTCTCGCGGGAGCAGCGGCGTCGGAGCGAAGCGAGGCTTGGCCTGTCTGGCCTCGGCGACCGGTTTTGGTAAGTTTGGCTTCGCAGGTTTGGTGCGGGCGACTTGGGGCAGAGAACGCGCCGGCTCGAGGCGCGCGTCGGTCAGTCCGTTGACGCTGCCTGCCACCCGGCGGAACAGGTCGGCGGGGGCGCCACGACCGGCGAGGACCTCGCCGCTCGCATCGCGGCGCCGACCCATCCAGACGCCCATGACCCGGCCCTCGCTCCAGCCCACGAACCAAGCGTCGGCGTTGCCGGTCGTCGTGCCGGTCTTGCCGTAAACGGGCCAGGTTCGCAGGCTCGCGCGCTGCCCTGTTCCACTGCGCACCACCTCGCGCAGGATCTGTCGGGTCGGCTCCACGCAGCGCCCTGAGATCACCCGCGCACGGGCTTGTTCGATAAACCGTGCTCGCACCACCCCTCGCCCGTCGACGACGGCCAGGACGCCCGTGGGGGCGACCCGAAAGCCCCCATTCGCCACCGCCGTATAGGCCGCCGTCACGGTCAGAACGCTGGTCGAGTAGGTGCCGAGCACGAAAGCGGGATCGGCCTCCGGGCCTGGATCCAGGCCGAGCGCGCGGCTCGTCCTCGCGACCCGGCCGACGCCGATCTCAACCGCGAGGCGCACGGCCGCCGCATTCCGTGATGAGGCGATCGCCTCCTGCAGCGTGGTCTCGCCGCGGTAGCCCAGGGCTCCATTCGATGGCCATTCGCCGATGACGGGCAGATCCGTTACCCGGCTCTCCGGTCTGAGACCAGCCTCGCAAGCCGCGACGACGAGGGGAAGCTTTGCTGTGGAGCCAAGCTGCACCTGCGCTTTGACGGCCGTGTTGAACTGACGCTTGGACCAGTCGGTCCCGCCCACCATCGCCCGCACCCGCCCATCGCCGGTCATAGCTACCAGGCCCGCCTCGTACTCGGGAGGGATCGCGCCTTCCGTGACGAGGTCGGCGAGGTGGCGCTCAGCAAGGCGCTGGTGGCGCGCATCGAGAGTGACGAAGAAGCGGAGGGTCTCACCCTCCTTGACATGATGCGGAGCAAGGGATTGCGTCACCCATTCAGTGAATGCCTGAGCCTGGATCTTGAATGGCGGCAGGATACCGGGGCGCAGGCCTATCCCCATCGCACGCGCCTGCTCGGCAGCCGTGATGCGGCCTTGCTTCACCATGAGATCAAGGACGAGACGGGCCCGCTCATGCGCGCGCTCGCGTGTTCCCTCTTTCAGCGGATTGAGACGGGCCGGAGCCTGAACCATGCCAGCCAGCAGCGCGGCCTCGTACAGGTTGAGGTCGCGTGGTTCTTTGCGGAAGTAGTAACGGCTCGCCCGGTAGAGGCCGACGACCTCACGGCCTCCGAACTCAACCTGATTCAAATACGCCGCGAGCAGTTCCTGCTTGCCCACCGCCCCGTCGAAAACGCCCGCGTTCAGGACCTCCGTGCCCTTCCGCTCGATCTTCGCGATGATGCTGTCCTGGCGCAGGTCGTGCAGAACGAGGTTCTTCATGAGTTGCATGGGGATCGTGCTGCCCCCGCGGGAGAGGCCGCCGCGCAGGACGCCGGCCAGCGCGATGAGGTCGACGCCACCGTGATCCATGAAGCGCTTGTCTTCGACCGCGATGATGGCCTTCTTCATCACCTCCGGGATCTCGCTGGGCTTCAGGATCACCGGGCAGCGGCAATAGGCGTCGTAACCTTTGGCAGTGCGGGTCACCATCACCTGTGGCGAGGCAACCAAAAGCCGGAGCTCGTTGGGCGGCAGATCCCAGAACAGGAGCGGCTCGGACGCGGAAGCAGGAAAAGTTGCAGTCAGGGTGAGCAGAGCGGCTGCAAGGATGCGCGGCATCGCTGCGTCGTGAGCCTCCCACCGCCGGCGAAGGCCGGACGACGTGGTTAAGAAAGTGTGAGGGCAGACAGCGTTCTACAAGGGACGAGGCCCGCGATCGGGAGCAACTCTGAAACCGCAGCACTTCGCAGGAATTGCACAAGGTCAGTTCAGTGGCTTGGCGAGGTAGCGCACCCGTCCGGAAGATGTGAGGCAACGTCGGAAACACCGATCGCTTCGGGCGACCACGAGCTGCAACGACGCTCCCTCAATCTCACTCCGTTGCTGACCCATCCTGCGGTAGGCAACAGCCGCCGTGGCTTGGTCAACGTCGTTCACAGCGTATGCGGAAGATGAGAACAGTGTCGTCACGGCTCCGACGCCTTCTCTGTTTCGGCCTCACCCTGTTCGCCGTCGCGACCGCCGAGTCGTCCTGGGCGCAATCAGGTCACCCGCCGCTCGCGCTTGCGGCGGCAAAGGCGGTCCTGGACCGCATGGACGCGAACGCCGAAATGTCAGCCACCTACGGGGCGTGCCCGGCCGATTCTTTCCGGAGAGCCACCGCGCAGACGGCGGCTCACCTCTTGGCTGCGAAGCCGACGCTGGCGCAATGCGCCGCCGATCCAGAGAGTTGCCACGCGGCCTGCCTCGGCGGGCAAGGTTCGGCCTGCTTTGCTCTTGCCAGAGCGTTCCAGGAGAATGAGCAGGTCGCGCCACCGTACGCGGCACAGAAGCTGTTCTCTATGGCGTGCAGCTACGGATACGGCGCGGGTTGCACGAACCGGGCCGCGAACCTGCGAAACAACCTGTCTGAAAACGACCCGCTTCGCGCCTTGGCCAAGCGAGCAAGGGAGGCCTGCCAATTTCGGACATTCCGTATCGCGTGCCAGGAGAGCGACGCCTGGGGCTGCGCGATGCTCGGCCAGTCCTATCAGTACGGCGAAGGTGTGAACCGCAGCCCGCCCCGGGCGCGCGGAGCCTTCGACAAAGCTTGCCGCCTGGCGCCAGACTTCGAAGCTTGCTCGTTCGCCAAGGACGGCGCTGCCCGGCTCACGAACCACCAGGACTGATGAGGCCACTGCTGTGAAGACTAGGCCGGGAGCGGACGCTCACATTTTTGGTGTGCCCCCTACCCTGTGCCTGACCTGAACTTCAAGCTGCCCTGTGCTCTGGTATGCGTTCGTGCCCTTGACCAAACCGCTCAAACCTGCGGAGTTTTGCCCTCGCCAAGGGCCGTCATGATCTCGACCAGGGTCGCCCGTTCGGCCTCGCTCACGGCGACACCGCCGATACCCAGAAAGCCACCTTCGCTGCCCGCCTCCGCAGCGCGCTGAGCGACTGTCTGCAGCCAGCGCTTGAACCCGGCCGACTCCTCAGGCGCCTTACTGTCCAGAAGCGCCGACACGGCCCGCAACTCGTCAATCGCGCGGACCTTGAGATCGGAAAACTGCGCCCCCTTGAACCGGGCCTGCATGGCCTCGCGAGCGGCGCCGCGGACGTCGGGGTCCGTCATGTCTTGAGCAACTGCCTTGGCGATCGAATTGGCTCCAGCGTCCTGCTTGACTTCCATCAGCGCCCAACCGCTGGACAGGCCCTCCTTCAGAAGACCCCAGAGGCCGCTCGGGTCCGCAGCCGTGATGGCCATGCTCGTCACGATCGGGCTCGCCACGATGCGCGCCCATTCCTCGCTGGTGAAGTCTGCTTTGCCTGCCATCCTGTCCTCCTCGGCCCTTTGCACAATGGCTCCGCGGAAGCGGAGTTCCTGGGCTCCGCCACCTCGGAGTTCCTGGCGGGTCCAGAATAAAATTTTGGGACCTGCCGCCTGTTGCGCTCAGCCCCCCAGGAGGACGCACCCATGTTCATGCGAGTTGACAAGCTGCAAGCCGAGCTTCCGGCCCCCAAGCGCAAGGACCCGAACGCGGCGGCCGCCCTTCAGGAGTTGCTCGGCGGCAAGTACGGCGAGATGTCCACCCTGGGCAACTACATGTTCCAGAGCTTCAACTTTCGCTCGAAGAGCAAGCTGCGCCCCTTCTACAGCCTCGTTGCCAGCATCACGGCCGAGGAGATCGGGCACGTTGAACTCGTGAGCAACGGCGTGGCGATGATCGCCAACGGCCCGGATAACGATGGAGACGAGGCTGACGGTGGCGACATCTCCGACGCGCCGTTCACCGACATGAAAGACATCCGCCTTGCGGCAGCCTTCCTGTCGCACGGTGGCGGCGCGACCCCGGTCAACAGCAACGGCGCGCCTTGGAACAACGACTTCGTGACCACCACGGGCGACGTTGTCACTGACCTGCTGCACATCTTTCACCTCGAGTGCGGCGCCCGGCTACACAAGCTGCGCGTCTATGAGACGCTGACGGCTCCGACGGGTCGCGAGGTCTGCGGCTACCTCCTTGTGCGTGGCTCGGTGCACGCCACGCCTATGCTCTGGCTCTGAAGAGGATCACCGGCGTGGAGATCGAGAAGATGTTGCCGACGCCCAACATCAACCTCGACAAGATTCCGGAATGCCAGAAGTACCTCGCCGAAGGATCGCACCGGCGGCTCTACACGTTCAGCCCGAGCGACTACAAAGAGGTGGCTGGGATCTGGGGCGGCGGCGAGACGGCGCTCGCGGGCGATCCGCCCGGTGAACTCGAGGTGGTCGAAGGCATGCCGGACGGCGGCAAGATTCACCAGCTCACTGGCGTACCGTCCGGGTTCACGCCTGATTACGCACCCGAAGAGATGTTCGAGATTGCCACGAAGCTCACGAAGGCAGCTCGCTGAGGTCGGGTCGACGCGGGGCACCCGTTCGGCTCAGAGAGTGCGTCGGGCTCAGGATTTGCACCGATGCCCCCTGGTCTTGGCCCGGGAGGCATTGTTGCGAGACATGCAACGAACTTTGGTTGAGCAATCGCTGTTGCTGCACCTCATCCACTGACTTGGCCTTGCGCCCGCTCCACTCCTAGCTGGTTGGCAGCAGGACTCAGGAGTGGTACACAGAGGGCTCTGGCGTGGCCTCTAAGTTGTTGATTTTGTTGCATTGACGCAGCTTCTGGCCCAATCCTCTCCTGGGCACCAACCATTCTCTAAGTGGTTGAGCCTCAATCGAAATCAGCGAGATCTTAGGTGTAGCGCCGCTTGGGTGGTGCACACGGTCGGCACACATGGGCGCGCGATCGGCTGTCCGTTCAGCGGCCGTGCTTTTCTCGCAGCCCGCTCGCGAGCACGGCCGGGTGCGTCTCCGATGCCGCAACCCGGGACGGCCTGTGAATGACACGCGGCAGGCTCCCGCAGGCGCCGCGGTCCCTTCGACCTGGCGGTCGGATCACGCGTTAGACGTAGCGCAGGTCCGTCGCCTTGCCCCAGAACACGCGATAGGCGAAGGCCGTGTAGAGGCCGATCACCGGCAGCACGATCATCGCGCCGACGAACATGATGAGCAGCGCCTCGGGCGCCGCCGCGGCCTGCCAGACGGTCAGTTGCTCGGGCACGACATAGGGGAAGAACGAATAGGCGAGCCCATGGAAGCCGAGCAGGAAGATGGCGACGGCTCCCGCGAAAGGCAGCCAGCAGAAGCGGTCCGTGCGGCTCGGCAGGGCCCTGAGCGCCATATGCAGACCAATGAGCACGGCCGCGGTGACGAGCGGAACGGGCGCCAGCAGCACGAGGTTCGGCAGGCTGAACCACTTGGCGAAAATGCGCTCGCTCACGAGCGGCGTCACCACCGACACGGCCGCGAGGCCGATCGCGACCGGCCAGAGCAGAGCGCGGGCCCACGTCACGGCGCGCCGCTGCAGATCGCGTTCCGTCTTCATGATGAGCCAGGCGGCGCCGATGAAGGCGTAGCCCGCGGCGAGGCAGAGCGCCGTGAGCATAGCGAAGGCGACGTGAGCCGCGGTGCGCTCGAACCCGACGATGTAGAGACCGAGCATGTAACCCTGGGCCAGCGCTGTGAGGAGCGAGCCGCCGAAGAACAGGCGGTCCCACAGGCGCTTGTGGTTCGCCGACACCTTGGCGCGGAACTCGAAGGACACGCCGCGCATGATGAGGCCCAGCAGCATCACGGCCACGGGAAGGTAGAGCGCGCCGAGGATCGCTCCGTGCGCCTGCGGGAAGGCGACGAGCAGCAGGCCGACGGCAAGGACGAGCCACGTCTCGTTGGCGTCCCAGAATGGTCCGATGGAGGCGATCATGCGATCGCGCTGGGCGGGCTCGACCGGCGCGCCGGTGAGGATGCCGACGCCCAGATCGTAGCCGTCGAGCACGACGTAGAGGAGGATCGCGGCGCCCATCAGCGCCGC
The DNA here is from genome assembly GCA_036563505.1 of Beijerinckiaceae bacterium. Lineage (GTDB taxonomy): Bacteria > Pseudomonadota > Alphaproteobacteria > Rhizobiales > Beijerinckiaceae > DATCMH01. The sequence goes on from DATCMH010000002.1 coordinate 6,943, forward strand.
GAAGGCAACCGGCAGCCAGGTGGCGCCATCAGCGAACAGGGTCATCGAGGGCTCCTTCACGCCGGCACGGCCACGCCCGGTCCCGCGACGGTGTCGCCGCCGGCCCGGGCCGGCTCGGCCGGGGCATGGTCATGGGGCGCGCCGGCGCGGCGGGCGAGGTAGAAGAGGGTGAGGACGTAGGCGGCGAGCAGGGCCGCGTAGACCGCGAGGTAGCCCGCGAGCGTCGAGGCGACCAGGCCGGCGCCCACCGTCTTCGAGGCGGCCTGCGCCGTGGTCAGGACGCCCGTCACGAGCCAAGGCTGACGCCCGATCTCGGTGACGTACCAGCCCGCAAGGGTCGCGACCCACCCCGCGAAGGTCATGGCGACGAGGGCGCGGGCCAGCACAGGCCTGACTTCGCCGCGACGCCAGAGCTGCCAGGCGCCGAGCCAGGAGACGGCCAGCATGAGAAGGCCGATTCCCACCATCACGCGAAAGGCGAAGAACACGGGCGCGACCGGCGGGCGATGCTCGAAGTCGTTCACGCCTTTCACCTCGCCGTACCAATCATGGGTCAGGTAGAACGAGGCGATGTTCGGGATCGCGATCTCGAAGCGGTTGGAGCGAGTGGTCTCGTCCGGCAGGCCGAAGACCACCATGGGGGCGCCCTTCTGGGTCTCCCAGATGCCCTCCATGGCCGCAATCTTGGCGGGCTGGTGCTTGAGCGTGTTGAGGCCGTGCAGGTCTCCCGCCACGATCTGAAGCGGGATCAGCACGGCGCCGAGGACGACGCCGGTCTTGAGCGCGGCGCGCACACCGGCCGAGCGGTTGCCCTTGAGCCACTGATAGGACGAGAGACCCGCAATAAGGAACGCCGCGGTGAGGCCCGAAGCCAGCAGCATGTGGGTCAACCGATAGGGCATCGACGGGTTGAAGATGATGGCCCACCAGTCGGTCGCGTGGACGACGCCGTCCCGGATCTCGAAGCCGGCGGGCGTCTGCATCCACGAGTTCAGGACGAGGATCCAGAACGCCGACATGGTGGTGCCGAAGGCGACGAGGAACGTCGCCAGGGTGTGCACCCGGTTCGACACCCTGTTCCAGCCGAACAGCATGATGCCGAGGAAGGTGGCCTCCAGGAAGAAGGCGGTCAGAACCTCGTAGGCGAGGAGCGGGCCCGCGATGTTGCCCACCTTGTTCATGAAGCCCGGCCAGTTGGTGCCGAACTGGAAGGACATGGTGATGCCCGAGACCACGCCGAGCGCGAAGGAGAGCGCGAAGACCTTGACCCAGAAGCGGTAGGCGTCCTTCCAGCGCTCGTCGCCGGTGGCGCTGAAACGCAGCTTGAAGAACAGGAGCACCCAGCCCAGCGCGATGGTGATCGTGGGAAAGAGAATATGGAACGAGATGTTGGCCGCGAACTGAATGCGGGCGAGGATGAGCGGATCCATGACCTAGCTCTCTGAGGGTTTTGCATCCCGGCGCTTGCCGCGGCCGCCGGGGACGACGAAGAGGCGATCCTTCATCTCGAGGATCTTCTGCACCTTAGAGCCGAGCGTCAGGAGCTGGATGAGGCGCTCGGTCTCGAGCTTCTGGACGTCGGCGTACCAGCCGGTCAGAAGCTCGAAGAGGTCGTGCATCTCACGCATGCGCTCCTGGGCATGGCGCTCTTCGGGCGTGCCGGCCCGCTGCATCAGCACCTCACGCAGGAGGGTCTGCGTCGGATCGAGCTCGCGCTTCTTGCGCTCGTCCACGAGGGTTCGGACGATCTGCCAGATGTCGTCCGGCGTCGCGAAATAGTCGCGGCGGTCGCCCGGCCTGTGCTGCAGGCGCACCAGGTTCCAGGCCTGAAGCTCCTTCAGCCCCATGCTCACGTTCGAGCGCGAAACGCCGAGCGCCTCCACGATGTCGTCGGCGTTGAGCGGGTCGCGGGACAGGAACAACAGGGCGTAGATCTGCCCGACCGTGCGGTTGATGCCCCAGCGCGAGCCCATCTCGCCGAAGTGGAGGACGAAGGTCTGGATCAGCGGTGGGAGGTTCATGCTCGATCCGTATTTTCAGAACTTACTGAAATATCGGGATCAAAGCCCTGGTCGCAAAGTGGCGCGTTGTCGCAAGCTCGGCCGGTAGGCGTGTCGGGTGGCGAACTCGGCACGGTCGCAACGATACCGCTACGCATCGCGCGCCCGGCTCTTGCGAAGTCAGGGGCGCCATCACACCTCCTGAGCGACCCCTGGTCCGGGCCCCTCTGGTGAGAGCAGCCGGCGCTCTCGCGATGTCGGACCGTTTCTGACATCGCGGGCCGGCGCCCGAGGGTTCGTGGTGGCACTCGCCTTCCAGATCACAGACCAGCCAAACGCCGCTCGCCTTGGGCGATGGTCCGAGTTTCGCGCCGCGCCGGCTTATCCACCGAGCCATCCGACATTCGCGCAGCGTCCGGCGTTGGCCCTGTGGCGCTCCGGCCGACGCGCGTCACCGATTGCCCGAACCGGAGTTCTCCCATGCAGGACCTGATCGCCACCCTTGTCTCTCTCTTCCTGATCGGACCACTCGAGACCGAGCTGGCTGACAAACTGGCGGCAGCCCGTGCCCCGCGCGCCGTCGCGATCGAGATCGCCGCCTGCGCCCGGGAGGCCGCGCCGCGCGTCGTCGACCGTGCCGTCTCCGATCCGTGGTGGGCCGTGTCGAGCACAGTCCAGGTCTGGATCGGCACGACGCGTCCCGAGGCGCTCCTCGTCACGATCGCGCCAGGCTGCGAGAGGGCCGTGCAGTCCGCCAAGCCCTTCCTGAATGCGGGTGAGGCGTGAGCCGTCCGCAACCGGGGCGTCAGACGAGCCTGAACGCGGCGCAGCGGCTCCTGCCGGCGTTCGGCTCGTGGGTAGGCCGGCGCTTTACCCGTGCGGGAGCACGGTCCGGCCGGGGCGCTATCACGCGAAGCGTGCTTGGCCTCGCGTCGTCGCTGCGGCAGGACCGCGTCAGTCTGGGCGAAGTCGTCGACCGCCTCGGCGCCGAGGGGCTCGGGCTCGTTCTCCTGGTGCTCACCCTGCCGACCTTGATCCCCATCCCGGGCCCGTTCGGAATCACGTTCGGGACGCTTATCGCCCTCGTCGCCCTTCAGGTCATGACGGGCGCGCAAGGTCTCTGGCTGCCTCAAGGCTTGCGACGCCGCACCGTTCCGGCGTCGGCCCTGCGACGGGTCGTGGCGCAGGCCCTGCCCTGGCTCGCCCGAGCCGAACGGTTCCTGTGCGAGGGCCGTCTCAAGGCTTTGTCGGGGCGGCGGGCCCGCATCGTCCTCGCCTTCCCGCTTCTCCTGCTGGCGGTGGTCATCGTGCTGCCGATCCCCCTCGGCAATGTCGCGCCCGCACTGGCGCTCATCCTGTTCGCGCTCGGCTTCATGGCGCGGGACGGCGCGGCCGTGCTCGTGGCCATCGGCCTGAGCGTCATCGCGCTCGGCTGGACAGCCGTTCTGCTCATTGCCGGCTCGGCGGTGCTCGACGGCGCGATGAACCTGATCAGCTCATGACCCGTGCGCAACGTCCCCGGGTGGAGCCGCATTCGTGGGGGATGCGCTTGAGAGCGGTGCTCGTCCGTGGCTCCGCTCTTGATCCCGCCCGCAGCCTCACTCCATGAAGTGGCTGATCTTCGTCCTCGACCTCGGCGCCGCCCTCGCGGCGCTCTTGGCCTCGGTGCTTTGGTTCCGGGCAAGCCGCCGTCGCGTGCGGCGGGTGAGCTATCGCGAAGAGATCGACGCGGCTGACCTGAATCGGATCGTGGTCGCGATCAACCGAGCGCAGATCCTCAATGCGAGGGCCGCGCTGGCGGCCGCGGTCTCCGCCCTGTGCGTTGCCCTGCGCTTCACCTGTGACCTGCTCAGGTTGTGAACGGAAGGTGGGTTTACGCTCACCCCGTCGATGCCGGCATCTGATTTTTAGCTCAAGCTGATATCGCCCGTGGGGCCGACGGCGTAGCCGCACTCGAAGAGCGATCGAGCGAAGCGCACGATGTCGTCGCGGAGCCACGCTTCGCGCGTCATCTCAAGCGCCCTCCCCTGTCATCCGGCTCAGGGCCTTGGCGAAGAAGTCCTCGGCGCCGAAGTTGCCGGACTTGAGCGCGAGCGCCAGCGGGGGGCCTGAGGTGGTCGTGAGCACGGGTACGCCCGGATCGATCTCGGGGCCGATGGCAAGCGCGTCCAGGCCCAGCGCCGAGACGACGGCGCCGGAGGTCTCGCCGCCTGCCACCACAAGACGCCGGACGCCATGCGCGACGAGCGCCTTCGCGGTCTCGGCGAAGAGCTGGTCGAGGCGCTGGGCGACCTGCTCGCGGCCGAACCGCTCCTGCAGACGCGCCACCTCGTCGGGCGGCGAGGAGGAAAAGATCAGGGGCTGACGGCCCTCGTTCGCCTTCACGAACGCGACGAGGTCGGCAGCGCCGACGCGTCCGTCCATGACCTCGCCCACCGCGATCCGGCGCACCGGGTGGCTGGCTTCGTGCACGGCGATCTGGCGCAGCGTCGCCCGCGAACAGCTGCCCGCCAGGATGGCCTCAGGGCCCGCAACCGCCTGCGCGGTCACCGCCCCACCCTTGGCGTGGCCCGCCCGGATGAAGTTGCGTGGCAACCCGAGCGCGATGCCTGAGCCGCCGGTGAGGAGCGGCGCGCCGGTCACGGCCTCGCCGATGGCGATCAGGTCTTCGTCCTCGATCGTGTCGACGAGGCACAAGACCTCGCCGCGCTCGCCCGCCTGCGCCAGCGCGGCCCGGATCGCCGCCCCGCCCCGGCGCACGGTGGGCCAACTCACGAGGCCGACGGGCGCGCGTGTTTGGTGCTGGAGCCAGCGCGCGATGTTGGCATCCGTCATCGGATTGAGCGGGTGGTGCTCCAGCCCTGACTCGTTGAGCGGCGCGTCGTGCACGAAAAGGTGCCCGCGATAGACCGTGCGCCCCGTCCCCGGGAAAGCGGGACAGGCAACCACGCCTTTGGCCCCGAGCCGCTCGGCCAGCGCCTCCCCGACCGGGCCGATGTTGCCGGCCTTCGTTGAGTCGAAGGTGGAACAGTACTTGAAGACGATCTGACGGCAGCCTTGCGCCTGCAGCCAGTCGAGGGCTGCGAGGGCCTTCGCGACCGCCTCGGGCGCTGGAACGGAGCGGGTCTTGAGCGACACCACCCCGGCCTCGCACTCCTCCGGCGCGCTCCCCTGCGGCACGCCCAGGAACTGGACCGTGCGCAAGCCTCCCTCCGGCGCGACGCCTTTGGCGAGCGTATTGGCGATGTCGCTCGCACCCGTGAAGTCGTCCGCAATGACACCGAGATGCATGGGATCAAGCGCTCCGATCAGAGGGTCCGGCCTCAGAGGACGAGAGGCTATCCCATGTAGCGCAGGATGCGCCCGGTCTCACGCGCGCTCACCGACCTCACGGGCGGTGCATCTGGAAGGCTGGCTCTCGTTGGCCTTGTCACCGAGCGGCGCGACGTTGCCCGGCGAGGAAGAGGGCGAGGGCGCGAGGGATCGTATGCAGGTAGCGCCCGCCCAAGCGCCGCGGCTCGCGCAGAAGCCGATAGGCCCATTCGAGGCCCATCACCTGCAGCGCCACGGGCGCTCGCGGAATCCGGCCGGTCAGCACGTCGAACGCCGCCCCGACGCCCATCGCCACCGTGCCGGGGAGATGAGGCGCGTGCTCGGCCATGAACAGCTCCTGCTTCGGGGTGCCGAGACCGATCCAGAGAACCTGCGCTCCGGACGCCCGGATGCGCGCGCGCATGGCCGTGATCTCAGGTCCCGTGAGCGCGCGGAACGGCGGGGTCTCCACGCCGGCGACCTTCAGGCCTGGCAGCTTGGCGGAGAGCCTGTCCGCCAGCGCTTGCGCGACGCCGTCGCCCCCGCCCAGGAAGTAGTGGCGCCAGCCCGAGTCGAGCCCGGCACGGCAGACCGCCTCGACGGATTCGATCCCCGGCACCTGACGGATCGTCTTCGCCCCCTGTAGTCGACCGGCCCAGTACAGGGGCCGCCCGTCCGGGCAGACGAGCAGGGCGGCCTCGTGAGCCGCCCGGAGACGCTCATCCTCGGCGGCGCGCACGATGCCGTGGGCGTCCCGGAAGACCACGAAGGCGCCCGGGGTGTCGGGCTCCATCTTGAGGCGACGACGGACGACGTCGATCAACCCCTCCATGTTGATGATCGAGATGCCCGTGCCGCCGATGCGAAACCGGTCGGTCTGGAGGTCGTGGCTCATGACGCGAGTTCCAGCGCTTGAGGATGTTGAGTGAAGGGATCCGTTCGGGCCGCGAGCGCCCGTTCGTAGATGCCAAGGAGCGCGGCCGTGGTCGCGTCCTCCGTCCAGTCCCGCAGGTAGACGGCGCGGGCGGCGGCCCCCATCCGGCCCGCGCCCGCCGGATCATCGACGAGGCGGCGCATGGCGCGGGCGAGCGCGTCGGGGTCACCGGGATCGACGAGGAGGCCCGTGACGCCGTCCTGCACGAGGCCGGCGAGGGAGCCGATCCGGGACGCGATGACGGGCGTGCCGGAGGCGAACGCCTCGACGAGGACGGTCGGCAGCCCTTCGTAGCAAAGAGAAGGCACCACGACGGCCGCGGCGCGGCGCATCCAGGCCTGAACGTCGGCGTTCGGCAAAGCGCCGTGCAGCCGAAGGTTCGGCACGCCCTCGAGCGTTGCCTGCAGCGGCCCGGTGCCGACCACGTCCACGGGCATCGGCAGGAGGTGAGCCGCCGCCTGGATCGTCTGGATCCCCTTCTCCTGGCTCAAGCGGCCGGCATAGAGGAAGCCGTTCCGGGCGTCCTGGCTCGGCGGTCCGGGATCGGACAGGCCGTTCGGCTTCACGAACAGGCGGCCGGCGGGCAGGCCCGCGGCGACGAAGCGGTCGCGCGCGAAGGGGGTCAGGACCACGAAGGCATCGACGTCGCGCGCCCAGGTTCCGGCCCGCCGGTGCCGATCGATCATGCGGGCGACGGCGAACGATCCGATCCGCGAGCCGCGGTAGCAGCCGTGTCGCACGGCCGCGTAGGGCGTTCCCGTCAGGCAGGTCTCGCAGGGCGAGCCCTCGCGCATGAGGAGCGCGCCCGCGCAGGCGACCCGGAAGTTGTGCAGGGTTTGCACGGTCGCCGCTCCCTCGGCCCGCACCGCGGCATGGACGCCCGGCGAAACCAGCGGGAAGGTGTTGTGGGCGTGGACCACGTGCGGGCGAAATCGCCGGACCGCCGCGACGACCCGCGCGATCCCGCGCGGCGCGTGCGGCGCCTCGAAGGCCACCCGAACCTGGTCGAACGGGCCCTTGATGTCCGTGTTGGAGAAGAACAGCGTCTCCACCTCGCAGCCGGCGCGCGCGAGAGCCGCCGCCTCGCGCTCGACGACCGCGTCCTCGCCGCCGCGGACCTGGTAGCGGTTATGGACGATGAGGACGCGGGGCATCATCGGCTCACCTCGCGTTGACGCGCGGAGCGGCGCTGTCCCCCCTCGAGGCGGACAGGCCCGCTGGCTCGTTCATTCGTCATGAGCGCAACCGTCATCGCGTATCACCAATCCTCGACCGCCGAGACCCTTGGCGATCGTCGTTCCGACACGCTTCAGGGCGCCCCGGATGGCTTCAGGTCAGGGTCAGTGCAATCGCGGTGCCTTGCGAAACCGCCCCGAACTGGGACGGTCAAGTCGCGGACGGTCTCGAAGCCGGACGGACATCGGGGCGGCGAAGCGCGACGGAACGCTCACCGTGCGCGTGCGGCCCGCAGGCTGAAGCCGAGGATGAGCACGGTCGAGATCAGGTGACCGAGGATGACCATGCTCGCAACGCCCGTCAGCCCGAAGGTGGTGATCAGCGGGTAGCTCGCCAGAAGCGTGATCACGGCGCTCGCGGCGAAGGCCGCGAAGATGCCCCGCGTGCGCCGCGTGGCGCGCAGGAAAACCATGCCGAACTCCCGCGCAAGGGTGATCGGCGGGCCGAGAGCGATGATCGCCGCGATGGGCGCGAACCGGGCGTAATCCTGTCCGAGAAGCAGCCGCATGAGATCCGCGCCATAGATCCATACCCCGGCGCAGACCACGATGATGGGCACCTCGATCAGCATCAGGAGCCGCAGGAGGTAAGCCACCAAGGCCGTCTCGCCGCCGGCCCGCAGATGCTCGCCGGCCCGGCGCGGCACGATGTATTCGAGGCTCATCATCAGCACGAGCAACGGCCCGAGGAGAATCTGGGCCGCGCGCAGCCCGGCCGCCGCGTCCTCGCCGAGCATGGAGCCGGCCAGGATGGTCGCCAGCTGCTCGTGCACCGTGGAGACGAGCACCATCAGGACGAGCCACCGGCCCTGCACCCAATGGTGCTGCCGCGCCGCCCGCCAGACCCTGGCCGCCGGCTTCACCCTCAGCGGCTCGAGCAGGAGCGGCAGGGCCGCGATGATCGCTCCGAGGCCGCCGCAGGTCAGGAGCACCGAGACGTCGACCTTCCAGGCGAACCAGGCCGCGGCCAACCCCAGGGCAAAAAGAAGGTGCCGCGCGCACTCGCTGAAGAAGGCAGCGCGCGGCCTCCCCGTCGCGAAAGCGAGCCGTTTCGCGTTGTCATGAACGACGAAACCGACGGCGAACACTGCGGCTGCCAGCGGCAGGGCGACCGCCTGGTGACCGGCTGGTCCGACGACAGCGGCGCTGTAAAGGGCGACCGTGACGCCGATCAGACCCGCCACCCACGCCGCCGCTCGCGCGACAGCGCCGAAATAGGCGCCCGAACGGGTGCGGTGGCCGGTCATGACCACCATCGGCCCCGCGACCAGCTGGTATTGCAGCGTCGACAAGAGCACCACGCCGGCGTGGACGAGCACGTAGGCCCCGAACCCGGCGACGCCGAGCAGGCGCGCGGCGACGACGGACGTCACGAGGCTCATCCCGCTGCCGAGCGCCTGGAGCGCGGTCGACCAGACCCAGGCGCTCGTCCAGAGGTGCAGCGTCAGGCCGCGCAGCCGGGCGCGGAGGAAGGGTCGGGACCGAGCCTCGACGGCCGCGACAGGGGTCATGCGGATTGTCTCGAGACGGCGGCCTGGCGGCACGGCGGCTCGTAGGCACAGGCTTCGAGGAAGCCGCGCGCCATCGCGTCGAGGGTAAAGGTCGGCGCAGCGAGCAAGGCTCGGGCGTGGGTGTCTTCCCACAGGGTGGGATCCGTCAGCAGGTGCTCGGCCGCGTCCGCCCAGGCCGAGGCCGTCAAGGGCAGAACCTCCCCGGCACGGCTCGGCCCGACGAGCTCGAGGCCGGCTTGCGCGTGAGGCGACACGAGCACCGGCGTCCCACTCTGGATGGCCTCGTTGGCCACGAGGCCCCAGGGGTCGCCGCGGGAGGGGAACAGAAACAGCTTGGCCGAGGCATAGGCTTCGGCCAGCGCGTCCTGCGGCAGGTATCCGTCAAACCGTGCCTCGACCCCGGCGACGCGAAGCCGATCCTCGAGCTCGGACCGCAATGGTCCATTGCCGGCGACCCGAACCGTGGGCCGTCGGCCGCGGGCGACGAGGAGGTCGACCACGTCGGCGAAGAACAGCGCGCCTTTGCGGTCCTCGTCGAGATGGCCGCAGAAGAGCAGATCGTATGGTCGATCGGCCAGTCCCGGAGGCGTCCCGGGGAAGTCCCAGCCGGGCGCGATGGGCGAAATGAACCCCGCGTCCCGCGGCAAGCCGTAGCTCTCAAGGAGGGCGAGGCTTCCACGGCTCGCGCCGACCCCTGCAACGCAGCCCGGCACCACAAGTTGGCGGGCGAGGCGATGCACGCGCGAGGTTCGGCCCGGATCCGTCGACGGCTGGCCATCCGTCGTGATCAGGACCGGGATACGCCTGAGGGCGGCTATCCAACGCGCGAGCACCATGGTCGGCGAGAAATCGGAGATGATCACGCGGTCGAAACCGCCCGTCGCGAGGGCGGGCACGATCCCGAGATTGAGGTAGAGGTGGCTCACATAGGAGCGATGGAGGCGCAGGCCGGCAAGCGTGGAGCGCTGATACTGCCGCGCCGGCTCGAGGTCCCAATGCCGCCCCGGTTCCACGTCGCTGCAGGCGAAGACGTGCAAGCCGCTGTCCGGGCGTCCACCGGGCCACGAGCCGAATGCCTCGCCCAGCCGCTCGAACAGGCGATGCGTGTAGGGCGTGACGATATTGGTGACGAAGGCGACTTTCATGGATCATCCATCCGACGGGCTTCGTTACGACCCTTGACGCTTTGACAGGAGATCGCCGGCGCGCCGCTTGAGCCGGGGATCGCGGGAGAGGGTCGCAGCCCGATCCATTCGGTCGAAGGCTAGGGCCTGTCCGACGCTGGTTTCGGCGAGAGCATGGCGCAACTCGGTGATCGTCCGGACCTCGGCGGCGCCGGCCAGCTCCTTCGCGACGTTGCCGACGATGGTCTGACGGCGCGGGTCGGCCCCGTCCTCGAACTCGACCGGTCTGCTGCCTACCAGGAGATTGTCGCTGAAGCGGTTGCGCTTGGCGGCGAGCGGCTCGTCGCTAAGAAGGTGCTGGAGACGAGGGTAGCGGGTCGACCAAGGCGGCCGGCCGGTCGGCACGGCGTCGAAAGCCGCGCGCACGGGGTTGTCGGGACTGGTGATGGGCGGGCTGGGCCAGACCTCCCCCCGCCCGTCGATGTGCAAGGAAGGCGACGACGCGACGAAGGCGTTGCCGGTCACCGTGTTGTCGCGGCCGCCGCCGATGAAGACGGGCTGCTGGACGCGCAGGAAGAGGTTGTTCTCGATCGTGATTCCGCTCGCCATGTCGTCGAGGTAGATGCCTTTGACCTCGAAGGGCGGTGCCGCGCCGGGGTTGGGCCGGATGTCGTGCAGGAAGTTTCCGTGAAGGCGCGTTCCCTGGGCGGCGATGTCCCGCCCGGTATAGATCGCCCCGGCATCGGACGTGTCATTCACCACGTCGAACACTTCGTTGTAGGCGATCTCGTGGTCGTTCCCCTGAAAGCGGATCGCGAAGTGCGGCGCGTGGGCGATCAGGTTGCCGATCACGCGCATCCCGACGCCGTTGACGGTCACCGCGTTCTTGTAGGTGCGTCCGAGCCGACCGAACCGGGCGAGGACGCTGTCCGTCACGAAGGACTCGGCCGGGATCAGGCGCGGCCGGTCTCCGCCCGTCAGGGTGACGGCGCCGTCGCCCGTGTCCGTGACCACGGACCGCCGCATCCCTGAGCGGATCGCCCCATCGATGACGAGGCCGCGGCCGCCGGTCCAGCGGATCGTGCAGTCGTCGAGCACCACATTCTCTCCGCCCGAGACCGTGACCGCGTCCCCGCGGCTGCGCTCGAAGGTGATCCCTTCTAGACGGACGTGGCTCGCACCGGCGATGTCGATCAGGCCGGAAGCGACCGAAACCTCGACCGATCCTGACGTGCGCGGGATGAGGTGGACGAGGCCGCGGCCCGGATCGCGCCACCACTCGCCCGGGGCGTCGAGCTCCGCGACGGCGTGCTCGACGAAAAAGCGGTCGCCGGCGCGCATTGGGTAGCGGGGCGTGCCGGCAAGGGCGAGACGTCCCGAGCCGCGCACGGCCGAGACCGCGGGCAGCGTTTCGAACGACCATTTCTCGCCGAGGTAGCCGGCAACCCAGAGATCGGTTTCCGCCGTCCAGCGATCCGCGTGGCCTCCCGTGACGAGGATGACCGGATCCGCCGCCGCTCCTTTCACTGGTGCTGCCGCGGGCAATACGACGCGCGCCCAGCCCTCGTTCGGCCAGCGCGCGGGCACGAGCGCCCCGCCCTCGTCGAACAGCTCCAGGCTGGCGGGCACCGAGGGGGTCACGTGGTCCCGATGAGCGCCGACGCTGGGCTGCTTGGCGGCCGCCTGCGGCAGCTGGAACGCCACGACGCGCTCGCGCTGCTCCGGCGCCACTCCTGGCGGCGGTTCGGCCGTGCTGCGCACGAGAGGAACGCTGCCCGTCACGCGGGTGGTGCCGTCGGGCGCCCCGCGGATCGTGAGCGGATATTCGGGCCGGCCGCTCAGATTCGCGTCGATCCGAACGGGCCGCGCCAGGCGGTGCACGCCGCCGGCCATCTCGATCGTCATCGCAGATGCGCCGCCGCGTTCCCCCCGTCGCTGCCGCAAGAGCGCGAGCGCCTCGTCGAGGGTCGCCACCACCGGCTCCGGTCCCGCCGGGCGCGCCCGCACGCCGGGGTCGACCCGGATCGTCACGTCCGGGCGAGCGAGACAGGCCGCGGTCGAGGCGATGAGAGCTGCCGGCAGGAGCGTTGCAACAAGCCAGGAAGACCTATTCGCGCGAGCCTTCGCCGACCTGGAAGACGTCGCGGGTATTCCCGATCCGATGATCGCGCGCCGCGTCACACTTGCCTCCGCATGCAGATCGTTCAAGCCGAACCCGCCCTGCAAGTCGGAGGCCTGCCCCGGTTGCTCCGTGATGGCATGAACCTGTGCAGCAACGGAACGCCGCATTCCTGATCTGAACCTCAGCGATCTGCGATCTCTCGTGGCCCTGACGACATCGCGGGCACGGGAAGATCGCGCTTTTTCAGCGATTTGAGCGAGCTTCAACGCCCCGATCGGGCGAGGGTCCCGGACCTCCTCCGTGAGGGCCTGCCGTTTGCACCGGACGCGCCGAAGCGGATCTGGCTCAAGGTCCCGGCGGAAGGCGGCTCACCATGGTCTTGGCATTCGATCTGGCGGCTCCCGCGCGCACCAGCAGCCTCCAGGGCAGCGGGCGCCCGGTCGCGGACGGTTCGTCTGATGCCTCGCGCCAGGATGTACGGACGGAGGTTGTTGACACGGCGCGATACCTTGAAGTCGAGGCGGCCTTCCGCGCGCTTGCGAACGATGCACCGGAGGGGAACGCGTTCCTCGAGCCCGCCCTGCTCGACGCCGCGCAGCGCGCCACACCCGACGCGCCGATCGTCGTTCTCCTCGCCTGGGATGCTCGACAAGTGGCAAGGCTGGTCGGGGCTTGGGCCTTCGTTCGTCGCGGTCGCCTGATCCGCCGCCTGCACGCGCCCGCCGCCCCGTTCGCGTCCCTTGCGACGCCGGTCATCCGAGCGGGCTGGGCCGAGATCGTGCTGGCGAATTGGTTCGCCCTGATCCAAGCCCATCCTGACCTGCCGAAGCTTCTCGAACTCACGCCAGCAGACGAGGGAGGGGAGACCGGCTCCGCCCTCGACCGTCTCGTCGCTGAAGGGCGTTGCCTTCAACGCATCGTCGCGCGGCATTGCCGTCCGATGCTGGAATCCAATCTCCCGCCAAACGACTATCTGCGGGGATCGCTGTCCAAAGCGCGCCGCAGCAAGCTGCGTCAGTTGCGCGCGAGGCTGCTCCGCGAAGGCGAGGTGCGCCACGTCCGGCACGAAGGCGCCGCCGTTCCCTCCGCGGTCGAACAGTTCCTGGCGTTGGAAGCCAAAGGCTGGAAGGGGCGGCGCGGCAGCGCCCTGAGCGCGGACGCCCGTGACGCCGTCTTCGTGCGCGAGGCCGTCACCGCGCTCGCCAAGCGCGATCTCGCAGCGGTTACGGCGCTGACGTTGGACTCTCGTCCGATCAGCATGTGCCTGCTCCTCCGGTCCGGTCATACGGCCTTTACCTGGAAGATCACCTACGACGAGGCGTTCGGGACGTTCTCGCCCGGATACCAGCTGGCCGTGGATGACACGACCGCCCTGCTCGACGATCCGCGGCTGGCTCGAACGGATTCCTGCGCGGCCGACGCCACCGGGATCATGTCCAAAGTCTGGGTCGAGCTGGCGCGAGCCGCTGAGATGTTCATCGACGTTCGACCGGAGGGAACCCTATGCTTCGCGCTGGTCATGGCGGCTCTGGCCGTCGTCAGGTTGGTGCCGGAGCTGAGGCGGCGCCTGCGCCTTCGCTCCAAGCTGAACGATGTCCTGCGCCCCGTCCGGGCCCGTTTCCGCGCGGCGAGGGCCTCGTGAGCGCCTTGAGCCAAGCCGTTTCCGCCCGGCAGATGACCCCGCCCGCCGGCCTGCAGGACAGGGCCAAGCGCCTCGTTCTGCGCGGGGTGCTCGATCGCGTGCGCCCCCTCGCCTATCGGCGCGCCCGTGACACGCTCCGGTGCCTGACGTTCCACTATCTCTTTCCGGAGGAGCGGGAGCACGCGACCCGGCTCTTCGCCGCGTTGAAGCGCGAGGGGGACTTCATCACGACGGGCGAGCTCCTCGCCCTGCTCGAGGGACCGCCCCGACCGACGGGCCGGCTGTTCCACCTCTCCATCGACGACGGCTTCCAGAACGTGGCGACCGAGGCTCATCCGATCCTCAGGGCGGCCGAGATCCCCTACGCGCTCATGGTCTGCCCCGCCTTCGTGGGCGCTCCGGCCGAAGGCCTCGACGGCTTCAGACGAAACGCGCGCTACGCCCGGCCCCTCGCCCTGGCCGATTGGGACACCCTGGCCGTCCTTGCCCGCGAGGGCGTGGAGATCGGGGCACACACCCTGACGCATCGCGAAGTATCGCGGCTGCCGTCCAGCGAGCTCGGGTCCGAGATCGCCGGCTGTCGGGCGGCGATCCGGGAGCGCCTCGGCATTCCCTGCACGAGCTTCGCGTGGCCGTTCGGCCGAGTCTCGGCGATAAGCGAGGATGCCCTGCAAGTCGCAGCTGCGTCCGGCTACCGTGCCATCTTCTCCAGCGTGCGCGGCTCGCTGCAATCCGGCATGGGCGTCCCGCGCTACCTGCCGCGGCACCACTTCGAGCCGGGCTGGCCGATCGCAACCGCGGTCTACTACGCGACGAGAGCGGAACCGACTTTCAGCCCCATCCCGCTGGCCCCGTAGAGCTTGGTTGATCCTCCGATGAACATGACGACTGCAACGTCGACGATGATCCCTCTCGCGACAGACGCTCCGCGCGCCGGGCCGGGCGGAGGTCGGGCGCTTTCGCGGCGCGACTACCTCGCCGCGGACGGCCGATTGAGGCTCGAGATCGAGGCGGTCGCTCGCTTCGCGGACCCAGCTCCTGGAAGCCTGTTCGCCCATCCGGCATGGCTGAAGACATACGCAGAGGGTGAACTCGTCGTCGTTCACGGCCTGCAGCCGGGCGTGCCGAAACTCGTGTTCCTGCGCGACGGGGGCGGCCTCTTTCATCAGGGTCGCCTGTTGTCCTTCGAAGCGGCGCTCGTCGAAGATCTCGCCCGGCATCTGCTGGCCCAGACCGGCGCTGCCTTCGCCGTGTTCGAGGACATCGATCTCGACGGCGCCATGACGCCGGGCCTGCGGCGCCTCGTCTTCCATTACCAGAACAACTGGCGGTTGGATCTTCGGGGAGCCTGGGCGGCAAAGGCGCTCGTGGCCGATACGAGGCGCAAGACGCGTGCTCTCAAGCGGGACGTGCCGGACATCTCCATTCGCTTCGAACACGCGCCGACAAGTTCCACCCTGGAACCGGTTTTCGGTTTCGCGAAGGCTCGGTTCGAGGCGAAGAAGGGGCGTTACGGCATCGACGAAAGGGAACGCGAGCGCCTCTTGAACGTCTCCGCGCTAGTCGGGCACGGGACGGTTGTTCGCTCCGGCCATAGTGTCATCGCGGCCGATCTAATCTGCATCGCGGGCGAGGAGGCTTACTTCCTGACCCACGGATATCACCACGACTTCGCGCGTCATCGCCTCGGTCTGGTTTGCCTTCTCCATTCCATCGAACAATGCCAGGCCCTCGGGCTGAAGCACCTGAACCTGCTGTGGGGTGATCTCCCCTACAAAGCGAGATTGGGCAGCGATCGCGTGCCGCTCACGACCGTCGTCCTGTCGCGCTCGGCGGTGAGCGCTTTTCACCCTGGCCATCTCAGAACGGTTCTGCGATTCGGCTGGTTCGATCTGAAGCGCCGTCTCAAGCCGTTTCTGTCGAGGCTGCCGTTTCGGCGCGCGGGCGCTCCTGAACCGTCCGGGAGGTGAGGCCAGTTGCACGGCGCGACAAACGCCGTCCAACGCAGGGCGGGGCGGTAGCAGACCCCGTCGAGCGCGCGAGGCCGCGAACCGCATCGATCGGCCTCGTCACGATCAACCGAGAGCTCGGCGCACCAAAACCCTTTGTCCCGCGCTCGCTACCGTGGACTACCCAGTTCGGGCGAGCGATCTCGGACCCTGCCGCTCATGTGGCTTCGGCGGGAGAGCTCGAAGCGACCGTCCCTTTCACATCCATCCCTTGCGGGTGCGCCCCATCGAACACGGACAAGTCGGGATGGGGGGAGGGGCGAGGTCAGGCCACGATCGCATGCTGTCGACAAACGATGCGCCTCGACAGCAACCGCATTTGCCTTGCGACGAAGATCCCTAAGCCGCTCCACGGATCGTCGAAAGCTCATGAGGCTGCGCGGTGCGCGGGGGCACCGAACCTCCCATGGCTCTCATCACGACGAGCACAATCACGTGGTGAAACGTGTAGATCAAGCAATTATCCGTCATCATCACTACGGCTGTATATAGATGGATCCATTGCGAGAAGACGCCACGGGAGAAGATCAGCGCCAGGATGAAATGGAAGATCACGAAGCCAAACAACCCGTAGTCGAAAAAAATCTTTAACCAATCATTATGGGCGTTCATCCGGAAACCAAGTTCAGATTCGATCACCGTGTCAGCCGCCCCCGGTCCATGTCCGGCGACGATTTTCCTGAAGGGAGCATCGTCGAGACGATTCCAGATCACTTGCGATATCTCGAAACGGCCCAAAGATATGCTGTTGGCCGAAACGTTCTCCTGATCGATCAGACGCGCGCCCATCTCAAATATCTGCGATGAGAACAATGATGAAGCCGAAATCATGATTGACAGGGCGATCGTAATCAGCCTCCGGCGCTGACCCATACCGAACCTGCAAATCATCCACTCGAGAACGAGCACGCCGACGATTGCAAGGATGGCGATGCGCTTGTTCGCAGCCATGAAAAGCAGTGCTGTCAGCACCCCCAAACGGACCCGCCTGGCTCGGATCGCATAGAGAAGGATCACGCCGAGGGGGAAGGCCATCGCGGATTCCAACAGGCCGTCCGATGCAGCGAAATCGATCGTGAAACTGATGCCCTCCTGAATTCCTTCGATCATCATGCAGATCAAGCAAGTAAATGCCATAAGCACCACTTCACGGTGAGAAGCGGTCCAGGCAATCATCGCCATGCATAAAGCAGAAGAGATGATGAGAAAATCTCTCATTAGCCACGGATTGCTGCTCTGGCTGACCAACACCGCGATTGCCGCCGCGCAAAGATAAGCACCGAAAGCGCCGGCGGCGGCTGCCGAAAAATTGAGAACAAATCTTCCGATCAAAATCTGCGTGACAATGCATACGACCGGGATCGCATAAAGAATATATTTGGCTTGTCCTTCGTCTTGACTCACTCCGACGCTGGTGAGGCGCCATATCATCAGGAAAGAGGCGACGATGATCGAGGTCCAGATGCCGGAACTCTGCTGGTCAGGCAAAGAACGGTAGCGGGCCGTGCTCAGGGCGGGCATTGCCTGAGTGCTGCCGGAACGGCCTGCATGCGAGTTCAAGCGAGCCCTCCATTCGTGGCACGAAACCGAATTCTCGTTTCAGCTTCCGAGAACGCCGGTGACGACTGAAGCCAGGCTCGCCGCCCGAGGACGAAGACGGTGCCGATTCCAACTCCCATGAGCGCTGCGCCGAGCAGGAGCGTGATCAAGGAGGCGTTGAGTTTCTCGCGCGGGGGAAGAGCCTCGGAGATGATGCGCGAATTCGCGTTGTCGACCGACTGCTGCTCGCCGACCTCCTTGGTCCTTCGCAGAAAGGCTTCGTACACGCCGCGATTGCTCTCGGCAGCCCTCTCGAGTTCTCGCAATCTGACCGACGCCTTCTTCGTCGAGAGCATGCTCGTTTTCGCTTTGTCCAGATCGCCGGACAGCGCGACCTCCTTGGCGTGGGCGCGGTCATAATCGGCCCGTGCTGACCGGGCGATGCGACCAAGCTCGTCCTTGATCTGAGAGCTGACGGCCCGCATCTGGGCTTGAATGTTAGCGATCTCTGGATGGCGGGGGCCGAGCAGGGTCAACGCCTCGGAATAGCGGCGTTCGACCTCGACGTACTGTCCTCGCATCTGACTGATGGTGGGCGACTGAACGGCTTCGGCGATCGACGCCAGATCGGCCCTCTGGCGGGCTCGCTCGATCAAGTCGCTGCGCGCCTTCAGTTCAGCGGAGCGAGAGCGCGCCTCCGCGAGTTGCGCGTTGAGCGCAACGAGTTGCTGCTCGCTCACGAGCTGGCCGGAAGCGCCGACGATGTCGTTCTCAGCCTTGTAGGCTTCGACCCGTTCCTCGGCCTGCCGCACCTGATCGCGAAGTTCGGACAGGCGGCCGGACAGCGATTGTTCAACGCGCTTTGCCACGCTCGAGCGGGCCGCGAAATCGCTCTCTAGGTAAGCCGCAGCCAGAGCATTCGCGAGATGGGCCGCCTTCTGCGGCGTCTTCGCTTCGAACGAGACGTCTATGACGAAGCTACGCTCGCCCCTTCGCGCCGATGCCCGCTTCTGGATGGTGCGCAGAGCGCGAACGACCGGCTCCTCGCGCTTGTCATGGACCCCGATCCACTGTTTGAGACTTCCGATCACGGACCCGACGACACCCGAACTCTCGGTGAATTCAGGATCGTCATGAAGGTTCTCGCGTGAGATGAGCTCGCGGAGCACGCGTTCGGACGTGATGATCCGAACTTGGCTCTCGACCAGCGGCAGTCCTGCCTCGCTACTCTGACCCGCCGGCGTCAACTCCTTGTCGGCCACCTGCAGCCCGCGCGGATCGACGAGGAGCTGCGCACTCGCCACGAAGCGCGGCGATGTCGTGAGATACACGAACAGTGCGATCACCAGCGATGCCAGTACCGGCACCAGAATGGCGGATCGTTGGTGGCTCAAAGTGGACAACACGGCGCGCAGATCTAAGGTCAACGTGCTTCGTGGCATATCTTCGTAGGGGCGTTGCGGCGTGCCATAGCGAAACATCGGTGTAGGCGAGTGTGCCGTCATCGTCGTCTCCTTGGCGAGAAGCCAGGTGTTGCCGCCTCCCTCCGCAATCCACGTGCCGAACGTCGCTCAGCGCCTGAGATGGCAGCCCGAGCGCGCACCCGTCGCAAAGCTGCCCCCTGACGGGAGCGGCGCCGCGAGGATCAGGTCACCGGCTGGACGATGTGCCCGTCGGCGGAAGTCATCAGGCCGTGGCTCATCCTCCGCCCCGGCCTTCTCCATGGACAGGCACGCACGGCCGGCAAGCTTCAGGCCCGTCTCCGGCCAACCTCACCGCCCGTAAATGTCCTCAATCCGCACGATGTCGTCCTCCCCAGTGTAGCTGCCGACCTGAACCTCGATCAGCTCGAGGGGGATGCGGCCGGGATTGGCCAGGCGATGGACGCAGCCGATGGGGAGGTAGGCCGCTTCGTTCTCGTGCACGAGCCAGGTGCGGTCCTCCACCGTGACCTCCGCCGTGCCGTGGACCACCACCCAGTGCTCGGCCCGGTGATGATGCTTCTGCAGCGACAAGCGCCGGCCGGGCAGGACCATGATGCGCTTCACTTGGAAGCGGCCGCCGATATCGATGCGCTGGTACCAGCCCCAGGGCCGATAGGCGCGCAGATGCTGGTCCGCCTCCGCGCGGTGATGGGCACGCAGCTGCGCGACGAGGTCCTTGACGTTCCCCGAATTCGCCCGCGTGGTCACCAGCACGGCGTCGGGCTGGGCGACGACGACGAGGTCTTCCACGCCGACGACCGCGGTCAGGATGCCTTGCGCGTGCACGAGCGTGTTGCGGGCATCCAGGACCTCGACGTCCCCGCTCAGGGCGTTCCCGCTCGCGTCGCGCGCCATGATGTCCCACAACGCGTCCCAGCTTCCGACATCGGACCAGGAGAACGAGACGGGCAGCACGCCGGCCCGCTGCGTTCGCTCGAGCACGGCGTAGTCGATGGAGGTCCGGGGCGCTTGCGCGTAGGCGCGGGCGTCCAAGCGCACGAAGTCGAGGTCGCGGGTCGCGCCCTGCACGGCCGAGCGCGCGGCCTGCACGATCTCGGGTTGGAATTGCGCGAGCTCCCCGAGCATCACGCTGGCGCGAAAGCAAAGGCAGCCGGAGTTCCACAGGTAGCCTTCGGCGAGGTAGCGTTCGGCCGTGGCGGTGTCCGGCTTCTCGACGAAGCGGGTCACGCGACGCGCCTCGGGATGGCCCAGAGGCTCGCCCGGAAGGATGTAGCCGTAGCCGGTCGCCGGATGCGTCGGCACGAAGCCGAGCGTCATGATGGCGCCGTCGCGCGCCGCCGGCGCCGCGTGCTCGCACGCCTGCCGGAAGGCGGCCACGTCCGGGATCACGTGATCGGCGGCGACCATCACGATAACGGCGTCGGGATCCTTCTGCGCGAGATGCGCGGCGGCGGCCGCCACGGCCGCGGCCGAGTCGCGCCGCTCCGGCTCCAGCAGGATGTCGGCCGTGATCCCAAGCGCTGCGACCTGCTCCGCGACGACGAAGCGGCTGTCGTGGTGCGCGATCACGGTCAGGCGGCCGAAAACGGCCGGATCCGTCACGCGCTCGACGGCGGTCTGGAAGGTAGACCGCTCGCCGAGCAGGTTGATGAACTGCTTCGGCATGCTTTCGCGGGAGGCGGGCCACAGCCTCGTGCCAGCTCCCCCGCACAAGATCACTGGATGGATCACTGTTTCGCTCGCGCTCGTTGGCCTGATGCCATGTCTTTCCGGACCCTAGCCGGGAAAAGTTGACATCCTGCGAGCGCCGTTCCGCACGTCCCGCTTTGAAACGCGGGTGGAATAGCCCTCGCAGCCTCCTCCGCAACGCCGCCTTGTGTCATCCCGGCACGAAACGCGCTGGCATGCTCCTCGCTCAACCCGGTGAACGATTTTGACCGGAGACCCCGATGCAGCCCCCGTCCCTTATCCCGCTTGGTTCCCCGCCGCCGGAGCGGCCGCGCGTGGCCCTCATCACCGGCATCACCGGCCAGGACGGGGCCTACCTCGCCGAGCTGCTGCTCGGGCGCGGCTACATGGTGCACGGCATTAAGCGACGGTCCTCGAGCTTCAATACAGGCCGCATCGACCACCTCTACCAGGACCCGCACGACGCCGATGTCCGGCTTCGCCTGCATTACGGCGACATGACCGACTCGGCGGCGCTGACGCGCATCATCGCGGACACCCAGCCCGACGAGATCTACAACCTGGCTGCCCAATCGCACGTGGCCGTGAGCTTCGAGACGCCGGAATACACCGCCAACGCGGACGCGGTCGGACCGCTGCGCATTCTCGAAGCGCTTCGGCAGCTCCGCCTCACCGAGCGGACGCGCTTCTATCAGGCCTCGACGTCCGAGCTCTACGGCTTGGTCCAGCAGGTGCCCCAGCGCGAGACCACGCCCTTCTATCCCCGTTCCCCCTACGGCGTCGCCAAGCTCTACGCCTACTGGATCACGGTGAACTATCGCGAAGCTTACGGCATCCACGCCTCGAACGGCATCCTCTTCAATCACGAGAGCCCGATCCGCGGCGAGACGTTCGTGACCCGCAAGATCACCCGCGCCGTCGCGCGGATCGAGACCGGCCAGCAGGATTGCCTCTACGTCGGCAACCTCGATGCGAAGCGCGACTGGGGCCACGCCCGCGACCACGTCGAGGCGATGTGGCTCATGCTGCAGCAGGACACGCCCGACGATTACGTCATCGCCACGGGCGAGACGCGCTCCGTGCGCGATTTCATCGAGAAAGCCTTCGCGGAGGTCGGGCGCACCATCGAATGGAGCGGGCGAGGAACAGACGAGATCGGCCGGGACGCGCGCTCGGGCGAAGCGCTCATCCGCGTCGATCCGCGCTTCTTCCGGCCGAGCGAGGTCGAGCTTCTCGTCGGCGACGCCACCAAGGCGCGCGAGGTGCTCGGCTGGCAGCCGCGAACCAGCTTCGACGAACTCGTCAGCGAGATGGTGCGCGCGGACCTGTCCGAGGCCCGCTTCGAGCAGGAGGTCGCCGACCGCCGCCGCCAGCTCAACCTGCAGCCCCTGCGTCACGCGGCCGAGTAACGCCGATGAACATGCACAGCCCACTGCCGGCGGAGCAGCGCCGGGACGCCTTGAACCGGTTCGACCTCTCGGGACGGCGCGTCTTCGTCGCCGGTCATACCGGCATGGCAGGCTCGGCGATCGCGCGTCGCCTCGAAACGGAAGATTGCACGTCTCTGCTGGCCGGCCGCGACACGGTGGACCTGTGTGATCAGCGCCAGGTCGACGCGTACTTCGCCGAGGCTCGTCCCGAGGTGGTGTTCCTCGCGGCGGGGCGGGTGGGCGGCATCGCCGCGAACGCCGCCCTCCCCGCCGACTTTCTCTACGACAATCTCATGATCGCAGCCAACGTGATTCGGGCGGCTCACGATCACGGCGTGGCGAAGCTCTTGTACCTCGGGTCGTCCTGCATCTACCCGAAGCATGCGAACCAGCCGATCACCGAGGATCAGCTGCTCACGGGCCCGCTCGAGGAGACCAATGCCCCTTACGCGATTGCCAAGATCGCGGGCATCAAGCTGTGCGACGCCTACCGTCGCCAGCACGGTGCCGACTTCATCGCCCTCATGCCGACGAACCTCTACGGCCCAGGCGACAACTACCATCCCGAGCACAGCCACGTGGCGGCAGCGCTCCTGAGGCGCTTCCACGAAGCCAAGCTCGCCGGCGCCCCGTTCGTGACGGTCTGGGGCAGCGGCCGCCCCTACCGCGAGTTCCTCCACGTCGACGACCTCGCCGACGCCTGCGTCTTCGCGATGAAGAGTTGGTCGGGGGCAGGCGTCCTCAACGTCGGCACGGGCCAGGACGTCACCATCGCCGCGTTCGCGCGGCTCGTGGCCGAGGTCGTCGGCTACGAGGGCGAGATCGCCTTCGACGCGTCGAAACCCGACGGCACCCCGCGCAAGTGCCTCGACGTGTCCAGGATGACAGCCCTGGGCTGGCAGGCGCGCATCCCGCTCAAAGAAGGTCTGACTCGAACCTACCAGGACTTCCTGGCCGGGCGCGGGCGGGGCCGCGCCTGACCAGCCCTCACTGGGACAAGAGGATCTGCAGCAGGATCTGGAGGAGCGGGCCGCTGGACGAGGCCAACATCGTGAACAACAGCACGATGAGCAACAGCCCGAGGAGCAGCGGTCCGCCACAGCCTCGCCGTGCGCCCAGCGGCCTGACCTCGACGTCGTAGACGCGCGGCGTCGGCCGGCCCATGCGGGTTCGCAGGATCTCCGGCCAACGCCGCCGCACGATCTCCTCGTCCACTCGCCCGACATCCGAATCCGGCCGCCGCCTGTCGAAGGGCGACGGGACCCGCCGAAGCCAAGGCCCTCGGCTCGGCCGGGACGGCGGCGCGAGGGGCGGCTCGGGTGGGGTGGGTGCCGGCCGTCGAACCGGCGGCGCCTCGACCCGGGGACCAGCGGGCGGCGCGGGTCGGCCCGGCGCGGGGCGCGGAGGCGTTGGGACGGGGCGCGGGGTCGGGCTGGCCTCGCCGAACCGAGCGCCGCAGTCCGGACATGCCGAGTTCTCCAGCCAGCGGCCCGGGCTGTGATTCGTGCAGAAGAAGCGCACCGAGGCTTCGTGGCAGGCCTCGCACTCGCCGGGGCCGGATTGCGTGGTGCCGCAGTTGGGGCAGCGCAGGGCGACGCCGGTCATTGAGGCACCTCCTCCGCGGGCTCGCTTGCGCGCGTGAGTTCCGGGTAGGTGGCGATGACGAGATCGGCCGGGATGTGCAGGCGATAGACCTGGGGCAGCGAGCGTTCGACCGTGCGGGCCAGCGTCGGCACGCGGGTCGGCGGCCCGAAGCTCTCCCGTGGCAAGCGGCGGGACAAGGCCACGGTGGTCAGGATGGGCGTCGGCGCGTAGGCGGGATAGACCGCCCATCGATCCTCGACGTGATCATGGCCTCGCACGAGGTGGGTGACGGGACGCCCGAGACGCGTGGCAAGCGCGCAGAAGGCCGCGAAGTCGCCGTGCCCGTACTGGCTGCCCCGCGAGAACCGGTTCGGGAGCTTGCGCCGCGCCGTCGGATGCGCGCGGGTCCAGACGAAATCGGCGAGACAGGCGGGATCATTCCAGTCGCTCTTTTCGGCGAGCCGCGGGTGCAGATCGGCCAGCGGAAAACCGCCATGCGCCATCAGGAGCCCGTCGGGACAGAACAGGGCGCGTGGGGCACGCGCGAAGAAGCGCACGGCGAGTTTGCCGGCGCGCTCGATCCATTCGTGGGCGAGGTTCGCGTTGAGGAAGTCCGCGAAGTCCGACGGCGAGACGCTCGCGGCGAAGCGGACGCCGTCATAGGACAAGGCCTCGTCGTGATTGCCCGCGATGACGCAGACCCGGTCCGGCGCAGCTATGATGAGCTCGAAGACACGCAGGAGGAGTTCGAGCCCGAATCCCTCGTCGTCGAAGAGGTCGCCGAGGAAGACGATCTGCGGCAACTCGCCGTTCGAGGCCTCGCGGCGCGTCATCGCCAGCGCCGCCTCGAGCGCCAGCAGGTCGCCGTGCAGGTCACCGACGATCCAGAGCGGCTCGGTCGCCGTTTCGGGCTTGACCTGGATGGCTCGGTCGTCGGGGGTGGCGCGATCCTGATCGAACAAGAGGCTCGGCCCGCCGGGGCGGTCGAGCAGCGCCTCCATGCCCTCCACGATGGCGCGCATTCTCCCGCGAACGGCGGACGGGTCCGCGGCCGCGCGAACCGCGTCCCAATCGAGATCGTGGACGTCCCGAACCGGCGGGGTCGGAATGGGCGGCTGCTCGGTCGGAGGTTGAGGTGACGCCTCTTTCGGCATCTCCGAAGGCGGCGGTTCGGTGGAGGCCGGGAGCTCGGTGGTCGTGACGTTTTCCGCTTCGCCGCCTGCATCCGGGAGGGATGGCGCTGCATCCCCTCCCCCGTCGGGCTCGGCCGCTCCGGCGGGAGATGCAGCTCTGTCGGAGCCGACCGGCTCCGTCGTCGGAGCGCCGTCCGGCCCAGCCTGATCGACATCCGGCGCTGCCGCGGTCCCGGCCGGCTCAGGTGTCGCGCTCATGAGCCGGCGCGCACGGTCAGGGGAAGCTTCGACACGCCCTTCGCCTCGCGGCCGACCGCGATGAGGTCGCCCGGCGCGAGGAGCCAGGGCGCCGTCAGCGTTCGACCGTTTACGAGCGTATCGTTCGTGGTTGGGCCAACGGGAGCCAGCATCCACCGCCGATCGGCGCCGCGCTCGAGGACGCATTGCCGATTGTCCCAGAACTCGCCGTCGGGGCCGAACTGCCGCAACAACCCCTTGCCGAGTTCGGTGCGGACTCCAATCCGCAGGACCCGGCCGTCCGCCGCGACGAGCTCGATCGCGTCGGACACCAGGGGCGCTCGCGACGCCTCCGGGGGGACAGCACCGGCCGGAGCAGGACGGGCCGGCGCAGCAGACTTCGCCGCGGGCGCCGAGGCGGCGACGGCCGGCGCCGGCTTGCGATCACGGCCGCTCAGAATTGCCCGCAGCTCGGCCGCGGTTGGGCGCGCGGCGGGATCGGGGGAGAGGCAGCGATGGAGGGCAGCGCTCACGTCGGCGTTGCTCGCCGGGGCCGGCAGCGGGCCCAGGAGCGCGGGCGGCTTCGCCGCGTAAGCCGCGACCTTCTTCGCGTAATCGGCCTGATCGTCGGACCAGTACGGGTGATGGCCGGCCAGGAGCTCGTAGAGCATGAGCCCGCAGGTGAAGACGTCGGAAGCGAGGCCGGGTACGTCGCCTCGCCGCATGTGCTCGGGCGAGCGGTAATTGTCGGTTCCGACGTAGCCCTGATAGCCGTGCCAGGGCGCCCGCCGATCCGCCAGAAGCGAGAAATCCATATCGATCAGCTTAAGCTGATAGCCCGCCGCGATGGTCGGGTCCTGGATCAGGTAGGCGTTCGCGGGCTTGAGGTCCGCGTGGACGATCTTGGCTTCGTGCAGGGCCGCCATGCCGGCCATGAAGACGCGCGACCAGGTGAGGTGGCGGGCCCAGACCGCCGGGTCGGCGGTGGGTGCGCGCCCCGTTTGCCGGTGCTGCTCGCGCTCCTCGTCCAGCATGGCCTGGAGATCGGCGCCGTTCTCGACGAACTCGCAGACGGAGAAGTAGCAGCGCCCGCCCCAGACCTCCTCGAAAGCGTCGAGCTGGCGCACCGCGAAGTTGTTCGCCTTGCCCGCGGCCACCCGCGCCTGAAGCTCCTTCTGGTAGGCGACGAAGGCCGCGTACCAGACCACCGTCGGAGCGGGCGACTTGTACTGCTTGAAGAACACCTTCTGTCCCGTCGGCGCCTGGGCGCCATACGAGATGGCCATCATGCCCGGCCCGAACACCTTGCGAATCCGGTAGCCCCGGATCGCGTCACCGGCCTTCAGCTTCTTCGCCATCGAGGCGCGCCCTCCGCCGCTCGCGCGCTCAGAGCGCCACCGTCTCGGCGGACCGCGACACGCTGGCCGCGAGCTGCTTGAGCGTGTTGCGGAAGTTGACGGGATCGGCCGTGAACTTCTGCAGCGCCTCCTGCGGGCTCATGCCCTCGTACTCCACCACCTCCCATTCCGACTTGTCGATCTGGCTCAGGCGGTCGTAGCCCTCGAAGTTGGGCGCGAAGAGGCTCAGGATGATGCGGTTCGCCATCACGACGTTCGCGACGTCCTGGAGCGAGCCGCCACGCGCTTCCGGAATGCTCATCGTCTCCTTGAACGACGCGTCCGTGAACACGACGACGACCCGCGCAGCGTCGCTGCGGTAGCGCCACTTGCCCGGCTCGATCGTCTGCGCTCCCTTCGGGATCGCCTCCATGGTGGCGACCTTGTAGAGGGCGTCGAGCAGCGATTCCGGCTCGTCGCCGCCGCCGGCGGCCTGCAGGGCCGCGAGCTGGGCTTTCAGGGCGCCCGCGTCCCGCACGAAGGCATTGTCCACGATCCAGGGCAGCCCTTCGCTCTGGGCCGCTTCGAAGTCGCGATAGCCCACCACCTTGGCCCGCCAGTCCCTGACGGGCGCAGCGTTGTTCGCGTCGCCACGGCTCAATGAGTCGACGAAGGCCTCGATGTTGCGCCGGAGCGCGTCGATGCAGGGCGTCATGCTGCCGCTGACATCGACCATGAACACGATGTCGGCCACGCCCTTCGTTTTCGTCCGGGCCTGGGGGGGCGGCGCGTTCTGGGCCGGCTCGGCCACGCCCACTGGGGCCGGCGGTTCCGGCGGGGCGCTCAGATCGGCTGGCGCCATCGTTTCAACCGGCATCTCCGCGGGTGCGGCGGGAACATCGGCGGGAGCTGCCTCGGCGGGAGCTGCGCTCGGGGCGGTTCCGCCTGTGGAATCGTCGCCTGAGGGGATCGGCGTGGTCGTCGCGGCGGATGGATTGCCCGGATTGTCTGCCGAATTCATCGATCTCTCCCCGCAGGCCGATCTCAGGAGCGGTGCTCCGACCTCTCCTCAAACAGGGCTCGATCCTTGCGGTTCCCAAATCGGTTCGGCGTCGGCGCGACGGAGTGCCTGATGAGAGGCGTCAGCGGCTCGTCGCGGGAGACGCCGCCGGCGCGACTGCCTCGCGGATCGTCTGACCGAGGAGCCGGAGTTCGGCGCGGCGGGGGTGATCCTGGCGCCAGACCAGCGCGATCCGGCGTTCGGCGCCTTCGATCGCGCGCCCGTGCACGCGCGAGCCCGCCAGGATCCCGGCGGCGACGCCCATCTCGGGCAGAAGGGTCACACCGCGCCCGGCCTCGACCAGGCGCACCAGGGTTTCGAGAGTCGAGGCCACCAAGGGCGTGTCCGAGGCGGGCTCGGTTGCCTTGCAGGCCGCGAGCGCGTGATCGCGCAGGCAGTGACCGCCTTCGAGCAGCAAGAGCCGACCGGAGTCGATGCTGTCTAAGGACACCGGCGCCTCCGGCGGGGCTGCGTCGGAGGGCATCGCCAGGACGAGCCGGTCGACCGCGATGTCGTAGACCTCGACGTCGCCGCAGGCGGCGGGCAGGGCCAAGAGAACGCAGTCGGTCGTTCCGCGGTGCAGGGCTTCGCAGGCGGGTCCCGTCAGCGTCTCCCGTACCACGAGGCGCAGCCGCGGCCAGGTCGCGCCCGCCGCGTCAAGGATGCGCGGCAGGAGGAACGGCGCCACCGTGGGAATGGCCGCCATCCGAACCGAGCCGACGAGCGGCTCGCGCGCGCCTTGCGCCACGGCGCAGAGATCCTCCGCCGCGCGGACGAGTTGGCGGGCGCGCGCCACGACCTCCTCGCCGAGGGCCGTGAACCGGACGCTGCGCTTTGTCCGCTCGACCAGGACGGCGCCCAGCACGCTTTCGAGCTCCGCGATACCCACCGACAGGGTCGGCTGGGTCACGAAACAGGCGCTCGCGGCGCGGCCGAAATGCAGGTGCTCGTGAAGCGCGACGAGGTAGACGAGCTGACGAACGGAGGGGAGCGGCGCGCTGATCGGATCGCCCTATTACTGAAATAATGTTCATTCATTGGATTAATCTGTCAGACGAGTCCATGGCTTTGTTCCATGCCGTGGGGCGGCGCAACCGGCGCTGTCCCGGTGGACCATCGGGCCGCCCAATCGGGCTCAGTCCGGCGGCGAGCGCGACGACCGAAGGAGCTTGGGACATGGACACTCTTCCCGATTTCAGCCCATCGAACGATCCCAAGAAGGTGCCCGCCGCTTTGCGGACGCTGCTCGGCCGCACCAATCGCGACTGGTGGCCGAACCAGTTGTCGCTCGAGATCCTCCATCAGCGCGGCACGTCGCCAGACCCGATGGGTGACGACTTCAACTATGCCGAGGCTTTCAAGTCGCTCGATTATGCGGCGGTGAAGCGCGACCTCGTCGCGCTCATGACCGACAGCCAGCCCTGGTGGCCGGCGGATTACGGCCATTACGGACCCTTCTTCATCCGCATGGCCTGGCACTCGGCGGGCACCTACCGCACTGGAGACGGCCGCGGCGGCTCGTCGTCGGGCACGCAGCGCTTCGCCCCGCTCAACTCCTGGCCGGACAACGGTAACCTCGACAAGGCGCGCCGCCTGCTGTGGCCGGTGAAGCAGAAATACGGCGCCAAGCTCTCTTGGGCGGACCTCTTCATCCTCGCCGGCAACGTCGCGATCGAGTCGATGGGCGGCCCGGTCTTCGGCTTCGGCGGCGGCCGCGCGGACGTGTTCGAGCCCGAGAAGGACATCTACTGGGGCACCGAGGAAGAGTGGCTCGGCCAGACCCGCATCGATGAGGAGGCGGGGCTCGCTTTGGAAAGCCCCCTCGCCGCCATCCAGCACGGCCTCATCTACGTCAACCCGGAAGGCCCCGGCGGTTGCCCTGACCCGATCGGCTCGGGGAGAGACATGCGCGAGACCTTCGCTCGCATGGGCATGAACGACGAGGAGACCGTGGCGCTGACCGCGGGCGGCCACACCTTCGGCAAAGCGCACGGCGCCGGCGACTTGAAGCATGTCGGCCGCGAGCCGGAGGGCTCGGACATCGCGGCCCAGGGCCTCGGCTGGGCCTCGAAGCACGAGAGCGGCATGGGCGACCACACCATCACCTCAGGCCTTGAGGGCGCGTGGACGCCGACGCCGACGCAGTGGGACAACACCTATTTCCGCATGCTCCTCGACTACGAGTACGAGCTCGTGAAGAGCCCCGCCGGCGCTCATCAATGGCAGCCGATCGGGCAGAAGCCGGAAGACATGGCGCCCGGCGCGCACAGTCCCGACAAGCGCGTGCCGACGATGATGTCGACCGCCGACATGGCCCTGAAGAAGGACCCCAAATACCGGGTCATCTCGGAGCGCTTCCGCGACGATCCGGAGGCGTTCGCCGATGCCTGGGCCCGCGCCTGGTTCAAGCTGACCCACCGCGACATGGGGCCGAAGATTCGCTACCTCGGGCCCGAGGTGCCGTCCGAAGACCTGATCTGGCAGGACCCGATCCCGAAGGCGGATTACGCGCCGATCGAGGCGAGCGACGTCGCCGAGCTCAAGCGCGCGATCGCGGCCTCGGGTCTCTCGATCGCCGAGCTCGTCTCGACCGCCTGGGCCTCGGCCTCGACCTATCGCCAATCGGACCACCGCGGCGGCGCCAATGGCGCGCGCATCCGCCTCAGCCCGCAGAAGGACTGGGAGGTCAACCAGCCCGAGCAGCTCGCCCGGGTGCTGAAGGCCTACGAGGGCATCAAGGCGGCCTTCGACGCGAAGGCCGGCGGAGGCAAGAAGGTGTCCATCGCCGATCTCATCGTGCTCGGCGGCTCGGTCGGGATCGAACAGGCGGCCAAGGCCGCCGGACGCGAGATTGAGGTGCCCTTCGTCCCAGGCCGCACCGACGCGACGGCTGAGCAGACGGATGCAGCGAGCTTCGACGTGCTCGAACCCAAGGCCGACGGTTTCCGCAACTACCTCCAGGTCCGCTACAACGTGCCGACGGAGGAACTGCTCGTCGATCGCGCCCAGCTTCTCGGTCTCAGCGCGCCGCAGATGGCCGTCCTGGTCGGCGGCCTCCGGGTGCTCGGCGCCAACCACGGCGGCTCGGCCCACGGCGTGTTCACCGACCGGCCGGGGCAGCTGACGAACGACTTCTTCGTCAACCTGCTCGACATGGGCACGGCGTGGAAGCAGGCGAGCGACGAGAGCGACGAGGAATTCGTCGGCACGGACCGGCACACGCACGAGCCGCGCTGGACGGCGTCGCGCACGGATCTGGTGTTCGGCTCCAATTCGCAGCTGCGCGCGCTCTGCGAGGTTTATGCCGCGGCGGATGCCGGCGACAAGTTCGTCCGCGACTTCGTCAAGGCCTGGACCAAGGTGATGAACGCGGATCGCTTCGACCTGCACTACACCTGAGCCCAAAACTCTCCCGCCGTGGCGCCTCGGGCCACGGCGAGAGATGGAGGCGCAGTTGCCATGATGCCGCCCTTCTCCGTTCTCGACCTCGCGCCCGTGCCGGAGGGCTCGACTCCGGCCGACGCCTTGCGCAACGCGCGGGACTTGGCGCAGCACGCGGAGCGGCTGGGCTACCGCCGCTACTGGCTCGCCGAGCACCACAACATGATCGGCATCGCGAGCGCCGCGACCGCCGTGGCGATCGGCTACGTCGCGGCCGGGACGAGCACGATCCGGGTCGGGGCCGGCGGCATCATGCTGCCGAACCATGCGCCGCTCGTCATCGCGGAGCAGTTCGGCACCCTCGAGAGCCTGTATCCAGGCCGCATCGATCTCGGCCTCGGCCGGGCGCCGGGCACGGATCAGCGCACTCTGCGCGTCTTGCGCCGCGACCCGGGAGCCGCGGACACCTTCCCGCAGGACGTTCTGGAGCTGCAAGCCCTGCTCGGCCCCCTCCAGCCTGGCCAGACCGTTCAGGCCGTGCCGGGCACCGGCCTGCAGGTGCCCTTGTGGATCCTGGGCTCGAGCCTGTTCGGGGCCCAGCTCGCCGCGGCTCTTGGGCTGCCCTACGCCTTCGCCTCGCACTTCGCGCCTGACGCCCTGATGACAGCGCTTAGGGTCTATCGCGAGCAGTTCCAGCCCTCCGCTCAGCTGCAGCGCTCCTACGCCATGGTGGGCGTGAACGTGGTCGCCGCTGACACCGATGCCGAAGCCCGCCGGCTGTTCACCTCGGCGCAGCAGCGCGTGACGGGCATGCTGCGCGGGCAGCGCGGCCTACTGCCCGCGCCGATCGACGACATCGACGCCTTCTGGTCGCCGACGGAGAAGCAGCACGCGTCGGCGATGCTCGCCTGTTCGTTCGTCGGGTCGGGGGAGACGGTCCGTCAGGGGCTCGAAGCCTTCCTGGCACGCACCTCCGCCGATGAGGTCATGGTCGCCTCCGCCATCCACGACCACGCGGCCCGGCTTCGCTCCTACGAGATCCTGGCCGGGTTGCGGCAAGTGTCGGAGCTCGCGGCAGCGGGATGACCAGCGGGGATCCTTTCGATCTCAGGCGCTTCTTGGAGGCGCAGGCGCTGGTCCACGAACAGGCCCTGGCCGAGTTGAGGGCCGGCACGAAGCGCAGCCACTGGATGTGGTTCGTCTTCCCACAGCTGCGCGGACTGGGGCGCTCGCCCATGGCCCAGCGCTACGGGATCGGCTCGCTCGAGGAGGCGCGGGCCTATCTCGCCCATCCTGTGCTCCGGCCCCGCCTGGAGCAGTGCACGCAGGCCGTGCTGGGCCACGCGGACCGAACGCTCTACGCCATCTTCGGATCCCCGGACGACGTGAAGTTCAGCTCGTCCATGACGCTCTTTGCCCAAGCCGACCCCGCGCCCGCGAGCCTGTGGCGACAAGCCATCGACGCGCATTGCGATGGGCGCCTGGATCAGGCCACACTCGACTTGCTGAGGGGCTAAGGCTAGCGCCTACCCCCACCGGCCGCAGGATGGCGGTGACCGACCCTCAGTGAGCGGCCATCGACTCAGCAGGACGCGGGGCGCGCTCGCTTTCGACGGCGCAGGACGTGAACACGGCCATCACCTTGGACCAGGAGCGCAGGAAAGCGGCGACGCAGGCGGGGTCGAAATGCGTTCCCGCGTTCTTCTCC
Organism: Beijerinckiaceae bacterium; assembly: GCA_036563505.1. Lineage (GTDB taxonomy): Bacteria > Pseudomonadota > Alphaproteobacteria > Rhizobiales > Beijerinckiaceae > DATCMH01. Next base: position 39,375 of record DATCMH010000002.1, read on the forward strand.
AGGAAGGCGCGCGCTTCCTCCGGCGGCCACGCCGCCTTGTAGGGCCGCGCCGACGTCAAGGCGTCGAACACGTCGGCTACGGCAACGATGCGCCCCGAGAGAGGGATCGCCTCGCCTGCCAAGCCGCGGGGATAGCCCGTTCCGTCCCAGCGCTCGTGATGGCTCGCGGCGAGCTCGCTTGCCAGCAGGACGACCTCGGAGCGGCTTCCCTCCAGGATCTTGCGGCCGCGTTCCGCGTGCTGCTCCATCTCGCGCCGCTCCTCGGGCGTCAGAGGCCCCGGCTTGAGCAGGATGGCGTCGGGCACGGCGATCTTGCCGACGTCGTGCATCGTCGAGGCCAGGGCGAGACGGCGGATCGCGGGAGGATCGAAACAGTCGAGAGCCTCGGCGATGATCGTGACGTAGGAGGCGACCCGCGCGATGTGGTCGCCCGTATCCGTGTCGCGGTGCTCGGCAGCCTTCATGAGCAAGCTGATGATCTCCTGCTCGCGCTGCTCGATGACCCTTGTCGCGGCCTCGACCTCCTTTTTAAGCCAGGCGGCGCGGTTGGCCTCGGCTTGGCGAGCCCGGCTCAAGGCGAGCAGGTTCGTCACGCGGGCCTTGATCTCGGCCGCGTCGAAGGGCTTGTTGAGGAAGTCCGTCGCGCCCGCATCCAAAGCCTCGCGCCGAAGGGCGCGCTGATCCATGCTGGTCACCATGATGATCGGTAGATGCGCGCCGGCCGGCAACTGGCGAGCCGCCCTGATGAAGGCCACGCCGTTCATCTCGGGCATCTCGTAATCGGTCGTGGCGACCCCGACCTTGTCGCCGTGCTGCGCGAGGAAGGCGAGCGCTTCCGCCGGGACGGTGAACGTCACCGGCTCGCAGGCCGGGATGCCGTGCATCGCCGCGACCATGAGGGCGTTGTTCAGCTCCGCATCGTCGAGAATGAGAGCAAACATCGCGGGCTCGTCCTTCATGTCCACCTGGGCGTATCGCTGCGCGCGTCCACCCTCGCCGGTTGCCCTTAAGGAACGACGAACGTCCGCGGCGGAGCGTCACCGACAGGCCCGGAACGCGCCCATGTCGAAGTGGAAATGATCGTGATGGGCCCTGTTGTAGTCGGGGCTGAGAACGACGTCGAAGAAGCTGCAGGCGCCGTCGCGCACGGACCGCAGGAACGCTGCCTTCTTGGGATCGGCGTTCCAGTCCTGGCGGACGGAGACGCGCGTCCCGTCGGCGAGGACGAAGGCGGCGATGTCGATCGCGTTCGCGCGGGCGTGCTCGCTGCGCCGCCCTCCCTCGCGGTGGTAAAGGTTGCGGCAGGCATAGGTGCCGAAGTGCTCGATGCGGACGACCGGCTGGCCGAGGTGCTGGCGCGCGGCCTGCTGCAGCACATGCGCCTCGACCATGGCCCAGGCGGCCGCGAGTCCGCAGCTCGCGCGGAAGGGTCGATCGAAGGCCAGCGACGAACGCGTCACCTCGACGGCAGCCTCGAAGCCGCAGCCCTCGCCGGTGACCTGATCGGGGACGGGCGTGTAGACGAGGGAAGAGGTTCTGAGCGTGGAGGCGCACAGGTCGCGATCGCGCTCGAGCCGTCCGAGCTTGAAACGCGTCAGCGCGTTCGGGGGATCGGCGACCTGCAGGGGCGCGAACGGGTTTATCCGGTCTGGAATCGTGATCGCGCCCGCTCGGACGAGGCCTGCGACGAGTGCGAGGCCGAGAAGCAGGGCAAGGCCGATGCGCGTAAGGAGCGTGCGGACGAGCATTTGTCCGGCATCACAGGCGGGGATCGAGCCACGCTCGCGGGGTCAGGCCATATCGGCCTACGCCTCGTCAGGCCGTGCCGGAACGGCGCGGCCGGAGCGCATCGGCTCCGGCCGCGCTTGGTTTGACGAGGCCTCGTGCCTTATCCGATGAGGCCGATACCGAAGGTTCCGTCGGCGATGGCCGAGCGACCCTCGTAGATGCCGAACTGCAGGTAGTGCGTCAGCGGGTTGACCCCGGCTGCCGCAACGTCCTGGTTGGCCGCGAGGTAGGCGGTGGTGTCGAACGCCGCCGAGGGATCACGCCCTTCCCGGAAGCCGAACTGGTTGTAGTGCGCGAGCGGGTTCACGCCCGCAGCCGCCACATCCTGGTACGCCGTCAGGTATCCCTTTGTGTCGAAGATGGCGTTCGGGTTCCGGCCCTCGCGGAACCCGAACTCCTGGTAGTGCCGGGCCGCGAAGGCATAGCCGGCATCGCCCGCCGCGCGGGCCGCATCGGCCACGTCGCCGTTCGCCAGAAGGTAGAACTCGGCGTCGAACCCTGCCGGTGCGAGATCGGGGGAACGGCCGATGGTGGGTGAGACCGTGCGCCCCTCCGCCTGTCCGAAGGCGAGGAAGTGCTCGAGCGGGTTGATCCCGGCCGCAGCGACGTCCGGGTTGGTCCGGAGATAGAGCTCGTTGTCGAAGTTGGCCCCGGGGTCGCGGCCCTCGCGCCAGCCGATCCGCGTGTAATGCTCGAGCGGGTTCACGCCCGCGCGGGCGACATCCGGGTTGGCCGCGAGATAGCCGTCCGTCGAGAAGAAAGCGTTGGGATCGCGGCCCTCCCGCGCGCCGAACTGCGCGTAGTGAGCGTCAGGATCGACGCCGGCCGCCGCGACGTCCGGGTTCCGGATCAAGTAGAACAGGTCGTCGACCAGCGGCGACCCGTCGTTCACCTCGACGGTGCGGTCGCTGAACTGGAACTGCTCGATCCCGCGGAACGTGTCCGTGCCTTCGGCTCCGGTGATGGTGGTGGCGCCGTTGCTCGTCGCGCCGATGGTCGCCGTATTCAGCGCGAAGGAGAAGATCACCCGGTCGGTGCCGGTCCCGCCCGAGATGGCGTCGTTCCCGCCGCCGCCGATGAAGGCGTCGTTGCCGTCACCCCCGGACAGGGTGTCATTGCCTGCGCCGCCGACGAGGAAGTCGTTGGCGGTGCCGCCGGTGACCACGTCGTTGCCCTGGCCGGCGTTGAAATAATAGGAGCGGGACGCCTGGACGGCCGACAGGTTATCGGCGCCCTGGGTGCCCAGCGCGACGATCTCGAACGCGTCGCCGCGCTGCACGCCGGAGACGAGGTCGCGCACGTCGAAGGTGGTGCCCGCGGCCGCCACGAAGGTGATGCCCTCGTCGTCGAAGCGGCTGACGCCGCCCGTTAGAGCGCCGGTTCCGTCCTCGGCCTGGAAGCGAACGGCGAGGCCGCCGTCCTGGTTCGCCAGGGTGCCGGCATCCAGGGCGTTGCCGTTGCCGACCTCGGCGGAGGTGAAGCTCAGCCGAATCTGGCCGGCCGAGGCCGCCGAGACGCTGACGATGTCGGCGCCGGCCCCGAGATCGGTTGCGTCGCTGCCGTCCGTCGAGACGTTGACGATTGCCGTGTCGTTCCCGGCTCCCCCGACGATGGCGTCGTTGCCGCCCCCGCCGATGAAGCTGTCATTGCCGTCTCCGCCGGACAGGGTGTCATTGCCGCCGCCGCCGACCAGGAAATCATTGGCCGTGCCGCCGGTCACGACGTCGTTCCCGAGCCCGGCGTTGAAGTAGTAGGGGCGGGACGCCTGAACCGCCGTCTGGGTGTCGGTGCCCGACGTTCCGAGCGTGACGACCTCGAAGAGGTTTCCGCGCTGAACGCCCGAGACGAGATCGCGCACGTCGAAGGTCAGCCCCGCCGTGCCTGAGACGAAGGTGATGCCCTCGTCGTCGAACCGGCTCACCGCGCCCGTCAGGCCGTCGGACGCGTTCTCGAGTTGAAGGCGCACCGCGAGTCCGCCGTCCTGGTTGGCGAGCGTGCCCGCGTCGTTGGGGTTGCCGTTGCCGACTTCGGCCGAGGTGAAGCTCACCCGAACCTGCCCTGCCGCAGCGGCGGACACGTTCAGGACGTCGTCGCCGGTGCCGTAATTCGTGTTGGCGGCCGGGTCGGTGGAGATGTTGAAATTGTCCGTGTCGTTGCCTGGGGTCGCTGGCATGAATGTCTCCCTGATGATCCTGTCGTTGATCGGCCCTGGCCGCAGGTCCGCGGCCGCGCCTCCTCAATCACCCGCGATGTGTCTGGAGAGGCGTCGAGGCTGCAGGGGCGACGAGCCCCTTGGCCAAGACGAAAACGCGACTTGACGTAACGGCCGTTGGGGCGCCCGAGCGGATACGCGAGAACAAAACCGCCCAGGCAACCGCATTCAGCCTGCCTCGATCAGGACGGCGAGGCGCGAAGGCTCCGAACGATTGCCATGATACCATTCGCGAGACGGCCCCTCTCTTGGGGTGAGACCCGCTTTGTACGAGGCGGGCGCCGCTTGTACGAAGGTCAGCGCGCGAAAGTTTCAAGGGTCGTGAAAAGAACAATCACGGGACGCGGCCCGCCGGGCTCTCAGCGCTGCGCCAGAACGGCCCGTAGCGCCGCCCCGGCGTGATCGATGTGGGCTCTCAGCAGGCGGCAGGCCTCGGCGACGCGGCCGGCGCGGCACAAGGCGACGAGTTCGACGTGCTCGGCCTGGGCGCGCCCGAGGTCCCGGGTCAAGGCGAGCTGCATCCGGGTGTGGCGGTCGGCCTCCCGCAGCAGGGTGGAGGCGAGGGCCGCGGTGCGCGGGCGCCCGGCCCGCGCGTAAAGTCGTTCATGAAAGCGGGTGTTCAGCTCCCCCCAGCGGCCGACGCGATCGGCCTCCAGAGCGGCGTCGTACTCGGCGAGGATCGCCGCGAGAGCGTCGTGATCCTCGGGCGTGAGGCGCGGCCCCGAGCGGCGCAAGAGCCGCGGCTCGAGGAGCGCGCGCAACTCGAAGAGTTCCTCGACCTCCTCGGCCGAGAGCAAAGCCACGACCGCGCCCCGGTGCGGCACGATCCGCACCAGCCCTTCGGCTTCGAGCTGCACCAGGGCCTCGCGGATCGGGATCCGGCTCACGCCGAATTCGGCGGCAAGCGAATCCTGGCGCAGCTGTGCGCCGGCCGGGAACGCCCCGCTCAGGATCCGCTCGCGCAACGCCGCGGCGGCGGCGGCGGCCATGGTGCGGTGCTGCAGTCCCTTGGCTACGGGCGCGGCTCCGCCCGTCAACGAGAGGCACTCCCTCGCGACCCGCATATCCGCTCGCGACGAACCTGGACGATCAGCGGCACCCTGCGCTCCTTGACGACAAAGATTTTATACATTCTACAATCAAGCGAGAAAAGAGCAGGGAGGCGATCATGGCGGCTCGGGTCACGTGGAGTGGTGTGTTCCCCGCGGTCACGACGCAGTTCCGGGATGACTACAGCCTCGACCTCGACGCGACGCGGCGCGTGATGGACGGGCTCATCCGCGACGGCGTCTCGGGGCTCATCGTCTGCGGCTCGGTCGGCGAGAACACCTCGCTCACGCGGCCCGAGAAGATCGCGATCATGGAGGCGGCGAAAGACGTCGCCCGCGGCCGCGTGCCGGTGATCTGCGGTGTCGCCGAGTTCACGACGCAAGGTGCCGGCGAGATGGCGCGGGAAGCGCAGCGCGTCGGCATCGACGGTGTGATGGTGATGCCGGCGCTGGTCTACTCGTCGAAGCCGCACGAGACGGCGGCGCACTTTCGCGGCGTCGCGAAGGCGAGTGACCTGCCCATCATGGTCTACAACAACCCTCCGATCTACAAGAACGATGTGACCCCTGACATCCTGGCGTCCCTCGCCGATTGCGAGACGGTGGTCTGCTTCAAGGATTCCTCGGGGGACACCCGCCGCTTCATCGACACCCGCAACGCGGTCGGCGATCGCTTCGTGCTCTTCGCAGGGCTCGACGACGTGGTGGTCGAGAGCGTGATGGTCGGGGCTGAGGGCTGGGTGTCGGGCATGTCGAACGCTTTCCCGCAGGAGGGTGAGACCCTGTTCCGCCTGGCGAGGGCGGGGCGGTTCGCGGAGGCCATGCCGCTCTACGAGTGGTTCATGCCGCTCCTCCACCTCGACGCACGGCCGGACCTCGTCCAGTGCATCAAGCTTTGCGAGCATTTGGTCGGGCGCGGCACGCATCTGACCCGCCCGCCGCGTCTGCCCTTGCCGGACGCGGAGCGCGCCGAGGTGGAAGCCATCATGCAGAAGGCCCTCGCGAACCGGCCGGCGCTGCCGGATGTGGGGCTGCGGGCAGCCGCTTGACGAGCGGGCTGGGGTCAAGGCGAATGGTGGCCATCAACGGCAAGGCCCAGCGCGCACCCTACCCGGCCGGCTTCGCCGTCCACCCTCCCCGCAGGCGGGGAGGGATCGCGAGCGGTGACGCCCCTCGTCCCTCCCCGGCGACGGGGAGGGTGGCCCTGCGAAGCAGGGTCGGGTGGGGTGAGTGCCGGGGCAGCGCGACTGTCGCTACAGATAGATCCGTCCGAGCCTTCGCCCTGCCCTCTTCCACTTGCTGGCGATGACTTTCGAGCTTCATCCTCTCACGAACTGACTGTCACCATGGCCCGCCACACCTTCTTCTGCGTCGACGGCCATACCTGCGGCAATCCGGTGCGGGTGTTGACGGGCGGCTCGATCCCGCAGCTTAAGGGCGCGTCGATGTTCGAGCGCCGCCAGCACTTCCTGGCCGAGTTCGACTGGATCCGCACGGGGCTGATGTTCGAGCCCCGGGGCCACGACATGATGTCGGGCTCGATCCTCTACCCGCCGACACGGGACGATTGCGACACCGGCGTGCTCTTCATCGAGACGTCGGGCTGCCTGCCGATGTGCGGCCACGGCACCATCGGCACGGTCACCATCGCGCTCGAGAACGGCCTCATCCAGCCGCGCACACCGGGCTACCTGCGGCTCGAGACGCCGGCCGGCCTCGTCGAGGCGCATTACGTGCAGGACGGGCCCTTCGTCGAGAGCGTGCGCATCGTCAACGTGCCATCCTTCCTCTACGGCGAGGGCTACCGGGTCGAGGTGGAGGGCTTGGGCGAACTCACCGTCGATGTGGCCTATGGCGGCAACTTCTACGCCATTGTCGAACCGCAGGCGCTCTACCGCGATCTCGCCGACGTCGAGCCGTCCGATCTCCTGCGCTGGAGCCCGAAACTGCGGTCCGCCTTCAACGCGGCCTACACCATCGCGCACCCTGAGAACCCGGCCATCGACCGGCTCACCCACGTCCTCTGGACGGGACGGGCCCAGAATGGGAGCACGGCGCGCAACGCCGTCTTCTACGGCGACAAGGCCATCGACCGCTCGCCCTGCGGCACGGGCACCTCGGCGCGCATGGCGCAGCTCGCTGCCAAGGGGCGGCTGAAGGAAGGCGACGCCTTCGTCCACGAGAGCATCATCGGCTCGACCTTCACCGGTCGGATCGAGGGTCGGGCCCGGGTCGGCAACCGCGACGCGATCATCCCTTCCATCGAGGGCTGGGCCCGGGTGACGGGCTTCAACACGATCGTCATCGACGACCGCGACCCCTTCGCCCACGGCTTCCAGGTGGTCGACCGCGCCGTCTAAGCGCCAGCATCCCAGAAGCGCGGCCACTCCTCGGCAAGGCCCGGCCCGAGCCGCACGGGCGAGAGCCGGACCGCTAAGCCCGTGCGGTCGTCGATCTCGACGGCGAGCCCGCACAGCGTCCCCTCCCCGCTCGCAGCTTCGAGGCGGGCTCCGGGGGTTTTCTGAAGGAAGCGGCGTACCGGCTCTTCCTTGTGCATGCCGAGCACCGAATCGTAGTCGCCGCACATTCCAGCGTCCGAGATGTAAGCCGTACCGCCGGGCAGGATGCGGTGGTCCGCGGTGGGCACGTGGGTGTGGGTCCCCACCACCACCGAGACGCGTCCGTCGAGGTGATAGGCGATCGCCTGCTTCTCGCTCGTCGCCTCCGCGTGCATGTCGACGATCACGGCGTCGGCCACCTCGCGCAGGGGACAGGCGTCGAGTTCCCGGTCGACCACGGCGAAGGGATCGTCGAGGGCGTCCATGAAGATCCGCCCCATGACGTTGACGACGAGGAGGCGGGCGCCGCGCTGCGTCTCGACGAGGGTGGCCCCGCGCCCAGGCGTGCCGGGCGGGTAGTTCGCCGGGCGCACCAGACGGGTCTGGCGGGCAATGAAGACGAGGGCTTCGCGCTGATCGAAGGAATGGTTGCCGAGCGTGACGGCGTCGGCTCCCGCGGCGAGGAGCTCGTCGCAGATCGCCTCCGTGATGCCGAAGCCCCCGGCGGCGTTCTCGCCGTTGACGACGACCGCATCGAGGCTCCAGCGCTCGCGCAAGGCCGGCAGGCGCTCCGTGATCGCGACCCGCCCGGGCCGGCCGACGACGTCGCCGAGGAAGAGAAGGCGCACGGGATCAGTCCTCGGCGGATGGAGGCATGGGCACGATGGTTTCCCGCTCGGTGACGACGATGTCGAGGGGCTCGTCGTGCGCGGTGACCGGCACGGACGCGACCTCCTGCACGGCAAAGGCCAGACCAATGGCAAGGATCGATCGCGCGGCGCGCGCGGCGGCGAGCGCCCGGTCGTAGTGACCCTTGCCGTAGCCGATGCGGCCGCCGCGACGATCGAAGGCGGCGAGAGGCACGAGAAAGACGTCTGGCGCGACCTCGGGAACGTCCTCGCCCGGCTCGCTCAAGCCGAAACCACGGGAAACCAGGGCCTTACCGGGCCGCCAGGCGCGGAAGCGGAGAAGGGGGTGGTCGACGACCGGGAGGGCGAGGCGCGCGCCGCGCGCCGCGAGGGCCAGCATGAGCGGGCGTGGGTCGATCTCGGTTCGGATCGGCCAGAAACCAGCGACACGCGAGGCACTCACGACAGCGTCGAGCGCCAGGGCGCGATCCGCGACGGCGCGCGAGGCATGGGCACGGAACGCCGGATCGAGCGCGTCGCGCCGGGCCAAAGCCGCGGCACGCAGCTCCGTCTTGGCTGAGCCATCGATCAGAAGGGAAGAGTGCGGAGCCACGTGAGCCGTCGGAGTATCGATCCCGGGAACCTACAACGTAGGTGGGCGCCGTATGTCCCGGTCCAGGGACCAGGTCGGGGACAGCTCCCGTTTGGATCGATAAGGCCCCGGGGAATATTGAACTCCTAACGCACCCCGCAGCCCCGCCCTCCATAGATAGGCGTTTCGGGCCCATGGCGAAAGGGGTTGGAGCGGCCGGCGGCGCGAAAAGGCACCCGGCCCCGCGGCTCGGGTCACGCCGTGCCCGAAGGCGCGGCGCTCAAGCCCCGCGCGAGACGCTCGACCCGATCCGCGACCCGGTTCAGGCCCTCGGCGACGAGGGCCTCCCGCGTGACGCGGCGCTCCTCCTCGGAGGCCGTCGCGGAACGCAGGACCGCGATTTCCTCCTCGGCCGCCGCGAGCTTGCGCCGCGTTTCCGCGAACTCGTCCGCGATGGTGATCGCGGCCATGACGTGCAGGCGCATGTCGCCGATCTCGCCGAAGGCCCCGCGCATCTCCTCGACCTTGCCGTCGAGGAGCGCAGCGAGGCCCTCAAGGTGCTTCTCCTCGCCCTCGCCGCAGGCCATGCGGTAGCTGCGCCCGGCGATGTTGACGGTGATCTGGGGCATGTCACGGCCCTCCGGACCGGTCGGCGGCGCCCGCCCGGACCAGCACCTCGCGCACGGCGCCGAGCGCCCGCTCGACGCGCTGGCCGACATCGTCCGTCACGGCCTGCGTGCGCTGGAGCCGCGCCGTGGTGCCGTCGAGTTCGAGGGCGAGGCGCGCGCGGTCATCCTGCATGAGCTGAAGCTCGGTCTCGAGATCGCCTCGCCCGCGCTCCGCATCGAGGCGCCGGCGCACGGCCGCTTCGAGCTGGCCCACAGCGCCGTCGAGGCGCCTCAGCGCATCGTCGAGGGTTCCCACGTCCGCCCGTCTCCCGATTCCCTAACGCCGGATCCTACAGCGTGATCCCACCCGTGGCGAGGATCCCAACCACGCCCTGGACCCGTCGCCATCCCGGCGGCATGATCACCGGCACGGCCACGCGAGAACAGCCCGATGCGCTTCGTCATCCAATGCCTCGACGGCGCGGGCCGCCTGCCGCTACGCCTGGAGCACCGGCCCGCTCACAAGGTCTATCTCGCGACCTGCGGCGTCGACATTCGCCTCTCCGGACCCCTCGTCGCCGACGACGGCGAGACGATGATCGGCTCGCTCTTCGTCGTCGAGGCTCCCGACCGCGCGGCGGCCGAAGCCTTCCACCGCGACGATCCGTTCTCGATCCACGGTGTCTGGGAAAAGGTATCGATCCACGCCTTCCTCGACGTCACCAACCGCTGACGCAGCGCTGTCGCCTTGCGCCGATCACTCGCTTAAGTACGTGGGCGAACGCGCCCAGGCCATCCCTCACCGACGAAGGACAGGACAGATGAAGGTCGTTGGCATCTCAGGCAGCCTGCGCCAGGGCTCCCTCAACACGGCGGCCCTGCGCGCGGCGCAGGAGCTCGCGCCCACCGGCATGACCATCGAGCCCGCCTTCATCGGCGACCTGCCGCACTACAACGACGATCTGCGCCAAGGAGGCTACCCGCCGGAAGTCGAGCGGCTGCGGTCGCAGCTCGCTGCCGCCGACGCCATCCTGTTCGTGACGCCTGAGTACAACTACTCCATCCCGGGCGTGCTCAAGAACGCCATCGACTGGGCCTCACGCCCGCCCGAGCAGCCGTTCAACGACAAGCCGGTGGCGATCATGGGTGTCTCGGGAGGGCTGCTGGGCACGGCCCGCGCGCAGTACCAGCTGCGCCAGATGCTCGTGTTCCTGAACGCGCACCCGATCAACAAGCCCGAAGTGATGATCGGCCAGGCGGCGAGCAAGTTCGACGCCGAGGGCCGGCTCACGGACGAGACGACCAGGGGCTTCGTGCGCCAGCTTCTCGAAGCGCTGGCCGCTTGGACGCAGCGCCTGAAAGGCACCTCCGCCGCGATGGCTGCCGAATGACCTCCTCGATCATCCCACGAGTTCTCCCATGACCCCCGTCGTCGTCGCGGTCGCGATCACCGGCTCGGTGCCGCGCAAGAAGGACAATCCGGCGGTGCCGGTCACCGTGGCCGAGCAGATCGAGTCGACGCATCAGGCTTACGAGGCGGGCGCGACCCTCGTGCACATCCATGTGCGCAACGACGACGAGAGCCCCTCCTCCGACCCGGACCGCTTCGCGGCCGTGCAAGACGGCGTGAGGAAGCACTGCCCCGGCATGATCGTCCAGTTCTCCACCGGCGGGCGCGGGCGCGACCCCTCGGCCCGGGGATCGTCGCTGTATCTCAAGCCCGACATGGCCTCGCTCTCGACGGGCTCGGTAAACTTCCCCACCATCGTCTACGAGAACCACGCCACCCTGGTCACGGACCTCGCGACGAAGATGCGCGACTTTGGCATCCGGCCCGAGATCGAGATCTTCGACCTGTCCCACCTGCACGGGGCCAAGCGCCTCGTGGAAGCGGGCCTCATGGACGAGCGGCCCCACGTGCAGGTCGTCATGGGCGTGCAGAACGCCCTGCCCGCGGACGAGCACCTTCTCGACCTCCTGCTCGGCGAGCTCCGCCGGGTCCTGCCCCAGGCCACCTGGACCGCGGCGGGTATCGGGGTGAACCAAGCCCGGGTCATGGACTGGGCGCTTCAGCGCGGCGCGGACGCAGTGCGCACGGGGCTCGAGGACAACATCCGGATCACCAAGGAGCGCCTGGCCCGCTCGAACGCCGAACTCGTCGAGCACGCGGTCGCGACGATCGAGCGTCATGGACGCCGCCCCGCCACGCCCGCCGAGGCGCGGCAGGCCCTCGGATTGCGTCCGGCCGCCGGAGCCTGACGGAGGCGAAGGACTGGCGGTGCGCCGCTCGGCTCGTGTCAAGCCGACCGTGAGGGCCTCAACCGCGTCGCGCGACGCGCTCGCGGTGCATCACGAGTAGCTTATGACGGGAAAAACGTTGGCTGGGGCGCCAGGATTCGAACCTGGGAATGGCGGTACCAAAAACCGCTGCCTTACCGCTTGGCGACGCCCCATCGCATCGGTGCGCCATCCATAAAGGCGGCTTGAGGGTCTGGCAACGGGTGGGCCGCGGTCACGATGGCGCTGGCGGACCCGCAATCGTCGCCCACCGGCTTGCGGCTCGCCAGCCCCCTTGCTATAGGGCCGGCCTCGCCGTCACTGGCGATGTCGGAGTGTAGCGCAGTCTGGTAGCGCACCACGTTCGGGACGTGGGGGTCGCAGGTTCAAATCCTGCCACTCCGACCATTTCTCTTGCTGCGAAGCCAGAACGCAGCCGCTCCTCCATTCAGGACATCGCACCATTGATGCCGGACCGCCCCTGAGCGGTCGGTTCGATCGGGTTCATGGAAAAAGGCGCCGCTTGGCGCGGCGCCTTGGTTGGTTTGCAATTGGATGCGGCGCGTCAGCGCCGGGCGAGGCTCCAGGCGGCCTGCATCAAGGCGGCGGCGAGCGCGGTCTTCAGCACCGTGGCGAGGACGAAGGGCGCCGCGCCCACGGCCCAGGCCTTGGCGGGGCCGAGGAGGACCGAGAGCCAGGTCAGACCGAAGGCGAAGATCACCGCGTGGCCGAGCGCCATCAGACCGACGACCCGCAGGAGCGGCCGGTCCCAGCCGCGTTCGGCGAGGAAGCCGGTGAGGGCCGCGGCGGCGACGAAGCCGACCAGGAAGCCGCCGGTCGGGCCCGCCATGTAGAGCGGCCCGGCGACCGGACCGGCGAAGACGGGAAAGCCCATGAGGCCCTCGGCGAGGTAGAGCGCCACGGTGGCCGCCCCCAGACGCCAGCCGTAGGCCGCGCCGATCACCAGCACGATGAGGGTCTGCAGGGTCATCGGCACGGGCGGGAACGGCACCTGAACCTTGGCGGAGAGCGCGAGGAGCAGGCTGCCCGCGAGCATCAGGCCGGCGGCGCGCAGCGCCCGGCCGGCCGGGCCAGCCGCAGGCCAGAGCAGGCCGGCGAGGGTGGGCACGGAAGCGATGGGGGATGCGCCGCTCGACATGGCTTTCGATCCTGATGAGGTGACAGGGCGCCGTTGGCCGGCGGGGTAAGGCGTTCTATACGGGGGCGGCCGCCCCGCCTCAAGGCGTCACGCGACATCCTCCCGCGAGACCCCTGCCCTCCGGACGCCCGATGAGCGAGCCTTCTCCCGTCGACCCGCCCCGCTTCGAAGCCGAGTTCGAGGCTCCCCCTGAAACCTGCGAGGCGGTGTCTCCCCTCGTCCGCCGGGTCGTGGCCGGAAATCCCGGGCCGTTCACCTTCACCGGCACCTGCAGCTACATCGTCGGGCAGGGCGAGGTGGCGGTGATCGACCCCGGCCCGGATCTCGACGCCCATGTCGCGGCGCTCCTCGACGCGGTGGCGGGCGAGAGGGTCACCCACATCCTGGTCTCCCACACCCACCGCGATCATTCGCCCGCGGCCCGGGCGCTCCAGGCCGCGACCGGCGCCCCGATCCTGGGCTGCGGGCCGCATCGGGCCGCCCGCCCCTTGCACAACGGCGAGGCCAACACTCTCGAAGGCAGCGGCGACCGCGCCTACGCGCCGGACCGGGTGCTCGCCGAGGGGGAGGTCATCGAGGGGCCGAGCTGGAGGCTTGAGGCGGTCGAAACCCCCGGCCATACCGCGAACCACCTCTGCTTCGCGCTCGCGCAGGAAGCAGCCTTATTCTCCGGCGACCACGTCATGGCTTGGTCGACATCCTTCGTCGGTCCGCCGGACGGCGCCATGGGCCCCTACATGGCCTCCCTGGAGAAGCTGCGCGAACGGGAGGAGACCGTCTACTGGCCCGGTCACGGCGGGCCGGTGCGGGAGCCGCGGCGCTTCGTGCGGGCCCTTCTCCACCATCGCCGCCAGCGGGAAGCCTCGATCCTGAACCGGCTCGCCGCGGGCGACCGCACCATTGCGGCCATGGTGCCCGCGATCTACCAGGGGCTGAACCCGGCGCTCCAAGGCGCCGCCGGGCTGAACGTCTTCGCGCATCTGGAAGATCTCGTCGCCCGCGGCCTCGTCCGGTGCGAGGGCGCCCCGAGCCTGTCGGGGATCTACGCGCCGGCGTGACGGCCCGCTACTTCTGCGTGATGGCGAGGTTCGAGACCTCGTCGAGGAAGTTACGGATGCGCCGGGCATTGGCACCGTAATCATGGCCGCCGTAGCGGGAGGCCGAGCGCACGTCGATGCGGGTGCCGTCGGCGCGAGGGCGAAGCCGCACCGTGACGTCGTCGGGCAGGCGCAGCAGGAAGGATCTGTCGACCGCGTCGAGGCGGCCGAGGCCCAGGCGCCCGCCGGGGCGCGAGGCTTCCACGATGCTCCAGCCCCGGTTCAGCGCCGCCTGGCGCACGATCTCGTAGGCCTCCTGCGGCGGCAGGTCGAGGGTGAGCGGGGCGACGAAGGGATAGGCGTCGCGCTGCCTCTGGCGAGTTTCGGCCGGCGGATCCGCCGGCACCCGGCCGCCCCGCGCCTCGAACGCGGCCTGCGAGCGCGAGAAGGTCGGCGGTTGGTCGATGTCCGTGGTGACGTCGGTGAGCCGCGGCAAGGTCAGGCCGCGCAGCGCATAGAAGCCGGGATAGCCGAGCACGAAGGCCGCAAGCACGAGACCGTAGACGGCCGAGCCCAGGCCCCGACGCCCCTCGGTCCAGACCCGCGCAAAGGCCGCAAGCGCCAGGAGCACCGCGACGCCCGCGAGCACCAGACCCGTGGCGATGGACACGGCGCCGGGCAGAAGTTCGATCCGCCCGAAGCGGACGAGGATCACCGCGATGACGGTGACGGCGATGGCAAAGGCCGCCACCCGCGGCGACCAGATAGCGGCCCGGGAGACCGGCTCTTCGAGGATGAGGCGACGCATGCGCGGGGGTTGTAGCAGATGAGGGCGGGTTGGGGACAGGGATGTTGAGCGGGGTGGGTTGAGGGTGACCTGGGGCCTGGTCCGTCGGCCCCGGCGCTCACCCCACCCGACCCTCGCTGTCGCGAGGGCCACCCTCCCCGCAGGCGGGGAGGAATGGGCCGCATCCCCCTTCTCCCCTCTGCTGGAGAAGGGGGATGCCGTAGGCAGCCTGATGAGGGGTGGCGCGCAGCGCCCCGCGAAGTGAAGAGGATGGTTGGACTGGAGAGACCCTGATCGGCCTGTCGGCCGGGCGCGCGTACCGCGCGCCACCCCTCTCCCGACCCCGCTGACGCGGGGCCACCCTCTCCCGCAGAGGGGAGAGGGGACGCGCACGGCCGCTCGCGATCCCTCCCCGCCCGCGGGGAGGGTGGCCGGCGACAGCCGGACGGGTGGGGTGAGCGCTGGGCGTCGACCCGAGCGCTTCACATTGTCCCAGATATGGTTCGCGGGCTCGGGCCTTGAGAACCTCGACGTGGAATCTCGTGCCTCCGAACCGGGAGGGCTAGGTCGAGCCTAGCTACCGTTTAGGGGCCGAACGCCCGCCTCACGTCCCCGGCAGGCGATAGTCGCGGAAGCGGTCGCGCAAGGTCGTCTTCTGGATCTTGCCGGTGGCCGTGTGCGGGATCTCCTCGACCACCACCACGTCATCCGGCAGCCACCATTTGGCGACCCGGCCGTCGAGATGGGCGAGCAAGGCCTCCTTCGTGGGGAGGCGCCCCTGCTTCGGCACGACGACGAGGAGCGGGCGCTCGTCCCATTTCGGGTGGTGGACGCCGATCACCGCGGCCTCGGCGACATCGGGGTGGCCAACGGCGAGGTTCTCGAGCTCGATGGAGGAGATCCACTCGCCGCCGGACTTGATCACGTCCTTCGAGCGATCGGTGACCTGCATGTAGCCGTTCGGGTCGATGGTCGCGACGTCCCCGGTATCGAAGAAGCCCGCTTCGTCGAGGATGGGCTCGTCTGGCCGAGCGAAATAGGCGTGGGCGACGGCAGGGCCGCGCACCTTGAGACGCCCGAAGGTCGAACCGTCCCAGGGCAGCTCGCTGCCGGCATCGTCCGTGATCTTGAACTCGACGAGGAAGGGCGGGCAACCCTGCTTCGCCTTCAAATCGAGCCGCGCTTGCGCGTCGAGGCCATCTGTGTCGGGCTTGAGGAAGCAGTAGGAGCCGATGGGGCTCATCTCCGTCATGCCCCAGGCATGGTCGACCTGGACGCCGTACTTCGTCTCGAAGGTTTCGGTCATGGCGCGTGGGCAAGTCGAGCCGCCGATGACCACGCGCTTGAGGTGCGGCAGCGTTCCGCCCGTCGCTTCGAGATGCTGCAGGAGCGCGAGCCACACCGTGGGAACGGCGGCGGTCACCGTGACCTTCTCGTCGGTCAGGATGCCGTGGACGGACGGGCCGTCGAGCTTCGGTCCGGGCAGGACGAGGGCGGCGCCGGCCATCGGCGCCGTGAAGGCGAAGGACCAGCCGTTGGCGTGGAACAGGGGCACCACGGGCATCGCCACGTCCCGCGCCGAGAGGCCGAGGCAGTCGGGGGTGTTGCACGCGAGCGAATGCAGGATGTTGGAGCGGTGCGAGTAGAGCACGCCCTTCGGCTCACCCGTCGTGCCCGACGTGTAGCAGAGCCCGGCGGCAGTATTCTCATCGAAGGAGGCCCAGGCGAAATCCTCGTCCGCCTCGGCGAGCCAGGCTTCGTATG
Organism: Beijerinckiaceae bacterium; assembly: GCA_036563505.1. GTDB lineage: Bacteria > Pseudomonadota > Alphaproteobacteria > Rhizobiales > Beijerinckiaceae > DATCMH01. The sequence continues at coordinate 55,835 of DATCMH010000002.1, forward strand.
GGACGGCGTCGCGAAGCGTGGTCTGCGGGAAATGCGCGGCATCGGTGAGCACCACGAAGCGCTCCACCTTCGGCAGGCGGTCCTGCAGCCGCTCCATCAGCGGCACGAAGGTGAGGTCGAGGAGGAGTAGTCGATCCTCGGCGTGGTTCATGATGTAGAGGATCTGCTCCTCGAAGAGGCGCGGGTTCACGGTGTGATAGACCGCGCCGAGGCCGGTGATGCCGTACCAGGCCTCGAGGTGCCGCCACGTGTTCCAGGCGAGGGTCGCGACCCGGTCGCCGAGGCCGATGCCCTCGCGGTGGAGGCGCTTCGCGAGCCTGAGGGCGCGCTGCCGGACCGCGGCGTAGCTCGTTCGGTGCATCGGGCCTTCGACGGAGCGCGAGACGATCGCGCGGTTCGGGTGCTGCGCCGCCGCGTGGTCGATGACGCGGTGAATCAGCAGGGGCCAGTCCTGCATGAGGCCTTGCATGGGTGCTCCTCCGGCGCCCGCCGTCGAGGGCGGATGTTCTCGTTGTCCGGCCAGCTTAGGAACGCCTCGTCATGGGCTCAACCGCTGACCCGCGCCCAAGCCCTGGTCAGATCGAAGCATCCGTGGGATAGTTCGCATGTGAACTATCCTGCCCGCCCCCTCCCCTCGCCTGCCCCGGAATCGCCCGACCCGATGCGGGTCTGGTTCCGCTTCGTGCGGCTGCACCGGCGCGTCTTCAACGCCATCGCGGGGCAGTTGAAGGAGCTCGGTCTCTCCGTGCCCCAATTCGACCTGCTCTCGACCCTGACCGAGCGCGAGGGCGTGACGCAGCAGGAGCTTGCCGAGCGGCTCTACGTGACGAAGGGCAACGTTTCAGGGCTCGTCGACCGCCTCGTCGAGGCGGGGCTCGTCGAGCGGCGCACGAGCCCGGGAGACCGGCGGTCCCACGCGCTCCACCTCACGGAGCGCGGCCGCGCGCTGGCGCTTCAGGGCATCGCGGCGCAGCGATCTTACGTCGAGCGGACGTTAGGCCAATTGCCCCGGGACGAACTGGCGGAGCTGGAGCGCCTCGTCACGGCCTGGCGTGAGGCCGCGCGGGGCGTCGAGGCCTGATGTTCGAGGCGGTCGCCTTCGCCGGCGGCGGCAACCGCTGCTACTGGCAGGGCGGATTCTGGGCGGCAGCCGCCCCGGCGCTCGATCTCGCGCCGAGCCGCGTCGTGGGTGTCAGCGCCGGGGCCTGGTCGGCCTGCTACTCGCTCCTTGGCTTAGGCCAGCACGTCCATGCCCTCGTCGCCGACGGCTGCGCCGGACGGCAGCGCAACTTCGACTTCGCAGCGTGGCGGGCCGGCCAACCACCCTTTCCCGTCGCGGGCCTTTACCGCACCCTGATGGAGCAGATCGTCGATGGCGACGCCTTCGAGTGCCTGCGCCAAGGTCCGGAGATCCTGATCGCGCTCGCCCGCAAGCCGCGGCGGCTGCCGCTGTCGCTCGCCATTCCCCTCGGCCTTGCCGCCTACCAAGTCGAGAAGAAGCTGCGCGCGCCCGTCCACCCGCGCGGCGGGCGGGTCCTGGGCTTCGTGCCGGATTACGTGCGCGTCCAGGACCTCGCCGGACCTCAGGACCTTGTCGCGGCGCTAATGGCGAGCGCGAGCGTACCGCCCTTCATGCCGGTGGGTTCCGTCGGCGGCCAAGCCGCGCTCGACGGTGGCCTCGTCGACAACGTGCCGGTCGAACCGCTGCTGCCGGTCGAGGCGGCGGGACGAAAGACCCTCGTGCTCCTGTCGCGGCGCTACAAGGCCTTCCCGGAGGTGGCGCACCGCACCTACGTCCAGCCCTCGCGGCCCGTGCCGGTCGGGCAGTTCGACATCACCAACGGGAACGGCATCCGCGGCGCTTACGCTCTCGGGCTCGAGGACGGCGCGGCCTTCGCCGCGAGCCTGTCGGCGAGGGCCGGCAGGTCGACGATGGAATCGAGCACGTGATCAGCGTAGGGGGCCACCTCCGCGCGGGCGTCCAGGCCCCGCGGGCCGGTGAGCACCGCGACGGAGATGACGCCGGCCGCACGCGCCGCGTGGAGGTCGTGGAGCGTGTCGCCGACCAGCGCCACCTCTGCGGGGGCAAGGCCCGTCGCGGCGCAAAAGGCCAGCACCATGCCGGGATCGGGCTTGCTGCCGAAGCCTGAGTCGTAGCCGGCGATATAGGCGAGATGCGGATCGAGGCCCATGGCCGTCGCCTGCGCTCGGGCCGAGGCTTCGGCGTCATTGGTCGCGATGCCGAGGGCCAAGCCGCGGCGGGCGAGCGCGCGCAGGGTCGCTTCCGGCTCGCCAATCGGCGCCAGCGTTTTCAGCCCCCAGATCCGGAAGAGGTCGTCCATCTCGCCATAGAGCGCCTCGGTCGGCGGACGGCCCAGCGCCTGGGCCCAGAGCGGGCCGTAGCTCGCCGAGGAGCCCGCGATCAGCGGCGACGTTTGGAGAAAGCGCCGCTCGTCCTCGACGTAGTGGCTGACTGCCATCAAGGCCTCGAGCCGGCCGCGGTCGCCCCTGCTCAGCGCCCGCATCACCTCGTAGGCCGCCGGCCCCCAGGTGCGGTCGAAATCGATCAGGGTGCCGTCCTTATCGAGGAGGATGCCGCGCAGCGCCATGGTGCCTTTCGCCTGAGATCGCGGCGGGTTGGTAGCCGAGGGGCGGCGCGGCGCATAGGGCAGACAGGCGCTCAGGTTACGGCTAAGCCTGCGGCATGACGATCACCTTCGACCCCGCCCACGCCCTGCGCGACCGGCTCGCGCGCCGCGAGCTCTCGGCCACCGAGCTCCTGGATGCCACCCTCGCCCGGATCGAAGCCGCCAACCTGGCGATCAACGCCGTCGTCGCGATGGACGTCGAGGGCGCCCGCACTGCCGCCGCGGAGGCCGACCGACGCTTCGCTGCGGGTGAGGCGCGCCCGCTCGAAGGTCTAGCCGTCACAATCAAGGATTCCTTTGACACCGTCGGGCTGCCGAGCACCGCCGGGGCGCCTGCCTACAAGGACCGGCGGCCCGAAACCGACGCGACGGCGGTGGCGCGCCTGAAGGCGGCCGGCGCGATCGTGCTCGGCAAGAGCAATGTCCCGATCTTCACGGGCGACTTTCAGTCCTACAACCAAGTCTTTGGCATCACGAACAATCCGCATGATCCGGCCCGCTCGCCCGGCGGCTCGTCGGGCGGCGCCGCGGCCGCCGTCGCGGCGGGGATGACGGGTTTCGAGCTTGGCTCGGATCTGGGCGGCTCGGTACGCTGGCCGTCCCATGCCTGTGGCGTCTTCGGGCTCAAGCCCACCTGGAACCTGGTCTCGACCTGGGGACACGTCCCGCCGCCCCCTGAGCGGCGGCTCGCCCGCAACGCCGATCTCGTGGTCGCGGGCCCGATCGCCCGTTCGGCGGCCGATCTCGACCTTCTGCTGCCGGTGCTCGCCGGACCCCGCGACCTCGCCGTGCGGGTGCCGCTGAAGGAACCGCGCCGTTTGGAGCCAAAGGGGCTTCGCGTGGCGGTCTGGCTCAACGAGCCGTTCGCCCCGGTCCAGCGCGCCGTCTCGGAGAGCGTGCGAGAGGCGGCGCGCCGTCTTGCCGCCGCAGGCGCTGAGGTCGATGAGACGGCCCGGCCGGGCTTTCGCTTCGAAGAGGCCTTCGAGGTCTTTGCGCTCTTCAATCACGCCATCGTGGCCTACGGCCTGCCGCCGAAGGTCCGCGACAAGCTCCAGCGCATGGCGGGCTCCTTCGCACCGGGGGACCTCTCGCACCGGGCGCTCCAGGCCCGCGGCGCGCGGATGACACCCGCCCTCTATCAGCAGACCAAGGCGCGCCAAGGCGTGCTCAAGCGGCGCTGGGCGCGGTTCTTCGAGAGCTACGATGTCCTGCTCTGCCCCCCGGCCCCGGTCGTCGCCATCCCGCACGATCACGGGCCGGACCTGCACGCCCGGGTGCTCGACATCGACGGCAGCCCGCGCCCCTACCTCGACTTCCTGTGCTGGGCATCGCTTGCGACGGGCGCCGACCTCCCGGCCGTGTCCGCACCCGTGATGCGCACGTCCGAGGGCCTGCCGACGGGCGTTCAGATCATCGCGGCGGAGGGCGAGGATCGCACGGCGATCGCGGTCGCGGCGATGCTCGAGGCGATGGGCGGGCGGTTCGTCCCGCCCGCGCTCACGCCGCCGCTGCCCTGACCTTCTCGACGTCGAGGCGCAAGCCGCTCGCCGTGACGCGTTCCCGCATCTCGATGCGGTCGCCCGGCTCGATGAGCCCGAGAGCCACGTCGCGGTCGGGCAGGATCACCGTCGCTTGGTGGTTGAGGAAGACGATCACGTGGCGGCGCTCGGCGAGGCCGGCAACCGCCCATTGCTTGAGCTGGCCGTAATAGGGCTGGCGCTTCCAGGCATTGGCCTGGCCGGGATCGACCTGGACCAGCATATGCCGGGTCATGGGGTCGATGGAGAGGACGAGCTTCGAGCGCTCCGGCTTCCATTCCGGCCCGAGCCAGCCGGCTGTCATCCAGAGGCAGTGGAAAGACCGGCAATGGTCGGGGCGCGACGCGTGGATGCCGCAGCCGCGTCCGGGCAAGGCATGGCGGCACCACTGGCCTGCGACCTTCTCGACGGCCGGCACGTCATAGACCTTGCAGCACAGCGTACAGGTGCCGCAGGCGCGGCCCGGCGCCGGTTCGCTGGCGTAGCGCATCGGGTCGAGCATGGCTGTTTCGTCCCCCGCGGGCCGTTGCAGGCCCGATTCGCCGGGCACCATGGGGAAGGCCGGGCCTCAGGGCAAGACGGCAGCGCGACCCGCGGCGTCGCATGAGGCCCGCGCCGATCCGGCGCGCTCAGATCCGTTTCTGACCGTCCGCCTCGGTCTCCGGCGCGCTCGCCAGCAGCTCGCCCGCGACCTCGGAGAGGCGCGGCGGCGGCTCGCGCAGGAAGGGCAAGGGGCGGCACACGGCGACGGCGGCCAAGCCGAAGCGCGCCGTCATGAGCCCGTTCAGCACCCCTTCCCCCAGCTTCGCCGAGATGCGGGCCGCAAGACCCAAGCCCAAAGCCTGCTGCAAAAGGCTGTCCCCGACGGCCACGCCCCCCGTCACCGCGAGGTGGTTGACGGCCGCGCGGGCCAGCCGCCAGAAGCCGAGCGCTCCCGGCCGTCCACCGTAAATCGCGGCGACCCGTTTCAGGAGGCGGACGGCCGCGAAGACCACGAAGGCGACGTCGACGATGGCCCGCGGGCTCACGGCGGTCACGACCGACACCTGCTTGGCCGCCTGGGCGATGGCGCGCTTGGCCTGCGCGTCGAGGTCGGCCAGAAGCTCGCGCTCGGCGATGGCGAGGCGGTCGTCGGCGTCGAGGATCTCGCCCGAGAGGGCGGCGAGGCGGGTACGCCCGGCGGAGGCGGAGGCGCGCGCGCCGTAGAGCGCGACGAGATCGGCGACCACCGCCTTCGCGGCCTCGTGGTCGCGCACCGCGGCGGCGTCGACGGCGCGCTGGCGCAGGGCCTCGATGCGCTGCTCGCGCCAGAGGCCGGCGAGTTCGCGGGTGACGAGCGCGAGGAACGCCACGAGGGCGAGCGCGACGAGGACGAGGGCGACGATCCCGAGCCAGGGCGCGGCGGCGTAGAGTTCGAGGACGAGCTGCTCGACGGCGAGGCCGAGGCCGAGGACGAGCAGCCCGCCGAGGGCCGACAGGAGGATGCCGCCCCAGGGCAGGCCGCGCCGGCGGGGCATCGGCACCTCGACCCGGTCCGCCGCCTCGATGGCGTCGAAGGGCTCGTCCGCGAGTTCGACGCCGAGCCGGTCGGTCGGGCCCGGGTCAAGGCGAAAGGCGCGAGGGGTTTGCGGCATGGAGTTAAGTCTTCACGCGAGCTTGTCGCCAAGCAGAAATTCGAGCGCCCGGTCGAGGCGGATCTGCGGCAAGCTCCCGAGCCGCCCGGCCGCGTCCTGGCTGACCTGCGGCGGGCGGAAGCGCGGGAAGCGCAGCGAGCCCGGCGCCACCTCGCCCGCGAACACGGCTTCCGGCCGCTCCGGCAACTCGCCCGGGAAGATCGCGGCCTCGGTTTCGCCGTTGAAAACCTCGTCGCCGACCCGCTCACCCGCCTCCGGGACGCCTGCCACGGCTCGCAGCGTCAGGCCGCCCTCGCGGACGGTGGTCTCCCGGGTCGCGCGCACGGCGGCGAGCGCCACGGTGCCGACCCGGGCGCCCGCGGCCTCCGTGCGGCGCACGGCGCGGGCGACGAGGTGGCGCAGCAAGCGCTCCAGCCGGTCGTGACCGGTGTGGTGGATGTGATCCGCTTTCGTCGCCGCGAAGAGCACCCGGTCGGCGCGAGGCGAGAACAGGCTCGACAGGAAGCCGTTGCGCCCAGCGCGGAAGGTGAGGAGCACCCGGTCGAGGGCCTCCTCCAGCTCGGCCACAGCCTGCGGGCCGGCATCGACGGCGGCGAGCACGTCGACCAGCACGATCTGCCGGTCGATGCGCTGGAAGTGCTCGCGGAAGAAGGGGCGGACAACGTGCGTCTTGTAGGCCTCATAGCGCCGCTCCATGAGCGCGGCCAAGCTTTTGGCCGCGATCGCGGCTTCAGGCGGAAGGTCGAGGGGCGCGAAGGTCAACGCCGGCGAACCTTCGAGATCGCCCGGCATCAGGAAGCGCCCGGGCGGGGTCGTCGCCACCGCCTCAGGCCCGGCGCGCAGGGCAGCGAGGTAGGTCTTAAAGGCATCGCTCGCGCGGGCGATCACGAGCTCGTCGGCAGGTCCCGAGGAGTCGAGGCCGGCGAGATGGGCCCGCCAGGGCGCTGCGGCCGTGGTGCGGTGCGGGCGGCGGCTTTCGTCGAGCACCTGGCGCGACCAGGTCCGGTAATCGAGGTCGATCAGCGCCAGGTCGAGGAGCCACTCGCCCGGATAATCGACGATGTCGAGGGCGAGCCGCCCGGGGCCCGACCGCCAGCCCCGCACGCGCTCGACGTCGAGGTCGAGGCGCAGCTCCCCGATGCGAGTGGTCGAGCGCGGCCAGCGACGCGCCTCGAGGAGCGTCGCGAGGTGCTCCTCGAAGGGGAAGCGCGGCACGGCGTCGTCGGGCTGATGATCGAGGGTCGCCCGCCGCAAGCGCCCTTCCGCCGCGGCGCGGAAGGCCGGCAGCGGATTTCCCGTGAGAAGGTGGTGGACGAGGGCCGTCGTGAACACCGTCTTGCCCGAGCGGGCGAGCCCCGTCACGCCGAGCCGCAAGGTGGGCTGGACGAGCCGCTCGGATGCCTCGCGCAAGGCATCCGCCGCGGAGCCGGCGCGCTGGGCGATCTGGGTGAGGAACGACACGGGTCGACGCGGGGGCGGAAGGGGCAGGACGGCTCTAAGTGAGGCGGCGGTCTGCCCGGCGCAAGCTCAGCGGCCCTCGCCGGTCGTCGGATCGGGCGCCGGGGGCTCGGCTTGCGTCACCGGGCGGGCCCGCTCGATGGCCGCCGCGACGAGCTCGACCCGCGCCCGGAGCAGGCCAAGCTCGACCCCAGACATGGCCAGCATCACGGGCATAAGGTTCGGCAACGGCTCCCCGTCCGGGCCGAAGAGCTGGAGGTCGTCGTTCGGGCCGCGCCCGACGGAGCGCGCGATCTGGCCGGCGTAGTTCTGGATGCGGCCTTCGTCCGCGCCGCAGACCGGCGCGGCGGGGATCGAGGGCAACCCGGGAGCCACGGCAGCGAGGCGAGGCGCCACCACGGAAGGCACCTGAACGGGCGCGGGCTTGCCGGGCGCGCGGGCAACGGCCGGGGTGGGCGGGCGCTTCCCAAGCACCGGAGCCCGGTCCGGCAGGGACGCCGCGATGGTGAGCGCGCCCGCGCCGGCCCCGGCCATGATCCCGGGGAGCTTGATCGCGGGTAGAGGGCGAAGCGGCACCGCCGAGATGCGGGCGGCGGGACGCGCCGCGGGCCGACGCACGGCCTGGGCGGCTGGCTTGCTGGTCTCAGCGGGCGGCTTGTTGACGTCAGTCACGGGCTTGGCGGACTGAATCGGCCCTATCGCAACGGGACCGTTCGCGGCGACCCGCACCGGCGGGCGCGCCGCGCGGACGGGTCGTCCGCCGCGCCGGCTCGCGAGGTAGCGCGCCCGGGCGGTGAACTGGATGCCCTTCAACGCCAGCGGCAAGCCGCCGATCGCTCCGACCGGGCCCCCGCCCGACGCCGAGGCGGCGAAGGTGCGGCACTCGGCGGGCGCCCAGCGCCGCACGATGGCGAGCGCGCTCGTGCGGCCGTAGTCGCGGTAGTAGCGGCGCAGGAGGGAAACGGCCGCGTCGGCACCGTACTCGGCGCTGGCGAAGGCGGTGTGGCCCTCGTCGTCGAAGCCCACCTCGCCGTTCCAACCGGCGCGCTTGATGCACCAGTAATTGTTGAGCTTCACGCAGCGCGTCACGAGGGGGCGGCCGAGGTCGAAGGCCGCTGCCAGGCCCGCGATCGGCCCGGGCGCCAGATCACGGGCCGCCTCGACGCGCCACGTCGTGACGGCCCTCTCCTGCGCCTGGAACAGGGCGGGCGGGGTCTCGCCTTCGAGCACGGCTGCCGCTCCGACCACCTGGCCCGCGAACGCGGAGCCCACGGCGGGCAGGGCCGTCAGCCGCTCCGACAGGTCAGCCGCGATCAGCAGGCTCAGGGCGAGGGCGAGCAAGGCGAGAAGTCTTTCGGCTGCCGGACCGCGAGATCGGCGGCCCTGCAGGAAACGACGATCCTAAGGCCCCGGTTCAATCGTCCGCGTCCGCGCCGAGAGTTTTGGGAGTCACGAAGCGGTCGAGCCGGCCCGCGCGCGGCTCGACCTCCGCCCAGCGCTCCAGGGGGAAGTCGATCACGGCGAGGCCCGCGGTGGGGTATTTCTGAGCGAGCCGGGCGAAGGCGTAGCGGTCGCCGTGGCCGGTGAGACGGCGCGCCAGATCCTCGAAGCCCGGATTGTGCCCGATCATCAACAGAGCCCTGGCTTCCGCGTCCGCGTCACGCACGACCTCCAGGAGTCGGTCGACCGTCGCCTCGTAGAGGCGCGGCTCGACCCGAGTCTCGACGTCGCCGAGGAAGGGCCGCACGAGGTCCCAGGTCTCCCGGGTGCGCCGCGCCGGCGACACGACGACGAGGTCGGGCAGGAGGTGCTCGGCGGCAAGATACGCCCCCATCCGGGGCGCCGCCTCGCGGCCGCGGGGGGCAAGCGCGCGGTCGAGATCCTGGACGCCCTCGGGCCAGTCGGATTTGGCATGCCGCAGCAGCAGAAGGCGGCGCATCGTCAGCGTCCCTCGCGCCGCGTCATGAAGGCGATCTTCTCGAACAGGCCCACGTCCTGCTCGTTCTTGAGAAGCGCCCCGTGCAGCGGCGGGATGAGCTTACGTGCGCTCGTCTCGCGCAAAGTGTCGGGGCCGATATCCTCCGACAGCAGAAGCTTGAGCCAGTCGAGGAGCTCGGAGGTCGAAGGCTTCTTCTTGAGCCCCGGCACCTCGCGCACCTCAAAGAACGTGCGCAGCGCCTCCTCGATCAGCCGCCGTTTGATGCCCGGATAATGCACCTCGACGATGCGGGTCATCGTCTCGGGGTCGGGGAAGCGGATGTAGTGGAAGAAGCATCGGCGCAGGAAGGCGTCCGGCAGCTCCTTCTCGTTGTTGGAGGTGATGATCACCACGGGGCGCCTCTCGGCGCGGATCGTCTCGCCCGTCTCGTAGACGTGGAACTCCATCCGGTCGAGCTCGAGGAGGAGATCGTTCGGAAACTCGATGTCCGCCTTATCGATCTCGTCGATGAGGAGCACGGGGCGGACCGGCGCGGTGAACGCCTCCCAGAGCTTGCCGCGGCGGATGTAGTTGGCGATGTCCGAGACCTTCGGATCGCCGAGTTGTGAGTCACGCAGGCGGGAGACTGCGTCGTATTCGTACAGGCCCTGCGCCGCCTTCGTCGTCGACTTGACGTGCCATGTGAGGAGCGGCGCACCGAGGGACTTCGCGATCTCCTCGGCCAGCACCGTCTTGCCCGTGCCCGGCTCGCCCTTCACGAGGAGCGGGCGCTCCAGCACGATGGCGGCGTTGACGGCCACCTTCAGGTCGTCGGTGGCGACGTAGGACTCGGTTCCGGAAAAGCGCACGGTTCAGGTCTGCCTCGCGTCGGGAGACGCCACGTCTTTCACAGAGCCGCACGCCAGACAACCGGGGCGCGACCGTCGCTGCCTTCGCTCCGCCTTTGCGCCGCCGCCCGCGAGGGGCTAAGTGCGGCCCAACCTCCTCTTCGACCAAAGGATGACGCCCATGGCCGGCGACCGCTACCACAAGGACCGGATCGGCAACCGCCGCCTCCACCCCGAGACCCTGATGCTGGGCTACGGCTATGACCCGCTCCTCTCAGAGGGCGCGGTGAAGCCGCCGGTGTTCCTCACCTCGACTTTCGTGTTCAAGAGCGCCGAGCACGGCAAGGAGTTCTTCGATTACGTTGCGGGGCGGAAGGAGCCTCCGCAGGGCGAGGCGGCGGGCCTCGTCTACTCGCGGTTCAATCACCCCAACGCGGAGATCGTCGAGGATCGGCTCGCCATCTACGAGGAGGCGGAAGCGGCCCTTCTCTTCTCGTCGGGCATGTCGGCGATCGCCACCGCCATCCTCGCCTTCGCGCGGCCCGGCGACGTCGTGCTCCACTCGCAGCCGCTCTACGGCGGCACTGAGACGCTCGTCGCCAAGACCCTCAAGAACCTCGGCATGCAGGCCGTGGGCTTCGCCGACGGCGTCGATGAGGCCTCGGTCCAGGCCTCGGCCGACGAGGCGATGGCTCTGGGCCCCGTGGCGGTGGTGAAGATCGAGACGCCCTCGAACCCGCTCAACACCCTGGTCGACATCGCCCTCATTCGCCGCGTCGCCGACCGCATCGGGGAGCGCCAGGGCCGGCGCCCGATGGTGATCTGCGACAACACCCTGCTCGGCCCCGTCTTCCAGAAGCCCCTACTGCACGGGGCGGACCTCTCGGTCTACTCGCTGACGAAATACGTCGGCGGCCATTCCGACCTCATCGCCGGCGCCGCGCTCGGCTCGAAGGAGGTCATGAAGCCCGTGCGCCTGCTGCGCTCGGCCATCGGCACCCAGCTCGACCCTCACTCCTGCTGGATGCTCGGCCGCTCGCTGGAGACCTTGGGCCTGCGCATGACGGCATCGAACCGCAACGGCGAGATCGTGGCTCAGTTCCTGGCAAGTCACCCGGCCGTCGCCAAGGTGCACCACCTCGCCCACCTGCCCGAGGGCTCGGCCGAGCGGCGCACCTACGAGGCCCAGTGTGAAGCGCCGGGCTCCACGTTCTCCTTCGACGTGCGCGGCGGCGAGGCCGAGGCCTTTCGCGTGCTCAACGCGCTGCAGGTGTTCAAGCTGGCGGTGAGCCTCGGGGGCACCGAGTCGCTGACCTGCCACCCCGCCTCGACGACGCATTCCGGCGTGCCGAAGGAGACCCGCGACCGACTCGGCGTCACCGATGCCACGATCCGCGTCTCGATCGGCATCGAGCACCCGGACGACTTGGTGGCCGACCTCGCGCAGGCGCTGACGACGATCGAGTGAGAGGAAGCGCGCGGTAAAATCCTGGTCTCCTCCCTCCCCTCAGGGGAGGGAGAGTGCTCCGCATTCTCCAGCAAACGACACCCGGCCTTGCCCTCGCCGCATCACGCTTCGCATGATGGCGCGGCAGCGCGGCAACGAAGGGAATCATGGCGGCTCCGGCATCGATCGAGTCTTACAAGGAGCTGATGCTCTTCCTCGCGACGGCCGGCGTCGTCGTGCCGCTCTTCCACCGGCTCAAGGTCAGCCCGGTGCTTGGGTTTCTCGGCGCCGGAGCGCTGATCGGGCCTTACGGCCTCGGAAGGCTGACGGGCCAGGCGCCCTGGCTTTCCTGGTTCACGATCCAGAACTCGGAGGAGATCGGACACCTCGCCGAGTTCGGGGTCGTGTTCCTCCTCTTCATGATCGGGGTCGAGCTCTCCTGGGAACGCCTCAGGGTTCTGCGACGTCTCGTCTTCGGCCTCGGCTCGCTCCAGGTCGCGGTCACGAGCGTGGTGCTAGGACTGATCGGCGGCGCCTTGGGCTTGAGCGCGGCAGAGGCAGTGGTGCTCGGCGTCGCGCTCGCGCTCTCCTCCACCGCGATCGGCGTGCCGGTGCTCGCCGGCGCCAAGCGCCTCGGTGCACCGGCGGGGCGCGCGAGCTTCTCGGTGCTGCTCTTCCAGGACCTTGCCGTCGCGCCGGTGCTCTTCGCCATCGCCGTGATCGGCACGTCGGACGGCAGCGGCCTCGCCGGGCCGCTCGCCCTGGCGCTCGGCCAAGCGGCGGCGGTGCTCGTGGTCATCGTCGCGCTGGGCCGGCTGGCGCTCAGGCCCCTGTTCCAGCTTGTCGCCGCGACCCGCTCGCCGGAGCTGTTCATGGCGGCCTCCCTGCTCGTCGTGGTGGGCACGGGGCTGGCCGCGGCCGCGAGCGGCCTCTCGATGGCGCTCGGCGCCTTCGTGGCGGGGCTGCTCCTGGCCGAGACGGAGTATCGCCGCGCCATCGAGGCGATGATCGACCCCTTCAAGGGCCTGTTGCTCGGCGTGTTCTTCGTGTCGGTCGGGATGAGCCTCGACGCGAGCCGCCTTCTCGCCGCGCCTGGCCCCATCCTCGTCGCGGCTATCGGCCTGATCGCGGTGAAGGTGGCGATCACCTTCGGCGCGGCCCGCCTCCTCAAGCTGCCGGCCCCCGTTGCCCTCGAATCGGCGCTCGTTCTGGCGGCGGGGGGCGAGTTCGCCTTCGTGATCCTCGGCAAGGCCGCGGCGCTCAACCTCGTCCCTTCGAGCCTCGCCCAAGACGCGCTGCTCGTCGCGACCCTGACGATGATCGCCCTGCCCGGCCTCGCCCGCCTCGGCCGCGCCGCGGGCCACCGGGCGCCCACGACCGTTGACCCGGCCGTTGCCACCGAGCCCGAGCCCGCCCTGAGCGAGGAGCCGCGGGTGATCATCGCGGGCTTCGGTCGGGTCGGTCGCCTCGTCGGCGATATGCTGCTGCGCCACGACATCCCCTATGTCGCCATCGACGCCGACCCGGCGCGCGTCGCCGCCGAGCGGAAGGCCGGGCGGCCGATCTTCTTCGGAGACTCGGCCAATCCGGAGATCCTGCGCGCCTGCGGCATCGAGCACGCCCGGGCCCTGGTCGTGACCCTCGACACCTCCCGCTCAGTAGAAGCCGTGGTGTCCGCGGCGCGCCAGGAGCGCAGCGACCTCACCATCGTCGCCCGGGCCCGGGACGCCCGCCACGCCACGGCGCTCTACGAGCTCGGCGTCGACGACGCCGTGCCGGAGACGATCGAGGCCTCGCTCCAGCTCTCCGAGGCCGTCCTGGTCGATATCGGCGTGCCGATGGGCCTCGTCATCGCCTCGATTCACGAGAGGCGCGACGAGTTCCGCGCCCTGCTTAAAGGGCGCGACGCCGCCGCTCCGCCCGTGAGCGAGTTCCGGGCGCGTCGCACGGTCGGCAAGCGCGCCTGAAGCGACCGCCTTTGTGGACGATCACGAACGCGTGAAATCCGGCCGCTGCGAAACTTGGCGCGCGGCTGCCCCGTAGTGCCTCCCGACCCGCCCACGACAGGGCGGCGTGACAACCACAAGGGAGAGCTCAATCATGCGTCTTCGCACCAGCCTCGCCGTGATCGCCGGCACCGTCGCCCTCGGCCTCGCCACGCCGAGCTTCGCGCAGCGGGTCGTGACCGTCGGCGGCGCGCCGATGTATCCGACGAAGGACATCGTCTCGAACGCGGTGAACTCGAAGGATCACACCACCCTGGTCACCGCTGTGAAGGCCGCGGGCCTGGTCGAGACCCTGCAGACGCCCGGCCCCTTCACCGTCTTCGCCCCGACCAACAAGGCTTTCGCGAAGCTTCCCGCGGGCACCGTCGAGTCCCTCGTGCAGCCGCAGAACAAGGCGACGCTGACGAGCGTGCTGACCTATCACGTGGTGCCCGGCAAGTACTCCTCGGCCGATCTGCAGAAGCTCGTGAAGCAGGGCGGCGGCATGGCGCAGCTCAAGACGGTCCAAGGCGGCACGCTCACCGTCATGCCCGGCTCGAAGGGCAAGAGCCTTTTCGTCGAGGACGCCAAGGGCAACACCTCGCGGGTGACGATCGCCAACGTCAACCAGTCGAACGGCGTCATCCACGTCGTCGACACCGTCCTGATGCCCTGATCTTTCTTCAGAACACCGCGATCGGCGGCGCGCTTCCCTCCTCGGGCGTGCCGCTGCTGGGCCGCCTCGGACCGCCATCCGAGGCGGTCTTTTCGCGTCGGGAGGGTGCCGTGGCGCGCTCAGAACGCCGAGAGACGGAAAGCTCGCTCAGGGCTCGCGGACGAGGCGGCCCGAATAGACCACGGGGCCCGTCGGCGCGCCGGTCGGCGAGCCGCCCTTCGGCTCGACGCTGACGGCGAGCGTCAGCCCGTCGGGCGAGACGCCCTGCGGCAGGCTGTGCCGCGCGGCCGGGTCGTCGAGGGTGCCAAGCGAGCGCGGCGCGGCGCCCGCCGCCACCGACCAGAGTTCGAGGCTGTGGCCTTGCGGCGTCTCGGCCGCAACCGGGCGCACCTGCACCGTGCCGCTGCGCGGGTCGACGCGGATCAAGAGCGCCGGCAGATCGCCGCCGCGGTTGACCGCCGCGATGAAGGTGCCCTGCGCCGCGGGGGGCGCCAGGAACCGCTCGAGGCCGAACGCGAGCGCCAGGGCGGCGGCGAGCGACCCGGCACCGATCGCGCCCGCGCGCCAGCGCGCCCGGGACCGGCGCAGGGCCTCGAGACCCATACGGTCGGGGAAGGGCAGCACGGCGCTGGCCGGAGGTGCGGCGATCGCGGCTTCGACGCGCGACCAGAGTTCCGGGGGCGGCACGACGGGCGCGATCCCGGCGCCCAGCGGCGCGAGGCGCTCGGCCCAGAGGCGCACCTTCTCGCGCAGGGCCGGATCGCCCGCGAGCAAGCGCTCGAACGCCGCCCGCTCGGCGCCCCGGAGGGTGCCGAGGGCGTATTCGCCCGCCCGAATCTCGCGCTCGTCCTCGCTCATGTCTCGTCCAAACAGGCCCGCAGGGTGTTGAGCCCGCGGTGAAGCCAAGTCTTGATCGTGTTCACCGGCCGCCCGAACCGCTCGGCGAGCTCTTCGCGCGACAGGCCGTCCTGGTAGGCAAGGACGACGCAGGCGCGCTGCGTGTCCTCGAGGCGCCCCAGGCAGCGCCTCAATCCGTCGCTCTCCACGAAGGCCGCTTCGGCGTTTCGCTCGTCGGGCACGCCGTCGAGCCAGTCCTGGCCGTCCTCGTTCGGGCCGACGAGAACCTCCCGCCGCTGGCGCTTGACGTCGATCGCCCGGTAGCGCGCGATGGTGGAGAGCCAGGCCAGAGGCTCGCCCGCTTCCGGGGCATAGGATGCGGCGTTGCGCCAGACCCGCAGGTACACGTCCTGCAGCACCTCCTCCGCGAGGGCCCGGTCTTGAACGATACGCAGCGCGATCCCGAAAAGTTTCGGCGCGGTGGCGTCGTAAAGGGCCCGGAACGCGGCCCGGTCACCGCGAGCGACGGCGGCGAGGGTCGAAGCATCGAGCGGCCGGGCAGCGCTGAGCACGGGGGATCCGAGGAGGAGGCGCCACGAGGCGGCGCGCGCGACACTGTAGCGGAGTCGCGCGCCCTGTCACCCAGGGCAGGCGCTTGACCTTTCCCCGCCGGCTCCGACATTGCGCGCGATGCTGCTGACCTTCCTCACGAGCCTTCGCGCGGCCAAAGTGCCAGTCTCGCTGCGCGAGTACCTGACCCTGATCGAGGCCTTGAACGGGGACCTCGCCGACCAGCGCGTCGAGAGCTTCTACCACCTCTCCCGCGCCTGCCTCGTGAAGGACGAGCGCAACCTCGACAAGTTCGATCGGGTCTTCGGTCAGGTCTTCAAGGGCCTCGAGACCTTGGGCCAGGCCCTCGACAAGGCCGAGATCCCAGAGGAGTGGCTGCGCAAGCTCGCCGAGCGCTACCTCACCGAGGACGAGAAGCGCCAGCTCGAGGCCATGGGCTGGGACAAGCTCATGGAGACCCTGAAGGAGCGGCTGAATGAGCAGAGGGGCCGCCATCAGGGCGGCAACAAGTGGATCGGTACCGCCGGCACCTCCCCCTTCGGCGCTTACGGCTACAACCCCGAGGGCATCCGCATCGGCCAGGACGGCAACCGCAACTTCCGGGCGGTGAAGGTCTGGGACCAGCGCCAATTCAAGGACCTCGACGACGGCCGCGAGCTCGGCACCCGCAACATGCGGGTGGCGCTCCGGCGGCTTCGCCGTTTCGCCCGCGAGGGCGCGGCGGAAGAGCTCGACCTCGACGGGACCATCCGAGAAACCGCCAACCGCGGCTACCTCGACGTGAAGCTGCGCCCCGAGCGGCGCAACGCGGTCAAAGTCCTGCTCTTCCTCGACGTCGGCGGCTCGATGGATTGGCACGTCGAGCAGGCCGAAGAGCTGTTCTCGGCCGCCCGGGCCGAGTTCAAGCATTTCGAGCACTTCTACTTCCACAACTGCCCTTACGAGCGGGTGTGGAAAGAGAACCGGCGCCGCCACACGGAGGCCACGCCGACGCTCGACGTGATCCGCACCTACGGCTCGGACTACCGGATTGTCTTCGTTGGGGATGCCTCCATGAGCCCCTACGAGATCCTGGTGCCCGGCGGCGCCGTAGAGCACTGGAACGAAGAAACGGGGCAGGCCTGGATGGAGCGCCTGACCGCCCATTTTCCCAAGGCCGTCTGGCTCAACCCGCTGCCGGAATCGCAATGGGGCTACACCCAGTCCATCGCGCTCCTGCGCAATCTCGTGCAGGGCCGCATGTTCCCACTAACGCTCGAGGGCATCGACCGGGCCGTGCGCGAGTTGGTGCGCTGATGGCGCTTGGCCTGGTCTACAGCCAGAAGCGACACCCGGCGGCGCTCCCGACGGTGCTCCGGCTCGCGGAGGAACGGCTGGCCGTCGACGGTCTGCGCGGAACGCGGGAGATTCCCTTACGGTCCGTGCGGTCGGCCCGCCTGACCTATGAAGAGCGCGGCCTCGGCGCCCGAGGCTGCAAGACGACTCTCACGCTCGAGGACGGGAAGCGCCTGTCCTTCACCTCGACGACGTGGCGCGGCCTCGTCGAGGTCCGGCCGCAGCCGGCCGAGTACAACGCGTTCGTGGCCGGCCTCCTGCCGGCAATTGCGCGCGCCAACCCGCGGGCCGTTTTCCTCGCAGGAAAGCCAGCCTGGCTCTGGGGTCTCACTGTCGCGGCCGGGGCCGTCGTGGTCGCCGCCGCGATCGTCGCGGGGTGGTGGGGGTACCGCGACGGGTCCCGCGAGGTGGCGCTCCTCGGGGCCGCAACCCTCGTCGTCGCGGCCTGGCAGATGGAGCCCATGGTGAGGCGGAACCGGCCTCGCCGCTTCGCGCCCGACTCTCCCCCTGCCGACCTCCTGGCCTGATCGGGCCATCGCGCGCCCCTGCCCCGCGCCTCCGGCGCTTGTCCCCGCATTGCCGAGAGCGCAGAACAGGGACGCGTCGGCCCGATCGGCCGGTCCGCAGAAGGTTCGCTCCCTGATGCCCTCCGCTCGCCTCGCCTCGCCGACCACGTTCCTGATGACCATGGCGTTCATCAACTACGTCGGCTTCGCGAGCTGGCAGGCGCTCCTCAACAACTTCGCGAAGGAAACGGCCGGCTTCACCGGCTGGGAGATCGGCCTTCTCCAATCCGTTCGCGAGATTCCGGGTTTCCTCGCCTTCACCGCGATCTTCTGGTTCATGGTGATGCGCGAGCAGACGCTGGCTTACGTCAGCCTGCTCCTGCTCGGCCTCGGCGTCGCGCTGACGGGCTATTTCCCCTCCGTGCCGGGGCTGCTCATCACCACGACGATCATGTCGGTGGGCTTCCACTACTTCGAGACGGCGAACCAGTCCCTCTCGCTCCAGCTCTTGCCCAAGGCCGAGGCGCCGCGGGTGCTGGGCCAGGTGGCAGGGGCGGCCGCCGCCGCCCAGCTCGCGGCTTACGGCCTCATCGCCGTGGCCTCCCGCTTCTGGCAACCGAGCTTCGAGACGGTCTTCGCGGTGGCGGGCGTCGCGACCATCGCGCTCGCCTTGGGCGCGATGCTGCTGTTCCCCCGCTTTCAGGGCACCGTGCCTCAGCGCAAGGAGATCGTGCTGCGCCGGCGCTATTGGCTCTACTACGCGCTCACCTTCATGAGCGGCGCTCGGCGCCAGATCTTCATGGCGTTCGGCGGCTTCCTCCTCGTCGAGCGCTTCGGCTACACGCTCGGCGACCTCGCCCAGCTTCTCTTCGCCACCTGCGCCGTGAACACGCTCGCGGCGCCGCTCCTCGGGCGCCTCGTCGGCCGCATCGGGGAACGCAACACCATCATCCTGGAAAACGTGGTGTTGGTGGGCGTCTTCGCCGGCTACGCGATCACGGGCGACCCCCGGGTGGCCGGCGCACTGTTCCTGATCGACGGAGTGTTCTTCACCCTCACCCTGGCGCAGCGCACCTACCTGCAGAAGATCGCCGATCCAGCCGACATCGCGCCGACCTCGAGCGTCGCCTTCACCATCAATCACATCGCCGCCGTCGCGATGCCCGTGACCTTCGGCTATCTCTGGATCCGGGATCCCGGCATCGTCTTCCAGATCGGCACGGTGATCGCGCTGACCTCGCTGACCCTCGCCTTCCTGGTGCCGCGCCATCCCGGGCCGGGTCAGGAAACGATCTTCGAGGGCGAGCCCGCGCCGGCCCCGGCGCGCTAAACTCCGGTCTCGTGCAGGGAGCGGCGATGTCCCCGCCTTTCACCGTCAGCCGCCTCGGCCCCGCTGACGTCTCACTCCTGCGGGCGCTGAACGGGCTATTCGGGAGCGTCTTCACCGAGCCCGAAACCTACGGCGCCGCGCCGCCGAGCGAGGCGTACCTGCGGGACCTTCTTGCCCAGGACCACGTCGTGGTGCTCGTGGCGCGGGCGGGCGGGGACGTCGTCGCCGGGCTCGTCGCCTATGAACTCCAGAAGTTCGAGCGGATGCGTCGCGAGATCTACATCTACGACCTCGCCGTGGCCGAGGAATATCGCAGGCGTGGGATTGCGACGGCGCTCATCGCTCACCTGACCGGGATCGCCAGGGATCGGGGCGCCTGGGTCGTCTACGTCCAGGCCGACCACGGCGATGATCCGGCGATCGCGCTCTATTCCAAGCTTGGAACTCGCGAGGACGTGCTGCACTTCGACATCGCGGTCCAGCCCGGATCGCCGGAGCGCGACGCCTGAGCCGTCAGCCCTGACGTTCGGGCATGTGGACCGTGAGGCCGTCGAGCGCGGCCCGCACCCGGATCTGGCAGGACAGGCGCGACGTCGGCCGCACGTCGGAGGCGAAGTCGAGCATGTCCTCCTCCATGGGCTGCGGTTCGCCCACCGCCTCGCGCCAGGACTCCTCGACATAGACGTGGCACGTCGCGCAGGCACAGGCGCCGCCGCATTCCGCGTCGATGCCGGGCACGCCGTTGCGGATGGCGGTCTCCATCACCGTCGCGCCCTCCTCGGCCTCGACGGTGCGGGCGGTTCCGTTCGCCTCGATGAAGGTGATCTTGACCATGCTGCTCCTCGCCTGGGCCGGGCCGAGCCGTCGTTTAAGCGAAGGCTCGGGGCTTGGCGAGACCGAAGCTGGGCAGGGAGGTACCTAAGCGGCCCGCCACCACTGCGCTGCGGCCGCCCGGGTATCGCCGATCGCCCGCTCCAAATCATCGACGAGGGCGTCGAGGCGCTCGGGCGAGGACGGGGCGGCCAGCGCCGCCTCCAAGGCGTCGGCCACCGCCGCGAGCCGCCAGGCCCCCACGGCGCGGGCGGCCCCCTTCAAGGTATGCGCCGCGTCGCCCCGCTCCCGGCACGGCCCCTCGCCCGCCAGCACCGGCAGGAGGCGCAGGCATTGCTGCTCGAAGAGCATGATGAGCTCGCGCTCGAGCTCCCGGTCGCCGAAGGTCTGACGCGCGAGGTGGACGAGATCGAGCACGCGCTGCTCGGGGGAGAGAACATCCGACATGACGCGCTCCGGGGCCTGTGTATCGAGCCACGAGGTCTAGCCGCCTCTTCGCCAGCAAACCGTTGCCGCGTCTTTCACCGCCCGGCCGGGGCGCGAACACGGTAAACAAGCCGTTAACGAAAACCTGAGGAGGACCGGGCCCTCGGGTTTCCATCACCGGACCGGGGGTCTACACTCAGGTTGGTAAATGGCGGGATTTCTGGACGGCGGGGACGCTTGAGGAGGCTTCCCCCGCCGGCTGGGGCGTACTCGGGTGGCTGCCTCGACGCGGTCGCGCCCCTGTCGCGTCCGCCGCGTTGCGTCACCGAGGCGGATCCATGGCCACTGAGAAGAAGCTCAAAGACCCGGCGGAAGCGGCGCTGTCGGCGATCGAGCAGGCGTTGAACCTCGACACGCGCGGGGACGAGGGTCCGCGCATGCCGGAGGTGGCTGAGGACGAGCTCGACCGTCTGCCTCGCCAGGAGGCGACGCCCCAGGAGCGGCCGGCGGAGCGGCCCTCCCCGCCGGAGGCGCCCCGCGCGGCCTATGTCGCGCCGGATCGTGCCGCGGTGGCGAACGACGATCGTCAGAGCGTCGGCCTCATGCTCCAGGCTCTCCAGGCGCGTCCGTCGCGCCGGCCTTATGTCCTGGCGACGCTCGCCAGCATCGCCTGGCTCGCGGCTTTGGGCTACATCCTGTTCGGGCGCGCCGAGACTGATCCGGCGGCCTTCTACGCGAGCCTCAGCCCCGTGCAGCTCGCGGTGGCCTTCGTGGCGGCCGTGGGGCCCCTCGTCCTGTTCTTCATCGGCGCGCTGCTCGCCGTCCGCGCGCAGGAAATGCGCCTCGTAGCCCGCGCCGTGGGCGAAGTGGCCGTGCGCCTGGCGCAGCCGGAGAGCTTCTCCACCGACGCCGTGCTTTCGGTCTCCCAGGCCGTGCGTCGCGAGGTGGCAGCCGTCGGCGACGGCATCGAGCGGGCGCTCGCGCGGGCCGGCGAGCTCGAAACCCTGGTGCGCAGCGAGATCTCGACGCTCGAGCGGGCCTACGCCGACAACGAGATCCGCATCCGCTCCCTCGTCGACGAGCTCGTGGCGCAGCGCGAGTCCATCGTCTCGAACGCCGACCGGGTTCGCGCGGCGATCACCGGCTCGCACCAGTCCCTCTCGCAGGAACTCGAGACGGCCTCGACCCGCATCACCACCTCCGTCAACGGGGCGGGCGACCGGGTGACGACCGCCCTCGAGCAGCGGGGCGAAGCCATCACCATCGCCGTCGGCCGGGCCGGCGAGCGGGTCATCGAGGAAATGGCGGCGCGGGGCACCGAGCTCGTGGACCGCCTCGCGGGCACGAGCCAGGAAATCCGCACGGGCATCGCGGAGGTCGGCACCGGGATCACCGTCTCGCTCGAGGCCAAGGCGCGCGACCTCACGGGCGCCTTCGAGCGCACGGGCGAGCTCCTCACCCGCAGCCTGAACGAGGGCGCCGTCACCATGACGCGCACCCTCGCCGAGACCGGGCGCGGCGTCATCGACGCGCTCCAGGGCCAAGGCCAGGAGGTTCGCGAAGGCTTCGAGCGCACGGCGCGGGGCCTGGAGGACAGCTTCGCAGCCCGTGCTTCCGAATTGAGCGAGAGGCTCGCCGCCACCGGCGGCGTGATCGCCGACGACATCTCCGCCCGCACCGCGGATCTGAGCGGCCAGATCGCTGCCGCCGGCACGGCCGTGGTGGACGAGATCACCTTACGCGGCAGCCGCATCCGCGAGGAGATCGAGAGCGTGGGCGGGTCCGTGGCGGGCGAGATCGCCGGCCGGGGCGGCGCGGTGCGTGACCAGATCCAGTCCGTCGGCGGGGCGCTCGTCGCCCGTATCGCCGAGCAGGGCGGCGCCGTGCGCGACGAGATCGCGGCGGTGGGCGGCGGCATCGCCGCGGAGATCGCTGGGCGGGGCGGGGCGGCGCGCGATCAGCTCGAGGCCGTCGGCGCCTCCATCGTTCAGGAACTCGCCGCCCGCGGCGAGGTGGTCCGCCGCGAGCTCGAAACGGCGGGTACCGGGGTCGTGCAACTCTTCGCGGCCCAAGGGACGGGTCTGCGGCAGGAACTCGCGAGCGCCGGCGCCACCGCCGCCGAACGCCTCGCCGCCCAGGGCGCGGCGCTCACCGATCAGATCACGGCCGTGACGGCGAGCCTCGACGAGACCCTGCTTCGCCGGGGCAACGACGTTCAGGCGCGGATCGCGGCGGTGGGCACCTCTGTCGCCGACGAGATCGTCAGCCGCGCCGAAACCTTGCGCGAGCAGCTCGCCGCCACCGGCAGCGAGGTGGTAGACGAGATCATGGTGCGCGGCGGCGAGTTCCGCGAGCGCCTCGACACGATGGGCTCCTCACTCACGCAGCAAATTCTCACGAACGGCACCGCAGTGCGCGACCAGCTTGAGGCCGCGGCGCGCCTCGCCACGGAGGCTCTGGGCACCCACGGTGAGGACCTCGCCACCCGCATCGAAACCGCGAGCCAGCGCGTCCACGAGGCCGTGGCGGTCCAGGGTCGGGCCCTCGAGACCAATCTCGGCACCCTCGGCGAGCGCGTCGCCGGCCTCATCGAGACCCGCACCACGGAGGCGACGGGCGCGCTGCAGCAGGCGATCGAGCGCCTCGGCGGCGAGTTCGGCACCCGCACCGAGGAGTTCCAGAGCGCGCTGGACCTGCGTCGCCGCGAGATGGCGGAGGCTTTTGCCCAGCACGCGGCCGAGGTGCAGACCCGCCTCGTCGGCACGAGCAAGGACGTCGTGCTCGCCATCGCCACGCAGGGCGCGCGGGTCAACGAGGCCCTCAACCGCACCGGCGAGACCCTCGCCACCACCCTGGAGACCCGAGGCCAGAGCCTCGACGGGCTGATCAGCCGCTCGGCCGAGACGCTGGCCGCGACCCTGGAAAGCCGGGGCCAAGCTTTCGAGGAGCGCGTCGGCCAGACGACCGAACGCCTCGCCGCGACCATGGACACGCGCGGCCGGGCGCTTGACGGGGTTATCACCCGCTCCGCGCAGGCCCTGTCCGAGACGATGGAGACCCGCGGGCGCGACCTCGAAGCCTTGGTCGCCCGGTCGGTCGAAGCGCTGACGGACACGATGGAGACCCGCGGGCGGGCCTTGGACGAGGTGATCACCCGCTCGACCGCGACCTTGACCGACGCCCTGGACGAGCGCAGCCAGGCGCTCGACGTTCTGATCGCCCGCTCCGCCGACACCCTGACCGGCGCCCTCGAGACCCGCACGCGCGCCCTCGACGAACTCGTGGACCGTTCCGTGGCGACGCTCACCGGCACGTTCGAGCTGCGGGGCCGGGCGCTCACCGACTCCGTGACCCGCTCCGCCGAGACCCTGGCCGAGATTATGGACACCCGGGGCCGGACCCTCGATGAGACGCTCGGCAACCGCCTCGCGGCTTTCGACGAGACGATCACGGTCCGGGGCGCGGCGATCGCTGAGCGCCTGGGCCGCGACGCCGCGGGGCTTGCCGCCACCGTGGGGGATCGCCTCGAAGAGATGGACCGCCTCATCACCGTGCAGGGTCGGGCGCTCGCCGAGACGATCGCCGACCGGGCGCGGGAGGCGACCGGCGCGGTCGAGGCGCAGATCGGAGCGCTGGAAGAGCGCGCGACGAAGCGCGGCAACGAGATCACGGCGACCTTCGACACCCTCGTCACCCGCATCGACCAGAGCCTCGCGGCCCGCTCGACCGCCCTCAACGAGGCTCTCGTGGTGCGCACCGGCGAGATGGCGCGCGTCATGGCGGAGGGCGGACGCGAGGTCGCGCGCGCGCTGGAGGCCCGCGCCGAGGAGATCGGCCAGATCGTCTCGGCCCGCTCGAACCAGCTCACTGAAGCCCTCTCCGCCCGCGTGGACGAGATCAACCGGGCGCTGGGCAGCCGCGCCTCGGCGCTCGCCGCCACCCTCGACCAGGGCGTCGCCGCGTTCGAGGAGCGGGTTGTCGGCCGCCTCGACGGGGTCGCGGCCCAGCTCGACGAGCGCGCTCAGACCTTCGAGGCGACGCTCGGCATGCGCACGGGCGAGATGGTCGCCCTGTTCGACAGCCGCGGCCGGGACCTCGACGACACGCTGTCCGGCCGGACCCGCGAACTCATCGACCTCTTCGATGAGCGCACGCGGGGCGTCGTCACCACCTTGTCGATGCAGTCGGAATCCTTCGCGCAGGTCTTCGACGAGCGCGCTCAGACGCTGTCGCAGCTCATCGACGGTCGCACTGCGACCATGGCGCAGCAGCTCGACGACAAGGGCCGGGCGGTGTTCGGCGCGCTGGGCAGCCGCGTCTCCGACCTCGCCAACCTCTTCGACCGCGGCGGGGCCTCGCTTGCCGAGCTCCTGGACCGGCGCGGCGAGGCCATCGTCGAGAGCCTGGAGCTGCGCGGGCAGGAGATCGTCGGCGCGCTCGACCAGCGCAGCCAGGACTTCGTCGGCACCCTCGACCGGCAGGGCCAGGCCCTGACGGGAGCGCTCGGCGACCGCGTCGGCGAGTTGTCGACCCTGCTCGACGGCGGCGGCGCCCGCCTCGTCGGGGCGCTCGGGCGGCAGGTGGGCGAGCTCGCCACCCTGCTCGACCAGGGCGGCGAGCGCCTCGTGCGCGGCCTCGATGCCCGCGTCGGCGAGATCGAGGGCATTCTGGCCCGCGGCGGCAGCGATCTTGGGCAAGCCGTCGAGGAGCAGATCGGCGCGCTCAACCGCAGCTTCGAGGAGCGCACGGTGGCCTTCGCCCAGCTGGTCGACGGCCGGGCCGGCACCTTGGCGAGCCTTCTCGACCGCCGCGCCGGCGACCTCGCCGACACGTTGGGCGGGCGCGTCTCGGAACTCGCGGCCCTGTTCGACGGGCCCGGCGCCGACCTCGTCGCGGCGCTCGGCGACCGTGGCGAGGCCATTCGGCAGCAGATGGCCTATGCCAGCGACCAGCTCCTGCGCGCCGTGGAGGACCGCAGCGCGGAGGTGATCGACCGTCTCCACGAGCGCTCCGCCGAGGTGGCCTCTGCCTATACGCAGTCGACGGAGAACCTGCGCGCCGCGATGGACGACGGGACGGAGCGCGCCGTGGCGACCCTGTCCGCCGCCAACGATCGCTTGCGGGGCGATCTCGGTGCCATGCTGAGCCGCCTGAACGACGCCAACCGCGTCCTGCAGCAAGTCGTGGCGAACGCGGGCGAGAACCTCGGCGCCGTCGAGCACGGGCTCGGCGACCGCGTCGGGCAGATCGAGACGCTCCTGTCCGACATCGCCGCCCAGACGGGCCGGGCCTCGGAGCAGATCGCCGATCAGGTCGACGCCCTGCGCGGGGTCTCGGCCGGCGCGCTCCGCGAGGCCGCGGACCTTGTCGTCGCGCTCGACGAGCGCGGGCGCACGCTCGCCGAGAGCACCCGGGCGCAGCTTCGCGCGCTGGGTGAGGCCACCGACAGCCTCGAGCAGGTGGAAGGACGCGTCGGTTCGGCTCTCGAAGAGCGGCGCGCCGGGCTCGAGGCCGTGCTGGCCCGCATCAACGACCGCTCGGACGAGATCGAAGGCGTCACCCGCGCCCTCGCCGACCTCGTCGAGGATCGCCTCCAGGCCGTGGAGGGCCGGGCGCGCCAGATCGGCAGCCTCCTCTCGAGCGCGGCGCAGGGGGCGGGATCGGCCGTCGCGGAGCAGTTCGAGCGGCTGCGGGCCATGACGAGCGAGGAGCGGGATCGTACCGCCGCCGAGCTGCGCGGCACCGCGGAGCAGGTCACGGCCGAGGTGGCCGAGGCCCTCGAGGGGGCGGTCGCCCGCTTCCGCGATGCGTCTGCCGAGTTGCGCGCCATGACGGGCCAGATCCGCCAGGAGCTCGAGGTCACCCGGGGCGAGCTGCGCCGGGGCGTCGTCGAGATGCCGCAGGAGACCCAGGACGCCACGGCGCAGATGCGCCGGGTCGTGTCGGAGCAGATCAAGGCGCTCAACGAGCTCGCCTCCCTCGTCTCGCGGTCGAGCCGCGGGGTCGACGCAGCGCCGCCCGTGCAGCCCCAGGCCCGGCGCGTGAACGAGGCGCCGCCGGCCCCCGTGGCCCCGCCGGCCGTGACGGCAAGCGCCGTGCCGGAGCTCCGGCCGACGCAAGCGCCGGCGCCCGTGCGGTATCCTGAGCCCGTAATGCCCGCCTCGCGCTATCTCGCGCCCGCGGCGACGCCTCCCGCCCCGCCCCGGCCCGTCGAGCCGCCCCGCCCCGCCGAGCCGCGCGAGCGGCCGCCGGTCCTGCGGCGGGACGAGGCGCCGCGCGAGACCAACGGCAACGGCAACGGCCGCGGCGGCTGGCTCTCGGACCTGCTCTCCCGCGCGTCGCAGGACGAGCCGGAGGCTCGCCCGGCTCCCACGCCGGCTCCTGCACCTACGCCTGCCCGGCCCGAACGGGCGCGCGGTCTCGATTCGCTCGACTCGATTTCGGTCGACATCGCGCGGATGATCGACCACGAGGCCGCGGTGGATCTGTGGGACCGCTATCGCCGTGGCGAGCGCAACGTGTTCTCGCGCCGGCTCTACACGCTCCAGGGTCAGCAGACCTTCGACGAGATCCGCCGCAAGTATCGCCGTGACGGCGAGTTCAAGCAGACGGTGGACCGCTACGTCGAGGAGTTCGAGCGCCTGATCGCGGAGGTCTCGCGGGAGGATCGGGATGGGACGCTCACCCGCACCTACCTGACGTCGGAGACCGGCAAGGTCTACACCATGCTCGCCCACGCCGCGGGGCGGTTCGAGTAGGGTTCTGATTCCCGTACGGGAGAGGGTATCCGGCGCGCAGGGGCGTTTTTCGTACCGGCTGAGTGCTGATCGGCCTGGCGGCCGAGCGCTCGCGAAAGCGAGCGCCCCCTCTCCCGACCCCACTTCGTGGGGCCACCCTCTCCCGCAAAGGGGAGAGGGTTCACGCGCCCAACCTTCTCCCCACTGCGGGGGAAGGTGCCCTCGCGAAGCGAGGGCGGATGAGGGGTGCTGGGGCAGGCCCGAACAGATCAGAACAGCAGCAATGTCGTTCGCGGGCTTGACCCGCGAACCTCGGCGCGAAGGCTCGGGAGTTCCGAAACGAGATGGCCGGGTCAAGCCCGGCCATGACAGGTGTGGAACGGAAACGCGCCGCTCTCCCTACCCAAAGCGCCTCAGATCAGGCGCCCCTGCTCGTCCTCGTCACTTGACAAAGACTTGGCCGCCTTCGACCTCGACGGCTTCACGGCGGCCGAGCCCGACGCCTCCGGCCCGGTATCCTCCCGCGCCAAAACCTCCTGCAGCCCCGGATCGTCGTTGGCGACGCTGTTGACGCGCCGGCTCACCGGCACCGCCTCGATCCAGTCCTCAGGGCACGGACGGACCAGTCTGACGGCGTCCTTCGGCGGCACCTCCTCCGCGCTGAGCCACGGCGCCACGTCCTCGACTGCCAGGATCGCCGGCATGCGGTCGTGGATGGCGGCGAGCACGCCGTTGGCGTCGGTGGTGACGATGGCGGCGGTGTCGATCTCGCCGCCTGCCGGATCGGAGTAGGTTTCCCACAGACCCGCGAAGAAGAGCGGAGCTCCGTCCTTGCGGCGGATGAGGTAGGGCGCCTTGGCCCGGCCTAAGCGTCGCCATTCGTAGAAGCCGTCGGCGAGGAAGAGGCAGCGCCGGCGCGTCACCGCCGCGCGGAAGGTGGGTTTTTCCAGGAGCGTCTCGCTCCGCGCGTTGATGATGAGCGGGAACGCCTTAGGGTCCTTGACCCAGGAAGGCAGGAAACCCCAGCGCACGAGACGGAAATGCCGGTTCCCATGCTCCGCCGTGACGATCGGCACGGGCTGGGTCGGGGCCACGTTGTAGCGCGGCGGAAAGTTCGGCTGCTCGGGATAGCCGAAAGTCTGCCGGAAAACCTCCGGCGCGAGGGTGATGGCGTAGCGTCCGCACATGGTCGACCCCGTCAGAAGAGACCGGCGCCGGCGAGCGCCTTCGCCGTCGGGAGCGTTCGCCGGCGATCATACGTCAACGTTTCGTCAGCCAAACCGTGCGAGGCTGGCCTTGGTGAGAGATCGACCGTGCTGACTGAGACCCTGCCGTGCCCGCCCGATGCGGCCGGCGCTCCCGAAGGGGAAGCGCCGGTCCGGGAAGGCGCGGGTTCGGTGCTTGACCTGTCGAACGACTACCTCAACCACTACAGCGAAGCCCTGATGCTTATCGAGCTCGCGGCTTTCGACGAGGCGGTCGTCGAGGATCTCGGCGCCTGGGCTCCCCTGACCTACCCCGCCTATTTCGCGGCCTCGCCCCTGCGGCGCGCCAAGGCCGCTCTCGCCGCCTACGAGGCGCTCGCGCCGGAGCCCCGCGCCGCCTTCGAGGAGCTGACCTGGGCGATGGACACGCTCGTGCGCTTCGCGATCCTGGCGCTGCGCCAGCCGACGGAAGCCGAGAGCGCCGCCATGGTCGCCGCGGAAACCGGGCCCACCCTGCGGCGCCTTATCGAGCGGGCCGCCGCCTTCCTGAACAGCGGCGGCACGGACCTGCCGCGCTCGAGCGAGGTCGACGCGGCGCAGGGCGCCATCGACCGGCTCATGGAGCACGCGGGCGTTCAGGCCTGACGCTTACAGCCAGCGCTTCCAGCGGAAGAAGAAGTACGGTCCGACCGCCGAGAGTACCATCAGCACCAGCGCCATCGGATAGCCGATCAGCCATTCAAGCTCCGGCATATACTTGAAGTTCATGCCGTAGATGGTGCCGACCAGCGTCGGCGGCAGGAACACCACGGACATCACCGAGAACAGCTTGATGATGTCGTTCTGCTCGATGGTGACGAGGCCCAACGTGGCGTCGAGGAGGAACTGCACCTTGTTGGCGAGGAAGGTGGCGTGCTCCTCGATCGACTGCACGTCCCGAAGCGCGGTCCGCCATTCCGCCTGGAAGCCGGAGGCGCGCTGCGGCCGCGGCATCGAGGCCGAGAGGAAGAGGAGCAGTCGCTCCACGGACACCATGCTCTCGCGCACGTTGGAGATCACGTCACCCTTGCGCCCGAGCTGCCGCAGCGCCGCCCGGAAACTCTGCGAGCGGCGCTCGCTCTTGCGCTCGGCTTCGAACACCGTGCGCGACAGGCGGTCGATCCCCGATCCCACGCTGGCCAGGATCTCGGCCGCGCGGTCGATGACCGTCTCGATGAGGCCGTCGAGCACGGCCTCCGGCTGGTGCCGGCAGCCCCCCGGTTTCAAGGCTCGGCTCGCGAACATGGCGAAGGAGCGCGGCTCGTCGTAGCGCACCGTCACCAGGGCTCGCTCGGTGAGGATGAACGAGACGTCGACGAGCTTGGGCTGCTCGGTGTCCGAGTGACAGAGGATGCGCGCCGTCATGTAGCGCGCGTTGTTCTCGCGATAGAGGATCTCGGACGGCTCGATGTCGGCCATCTCCTCCCGCGTCGGGATCTCGATGCCGAGGTGATGCTCGACGAGGCGATCCTCGTCCCGGGTCGGTTCGACGAGGTCGATCCAGAGTGCGTCCGCGGGGATCGGCTCGCCGGGCTGGCGCACGTGGCGGTCGAGGGCTTCCGTTCCGCCGAGCTTGGCCGGCTTGTGAATCAGAATCATCGCAACGCCCCGCGCACCGCCTTGACCGTCGGCTCTTCGCGCCGTCTTAGCCGCGACAAGGGCCGCTTGGCGACCCCAAGGCGCGGCTTCTCAGCCGTGGGACGGTCTAAGCCGTATCTGTGACACTTTCGACGTCGGCGGGGCCGGGATGTCGTCCGGCACGAAGAAGTCCGGCATCAGGGGCTGCGAGGGGTCGACGCTGTAGTGCTCGAAATCGGTTACGCCCTCCTCGGCCATGAAGGTGTCGTCGATGAGGAAGCGGCCCGTGAAGCTCTTCGCGGGCTTGGAGAAGATCATGTGGGCCGCGTCGGCCAGGATCTCGGGCGTGCGGCTCGCCTGGACGATCTGGTCGCCGCCGAGCAGGTTCTTGACCGCGCTAGTGGCGATGGTGGTGCGGGGCCAGAGCGCGTTCACCGCGATGCCGCGGGCGCGCAGCTCGCCCGCGAGCCCCAGCACGCACAAGCTCATGCCGTACTTCGCGATGGAATAAGCGAGGTGCGGCGCGAACCACTGCTCCTTCATGTCGAGGGGCGGCGAGAGCATGAGGATGTGCGGGTTCTCGGCCTTCTCCAGATGCGGGATCGCGTATTTCGACACCATGTAGGTGCCCCGCGTATTGATCTGATGCATCAGGTCGAAGCGCTTCATCTCCGTCACGGGCGTCGGCGTAAGCGAGATGGCGCTGGCGTTGTTCACGACGATGTCGAGGCCGCCGAAGGTCTCGATGGTCTTGACCATGGCGGCCTTGACGTTCTCCTCGTCGCGCACGTCGAGGATGATGGGCAGGGCCTTGCCGCCCGCCGCCTCGATCTCCTCTGCCGCCGTATAGATCGTGCCCGGCAGCTTCGGGTGCGGCTCGGTGGTCTTCGCCGCCACGACGACGTTGGCGCCGTCCCGCGCCGCGCGCAGGCCGATGGCGAGGCCGATGCCGCGCGAGGCGCCGGTGATGAAAAGCGTCTTTCCTTTAAGCGACATCCTGACCCCCTGTGTGATTGGTTACGCCGCCCGGATCGAACCGGGGCGGCTGGGTTCCGTCCTCGTCGGTGAAGCCGTAAGCCTGAGCGAGATCCGCGGCGAAGAGCACACGGCCGGTCCGGCGCATCACGTCCGGATCGGCGGCGAGCGCCGCGACGGCCCGGCCGGCATAGAGCGGGCTTTCCGTCGCGGCCTCGGCCAAACCCGCATCGACGACCCGCTCGGTGCGCACGTGTCCCGGGCTCAGCGCCACGACGGCGACGCCGTGCGGCTTCAGTTCCTCGGCGCAGGCCAAGGCGAGGCGGTTCAAGGTCGCCATGGCGAGGTCATAGTAGACGTCGCCGAGATAGCCCCCGGCCGTGTCGAAGGACACGAGCACGATGAGGCCACGCCGCTGCGCCACCATCGCCGGCGCCACGGCCCGGGCGAGCAGCAGCGAAGCATAGGCGCCTCCCTCGAGGAGATTGCCGAACTGAGCCGCGGGCCGGCGCCAGAAAGGCGTGCCCCAGCGCGAGCCGTCGGCGTAGCGCTCGCCATCGTAGCCCTCGTTGCCGGACCAGATCGAAGACACGGCTACGTCGAGGCGGCCGAAGCGGCGCAGGGTCCAGCTCACGAGCCCGTCGACGTCGCGCTCGCGGGTCTGGTCGCAAAGATAAGGAAAGCCCCGTCCGCCGGCGGCCTCGACGGCCCGAGCCGTGTCCTCCACCGTCTCGGCGCGGCCATCGGTGCGCGGCCCGGCCTCGCTCGACCGGCCGGTCACGACCACGGCGCTGCCCGCCTCGCCGAGGGCCCGGGCGATGCCGCGCCCGACGCCGCGGGACGCGCCGGCGACGAGGCAGGCCCGATCGGCCAGCGGCCCCGGTCTCAGGGCGCCTTGGCTCACGAGGCCGCCGCGGCCTTCGGCTTCGACAGAAAGGCCATGAAGGCTGCTTTCGCCTCCGGCGAGGCGAGCGCCGCGCCGAAGGCCTGACCCTCGGCGTCCATCTGGGCGAGCAAAGCCGTGCGGTCGCCCCTCAGGAGCCGGCGCGTCGCGGCGACCGCGCCGCGGGGCTTCGCCGCGAGCTTGCGGGCCTGCGCGTGGGCGTGGGGCAGGAGTTCGTCGGCCGGAACGACGCCGTTCAAGAGGCCGAGCCGGAGCGCCTCCGCCGCGTCGAAGGCCTCGGCCAAGAGCAGGAGCTCGGCCGCCTTCGCCGTCCCGACCCGCTGCGGCAGGAGCAGGCTGGAGCCCGCCTCCGGCACGAGGCCGAGATCGACGAAGGGCATGCGAAAGCGCGCCGTCGGCGCGGCATAGGCGAGGTCGCAGTGCAGCAGCAGCGTCGTGCCGATGCCGACGGCCAGTCCGTCCACCGCCGCGACGAGGGGCGTCTCGAGGCTCGCCAGGCGGCGCACGAAGCGGAACGGCGGCGCGGCACCCGGGCTCGCCGCGAATTGCAGGAAGTCGCCGATGTCGTTGCCGGCGCTGAAGACGCCGCCGGCCCCCGCGATCACCACGGCGCCGATCCGCTCGTCGCGGTCCGCCTCATCGAAGGCCTCGATGAGCGTGCCGTACATCGCCCCCGTGAGGGCGTTCTTCTTCTCCGGCCGGTTCAGGGTGAGGAGGAGCACGCCCTCCTCGCGGGTGACGGTGACGTGATCGCTCATCGGCCTCTCCCCCCTGCCCGCGTCAGCTCGCCAGCGCCAGGGGCGCCTCGTGCACGAAGCCGGCCCCGGCGATCACCGTTTCGGCGAGACCCTCGGCGCCCGTCGCGACGTTCTCGGCAAAGAACCGGCAGAGCGCGATGCGCGCCGCTTGAGCCGGATCGCCCGCGGCGGTCGCGAGCGCCGACTCCGCGAGCGCCGTGCCGCCCTGGGCAAGGGCGAAAAGGCGCAGATAGGGCGTCGCGCCGGCAAGCGCCTCCTCGGGCGCGTTCGAGGTGACGGCCTTGAGCATGTAGCTCGTGGCGCGGTCGAGGGCCTCGATCGCCTCGCGCAGGCGGGCGGCGGTGTGGCCGTAGGCCGGCGAGCCGTCCTTGACGAGGCGTGGCAGAACGCTGCGCATGGCCGCGATCTGGGCCCGCACCGTCTCGCCACCGGCGAGCGGCAGCTTGCGGGTGACGAGGTCGATGGCCTGAATGCCGTTGGTGCCCTCGTAGATCGCCGCGATGCGGGCATCACGCAGGTGCTGCGCCGCGCCGGTCTCCTCGACGAAGCCCATGCCGCCGTGGACCTGGATGCCGAGCGAGGCCACTTCGATGCCGATATCGCTGGAAAAAGCCTTGGCCACCGGCGTCAGCAGGGAAGCGCGCTCGTGCGCCGTTTTACGCGCGCCCTCGTCCCCGGCGCCGTGCGCCTCGTCGAGGCCGGCCGCCGTCATGTAGCAGATCGCCCGCGCCGCGGCGGTCAGCCCCTTCATGGTCAGCAGCATGCGCTTGACGTCGGCGTGCTCGATGATGGCGCTCATGCCTTCCGCCGCGCTGATGGCGGCCCGGCCCTGGCGACGCTCCTGCGCGTAAGCTAGCGCCTGCTGGTAGGCCCGCTCGGCGATGGCGACGCCCTGAAGCCCCACCGCGAGGCGGGCGTTGTTCATCATCGTGAACATGCAGGCGAGGCCCCGGTTCTCCTGCCCGATGAGCCAGCCGACCGCGCCACCGCGATCGCCGTAGATCATGGTGCAGGTCGGGCTCGCGTGGATGCCCATCTTGTGCTCGATGCCATTGCAGCGAACGTCGTTCACTGAACCGTCCGGCAGCACCTTCGGCACGAGGAAGAGCGAGATGCCCCGCGTCCCGGTCGGCGCGTCGGGGAGACGCGCCAGCACGAGGTGGACGATGTTGTCGGTGAGGTCGTGCTCGCCGTAGGTGATGTAGATTTTACTCCCGGTGATCTTGTAGGTGCCGTCGCCGACGGGCTCGGCGCGGGAGCGCAGCGCGCTCAGGTCCGAGCCCGCCTGCGGCTCGGTGAGGTTCATGGTGGCCGTCCACTCGCCCGAGACGAGCTTGGCGAGGTAGCGCTGCTTCAGCTCCTCAGAGCCGTGCTTCTCGAGCGCCTCAATGCCGCCCATGGTGAGCACGGGCCCGAGGCCGAAGGACATGTTGGCCGCGTTCCACATCTCGACGCAGGCCGAGTTGAGAAGCACCGGCAGGCCCTGGCCGCCGTACTCCACCGGCCCCGGAAGGGCATTCCAGCCGCCCTCCGTCCAGGCCTTGTAGGCTTCCTTGAAGCCCGGCGGCATCGTGACCTTGCCGTCCTTGAACGGCGTCCCTTTCGTGTCGCCGACGCGGTTCAAGGGCGCGAGAACCTCGCCCGCGAACTTTGCCCCTTCCTCGAGAATCGTCTCGACGAGGTCGAGGGAGAGGTCGCCGTAGAGGCCCCCATCGAGGGCGCGGTCGAGACCCGCGACCGAGCGCATGGTATGCAGCATCTCCGCGACGGGCGCGCGATAGGTGGTCATGAGCCTTCCTCCGGGGCAGCCGATCGGGATCGACGCGCGATCGTTGACGCCCATGGTCGCGCGGTCCGGCCCGCGCTGACAAGCGATGATGGCAGATAGTTTAGACGTGAACCATTTTCGGTCAAGATGTGACGGCGTCGCGGATCAGGGTGCGAACCAGCCATGACACGCGTGCTTCCCGCCGATCCCACCGGCGTCGCCGAGGCCGCCCGCCTGCTGCGGGCCGGCGAGACCATCGCGTTTCCGACCGAGACGGTCTACGGCCTCGGCGCGGATGCGAGCGATCCGGCGGCGGTGGCGAAGATCTACGCCGCCAAGGATCGGCCGCGGTTCAACCCGCTCATCGCGCACCTCCCGAGCGTGGACGCGGCCCTGGCCCCGGGAGCGTTCGACCAGACGGCCCAGCGCCTCGCGGAGGCGTTCTGGCCCGGCCCGCTCACCCTCGTCGTGCCGGTCGTCGATGGTACGCAAGTCAGCGACCTCGCCCGGGCCGGACTCGACAGCGTGGCGCTCCGCGTGCCGGCGCATCCGGTCGCGCGCGCGCTCCTCGAATTGGTCGGGCGCCCCGTCGTGGCGCCCTCCGCCAACCGTTCCGGGCGGGTGAGCCCGACGACGGCGGACCACGTTCTCGCCGACCTCGACGGACGCATCGCCGCGGTCCTCGACGGCGGCGCTACCTCGGTCGGGGTGGAGTCGACCATCGTCGCCTGCCTCCACGGCGCGGTCACCCTGCTGCGCCCCGGCGGCGTGCCGCGGGAGGCGATCGTTGCCGTGCTCGGGGCCATCACCCTCACCGAGCCCGCGATTGACCCGCACGCACCCCGCGCACCGGGCCTCCTTGCGTCCCATTACGCGCCCCGCGCGCGGGTGCGGCTCGCCGCGACGCGGATCGAGCCGGGCGAGGCGGCTCTGCTCTTCGGCCCCTTCGCCCCGGCGGGCTCAGGATCGGCCGCGGCGTCATTGAACCTGAGCGAGGCGGGCGATCTCACCGAGGCCGCCGCCCGCCTCTTCGCGTCCTTACGCGCCCTCGATGCGTCAGGGGCGGCCTCGATCGCGGTGGCGCCGATCCCGGAGGTCGGACTGGGCGAGGCGATCAACGACCGCCTGCGCCGCGCCGCAGCGCCGAGAAGCTAAGGCCTTTCATTCCGGGGCACGCGGAGCGTGAACCCGGAATCCAGGACTGGGTGAGTGTCTGCGAGCAGCCTTCCAATCGGTCATGGGTTCCGGGTTCTCGGCGTTGCCGAGCCCCGGAATGACAGGTCTTTCAACCTTTGAGCTTCGCCGCGATCTCGGCAACGTGCTTGCCCTGGAAGCGGGCGCCGGCGAGTTCGTTCTCGCTCGGGCGACGCTGGCCCTGGCCGCCGGCGATGGTCGTCGCGCCGTAGGGCGAGCCGCCGACGATCTCGTCGATCGTCATCTGGCCCTGATAGGCATAAGGAAGGCCGACGATCACCATGCCGAAATGCAGGAGGTTGGTGATGCCGGAGAAAAGCGTCGTCTCCTGGCCGCCGTGCTGCGTGGCGGTCGAGGCGAAGACCGAGCCCACCTTGCCCGTGAGCTGGCCCTTGGCCCAGACGCCGCCGGCCTGGTCCCAGAAGTTCGACATCTGGGAGGCCATGCGGCCGTAGCGGGTCGGCACGCCGATGATGATGGCGTCGTAGTCGGGCAACTCGTTCACGGTCGCGACGGGTGCTGCCTGGTCGAGTTTGAAATGCGCGTTCTTGGCGACTTCCTCGGGCACGAGCTCGGGCACGCGCTTGATCACCGCCTCGGCGCCCGCTTCGCGAACGCCTTCTGCGACGGCCTGCGCCATGGTCTCGATATGGCCGTAGGACGAGTAGTAAAGGACGAGAACCTTGGTCATGGGTCGGTCTCCTGAAGCGAGCAAGCGAACGGCGGCCGTTTGGGCCGCCGTCGGGCAACGGTCAAGCTAGGGTTCAAGCCGCCCGGGGCGAGGTCTCGAACGCCTGGCTTTAGGGCAGGCTGAAGGGGCGAAGGGCGAAGGCTCCGTCACCGACGAGAATATGGGCCACGGCCGCGACCGTAAGGAAAGCGGGGTACTCCCAGCCGCCGTTCGCGGCGGTGAAGAGCCAGCCGTTCGGGGCATGGATCGCCAGCGCCCCGAGGAGGACGGGCAGGAGCGCGAGCGAGGCGAGCCGCCCATAGACGCCGAGGAGAATGGCCGCGCCGCCGACGAGTTCGGCCAGGACGATCGGCCAGGCAAGCACGGTCGGCAGGCCGACCTTGGCGAGGAAGCCCTCGAAGCCGGGCATCGTGAAGACGAGCACCTTCAGGAGGGCGTGGGCGATGAACATGGCGCCGAGCGCCGCGCGCAGGGCGAAGATGCCGTAAGGGGCAAGCCGGTCGTCGATCATGTTGTCCTCCGTTCAATGGGCTGTGCGGCCGTGATGGAGAGGATCTTGCGCTTCCGCTTGCGCAAATCTAGCACTGTGATTGCACGGTTTCGTTTGCAGGACAGCAGAGATGACGGATGCGCAGACCCTCGCCTGGGACGACTTCAAGCTGGTGCGCACCATCGCCGAAGCGCGGGGTCTGACGGGCGCGGCCGAGCGGCTCGGCGTCAATCACTCCACCGTTTTCCGCCGCCTCGGCCAACTCGAGCAGGCGCTCGGGATCACGCTCTTCGAGCGCCATCGCACGGGCTACGCGCTGACCGCGGCGGGCGAAGAGATGGCGGCTTTGGCCGAGCGCATGGACGAGGACGTCTCGGCCTTCGCCCGCAAGCTCGCCGGCCAAGCCGTTTCGCCCGCGGGCGAGTTGCGGGTGACGACGAACGACACGCTCCTCGTTCATCTCCTCACCCCCGTCTTCGCCCGCTTCTGCGCCCAGTGCCCGGACATCCGCCTCGACGTGGTGCTGGCAAACCAGGCGCTCAACCTGTCCAAGCGCGACGCCGACGTGGCGATCCGGGCCACCGACAACCCGCCCGAAACCCTGGTCGGGCGTCGCGTCGCCACCATCGCCTGGGCGATGTACGGCCGGGCCGCCGATTTCGCCCACCCCGCCGACATCGACCCGACGGGCCTTCTCGAGCGTCCCTGGGTGGCGATCGGCGACAATCTCGCGGCGCTCAAAGTCGGCCGCTACGTGCGGGAGCGGGTGGCGCCGGAGAGGATCGTCTACAAGGTCAACAGCGTGCTCGGCCTCACGGAGGCGGTCGAGGCCGGGATCGGCATCGGCCCCCTGCCCTGCTTCATCGCCGATGCGCGGCCGTCGCTCACCCGCCTGTCGCCGCCGAACCCGGACTTCTCGACGGGCCTGTGGCTCCTGACGCACCCGGACCTGCGCCATTCGGCCCGCGTCCGCGCCTTCCTCGACTTCATGGCCGCCGAGATCGTGCGGCGGCGCAAGGTGATCGAGGGATAGTCCCAGCTCCCCTCCTGGGACAAGGCGCCCTCACGTGAGCGAGGGCAGATGAGGGGTGTAGGCGTAGTCTCGAGTGGCGGACAGTAACCCCCTCACCCTCGCTGCGCTCGTCGCGTCGGCCGGTCCGCCGACGCGACCCTCTCCCCTGCCGGGAGAGGAGGAGAGCGCGCCACCGTGTCGAATGAGTGAACACACCTTCGCGGCTCGGATGGTCAACACCTCTCCCTTCTGGGGAGAGGGCTTCGCCTGCGTACCGGC
The DNA here is from genome assembly GCA_036563505.1 of Beijerinckiaceae bacterium. Lineage (GTDB taxonomy): Bacteria > Pseudomonadota > Alphaproteobacteria > Rhizobiales > Beijerinckiaceae > DATCMH01. The sequence continues at coordinate 93,452 of DATCMH010000002.1, forward strand.
AGGCGAAGCAAGCGAGCAACGCGAGCGGGGGTGAGGGGAAGCGGGGCATAGACCCGAGCGGCTGGGATCGCCTCACCCCCACCCTTGTCCCCTTACGCCACCTCGACCACGATCCGCCCCCGCACCTTCCCGTCCAAGATCGCCTGGCCCTTGCCGATCACCTCGTCGAGGCGAATCGTGGTGGTCATGGTCTGGAGCTTGGCGTGGTCGAGCTCGCGGGCGAGGCGCTCCCAAGCCTCGATGCGCCGCGCCCGCGGCGCCATCACCGAATCGATGCCCAGCAGCGACACGCCGCGCAGGATGAAGGGCGCGACGGACGAGGGCAGGTCCATGCCGCCGGCAAGGCCGCAGGCGGCGATCGCGCCACCGTAGCGCGTCGTGGCGAGCAGGTTGGCGAGGGTCGTCGAGCCGACCGAGTCGATCCCGGCCGCCCAGCGCTCCTTGGCGAGCGGCTTGCCGGGCGCCGAGAGCTCCTGGCGCGCCACGATCTCCCTGGCGCCCAGCCCCTTCAGGTAATCGGCCTCCTGCTCGCGCCCGGTCGCGGCGATCACGTGCCAACCGGCGCGGTTGAGGAGCGTGATGGCGACCGAGCCGACGCCGCCCGCCGCGCCCGTCACCACGGCGGGGCCGTCGGTGGGGGTGAGGCCGTGCCGCTCGAGGGCCATCAGCGCGAGCATGGCGGTGTAGCCCGCCGTTCCGATCGACATGGCCTGGCTCGGGCTCAGGTTCTTCGGCAGCGGGATGAGCCAGTCGGCTTTGACGCGGCTCTTCTCGGCGTAGGCGCCCAGATGCGTCTCGCCCGTGCCCCAGCCGTTGAGGAGCACCTCGTCGCCGGGCTTGAAGGCGTCGCTGTCCGAGCGCTCGACGATCCCCGCGAAGTCGATGCCCGGGATCATCGGGAAGCGGCGCACCACGGGCGCCTTGCCGGTGAGCGCGAGGCCGTCCTTGTAGTTGAGGGTCGAGTGCGTCACGCGCACCGTGACCTCGCCCTCCATCAGGTCGGCTTCGGCGAAGTCCTTCAGCGCGACGCTCTGGCCCGCCTCGCCCTTCTCGACCACGACGGCCCTGAACGCGCTCATCTCGACCACTCCCGTTTCGGCAGGCTCGTTTGTGGGCCGGCCGCCGGACGACGGCAAGCCCAGAGCCGGTCAGGGCTGCGGCGACGCACCGATCGGGGTAGCGAGGCAGGGATCGAGGGCGACGTGGTCGGCGTCGACACGGTTGTAGGCGCCGCGGAGCAGCACGCGGTCGCCCGCCTTCATGCCGTTCGAGTCGTAGGTGACGCACATGACCCGAATGTCAGGGGCCGTGCAGGCGATGAGGTACCAAAGCGCGCCGTCGGTCCGAACCAGCGTCAGCGCGCCGGTGAGGGCAAGGTCGATCCGGTCCTCGCCGTCCGGCACCCCGGCGGCTTGGCCGCGCAGTTCCTCGCAGCGCGCGGGTGCCCGGGCCGGCTGCTCCGGCTTCGAGAAGGCCGGGCGGGCGGCGAGCGGGTCCTCGGCGGCGGGCGCCGCGCCTGCCAGGAGAAGCCCGACGGCAGCGAGGCGGGCGGGCCTCACTCGGCCGGCACCGCCGCGGGGCGCTCGACCGGCCGCTCGACGATCGGCAGGTTGATCGCCGCGGAGGCGAGGCCGAGCAGGACGGACAGCCACCAGACGAGGCTGTAGTTGCCGTTCGCCTCGTAGAGAATGCCGCCGAGCCAGACGCCGAGGAAGCCGCCGACCTGGTGAGAGAAGAAGGCGAAGCCGTAGAGCATCGCCATGTACTTTGTCCCGAACATCAGCATCACGAGGGACGAGGTCGGGGGCACCGTCGACAGCCAGAGCAGGCCGATCGAGATGCCGAACAGGATGCAGGTCACGGGCGTCGGCGGCAGGACGATGAACACCGCGATGGCGAGCGCTCGGCCGAGATAGATCCAGGCGAGGAGCCAGCGCTTCGACATCCGCGTCGAGAGCCAGCCTGAGCCGAGCGAACCCACCGCATTGGCGAGCCCGATGACGGCGAGCGTCCAGCCGCCGACGGAGGCCGAGAGCCCTGCGTCCTTGAGGTAGGCCGGCAGGTGCGCCGTGATGAAGGCGAGCTGGAAGCCGCAGGTGAAGAAGCCGAGCACCAGGAGCACATAGGAGCGGTGCCGGAAGGCCTCCGCGAGGGCCTGGGGGATCGACTGGCTCGGCGCCGGCCGCGGGCCCGATGCCGTATCGGGCCCCGCCTTCGGGGTGGCCAGCGCGAGAGACAGGGGAAGAACGAGGATCAGCGTGCCAGCGAAGATCACCAGCGCCATGTGCCAGCCATACGACTCGATCAGCACGTTGCCGATTGGCGGGAAGAGGAACTGGCCGAAGGAGCCGGCGGCGGTGCCCGCGCCGAAGGCGAGCGGGCGCCACTGCTCCGGCAGGAGCTTGCCGAAGGCGCCGATGACGAGGTTGAAGGAGCAGCCGGAAAGGCCAAAGCCGATCAGCACGCCGGCGCCCAGCGTCATCAGGCCCGGCGTCGAGGCATAGGCCATGACGACGAGACCGGCGGCGTAGAGCAGCGCGCCGACGCAGAGCACCCGCACGGCGCCGAAGCGGTCGGCGACGGCTCCCGCGAAGGGCTGGCCGACCCCCCAGAGCAGGTTCTGCACCGCGATGGCGAGGCCGAACACGTCGCGTCCCCAGCCGTATTCCGTGGTCATCGGCAGCTGGAAGAGGCCTGCGGCCGCGCGCGGGCCGAAGGTCAGCATCGCCATGGCACAGCCGGCGAAGACGATCAGCTCGGGCGAGAAGCGGCTGCGGGCAGCGGAGGCGGACATGGGATGAGGTTCCGGCAGTTTCAGGCCGGAACCTTAGCTCAGGGTCCGATCAGCGCCAAACGAGTGCAACGCATCGCACCCATTCGCCGCCGTGATGGATCAGGGCCGGTTCAGTAGCCTTCGTCGTAGCCGGACGCGCCGCCATAGCCGCCCGCCGCGCTCAGGCCAGCGCCGACGAGGCCCGCCGCGAGGCCACCACCGCCCAAGGTCGAGCCGATGCCGACCGCCGTACCGACGCCGAGGCCCACCGCGGCACCGACGCCGTATCCGGCATCGAAGCCGCCCGAAGACGCGCCGTAGCTGGCACCATGGCTCGTACCGTAACCGCCGCCGTGCCCGTAGCCGCCGGTGGGCTGCCAGGAGGCGCGGGCCGGCTGCACCAGCACCTTGCGATGCTGCGTGGCGTAGACGGCAGGGCTGTGGTGATGGACGACCTGCGCGGCCCGCACCATCACGGTGCGGTGCTGCACGGCGTACTGCGCCGGCACCGTGACCCAGCAGCCCACCGCCTGGCCGTAGGCGTCGCGGGTGACCTGCCAGACTTTACGGGCCGGCGAGACGAGCACCTTCTCGGCGACGGTCGAGTACTGGGCGGGGATCGTGCGGGCGTAGGTCGAGGCCGGCCGCACCATCACCTGCTCGGCGACGGCGCCGTAGACCGGCGGGGTCACGACCTTGCGGTAGCAGGTCGCGCAGCCGGCGCCGCCGGCGAGGGCCGCGCCCGACCCGAAGGTCAGGGCCGCGGCAGCGAGAAAAAGAACACGGTACGCCATGACGAACTCCCGATGCGGGCGCCGCATCTGACTCGGGCACCCTGCTCGTCATGACAGAAAACGAATCGGCTTCGTCGAGCAACGACAACGCGTCGTTAAGGTAAAATTTACGATCGCTCCGTTGGCGGATAGAGGAGTACAGTCTTAATGAACGGTTAACCTTTAGGTTTGGCCAGGCTTGAGCTTGTAGAAGATGTGCCTGCCGATCACGTCCATCTTCTTGAGGCGCTTCGCCCAGCGTGGTCGGACGTAATCCGCGTGGTAATGCGTCGAGGATCCGACTTCGGCGAGGTAGGTGCGGCCCTCCAGCACTTCGGACGCGACGCGGGTGGCGCTGCGCCAAGACTCGTTGTCGGTGATGCGCAGGGACTTGCCCTCGCAGGCGAAAGAGAACTGGCAGGCCATGTAGCGATGGCGGTTCTGGTAGACGACGCCGCAGATCGAGGTCGGGTAAAGCCCGCTCTTGACGCGATTGAGCACGACTTGCGCCACCGCGGCCTGGCCCGCCGCGCTCTCGCTGCGCGCCTCGAAATAGACGGCCTCGGCCAGGCAGCGCTCCTCCCGGGCCCGGCTGTCGGGGGAGACGAGCCCGGCGTAGTTCGGCCTGTCCGGATCGGGCTTCTGAGCGGTGGTGACGCTCTTGCCGCCACGGTCGGTCTTCGCGCCGGCGAGCGGCGACACGGGAACGGCCGCGATCTCAAGGGGCGTCGCGTCGACGGGCGCGGGGGTGGCGGAGGCGAGCGATACGGCGCGGGGAACGCTCGGCGTCGCGCCGTCGGAGCGCGGCGTGGTGCCGGCGCTGCGCCCGGCCCCAGTCGAACCCGAGGCGGCCGCCGCCGGCGAGCGCGCCGCGGTCGTGAGCAGCGTCGTGGTGCGCTCGTCCGCCGGCACGGGCGCGAAGGTGTTCTCGCTCTCCAAGTCCGGCTGGACCGAGCCGCTCATGAGGACGGTGGTCGGGAGCGTGCGCTCGTCCTTGCGGAACATGAGGCGCGAGGCGGTCGAGCCTGCGCCCGCCGCGAGGTCGGCCGCGCGGCGGCTCAAGCTCGGCCGCATGGCGACGAGCGGGTCGCCCTTGCGGCTGCGGTCGATGGCGGGATAGGCCGGCGCCGTCGCCTTGAGGTCGGCGCGGGGCGGACGGTCGTCGGGGATCTGCAACGCTTCGGACGGCAGGTCGAAGCGCAAGCGCGCCTCCTGCACGATCCCGGCGAGGCCGAGGCGCGGCAGGGCCGCGGTCGCCTGTGCCGGCGAGGGTGGCACGAGCGGCCCGGGCTCGAGATGGGCGAGCGCCGGGTCGCGGGCCGCGGCGCTGATCCCCGATTGCTGATCGATGCCGGCCGAGGCCGTGAACGAGACGAGGAGCCCAGCGCCGAGCGCCCACGGCGCCACGGTGGCCAGCGCCCACCCGATTCGCGATGGCCGACGCTCGATGCGCACGAAACCTCAACCCCTCTCGACCCTGACGCATTCGGCGCCCGACCCGAAAAGTTATCGCGGGGTAAGGTTGAGAGGTGGTTAAGCCGGCCCGCCGAGCAGGCCTGAGACGACCATCGCCAAGAGCACCGCGCCGATGAACCCGGCGAGGCGATAAGGCATCGGAAGGGGCTCCGCTCTGCCCCGCTGCGAGAGGAGCAGGAGCGCCGTGTCGATGAGGAAGGAGACGACGAGGGGGATCGTGAAGACCGGCATCGGCAGCCGGTTCACGGCGGGCGCCTTCGCCACCAGCACGCCCGCGACGAGGCCGGTGACGAGGAGCGCGGCGACGTAGAGCTGCGGCGCCTTCAAGCCTGTCACGCCAGGCTCGCCGTCTTGCCCCCGATCGCGGCCTGCGCCGCCGCGAGCCGGGCGATCGGCACCCGGTAGGGCGAGCAGGACACGTAGTCGAGGCCGAGCCCCTGGCAGAAGCGGATCGAGGCGGGGTCGCCGCCGTGCTCACCGCAGATGCCGAGCTTGATTCCATTGCGGGTGCGCCGTCCGCGCTCCGCGGCGAGCTCGATGAGTTCGCCCACGCCCTCCTGGTCGAGGGTGACGAACGGATCGGCGGGAAGGATGCCCTTGGCCGTGTAGGTCCCCAGGAACGAGGCGGCGTCGTCGCGGGAGATGCCCAGCGTCGTCTGCGTCAGGTCGTTGGTGCCGAAGGAGAAGAACTCCGCCGATTCGGCGATCTCCTGCGCCCGCAGGGCCGCGCGGGGCAGCTCGATCATGGTGCCGACCTGGTAATCAATCGTCGCTCCCGTCTCGCTCGAGACCGCCTCGGCCATGGCGTCGATGCGGGCCTTCACGAGGTCGAGCTCGGCCTTCGTCATCACGAGGGGCACCATGACTTCGGGCGTCACCGCCCGGCCAGTCGCCCGGCCGGCCTCGACGGCAGCCTCGAAGATGGCGCGGGCCTGCATCTCCGCGATCTCGGGGTAGGCGATCGCGAGACGGCAGCCGCGGAAGCCCAGCATCGGGTTGAACTCGTGGAGCTCGGCCGCGCGCCGGCGCAGCTTCTCCTCCGACGCGTTCATGGCCTTGGCCACCTCCGCGATCTCGGCATCCGTGTGGGGCAGAAACTCGTGCAGCGGCGGGTCGAGGAGCCGGATGGTGACCGGCAGCCCGCTCATGATGGTGAACAGCTCGACGAAGTCCGCCCGCTGGTAGGGCAAAAGCTTGGCGAGCGCCGCGCGGCGTCCGGCCTCGTCCTCGGCCAGGATCATCTCGCGCACGGCGACGATCCGGTCGCCCTCGAAGAACATGTGCTCCGTGCGGCACAGGCCGATGCCCTCCGCCCCAAAGGTGCGGGCCGTGCGGGCATCGAGCGGCGTCTCCGCGTTGGCGCGCACTTTCAGCTGCCGGGCCCCATCCGCCCAACCCATGAGGGTCGCGAACTCGCCCGACAGCTCCGGCTCCAGCATTTTGACGCGGCCGAGCAGCACCTGCCCCGTCGAGCCGTCGACGGTGAGCACGTCGCCGGCCTTGAGGCTCTGGCCCGCCACCGTCATCGTGCCCTTGGCGTAATCGACCCGGATCGAGCCGGCGCCCGAGACGCAGGGCTTACCCATGCCGCGGGCGACCACGGCGGCGTGCGAGGTCATGCCGCCGCGGGTGGTGAGGATGCCCTCGGCCGCATGCATGCCGTGAATGTCCTCTGGGGACGTCTCGACGCGCACCAGGATCACCTTGCGGCCCGCCTTCTTGGCGGCCTCGGCGGCCTCCGAGTTGAAGACGATCTCGCCGGACGCCGCGCCGGGCGAGGCCGGCAGACCCGAGGCCAGGATCGTGCGCTCGGCCTTCGGGTCGATGGTGGGATGGAGGAGTTGATCGAGGGCCGCCGGATCGACACGGCCCACCGCCTCCTCCTTCGAGATCAGGCCTTCGGAGGCGAGATCCACGGCGATCCGGAGCGCAGCCTTGGCGGTGCGCTTGCCGTTGCGGGTCTGGAGCATCCAGAGCTTCCCGCGCTCCACCGTGAATTCCATGTCCTGCATGTCACGGTAGTGCTTCTCGAGGATGCCGTAGATGCGCACCAGCTCGGCATAGGCCTCCGGCATCGCCCGCTCCATGGAGGGCTTGTCGGATCCGGACGCGACGCGCGCCTTCTCGGTGATGTCCTGCGGCGTGCGGATGCCCGCCACCACGTCCTCGCCTTGCGCATTGATGAGGAACTCGCCGTAGAGCTCCCTCTCGCCCGTCGAAGGGTTGCGGGTGAAGGCGACGCCCGTCGCCGATGTCTCGCCCATGTTGCCGAAGACCATGGCCTGGACGTTCACCGCCGTGCCCCAGCTCGCCGGAATGGCGTGGAGCTCGCGGTATTTGATCGCCCGGGCGTTCATCCAGGAGCCGAACACGGCGCCGATGGCGCCCCAGAGCTGCTCCTGCGGGTCCTGCGGGAACGGCTGGCCCAGTTCGCGCTGGACGATCTCCTTGTAGCGGGTGATCAGGCTCTTCCAGTCCTCGGCCGTGACGTCGGTGTCGAGGGTGTAGCCGCGCCGGTCCTTGTAGGCGTCGAGGGTCTCCTCGAAGTGATGATGCTCGATGCCCAAAACCACATTCGAGTACATGGTGATGAAGCGGCGGTAGCTGTCATAGGCGAAGCGTGGATCGCCCGAGGAGGCGGCCACCGCCTCGACCGTGACGTCGTTGAGGCCGAGGTTGAGCACCGTGTCCATCATGCCCGGCATGGAGGCGCGGGCGCCCGAGCGCACGGACACGAGAAGCGGGTTTCGCGCATCCCCGAAGGTGCGGCCGGCCAGCGTCCCGACGGTGGCAAGCGCGGCCGCGACGGCACCTTTCAGCTCCGGCGGGTAGCTGCGGCCGTGGTCGTAGTAGTAGGTGCAGACTTCCGTCGAGATGGTGAAGCCGGGGGGCACGGGCAGCCTCAAATTCGACATCTCAGCGAGGTTCGCGCCCTTGCCGCCGAGCAGATTGCGCATCCCCGCCTCGCCCTCGGCCTTGCCGTCGCCGAAGGTGTAAACCCATTGCGTCATCGGGATTTCCGCTGAATGTCTGGACGTGGGATGCCGGCCCTGAAACGGGCGGAGGCTTGAACCATAATGGCCCTCAACGCAAGCTGAACGGCCAAGGTTCCAGGGGTGTGAGAGGGTGCTCTTCTTGGGGGAGCGGGGTTCGCTGCGGGATCAGCGCCTCATAATAGAAGGTGCGGCGCGCCTGACGGCGCGAGAGGAGTGCTGGATTCCCTTCCCCTCCGGCGGACGAGCCGCCTCCGGCTGGGGATGACAGACGAGGCGTTCTGAGCCGTGTCACCTGTCATCCCCGGCCGGAGCGCGCCAGCGCGCAGGGGAAGGGGATCCAGCACAGCGTCTTGTCGCGACAGCGACGCCGTGTTCACCCCTCTCCCCTTGAGGGAGAGGGTGGCCCCGCGAAGTGGGGTCGGGAGAGGGGGGCGGCGCGAAGCGGCGCACGGCCGAAAGGCCGATCAGAGCTTCTCCGCTCCACCCCTGTCATGGCTGGGCTTGACCCGGCCATCTCGGTCCCTGTTGCCCGAGCGTTCGCGCCGAGGTTCGCGGGTCGAGCCCGCGAACGACAGTGAGGATGTTCTAACCCGCGCGGGCTCACGCCCAGCACCCCTCATCCGCCCTGCTCCGCAGGGCACCTTCTCCCGCAGAGGGGAGAAGGAAGGACGCGCGCCTTATCCCTCGATCCTGGAGAAGTCCGCCACTTCCCGCGTCGCCGCGCGGAGCTGGTTGAGGAGCTTGAGGCGGTTCTCGCGCAGCGCCGGGTCCTCCGCGTTCACGGTCACCTTGTCGAAGAAGGCGTCGACCGCCGGGCGGAGCACGGCCAGCGCCCGCATGGCACCCTCGAAATCCTCCCGCGCCACGGCCTCGCCCGCGGCCCGGCCCGCCTCGTCCAGGGCTTGTGCCAGAGCCTTCTCCTCGTGAGCGACGAGGGCCGCAGCGTCCGGCGCGCCGTCATAGGCGCGGCCGTCCTTCTTTTCCTCGATGCGCAGGATGTTCGCGGCGCGGCGGTAACCCGCGAGCAGGTTCTTCCCGTCCTCAGTCTCGAGAAAGCGCCCGAGCGCCTCGACGCGGCGGACAATGAGGATGAGATCATCCTGACCCGGCAGGGCGAAGACCGCATCGATCAGATCGTGCCGGGCGCCCTGGTCGCGGAGATAAACTTTGAGGCGGTCGGCGAAGAAGGAGAGGAGCTCCGTTTCGTGCGGTTGGCCCGTGAAGCTCCCAGACTGTTCCGCTAGCCGGAGACCCCACGCTCTAAAGCGCGGCTCCGCAAGCTGAACGATCGGCAACCTGATCGCACGGTCGAGTAGGAGCCTCACCACCCCCAGCGCCGCCCTTCTCAGCGCATACGGGTCCTTGCTCCCCGTCGGCTTCTCGTCGATGGCCCAGAAGCCGACCAAAGTGTCGATCTTATCGGCCAGCGCCACCGCGACCGAAACCGGGTTCGTCGGCACGCGGTCGCTCGGCCCGAGCGGCTTGTAGTGCTCCTCGATCGCCGCGGCGACCGACGGGTCTTCGCCCTGCTCCGTCGCGTAGTAGCGGCCCATGAGGCCCTGCAGCTCGGGGAACTCACCGACCATCTCGGTGACGAGGTCGGCTTTGGCGAGGCGCGCGGCGCGCTCGGCCAGGGCTGGGTCGGCGCCGACCAGCGGCGCGAGTTCCTTGGCAAGCGCCGCGATGCGCTCGACGCGCTCGTATTGCGTGCCGAGCTTCTCGTGGAACACGATGCTTTTGAGCTTCTCCAGCCGGCTCTCGAGCGGCACCTTGCGGTCCGTCTCCCAGAAGAACTTGGCGTCGGAGAGCCGGGCCCGCACCACGCGCTCGTTGCCCGCCACGATCGCCGCGCCGCCGTCGGAAGCGACGAGGTTCGAGACGAGGAGGAAGCGGTTGGCCAACCCTCCCCCCTCCGCGGGGGAGGGTGCCGCCCGCAGGGCGGCGGGAGAGGGGCCGCGATCGCCGTCATCCACGCCCTCTCCCGGCTCGCTCCGCTCGCCACCCTCCCCCGCGGAGGGGGGAGGGTTTGGTCCGCGCAGCACGAAGCATTTCTGGTTGGCGCGGATGGTGGCGCGGATCACCTCCGGCGGGATGCCCAGAAAGCTCTCGTCGAAAGAGCCCATCAGGACGGTCGGCCACTCGACGAGGCCGGCCACCTCTTCCAGCAGGCCCTCGTCCTCGACGAGTTCCAGCCCTTGCGCGAAGGCGAGGTCCCGGGCGTCGTGCAGGATCATGTCCTTGCGCCGGTCGGCGTCGGCCACGACGTGGGCGCGCTCGAGGCTCGTCGCGTAGTCGGCGAGGCGCTTTACCCGGATCGCACCGGGGCTCAGGAAGCGGTGGCCGTAGGTGACGTCGCCCGTCGCGACGCCCTCGACGGCAACCGGCACAACCTCCGGCTCCTCCGTCTCAGGCCCGAAGGTGCATAGGATCGAGTGGAGCGGGCGCACCCAGCGCAAGCTCCCCGGCCCGGCGGACGCGGCGCCCCAGCGCATCGATTTCGGCCAGGGGAAGCTCTTGATGATCGCGGGCAGGATTTCGGCCAGAACCTCCGTCGTCGGGCGGCCGGGCTTCTCGATGACAGCGATGTAGACGTCGCCCTTGGGCGTCGTCTCGACCTTGGCCTGATCGAGGGAAGCCAGCCCCGCGCTGCGCAGAAAACCCTGAATCGCGGCGTCCGGCGCGCTGACCCGGGGACCGCGGCGCTCCTCCCGCACGTCCTCGCCCTTGGCCGGCAGCCCGGCGACGTGAAGTGCGAGGCGTCGCGGCGTCCAGAGGGAGCGGGCGCCCTCGTAGAGGAAGCCGCGCTCGACGAGGGCGTTGGTGACAAGGGTCTTCAGGTCCTCCGCCGCGCGGCGCTGCATGCGGGCGGGGATCTCTTCGGAGAAGAGTTCGAGGAGAAGGTCGGGCATGGTCTCAGGGGCTTGAGGGCCGGCGCGCCCGCATCGGGCATCGGGGGCGACGGGTCAAGTCGGATGCGTCCTTCTCCCCTCGTGGGAGAAGGTGCCTGCCGAAGGCAGGCGGATGAGGGGGTGCTGGGCGTAGGTCCGAGAGGCGGAGGCATACCCCTCACCCGTCGGTCGCTGCCGCTCCCTCGCTTCGCCTGCCAGTCCGCAGGCGAAGCCCTCTCCCACAAGGGGAGAGGTGAAGTAGGCAGAGTCGCTTCTCACCCTCGCGCCGCGGAAATCTCCAACTCGCGCACCAGATCCGCCTGACCATCGGCCGACACGTCGCAGCGCAGGGTCAGCACGCCGCGCCGCGAGCCGTGAGCGAGGTCGAGGAGGCGCAGGAACCGCTCGGCGGCGAAGAAGAGGTCGAAGCGGTGCTCGTTCGCCCGCGACACGCCGAAATAGTCGCCCGTCACACGGTTGAACTCCGGCGGCCAGGCCTTGGCGCGCATCCGGAGCTGCTCGATGGTGGAGCCCCAGATCGTTACGTCGACGGCGCCGAGCTCGCGCAAGGTGGCGCGGGTCGCCGGGTCGATCTGCTCGCCGGTGCCGGCGAGCTTGGCGACGCCCATGTCGGCGGTCGAGGTCAGCACGAGGTCGTAGGAGACGCGTCCCACGGCGACGCGGATGAGGCGGGGTTCGAGCTTCACGCGGCGCGCCTTTCCGCGGCGTGGCCGCCGCCCTCGGTCTTAAGCCAGGCCGCGCCGCAGGCCTTGGCCAGGTCGCGCACTCGCAGGATGTAGCTCTGCCGTTCGGTGACCGAGATCACGCCCCGCGCGTCGAGCAGGTTGAAGACGTGGCTTGCCTTGATGCACTGGTCGTAGGCCGGCAGCGCCATCGCGTGCCGGTCGTCGTTCGCGCCCGGCTTCGGTTCGCCGGCGGCGAGATAGGCCCGGCAGGCGCGCTCGGCCATGCGGAACTGCTCGAAGAGCATCTCCGTGTCGGCATGCTCGAAGTTGTGGCGGGAATATTCCTGCTCGGCCTGGAGGAACACGTCGCCGTAGGTGACCTTCTCGGGGCCGTCGAGCCCGTTGAAGTTGAGGTCGTAGATCGACTCGACGCCCTGCAGGTACATGGCGAGGCGCTCAAGCCCGTAGGTGAGCTCGCCCGAGACGGGGGAGCACTCGAAGCCGGCCACCTGCTGGAAGTAGGTGAACTGGCTCACCTCCATGCCGTCGCACCAGCATTCCCAGCCCAGCCCCCAGGCGCCGAGCGTCGGGCTCTCCCAGTCGTCCTCGACGAAGCGGATGTCGTGCAGGAGCGGGTCGATGCCGATCGCCGCCAGCGAGGCGAGGTAGAGCTCCTGAAGGTTCGGCGGGTTCGGCTTCAGGATGACCTGGAACTGATAGTAGTGCTGGAGCCGGTTCGGGTTCTCGCCGTAGCGCCCGTCCTTCGGCCGGCGCGAGGGCTGGACATAGGCCGCCCGCCAGGGTTTTGGGCCGAGCGCCCTGAGCGTCGTCGCCGGATGAAAAGTGCCGGCGCCGACCTCCATGTCGTAGGGCTGGAGAATGACGCAGCCCTGCTCCGCCCAGAAGCGCTGGAGCGTCAGGATCAGGCCCTGGAAGGAACGGTTCGGCTGCTGGTGGGCGGGCTCGCTCGCCATGATCGTCCGCTGATGCGTGGAAAGGCCGCGAACCCTTACGGGGCCGGGACTTCGAGTCAAGCAAAGGCCGAGCCGCGCCCGAAGCGCGGGGTCGCGCCTCTCGCGTGCGCCGCCGCACCGCTTCAAGCCCACCCCTGGACGAAGGTGTCTCCAACGACGCCGGCTCGCGGCGCCCCGAGGGAGAACCAAGCCATGACCCGCACGATGACCCTGATGACCATCGCCGCCCTGTCGCTGGTCGCGACGCCGGTCGTCGTCAACGCCACCTCGACGCCGCGCCCGACGCAGACCGTCGCGGTGACCCCTGCCCCGATCGCCGTCGCGACGGCGACGCCGGCGGATCAGCCGGCCTGCACGCGGAAAGTTCGGGTCGTGTATGCCGGTCTCGGCGAGGGCGCGCAGGGCTGCGCCACCCCGGTCGCCCAGCGCTAGAGCCCGAGCCGGCTCCAGAGCAGCCGCTCCTCGACGGCGCCGATCAGGGCGTCGGGATCGACGAGACCGCCCCCGCCGATATCGGGGCTCGCCGCGCCGCGACCGAGAAGGCGGGCCAGGAGCGAGGTCCGTCCCTGCGGCATCATCGCGATGCGCACCTTCTCGCCGTAGCGCTCCCGCAGCACCGTGCGGATGTCGCCGACGCCGTCGGCCAAGCCAAGTTCGACCGCCTCGGTCCCGGACCAGACCGCGCCCGAGAACAAATCGGGCGTCTCAAGGTTCAGCCGTCCGGCCCGGCGCGAGCGCACAAGGTCGATGAAGATCTCGTGGATGCGGCCCTGGATGCGCCGGATCTTCGCCACGTCCTCCGGATTCTCCGGACGGAACGGGTCGAGCATCGCCTTGCTCTCGCCCGCCGTGTAGATCCGCCGCTCGACGCCGTAGCGCTGGATCAGCTCCTGAAAGCCGAAGCCGGCGAAGACCACGCCGATCGAGCCCATGAGGGAGGATGGATCGACGAAAATCTCGTCCCCGGCGCAGGCGATCATGTAGCCGCCCGAGGCCGCGGCATCCTCGACGAAAACGAGGACCGGGAGATTCTTCTCAACCGACAGCGACCGGATGCGCTTGAAGATGAGGTGCGACTGCGCGGCCGAGCCGCCTGGCGAGTTCACCACGAGCGCGACGGCCTTGGCGCCCTTCACCGCGAAGGCGCGCTCCAGCACCGTCGCGGTGGAAGCGATGGAGAGCCCCGGACGGAACGGCGACACCGCCCCGATGGCGCCCGACAGGCGCACCACGGGCACGATGGGCGGCCGGACGCGGTAGCGGGCGGGAAGAAGGAAGCGGAAACGGTCGAGGAGCGAGTCGAAGGCGGTTTTGATGGGCATTGGGCCGAGGTAAGCACCCCCTGCCTCCGCGGCAAGAATGCGCTCACCACGCGAGACAGCGGCGAATTCGCCGAGCCTGACTGAACGGAAACCGACAGCTTCCGTTCATATGGCGGCCGTTACATTGCGGCCGACCCGACAGCGGTTCATGCTCTGGACCGATGCGGCAGGTGGGCGAACGAAGAACAACGAAGCACGGAGACGAATATGCGCTTTCTCAAGCTCGCGACCCTCGTGATCGCGATGATCGGCGGCGGCTTCGGCCTCGCCGGCACGGCCTCGGCCGCTTCCCCGGCGGCGGGCGCCGCGCCGGTCGCGGAGTACACCCAGTACGGCTACTACGGTGGGCCGCGCTACGGTCGCCGCCCGGTTTATGGGCGGGGCTTCTACGGCGGTCCCCGCTACGGTCGCCCGGTCGTCGTTCGCCGCGGCTACTACGGCGGGCCCCGTTTCGTGCGCCCGGTCTACGGCCCGCGGGTCGTCTGCCGCGTGCGCCCGCGCCTCGTGGCGACGCCCTACGGCTACGTGCGCCGCCCGGTGCGGGTCTGCGCCCGCCGCTTCTGACCAGCTGACCCGTTGCTGAACGGCGGCTTCCCCCGCCGTTCAGAGGCGGCAGCCTAATCTGTCCTTCATCGACCGGCGGGATCCTCCAAGGTCCCGCCGAAGTCGTTAGACAAGGACAGGACCACCATGCGTCGCCTCATTCTCATCGGCCTCGCCGCGCTCGCTCTCGCCGGGGCCACGATTCCAGCCGCCAAGGCGGGCGGCTTCGAGGGCGGCCCGTTCGGGCCCTCCCGCTACGAGCGCGAGACCTCCGACATCACGATCCGGCGTGTCGAGCAGCGCGTCGATCCGGAGCTGCGGTTCGGCGACGACCGCAGCTGGGAGCACCGCCGGCGGGGCTTTGAACGTCCCGGCGTCGAGCGCGACGGCTTCGAGCGTCACCGTTTCGAGCGCCGCGGCTACGAGCGGCATGGCTTCGAACGACATGCCTGGGGGCCGGGCCACGGCTACGGACCGCGCTGCATCGTCAAGATCGACCGCGTCTGGACCGGCTACGGCTGGGAGGTCGACCGTCGCAAAATCTGCCGCTGATCAGTCGCCGGCAAGCCGCGCCTCGCCCGCGTGAAGCGCCCGGGCGAGGGGCGTGAAACTTCCGTCCGCCCCGTGCAGGACGAGAGGGCTCAGCACCGACAATGGGGCGCGGCTTCCCCGCCGCGCCTCGATCAGAACCCGGCTCGCCGGCGCCTCCTCCCGCGGATGAACGAAGCGCAGCCGGAGCGCGCCGAAGCCGCGGGGCCAGGCAGCCAATAGCGCCCCGACGTGATCGGCCCGGTGGACGACCAGAAGCCTGCCCTTGCCCGCGAGCAGGGCGCCCGCATTCCTCAGCCACGTCGCCGTGCCTCCGAGCGGCAGGACGTGAGCGGCCGATCGACCCGGATCGGGAGAGGCCCGGCCCCGGCCCGGCTCCGCGAAGGGCGGGTTGGTGACGACGAGGTCGTAAGCGCCGGGCGCGAGCCCCGCGCCGCGCCGGGCCGCGGATGTCCCGAGCACATCGGCAGCGATCACTCCGACGCGGGCCTCCGCTCCGTTGAGTGCCACGTTGCGGCGGGCCAAGGCGACCAAGCGCTCGTCCCGTTCGACGAGCGCGACCGTCGCCGAGGGCTCCGCGACGGCGATCATCAACCCAACCGCGCCCGTGCCGGCCCCGAGATCGGCGATCCGGTTTCCTGGTTCCGGCCGGGCCGCGGCGGCAAGGAGCACCGCGTCGGTCCCGACGCGATGACCGCTCGCGGACTGGAGCAGGCGAACCCGGCCACCGAGCAGGGTGTCCTGCGTGACCCCGGCCGACTCCGCGCCGGCCGTCCCGTCAGGCATCCCGAAGTTCCGCCCCGAGCCCTGCGTCCGAGAGCAGGCGTCGCGCCTGGTTCGCCCGGTCTTCGGGGACGAGGAGCCGGCGCGGGAAGGCACCGATGGAGCCTTCGAGGCCGCTGATGAAGCTGTCGGCGACGAAGACTGGGATATCGGCCCCGTCGAGGAGCGACTCGGCGAAGCCGATGAGAACGATGTCGTTGGTGCGGATGAGCTCGATCACGGTTCGCCCTTGGCGGGGTCCTCCCTTGCGGCATCGCCCCGCGTTGCGGCCAAGGCTTGCCCATGACAGGTTTCGCCTACTATGGAACCGGCACCGTGGGCCGGCAACCAAGGATGCTGAAGCGTGGGCGTCGTCGTACCGCTTGAGGACAAGCAGCCTGGCCATCGTGCCGGCATCGAGCCCCTCGTCGCTCTCGTGGCGGGCGACATGGAGCGGGTCAATGACATGATCCTCTCCCGCACGGGCTCGCAGGTTACGATGATCCCGGAGGTGGCGAACCACCTTATCGCCTCGGGGGGCAAACGCCTGCGGCCGATGCTGACGCTGGCCACTGCCCAGCTCACGTCATACGCGGGCGACGGACACATCAAGCTCGCCGCCGCCGTGGAGTTCATGCACACGGCGACGCTCTTGCACGACGATGTCGTGGACGAGAGCGACATGCGCCGCGGCCAAGTGGCGGCCCGGGTGCGCTGGGGCAACGAGGCGAGCGTGCTCGTCGGCGACTTTCTCCTCGGCCAAGCCTTCAAGATGATGGTCGAGGTGGGCTCGCTCCGGGCGCTCGAGATCCTCTCCGCTGCGGCGGCCATCATCGCGGAAGGCGAGGTGATGCAGCTGGCGTTGGCCAAGAACACCGAGACCACGGAAGACGAGTATCTCACCGTGATACGCGGCAAGACGGCTGAACTCTTTGCTGCCGCCTGCGAAGTGGGCCCCGTGATCGCGGCCCGCCCGAAGGCCGAGGCCGCCGCCTGCCGCTCCTACGGCATGAATCTCGGCATCGCCTTCCAGCTCGTCGACGACGCCCTCGATTATGGCGGTGCGACGGCCAAGCTCGGCAAGAACCTCGGCGACGATTTCCGCGAGGGCAAGATCACCTTGCCCGTCGTCCTCTCGTTCCGCCGTGGCGACGAGGACGAGCGCGCCTTCTGGAGGCGTACCCTTGAACAGGGGAACATCGAGGACGGCGACCTCGAGACTGCCATCGCCATCATGCGCCGTCACCGTTCCATCGAGGACACGGTGGAGCGCGCCCGGCACTACGGCGCCATGGCGCGTGACGCGCTTGCGCTCTTCCCGAGAGGAGCCATGAAGCAGGCGCTCCTCGACGCGGTGGATTTCTGCATCGCCCGGGCGCATTAGCGCGGGGCGGCTTCAGCGCAGGATCGTCGCGCGGACCCACCAATCCCGGTGCTCCGCCCTGACGCGCCGCGCCGCAGCGAGCGCCTCCCGGCCTGTTCCGAACAGGCCGAGAACGGTAGCGCCCGAGCCCGACATTCGGGCGAGGCGGCAGCCGGGGGTTCGTTGCAGCGCATTGAGCGCCGTGCCGATGACGGGCGCGAGGCTAAGAGCCGCCGGCTCGAGATCGTTGCGGGCGCGAGCCAGCGCATCGACAAGCTGGGCCGCCTCGCTCGGCCATTCAGCTTCATTTCCCGCCGAGACCCTTATCTCGCCCGGCCGCAAGCCGAGGGCCTCGAAGACGTCCGCGGTTGCCACCGGCACGGCCGGGTTGACCAGCACCGCCGGAAGCGGGGGGAGCCGCAGCGGGCCCCCGAGCCTCTCGCCGGCCCCCGTCATGACGCGAGCGCGAGGATCGAGGCAGACGGGAACATCGGCCCCGGTCGCCCGTGCGGCCTCCCGAAGGGCGAGATCATCAAGGCTAAACCCGTTGGCGCGCGCGAGAAGGCGCAAGGCGGCGGCGGCATCGGATGACCCGCCGCCTAAGCCGGCGGCCGCGGGCAGGCGCTTCACGAGGGCGAAATGGCCGAGGCGCAGGCTTGGCCGCCGCTCGGCGAGGTGCCGGGCGGCCTTCAGGACCAGGTTGTCCTCCGCCGGGCCAGCCTGTCCGGCCCTCGACCCCGTCACGTCGATGGCGAGTTCGGGCCCAGGAGTGAAGGTGAGATGATCCCCGGCGCCGGCGAAGGCGACGAGGCTCTCCAGCGCGTGGTAGCCGTCGGCCCGGCGGCCAAGGACATGCAGCGTCAAGTTGACCTTGGCCGGCGCCCGGTCGACGAGGGGCCGCGAAACGGGCGGCAAGCGGACCGCCGACTCAGCCGCCGTTCTTCTGCGGCTCCGGCGCGGAAACGGGCTCGACGGGCGCGGCCTCGGCGGCGGCTGGCTTCTCTTCCTCGATACCCTTCTCGAGCTTGACCAAGATCTTGGCGAGATCCTCGGGCTCGGGGCTCGAATCCTTGGCATGCTGCCATTGGAACTTGGCCTCGAGCCGGCGCCCAACCTTCCAGTAGGCGTCGCCGAGATGGTCGTTGATCACCGGGTCGCCGGGCTTGAGCTCGACCGCCTTCTCCAGCTCGCGCACGGCGTCCTCGTAGCGGCCGAGGCGATAATAGGCCCAGCCGAGGGAGTCGATGATCATGCCGTCCCGCGGCGAGAGCTCGACGGCGCGCTTCAGGAGCTTGAAGGCCTCGTCGATGTTCACGTTCATGTCGACCCAGGAATAGCCGAGGTAGTTCAGCACCTGGGCCTTGCCGTTGGGCTGGGTGTCGGGAACGAGCTCAAGCGCCTTCTTGAGGTCGGCCTCGGCTTTCGGCCAGGCCTTCGAGCGCTCGTAGGCCGTGCCGCGGAAGTAGAACAGCGTCCAGTCGCTCCGCTCCGGCGTCGTGATCCGCTCGACCGCCTTGGTGTAGACCTCCGCCGCCTCGGGGAAGCGCTTGCGCGACCGCAGCACGTTGCCGAGTGCCGTGATGACCTCGACGTCGTTCGGGCGCTGCTTCGATAGCTGCTCGAAGTGGGCAACCGCCTCCTCGCCCTTGTTCATGAGCTCCAGCGCCAGGCCGACCTGGATGTCGGCGCTGGGGCGGATCGGCGCGTCCTTCGGGATCCGGTTGTAGATCTCGACGGCCCGGTCATAGGCCTTGAGGCGCTCGAAGATGTCACCCAGCGTGACCAGCGCCAGGGCATGCTCCGGGTTGAGGTGCAGCGCGAGGCGCAGGTACACGATGGCCGGCAGCTCGTCGCCTTGGCTGTTGCCGGCAGCGCCGAGGCCGTAGAGCACCTCCGCCGCGCCGTCCTGAGCGCTCGCCACGATGGGCGCGAGCGACTTGCCTTCTTTGAGCTGATCGAGGCCCGCCCGGATCATGGGGTGGCGCGGCAGCAGGTTCTCGAAATCAGCGTAGGTGGTCCGGGCCGCCTCGGCCTGGCCGCGGCGGGAAAGGAAGCGAGCATAGGCGTCCACCACGCGTAGGGTGTTGCGCTCGCTCTCGTAAGCGCTCTTGAGCCGCCGCTCGGCTTCCAGGCCGTTGCCGGTCAGCTCCGCGATGAGCCCGGCGTGGTAGTCGCGAAAGCCCGCATAGGCGCGCTCGCCCCGCAGCTTGTCGACGGTCTCGAGCGCCTTCTTGCCCTCGCCTGCTCCCGCATGGGCCCAGGCGGTCAGGAGCGTGGCGGTGAGGTCGGCGGCGCGGCCGCGCCCGCCCTTCGCGAGGGAGCTGCGGGCCGCGGCATACTGCTTCGCCTTGAGATTGCGCACGCCGAGCGTCAGGTTGGCGAGCCCGTTCGTCGCATCGCGCTGGACGAGGCGCTCGGCCACGCGGAACGCTTCGGGCATGGAGCCGTCGGCGAGGAACGACACGAAAGCCCGCTCGAGGAGTTCCGGGTTGCGCGGGTCCTCCTTGAGGGCCTCGCGGTAGAAGGCGGCGGCGGCGGCCGTGTCCTTGGCGGCGCCCGCGATGTAGGCCGAGAGGAAATTGCCCTCCAGGCTGTCGGCCGGCTCGTAGCTGCCGGCGGGGGCAAGGCCCGAAACCTCGCGGGCGGCGACGGCCGGCGAGGCCGCGAGCCAACCGAGGGCGAGAACGGCCGCCGCGAGGCCGCGAACCGCGGGAGAGTTCGTGAGGACGGGCACGCGCATCGAATCCTTCATCGCCCCGCCTCGAGCCGGCCGGGCCGTCGCAAATCGCCGGCACAATGGACGGATCATCGGAGGGCGGCAAGGCGTAAGGTTGCCGCGCAGGAGACCTAGTACGTCGCGCGACCGCCCGAGAGGTCGAAGACCGCGCCCGTCGTGAAGGTGTTCTCCGACGAGCAGAGCCAGGCCACCATGGCGGCGATCTCCCGCGGCTCGACGAAGCGCCCGCGCGGGATCTTCGAGAGCATGAAGGCGATATGCTCCTCGCTCATCTGATCGAAGATGCGGGTGCGCGCCGCGGCCGGGGTGATGGTGTTCACGGCGATGTCCTGACCCGCCAGTTCCTTGCCGAGAGACTTGGTGAGCGCGATCACCGCCGCCTTGGAGGCGGAATAGGCGGAGGCTTTCGGGTTGCCCTCCTTACCGGCGACAGAGGCTACCGTGACGATGCGGCCGTAGCCTTGCGCGACCATGGAGGGCAGCACGGCCCGGCAGCAATGGAAGGTGCCGTCGACGTTGATGCGCATGATCTGCGACCAGGCCTCGAGCGGATAGTCCCAGGTCGCGGCGTTGGGGCCGGCGATGCCGGCGCTGGTGACGAGCACGTCGATCGGTCCGTGCGCGGCTTCCGCCGCCTTCGCCGCCTGCATCACGCTCTCGGCGTCAGTGACATCCACGGCGCGGGCCGTCACGGCGCCCTGCATGGCGGCGGCCGTCTCCGCGGCCAAATCCCCGTCGAGGTCCCAGATCTCGACCGTCGCGCCGCTCGCCACGAAACGCTCGACGATCGCCTGGCCGATGCCCTGCGCCCCGCCCGTCACGATGCAGACGTGGCCGTTGAGATCGATCTGGTTCATGGAGCCTCCCAGCGGATTGGGGCCAGGAGGTTAGAGGAAAGAGCGGGAAGCGAAAGGGAGAACTGAAACAGGTCGTCTTGAAGCTGCGTGTTCTCAATATGAGCGCCTGCCGGCGCAAGAGCGGTGCTGGATCCCCTTCCCCTCCGGCGGACAAGCCGCTTCCGGCCGGGGATGACAGGCGAGGTAATCTGAGACGTGTCCGTTGTCATTCCCGGCCGGAGCGCGACAGCGCGTAGGGGAAGGGAATCCAGCATGCTCTCGCGCCGCCAGGCGCTCCGCTACTCAACACACTCCCCGGCCTACTCGGCGGCCTCCTTCGGGGCCGCCTCGCTCACGCCGAGCTTCTTCTGCAAGCTCGTCGAAGACGTCGTGTACTGGAAGGTGAGCTTCTTCTCCGGGTAGACGTAGCGGTGCACCTTCTGGGCGGCGAGCGCGCCCTCGTGGAAGCCCGACAGGATCAGCTTCAGCTTGCCCGGATACCAGTTGATGTCGCCGATGGCGAAGAGGCCGGGCACGCTCGTCTCGAAGGTTTCGGTGCCGACGGGGATCAGGTTCTCGTTGAGGTTCAAGCCCCATTCGGCGATCGGCCCGAGCTTCATCGTGAGCCCGAAGAAGGGCAGCAGCACGTCGCAGGCGACCTCGACGGTCGAGCCGTCGTCCCGGCGCACCACGGCGCCCTCGAGGCGCGGCGCCTCCCCTTTCAGGGCCACGACCTGCCCGAGTTCGAGGTCCATGGCGCCCTCGGCCACGAGCTTGCGCATCTGCTCCACGGTGTGGGGCGCGGCACGGAACACATCGCGTCGGTGCAGCAGGGTCAGCCGCTCGGCGAGGGGCTGGAGGTTGACCGTCCAGTCGAGGGCCGAATCGCCGCCGCCGACGATGAGCACGCGCTTGCCGCGAAACGCTTCCATCCGGCGCACGGCGTAGAACACGCCGTTGTCGGAGCCAGGCGTGCCCTCATAGGCCTCGATGTCCTTGATCGGCGGCTTCTTCGGCTGGAACGAGCCGCCGCCGGCCGCGATCAGGATGCATTTGGCCGTGAACGCCGTGCCGGCATCGGTGGTGAGGCGGAACAGCGGGGCCTCGGGCGTGCCGAGCGTCTGCAGGGACGCGACCATCTCGCCGTAGTGGAAGGTCGGGTGGAAGGGCCGGATCTGCTCCATGAGGTTGTCGACGAGGCCCTGCCCCGTGATCGTCGGGAAGCCCGGGATGTCGTAGATCGGCTTCTCCGGGTAGAGCTCCGCGCATTGCCCGCCGGCCTTCGGCAGGATGTCGATGAGGTGGGCCTTGATGTCGAGCAGACCGAGCTCGAAGACCGCGAAGAGGCCGACCGGCCCGGCGCCGACGATGACGACGTCCGTTTCGATGTTGTCCGTCATAGAAACCTTGGGCGCGCTCGAGGAAAGCTTCGATATGGCCCCTGCGCGGCGGGGGTCAACGCTTGTCGCGGCAGGGCTGGCCGACGCTTGCCGAGTACCGGCCCGCCGCGTATCCCGCCGCCCTCCCCTGCCCGCCCGAACCCACCATGCCCGTCGATCCTACCCTTGCCGCCGATCCCCGCGTGGTCTGGACCGAGGACGTGCTGCGCTACGGCGACACCGACGCCAACGGCCATATCAACAACTCCACCTTCTCGGTGCTGTGCGAATCGGGCCGGGTGCAGCTTTTCCTGCGCCACCTCACCCCGACCCTGCCCGACGGCATGATTTTCGTGATCGCGAAGCTCGTCATCGATTTCCGGGCCGAGCTCCACTACCCCGGCACGGTGCGCACCGGCACCTGGGTGTCGCGGCTCGGGCGCAGCTCCATCACGGTGCATCAGGCGATCCTGAGCGGGGAGACGCTCGCCGCGGAGGCCGAAGGCGTCTGCGTCCTCATGGATGCTGCGACGCGGCGCTCGACGCCCTTCCCCGACACGACGCGCGCGGCAGCGCTCAAGCTGCTGCGGGACGGATAAGCTCGCCGCAGCTTTCGGGTGGCGCCTCGGCCCGGAGGCCGGCATCGAGGCTGACCTCTTCTCCAGGACACCCCAATGCCGCCCGCCTCACCGAGTCCCCGCATGAGCCCGCGCGACTGGGCTCTGCTCGCCGCGCTCTCCGTGCTCTGGGGTGGCTCCTTTCTCTTCGTCGGGATCGCCGTGCGGGAGATCCCGCCCCTGACCCTCGTCGCCGGGCGGGTGCTGCTCGCCGCCCTCACGCTCTGGGCCGTGCTGCCCATGATCGGTCTCGCCATGCCCCGCGCCGGACAGGCCTGGGCCGCCTTCTTCGGCATGGGGCTCCTCAACAACGCGATCCCCTTCACGCTCATCGTCTGGGGGCAGAGCCACATCGCGAGCGGGCTCGCCTCGATCCTCAATGCCACGACGCCGCTCTTCGGCGTGGTGGTCGCCCATGCGCTCACCGCCGACGAGAGAGCGACCCCAGGCCGCGTCGCTGGCGTTCTGATCGGGTTCGGCGGAGTCGCCGCGATGATCGGACCAGGTGCCCTGACCTCGCTGGGTGTTGACCTCGCCGCACAGCTCGCGGTGCTGGCCGCAGCCTTCTCCTATGCCCTCGCCGGCATCTTCGGGCGGCGCTTCCGTCGCTTAGGGATCCCGCCCCTCGTCACGGCGACGGGCCAGGTCACGGCGTCAAGCGCGCTGATCCTGCCGCTCGCGCTTCTCGTCGACCGGCCCTGGACCCTCGCTGCTCCGAGCGGGGGTGCGCTCCTGGCGCTGGTCGCCCTCGCCCTCCTCTCGACGGCGCTGGCCTACGCTCTTTTCTTTCGCCTGCTGGCGTCAGCCGGTGCGACGAACCTGCTTCTCGTCACCTTCCTGATCCCGGTCAGCGCGACGCTGCTGGGCGCCTTCGTGCTCGGCGAGCGCCTCGCGCCCCGTCACGCGCTGGGCATGGCGCTCATCGGCCTCGGACTTGCGGCGCTGGACGGCCGACCCTGGGAGCGGCTGCGGCGGGCGCTCCGCCCGGCCCCTCTCACTCCGCCCGGAAGCGGCTGAACACCGTGTCGGGCGCGCTCGTGTTGTGGCGCGACGGCACGAGGCGGCCGAGCCAGACGTCGCTCGCCTTGGCCTCGCCGAAACGCATCACCGGCTCCTCGCGCCAGCCGTTCGCCCCTTCCTCACGCAAAGCGATCCGGGCGACGTCGGCGTTGAACTCCGTCACGTACATCGAACGCAGGGCCGCGAAGGGCTGCGGTCCGACCGGGCGGTCGAAGGCCACGTCGAGGGCGATCCGCTCCTGATCGAGGGCGTCGAGGCGCACCGCGGCGCGGTTGCCGTCGGCGTAGGCGAGGCGGGCGGTCCGGCTCGCCGGCTCGAAGGCGATCTCGGTGAGGTTGACGACCGGACGGCCGTCGAGGTCGACCGGGCCGATCAGCACCGACGAGCCGTAGACCGCCGCCGTCAGGTGCGGCGCCGGGAGCGGGCGCAGGCGCCAGTAGCCGTCAGCGGGGTAGAAGGCGACGACCTCCTCCATCCGACCTTCGTGGCGGACGAAGAGCTGAACGAGTGCCAGGTTGCGGAAGGCGCGTTCGCCGACGCGCACCGTGACCGGGTTCGGGCGCCAGAAGCTCGGGAAGACATGGCCGACGAGGCGCATGTCGCGGGACTCGAAGAGCGCGACCTGTTCGGGCGCCGGCCCCGCGGAGGTCTCGGCCGAGATGTCGGTGCAGCCCGTCCAGTCGGGCTCCCACCGGTCCTGGCGCAAGGTGCCGATATAGGCCGGGTGCGCCGCCTCGACGCGAAAACCCTTCGCCGCCGCGGCCGCGAACTCCACCGTGACATTGTCCTTCTCCGCGCAAAGCACCGGCTCGCTGCGGTTGCGCACCGTGACCGCCGACCCGCCGGCGGCGTCCGCCGGTGCGCAGGCGAAAGTGAGGGCGGCGAGGAGGACAGCACGGCGCAAGAACATGAAGAGCACCTCTTTTTTTGAGCGGATCAGGGGCCGAGCCGTCAGGCGGCGCGAGCGGGATCGAGGGACAGCCAGTGATCGAGAAAGGCGTCGAGCCATCGGGCGACGGAAGGGTCGTGCATCAGGCGGCCCTCGATCTGTTGGGAGCGCCCTTGAGCGCCGGGCAGGGCCAGCCGCTCGGCGGCGCGCACGGTCCAGCGGCACATCATGGCGTAGGTGACTTCCGGGTGGAATTGAAAGCCGAAGGCCGCCCCGCCGACCTGAACCGCCTGGGTCGGGAAATCGTCGCCAGTCGCCAGGGTCGCCGCCCCGCGCGGGCAGTCAAAACCTTCCCGGTGCCAATGGTAGACGAAGGGCGGCCAGGGCGCGCCTATCTTTTGCGCGAGGTTCTGCCCCTCCGGCGTCGGCAGGAGGGGGAAGTAGCCGATCTCGGCCTTGCCGTCGGCGTGGGGAAACACCGTGCCGCCGAGATGCTTCACGAGCATCTGAGCGCCGAGGCACAGCCCGATAAAGGGCTTGCCCTCGCGCAGGGGCACCTCGATCCAGTCAGTCTCGGCCCTGACGAAATCGTCTGTGTCGTTGGCGCTCATCGGGCCGCCGAAGATCACGGAGCCGGCATGATCGGCGAGGGTTTCGGGCAGCGGATCGCCGTAGCGGGGCCGGCGGATATCGAGCGGGTGGCCGCGCTCGGCGAGCAGCCGCCCGACCCGCCCGGGTGTTGAGTGCTCCTGGTGAAGAACGATGAGGATCGGCGGCTTTTTCGCACGCGGTCGAGGCATGAGCGGTCCTCTACCATGCCTTGATCCCGACTGTCGAAAGGGCCGAACGAGCGGGCCGAAACGCGAACCGTCCGCAGCGTTAACATCGTCCAAGCACCGCCACCAACATATGTTCTGAGCTTTGCTGCAGCGCTCGCCAAGACTTGAAACACCATACGGCAATCGGGCGCAGGGCGGACGGGAGACAGGGTGCCGGCCGCGGCTTGACTGCACCGCGCGGGTCACTAGTGCTGTGGGAAAAGCACGGCCCAGCGGCGGGGGCTCGTGAGGAGGTCATTCAGTGTCCACACCCACCGGCGAAGGTCTCGACGGGCTGCGCGTCCTCGTCGTCGAGGACGAGGCGGCGATCTCGCTGCTCCTCGAAGACATGCTCCTCGATTTCGGCTGCGAAGTCGTGGGCCCGGCCGCGCGCCTTGCCACGGCGCTCGAGGTCGCCGGCAAGGAGGCGCTCGATCTCGCCATCCTCGACGTGAACGTGGCCGGCGAGCCGATCTACCCCGTCGCCGAGGCGCTTCAGGCCCGCGGCGTGCCCTTCGTCTTCTCAACGGGCTACGGCAGCGCCGGCATCCGCGACGAGTTTCGCGAGCGCCCCGTGCTTCAGAAGCCGTTCGCGCAGAACGACCTGCGCCAAAAACTCATCGCCGCGTGGAAAACAGGCTCGCCGGCCTGAGCGCCTCATCCGAAGGGCGAAGCCGGGGCGTTGCGCGTCCGGTTGCGCGAGCGCGGCGCTTCGTCCTATCGTCCGGCCGCCATCACGAACTCGGCGCGTCAAGCCGAGCCATGGAAACGTCCGGAGCCGCGTTTGTCCGACCCTGCCATCGTCCTCAGGACGGAAGGCCTCACGAAATCGTTCCTCGGCTTCATCGCCGTGCAGGACGTGTCCTTCGCCGTTCGCCAGGGCCACATCCACGCGGTCATCGGCCCGAACGGGGCCGGCAAGACCACGTTCTTCAACCTGCTCACCAAGTTCCTGCCGCCAACCAGCGGACGCATCTTCTACCGTGACCAGGACATCACGGCGCTCAAGCCCGCCGAGATCGCGCGGCGCGGGATCGTGCGCTCGTTCCAGATCTCGGCGACCTTCCCGCACCTGACCGTGTTGGAGAACGTGCGCATCCCGCTCCAGAGGCGGCTGGGCACCCAGTATCACTTCTGGCGCTCGGAGAAGGACCTCAACAGCCTCGACGCGCGGGCGACCGAACTGCTGGAGCAGGTGGGCCTGCAGGATTACCTGCACCTGCAGGCCGTGGAGTTGCCCTACGGCCGCAAGCGGGCACTCGAGATCGCCACGACCCTGGCCCTCGACCCGGAGCTCATTCTGCTCGACGAGCCGACGCAGGGTATGGGTCACGAGGACATCGACCGGGTCAAGGCCCTCATCAAGCGCGTCGCGGCGGGGCGCACGATCCTGATGGTCGAGCACAACATGAGCGTGGTCTCGGACATCTCCGACCGCATCACGGTGCTCCAGCGCGGGCAGATCCTGGCGGAAGGCCCTTACGCCGAGGTGTCGCGGGACCCGCGCGTCGTGTCGGCCTATCTCGGGAACGTGCACTGATGGCGGCGCTCCTCGAGATCAAGGACCTGCACGCCTGGTACGGCGAGAGCCACGTCCTGCACGGCGTCGACCTGCACGTCGACGAGGGCGAGGTGGTGAGCCTGCTGGGCCGCAACGGCGCCGGCCGGACCACGACCCTGCGCGCGATCCTCGGCCTGATGTCGCGCCGGCAGGGCTCGATCAAGATCGCCGGGCGCGAGACGATCCGGATGCCGGCCCACAAGATCCCGTGGCTCGGCATCGGCTATTGCCCGGAGGAGCGGGGCGTCTTCGCGACTCTCACCACGGAAGAGAATCTCGAGCTGCCGCCGCGCCTCGCGGAGGGCGGCCTCTCGGTCGACGAGATTTACGCCATGTTCCCGAATCTTGCGGAACGGCGGCGCAGCCCCGGCACGAAGCTGTCGGGCGGCGAGCAACAGATGCTCGCCATCGCCCGGATCCTGCGCACGGGCGCCAAGCTCCTGCTCCTCGACGAGATCTCGGAGGGCCTCGCCCCCGTTATCGTCCAGAAGCTCGCTGAGACGATCCGCGACCTGCGAGGACGCGGCTACACCATTCTCATGGTTGAGCAGAACTTCCGGTTCGCCGCGCCGCTCGCCGATCGCTTCTACGTGATCGAGCACGGCCGCGTGGCGCTCCGGCTCGGCCAGGAGGAGCTCGAGGCCCGGCAGGACCAACTGACCGAGTTCCTCGGGGTCTGACAACGAAAAACGACAGGGAGTGAAAACGATGCGAAAGACCCTACTCACAACCGCTGCGGTCGCGGCGCTGGCCGTCGCGAGCCCGGCGCTGGCGCAGAGCTTCTCCGGCGATACGGTCCGGATCGGCGTGCTGACCGACCTATCCGGCGTCTACGCCGATTTCGGCGGCCAGGGCGCTGTCGAGGCGGCCCGCATGGCGGTCCAGGATTTCGGGGGCAAGGTTCAGGGCAAGACGATCGAGGTCATCTCGGCGGACCACCAGAACAAGGCGGACGTCGCCGCGTCGAAGGCCCGCGAGTGGTACGACACGCAAGGCGTCGACCTGATCACCGAGTCGCTGAACTCCTCCGTGGCCCTCGCGGTCTCGAAGGTCGCGACCGAGAAGAAGCGGATGCAGATCGTGACGGGTGCCGCGACCTCGCGCCTGTCCAACGAGGATTGCGGGCCCTACACGGTCCACTACGTCTACGACACCTTCGCGCTTGCCCAGGGCACCGGCGCCGCGGTCGTGAAGGCGGGCGGCGATTCCTGGTTCTTCCTCACGGCCGACTACGCCTTCGGCCACTCCCTGGAGAAGGACACCGGCGACGTCGTCCGGAACGCGGGCGGCAAGGTGCTCGGCGCCGTCCGTCACCCGCTCTCGGCCACGGACTTTTCCTCGTTCCTGCTCCAGGCGCAGTCCTCGGGCGCCAAGGTGGTGGGCCTCGCCAATGCGGGCCAGGACACGGTCAACTCGATCAAGGCGGCCTACGATTTCGGCCTCACCAAGAAGCAGCAGCTCGCCGGCCTTCTCACCCTGGTCACGGACGTGCACGGCCTGGGCATCGAGCAGGCGGCCGGCCTCTACACGACGGAAGCCTGGTACTGGGACCAGACCGAGGAGACCCGCGCGTTCGGCAAGCGCTTCTTCGACAAGATGAAGAAGTATCCGAACTCCAACCAGGCCGGCGTCTACTCGGCGGTCACGAACTACCTCAAGGCCGTGGACGCCGCGAAGACCGACGACTCGGACGCGGTCTCGAAGCAACTGAAGTCCATGACGATCAACGACATGTTCGTGAAGAACGGCAAGATCCGCGAGGACGGCCTGCACGTCCACGACATGTTCCTCTTCCAGGTCAAGCAGAAGGCCGAGTCGAAGTATCCGTGGGACTACTACCGGCAGGTCGCCCAGATCCCGGGCTCCGAGGCCTTCCAGCCGATCGAGAAGACCCGCTGCCCGCTGGTCAAGAAGAGCTAAGCCCCACGTCCCTCTCCCCTGGAGGGAGAGGGACAGCTTGGGCGAAGCCCAAGCAGGGAGAGGGGGCGGTCATACCCCGATCGTGGCCTGACTGCCCCCTCTCCCGCCTCGCTTCCGCTCGGCACCCTCTCCCTCCAGGGGAGAGGGTCATAACGCGTGATCCATGGAAATTTTCGGCCGTCCCCTCCCCGCCCTCGCGTCTCAGGTCGTGCTCGGCCTCGTGAATGGCTCGTTCTACGCGATGCTGTCGCTCGGGCTGGCCGTGATCTTCGGGACGTTGAACATCGTGAACTTCGCCCACGGCGCCTTCTACATGGTCGGCGCCTTCGGGGCGTTCTTCCTGCTCAATGAGCTCGGGCTCAACTACTGGGTGGCGCTCTTCGTCGTGCCCCTCGGGGTCGGGATCATCGGCATGGCGGTCGAGCGCGGGCTCCTGCGCCACCTGCACGGCCTCGACCCGCTCTACGGGCTCCTCCTGACCTTCGGCCTCTCGCTCATCCTGGAGGGCGTGTTCCGGGACTTCTACGGCTCGTCGGGCCGCTCCTATCCTCGCCCGGCCGCCCTCAACGGCGTGTGGGATCTCGGCTTCATGGTCCTGCCGATCTCCCGCGCCTGGGTAATCGGGGTCTCCCTCGTCGTCTGCCTCGGCACCTGGCTCGTCATCGAGAAGACCAAGCTCGGCTCGACCCTGCGCGCGGCCACGGAGAACGCGGCGCTGACGCAGGCTTTCGGCGTCAACGTGCCCCTGCTCGTGACCCTCACCTTCGGCTTCGGGGTGGCGCTGGCAGGGCTCGCCGGCGTGCTGGCGGCGGCGGCCGTCCAGATCACGCCGCTGATGGCCTCCAACATCATTATCGTGGTCTTCGCGGTCGTCGTCATCGGCGGCATGGGCTCGATCTTAGGCGCGATCCTCACAGGTCTTGGGCTCGGCATCGTCGAGGGCCTGACGCGCGTCTTCTACCCGGAAGCCTCCGCCACCGTGGTCTTCGTCATCATGGCCATCGTCCTGCTCATCCGGCCCGCGGGCCTTTTCGGGAGGGCCTGATCTTGGCCGCGCGCAACGCCGCGATCTTCGCGGCCGTCATCCTCCTCGGGGTCGCCGCCCCATTCCTCGGGCTTTATCCCGTCCTGCTCATGAAGCTGATGTGCTTCGCGCTCTTCGCCTGCGCGTTCAATCTCCTCATCGGCTTCGTGGGACTGCTCTCCTTCGGGCACGCCCTGTTCTTCGGCGCGGCGGCCTACGGGGCCGGGCACGCCATGAAAGTCTGGGGCTTCACGCCCGAACTCGGCCTGATCTTCGGGACGCTGGTCGCCGCCGGTTTGGGCTTCCTCGCCGGGTCGCTGGCGATCCGGCGGCAGGGCATCTACTTCGCCATGATCACCATGGCGCTGGCCCAGATGTTCTATTTCTTCGCCCTGCAGGCCCCCTTCACGGGCGGCGAGGACGGGCTGCAGAGCGTGCCGCGCGGCAACCTGCTCGGCGTCTTCTCCCTGAGTTCGGACCTGCGCCTCTATTACGTGGTGCTCGCGATCGTCGCTGCGGCCTGGCTTCTCATCGCCCGCATCGTGCACTCGCCGTTCGGGCAGATCCTCAAAGCCATCCGCGAGAACGAGCCGCGCGCCATCTCCCTCGGTTACGACACCGACCGCTTCAAGCTCGTGGCCTTCGTGCTCTCGGCGGCGCTGGCTGGCCTCGCCGGCGCCCTGAAATGCCTCGTGCTGGGCTTCGCCACCCTCTCCGACGTGTACTGGGCGACCTCAGGCAGCGTGATCCTAATGTCACTGATCGGCGGCATCGGCACCTTGTCGGGCCCCGTCGTCGGCGCCTTCATCATCGTGGGGCTCGAGAACTGGCTGGCGGACCGCGTGGGCTCCTACGTCACGGTCATCCTCGGCGTGATCTTCGTCGTAAGCGTGCTCGTGTTCCGCCAGGGGCTGATCGGCACGCTCCGCCCGCTGCTGAGCCGTAAGCGCGCCCCGCAGCCGGCCTGAGGTGCACTCAGTGCCGGAAGTGCCGGTGGCCCGTGAACACCATCGCGAGCCCGGCCTCGTCGGCGGCCTTGATCACCTCGTCGTCGCGCATCGAGCCGCCTGGCTGGATCACCGCCGTGGCCCCGGCTTCCGCCGCGGCGAGGAGCCCGTCGGCGAAGGGGAAGAAAGCGTCGGAGGCCACGACGGAGCCCCGGGCGAGGCTTTCGGGAAGACCTAGAGCCTTCGCCGCCTCTGCCGCTTTCCAAGCGGCGATGCGCGATGAATCCACCCGCGACATCTGCCCAGCCCCAATGCCCACCGTCGCGCCGCCCTTCGCATAGACGATGGCGTTCGACTTCACGTGCTTCGCCACGCGGAACGCGAAGGCGAGATCGCGGCGCTCCGCGTCCGACGGCGCGCGCTTCGTCACCACCTTGAGGTCCATGTCGTCGACCACGGCCGCGTCCCGGTCCTGCGCGAGGAAGCCGCCGGACACGGTGCGCAGGGTCAGTCCCCTCGCGCGCGGATCGGGCAGAGCGCCGGCGAGCAGGAGCCGCAGGTTCTTCTTCGCTGCGACGAGGGCGATCGCCTCCTCCGTCGCGTCGGGGGCGATGATCACCTCCGTGAAGATCTCCACGATCTTGCGCGCGGCCTCGGCGTCGAGGGTCCGGTTGAGCGCCACGATGCCGCCGAAGGCCGAGACCGGATCGCAGGCGAGCGCCCGCTCGTAGGCCTCGACGAGCGTCGCGCCCTCGGCGACGCCGCAAGGGTTGGCATGCTTGATGATGGCGACCGCCGCCGCGCGGGCCGGGTCGAACTCCGCGACGCACTCGTAGGCCGCGTCCGTATCGTTGATGTTGTTGTAGGAGAGCTGCTTGCCCTGCACCTGCCGCGCCGTGGCGACGCCCGGGCGCGCCTCGCCGGTGCGGTAGAAGGCGGCGGCCTGGTGCGGGTTCTCGCCGTAGCGCAGGCTTTCGGCGAGCGCTCCGCCGATCGCCCGGAACGCCGGCGCCCCCTCCCCGATCGCGCCGGCGAACCAGTTCGAGATCGCGGCGTCGTAGGCCGCCGTGCGGGCGTAGGCCTTCTGGGCCAAACGTCGGCGTAGGGTCAGCGTCGTCGCTCCGTCATGGGCTTCGAGATCGGCGAGGACAGCTTCGTAATCGACGGATTCCACCACCACGGCGACGTCGGCGTGGTTCTTGGCGGCCGCCCGGATCATCGCCGGCCCACCGATGTCGATGTTCTCGATGCAATCATCGTACGCGCGGCCCGCGGCCACCGTCGCCTCGAAGGGATAGAGGTTCACCACGAGCAGATCGACCGGCAGGATGCCATGGGCCAGCATCGCGGCCTGGTGCTCCGGGTTGGCGCGGATGCCGAGCAGCCCGCCATGAACGAGGGGGTGGAGGGTTTTCACCCGCCCATCCATCATCTCGGGAAAGCCGGTGACGTCGGAGACATCCTGCACGGCAAGGCCCGCTTCCTGCAGCGCTCGCGCCGTGCCGCCCGTCGAGACGAGGGCCACGCCCCGTCCCGCCAGCGCCTGGGCGAACGGGACGAGGCCGGTCTTGTCGGATACAGACAGGAGGGCGCGGGTCACGCGCTTCGGGTCGCTCGGCATGATCTCGTTCCGGCTGGGAGGCAGGGCCGGCGCTTACCACGAATGGGGAGAGCGACAAACGCTTGCGCGGCGGAGGACGTCAGCCCTGGCGGACGAAGCGCCAGTGCAGCGCCGGCATGGCCCGGGCCTGCGCCTCCACGACGATCTGCTCCGTGCGCCGGGCGCCGTCGGCTGCTGCGAAGAACACGCTCTCGTCGAGCCGAGGGTCGGCGGCCTCGCCGTCGGGGCGGGACGCCTCGAAGCGCCAAGTCTCGCCGCTGCGCAGGGTCAGCAGAATGGCGCCCTCCTCGACCCGGCTCGCGCGCACGCCGGTGGCGAGGTGAAAGCGCACAGTCACCGCGGGATCGGCGCCGTCGGTCAGGAAGAAGCGGTCTTCGCCCTCGAGGCGTGTCCCGTCGGGCGCGAGCCGCCAGCGCCGCTCGTGCACGAGGCCGAAGCGGGCGGCGTAGCCGTCGTTGCGGGCCGCGAGGGTGATGCCATCCGGCCCCTCCCGCCGCTCGGCCGCGGTGTCGCGCGGGCCCGACAGGATCGTCGGCCCGAGCCGGCGCTGCAGCCAGCCGGCGATCGTGCGGTCGAGCCACCAACCGCGGGGCACGACGAAGCGACAGGAGGAGGCGTCCGCGACGCCCGCCGTGGAATGGGCCGCGGTAGCGCGGGCGGCCAACGCCAGCGCCGGGTCGACGCTGCGCGGTGCGCCGCAATTGACGACGATGCGCTCCCGCCCGCTCGACAGCTCGAACGAGAGACACCCCGCCCCAGCCTCGCTCGACTGGGTGACGGGCGGCGGCGGGCCCACATCGGCGACGAGGAGGATCGGCCCCGCCTCCAGCCGCTCGTAGCCGGAGTGCGGGGCGTGGCGCATCGGCTGGGCGCGGGCGGCGTCATAGATCAGGAGCGTGGCGAGATGGTCCGCCGCGGTCACGCCCATGCCGTTGAAATGAGAGAGCGCCCCGTCGCCGTGCCGGAAGAGGCGCACCATCGGCAGCATGCGGTCGATGGCGCGCAAGAGTGCCTCGGGCGGCTCGACGCCGCGGGTGAGATAGATCTGGCGCAGGGGCAGGAGGTCGAGAAGGAGCTCGGTCAGCACCTTCGGGCTGCGGCTGACATGGCCGCCGTCGGGCAGGATCTGGCGCTCGAGTTCCCGCACGAGAAGCCGCGTGCCGCGCCGCAAGGTGGCCTCGTACCCCTCGCAGCACAGCCCCGCGTAGCAGAGCGCCACCGCCGCGAGCAGCCGGCGGAGCGGCAGCACGGGTCCTTGCACGTCGCGCTCGAGTTGGCCGACGGCCAGCGCCACGGCGCGCAGGAAGCGGTCGTAGAAGGCGTGGTCGGCCCCCTCCAGCATCAGGGGGGACTGGCACAGGAAGGAGAGCAGGCGCCGTGCGACGACGTGGGTGCGCCCGGCGAGCTTCCGATCCCCCGGGCGGCGGGTGATGAACTCGTCGACGAGGGCCCGGGCGTTGGCGCGGGCGAGCGCCGTGTCGGCAGCGCGCAGGTGCCTCAGCCAGCCGAAGCCCGCGAGCGCCTCGCCCCAGGCGGGCGAGGGCGGCGGGAAGGCGAAGGGCGAGCGCCCGCCGGTCGAGAGCGCCCGGCCGGCGAAGACGAAATAACCGGCGTAGATGTCGGCGGCGATGGTCGGATCGGCGGTGCGCAGGTCCTGAGGCGCAAAGAGAAGGCGCTGCGGCAGGGGAGCGCTGCGGCGCGGGCGGCGCAGATGGGCGACCGCGGCGCGGATCCCGAAGGACGCTTCCCGCAGGGCAAGACGGTAGAGCCGCCAGCGGTCAGGCCCCCACTCCACGCCGTGTTCCTCGAACCGACCCTCGAAACGGCCGCCGAGGCGAACGCTACGCGCGAGGTCTCGCTATTCGGTTAACGTTTGGTGAGCATAACCTGGACAACCGTCAAGACCGCCGGACCAGGCGGGCGGCGTAGAAGCCGTCGAAGCCGCGCCGGCCGGGATCAAGGGAGCCGAGGTGCGACGGCAGGGTGCGCAGGTCGCCCGCCGCCGTGACCGCCTCCGCGAGGTCGCCGATCTCGCCCGCCTCGATCGGGCGTCGCTCGAAGCCCGGGTGCCGCGCGAGGAAGGCGCTGACCTGTTCGCCGCCCTCCTCCGGCTCAAGCGAGCAGGTGCAGTAGACGAGCCGCCCGCCGGGCCGCACCAGCGAAGCCGCTTTGTCGAGGAGGCGCGCCTGGAGGTCGGCGAGGCGCCCCACGTCCTCGGCCGCCTTCGTCCAGGCGACGTCGGGATGGCGGCGGAGCGTCCCGGTGGCCGTGCAGGGCGCGTCGAGCAGCACGGCATCGAAGGGCTCGGCGTCGAGCGTCTGCGCGTCGACGGCGCGTGTTTCG
The DNA here is from genome assembly GCA_036563505.1 of Beijerinckiaceae bacterium. Classification (GTDB taxonomy): domain Bacteria; phylum Pseudomonadota; class Alphaproteobacteria; order Rhizobiales; family Beijerinckiaceae; genus DATCMH01. The sequence continues at coordinate 128,269 of DATCMH010000002.1, forward strand.
ACGGCCAAGCCCAACCGCGCCATGTTGGCGGATAGCCGTTCCAGGCGCTTGGCCGAGCGGTCGACAGCGAGCACCTGGGCGCCCGCGGCCGCGAGCTGCGCCGTCTTGCCTCCCGGCGCGGCGCAGAGATCGACGACGCGCTCGCCGGGCCTGACATCGAGGAGGCGGGCCGGCAGCGCCGCTGCGGCGTCCTGCACCCACCAGGCGCCCTCCTCGTAGCCCGGCAGCTCGCGGACGGGCGTACGGTCGAGGAGGCGCAGGCTGCCCGTGGGCAGCAGGAGGCCGTTGAGCCGCGCCGCCCAGGCTTCTGGATCGGCCCTGACCGTGAGGTCGACGCTCGCGGCGTCGCGGTGCGCGGTCGCGATGACTTGCGCGGTCTCCTCGCCATAAGCCGCTCGCCAGCGCGCGGCGAGCCAGGCCGGTGCGTCGTCGGCGAGGGGGTCGGACGCGGCGAGGATCGCGTCCCGCTCGCGGATGAAGCGCCGCAGCACGGCGTTGACGAGCCCGGCATGAGCCCGGTTCGTCCGCTCGGACTGCGCGAGGCGCACGGAGAGATCCACGGCGGCGTGATCGGGTACGTCGAGGAAGAGCACCTGCGCCGCGCCGATGGCGAGGAGGTGCACGAGGCGCTCCTCCCGCGGCAGGCCGCGTTCGAGGCGCTCCTCGAGGGCGCGCCGGATCGTGCCCCAGCGACGGAAGGTGACGACGGCGATGGCCCGGGCGAGACCTGAATCCCGCGCCTCGAGTCCGGCCTCGGCCGCGAGCGCGTCGAAGATCTCGTCGAGGGCGCCGCGCCGCCGCAGGGTCTGGCTTACGGCGTCGAGGGCCAGCGCCCGCGCGGCCAAGCCCGCGGAACCCGGCGGCGCAGCCGCGCCCTGCGACTTCGCCGCTCCCCGACCGGTCTTGACGGCCCCCATCCCGTTCTCCACCTCCCGATCAACGGATCATCGCGCCCGCCAAAGGGCGCATGTGGGCGCGCCGACCGGCCGCGCGCAAGGGCCGCCCGGCAACCGCCGTCGGAGATCGATACCATGAGCGACGACATGCCCTCCCCTGACCTGCCCCGGCCGCTGACGCCCGCCGCCGAGCGCGCGCTGGCCGAGGCAGCGGAGCGCCGCGCCCTCATAGACGCCCGCGCCGCCGAGATCGCCAAGACGAAGGAAATTAAGGGCCGCGGCGGCCTGGAGCCCGTCCGCTATGAGGATTGGGAGGTGAAGGGGCTGGCGAGCGACTTCTGATCCTGACTTGCCATTCCGGGGCTCGGCGAAGCCGAGAACCCGGAACCCATGACTGGGCCGGATGTCGGTCGCGGCCGCTCACCCAGTCATAGATTCCGGGTTCGCCTGCGGCGCCCCGGAATGACAGTGGAGGCAATGGACGGACGGCGCTCGCCAAAGGTTGACGCGCTCCGTGCCCCCGTCGCAGAGGTGTCCGCCGCACCGCGACGGATCGTTTCGTGACACAAGACAGCCCCCGCCTCGACGCTGCCCGGCGTCTCGTGCGCCACCTCGCCGAGCACCTGCAGGCCGACCTTTCGCTCCGCCTTTGGAACGGCGAGGTGCTGCCGCTCGGCCCGAACGCCCCGAGCGATCTCGTGGTCGCGATCAACGACGAGGGCGCGGTCACGCGGCTCCTGCGCCGACCGCGGCTGACCACCGTCGTCGAGCTCATCGCCGAGGGCCGGCTCGACATCGAGGGCGGCACGCTCCTCGACCTCGCCGCCCGGCGCGGCACGATGAACCGGAAGGGTCTGCTCAAGCGCCTCGACAAGCGCCTTCTCGCGACGAGTCTCTTCCCCTTCCTGTTCGGCCCGAAGGCCGCGGGCAACGGGCCGGGCCACGCCTATGGCGGCGTGCAGGCCGAGAAGGACGCGCAGGGCCGGGACAACAAGGCCCTCGTCCAGTTCCACTACGACCTGTCGAACGCCTTCTACGGTCTCTTCCTCGACCCAGAGATGGTCTATTCCTGCGCCTACTTCCCGCGCTGGGACGCCTCGCTCGAAGAGGCGCAGGTCGCCAAGCTCGACATGATCTGCCGCAAGCTCCGGCTCCAGCCGGGCGAGCGCTTCCTCGACATCGGCTGCGGCTGGGGCGGCCTCGTCTGTCACGCGGCGCGCCACTACGGGGTCACGGCCCACGGCGTCACGCTCTCGCAGGCTCAGCTCGATTTCGCGAAGGAGAAGATCGCCCGTCTCGGGCTGCAGGACCGGGTCACCGTCGAGCTGAAGGACTACAAGGAGCTCACCGGCACCTTCGACAAGATCGCCTCGATCGGGATGTTCGAGCATGTGGGTCTGGCGAACCGCCCGGCCTATTTCACGCAGATGCGCGATCTCCTGCGCCCGCGCGGTCTCCTCCTGAACCACGCCATCACGCGGCCCGCCAAGCGCACGGAGCGGCTCTTCCGCAAGAAGCGGCCCGAATACGCGGCGGTCGTGAACTATATCTTCCCAGGCTCCGAGCTCGACCATGTCGGCGGCTCGGCTGCGGCTCTGGAAGCCCACGGCTTCGAGGTCCACGACGTCGAGGGCTGGCGCGAGCACTACGCCCGCACCACGAAGCTCTGGTGCGAGCGCCTCTACGCCAACCGCGCCACCGCGGAAGCGGAGGTCGGGCCGGCGAAGGTGCGGCTTTGGCTCCTTTACCTCGCAGGCGTCTCGCTCGGCTTCGAGCGCGGCACGATCGGCATCTTCCAGACCCTCGCCTCGCGCCGGGCAAGGGGCGCCTCGGGCCTCCCCCCGACCCGGGCGGACCTCTACCGCTGACCCGGCCAGTCCCGGCCGGAGTGCGTCCTCACATGCCGAGCGCCTGCATGTAGAGCTCGAGCACCGCCTCTTCTTCCTGGCGCTCGGCGTGGTCCTTCTTGCGGATCGAAATGATCTTGCGGATCGCCTTTGTGTCGAAGCCGGTGCCCTTGGCTTCGGCGTAGACGTCCTTGATGTCGGAGGCGATGCCGGCCTTCTCCTCCTCGAGGCGCTCGATCCGCTCGATGAAGGCCTTGAGCTGGTCGGCGGCGACGGACTGGGTGTCGACGCCGGAGGCGGTGACGGGGGCGAGGGCGGCGGAAGCGGCCATGGGCGGTGATCCTCGACGTTGGTGGAGGCGGCCTCGCCGCCCCGCGATGCCACGATCTGTAGGGTCGGTAGGGTTGACCGGGCCTTAATGCGCGGGCTTGACCTCGGCGAAGGCCTTGGCCTGCTCGGGCGTCGCCTCGCGCTGATGGAGCGCCTTCCAGTCCTCGTAGGGCATGCCGTAGACTTGCTCGCGCGCCTCGTCCTTGGTGAGGGGCACGCCTTGCGCGTCGGCAGCGTCCTTCATCCAGTTCGAGAGACAGTTGCGACAAAAGCCCGCGAGATTCATGAGGTCGATGTTCTGCACCTCGGTGCGCTGGCGCAGGTGGTCCACCAATCGGCGGAACGCGGCGGCTTCGAGTGCGGTGCGGGTGGCGTCGTCGAGGGGGTTCATGGGCGGGCCTCAATGCTGGCGAATCGGCGGGAACGGTCGAGCGGCGCGCGCGCCCGGCTCGGGAAGCGCTTCGGCTCGCGCAAGGTCCGGTCGGCGGCGAGCGCGGGCAGAAGCTGCGCGAAGCGCTCGGCCCATTCCTCCTGGCCTGCGTCCTCGGCGATGAGATCCTGGCGGACTTCGATCAGGGCATTGGCGAGGCCGAAGCGGGTGGCATGCCGGTCGATGGTGTCGCCCTCCAAGCCGCCGTCGTAGGGCTCATTGTCGCCGACGACGAGGGCTGGGTCGGCGGCGAGGCCGTCGATGAGCGGCCGGGCGAGCCGGTCGTCGCCGTCCCACAGGATGCCGACGTGCCAGGGCCGCGGCCAGCCGCGCCAGACCGGCGTGAAGGAATGCACCGCGACGACCATCGGCGGCTCGTCGGCCAACAGCGCCCGCGTCACGGCGGCGGCGATGGCGGCATCGTAGGGGTCGTAGAAGCGGGCGATGCGGGCCTGCACCTCGGCATCGTCCACGCGGGCGTTGCGCGGCACCACGGCGCCGTCCGAGAGGCGCATGACAAGGGTCGGGTCGTCGCGGCCGCGATTCGGATCGATGATGAGCCGGGAGAAGTTGGTGAGGATCGCCGGGGCGTTCAGGCGGCGCGCCAGGCTTCGGGTGATGCCAGCCGCCCCGATATCGTAGGCGATGTGCCGCCCGAAGGCTTGCGGCGGCAGGCCAAGGTCGCCGAGGTCCTCCGGAACCGCGTTCGAGGCGTGGTCGCACAGGAGCAGGAGGCCGGACGCGACGTCGCCCTCGATCACCTCGACCGGGACGGGCGGAAGGGCCGGAGCCTCGCGGCGCAGGGCGTATTCGGGCGGCATCGGACGGGACGACCTCGTGACGGCAGGAGGTGACGCGCCGCATAAGCTAGCCTAGAGGTGCTGGCAACGCGGCGCCGGGCGGCGCTTCCGTCCTTCGCAACAGCGACCTTTTCATGGCCAATCCCACCAGTGTGGCCGGCGCCAGCCCGAGCCTCGCCCCGGCCTTCGCGGCGCTCGTCGCTGGGGCGATCGCCATGGGTATCTCGCCGGTTTTCGTGCGCTACGCCTTCGCCGCCGATGTCGGGCCTTTCGCAAGCGCCTTCTGGCGGGTCGGCCTGGCGCTGCCCGTCCTCTACGCCTGGATGCGGTTCGAGGAGCGCGCGGCCGGCGCTCGGGCGCCCCGCCGCCCATTCGCTCCAGCGACCCTGCTGGCGGGGCTGTTCTTCACGGGCGACCTCTTCTTCTGGCACCTCGCGATCCTGAACACGACGGTGGCCAACGCCACGTTCTTCGCGACTCTCGCGCCGCTCTTCGTGGTGCTCACCGTCTGGCTCGTCCTGCGCCGGCGCGTCCACGCGGCGACCTTCGCGGGCCTGGCCTTGTGCCTTCTGGGGGGCGCTTCCCTCATCGGCCAGAGCCTGCAGGTCGACCCGGCGCGAATCCGTGGCGACCTCTTCGGCATCGCCACTGCCCTGTTCTTCGGGCTCTACTTCGTCGCCATCGAGCGGGCGCGCGAGGGCACGGGCGCGGCGCGGGTCACCTTCGAGGCGAGCCTCGTCACGGCCGGCCTCCTGCTCGTCATCGCGATCGTCCTCGACGGCAGCCTCCTGCCGAGCACCTTCGCCGGTGCCGCGGCGCTGCTCGCCATGGCCTGGATCAGCCATGCCGGTGGACAGGGCCTGCTCTCGGTGGCCTTGGGCCGCCTGCCCGCGGTGTTCTCCTCCCTGGTCATCTTCCTGGAGGCGGTCGCGGCAGCGCTCTTCGGCTCGCTGTTGCTGGGCGAGAAGCTGACCTTCGTGCAGGCGTTCGGGGGCGCCCTGATCCTTCTCGGCATCTGGGTTGCCCGCCCCCGCACCGGAGACGCGCGATGACGGACGCGACCATCGCCGGGCAGCGCCGGCTCCTGACGACCCTGTTCGACGAAGCGGTAGCGGCGGCCCATCCGAGCCGCTGCCTGCCGCCGCACCTGCCGGCACCGCCCGAGAACGGCCGCCTCATCATCCTCGGGGCCGGCAAGGCCGCCGGCAGCATGGCGGCCGTGACGGAGGCTTACTACCGCGAGCGGCACGGCCTCTCGGCCACAGGCCTTGCCGTCACGCGCCACGGTTACAGCGCGGCGGCGGGGGCCATCCGCGTGATCGAGGCCGGCCACCCGGTGCCGGACGAGGCGGGCGTCGCCGCCACGCGGGAGGCGCTCGCCCTCGCCGAGGCAGCCGGACCCGACGACCTCGTCCTCGTGCTGCTCTCAGGCGGCGGCTCCGCCAACTGGATCGCCCCGGCGGGGGAGCTGACGCTCGACGAAAAGCGGGGGATCACCCGCGCGCTCTTGCGCTCGGGCGCGTCGATCCAGGAGATCAACACGCTGCGCAAGCACCTGTCCCTCATCAAGGGCGGCCGGCTCGCCAGGCTGGCGCAGCCGGCGCGGGTGCTGACGCTGGCCATCTCCGACGTGCCCCACGACGACCCCGCCGTGATCGCCTCCGGCCCGACGGTGCCGGATCCCTCGACCCTCGCCGAGGCCCGCGCCATCGTCGCCCGCCGCGGCCTCGACCTGCCGGGCTCGGCCCGCGCGCTCCTCGACGACCCGTCGAGCGAGTCGCCCAAACCCGGCGATCCGGCCTTCGCGCGCAGCGACTACCGCATCATCGCCCGGCCGGCCGACGCCATCGCCGCTGCGGCCGAGGGCGCCCGGGCGGCCGGCTACGACGTGATTGATCTCGGCGCCGACCTCGAGGGCGAGGCGCGGGACGTCGCCCGCGCCCACGCGGCTCTCGCCCGGTATGCGAGGGAGGCTGGCCGGAAGGTGGCGATCCTCTCCGGGGGCGAACTCACGGTCACCATCGCGGGCAAGGGCCGCGGCGGGCCGAACCAGGAATACGCGCTGGCCCTTGCGCTGGCCCTCGACGGGCTGCCCGGCGTCGCGGCCCTGTCGGGCGACACCGACGGCACGGACGGCGGCGGCGGAGCGGCGAGCGATCCTGCAGGCGCCCTCGTCGACGAGCTGACGCTTCGCCGTGCGGCGGACCGGGGCGTTGACGCCGCCGCCCGCCTTGCGGACAACGACTCCACGGGCTTCTTCGAGCCCCTCGGCGATTTGCTGACCCCCGGACCGACACGCACCAACGTCAATGATTGCCGCATCATCCTGGTGGGCTGAACGCGCCAAGACCCTCACGGGCCTCGCCGTCGCGACTTTCACCGCCCTGCCCCTCCTCGCCCTCGGCGCCAGCCCGGCGCGGGCGGACCTGCGCCTGTGCAACATGACGCCGAGCCGGGTCGGGGTGGCGCTGGGCTATCGCGATTCGCAGGGCTGGGTGACAGAGGGCTGGTGGAACCTCACCGCCCGGGGCTGCGAGACCCTGCTCAAAGGACCGCTGGCCGCCCGGTTCTACTACCTCTATGCCATCGACTACGACCGCGGGGGCGAGTGGAGCGGGCGCTCCTTCATGTGCACCCGCGACCGCGAGTTCACGATCCGCGGCGTCGAGGATTGTCTCGCCCGCGGCTTCGACCGCAGCGGCTTCTTCGAGGTGGATAGTGGCGAGCAGAAGAGCTGGACGATCCAGCTCACCGACCCGACCCGGCCCGCCGCACCTTAAGGCCGCGCCGTTGCCGCTTGGGCCGTTCCGACCCGGCCGACGAGTTCGTCGATCTCGGCCCGGATGACCTCGGGCGCGACGTGGTGCAGCATGTGGCCGATGCCAGGCAGGAGGACGAGCTTGGCGCCAGGGATGGCCCGCGCCGCGGCCCGCGAGTGGATCTCCGTCGAGACGATCGGGTCGGCATCACCGGCAACGAAGGTGGTCGGTACTCGGATCTCGGGATAGCGCGGCGCCTGGGCGGCGACCGCTTCGCGCAATCCCGCCACGTCCTGCGCGTTGGCGAGGAACGGGCCGGGCCGCAGCACGAGGGGGATGCGGGCGCGCTCGACGTAATCCGGCGGTGCGGTCTGCGGCCGGAAGACGGATCCCGCGGCGCCCGACACGATCGTGTAGCCCGCGGGCGTCGTCAGGGTGTGAGTGAGGAGCCAGCCGAGCGCCGAGGCGGTCGGGCCGTAGTACCAGCTGACCCCGCCCCCGCCCGGCCACGGATGCGTGACCGGGGCAAGCGCCACCAAACCGCCGGTGACGTCCGGATGGTCGAGGGCTAGGTTCGGCAGCACGGCGCCGGCCCAGGAGTGGCCGACGACCACCGCCCGGCGGACGTTCAGCGCGCGCAAGGCTTCCGCGATGATCGCTGCTTGGCGCGCGGGCTCCGCCGCGGCGCGGCCCGCCACCCGGTCGCTCCAGCCGTGGCCGGGGCGGTCGATGGCCAGCACGCGGTAACGCCGGGCCAGATCCTCGCCGAAAGCGGACATCAGGTCTGCCTCGTTGCCCGAGGCGCCGTGCAACAGGACGACGGTCGTCGCAGCCTCCGCCGGTCCGCGCTCGACGACGTTGAGGTGGCCGCCCGCCACGGGAACGGCCCGCCCCCGCGCCGGATACTTGGCCTCGATCCGCCAGGAGATCACGGCGGTGGCGACGGCGCCAAGGATCAGGAGGCCGACGAGGCCAAGCGCAAGGCCGGCGACGATCTTGAGGAGAATGCTCATACGGGCAGGGTCGGGGGAGGTCGCGCGGAAGGCAGGCTCCGCGTCAAACCCCGGCGCCGCCCGGCGTTCCGGCGCTCAAAGGTCGCGGCCGTCGATCTCGGGCGCGAGGCGATCGACCGCCTCCTTCACCCGCGGCAGGTGCGGGTGGATCGCCAGCGCCTTGCGATAGGCCAGCACGGCGCGGGCCTTATCCCCGGCCGCGAGGTACATGTGGCCGAGACCGGCCCAAGCCGCGAAGTGGCGCGGCTCGCGGGTCACGACCTGGCGCACATCGGCCATGGCGCTCACGGGATCATCGAGGAGGTAGAAGGCCGTGGCGCGGCGGTTCCAGGCCTCGGCCCAATCGGGCTTAAGGACGAGAACCCGGTCGAGGAGCTCGATGCCGAGAGGGTAATCCTTGGCCTGGAGCGCCTCGCCGGCGCGGGACAAGAGAAGGTCGGCCGTGTCGGAGCCGGAACGGGACCAGCGCCGCTCGATGAGGGTGGCGATGCCGTTGGCTTCCGTCGCGTCTTTCGTTTCCGCCAGACGGCGGAACAGGTCGTCGAGGGACGCCTGCCTTGGATCCGGCCTCGGTGCGGGTTTCGGATCTGGCCTGTCAGCCCCCGGCCTCGCTCCGTCTTGAGGCTTCGCCGGCGCCCCCTGCTGAACCAGGACGGGGGCGTTGGCCTCCGAAGCGGCGGAAGCGGGTGGGATCAAGCCGGCTGCAAGACTGGCCGCGAGCACGAAAAAGCGCATGCCGGGATGATGGTCATCCCGGCCTGCGCCGTCAATTCACGGAATGGTGCGGCCGAATGGCCGCCCGCGCGATCAGCCCTGACGCGCCTTGTAGCGCTTCTGGACCTTGTTGATCACGTAGATACGGCCCTTGCGGCGAACCAGCTGGTTGTCGCGGTGGCGGCCGCGCAGGCTCTTCAGCGAGTTGCGGATCTTCATCACTCGATCTCCGGAACGCCGGAGCGCGCCGGCGGCTTGAACCAAAGCAACGGCGAGGAGTGCCCAGAGGGCTCATCCGTGCCGCTGAAAACGGGAATGCGCGCGGGATACCCTCTCGCGGGCGAAAAGGCAACCGTTGCACACCCTCGGACTATAGAATCCCGCCCTCGCGGATACAGCCTCGAGTCTCGGCAGAAGTTCTTGACCCACGGATGCGCATGTACACATATATGTACATTGAATGGGAGCAGTTCGCGTGAGCTATGTTTCATACACGGAGTTGCGCGCTCATCTCGCGAAATACATGGACGAGGTCTGCGACAGCCGCGCCCCGCTCCACGTCACGCGGCAGAATGCCCGCGGCGTCGTGATGGTGTCGGAGGACGAGTACGAGAGCATGCTTGAAACCATGCGTCTGCTCCGAAGCCCAGCGAACGCCGCCCGGCTGCTTCGCTCTATCGGCGCGGCGGACGAGGGCCATGCCGCGGAGCGCGACCTGATCGAGCCGGACTGACCTGACGACGTGGCATGAAGCTGCTTTGGACGAGCGATGCTTGGGAGGACTACCTCTACTGGCAGCAGACCGACCCGAAGACGCTCAGAGCCGTCAATGACCTAATCAGGGACGTGAGGCGAGACCCGTTCCGGGGCTTAGGCAAACCCGAGCCTCTCAAACACGCTCTCAAGGGATGGTGGTCGCGCCGCATCACCGGCGAGCATCGCCTCGTCTACCGCGTTAGGGGCGAGGGCAGCGATCAGGTTCTCGAGATTGCCATGTGCCGCTACCACTACTAATCGCGGCAAGGCAGACGGGCGAGTTCTTCGAGATGAATGGTGGGCGCGACAGGGATCGAACCTGTGACCACTGCGATGTCAACACAGTGCTCTACCGCTGAGCTACGCGCCCGTCGGGAGGCGAACCGCCTCCGCGAGAGGAGGCGCTCATACCGCCTCCGTTCCGGTGATGCAAGAGCCGCTCGAGGACCGGACTGCTAGGCGGCGAGGAGGCGCTCGACCTCGTTGACGAGGTCGCGCAGGTGGAAGGGCTTGGAGAGCACCTTCGCGTCCTTGGGCGCCTTGGAATCCGGGTTGAGCGCCACCGCCGCGAAGCCGGTGATGAACATCACCTTGATGTCGGGATCGAGCTCCGTCGCCCGGCGGGCAAGCTCGATGCCGTCCATCTCGGGCATCACGATGTCGGTCAGGAGAAGCTCGAACGGTTCCTCCCGAAGGCGGTTATAGGCCGAAAGGCCGTTGTCGAACGAGGCCACGTCGTAGCCAGCGTTCTGGAGCGCCTTCACGAGGAAGCGGCGCATGTCGTTGTCGTCTTCGGCGAGGAGGATTTTCATGGCGCTGTCGGGGCGTTGTGTCTTCGATTCGAGACTATTAAGCCCATAAGGAGTCGGCGAGGTAAACAGAGTGTGAAAGCTGCCCCCCGGGGGCGCAGGGTCGCAACCGGACACGGTGGACATCGCGGCGGCCCGGCGGCACAGTGAACCTCTCGCGATGCGCGGCCGGCGGCGACGCATCTTCCAAACTCCTCCACTCGCTCAGCCCAAGCCCTGCATGCGCCCGTCCTTCGAGCCTGAGTTCGATCCTCCTTACGTCGTGCACGAACCTCGGCCGCAGCGCGTTCCCTTCATCTTCAACGCGCCTCACGCGGGAGCCGTCTACCCCGCCCCGTTCCTCGCCAGCTCCCGCCTCGACGCCCTGACCCTGCGCCGCTCCGAGGATGCCTTCGTCGACGAGATCTTCGACGGCGTCGTGGCGCTCGGGGCGCCGCTGATGACGGCGCGCTTTCCCCGAGCTTTCCTCGACGTCAATCGCGAGCCTTACGAACTCGACCCGCGGATGTTCGAGGGCTGGGTTCCGGCCTTCGCCAACACGCGCTCCATGCGGGTCGCCGGGGGCTTAGGCACGATCCCGCGCATCGTCGCCGACGGGCAGGACATCTATCGCGGGCGCCTGCCCGTCGAGGAGGCCCTGCGCCGCATCGAAGGGCTCTACAAGCCCTATCACCGGGCCTTGCGCCACCTCGTGCACGGGACGGCGCGGGACTTTGGGCATGCAGTGCTCATCGACTGCCACTCGATGCCTTCCTCGAGCCTCGCCCGGGAAGAAGCGGCCAAGGCCGACGTCGTGCTCGGCGACCGTTACGGCACGAGCTGCGCCTGCGTGCTGACCGACGTGGTCGAGCATGCCCTGCGCGCCCGCGGCTACGCCGTGGTACGCAACAAGCCCTATGCAGGCGGCTTCATCACGGAGCATTACGGCGAGCCGGCCCAGGGGCGTCATGCCCTGCAGATCGAGATCAACCGCGCGCTCTACATGGATGAGCGCCACCTCGTCCGCGGATCCGGCTTCGACGAGCTCTCGCGCGACCTCGTCGCCATCTTCGAGCGGGTCATGATCGAGCTCGGCAACGATCTCTCGCCCCGGCGGATCGCTGCGGAGTGAGGGCTCTCGCCCAAGAAAAAGGGCCGGTGTCGCCACCGGCCCAAGTCTAGGGAGGAAACGCCCAAGAAGGGCCGCGGCGCCACGACGCCAATCGCGTCGCCGCACTGCAACAATATGCTGCGTTGCAAAAACCGCAAGGGCCCGCTTGGCCGGACCGCGCATGACAGGGCTGCATTCGAAGCGGCCGTGACCCCGATGCCACCCCCGCGTTGCGGCTCGGCGTTGGGCTGCTACAAGGCAAGCCAGCCAGCACGGGACGAGCGATGCGACCGGTCGACTTCTCTGGATTCGTGAACGAGCTCGCCACCCTGTCGGGCCAGGCGATCCTCCCGTTCTTCCGTTCTGCGCTGACCGTCGATGACAAACGCCCGGGCGGCGTCTTCGACCCGGTGACCGAGGCCGACCGCGCGGGCGAAGTGGCGATGCGCCACCTCATCCGGCAGACCTTCCCGTCGCACGGGATCGTCGGTGAGGAATTCGGCGCCGATGCCGGGGAAGCCGAATACACCTGGGTGCTCGATCCGATCGACGGCACCCGCGCCTTCATGGCAGGCCTCCCCGTCTGGGGAACGCTCATCGGCCTGACCCGCAACGGCACTCCGGCCTACGGCCTCATGCACCAGCCCTTCATCGGCGAGCGCTTCTTCGGCGACGGCGGCAGCGCCGGCTACCGCGGGCCGACGGGCGAGCGCGCCTTGCGCACGCGCCGCTGCGAGCGGATCGAGGACGCGACGCTCGCCACCACGAGCCCTAAGATCTTCGCCGACGACTTGCGGCCGGCTTACGAGCGGGTCGAAGCCCGGGCGCGGCTGGCCCGCTACGGCTGCGATTGCTACGCTTATTGCATGCTGGCGGCCGGCCACGTCGACGTGGTGGTCGAGGCGGGGCTCCAGCCCTACGACATCGTGGCGCTCATTCCGATCATCGAGGGCGCTGGAGGCGCCGTCGTCTCCTGGAGCGGCGGGCCGGCGGCGGAGGGCGGCTCAGTGGTTGCCGTCGGCGACCGCCGGCTCCTCGCGCCGGTGCTCGACCTGCTCAACGGCTGAGGCCGGCCGGAACGTCTCGTCCGACCCCGGGATGAAGGCGTCGAAGGCGGCCCAGAAGCGGGCGCGGATCGGGTCACGCTCCATGAGGATCTCGTGCCGGGCACCGGGCAGGACGATGGCGTGACCGGCCTTCAGCCGCGAGGCGAAGCGCTCGATGGCGGGCGTGCTGCAGATCGGGTCCGTGCCGGCGGCGATGATGAGGGTCGGCAGGCGGATCTCAAGGGCGAAGCGCGGCTCGGCGAGGCGCTGCATGAAGCGGAACGCCGCCTGGATCCAGCCCACCGTCGGATCCCCAATCGCTCCTTCGCCGATGGCCGCCGCGGCCTGCCCGTTGCGGGCGTAGCGCTCGGGGTCGGAGGTGAGGCGGTTGCCCGCGAAGGGCTTGGTTGAGATCGAGGTCTCGCCGCCGCCGGGAATGAAACTGCGTCCGAGGCCGAGGAGCGTCAAGGTGAGCGCCAAAGCGCGCGCGGCCCGCGGGCGGTTGACGAGGGCGATGCTGATCATCGGCGCCACCGCCACGACCCGCTTGAAAGGCAGCCAGCCCTCCTTGGCGCCCCACAGCGCCAGCGCGCCGCCCATGGAATGCGCGAGGGTGAAATGCGGGTGGGGCAGGAGGGGCTCGAGCACCCGCTCGCGCACCGCCTCGATGTCGCGCCGGTACTCCTCGAAGCTGCCGATATGGCCCTTGCGCGAATTGCGCACGAGACGGTCCGAGAGCCCCTGCCCGCGCCAATCGAAGGTGACGACGGCGAACCCTCGCTCGCGCAGCTCGCCCACGACCTCGAAATACTTCTCGATGAACTCCGCCCGCCCCTGCATCACGCAGACGGTCCCGCGGGGTTCGGGCACCGTCGCCGGCCAGTGGGCGACGCGTAGCGACACCCCGTCGGCCGTAATCACCCGGTCGAGCGCGGCGCCCTCCGGCACAGGGTTGCCGGGCGTTTCGACGAAGCGCAGGAGCGTCGGATCAGTGAGCATTCAGAGCAACTTGCCGGAAGTGAAGTGCATGTGAACCCGCGGCCTTGACAGTCCCAAAACCTCTTACCATCTCCAGGTCGCGCCGGCCATCACGGCGGCGCGTAGATAGGCAGGAGATCGCGCTTCGGGCGATCTCCGCATGTTGCTCAACGATGAGGATATGCCATGCGTCAGTTCGATCTTGCTCCCCTGTACCGCAACACGGTCGGCTTCGACCGTCTCTTCTCGATGCTCGACCAGCTCGTCAGCGTCGAACAGGCCCCGAGCTACCCGCCCTACAACATCGAGCGCACCGGCGAGAACGCCTACCGCATCTCGGTCGCGGTCGCCGGCTTCACGGAGGCCGACCTTGTCCTTGAGGTGAAGGAGCACACCCTCACCCTGCGCGGCGAGAAGAAGGCCGACGCCGAGCGTAAGGTCGACGTGCTCTACCAGGGCATCGCGGCCCGCTCCTTCGAGCGCCGATTCCAGCTTGCCGATGGCGTCCAGGTGACGGGCGCGGCCCTGGAGAACGGCCTGCTGCACGTCGACCTCGTCCGGGAGATCCCGGAGGCCAAGAAGCCCCGCATGATCCCGATCAGCGGCGTCGGCGCGAAGGTCATCGAGGCCCACAACGACCGTCAGGCCGCGTAACCCATCGCGGTTGCGACATCGCGGACAGGGAGCGCCCCGGCACGCGCCGGGGCGCTTCTTCGTTTCAGACACTCCAGGTTCACGCGGGAGGCGACGTGGCGACGCCGAGGCAGCTCATCGAGCCCGGTCTGATCTACCTCGAGCCCGCGGTCGAGGCCTATCCGCGCGGCCGCGAGATCCTGGCACGGTACCCCGACGCCCGCCGCATCGAGGTCGCCTCGCACTGGAAGATCCCGGAACTGCACGGCAACGAGGGGCTCGCCGACGACTGGGTGCGCAACAAGCGCGGCGTGCTGGTGCTCGGCGTCAAGAAGGCCATGACCATCCGGCCGAACGAGCGCTCGGCCAACTTCATTGCGCCCTCCACCTCCAACGGCTGCGCCATGGCCTGCGCCTATTGCTACGTGTCCAGGCGCAAGGGCTACGCCAATCCGATCACGTTGTTCGTCAACATCGAGGATGCCTGCCGAGCGATCGCGCGCCACGCCGACCGCCAGGGCTGGAAACTGCAGCCTGACCAAGTCGACCCCGAGGCGTGGGTCTACGATCTCGGCGAGAACGGCGATCTCTCCGTCGACGCGATGCTGTGCGACAACGTCAAGGACTTGGTCGCGCTGTTCCGGTCGCTCTCCAACGCCAAGGCAAGCTTCGCGACGAAGTTCGTCAATCGCGACCTCTTGAGCTACGACCCGCAGGGGCGTACCCGCATCCGCTTCTCCCTGATGCCGGAAGCGGCGGCCAAGGTGGTGGATGTGCGAACCTCGCCCATCCCCGAGCGGATCGCCGCGATCGACGATTTCGTGGCCGCGGGCTACGAAGTTCACGTCAATTTCTCCCCCGTCATCGTCTACGACGGCTGGGAGCGGGACTACCGGGAGCTCTTCGCGCAGGTCGACGACCGGCTCTCGCCCGCGGCGAAGGCGCAGCTTCGGGCCGAAGTGATCTTCCTCACCCACAACGCGGACCTTCACGCGGTGAACCTGCGCTGGCACGCCAAGGCGGAAGACTACCTCTGGCGGCCCGACCTGCAGGAGACGAAGCGCTCCGAGAACGGCGCGGAGAACCTGCGCTACCGGCTTGATCTCAAGCGCGGCTACCTTGACCGCTTCAAGATCATGCTGACGGACGCCCTGCCCTATTGCGGCATCCGCTACGCGTTCTGACGCGCTACCGTCATTCCGGGGCTCGGCGCAGCCGAGAACCCGGAACCCACGACTGGGCGGGATGCTGCTCGCTGCCGCTCACCCCGTTATGGATTCCGGGCTCGCCTGCGGCGCCCCGGAATGACAGTGAGAATGCTTTCAGCACACCCCGGCCTCCCTCCCCTCAGGGGAGGGACACAGGGTGGGGTACGCGCCTGCAGGCGCGATCTGCAGGCGGTCAGGCGACTCGGAGGATTGCCGTCTAACGGCATACCCCACCCCAGCCCTCCCCTGACGGGAGGGAGAGCGCTGCGCTACGTCTCTAGCGAAACGTGTCTATTCCAGCAGCGCCGGGGGCGGGACATCGGACGCCGGGGCCTTCGGCTCAGGCGCTCGGGTCGGGGGCGCCCCTGCGTTCGGATTGAGGGGCGTCACGCCCTCGATGACGCGCACCGGTCCTTTCGGTCCGGCGGCCTCCGGCGCCTTGGCCTGATCCGTCGGCTTCGGCGCGGGCTGCGGCTTGGCCGGTTTCGCGACGGCCGGCGGCGGGGCGCTCGGGACGGGCTTGGCCGCGGCGGGCGGCCTCGGCTCGGGGGCCGGCGCTCTGGCCTCCGGGTTCACGCCCTCGATCCGGTCGGGCACGGAACGCCGCGCCTCGGGGCGCGGTTGAGGCCTCGGCTGCTCGCGCCGGGGATCGGCCGGGATGACGAGCGGTGGGTCGTCGCGCAGGGCCTCGCGCTGGCGCGGCGGCTCGACGGAACGACGGCCCGGCAGCGGCGCCTCGTCGATATCGTCCGCCTCCGGGATACCCCGCTCGAATCCCGGCGGGCCGAAACCGCGCGGCGGACGAAGGTCGGCGAGCCGGGAGCGGCGCAAGACCTCGCCGTCGAGGGGATCGACGAGCAGCCTGACGCGAAAGCCCCGCGGGCTCATCGCCTCGACGATGTAGTTCTCACCGTCGAAGCGCGGGCGATCGACGTCGAAGAAGCCCCGGTCCTCGAGGATCCGCAGGATCGCCCGCGGCGGCAGGATGCGCTCGCGCTCCTCGACGATCGGTCCGCGGTCCCAGAAGGGCGCCGGTCCGAAGGGCGCGTTGTAGAATGGCCCGCCCCATTGCGCGGCGGCCGGTGCCACCTGGACGAGAAGAACCGTCAGGGCCGCCACGGCGAGCCCGGCCCGGCGTCCGAAACCTGAGCGCGGGCGTCGAGGAAGACTCTTCCGGTCCATCCCCGCATTCCTCATGTGCATCATGCACTTGAGCAAAGCGCCCGATTGCGGCGGCGCTAGGGCGAAAGACGATCGACGGGAGTTCGTCTCAGGCCGCGCGGGCCGGGGCGCCGCGGGCTGCCTCCCCGAGTTGCGCCACCGTCTCGGGTCGCGTCGCGAACGACGTCACGAAGCGCACGAGGCGCTCGTTCGCGCCCACCGTCTCACCCAGGGGCAGGCTCAGGGGCGACCAGGGATGGTAGAGCGCGCCCACCGCCCGCAGCGCCTCGTCGACGGCGCGGGGCAGGATCGCGAAGACCTCGTTGGCCTGCACGGCCCAAGCGAGGCGGACGCCCGGCACGGCCGTGAGCCGCGCCGCGAGGTCGGCCGCCATGGCGTTGGCGTGGCGCGCGTTGGCGAGCCAGTGGTCCTCGGCGAGGTAGCCTTCGAACTGGGCCGCGATGAAGCGGCCCTTCGAGAGCGTCTGCCCGGCGCGCTTGCGGCGATGGGCGAGGTGCTCGGCGATCCGCGGCTCGAAGACGACGATCGCCTCCGCTGCGAGGCAACCGTTCTTCGTCGCGCCGAAGGTGAGGACGTCGACGCCCCGCTTCCACGTCATCTCGGCCGGGCTACAGCCCAAGGTCACGAGGGCGTTGGCGAATCGAGCCCCGTCCATGTGAACCGAGAGCCCGCGCTCATGGGCGACCGCGGCGAGCGCCTCGATCTCGTCGAGAGCGTAGACGAGGCCGCACTCCGTGACTTGCGAGATGGACAGCGCCTTCGGCGGCATCTGCTTCACGGAGGATGAGAGCCCGTCGAGGTAGGCCGCGACCTCGCCTGCCGCGAGCTTCGCGCCGATGCCGGGGAGCCCCGCGAGCTTGGCCCCGTGCATGTAGAATTCCGGCGCGCCGCACTCGTCGTCGATGACGTGGGCCTCGCGGTGGCAGACGCAGAGCCCGTAGGGCGGCACCATGGCCTGGAGCGCCAGCGCGTTGGCGCCGGTGCCCGTCGGCATGAGCATGACGGCGCAGTCGCGCTCGAACAGGTCCGCGAAGCGCCGCTCGACCTGCGCCGTGTAGGCGTCGGCGCCGTAGGCGGGCTCGGCGCCGTCGTTGGCGCGGACAAGGGCGTCGAGCACCGGCCGGCTCGCCCCCCAGACGTTGTCGCTGGCGAAGTTCATGGGTCTCGTGGACCTCCGAAAGGGATCTCGCCCGCACCCTCCCCGCCTGGACGCCCCTGTCAACTCTCGCCGCGCTTCCCCTCGTCCGCGAGCCCGCGCCCGAGGGCGCGCACCAGCGTCTCGAGTTCGCGGGCAAGGGTCGCGGCCGGCAGCACCACGAGCTTTTCGTCGAGCCCGAGGCTCACCACGCCGTGCGTGCTCGAGAACAAGGAGCGGGCGCGCAGAGACCGCTCAGCCTCGGTGAGGCTCGGGCACAGGCGCGCGAGAGGCGCCTCGATGTAGCGGAACAGACGGCCCTGCTCGGCGCGGTACCAGTCCGGCACGTCCCCGCTTTCGATCCGATGCTGGAAGAGCGCGCGCCACCGCTGGCCGTGCTGTTCCGCGAAGGCGAGGTAGGCGAGAGCGAGCCGGACGAGGTCGTCGATCGCTGCGTCTCGCTCGTCGACTGCCTCCGAAGTGGCCCCGCTGCTCGCGGCGATCGCGCCCTCGAAGAGGGCAAGCGTCCTCATGTTGACCGCGAGGATAAGCCCGTCGAGGTCGGAGAAGACCGTGTAGATCGCGCCGAGCGCGCAGCCCACCTCGCGAGCGAGGTCCCGCGCCTTAAGGGCCGCCAAGCCGTCGCGGGACAGGGTGCGTTCCGCCGCTTCGATCAGGCGCTCGCGCAGCTGGCCGCGCCGTTCGCTGGTGTCCATGTCAGGTTAACTCTCGCGTGAACAACGTTCAAGAAATCGCTTGAACGGTGTTCAGAAGTGTGAGATGGTCCGCTTGTGAACAACGTTCATACAGGGACACTCACCGATGCTCAAGACCTTCAAACTGCTCCTGCGCGGAGCCGCCGCGGCGGCTGAGGAAGACCTCGTCGACCGCAATGCGCTCCTCATCCTCGACCAACAGATCCGCGAAGTCGCCACCGGGATCGAGGCGAGCAAGCGTGCGCTCGCCCTCGCTATGGCTCAAGAGAGCGCGGAGGCACGCCGCCTTGCGGACGCCGAGATGCGCCTCACCGATCTCGAGGCCCGGGCTGTCGCGGCGCTCCAGGGCGGCCGCGAAGATCTTGCTGGCGAGGCGGCTCAGGCCATCGTGACCCTCGAAGCCGAGCGCGACGCGGCGCGCACCGCTCATGCCGGGCTTCGCGACGAGGTCGCATCCCTGCGGCGCGCCCATCTCGACGCGGGGCGGCGCCTCGATGCGCTGCATCGCGGGCGGCGCGTCGCTCAGGCCGCCGAAGCCGTGCGGCGGCTGCGGGCCGGCCGGCTCCGGGACGCGGGCGAGAGGAGCACGCTGGCGGAAGCGGAGGCGACGCTCGCCCGGCTGCGGGCCCGGCAGGGCGAGGACGCCGCCGCCGATGCTGCCCTCGACGTGATCGAGGAGGCCGCCGGCAGTGCCTCCGCAGAGGCGGCCGCCAACAAGCTCGCCGCCGCCGGCTTCGGCCCGCGCACCGCGCCGAGCCTCGACGACGTCATGGCCCGCCTCAGGGCCAAGGCTGCCCCCTCGGCCGCCACCGCCATGCCGGCCGCCTGAGCGCCGCCCCACTCTTCCAAGGACCACGACCATGAACCCGCAGACCACGCCACAGCACTCCTCGGCCTGGGTGACCTTCACCTACGGCTCGTTCCTCGGCGCCCTCGCCATGGTGGCGCTCGGCATCGTCTTCATGCCGGTCGACATTTGGCTCAAAGGCTATCTCGCCATGGGCACGGTGATGCTCGTCCAGTCCTGCGTGACGGTGACGAAGACCGCCCGCGACCTGCACGAGGGCCGCCGCCTTGTGAACCGCATCGAGGACGCCAAGACCGAGCGCCTCCTCATGGAGATCGGCAAGGAGTGACGGGGTGCGGCCGGGGCTCGCGAGCGCCTCGGCCTGCAACCGTCGATCAACCACGCCGACACCCGCCTGCAACACCGTTAGCCTCTTCTTGAACGCCTCCGTGATGCTCTCGCGGGGGATGGAGACCCGCCATGTTCCGTGAGCTGATGACGACCCGGCGCTTCGCGCCCCTGTTCTGGTGCCAATTCTTCTCGGCCTTCAACGACAACGTTCTCAAGAACGCCCTCGTCGTGCTAATCCTGTTCAAGATCGGCGGCAGCAGCGCCGAGGCGCTCGTGACGCTCGCCGGCGCGATCTTCATCGGACCCTTCTTTCTGCTCTCGGGCCTCGGCGGCGAGCTCGCCGACCGCTTCGACAAGGCCTGGCTGGCGCGGCGCCTGAAGGGTGCCGAGATCGCCGCGGCCGCGCTCTCCGTCGTCGGCTTCGCGATCCACTCCATCCCCGTGCTGCTCGCGGCGCTCTTCCTCTTTGGCGTCGTGGCGGCGCTCTTCGGCCCCATCAAGTACGGCATTCTGCCGGATCATCTCGCCCGCGAGGAGCTGCCGGCCGGCAACGCCCTCGTCGAGGCGGCGACCTTCCTCGCGATCCTCGCCGGCACGGTCGTCGGCGGCATCGCGGCGGGCGGGGGCGATCCGGTTCTCTTCGGAGCGCTGGTGCTGGGCTTTGCCGTGTTGTGCTGGGGCGCGAGCTGCTTCATCCCGGCGACCGGCGAGGCCGCGCCCAACCTCGTCGTCGACCGCAACGTGCTGCGCTCCACCGGCGCCCTGCTGCGCGACCTCAAGGCCGACCGGCGGCTGTGGCGCGGCGGCCTGATCGTGTCCTGGTTCTGGCTCGTCGGCGCCGTGGTGCTGTCCCTCCTGCCCGCTCTCGTGAAGGGCGTGCTCGGCGGCACGGAGGCCGTGGTGACGGCCTACCTCGCGGTCTTCTCCGTCGGCATCGCGGTGGGCTCAGGCCTGGCGTCCTGGCTCGCGAGCGGCCGCATCGTTCTCCTGCCGACGCCCGTCGCCGCCCTCGTCATGGGCGGCTTCGCCCTCGACCTGGCGCTCGCCGCGAGCGGCGCGAACCCGGCCTCGCCGCCGGCCGGCGCCGGTGCCATCCTCGCCTCGGGCGTGGGCCTGCGCATCCTGATCGACCTGTTCGGCCTCGCCGTCGCGGGCGGCCTCTTCATCGTTCCGGCCTTCGCGGCGGTGCAGGCTTGGAGCCGGCCGGAGGTGCGGGCCCGGGTGATTGCGGGTGTCAACGTGCTCTCCGCCGCCTTCATGGTCGTCGGCGCCCTCGTCGTCGCCGGGCTGCAGAAAGCCGAGGTCTCGACCGCGGCCCTCTTCGGCATCATGGGCGCTGCCTCGATCCTGGCCGGCGTCGTGATCCTCAAGACGCTCGAGACGAGCCCGTTCCGCGACTTCCTCTCGATCCTCTTCCGAGCCTTCTATCGCCTCGAAGTGCGCGGCCTCGAGAACGTCGACAAGGCGGGCCCGAACGCCATCATCGCGTTGAACCACGTCAGCTTCCTCGACGGCGCGCTGGCGATGTCGCTCCTCGACCGCGAGCCGGTCTTCGCCATCGATCACGGCATCGCGCAGCGCTGGTGGGTGAAGCCGTTCCTGAAGCTCACCCGCGCCATGCCCCTCGACCCGACGCGGCCGCTGGCGACGCGCACCCTCATCAACGCCGTCAAAAACGGCGAGACCCTCATCATCTTCCCCGAAGGCCGCCTCACGGTGACGGGCAGCCTGATGAAGGTCTACGACGGCGCAGGCCTCATCGCGGAGAAGTCCGGCGCCATGGTCGTGCCGGTCAAGATTGACGGGTTGGAGCAGACGCCCTTCTCGCGCCTCTCCCGCGCCCAGGTGCGCCGCCGCTGGTGGCCCAAGGTCACCGTGACGGTGCTGGAACCCGTGTCCCTCACCGTCGACCCGGCGCTGAAGGGCAAGAACCGTCGCCAAGCGGCGGGCGCGGCCCTCTACCAGATCATGTCGGACCTTGTCTTCCGCACCGCTCCGACCGACCGCACGGTTTTCGAGGCCGTGGTCGAAGCCGCCGAGCGCAACGGGCGCGGGCGGATCGCAGTGGAGGACCCGGTCACCGGCTCGCTCACCTACAAGCGCCTCCTCGTCGGCGCGCGGGTGCTCGGCACGAAGCTGATGCCGCTCGCCCCCGAGGGCGCCGCGGTGGGCGTCATGCTGCCGAACGCCAACGGCGCGGCGGTGACCTTGCTCGGCCTGATGTCGGCAGGCCGGGTGCCGGCGATGATCAACTTCACGGCGGGCGCCACCAACATCCTCGCTGCCTGCCGCGCCGCGGAGGTCACAACGCTCGTCACCTCCCGCGCCTTCGTCGAGAAGGGCAAGCTCGACGCCCTCGTGGCCGCCGTCGCTGGCTCGCTCCGCATCATCTACCTCGAGGACGTGCGGGCGACGGTGACCTTGAGCGACAAGCTCAAGGGCCTGCTCAACGCGGCGAAGCCCATCGCCCCGCGCGGGCCGGACGACCGCGCCGCGATCCTCTTCACCTCCGGCTCGGAAGGCACGCCGAAGGGCGTCGTCCTCTCCCACCGCAACATGCTGAGCAATGCGGCCCAGGCCGCGGCGCGGATCGATTTCGGGCGCCAGGACAAGGTGTTCAACGTCCTGCCCGTCTTCCACTCCTTCGGCCTGACGGTCGGCCTCGTGCTGCCCCTCGTCTCGGGCGTGCCGGTCTACCTCTACCCGTCGCCCCTGCACTACCGGATCGTGCCCGAGCTCGTGTACGGCTCGAACGCCACGATCCTCTTCGGCACCGACACCTTCCTCACGGGCTATGCCCGGGCGGCGCATCCATACGACTTCCGCTCCCTGCGCTACGTGCTCGCCGGCGCGGAGCCGGTGAAGGAGCCGACGCGGCGCACCTACATGGAGAAGTTCGGCCTGCGCATCCTGGAGGGCTACGGCGTGACCGAGACGGCGCCGGTGCTCGCCATCAACACGCCGATGTTCAACCGCTTCGGCACGGTCGGCCGCGCCATGCCCGGCATGGAGCTCCGGCTGGAGGCCGTGCCCGGCGTCGACGAGGGCGGCCGGCTCTACGTTCGCGGCCCGAACGTCATGATGGGTTATCTGCGCGCTGAGAACCCCGGCGTCCTGGAGCCCCCAATGGAAGGCTGGCATGATACGGGCGACATCGTGACCCTCGATGCCCAAGGCTTCATCACCATCAAGGGCCGGGCCAAGCGCTTCGCCAAGATCGGCGGCGAGATGATCTCGCTCGCCGCGGTGGAGACGCTGGCGGCGGATTGCTGGCCCGGCGCCCTCTCGGCGGTGGCCACGCAGCCCGATCCGCGCAAAGGCGAGCGCCTCGTCCTCATCACCGAGGCGCGCGGCGCGACGCGCTCGGCCTTCCAGGCTCATGCCAAGGGAAAAGGCGCCTCCGAGCTGATGATCCCGGCCGAGGTCGTGGTCGTCGACAAGGTGCCGGTGCTCGGCTCCGGCAAGCTCGACTACGTTGGTGTCACAGCCCTGGTGCGCGCCCGGTCCGCGCCGGCCGAGGTGCAGACGGCGGCGTGAGTGGGACGAGCCGACGAACTCAAGTCCGCGCGAAGTCGCGCGGGCTTGCCACGCCGAAGTAGAACAGGACCTCTCCGGGCTTCGCTGTCGGGTTTGGGAAGACGAGGAAGCCGTCCATAGGCGCCGTGATCGGGGTCCCGTCGGCGCGTTGGGCGATCACCTGGCCGGCCGCGACGGCGTCGCCGTTGCGCCAGGCCGCGTCGATCCGGTCGCCGTCGGTCTTGCACAGGGTCACGTCGACCAGCGCGATCCCGAAGCGCGCCGTCACCGGCGGGGCCGGCGCGTCGATCAGACGAAGATGGGCGAGAGCGGCGTTGATCGCGCCAGTGCCCACCTCGATCACCGCGGGATCGTCGTGCTGGCCGCATTCGAGGGTGACGCCGTAGCCGCCCGCATGGCGCATGTACTCGGTCGTCCCGACCCCGTCCGAGACCGGCCGGCCCGGCAGCCCGAGCTGGCGCCGCAGCGCGAAGGCTTTCGCGAAAACCTCGAGCCAGCCGTGCATGATGGTCGACGGCCCGAGCCGAGCCGCGAAGGCGGCCTCGGCTTCAGCATGACCATACGGGTCGAGACCGTCGTCGCTGCCGACGAGGCCCGCGAAGACGAAGGGCTCGCCCAGGCCTTTGAAGGAGTGGACGTCGAGGAGGACGTCGTGGGCGCGCAGGAGCGCGCAGAGCCGGTTGCCGACCCGGTCCTCGTAGTCTTGCGGGAGTACCTTCTCGGTGAGATCCCGATTCAGGTTGCGGTCGCCCTCGCGGCTGCGCTGGCGATAGGCCTTGAGGTTCACGACGGGCACGAAGGTCACCGTCCCGCGCTGGATCGCGGTGCGCCCCGCGCGGATGTCGGCGAGCACCCGGCGGATGCTCTCGGGGCCGCAGACCTCGTTGCCGTGGACGGCGCCGAGCACCAGGAGATTCGGGCCGGGCTCCAGGCCGAGGAAGCGCACGGCCTCGATCGGGCCTTCGTCGCGCACCTGGACGGGGGCACCCTCCTCCGGGCCGATGTCGATGACCATGCCCGGCTCGAGGCGGCGCGCGAGTTCGGTCATGTGCTCTTGCGCCACCGCGACGCAGCCCGCCGTGCCGCTCCCGTCGGCGCGGGCCGCGTGGATGAACAGGGCGCTGCCCCGCCCCTGCTCTACGACGGCGTCGTTGTAGCCGATCGGGACGATGACCTCGAAGAGAGGTTCGTCGCGCGGACGCGCGAGTCGCTCCGTCGCCCGCTCCTCGCCCTCGGCCCGGACGAGCCGATTGTAATGCGGTCCATCCTCCCCCCAGATCAGGTCGGGTGCGAGGGGGACGAAGGGGAACGCGAGGTCGCGTGGGAAGTCGGGCCGGGCCGCGGCGTCGAAGAAGCCGTAGCGCAGGGGGAAGACCCCGATCGGCGTGCGCCTGTCTCCCTCCCGCTTGAGCGAGGCCTCGATCAGGCCGCCGGCGCCGATCACGCAGGGGATCTGCCATTGGCCGATCGAGAGGGTGCCCTGGTGCGGCGCCGAGGCGCCGGCGGGAACGCGAACCTGGATCGTGGGAAGGCGGGCCATGGGCGAACTCCCGTCAGGCGGTCCGGCGATCGTAGACGACCTTGCCGCCCAGCACCGTCAGGTCGCACCGCGTGTCGTTCAGTATGTCCTCTGACGCGGCGGTGAGCAGGTTGCGGGAGAACACCGCGATATCGGCGAGTTGGCCCGGCACGAGGCGTCCTTTGACGTGCTCGCGCTTCTGCGAGAAGGCGCCGTATTCCGTGTAGGCCTGCAACGCCTCGTCGATAGAGACGCGCTGCCCCGCATCCATGACGGTGCCCTTCCACGTCTGGCGGGTGAGCATCGTGTAGAGGTTCGGGAAGGGGTTCGGATCGCAGACCGGCGCGTCGCTGCCCGTGGCAGGCTTGAAGCCGAGATCCGTCCAGGTGCGGAACGGGTAGCTGCCCAGCGCCCGCTCCTCGCCCAGAACCGAGACGTAAGCGTCGCCGAAATCGTAGATGAAGACCTGCTGCGGGCACGGATAGATGCCGGCCTTCCGCATGCGCTCGTGCTGCTCCGGCGTCGAGAAGCCGCAATGCTCGATCCGGTGGCGCCGGTCCGGATCGGGATGGGCGGCCAGCGCCTTCTCGTAGGCGGTAATGAGCTGCCCGATCGCCGCATCGCCGATGGCGTGGCAGGCGAGCTGGTAGCCTTTTTCGTGGGCGTCGAGCACCAGGGCCTCGACCTCCGGGTCGGACAGCATCCAGACGCCCGTCGTCCCGTCCTCCCCGAGATAAGGCTTCGACATCCAGGCGGTGCGCCCGCCCGCCGAGCCGTCGAGGAAGAGTTTGACGGCGCCGATCATCAGCATGTCGTCGCCGGTTCCCGTGACGAGACCCGCTGCGTGACATTGCGGGACGATGCTGACATCCGGGTCGCCGAGCAGCGTCAGCCACGTCCGCACCGGCAAGCGCCCTTCGCGCTTGGCCCGATGATAGGCGGCGATCTCTCCGAAGCCCCCGCGCTGGCCCACCGCCGCGTCCATGCAGCTCGTGATGCCGTAGGACAGGAGGTAGCGCCCGCCGCGCTCGATGCCGTCGACGAGGTCGTCCTGCGTCGGCGCCGGGATCGCGGCCCAGACGGGCGCGCGGGCATTCTCGGCGAGCATGCCGGTAAGGCTGCCGTTCGCCTGCTCGATGAGGCCGCCCGGCGGCGTCGGCGAGGTCTCGTCGATGCCGGCGACTTTCAACGCCGCGGAGTTGCACACCGAGACGTGGCCGCAGGTGCGCACCACCATCACCGGGTGGTCCGGCGCGGCGCGGTCGAGCTCGGTCCGGTGCGGGTGGCGGCGGATGTCGAGCTTCGTCTGGTCGTAGCCGCGGGCGAGGATCCAGTCGCCGGGCCGTGTCACCGCGGCGCGGGCGCGGATCGCGTCGAGAAGCGACTCCAGCGTCGGCGCCGCGGCGGGCCGCGCGTCGACCCAGCCCATGGTAATGCCGAGCGAGACGAGGTGGAGATGCGAATCGTTGAGGCCCGGCATGGCGAACCGGCCCTGGAGGTCGATGACCTCCGTCGACGGCCCGACGAGAGCGTCGATCTGCGCGTTCGTTCCTGCCGCCAGCACCGTGTCGCCCCAGATCGCGACGGCCTCTGCCGTGCCCTCCGCGCGGCCGCACCAGATGGTGCCGTTTCTCAGAACGAGGCTGGCCTGCGGTGCGGCGGAGTAGGTCATGACAGTGTGCCTCGTCGTTGGGCGGACGTTTTGATGCGGAGCACATCCTGGGCGATGAGGGCGAGCATCGCGCCTTTTAGAGCCTCGCGCCCTTTGCCGCCGGTCGGGTCCAGCAGGACCACGATCTCGTCGGGGCTGAGCGCCTGGCCACCCGCCATTCTGAGCTCCCTTGGCCACGTCCTGCATAGCCGGCAGGCGGCCGGGGGCAAAGCCGCCTAAAGTTTCACCAGCCGTCCGTTTTCGGCACTTCGAAGATGCCGTTGCGGCACGTGTCACCCGGACGTCACACAGCCTAGCCGTCGACGAGCGGCGAGGCGCCAACGGCAACGAATCGTTTACCTGGTCCAGCCCTTGCTTTGTATTCGGCAACAAAACAACGAGCCGGTGGGGGCCATGCGACAGATTATGTTCCGGCGCCGAGGCGCCATGGGGGGACGCGGCCTTCTCGCGGCAGTGGTCCTGGTCGGTGCCATCGCGGGAGCTCACGCCGAGACCGCGGAAGCGCCAGCCCATGTTCCGATGGTCGAAGTCGAGGTCACACCCACCCGCGCCTGGGTGGAGTTCTGTAGGCGCCTGCCCGCCGAGTGTGCCGTCGACACCAAAGAAGCCGCCATGATCCCGCTGACGGTCGAGACCTTCGACCTCCTCAAGCGGGTCAACCGCGAGGTGAATGTCGCGATCACGCCGAAGACGGACTGGGCGCATTGGGGCGTCGAGGACCGCTGGGATTTCCCGGACGACAGCATCGGCGACTGCGAGGACATCCAGATCGAGAAGCGCCGGCGCCTCGTCGCCGCGGGCCTGCCGCGCCGGGCCCTGCTGATGACCGTGGTGCTCGACGAGGGCGGCGACGGCCACGCGGTGCTCATGGTCCGCACCGCGTCGGGCGACCTCATCCTCGACAACAAGAAGGGCGCGGTTCTGCCCTGGTACGAGACCGGCTACGAATACCTCAAGCGCGAGGGCCAGGAGAGCCAGGACTGGGTCGCTATCGGCGAGCCGAGCGTGCCCGTCCTCGTCGCCAATCGCTGACGCGACTCGACCTGCATCGGCGAGGCCGCACTGCCATCGGCAGGATGGCTTTACCCCTGCGTCTCAAGGGCTGGCCGGCAAAGGCGACCGATCCCAACGGACGACCTCATCCTGAGGTGCGAAGGCGTGAGCCTGGGCCTCGAAGGAGGGCTCCAGGACCGTATATTTCACTGGAGCCCTCCTTCGAGGGCGCTGGCGCGCCGCCTCAGGATGAGGTGAAGGTTGGGACGAGAGTTCTTTCCGGCCAGCCCTTAGATTCGGGCTTCCTCGAAGGCCCGCACCCACATGGCGCAGAGGCCCGAGCGGACGATGTCGTCGAGGGTAAAAGCGATCACCGGCACCGGCAGGTCGTTCGCTTCGATGAGATCCAGCACCGTGGCGAGGCCCGAGGCCTCGCGCAGGTCGCACTGGCTGACATCCCCGTTCACCACCACCCGGCAATCCTCGCCGATGCGGGTGAGGAACAGCTTCATCTCGTGGGGCGTCGCATTCTGCGCCTCGTCGAAGAGCACGAAACAGTCCGACCAGGAGCGCCCGCGCATGATCTCGAAGGGTACCATCTCGATGTCGCCGTTCTTAAGCGCGATTTCGTAGGCGCCCGCGCCGATCCGCTCTTTGATGGCCTCGATCAGGGGCGTCGCCCAGGGGGCGAACTTCTCTTCCAGCGTGCCTGGCAGGAACCCGAGTGAGCGTCCGCCCGGAACGTTGGGCCGGGTCAGCACGATCTTGGAGATGCGCCGCTGGCGGTAGAGGTCGGCGGCGTAGGTTGCGGCGATCCAGGTCTTGCCGGTGCCGGCCGGCCCCAGCACTACCACCTGCGGGTGGCGGGCCAAAGCGTCGAGATAAGCCGACTGCGTGGGGTTCAGCGGCTTGATCGGCTGAAGGTGGCGCTCCTCGTCGAACTTCCCGCGCGCGCCGTCGGCGTGCAGTTCGATCACCTCGGCTCCGGCGAAGCGGCGATGGCTCTTGCGACGCAGCTTGTCCTGACGCTTGCTCACGGCTTCCTCCGATGCTGAGGGGTCGGGAAACGCGAACGGACGGCCCGAGGGCCGTCCGCTGAAAGGATCGAATCGTCGAGGGCGCGCCGTGCTCGCACGGCGGCGCGGGCGGGACAGGGAGGCCCTTCGAGGGCGCGGCACCGTCGCGGATGGGTGAGAATCATGCCGAACCGCCAAGGGCTGCTTCCGGGAAGCGCGGGCCGGTCCGACGACCGGCGATCACGTCCATGCAGCACACGTGCCATCGGACCTCTTACGCCTTCAGGCCCCTTGCGGAAGCCTTTCGGGAGGGCCCTCCGATTCGATCGGACGGCCCACCGCTACGCTACACTACGACTCGAAAGCCGCCAGACGGGCGATGGTTCCCCGTCCACAAGGCGGGACGGGCGTTGCGGGAATGTCGCACCCGTCAGCCGGGCAGCCGCTCGGCCCGATAGCCGACGAGGCCCGGCGGCAGCGCCACGTCGTCGTAGCGGTCGATGAGCGCGACGGAGAAGCCCGCGTGGGCGAGCGCTCCCTCCATCTCGTCGGCCGGCCAGAGGTGGAGCACGTGCTGCTCGCTCTCGCGCCGAAACAGGTCGCCCGCCGCGCGAAACGTCGTGATCTCGCGGGTGAGCACGCGGCCGTCCTCGCGCTGATCGACGAGCACGGTCCAGTCGGGTCCGTGTCGGAAGCTCTGACGCGCCGAGCCGGCCTGCCGGCCGGGCGCCGCCGCGTCGAAGAGGAGCAGGCCGCCGGGCTCCAGCGCCGCGTGAATGCGCTGCAGGAGCGCCGCGAGGTCATCGGCCTGGGGCTTGCCCGCGACGCTGTAGTTGACCACCTCGCCGATCATCGTGACGGCGGCGGCCCTCGGCAGCTCCACCTCGTAGATCGAGCCGACCTGAAACGTGCCGCGCGGCACGCGGCTTTGCGCCAGCCGCACGAGGTGGGCGGAGAGGTCGATGCCCACCACGGGAAACCCCATGAGGCTGATCTGCTCGGCGAGCACGCCGCTGCCGCAGCCGAGGTCGACGAGGGCGTCCTCCCCCTTTCCCTCCCGCGCCCGGCGGCGCAAGTGATCGAGCACGATCCGCCCGGCCCCGGTCGCCAGGGCGCCGAAGCCGGCGTTGTGGATCAGCGCGAGATTGCTCTCGTAGAAGGCCCGCATGGTTCGAAAACCCTCCTCCGCTCCGGGTCTGACCATAGCCGGTCCGCCCGCGAAAGCCGTCCCGCAACCCGATGATTTTTCCTGTCCCCGGCCGCTTGCAATCCCTGAAGGGATGCGGCATACACCGCGCCCTGGCCGGTGCCGATGGCGCCGTGGAGCGCGGGTGTAGCTCAGGGGTAGAGCACAACCTTGCCAAGGTTGGGGTCGAGGGTTCGAATCCCTTCGCCCGCTCCAAACTTTCTCGACATCGCGAACGTCGGTGACGGCTCGACCGGTGCTCAGGCGCCGGGACGAGCCGTGTCCGGCATCACGCGCTCCAGGAACCCCGTCAGATCGTCCGTCACGTGGTCGATATGGGGCGCGGCCACGGCCTCCTGCTCGAAGCTCTCGCGGAACGGGTCGGCGGTTTTCGGCGTCACGAGGGTCGTCGTCATGCCGAGATCGTGGGGCACGACGAGATTCTTGGCGATGTCCTCGAACATGGCGGCGCGGGCGGGATCGACGCCGTGGCGCTCCAGGAAGAGCTCGTAGGCGCGCCGCTCGGGCTTCGGGACGAAGCCCGCGGCGGCAATATCGAACACGTCCTCGAAATGGTCGAAGATGCCGAGCGCCATGGCGACCCGCTCCGCGTGCCGGCGCGAGCCGTTGGTGAGGATGAGCTTGCGCCCCGGCAGCCGCTCGATGGCGGACCCCAGCAGCGGGTTCAGCTCGATCGCCGAGTGGTCGATGTCGTGGGCGAAGTCGAGAAAGTCGTAAGGATCGACGCCGAACTCGTCGACGAGTGCCCGCAGCGTCGTCCCGTAGCGGTGATAGAAATACTTCTGCAGCGCCCGCGCCGACAGGCCGTCGAGGCCGAAGGTGTTCATCACGTAGAGCGTGATGCGCTCGTCCACCTGCGGCCAGACCCGGGCCTCGTGCGGGTAGAGCGTGTTGTCGAGATCGAAGACCCAGGTGTCGACGTGCTTGAAGTCGCGCGTCGGAAGGGCAGCGGGTTCGGTGACGGCAGGCGAGGTGGATGAGGTCATCGGCCGATGGCGCCGGGGCCGCGGCCCCTGAGGGACGCTCAAGGTAGGGCGCGCAGCCCGGTTGCGAAAGGCGGGCCGGGAACGCTAGCGTCCCGGCGCTTCGCGAGGATCGCGCCGGAGACCCGCCATGAGCCAACTCACCCTGTACCACGCGACCCCTTCGCGCTCTTCCGTCACGCTCTGGATGCTCGAGGAGCTGGGTCAGCCCTACGACATCAAGATCCTTGACCTGCAGAAGGGCGAGCAGCTCAGGCCCGACTACCGCGCGATCAACCCGATGGGGAAGGTGCCGGCGATCGTGCACGACGGCGTGGCGATCACCGAGTCGGCCGCGATCTGCGCTTACCTGGCCGATGCCTTCCCGGAGGCAGGCCTCGGCGTCCCGGTCGGGTCGCCCGAGCGCGGTCCCTACCTGAAATGGCTGTTCTTCGGTCCGGGCTGCGTCGAGCCCGCGGTCACGGACCGGGCTTTCCCGCGCAAGGAGGAGGCGCGCCCCGGTGCGCTGGGCTACCGTGACTTCGAGACCGTGATGGGCGTCCTCGCCGACGCCGTGCGGGACAAAGCGTTCCTCGTCGGCGGGCGCTTCACGGCGGCCGACGTGGTGATCGGATCGAACCTGCGCTGGGGCATGATGTTCGGCCTCGTGCCGAAACGGCCGGAGTTCGAGGCCTACGTCGCGGGGCTCGACGCCCGCCCGGCCTTCCAGCGGGCGCGGGCGAAGGATCAGGAGCTGATGGCGACCTAGCGTCGATCGTCATTCCGGGGCCGCGCAGCGGAACCCGGAACCCACGACTGGGCCGGATGCCGCTCGACCCCGCTCACCCGGTCCTGGATTCCGGGCTCTCGCCTGCGGCGAGCCCCGGAATGACACGAGCCGTGGGCTCTCACCCCCGTCGGATCAGCGTCCCGGCGCCGTGGTCGGTGAAGAGCTCGAGCAACACCGAGTGGGGCACCTTGCCGTCGAGGATGACCACCGCTTCGACGCCCTGCTCCAGGGCGTAGATGCAGGTCTCGATCTTCGGGATCATGCCGTCGGTGATGGTGCCGTCCGCGATGAGGCGGCGGCAATCCTCGATCGTCATCTCGGGGATGAGCTTCTTCTGCTTGTCGAGGACGCCGGGCACGTCGGTCAGCAGCAGGAGGCGCTTCGCTCCCATCGCCCCGGCGATGGCGCCGGCGAAGGTGTCGGCGTTGACGTTGTAGGTCTGGCCGTCGCTGCCCACCGCCACGGGGGCGAGCACCGGGATGAGTTCGGCCTTGAGCACCGCGTCGAGGACGGAGCGGTTCACCGTCTCCGGCTCGCCCACGAAGCCGAGATCGACGACGCGCTCGATGCTCGAATCCGGATCGACCACGGTGCGGGTGGCCTTCCGGGCCAGCACCATGTTGCCGTCCTTGCCGCACAGGCCGATGGCCTTGCCGCCCTCGGCCGAGATCCAGCCGACGATCTGCTTGTTGATGGAGCCGGCGAGCACCATCTCGACCACCTCGACGGTGGCCTGGTCCGTCACCCGCAGACCCGCCTGGAACTCGGAGCGGATGCCGAGTTTTTCCAGCATCTTGCCGATCTGCGGCCCGCCGCCGTGGACCACGATGGGCTTTATGCCCGACTGCTCCAGGAGCACCACGTCCTCAGCGAAGTCCTCTGCGGCGGCGCGGTCGCCCATGGCGTGGCCGCCGTACTTGATGACGACGACTTCCTCGTCATACCGCTGCATGTGCGGAAGAGCCTGAACCAGGATCTCGGCCCGCACGTGCACGTTGGGAAGGGGATCGGTCATCGGGGCCTCTTCGGGGGAGCGGAACGGAACAGCGCCGGGCTTCTAGCGCAGGTCCGCGACCCCCGAAAGAGTGGTGTCCGGAGCCCCGATCGAGGCCCTTTACCGGTTGCCGCGCCCGCGGTGGTTCGGGTCGACACCGCCCTCGCGCGTCGTCTCGTTCTCGACATCGCCCTCGAAGGTGCTGTCACCCTCGATCTCCTCCGGATCGAACCCGGTGCTGGTGCCCTTGGACGATCCGATGCCCGGGTTGCCCTTGAGGTCGGCGTCGGTGGGGACTTGAGTCTTGGGCTGCTTCGAGCTCATGGCACGGCCTCCTGGCGGTTGAGACCGGACAACGGGGTTCGGCAAGGGGCGTTCCCCGTTCCAAGGTCGCGGAGCGCCGTCTTGACAGCGCCTGGCGAACGCCCGCACCTCCCGCCGGTCTTCAGACCACCCCTCGCGGAGCTCCCCCCGATGTCCCACGCCGTGTCTCCGCTCGCGCCGAAGACGGAGCCGTCGCTGCCGCCCATCGAAGGCGTTCGGCTCGCCACCGCCGAGGCCGGCATCCGCTACCGCAACCGCACCGACGTGCTTTTCGTGGCGCTGGACCCGGGCACGACGGTGGCCGGCGTGTTCACCCGCTCGCGCTGTCCATCCGCGCCGGTCGATTGGTGCCGGGCGAACCTCGCCGGCGGCGCGGCACGGGCCGTAGTGGTCAATTCGGGCAACGCCAACGCCTTCACCGGCCTGAAGGGCCGCGAGGCGGTGGCGCTCACCGCCTCCATCGCGGCGCAGGCGGCGGGCTGCGCGCCGTCGGACGTCTTCATCGCCTCGACGGGCGTCATCGGCGAGCCCCTCGACGCGACGAAGTTTCAGGGCGTGCTCGAGGATTGCGCCGCCCGCGCAGCACCCGACCTCTGGCCCGCGGCGGCGCGCGCCATCATGACGACCGACACCTTCCCGAAGCTCGCGACGCGCCGGGTGCGTCTCGGCGAAGCGGAGGTCACGATCAACGGCATCGCCAAGGGCGCGGGTATGATCGCTCCCGACATGGCGACCATGCTGTCCTTCGTGTTCACCGACGCGCCCATCGCCGCCCCGGCCCTGCAGGCGCTGCTGGCGGCCGGCACGGCCGAAAGCTTCAACTGCGTCACGGTCGACGGTGACACCTCGACCTCGGACACCCTCATGCTTTTCGCGACGGGCACTGCCGAGACGCGGGGCGCACCCCGGATCGAGCGGGCCGACGACGCGCGAATCGCCGATTTCGCGTCTGCCCTCAACGATCTCCTGATCGAGCTCGCCCAGCTCGTCGCCAAGGACGGCGAGGGCGCGCGCAAGTTCGTCACGGTCGAGGTGGCCGGCGCCGAGAGCGACCATTCCGCCCACCGCATCGCGATGTCGATCGCCAACTCGCCCCTGGTGAAGACGGCGGTGGCCGGCGAGGACGCCAACTGGGGCCGGGTCGTCATGGCGGTGGGCAAGGCCGGCGAGCCCGCCGACCGCGACCGCCTCGCGATCTCCTTCGGCGACATCCGCGTCGCCGTCGCGGGCGCCCGCGACCCGGCCTACGACGAGGCCGCGACCTCGGCCTATATGGCGGGCGAGGACATCCGCATCGGCGTCGATCTCGGCCTTGGAAACGGCCGGGCGCGGGTCTGGACCTGCGATCTCACGAAGGCTTACGTCGAGATCAACGGGGATTATCGGTCGTGACGTCCAGCCCTGTCATTCCGGGGCTCGGCGAAGCCGAGAGCCCGGAATCCATGTCTGGGCCGGACGGAAGTCGCCGCCGCTCACCCGGTCGTGGATTCCGGGCTCGCGCTGCGCGCGCCCCGGAATGACGGCGGTTGCTGAGGTGATTCCGTGAAACTTCTTCTCGTTGTCGCCGTGGCGCTCATCGATCCGGACGGGCGCGTCCTCGTCGCGCAGCGGCCGGAAGGCAAGCAGCTCGCCGGGTTGTGGGAGTTCCCCGGCGGCAAGGTGGAGCCGGGCGAGCGGCCCGAGGACACCCTGATCCGCGAGCTCGACGAGGAGCTCGGCATCGCGGTCAAGGCCGCCTGCCTCGCGCCGCTGACCTTCGCGAGCCATCCTTACGAGGATTTTCACCTCCTGATGCCGCTCTACGTCTGCCGGCGCTGGGACGGGTTCGCGCGCTCGCGGGAGGGTCAGGCCCTGCGCTGGGTCAGGCCTCGGGACTTGCGGGAGCTACCGATGCCACCCGCCGACGAGCCGCTGATCCCGGTGCTCGAAGAGCTCCTGCCGGGTTAGGGGCGCAGCGGCCTTGACACCTTTGTCGGCAGCGCCGTCCAACGGCCTTCCCGCGCCCCGCCTCGCGCTCGAACTTCTCGCCGTCTCGACGCTGTGGGGCTCGTCGTTCCTGTTCGTGAAGCTCACGGAGGGCGCCCTGCCACCCGCTGTTCTCGCCGCCTGCCGCGGCGTGATCGGAGCCGCGACCCTCGCTGTCGTTCTGCGGGCCTGGGGCACGAGCCTGACGCCGTCGCCCGGCGAATGGCGGCACTGGTTCGTGCTCGGCCTCACCAACGGCTGGCTGCCCAACATCCTGCTCGCCTTCGCCATGACCCGGATCACGGGGGCGCTCGGCTCGATGATCCAGGCGGCGGCGCCCTTGCTCGTGGCGCTCGGGGCGCATCTCCTCTTCGCCGACGAGCGGCTCTCGGCCCGACGCTTCCTCGGCGTCGCGGTGGGCCTCCTCGGCATGGGCGTGCTCATCGGCCCGTCCGCCTTCGTGGCGGGCGCGGACGCCGCGGGGGCCCTCGCCATGGCCGGGGCCGCCTTGAGCTATGCGGCGGGAAACCTCTACGTCCGCGCGATTCCGCGGGTGGAGCCGTTCCGCCTCGCCTTCGGGCAGCAGCTCTTCTCCGGCGGCGTCGCTCTGCTCCTGGCGCTCGGCCTTCACGGAACCGGCGCCTTCGCCGAGGCTCCGAGCCACCTCCCTGCTCTCCTGGCGCTCGGCGTGCTCGCCACCGCCGCGCCGATGGCACTCTTCATGCGCCTTATCCGCCGCGCCGGCCCGACCCGGGCGGCGATGGTGGGCTATCTCCAGCCCGTGGTGGCAACGCTCTTGGGCTTCGCGGTGCTCGGCGAGATGGTCGGCGCCCGGGAGGTCGTCGGCGGCGCTATCGTGCTCGCGGGCGTCTGGCTCACGACCGCGGCGCGGACGAGCCCTCCGGCAGGGACCAGCCCTCAAGCGCGGCCCTGACGTTCGGCGGGATGTCGGTCGGGCGCTGGCTCGTCCGCTCCACGTAGACGTGGACGAAGTGCCCCTGCGCCGCCGCGCGCGGGGCACCGGCCTTGAAGATGCCGAGCCGATAGCGCACCGACGAGCGCCCGAGTTGCTCGACGGCAAGCCCCGCCTCGACCGTCTCCGGGAAGCTGACGCTCTCGAAGTAAGTGCAGCCCGTCTCGACGACGAGGCCGATCACGGGGCTCGCCGCGACGTCCAGCAGCCCGGCCTCGAGCAGCGCCGCGTTCACCGCCGTGTCGAAGTAGGAATAATACACGACGTTGTTCACATGGCCGTAGACGTCGTTGTCCATCCACCGGGTCGGGACCGGGCGGAACAGCGCGAAGGCGGAGCGGTCGAGGCGGGCGGGCCGAGGCATCGGGATCGAGCGCGCGAGAGGCAGAAGTGTCGGTGTCGCGCAGCCGTGACCTGGTTGCAACCTGCGCAAAAACCGGGCGGCGCGGGACTGAAACGAAGCGGGCGCAGGAAGAGGCTCATCAGCCCACGGGCCCCTCACAGACCAGGAGACGACGGATGACCGCCCTGTCCTCCACGCTTTTCGCCACGACGCCGCTGCGGTTCTGCCCCCTGACCTTCGTCGCCTGCCTCAACCGGCTCGCGGCCCGATCGCGCCGCGCCGCCTCGCCCGAGAGCCGGACGGCCGACGCCCTGCGTTCCCTCGACGCCCGCCTCCAGGCGGATATCGGCTTCGATCCCACGACGGGCGCCGTGCCGGCCCGCAGCTGACGGCCTACCAAGCCGCCTCGTAGATCGCCCGTGCGTCCGCGAGCGTGACCGGCCGCGGGTTGTTCACGAGAAGCCGCGTCTGCTTCATGGCGTCCTCGGCCAGCAGCGGGAGCGCGTCCTGCGGAATGCCGACGTCCCGCAGGCGCGGTTCGAGACCGAGGTCCCGGGCCAGCGCCGCGAGTTCGTCGGCGAGGCGCACCGCCCCGTCGGCGCCAGAGACGCCGGCGAGGTGCGGGAAGAGATCGGGCGCGAGGGCGCAATAGGCGTCCGCCGCGGCGGTCGCGTTGAAGCGCAGCACGTGCGGCAGGACGAGGGCGTTCGAGAGGCCGTGCGGCACGCCGTAATGCCCGCCGATCGGGTAGGCGAGCGCGTGCACCGCCGCCACCGGGCTGTTGGCGAAGGCCTGGCCCGCCAGCATCGAACCCAGGAGCATGTCCGCGCGCGCCGCTTTGTCGGCCCCATTCCGGACAGCGGTTCGAATGCTGCGCCCGAGGAGCCGGAGGGCTTCGCGGGCGAGCGCCCGGGACACCAGATTATTGTTCGGGCTCGCCGAGGCATAGGCCTCGATGGCGTGGACCATGGCGTCGACGCCGGTGGCCGCCGTCACGTGGGGCGGGAGGCCCAGCGTCAGGTCCGGATCGAGGAGCGCCACGTCGGGC
Organism: Beijerinckiaceae bacterium; assembly: GCA_036563505.1. Lineage (GTDB taxonomy): Bacteria > Pseudomonadota > Alphaproteobacteria > Rhizobiales > Beijerinckiaceae > DATCMH01. Next base: position 165,092 of record DATCMH010000002.1, read on the forward strand.
AGGAGCACGGGCGAGACCACGCCCTTCTTCTCGTGCGCGCCCGTGGTGACGATGCTGATGGGCGTCACTTCCGATCCCGTGCCCGCGGTCGTCGGCGCGAGGAGCAGGGGCAGACGCGGGCCTTTGGCGAGGCCGACGCCGTAGATGGCGCTCAAGGCCTCATCGCTGCGGGCGAGAAGCGCCACGAGCTTCGCGACGTCGAGGGACGATCCGCCGCCGAGCCCGATGACCCCTTCGGCCCCGTGCGACCGGGCAAGGGCCGCCGCTTCGAGGACGACCGACTCGGGCGGGTCGGCGACCACGGCGTCGTAGACGGCCGCCGCGATCCCGACCGCCTCCAGCGCCGCGAGCGCGGGGGCGACGAGGCCGGCGCGGACGAGCCCGCGATCGGTGACGACGAGCACGCGCGACCCGAGCCGCCCGGCCGCGATCTCCCCGATCCGCGCCACGGCGCCCGGCGCGAAGACGATGGCGGGTGTGGTGTTGAAGGTGAACGGGGTCACGGGGTGGCTCCGGGAAGGGTCGGAGCGTTGTGGCGGGAAGGCGGGCGGCGCGCAATCGGGGGAGGTCGAGCTCGTCCTCCCCCGCCTCTGTCATGGCCGGGCTTGACCCGGCCATCTCGGTTGCTTGCACTCGGGCCTTCACGCCGAGGTTCGCGGGTCGAGCCCGCGAACGACATCACTGATGGTCTGATCCGCTCGGGTCTACGCCCAGCACCCCTCATCCGCCCCTTGCTGACGCAAGGGGCACCCTCTCCCGCTGAAGGGGAGAAGGTGGAGCGCGACCCTCTCCCCTTCAGCGGGAGAGGGTGGCCGGCGGAGCCGGCCGGGAGAGGGGGCGCTGTGAGAGCAGCGCTCGGCCGCAAGGCCGATCATCACTCCCCTACTCTGCGAATTCCTCGATCGCGTCGACCTGGTTCGGATAGAAGGCCAGGTGCCCCGCGATCGCCGCCACGCCAGGAAACGGGCTCTCGTAGCTCCACACCGCGTTGCGGCGCTCGAGGCCGCCGGCGGTGAGCGTGTAGTAGGAGGCGTCGCCCTTGTAGGGGCAATGCGTCCGGTGGTCGGTGCGCTCGAAAAGATCCATCTGCGCGTCCTCCCGCGGGATGTATTGGACGGGCGGAAGACTAGCCTCGCGCAGGGTCTTGGCCCGGGTGGTCTCGGCCACGATGAAGCCGCCGAGTACCACGCGGACGCGGTGCGGGTTGTCCGTGATGGTGATGGGATGGTCGGGGCTGCCTTGGGTCACGGGACATCTCCTCGGGCGCTGTCGGGTACGAAGAACGATCAGCCGAGCTCCTTGGTGCCGAGCGCGTCGGCGAGGCGCGTCTTAGCTGAGCCGGGGCGAAGGGGTTTCTGCTGGCTCTCGTGCGGCGCCCAGCCGGAGAGCCAGATGATCTCGAAGGTGGCGCGCAAGCGCCCGTCCGGATCGGCGAAACGCTCGGCGTAGAGGCGGGCCGCGCGCATCAGGGTCTCGCGGCGCAAGGGCGCGCGGCGGCGGTCGGCGAGCGCGTTAGCGAGGCCCATGGCGCGTAAGTCCCTGAACAGGGCGAACGGGTCGGCGTAGCGCACGGTCACCGGTTCGATGTCCGTCACGGGCAAGGCGAAGCCCGCCCGCTGCAGGAGCCCGCCGAGGTCGCGCACGTCGGCGAACGGGGCGACGCGGGGGCTCACCCCGCCCTCAACCTCGGCCTCGGCTTCCGTGAAGGCCTGGCGCAGTTCGGTCAGCGTCGCGCCGCCGTAGAGGCAGCCGAGGAAGAGCCCGTCGGGCTTCAGGACGCGGCGCAACTGGATCAGGGCACCGGGCAGATCGTTCACGCCCTGAAGGGACAGGAGCGAGACCGCGAGGTCGAAGCGCTCCGGCGCGAAGGGCAGCGCCTCCTCGTCGCCGACGATCGCGCCGGGCTCCGGCACGGGGGCGAGGCGCACGACCTGCTCGGCCCGGCCGAGGCGGATCAGGCGCTCCGCCGCGAGGGGCGTCGGCGTACCGACATCAAGCGCCAGGGGAAAGGCGCGCAGCACCGTCGCCAGTCGCTCCTCGAGGTCGTCCAGGGCCCGGGCGAGGAGGAACTCCGCGAAGCCTTCCCGCCGCGCCCGGGCGAGGCGGGCACGCACCAGGGCGCGGTCGAAGACGCGGGGGACGCTCATGAAGCACGACGATCCGTTGGCCGCCGCATATGGCGCCGGCCCGGAGGCGGGCCAAGGGGTGAGAGCAGGCTCAGTCCGCGGGGAGGCGCCGTCGACCCCGGGTCAGACCCGTCGGACCGACGAGATCCGCCCCCCAGAGCGCGTCGAGGCGATCGAGGAGGTTGTCGGCCTCCGCAACTCCGACCTCCGCGAGAGCGCGATCGAGCCGGCGCCCAGGGCCGCTCAAGCCCCAATCCGCCCGGACCGCGGCGAGCGTGTCGAGGGCCGCGTCGAGCCCAGCAGCGCGGGCGAGCACCGCGACACCCCGCGCCCGTCCACCCGTCATCAAGTTGAGAACGAGGCCGACCGGGCGCTCGAGATCTCGAGCGACGATGCCGGCCGCTTCGACGAGCCGCCGCTCCTCGATCAGGCCCGCCGCCGCCTCGTCCAGGCTGACGGCCTCCATGTCGACGAGGCGGCGCACCCCGTCGGGCGTAAGCGGTAAGGTGCCGCCCCGAACCTGCGCCACCAGGGCGCCCTGCGCCTCGCGCACGGCCTCCATCACCTCGCCCTCGCCGTAGCGCCAGCCGGCCGCTATAGCGCGCGCCCGCTCGTCGGGGGTCAGCGCTGGCCAGAGCTGATCGAGGACCGCCTCGGGCAGGTCGCCGCGGGCGATGAGCAGGGCGCGCAGCGACCGGTCCGGATCGCCCGCGAGATGGGCGAGGCGGCCTGCCGAGAAGCGCGCGGAGGGGTTGGCGAGCGCTAGCAGGATCGCTTCCCGGTCGCCGCGTAAGGCGAGGAGCTCGGTGGCATCCTCCGTCAGCCCTGGGCGCTGGGCTGCCGCTCGCAGATGGGCGGGGCTCGCCTCCCTCAACAGGCCGACGAGATCGGCCCCGCTAAGCGAACGCGCCTGCGTCAGGACCGGGCGGGCCACGGTGAGAGGGCCTCGGGCCAGGGCGAGAAGCGCCCCCCGAGGCGCGTCTTCGCTCGCGGAAAGAAGCGTCGCGGCCTCGCCCGCGGCCTCGGGCGAGGCGCGCTCCAGGACGGCGAGGAGGAGGGTTTCGCTCTCGCGGCGCTGCGCCGGGCTCATCTCGCGGCCGCGCTCGGTGACGAGCCGAGCGAGCGCGCGCAATGCCGCATCGGCGGAGGCGCTCGCGTTCCGGCCGCTCTCCGCATGCCCTGCCCCGAACACCCCGCCTCGTCCTCCGCCTCGTTGCAGCAGCCTCACGACAGCACGGCCGCGTTGACATCTCCTGAAGCGGCCGCATCTGAAGGGTTGTTCCTTCACCGCGGATCACCGATGCCCGGCCTCGACGAATCCCTTTCCTTCGTGCCGCTCTCCATCGCGGTGCTCACCGTCTCCGACACGCGCCGCCTCGAGGACGACCGCTCGGGCCAGACCCTCGTCGACCGTCTCACCACGGCCGGCCACCGCCTCGCGGACCGCGACATCGTGCCGGACGACGTCGAGGCGATCCGGGCCAAGGTGCGGGGCTGGATCGCCGATCCCGGGATCGACGTCGTCATTACGACGGGCGGCACGGGATTTACCGGCCGCGACGTGACGCCGGAGGCCCTGGAGCCCTTGTTCGAGAAGCGCATGGACGGCTTCTCGGCGGTGTTCCACCGCATCAGCTTCGACAAGATCGGCACCTCGACCCTGCAGTCGCGGGCGACGGGCGGCGTCGCGGGCGCCACCTTCATCTTCGTGCTGCCGGGCTCGCCCGGCGCCTGTAAGGACGCTTGGGACGGCATCCTCCAGGCCCAGCTCGACTACCGCCACCGACCCTGCAACTTCGTCGAGATCATGCCGCGCCTCGACGAGCACCTGCGCCGCGGGGCGGGCTGATCAGCGGTCGCGTTCGAGCCCGGCGTTGAGGCGCGCCGGGCGCGGCAGCCGGGGGCCGGCGAGCAGTCCCTTGTGGACGAGGTCGCCCGAAGCCAGCAGCCGCGGGGCGACGAGGTCCCGGACCGCGCCCGCGAGGGCAGGCCAGCCCCTTGGGCGCCGCAGGCGCGCGTAGCGACGCTCGCCGGGATGGAGAAGGAAGCGCTCGACCACGGGGATCCATCCATGCGCGGGCACGTCGCCCGCTTCCAGGCAGAAGAGCCAGTCGCGCCGCGCCAGCGGCAGCGCTGCGCGCCAGGGCGACGCGTCGCCCGTCACCACGAAGGCGGCTCCCATCGCGTCGGCGACGCGGGCGGTTGCGGCGTCCTCACTGCGCGCCAGCACGACAGCGTCGCCGACCACGCCCTCGGCCACCCCTGAGACAAGGGCCGCGAGCGTCACCGCGAGCGCCTCAACGCCGCGTTCGGACAGGATCAGGGCCGTGATCATGCGGCCTGATTAGCGCGCGCCGGACCAGCCCAACATTGGACTTGCGTATGTTCCTCTTTTGTTCTCTTGTCAGGACCGGTTTCGTCGAGGTTCGCCGAAAGCTCACCCATGACCGCCCGCGCCAAACAGAGCCCCTCCCCCGCCGCCCGCACCGTCGCCCGCCCGGCGGCGCGCGACCCCGTGCGCACCAGCCGTCCGACGATTGCTGGCACCGGCGTCGACTTCTCGGACGAGGCGAGCCTCCACCACGTACCCGACCCTGAGCGCAGGCGCGGCCGGGGCGCGGTGTCGAACCCGCCCGGCCGGTACGAGCCCGTGACGGCCGAGCGTTTCGACGATGGCTGGGGCACGGTCCAGGAGGAGGCCCCCTTTGAGACCGAAGTGACGATCGAGAAGCCGCGCACGATCATCACGCGCAACGCGTCGCCCGACATTTCGTTCGACCAGTCGATCAACCCGTATCGCGGCTGCGAGCACGGCTGCGTCTACTGCTTCGCGCGGCCGACCCACGCCTTCCAGGGCCTCTCGCCCGGCCTCGACTTCGAGACCAAACTCTTCGCCAAGGTCAACGCCGCCGAGCTCCTGCAAAAGGAGCTCGCCGCGCCGGGCTACGTCCCGAAAACCATTGCGCTCGGCACCAACACCGACCCCTATCAGCCGATCGAGCGGCGCTTCCGCCTCACCCGCTCGATCCTGGAAGTGTTGGCCCGCGCCAACCACCCGGTCGGCATCGTCACGAAATCGGCGCTCGTGACGCGCGACATCGACGTCCTCACCGGATTGGCCGATCGGCAGCTTACCAAGGTGGCGGTCTCGATCACCACCCTCGACCCGGTTCTCGCCCGGCGCATGGAGCCCCGCGCGGCCACCCCCGCCAAGCGCCTCGAGACGATCCGCCGCCTGGGGGAGGCCGGCATTCCCGTCTCGGTGCTCACCGCCCCCGTGATCCCGGGGATCAACGACCACGAGATCGAGGCCATCCTGCGCGCCGCCTATCAGGCAGGTGCCCGCGAGGCGGGCTATGTGCTGCTTCGCCTGCCGCACGAACTCAAAGATCTGATGCGCGACTGGCTCATCGAGCATTACCCCGACAAGCTGCGGCACGTGCTCTCGCTGGTGCAGGACACGCGGGGCGGAAAGGGCAAACTCTACGACGCGGCCTGGGGCGAGCGGCAGACGGGCGTCGGCCCCTTCGCCTGGATGATCGGCCGGCGCTTCGAGACGGCGGCTGAGCGCTGCGGCTATAACGCCAAGCGCCTCAAGCTGCGCACCGATCTTTTCGTCCCGCCCGGGCGCGGGCCGGTCGCTCAGAGTCAGCTCAGCCTATTTTGAGCGGTGCTTGCGGCCGGATCGCGGAACACGAGCCGGCTTGAACCGGCGAAGTTCACCGCGAGCCCCGCGACGGAGCCCACGGCCACCGCGAGCCAAGGACGCGCTGCGAAGAGGGCGGAGGTGGAAACGAGGAGCGTGTAGACGCCGAGATTGACGCCGCCGCCGAGCGCGTTGACCGCGACGAAGCGCGACCATTCCGCGACGAGCCCGCGCGCCGAGCGCCGCCCGGCCCCGAAGGTGTAGCGGCGGTTCGCGGCCCAGGTGAAGGTGACGGCGGCCAGGAAGGAACCGAGGCGCCCGGCGTAAAGCCCGGCCGGCGTCGCCGCGAGAAGCAGCATCAGCGTTCCGGCATCGACGAGGAAGCCGGCCGCCCCGACCAGGGCGAAGCGCAGGAAGCGGCTCACGCGGCGAGGCCAGACGACGTCGGGGCCGGCACGGCGGGCGTCGGGATTTCCGAGGCAAAGCCGTTGCCGGGCACGACCGCAGCCGCGCCGTCGCGATCGAGGGAGAGCGGGCCGGGAACACTGAGGTAAGCGAAGCGGCGCGCCTCGCGGCGGCTCAAACCCACGGAATCGAGGATGATCCCGGAGGTCAGCGAGAGGAAGGCCAGGAGCACGAGACCCGTGGCGAGGATGGCGGTGGGGATCCGGGGGACGAGGCCGGTCTCGAGCCAGGTCATCACGATCGGAATGGCGAGCAGCACCGCGACGAAGGCCAGGAACCCGGCGGCGCCCGAGAAGAAGGTGAGCGGGCGCTCCTCCTTCACGAGCCGTATGATCATGCGCAGGATGCGGATGCCGTCCTTGTAGGTGGAGAGCTTGCTGAACGAGCCCTCTGGGCGCGAATAGTAGGGCGTGTCGACTTCGCCGATCGGCATGCGCAGCTCGAGGGCGTGCACGGTGAGTTCCGTCTCCGTCTCGAAACCGCGCGCCATGGCAGGAAACGACTTCACGAAGCGCCGCGACAGGACGCGGTAACCCGACAGCATGTCGGCGATGCGCTTGCCGAAAATCTGCGACACGAGGCCGGTCAGCATGGCGTTGCCGAAGCGGTGCCCGCGCCGGTAGGCGGCCTGCTCCTCGCTGATGCGGGTGGCGGTGATCATGTCGAGCCCGTCGCGCCGGAGCAGCTCGATCATCGCCGGCGCGCTCGCCGCGTCGTAGGTCGCATCGCCGTCGACCAGAACGTAGACGTCCGCCTCCACGTCCGCGAACATGCGGCGCACCACGTGGCCCTTGCCCTGCAGGGTCTCGCGCCGGACCACGGCTCCTTGGGCGCGGGCGACTTCGCTCGTGCGATCGCGGGAGTTGTTGTCGTAGACGTAGATCGTGGCCTCAGGCAGCGCGCGCCGAAAATCCTCGACGACCCGCGACACCGAAGCTTCCTCGTTGTAGCAGGGCACGAGCACCGCGACGCGCGGGAAGCTGGACTGTCCGTTGGCGATCATGGTGCCCCCCTTGCCGATCCTGAGGCTTGCCCGCCGGCTTTCGCCTCGCGGGCGAACCCGGACCGCTCCGACAACGCAGTCTGAGCGGCGGCCCCCCGACGCCCGCCTCGCGCGGGCCGTCCTGGCGATGGGCCTCGTCCATACCCGCGCGACTCCGCCCTTTCAACCCAAGGCGAATCGCGCCCCGGTGCCGCAGACCTCATGAGAGGGCGCGAAAGCACGCAGGTCCCGACGCGGCGCGAGGCCCGCCCCACGGCGACCCTGGCGCTGGAACAGGCACTCCGGGCCGAGGGCTTTTTCGCCATCGCCGGCGTCGACGAGGCCGGGCGCGGGCCCCTTGCTGGGCCCGTCGTCGCAGCGGCGGTGGTGCTCGACCCCGCGGCGGAGGTCGAGGGCCTGGCCGATTCTAAGACCCTGACGGCGGCGCGCCGGGGGACGCTCTACGAACTCATCCTGGCGCGGGCGGCCGCCGTCGGGATCGCGAGCGTTCCGGCCGCGGTCATCGACCGGATCAACATCCGGCAGGCGACGCTGCTCGCCATGCGCCGCGCGGTGGCGGCCTTGAGCCTTCCTCCCGATCTCGCCCTCGTCGACGGCAACGATCCGCCGGCCCTGCTTTGCCCGGTGCGGACCGTCGTGCGGGGCGACTCGCAGGTGGCCTGCATCGCGGCGGCTTCCATCGTCGCCAAAGTCGCTCGCGACCGAATCATGGACCAGGTCGATTCGGCCCACCCGGGCTACGATTTCGCGATTCACATGGGTTACGGCACGGCCCGCCACCGCGCGGCGTTGGCGAAGCTCGGACCATGCACCCACCATCGGCGCAGTTTTGGCCCCCTAAAGGTTGACGAGACCTGAACGGCTCGTCCCCTCGCAGCGGAATACCGCAGCGAAATCAACGACTCGGCAAAAATTGCAGCCCCAAACCGGGACGCCTTCGACGGGTCTCGGCAACACGGCCTTTACCCTAACGCCCCCATGATCCGGCCTGTCAGTTGCGTAACCGGTGATCACCCATGGGTACCTCGCGTACCGGGGCCGCCGGCGCCGCCGCCCGGATTCAGGTCTCGCGTACCGGGTTGGCTGCGCCGGCGCCTCGGATGGGACGCCTCGCGCCCCTTTCCGACGTCACACCTTCGAAACCCACCTCCGGCCGCACCGGCCGCGTGGCTTTGCCCGGGCTCCTGCCCCTCGACGAGGTGCTCGTCGGGGACTGCATCGCTGCGCTGGAAAAGCTTCCGCCGGAGAGCGTCGACCTCGTTTTCGCCGACCCGCCCTACAACCTCCAGCTCGAAGGGGCCCTCACCCGCCCCGACCATAGCCTCGTCGACGCGGTCGACGACGATTGGGACAAATTCGCGAGCTTTGCCGCCTACGACGCCTTCACCCGCGCCTGGCTCCTCGCGTGCCGCCGCGTGATGAAGAAGTCGGCGACGCTCTGGGTCATCGGCTCCTACCACAACATCTTCCGGGTCGGCGCCACGCTCCAGGATCTCGGCTTCTGGATCCTCAACGACGTGGTGTGGCGCAAGGCCAACCCGATGCCGAACTTCAAGGGCCGGCGCTTCACTAACGCGCACGAGACCTTGATCTGGGCCTCCCGCGGGCCGGACGCGAAGGGCTATACCTTCCACTACGATGCCCTGAAGGGCGGCAACGACGACCTTCAGATGCGTTCGGACTGGTTCATCCCGCTCTGCACGGGCGAGGAGCGGCTGAAGGACGAAGCGGGCCGCAAGGTCCACCCAACCCAGAAACCCGAAGCCCTGCTGGCGCGGGTGCTGCTCTCCGCCTCGAACCCGGGCGACGTGGTGCTCGACCCGTTCTTCGGCACGGGCACGACCGGCGCGGTGGCCAAGCATCTCGGGCGGCACTTCGTCGGGATCGAGCGCGATCCCACCTACGCGGCCGCGGCCCGCTCGCGGATCGCCGCGGTGGCGCCGCTCGCCGACCCGTCCCTGGCGCTCGCGCCCGAGAAGCGCGCCGAACCACGCGTGCCCTTCCTCGCGGTGGTCGAAGCGGGCCATGTCCGGTCCGGCGAGACGCTCACCTGCGAGCGCGGCCGGCACAGCGCGACGGTTCGCCCCGACGGAACCCTCGTCCTCGGGCCGGCCATCGGCTCGATCCACAAGATCGGCGCGCTGGCCCAAGGTCTTCCCGCCTGCAACGGCTGGACCTTCTGGCACGCGGAGCGGAACGGCAAACGCGTCGTGATCGACGCCTTCCGGGCGGAGATCCGCGCGGGGATGGGCGGGGCCTGAAGGCCGCGCCCCCTTCTCCCCTTGAGGGAGAAGGTGCCCGGCGCTAGCCGGGCGGATGAGGGAATGCCGAGCGTGGACTCGCGCAGGTCAGAACACCCTCAATGTCGTTCGCGGGCTCGACCCGCGAACCTCGGCACGAAGGCTCAGGTGCAAGGAGCCGAGATGGCCAGGTCAAGCCCGGCCATGACAGAGGTGGTGCGGAGAGATGACGATCGGCCTTGCGGCCGGGCGCTCGTTGCCTCGCGCCACCCCTCTCCCGACCCCGCTTCGCGGGGCCACCCTCTCCCGCAGAGGGGAGAGGGAAAGAGCGGCGCCCGATCGCGTTACCCTCAGCTCTTCTTCCGCCCCTTCGACCCAGCCACCACCGGCCGCTCCGCCTCCAGCGCGTGGCCCAAAACCTTCCTCATCGAGCCCGGGAGCGCCTCCTCGTTCAGCGCCGCGCGGGGCGTGAAGCGCATGCCGTCGGGCGGCGCCGTCTCACGGCCGACCTTGGCCAGGAACACCGTCAGTTCCAGCGGGAAGTGCGTGAAGGTGTGGCGCACGACCCCGGGCAGCCGCTTCCATCGGGCGTCGAGGGGCGCGTCAAGCACGGCTTTGGCGAAGTCATAATCCGGCGCCCAGGCGCTCGAAGGCACCTCCGCCATGCCGCCGAGAAGGCCCTGCGGCGGACGGGTTCGCAGCAGCACCGCGTCGTCGGCCCGCAGCACCACGAAAGCCGCGCCGCGGCGCAGCTGCCCTTCCGTCTTCGGCGCCTTGCGGGGAAGGGTCTCCTGCAAGCCCTCGGCCCGGGCCCGGCACGGGCGCATCCAGGGGCAGATGGCGCAGGCGGGGCGCCTTGGGGTGCAGATCGTCGCACCGAGGTCCATGACGGCTTGCGCGAAGTCGCCCGGCCGGTCCGGCGGCACGAGGGCGAGGGTCTCCTCCTTAACCTGCGGCTTCGCTTTGGGCAGAGGCTCCTCGATGAGGAAGACGCGGGTCATCACGCGCTCGACGTTGCCGTCCACCGCCGCCGCGACCTCGCCGAAGGCGATGGCCGCCACCGCCGCCGCCGTGTAGTCCCCGATGCCGGGGAGCTTGCGCAAGGCGGCCTCGCTTGCTGGAAACTGGCCTTCGTGCCGCTCCACCACAGCCTTGGCGCAGGCGTGGAGGTTGCGCGCGCGGGAGTAGTAGCCGAGCCCGGCCCAGGCCTGCATGACCGCTTCAGAAGGCGCGTCGGCCAGGGCCTCGACGGTCGGGAAACGCTCCAGGAAGCGCTCGTAATAGGGGCGCACCGCCGCGACTGTCGTCTGCTGCAGCATGATCTCGGAGAGCCAGACCCGGTAGGGGTCCGCGATTTGACCGGGGAGCGCCCGCCAGGGCAGCGCCCGGCGATGCCGGTCGTACCAGGCGAGGAGCTCGGCCGGATCCGGTTTGGCGAGAGCGGCGGCGGGCGCTATCATGCCCGCGCTGATAGCTGCCGCGGGCCTTGTTTCCAACGCGGCGATCGGTCTTGCACGCCGCACGGTACATCATGGCCCGACCGCGCCCCCTCGCCGACCTCCTCGACCACTGCTTGAAGCCGGCCCTGCGGGCGCAAGGCTTCGCGGCGGCCGACGTGCTCGTGGCCTGGCCCGACATCGTCGGCGAGCGGCTCGCCGCCTACACGCAGCCAATCAAGCTCGAGTGGCGTCATCGGGCCCGCGACGCCGACCCGGACGCCAGGCCCGAGCCCGCCTCCCTGGTGGTGCGGGTCGAGGGCGCTTTCGCGATCGAGCTGCAGCACCTCGCGCCGATCGTCATCGAGCGCGTCAACGCCCATTATGGCTGGCGCTGTGTCGGCCGGCTCGTGCTCAAGCAAGGGCCAGTGCGCCGGCCGGTGAAGCCGTCGCGCGCCCTCCCGAGCCTTGCCCCGGAAGAGCAGGCCAAAGTGGAGGCCGCGGTGTCCGGGGTCGCGGAAACGGGGCTCAAGGCGGCGCTCGACCGCCTCGGGCGCGCCGTTCTCGCGGACAAACCGGGCAACGGGCCGTGACGCCCTGCCCCCACGCAAGCGTGACCCAGGGCCGCCTTGCCACAATGCGTCCCTGATTCTACCGCAGCGGAAGACTTAGCCTCAACGCTCGGAGCACTCCTCCCATGATCACCCGGCGCGACGCGCTCACCCTTCTCGGATCGGCGGCGGCCCTCTGCGTCCTCGGACCGAGCTTTCCCGCCGTCGCGCAGACGACGGTCGCGGCCAAGGACCTCGCCGTTCAGGGACCTCTCGGCGACGTCGCCGAGGGCCCGGCCGACGCCAAGGTGACGATCATCGAATATGCCTCGCTCACCTGCTCGCACTGCGCGACGTTCCATCGCGAGACCTACCCGACCCTGAAGAGCCGCTACATCGACACGGGCAAGGTGCGCTACGTGTTGCGCGAATTCCCGCTCGATCCGGTCTCGGCCGCCGCTTTCATGCTCTCGCGCTGCGACGGCGAGGCTAAGTACTACCCGATGGTCGACCTGTTCTTCTCGCAGCAGAGAACTTGGGCTTTCTCGGAGAAGCCCGTCGACGCGATGCAGCAGCTCGTGCGCCAAGCCGGCTTCTCACAGGAGAAGTTCGAGCGCTGCTTGCGCGACCAGAAGCTCTATGATGCCGTGAATGCTGTCAGGAAACGCGGCGAAGAGGTCCTGAAGGTGGACTCCACCCCGACCTTCTTCATCAACGGCCAGCGCCACGCCGGGAACATGTCGGTTGCGGAACTCGAGAAGGTCCTCAAGCCCCTGCTCGGAGAGTAACCCGGCCGGCCGGAACGCGCGGCCCCCGGGAGGGGCGCGGCCGTGAAGCTCACGCGGCTGCGCATCGCCGGCTTCAAGACCTTCGTCGAGGCGACCGACGTTCCGATCGAGCCGGGGCTGACGGGCGTCATCGGGCCGAACGGCTGCGGCAAGTCGAACCTCGTCGAGGCCCTGCGCTGGGTGATGGGCGAGACCTCGCACAAGAACATGCGCGCGTCCGGCATGGACGACGTGATCTTCTCCGGCTCCGGCAGCCGCCCGGCCCGCAACATGGCGGAAGTGCTCCTCGTCATCGAGAACGAGGACCGCCGCGCGCCCGCCGCCTTCAACGATGCCGACCGCCTGGAGGTCGCCCGCCGCATCGAGCGCGAGGCGGGCTCGACCTACCGCATCAACGGCCGCGAGGTGCGCGCCCGCGACGTGCAGCTTCTCTTCGCGGACGCCGCGACGGGCGCCCGTTCTCCGGCCCTCGTGCGCCAAGGCCAGATCGCCGAACTCATCGCGGCCAAGCCCCAGGCCCGACGCCGTATCCTGGAGGATGCCGCCGGCGTCGCCGGCCTCCACGCCCGCCGGCACGAAGCGGAGCTGCGCCTCAAAGGGGCGGAGGACAACCTGCTTCGCGTCGAGGACGTGCTGCAGGCCCTCGATGCGCAGGTGGACAGCCTGCGCCGTCAGGGACGCCAGGCGGGGCGCTACCGGCAGGTCTCCGCGGAGATCCGCCGCCTCGAAGCACTGCTGGCGGCGCTGGCCTATGCCGAGGCGCAGGAGGCCGCTCTCGCGGCCGAGCGCCAGGTCGACGCGGACCTGAACCGCCTCGCCGCCGCTCAGACCGTACAGACCGCCGCCGCCACCGCCCAGGCGGTCGCGGCTCACGCCCTGCCGGGCCTGCGCGACACGGAAGTCGCCGCCGCGGCGGCCCTTCAGCGCCAGCGCCTCGCGCTCGCCGAGCTCGATGCCGAGGAGCGGCGCACCAAGGACCGGCTCGCGGCCTTGGAGCGGCAGATCACCGAGATCGAGCGCGACGGCGCCCGCGCGGAAGCTTTGCGCGCCGACGCGGACATGGCAGCGTCGCGCTTGGCTGAGGAGGAAGACAACCTCGCAGAGGCCGACGAAGCCGCCGTTACCGCCTCCGCGCAGGCGCGAGCAAAGCTTGCCGCCGCGGAGGAGGCGCTGGGGCAGACGGAGACAGCTCTGCAGCAGCTTCAGGCGCAAGCTGCGACCGACGCGGCCCGCCGCGCCGCCCTCGATCAGGCCCGGCGCGAGGAGGACACCCGGCTGGCCCGACTGGCGACCGAGTCCGCGCGGCTCGAGCGCGAGCACCAGGCGCTTGCGACGCAAGGCGGCGCGCCCGACCTCGCCGCCTTGCGCGACGAAGCGGAGGGCCTGGATTTTCAGGCGCGGCAGGCGGAGGAGGCCGCGAGCGCGGCCCGCTCCAGCCTCGCCGCAGCGCGCGATGCCGAACTCGCCGCCCGTGGTCCGCTGGCCGAGGCCGACCGGCGAGCGCAGCGGTTAGAGACGGAGGCGCGCACCCTCGAGAAACTGTTCGCTCGGGCGGAAGGCGATCTCTGGCCCCGTGCCCTCGACCAGATCACGGTCGCGAAGGGCTATGAGACGGCTCTGGGCGCGGCGCTCGGCGACGACCTCGACGCGTCGACGAACCCGTCCGCGCCCTCCCACTGGGCAATGACAGGGGACGGCGCCGAGGATGCCTCCCTGCCCGAGGGCGTGCAGGCTTTGGCCGACCTCGCCCGAGCACCGGCCGCCCTGGTGCGACGGCTGCGCCAGATCGGCGTCGTCGAGGGCCGGGCCGAGGGCGACGCCTTGCGCGGCGCCCTCCGCCCCGGGCAGCGCCTCGTCTCCCGGGCGGGCGACCTGTGGCGCTGGGACGGGCTGACCACCGCGGCCGAAGCCCCGACCCCGGCCGCCCGGCGCCTGGCCGAGCGGAACCGCTTGGGCGATCTCAAGGTCGCGGCAGCCGCCGCGCGCCAAGCTGCGGACGCGCGCCGGCGCGAGGCGGAGGCTGCGCAGGACGCGAGCCGCGCCTCTGCCGCATCGGAAGCCGCCGCCGCCGAGGAGGCCCGTCGCACGCGCCGTGCCCTCGATCAGGTTCGAGAGCGCCTCGGTGTCGCCGAGCGGCGGCTCGCCGAAACTGCGTCGCGCCGCGCTGCCCTGGAAGAGGCTCGGGCGAGGGTCGCGGGAAGCCTGGAAGAAGCGCAGGGCCGACGGTCGGAACTGGACGAGGCTCACGCCGCGCTTGTCGCCGCCGCCGCGCCTGAGGCCGCGCTGCTGCGCGCCCGCACCGAGGCCGCCGAGGCGCGCGCCCAGGCGCTCGATGCCCGTGCCGCCGTGCAGGGCCTGGCCCGCGAGGCGGAGCTGCGCGCCAAGCGCCGCGAGGCGGTGGCTGCGGAGCGCCGCTCCTGGGCCGAGCGGATCGCCCGAGCCGAAGCGTCCCGGGCCGATCTCGCGGAGCGCCTCGCGCGTGCCCGCGCTGAGCGGAGGGCGCTCGACGAGGCGCCCGCCGCCTCGGCGCTCGCTCGCCGCGCCCTCGTCACCCGGATCGCCGAGGCCGAGGAAGCGCGAAAGGCCGCTGCCGACCGCCTCGCCGAGGGCGAGAGCAGGTCGCGCGAGGCGGACCGCGCCGCCCGCGCGGCCCTCGATGCGCTCGCGGCCGTCCGCGAGGCGAGAGCGGCGGCCGAGGCGCGCCTGGAGGCGGCGCGCCAGCGCCTCCAGGATCAAACCCGCGGCATCGCCGAGACCTTCGAGACCACGCCCGCCGCCCTCCTCGACGGGGCGGGGGTAAAGCCCGGCGCGCCACGCCCCGATGCCGCTGCCGCCGAGAGCCGCCTGGCGCAGTTACGCGCCGACCGCGAGCGCCTCGGAGCGGTCAATCTCCGGGCCGAGGACGAACTCGCGGAGGCGGAAGGCCGGCACGCCGCGCTCGCCCGGGAACGCGACGATCTCGTCGAGGCGATCAAGCGCCTGCGGCAGGCCATCGGCAGCCTCAATCGCGAGGGCCGGGAGCGGCTGCTCGCAGCATTCACCGTGGTGAACAGCCATTTCGAGCGGCTCTTCACCGCGCTCTTCGGCGGTGGCACGGCCGAGTTGACCCTCGTCGATTCCGACGACCCACTGGAGGCGGGCCTCGAGATCCTCGCCCGCCCGCCCGGCAAGAAGCCCCAGACCATGACCCTGCTCTCCGGCGGCGAGCAGGCGCTGACCGCCATCGCTCTCATCTTCGCGGTGTTCCTGACGAACCCGTCCCCGATCTGCGTCCTCGACGAGGTCGACGCGCCCCTCGACGACGCCAATGTCGAGCGCTACTGCGACCTCCTCGACGACATGGCGCGCCAGACCGAGACCCGCTTCGTCGTCATCACCCACAACCCGATCACCATGGCCCGCATGGACCGCCTGTTCGGCGTGACCATGGCCGAGCGCGGCGTGTCCCAGCTCGTCTCCGTCGACCTCGAAGGGGCGGAGCGCATGCTGGAGACGGTTTGAGCGCGCCGATGAGCCTGATCCAGAACGAGCGGACGAAGCTTCTCGCGACCGCGCTCAACACGGCGTCTACATCCTGCTTTACCGTCGGGATCGCTACGCCGCTCGCTGGATACCTCTACGACGTCGGTGGCTTCCGGACCCGCGTCCCGATCGAAACGTTGGTTCTGGGTGTCGTCGGTTGGCTTTCGGCTGCCGTGGCATTACATTTACTCGCGAGACGAGCCCTGAAGAGCCTGCGGCCATGAACTCCTACGCGATCCTGGCCTTCGTCGTGACCCCGGCGCTTGCGGTGGCGCTCGGCTGGGCCGGCGTTGTCTGGCACGAACGGTCCTCGCGCGAGCACCACGCGCCCGGCGAGTAGAGCTTGGACGCTATGCGATCCTTCTTGCGAAGAACGACGCAGAGACTCGCCCGTCAGATCGACCGAGGCTGCTGAATTTATTGCACCGCAACAAAACCTGACACGAACCTCGATCGGCAAGCCGTTTTATAGCCGAAAACACTGTGAGTTCAGTCCCTTACCTTTTTCCGCCGCATTCTTGACAGGGGGGGACCCCGTCAATATGGTGCGCCCGGCTTTCGGGGCCGGGTTGCTGACCCATCCACCGGACCGCGACGAGGGAGCGCCATGGCGGATCCAACCGGGCGGGACGAAGGAACGGGGCGTAAACCTGCCAGCTCCGGCGAGGCCGACCTGTCGGCGAGGCTGAAGTCCCTCGACGCGAAGCTCGATCAAGCGGGCGCGCGGCGGGCCGAGACGGAGGAGCCTCGCACCCGTTCGACGTCCGATCCCGGCGCGATCGGCCGAGCCTTCAGGCTCTCGGCCGAATTCGTCTCAGGCGTCATCGCGGGCGGCATCGTCGGCTACATCGTCGACCAGCTGGCCGGCACGCGCCCGTGGGGGCTCATCATCTGCCTCATCCTGGGGTTCTGCGCCGGGATGCTCAACCTGATGCGCGCGGCCGGCCTGGCGAAGCCGGCCCGGTACGATGCGGATCAGCGCTGAGGCGAAACCAAGACGCCGACGAGCGAGACCGCGCGGCAGCCCTGCCGCGCACAGCGAGCGACGGATAGCGACGGATCATGGCGAGCCCGATCGAACAGTTCCAGATCAAGACGATCATCCCGGGAGTCGGCTTCTCGAACTCGTCGCTGTTCATGGTCGCCACCGTCGCGGTGGTGGTGGGCGGTCTCCTTCTCGCCACGAGCCGCCGCGCCGTCGTGCCGGGCCGCGCCCAGTCGGTGGCCGAGATGCTGCACGACTTCGTGGCCGGAACGCTGCGGGACGCGACCGGCAGCGAGGGCATGAAGTTTTTCCCCTTCGTGTTCTCCCTCTTCATGTTCGTGCTGACCGCGAACATGCTCGGCATGATCCCCGGCTTCTTCACGGTAACGAGCCACATCATCGTGACCTTCGCCTTGGCGATGCTCGTGATCGGCACGGTCGTCGTCTACGGCTTCATGACGCACGGCACGCACTTCCTGGGGCTGTTCGTTCCCTCGGGCGTGCCCGGCTGGCTCCTGCCCTTCATCACCATCATCGAGGTGATCTCCTTCCTCTCGCGGCCGATCTCGCTCTCCCTTCGCCTCTTCGCGAACATGCTGGCGGGCCACATCGCGCTCAAAGTCTTCGGCGGCTTCGTCGTTTCGCTCGCGTCTGCGGGCGTCGGCTTCGCCCTTCTCTCGCCGCTGCCGCTCCTGATGGCGGTGGCGTTGACGGCGCTCGAGTTCCTCGTCGCCTTCCTGCAGGCTTACGTCTTCACCGTGCTGACCTGCATCTACCTCAACGACGCGCTGCATCCGGGTCACTAGAGCGCCGCGCGCCGTCCGACGGTTTTCCCTCCTCCCGATCCGCTCAATACCTTAGGAGTTCAACGATGGATCCGACCGCTTTCAAGTTCCTCGGCGCGGGCCTCGCCTGCATCGGCATGGGCCTCGCCGCCATGGGCGTGGGCAACATCTTCGGCAACTTCCTCTCGGGCGCGCTCCGCAACCCGTCGGCGGCCGACAGCCAGTTCGCCCGCGCCTTCATCGGCGCGGCGCTCGCGGAAGGTCTCGGGATCTTCTGCCTCGTCGTCGCCCTCGTTCTGCTCTTCACCTGATCGCTCGGAGCGTTCGGGAGAGGAAGGACGCGGGCTCGTTCGGGCGCCTTGAGCGCACGGCAGGCCCGCTCCCGGCTTCGATGACGGCGGAGAACTCCGCCGTCATCGCCGTTTCGTGAAACCGTCTTTATCGCCGAAGGACAGGCCCATGGCCCAGCCCGCGACCACGCAGGCGACGACTTCGACCGGCGCGACCGGTGCCGCGCAGGATGTCGGCTTCCCGCCGTTCAAGACCGAAACCTACGGCAGCCAGCTGCTCTGGCTCGCGATCACCTTCGGCGCGCTCTACTTCCTCATGTCCCGTGTGGTGCTGCCGCGCTTGACGGGCATCATCGAGGGCCGCCGGCAGGCGATCGCCGCCGACCTCGACCAGGCGGCGGCCATGAAGACCCGGGCCGAGGAAGCCGGCCAGGCCTACGACGCAGCGCTGGCGGAGGCCAAGGCCCGCGCCCAGGCGCTCGCCGCCGAGACTCGGGCCAAGCTGTCCGCCGAGTCCGACGCCAAGCGCAAGGTTCTGGAAGCCGATCTGGCCTCCCGCCTCGCCGAGGCCGAGCGCACCATCGCCGCGACGAAGACTCAGGCCATGAGCAACGTCCGCGGCATCGCTGCCGACACCGCGGTCGCCATCGTCGAGCGCCTGACCGGTCACAGCCCGGACCGGGCCGCCGTCGAGGCCGCCCTCGACCGCGCCGCCTGACCAACCCAAGGAACGCAAGATGCTCTCGAACGCCAGCTTCTGGACCGGCGTCGCCTTCGTCCTCTTCTTCGCGGTCCTGGCCTATTACGGCGTGCCGCGGACCCTGATGTCCTCCCTCGACGATCGCTCGAAGCGCATCGCCGACGAGCTCGCGGAAGCCAGGCGCCTGCGCGAAGAGGCACAGAACCTCCTGAAGGAATACGAGGCGAAGCGGGCCGCCGCCGAACGCGAGGCGGCCGACATCGTGTCGAGCGCCCGCGACGACGCCGAGCGCCTCGCCCGCGAGACGCAGGAGAAGATGGCCGATTTCGTCCGCCGCCGCACCAGCGCGGCCGAGGCCAAGATCGCCCAGGCCGAGGCGCAGGCCGCGGCGGAGGTTCGCGCCGCCGCCGTCGAGGCCGCGGTGAAAGCCTCCGAGCAGGTGCTGCGCGGCCAGGTTTCGGGCGCCGCCGGCGAGGAACTGCTGAGCCGCAGCCTCGGCGAGATCCGCTCGCGGATGCAATAGCCCTCGAGGCTCAAGCCTGCCCGAAGCCCGCCCTCCGAGGCGGGCTTTTCATTTCGGCGCGGCGCGCGATCTTCATCATGCGATCAACCCGCACGAGGAGACCCGCCATGACCGGACCTGTCGCCACTCGCCGCTCACTCCTGCTCGGCGCCGCCGCAGCCACCCTGCTTCCTCGGCCGAGCCACGCCGCGGCGCCTCTTCTCAACGCGTCGGCACCGGCCTGGTACCGCTTCAAGATCGGGGAGTTCGAGGCGACCATCGTCTCGGATGGGCCGCTCGCGCTCGGCAAGCCCGAAGGCGCCTTCGCCGGCGCGGGACCGGGCGAGCTCGACAAGCTCCTGATGGACAACTTCCTGCCCACAGACAACGTGGTGCTGGAGCAGAATGCCCTCGTTCTGAACACCGGCCGGCAGCTCGTGCTCTTCGACACCGGCATGGGCGCCTACAAGATGTTCGGGCCGACCACCGGACGGCTCCTCGCGAATCTGAAGCTCGCCGGTTTCGAACCCGGCCAGTTCGACGCCGTCGTCCTCACCCACGCGCATTCGGACCATTGTTTCGGTCTCGTCGGCGAGGGCGGACAGCCCAACTTCCCGAACGCCCGCGTCCACGTCGCCAAGGCGGATTTCGACTTCTGGACGGACGAGGCGAAGCTCGGCAACGCGACGATGCGCGACTTCGTCGCCGGCGCTCGGCAGCAGCTCCTGCCCTTGCGCGACAGGATGACCTTCGTGGAGGACGGCAAGGAGGTCGTGCCTGGCGTCACGGCGATGCACACGCCCGGCCACACCGTCGGCCACATGGCTTATGCGATCAGTTCGGGCTCCAAGTCGCTCCTGCTCACAGGAGACCTGGCCCATCACCAGGTTCTCATCCTCCAGAAGCCGCGCCTGGAATTCGCCTACGACAGCGACCCGAAGCAGGCCGTGGCCTCCCGCATCCGCGCCTTCGACATGGCAGTGACGAATCGGATGCCGGTGCTCTCCTACCACTTCCCCTTCCCCGGCCTCGGCCACGTGTCCAAGGCGGGGGATGGATTCCAGTGGCACCCGACGCCGATGCAGACCCTGCTCTGAAGGGTCTCGCTTACTCCGCCGCCTGCGCGACCGGCGCGGGCGGCGTCCAGCGCAAGATGGGCTGGCGGGCGGCGCGGGTTTCGTCGAGGCGCCGCAAGGGAGCGTGGTAGGGAGCACCGGAGAAGCGCTCCGTCTCGCCGCGGCGTGCCGCCATCGCGAGGTCGCGCAGCGTCGCGACGAAAAGGTCGAGGGAGGCCTTCGACTCGGATTCCGTCGGCTCGATCAGCATGGCGCCGTGGACGACGAGGGGGAAATACATCGTCATCGGGTGGTAGCCCTCGTCGATCATCGCCTTGGCGAAGTCGAGGGTCGAGACGCCGGTCTCTTTCAGCCAGGCATCGTCGAAGAGCACTTCGTGCATGCAGGGCTTGTCGCCGAAGGGCAGCGACATGAGGTCGGAGAGGCCCGCCCGCACGTAGTTGGCGTTGAGCACGGCGTCCTCGGAGGCCTGCCGCATGCCGTCCGCGCCGTGGGAGAGCATGTAGGCGAGCGCCCGGACATACATCCCCATCTGGCCGTGGAAGGCCGTGATGCGGCCGAGCGGCTCCGCGCCGTCGCCGGCGGCTTCGGCATCTTCGACGAGGGTGCCGTCGCGCACGAACGGCACCGGAGCGAAGGGCGCCAAGCGCTCGGAGAGCACCACGGGGCCTGCCCCCGGCCCGCCGCCGCCATGGGGCGTCGAGAAGGTCTTGTGCAGGTTGATGTGCATGGCGTCGACGCCGAGGTCGCCCGGCCGCGCCTTGCCGACGATGGCGTTGAAGTTCGCTCCGTCGCAGTAGAAGTAGGCTCCGACCTCGTGCAGCGCCGCGGCGATCTCCGTGATCTGCGGTTCGAAGAGGCCGCAGGTGTTCGGGTTCGTGAGCATGATCGCCGCGACCTCGGGCCCGAGCAGCGCCCGCACGTCCTCAACATGCACCCAGCCGTCGTCCCGGGCCGGCACGGGCTTCACCGTGAAGCCGAGGAGCGCGGCGGTCGCCGGATTCGTGCCATGGGCGGAATCGGGCACGAGCACGGTGCGGCGGCTCTCCCCTTCGCCCTTTGCCGCGATGGCGGCCTTGATCGCCATCATGCCCAAGAGCTCGCCATGGGCGCCAGCCTTCGGCGAGAGCGCCACGGCCTCCATGCCGGTGAGCGTGCACAGATAGCGCGCCAGTTCTTCCATGAGGGCGAGCGCGCCCGGCACGGTCGAGACGGGCTGGAGAGGATGCACGTCGGCGAAGCCCGGCAGCCGCGCCATGCGCTCGTTGAGACGCGGGTTGTGCTTCATCGTGCAGGAGCCCAGCGGGAAGAGCCCGGTGTCGATGCCGTAATTCTTCTGCGAGAGCCGCACGAAGTGGCGCATCGTCTCGGGCTCGGAGAGGCCGGGCAGCCCGATCTCGCCCTTGCGCTCCAGCCCGCCGAGACGGGGCTCGAAGTTTTCGGGCTCCTCGACGTCGACGCCGGTGGTGTCGAGGCGCCCGATCTCGAAGAGCAGGGGCTCGATCTGCGCCAGCGCCTTGTTGCCGGTGAAGGTGGGATGGGCCGCGGCAGAAGCGACGCCGGGCGCGGTGGGACGGCCTTGGGTGTTCAGCATGGGAAGAGCTTGGTCCGTGCTTGAGACGGTTACGTCGAGCGGGGCGTGAGGCGGTCGACGCGGGTCTCGACGTCCTCGAGACGACCGTTGAAGGTCGCCATCATGTAGGTGAGTCCGCGCAAAGCTCGCTTGATCTCGACCATGTCGGATTCCAGACCCCCGAAGCGTCTCTCGACTTCACCGCGGAGCGCGGTTTGCTCGGCTCGGATCTGACGAAGCAGTTCTTGAGTCAGGTCGGCGGGCTGATCGGACATCACGCTTTTCCCTTGTAGAATAACGAGAACTCTCTCCTGGACGTCACAAAAGCACTTCGGTCAGCACTCCGACAAGCGCCTCCCGATCCTCATCCGTGTTCACCTCCGTCGAGGCGACGAGCAGCAGGTCATCGAGCCCTGCCCCCGGCAGCAGACGGGACACAGGCACCCCGGCGAGAATGCCGCGCCCGGCCAACTCCTCCACGACCTCCGCCGCCGGCCGAGGCAGCCGCAGGGTGAACTCGTTGAAGAAGCTCCCGTTCAGCACCTCGACGCCCGGCACACCGGCCAGTTGGTCTGCGAGCTTCACCGCATTGGCGTGGTTCACCCGCGCGACCCGCTGCAGCCCTGTTTGACCGAGCAGGGTCATGTGGATCGTGAAGGCCAGGCAGCACAGGCCCGAATTGGTGCAGATATTGGACGTCGCCTTGTCGCGGCGGATGTGCTGCTCGCGGGTGGAGAGCGTGAGCACGAAGCCGCGCTGGCCCTGCGCGTCCACCGTCTCGCCGCAGAGCCGCCCGGGCATCTGGCGCACGTATTTCTGGCGCGTCGCGAAGAGGCCGACATAGGGGCCGCCGAAGGACAGGGCGTTCCCGATCGACTGGCCCTCGCCCACCACGATGTCGGCGCCCATGTGGCCCGGCGGCGTGACGAGGCCCAGCGACATCACCTCGGTAAAGACCGCGATGAGAAGCGCCCCGTGCCGGTGCGCCGCCTCGGCCACGGAGGTGAGGTCGCGCAAGTTGCCGAAGACGTCCGGCGTCTGCACCACGACGCACGACACCGTGTCGTCGATCGACGCGATGAGGTCCTCGGCGACGGCGACGTCGGGGGCGAGCGTCACCACCTCGTCGCCCGCCATGCGGGACAGCGTGCGCACCACCTCGGCATAGTGCGGGTGCAGCCCGCCCGAGAGCACGGCCTTGCGGCGTTTCGTGACGCGATGCGCCATGAGCACCGCCTCGCCCGTGCCTGTCGAGCCGTCGTACATGGAGGCGTTCGCCACCTCCATGCCGGTGAGCGCCGCGACCTGGGTCTGGAACTCGAAGAGGTACTGCAGCGTGCCTTGCGCGATCTCCGGCTGGTAGGGCGTATAGCTCGTCAGGAACTCCGAGCGCTGGATGAGATGGTCGACGGTCGCGGGCACGTGGTGCTTGTAGGCGCCGGCGCCGACGAAGAACGGCACGGACGAGGCCGGCACGTTGCGCCCCGCCATTCGCGACAGCAGGCGCTCGACCTCGAGCTCCCCCTTGGCGCGCGGCAGGTCGACGGGGCCGTCGAGGAGCTTGTCGGCCGGGATGTCGGCGAAGAGATCGTCGATCCGGTCGACGCCGACGCGGGCGAGCATCTCGGCGCGGTCGGCATCAGATAGGGGAAGATAGCGCATCGGCTCGGGCCCTGGGTGCTCGGATCAAAGGGTCTTGAGGAAGGCCTGGTAGTCGTCCTCGCTCATCAAGGCGTCGAGCTCGGACGGGTCTTTCAGGCGAAGCTTCACGAACCAGCCCTGCCCCGCCGGATCCTCGTTGACGGTGCCCGGCGCGCCCTCGAGCGCGTCGTTGACCGCGACGATCTCGCCGGAGACCGGGGCATAGACTTCGCTCGCCGCCTTCACGCTCTCGACGACGGCGGCCTCCTCGCCCTTGGCGACCGCCTTGCCGACGGCGGGAAGCTCGACGAAGACCACGTCGCCGAGCTGCTCCTGGGCATAGGCCGTGATGCCCACCGTCGCCGTGTCGCCCTCGAGGCGGATGTATTCGTGATCCTTGGTGTAGCGGGTCGTCATGGGGCACCCCTTTTAGGTTGAATGACAGCTGACGTACGACCGTGCATAGATCTGCAAATCATCAGATTCATCATAGCTTACTGCGCCGGAACGCACGTCGAATTTTCTCTTCGCGATACCTGGCCAGCGCCGGCTGAAGCGAGATGAAATACGCTGGCACGGCTCCAAGAACGATGACTAAGATTAGACGCCAGGGCTGCTCCACACCCATCTCCAGCAGGATCAATGCGATGAGGTAGATGCACCCGCCAGTGATCAGGTTCTGCACAATGATCGGCATCGGGATCACCGCTTGTAGCGGTGCGGCGCGAAGGGCATCGGCACGATCTTCGCCGGCATCGGCTTGCCACGCACCATGAGCAGCACTTCCGTGTTCGCGGCCGATGTCTCACGGGCGACGTAGCCCATGGCGACGGGGCCGTTCACCGTCGGGCCGAAGCCGCCGGAGGTGACGGTGCCGACGGGGCGGCCGTCGGGCAGCGTGATGGGCGTGCCCTCGCGCGCCGGCGCCCGGCCTTCGGGCTTGATCCCGACCCGCACCCGCGTCGGCCCCTCCGCCAGCTCGCGCTGCACGCGGGCGGCGCCCGGAAAGCCGCCTTCCTCGCGGCGGCGCTTCTGGATTGACCAGGTCAGGCCCGCCTCGATCGGGCTCGTCGTGGTGTCGATGTCGTGGCCGTAGAGGCACAAGCCCGCTTCGAGCCGCAGCGAATCGCGGGCGCCGAGGCCGATGGGTTTCACCGCCGGGTCGGCGAGAAGTGCCCGCCACAGGGCCACGGCGTCCGTGTTCTTGACCGAGATCTCGAAGCCGTCCTCGCCCGTGTAGCCCGAGCGCGAGACGTGGGCCTGCAGGCCCGCCACTTCGAACCAGCCCGTCTGCATGAAGGACAGGGCCTCGACGCCCAGGGCGAGGCGCGCCAGGACCTCCGCCGCGGCCGGTCCTTGCAGTGCGAGGAGCGCCCGGTCGTCGCCGCGCACCAGCTTCACCGCCGGCGGCAGCCGGGCGGCGATGTGGGCGTAGTCGTCCTCCTTCGTGGACGCGTTCACGACGAGATAGAGGTGCCCGGCTTCATCCTCGGTGGCCGGCCGCGTCACCATCAGGTCGTCGAGGATGCCGCCATCCTCGGACAGGAGCTGGGTGTAGCGCTGCTGGCCGGGCTTCAAGTTCAGGATGTCGGCAGGGACCAGCGTTTCGAGGGCGCGGGCGACCGTCTCGTGGTCGGGGCCGGCGAGCGCCGCCTGGCCCATATGCGACACGTCGAAGAGCCCGGCCCGCTCGCGGGTCCACAGGTGCTCTGTCAGGATCCCCGTCGGGTACTGGACCGGCATGGCATAGCCGGCGAAGGGCACGAGCCGGCCGCCGAGTGCCGCGTGCTCCGCGTGAAGCGGCGTCTCCGCCAAGGGCTCGGCGGCAATGAGCGTGGGCGCTTGAGCTTCGGCCATCGGGTCCTCGGGTGGCGACGCGTTTCACCCGGCCCTTAAGGCCGGTTCGCGCCCCCTCTGTCCCGAGACCTGAGAGATTTCCCCGAAACCCTGCGGTTCGGGTTGCCCCCGTCGGTGGACGGCGCGAGCGCCGTCGCTTTCCAGAGTGCCAGCTCCCCGCGGTCCTGGGTGGCCTGAGCGTTTCCGGGGCGGTTGCGCCTTCGGCGCCAGCCCCGAGGGCTGGTCTCTTCCGCGGGGATCGTGAAGCGGCCCCCTCATGCGGGAGCGGGCGCGGGATGTCAACGCGGGGTGATCTTCCCGGCCGTCATTCCGGGGCCGCGCAGCGAAGCCCGGAACCCAGGATGCAATGTAACCTCCCGCCATGGGTTCCGGGTTCGCCTGCGGCGCCCCGGAATGACGGCGAGAGGTGTAATTTATCGCCGCGCGCGGCGAGGCCCGGCTGGGGCGGAACCGAGGCCGACCTCGATCTCGTAGCCGTCGATGCCGGGCGGCACCGCGAGGTCGCTCTCGACGATCGCGAACGTCGCCTGTGTCTCGCCCGCCGGCACCGTGACGGGCACGGAGAGGGCGCGGCTCGCGAAGACGCGGTCGTTGCGCTTCACGGTGATGCGCACCGGCGCCGTGTAGCGGCCCGCCGCCCCGCCGGGGCCGAGCAGCACCCGGCCCTCGACGCCGACCCTGAGGCGCACCGAGCCGTCGGGCTGACCGATGCATTCGCGGGCGACATTAGAGATGGTGATCTGGTTGCGCACGCTGTCCGCGCTCGTGCCGGCGCGCAGCGCCGCGCCGCCGTCGGCGATGTCGACCTGCGGGCACTCCGCCACTTCCTCGACGGGGACGGCGTTGCGGATAATGGGCTGCTGGTTGGCGTTGGGCAGGTAGCTCGGCGGGTTCGGGTCGACCGGACCGAGGATGGCGTTCGTGAGGCCGCTGCTGCAGCCACCGAGCGCCAAGAAAACGGTCGTCAAACCGGTCGCCGCGCAGCCGATGGCCGCCCGCCTCAAACGCGTCCGCATGGTGCCCCCTCCCGTTGTTCGGGTGTCGTTTACGGCAAGCTGTTGAAGCCGGGCTCGAAGCCGTTGAGCGAGACCGGGATGCCGACGCCTTCCTCGGGCGTCTGGAACACGATGAAGGTGGCGGTCTGCCCCTTCTTGAGCTGGTTGACGAGGGCGTCCTCGAGCACGACTTCGGCGACGCAGCCCGTGGTCAGGCAGCGCACGAAGCCGGCCCGGCCGACATCTGCCTGGTCGATCTTGAGACCGAGCCCGGCGGGCAGGAGCACGCCCAGGGGCGCGACGACGCGCAGCAGCCGGCTCTTGCCGTCGGCGGTGCGCAGCACGATGACGAGCAGCGTCATGCTCGGCCGGTCCTCGGCCGCGACGTTCTGCACGATGGCGCACTGCTCGGTCTTGGCGCCGGCCGGCGTTTCGCAGCGCAGCTGCCAGTCGCCGAAGGTGTTCTTCACGACGCCCTGCGCCTTGGCAGGCGCGAGCGAGGCGAGCCCCAGGCCGAGGGCGAGAATGAAGGGTCGGAGGGCAGTCGACGCCATGGCGGGCTCGTTCGTCGGCGGGCTCTTCAGCGGTGCGCGGCGCACCGTGGGAGCGCAAGATAGCACGAAGCGCCGGCCTTGAACCGCGCCTCTTGAGGTCGTGAGCGCGGTTCCGACCACAGGGCTGCGGCCCCTGTCAAGCGAAGGCGGAAGCCCCGAGGGGCCATGACGCTGCGTCCTGCGACGATGAGGCAGGGGTTGCGACGCCGTTGCCGTTGCGCTGGCTCTCGGCTTGTGGTTCTTGGCGCCTATCTACTGGACGGGGCCGCGAAATGGCCGCCGCGCCCGCCTTGAACGCCGTTTTTGCGGCGTCGGGCTCCCCCGCGCGGCCCGCCTGTCGTACCGGCCAACGAGGAGCAGCGAGACAACGATGCGGATCGTGCGGGCAGGATTTGAGGCCGCGGCAAAGCTGATGGCGGGAGCGGCGTGCCTGGTCACGACCGCGGCGATCGCCGGAACCGGTCAGCCCTCTCCCTGGCAGATCGACATGCAGGGCCAGGTGACGGAACTCGGGCGCGGCGTCGCCAGCTTCCACTGGTGGATCACGCTGCTGATGGCACTGATCACGCTCTTCGTGCTCGGCCTCATCATCGCGGTGGTGGTGCGCTTCGGCGAGAAGCGCAATCCGGTGCCGTCCAAGACCACGCACAACGCGATGCTGGAGGTCGCCTGGACCCTCGTTCCGGTGCTGATCCTGGTCGCGATCGCCGTGCCGTCCTTCCGCCTGCTGCGCTTCCAGCTCTCCGAGCCCAAGGCGGATTTGGTGCTGAAGGTGATCGGCCATGCTTGGTACTGGGAGTACCAGTACCCGCAGGATCAGGGCGGCTTCAAGTTCGATTCCAACATCCTCGAGGGCGCCGATCTCGAGAAGTCCGGCCAGCCCAAGCTGCTCGCCGTCGACAACGAGGCGGTGGTGCCGGTGGGCAAGACGGTGGCCGTGCAGGTGACGGCGGCGGACGTGCTCCACTCCTTCGCGGTGCCCTCCTTCGGCTTCAAGATCGATGCCGTGCCGGGCCGCCTGAATCAGATGTGGTTCAAGGCCGATCGCGAAGGGATCTACTACGGCCAGTGCTCCGAGCTGTGCGGCACGCGGCACGCCTACATGCCCATCGCGATCCGCGTCGTGAGCGAGGCGCAGTACGCCTCCTGGATCGAGGAAGCGAAGAAGAAGTACGCGCGGCTCGACGGCCAACCTAAGTTCGCCGACGCCCGCTAACCACCGGATTCAAGAGACCACGATAGGCTCAACCCTATGGCAAACGCGAAAGTCTACGGCGCGGCGGACGCCGCCCATCACGACCACGATCACGGCGTCCCGGGCTTCTGGAAGCGGTGGTTCTACTCGACGAACCACAAGGACATCGGCACGCTCTACCTCATCTTTGCGTTCTGCGCGGGCGTGGTCGGCGCCTTCCTGTCCTTCGGCATCCGCATGGAGCTGGAGCAGCCGGGCCTGCAGTACTTCTCGAACCCGCAGACCTACAACGTGTTCGTGACGGGCCACGGCCTCATCATGGTATTCTTCATGGTGATGCCGGCCCTCATCGGCGGCTTCGGCAACTGGTTCGTGCCGCTCATGATCGGCGCGCCGGACATGGCGTTCCCGCGCATGAACAACATTTCGTTCTGGCTCACCGTTTCGGCTTTCATGCTGCTGGTGATCTCCCTCTTCGTGGAGGGCGCGCCGGGCGCGAACGGCTTCGGCGGCGGCTGGACGGTCTACCCGCCCCTTTCGGTGCAGGGCCATCCCGGACCGGCGCTCGACTTCGGCATCCTGTCGCTGCACCTCGCGGGCGCGGCCTCGATCCTGGGCGCCATCAACTTCATCACCACGATCCTGAACATGCGGGCGCCGGGCATGACCCTGCACAAGATGCCCCTGTTCGCCTGGGCGATGCTGGTGACGGCGTTCCTGCTGCTCCTGTCGCTGCCGGTTCTCGCCGGCGCGATCACGATGCTGCTCACCGACCGCAACTTCGGCACGACCTTCTTCGACCCGGCCGGCGGCGGCGACCCGATCCTGTACCAGCACCTGTTCTGGTTCTTCGGCCACCCCGAAGTCTACATCATGATCCTGCCGGCCTTCGGCATCGTCTCGCACATCATCTCGACCTTCTCGAAGAAGCCGATCTTCGGCTATCTCGGCATGGCCTATGCGATGGTGGCGATCGGCGTGGTCGGCTTCGTGGTGTGGGCGCACCACATGTACACGGTCGGGCTCTCGCTGCAGACGCAGGCCTACTTCGTCTTCGCGACGATGGTCATCGCCGTGCCGACGGGCGTGAAGATCTTCTCCTGGATCGCGACGATGTGGGGCGGCTCGATCCGCTTCACGGCGGCGATGCACTGGGCGATCGGCTTCGTGTTCCTGTTCACGGTGGGCGGCGTCACGGGCGTGGTGCTCGCCAACGCGCCGGTCGACCGCTACCTCCACGACACCTACTACGTCGTGGCGCACTTCCACTACGTGCTGTCGCTCGGCGCCGTGTTCGTGATCTTCGCGGGCATCTACTACTGGTTCCCGAAGATCACGGGCTACATGATCCCGGAATGGGCCGGCAAGCTGCATTTCTGGCTCGCCTTCATCGGCGCCAACGTGCTGTTCTTCCCGATGCACTTCCTCGGGCTCGCCGGCATGCCGCGCCGCTACGCGGACTACCCGGACGCCTTCGCCGGCTGGCACCACGTTGCGACCATGGGCGGCCACATCTTCGCGGTGGGCATGGTGGTCTTCGTGATCGGCGTGGCGCTGGCCTTCATCCGCAAGCAGCAGGCGGCGGCCAATCCCTGGGGCGAGGGCGCCACGACCTTGGAATGGACGCTGCCGTCGCCGCCGCCCTTCCACCAGTTCGAGACCCTGCCGCGCATCGCGGACACGCATCACTGACGCGAGGCTGGGGCGCCCGCCGAGAGGCCGCCCCTCCTTCCCCGAGGGCTCGCTCGAGCCTTCCGGCAAGGAGCTCCCGACGAGACGCGAGGGCGCTGCGGCGCCCTTCTGTCATCAAGGGCCCGGAGCAAACACCTGATCTTCGCCCGGCGGAGAGAGGGATCGGACACGGTAACCGCTGCGCATGACCACGCTGACGAACTCCTTCGCCGACGCCGCGCCCGAGGCGATCAGTTCGCCCGGAGAGGTGGGCGACTACTTCGCACTCCTGAAGCCCCGGGTGATGTTCCTCGTCGTGTTCACGGCGCTCGTCGGCATGGTGGTGACGCCCTCGCAGGTGCATCCCGTCCTTGCCTTCGCCTCCCTCCTGATGATCGCGGTGGGCGCGGGCGCCTCGGGCTGCCTGAACATGTGGTGGGACGCGGACATCGACGCCGTGATGACCCGCACGGCGAAGCGCCCCATCCCCGCCGGCCGCATCCTGCCGGGCGAAGCGCTCTCCTTCGGCCTGACCCTGTCAGTCGGCTCCGTGCTGGTGCTGGGGCTCGCCGCGAACTGGCTCGCCGCGGGGCTTCTCGCCTTCACGATCTTCTTCTACGCCGTCGTCTACTCCATGTGGCTGAAGCGCTCGACGGCGCAGAACATCGTCATCGGGGGTGCGGCCGGCGCCCTGCCGCCGATCGTCGGACAGGCCGCGGTGAGCGGAGGCGTCGGCCTCGAGTCGCTCGTGCTCTTCCTCGTGATCTTCCTGTGGACTCCGCCCCATTTCTGGGCGCTGGCGCTGCTGAAGTCGGGCGATTACGAGCGGGCCGGCATTCCGATGCTCCCGAACGTGAAGGGCGCTGACGCGACCCGCACGCAGATCCTCGCCTACACGCTTGCGCTCGTTCCTGTCGGATTGGCGCCCGCGGCGCTCGGCTTCGGCGGCGTGGCCTACCTCGTGGTCGGGATCCCGGCGAGCGCGGCGATGC
The DNA here is from genome assembly GCA_036563505.1 of Beijerinckiaceae bacterium. GTDB lineage: Bacteria > Pseudomonadota > Alphaproteobacteria > Rhizobiales > Beijerinckiaceae > DATCMH01. The sequence continues at coordinate 195,685 of DATCMH010000002.1, forward strand.
TGGCGCTCGCGGTCCAGGTCTACCGGCTGCGCGAGGGCGAGCCGGCGGCCCGCGCGGCGCAGCATCTCTTCGGCTTTTCGATCCTCTACCTGCTCCTGCTCTTCGCCGTGCTGCTGGCAGAGCAATCCTTCGGCTTGTACCGCCCCGTCGCCGCGTTGCTGGGGCTTGGCCTTGCATGAGCCCACGTCCCGACCGCACCCCGGAGCAGCGCCGCAGGCAGCGCTCCCTCGCCATCGCCCTGGCGCTCGGGGCGCTGGTGCTCCTGTTCTACGCGATCACCATCGCCAAGCTCGGCCCCGGCGTCCTGCGCCGGCCGATGTGAGGCGCCCGGGACCGACACGATGACCGACACGCCCGCTCGTACTCCCCAGGCCCGCGCCGCCCAGCGCACCGCCGTCCTGTGTGCCAGCCTCGCGGTCGGCATGGTGGGCTTGGCTTACGCCTCCGTGCCCCTCTACGACCTGTTCTGCCGCATGACGGGCTTCGGCGGCACGCCGATCGTCCGCACCACGGATGCGACCGGCGTCCTCGACCGCACCATCGCGGTGCGCTTCGACTCCAACGTCGCGCCGGGGCTCAACTGGCGCTTCCAGCCGGAGGCGAGCAAGGTCGAGGTCAAGCTCGGCCAGACCACCACGGTCATGTACAAGGTCACCAACGTGGGCCCGACGCCGTCGACGGGGATCGCCACCTTCAACGTGCAGCCGGCCTTGGCCGGCGCCTATTTCGTGAAGCTGCAGTGCTTCTGCTTCCAGGAGCAGACCTTGCAGCCGGGCGAAACCATCGAGTCGGCCGTGGTGTTCTACGTCGATCCCGCCTTGGCGAGCGATCCGAACACCAAGGATTACAGCGCCATCACCCTGTCCTACACCTACTTCCCGGCCAAGAGCCTGCCCGCGGCCTCCGCGAGCCTCGTGCCGCGGTCGAACTGAACATCGAACGCGTGACAAGGGCCGCGCGCCCGGCTTAAAACGCCACGCGAGAACGCTTAGAACGAAGGCGACGGAGACACCTTCCCCATGGCCGAGGCCCACGCCAAGCACCACGATTATCACCTCGTCGATCCGAGCCCGTGGCCGCTCATCGGCTCGCTCTCGGCGCTCATCATGGCCATCGGCGCCGTGATGACGATGAAGACGCTCCAGGTCGCGGGCCTCAAGATCGGTCCCTACATCTTCGGCGCGGGCGTCATCGGCGTGCTCTACACGATGCTCGCCTGGTGGCGGGACGTGGTGTCTGAGGCCACCTACCAAGGCCATCACACCCGGGTGGTGCAGCTCCACCACCGCTACGGCATGATCATGTTCATCGCCTCCGAGGTGATGTTCTTCGTCGCGTGGTTCTGGGCCTATTTCGACGCCTCGCTCTACCCGGCCGATCCGCTGCAGTTCCAGCGTTCCGAGCTCACCGCCGGCGCCTGGCCGCCGAAGGGCATCGAGACCTTCGACCCCTGGCACCTGCCCCTGCTGAACACCCTGATCCTGCTCACCTCGGGCACGACGGTGACCTGGGCCCACCACGCGCTGCTGCACGACGACCGCAAGGGCCTCAAGACCGCGCTGTGGCTCACCATCGTGCTCGGCGTGCTCTTCTCGATCTGCCAGGCCTACGAGTACGGCCACGCGGCCTTCGGCTTCAAAGGGCACATCTACGGCGCCACCTTCTTCATGGCGACGGGCTTCCACGGCGCGCACGTTATCATCGGCACCATCTTCCTGGCGGTCTGCCTCTACCGGGTCTACCAGAGCCATTTCACGCCGCAGCAGCACCTCGGCTTCGAGTTCGCCGCCTGGTACTGGCACTTCGTTGACGTGGTCTGGCTGTTCCTCTTCGCCGCGATCTACGTCTGGGGCGCGGGCTCCGGCCACGCCGCCGGCGCGAGCTGACGCGCGCGCGATCCGATCTCCACATGACGAAGGGCGGCGCGAGCCGCCCTTTCTCGTTCCAAGGCTGAGGCCTTCAGAAGCCCGCGAGGCGCCGACGTGGATTACGACCGCTCTCCTCCCCCGCCTGTCTCCACGGGTCTGCGCGGCCGCTGCCCGCGCTGCGGCCAGGGCCGCCTCTTCTCCGGTTTTCTCGCGGTGCGTCCCGCCTGCGAATCCTGCGGCCTCGACTTTTCCTTCGCGGATGCCGGCGACGGCCCGGCCTTCTTCGTGATGAGCATCGTCGGCATCGTCGTGGTGGCCCTGGCGCTCTGGACCGAGTTCACCTACGAGCCGCCGCTCTGGGTGCACGCGGCCTTGTGGCTGCCCCTCTCGACCATCCTGAGCCTCGGACTCGTTCGGCCCCTCAAGGGCCTGATGGTGGCCGTGCAATACGCCAACAAGGCCGAGGAGGGCCGCTGGCAGAAATGACGGAGCTCCGCCGTGCGGGGCTTCTCTGGCCCGGCCTCGCGACGCTCGTGGCGCTGGCGATCCTGATCGGCCTCGGCAGCTGGCAGCTCCAGCGCAAGGCCTGGAAGGAGAACCTGATCGCCCAGGTCGACGCCCGGGCTCACGGTGCCCCGCAGCCCTTGCCCCCCGAGGCGCGCTGGCCCGACTGGAAGGCCGAGGACGAGGAGTTCCGGCGCGTCACGGCTCAGGGTCGGCTCGAGCCCGACAAGACCGTGCTCCTCAACGGCATCCTGCCCGGCGCGACCCGGGGCATGCCGCTCCAGGGCTACTACGTCTTCGCGCCGCTGCGCCTTGAGGATGGCGGCACGGTGATGATCAATCGGGGCTTCATCCCCTCCGAGCTGAAGGATCAGCCCGGGACGCCCTGGCGCGGCGAGGCGGGCCCGACCACTCTCAACGGTCTCCTGCGCGCCCCTGAGCGGCGCAGCCTCTTCGTGCCCGAGAACGACCCCGCCCGGGAGACCTGGTTCGTTCGCGATGTCGGCGAAATGGCTCGGGCGCGCGGCCTTGACCGGGTCGCTCCCTTCTACGTCGAGGTCGAAAACACGCCCGGAGCGCCGCCTTGGCCGAAGCCGGGCCAAGCCTTCGTCGACCTGCCCAACAATCACCTGCAATACGCCCTGACCTGGTTCGGCATCGCCGCGACCCTGCTCGGGGTTTTCGGGGTGTTCGCGCGACAGAGGCTGCGTTGACTTCCAGGTGAAGTCCGGAAGTTCGTCCCAAGCCCTCACCTCATCCTGAGGCGGCCGGCGCCAGCCGGCCCTCGAAGGAGGGCTCCAGTGACGTCAACGGTCCTGGAGCCCTCCTTCGAGGCTCAGGCTTCGCCTTCGCACCTCAGGATGAGGAGCGCGGGTCGGATCAGCCGTCTTCAATGGAGACATCACTCACGGCTGGAAGCGCAGACCCACCAGGAACACGTTGGCGGTGTAGTCGGAGCCTTCCGCCGTGCTCTTGAGGCGCTCGTGGGTGAAGCTCGCTTTGAGCGCGACGGAGCGGGTGAGCTTGTATTCCATCTTGGCCGAGGCAGCGTAGCCCTGCTCGCGCAGCCGCACGCCCTTGTAGTCGGCGTCGGTGAGGCTGAGCGCCCCGATGACGCTGAGGTTGCGGCGAAGATCATGCTGCACCTCCAGCGTCGCCGTGCGGATGATCGCGCCGCTCGAGCCCTCGAGCGTGGTCTCGCCGAGCTGGCTCGTGCCGCGCAGGCGCACGGTGGTGAGGGGTGTCGCCTGCCAGATCAGGGCCGCGTCGGCGATGGGTCCGCGCATGTCGCGCAGGCGCGGATCGTCGTAGCGCCGCTGCTGGTAGCCCGCTGAGACCTCGCCCGTGAGGATGCGCGAGAGCTCGAACGTGGTGCCCGCCTTCAGGCTCACGCCGTCGGACGAGCGGGCATAGCCGGTGAAATCCACCGTGCGATCGTAGTCCCGGGTGTCGATCCCGGCCTCGACGAAGGGGATCAGGCCCGGCGTCAGCTCGTAGCCGGCGCGAAGGGACAGTTCGTACTGGGTTCGGTCGCGGTCGCTCTGGTCGAGGAGGCTGCCGTCCGAGAGCCGCGCGTCGTCGTAGACCGTGCGATCGATGGAGCCCTTGAGGCCGAGCAGGAGGTGGTTCATCCGGTGCGTGACGCCGAGCGACGCGCCGCTCCGGGCGATGAGCGGCCGGTCGACGATTCCCGTCTCGCGGAGGTCGGGGCTGCCCGGGCGCAGGGTGTCGAGCTCGAAGCGGCCCTCGAGATCGAAGCGGGTGTCCCGTGAGGCGTCGAGACGCAGGTTGATCTTGCCGGCGCCCTCCGGGCGATCGGCCCCCTTCACGTCCGGATAGGCGCTGTAGGCGCCGCGCAAGGAGCCGGAGAACTCGTGGACCGACCAGTCGCTCTGGAGGCGCAGCTCGCCTTCCGTGCGGCTGACGAGGGAGCCTTTGCGCGCCCTCTCGACCCGGTTCGGGTTCGAGTCATGGCCGACGGATTGCTCGATGGCCGGAAAAACCGTGAGGCCGCCGAGCCTGAGTCCGAGCGACGCATAGGGATCGTCGGGCGGGGCGCGCCGGCGCCGGATGGCGAGGGGCTCGGCCGGCTCAGCCATGACGGCGACGGGAGCCTGGACCTCTCGCGCGACGCCGCTCGCGATGGTCGGCACGCGCACAGGAGCCCTGACTTGGGCTCTCACCTGCACCCGCACCTGCGCCGCCGCGGCGCGGCGCTGCCGCCGGGTCGCGGATCGCTGGCCCGGACGGGCAGGCGCGGCCTCGGAAGGCTCCGAACCGCCGCGCGTCGCAGCGGCGGGGATGCTCAAAGGTCCTCGGCCGTCGTCGCGGCGCAGGCCAAGGCCTGCGTCCTGCGCGCGCGCGCCGAGCCCTGCGGCCACGCCCATCGCGACGAGCGCGACGGCGAGGGCCGCGGGACGGAAGGGAAAGGTCGGCCGCCGGTCGGTCACGGGCCGCGGTCGCTCCGGGCGAGGCAGGGCCGTCGCGGATCGCGCCGGCGTGGTTAACGGACCTACAACGAGGGGGGTTAACGGCCCGTCAACGCGGCCCCGCCACGGCGCCTCCGCCTCAGGCAGCCCCGGTCGCCGAAGCGCGAGGCCCGTGCTAAACGCGCGCCATGACCAGACCTCAGTTCCTGGCCGTCCAGGAGACCGGCCCCATCGCCTCGGCCCTTCGCACGCTCGCCACGGAGCAGGACGGGATCGCGGCCCTGATCGCGGCTTTGCGCAACGGCCTCGAGGCGCCGTTCCGGGCGGCGGTGGAGCGCCTCGGCGCGGTGCAGGGGCGAGTAATCGTGACAGGCATGGGCAAGTCCGGCCATGTCGGGCGCAAGATCGCCGCGACCCTCGCCTCCACCGGAACGCCGGCCTATTACGTCCACCCGGCCGAGGCGAGCCACGGCGATCTCGGCATGATCCGTCCCGACGACGCGATCCTGGCGCTCTCCTGGTCCGGCGAGACCACAGAACTCGCCGACCTCATCGCCTACGCCAAGCGCTTCCGCATCGTCCTTGTCGCGATCACGGCAAACGAGGGCTCGACGCTCGGCCGCCAAGCGGATGTCTGCCTCGCCTTGCCCAAGGCGCCGGAGGCCTGCCCCAACGGCCTCGCGCCCACGACCTCGACGACGATGCAGCTCGCGCTCGGCGACGCGCTCGCGGTGGCGCTGTTGGAGACGCGCGGCTTCTCGGCCCTGGATTTCGGGGTCTACCACCCTGGCGGCAAGCTCGGAGCCCAGCTCAAGCTGGTGCGCGACGTGATGCATACCGGCGAGCGCCTGCCCCTCGTGCCCGTCGGCGCGTCCATGAGCGAGGCAATCGCGGCGATCAGCGCCAAGGGGTTCGGCAGCGTCATCGTCGTCGAGCCCGACGGCCGGCTCGCCGGCATCGTGACGGACGGGGACCTGCGCCGGCACCTGCGCCCTGACCTGCCCACCCTGCCCGTCGAGACCGTAATGACGCGCGCCCCTCGCACCATCGGCCCGGACGCGCTTCTGGCCAAGGCTCTGGAGATCCAGGAGACCGCCAAGATCACCGCCCTCGTCGTCGTCGAGGACGAGCGCCCCGTCGGCCTCGTCCACTACCTCGACCTGCTCCGGGCGGGGGTGGCCTGAGGACATCTCGCGCGAGCCCTTTGTCCTCGGCCGCTCAGTCTGCCGGTCACAACAACCGGATCGCCTGAACCCGCACGAGGATGCGCTCCTGCCGGAAGCGGGTCTCGAGGGCGCGGCGGTAGTCGCCCCACCAAGCCGCATCGAGCTCGTCTTCGACGACGACCTCGAACACCACGACATCGTCGCGGCTCGTCCGGTCGGCCTCGTCGCGCCAGACGCCCTGCGCCGGAGCGCGGGTGTAGGCGGTCAACCCGCCGAAGCGGTCGGTGAGTTCGGCCCGGACCTGGGCATATGGGTCCGGACCGAAGGACCGCCCGTCGTTGTCGGCGAGCGGCAGGAGGATCTGGACGAGATGGGCGCCCGTCACGCTCAGGCTTTGCCCTCCCGATCGTCGCTCGCGAGGCTCGAGTCCGAGGCAGACACATCCGTCATGGAGCCCTCGCCGCCGCTCGACTGGCCGCCCGCCCCGGGGGCCATGCTGTCGAGGTCCATGGCGTCGAAGTTGCGGCGGTTGCCGGCATGGTCGTGGTACTGCTCGGTCTGGACGGCGCGGCTGTCGAGGCCGCGCTCGTCGCTGTGGCGGGCCTTGTCGTGGTTCGACAGCACCATGTTCTCGCCGAGGATGCCTTCGGGCAGCTCGGTCATGGCGCCGACGCCCGCGCCCTTGCCCTGAGCGCCCGATCCCATGTTCTTCTTGCTCGCGTTGGCCATCGGCCGTGCCTCCATTCGTGACAGGGACACGGTCAACGCCCTGACGGGCGAAATGGGTGCGGTCGTCTAAGCCGCGGTTTTCAGGGCGTCGATCTCGGCGAGCGCCCGCTCCCGGGCGGAAAGGGTGCGGGCCAGCGCGGCTTCGAGCTCCTCGCCTGCGTCGGCGCAGGCGCTCTCCAGGGCCGCGCAGGCTCCTGACACTTCGAGGAAGCCCAGCATGCCGGCCGCGGAGACGAGCTTGTGGGCCTCCTGCGCGAGGCGACCGCGCTCGCCCTCCCCTGCCACGGCGGAGAAGGTCCGCAGCCGCTCGGAGAGGCTCTGGAGCATCTCGGCCATCCTCGCGGGTCCGAGCATGCCGCGCAGGTCCGCGAAGGTCTCCGCGTCGAGCACCGTGATCGCGCGGGGCGCCTCGGCGATCGCCTCCGGCTCGGCGGCGAGCTGGCCCTGGATCACGCGCAGCAAGTCGTCGCGCCGGAACGGCTTGCCCACGTGGGCGTCCATGCCGGCCCGCCGGAACTCGGCGATCTGGGCCGGCAGCACGTTGGCTGTCATGGCGACGATGGGGACGCGGCTCGCCGGGTGCGCGAGGGCCCGGATGTGCCGGGTCGCCGTGATCCCGTCCATGCCGGGCATCTGCACGTCCATCAGGACAAGGTCGTAGGCTTTCGCCTGGACGGCCATGACCGCGTCCGCCCCGTCGCCGACCACGTCGACCTCGTGGCCGGCCGCGGTGAGCACGGCCTTGGCGAGGTCCTGGTTGATGTCGAGGTCCTCCACGAGGAGCAGTCGCGCCGGACGGCCGGACGGCCCGGCCTCGGCCGGCCCCGGCCCGAGCGCCTCCCGCGTCGCGGCGGGCAGGGCCGCCGTGAACCAGAAGGTCGAGCCCGACAGATGCACGCTCTCGACCCCGATGGTGCCTCCCATGAGCTCCGCGAGGCGCTTGGAGATGGCAAGGCCCAAGCCCGTCCCGCCGAATTCGCGCCGGATCGAGCCGTCCACCTGGGAGAATCGCTCGAACAGGCGGTCCGCCTTGTCGGCGGGGATGCCGATGCCCGTGTCGGAGACGGCGAAACGTACCTCGTCGGTTCCGGCGAGGAGGCCGACGCGCAGGGTCACCGATCCGGCCAGCGTGAACTTCACCGCGTTGTTGAGGAGATTGAGCAGCACCTGGCGCAGCCGGTCCTCGTCGCCCACGACCGCATCGGGCAGTCCCGGGGCGATCTCCACGTGGAGAGTGAGCGATTTGCGATCCGCCGCGCCGCGGATGATCGACACCGTGTTGTCGATGAGCGCCGCGAGGGACAGCGGCCGGCGGTCGAGCTCGACGCGCCCCGCCTCGATGCTCGACAGGTCGAGCACGTCGTTCACGATGGTGAGCAGCGCGCAGCCTGCGGTGTGGATGCGCTCGAGGTGCCGGCGCTGGCTCTCCTTGAGCGAGGCATCCTCGAGCAGCAGCTCCGTGTAGCCGAGCACCCCGTTGAGGGGCGTGCGGATCTCGTGGCTCATGGAGGCGAGGAACTGCGTCTTCGCCTCGCTCGCGGCCTGCGCCGCGTCCCGGGCCTGCTCGAGCGCCTCGGCCTGGCGCTGGCGCTCCGAGACGTCGCGGATCGCCGTGATGATCGTGACCTCGCCGGTCGCCCGGTCGACCACGCGCTGGAACGCCGCCTCGGCCCAGAGATAGGCGCCATCCTTCCGCTTCAGGCGGTAGACCACGGAGCCGTGCGGCTGCGCGTCGGTCAGGCCGCCCGTGACCGCGAAGACGCGCGCGAGGTCGTCCGGATGCACCCAGTCCCGCATGGGCACGGCGTAGGCCTCCTCGACGCTGTAGCCGAGCATCGCCGTGACGGCTGGCGAGATGTAGGAGCGCCGGCCGTCCGCGTGGCCGAGCACGATGAGATCGGAGGCGTTGTCGGCGAGCAGGCGGTAGCGCCGCTCGCTCTCGGCGACCGCCTCCTCCGCCGCGCGACGGGCGGAGATGTCGCGGACGGCGGCGACGTATCCTGTGGGCGCGCCGGTGGCCTCGTCGCGGATGAGGCGGAAATTGGCCTCGACCCAGAGCCAGGACCCGTCCTTGCGCCGGTAGCGCTGGCTGTGGACGGCCTGATCGACACGGCCCTGCGTGAGCGCCGCGAGCATGGCGGCATAGGGCGGCACATCGTCGGGATGGACGGCGTCGAGCGGCCTCGTGCCGATCAGTTCTTCGGGCTCGTAGCCCAGCAGCTCGCGGGCGGCAGGCGAGACGTAGCGGCGGGTCGTGTCGAGATCGGCCTGCACCACCATGTCCGTAGCGTGATCCGCGAGGAGGCGCAGCCGCCGCTCGCTTTCGGCGAGCGCCAGCTCGGCCGATTTGCGGGCCGTAATGTCGGTGCACAGGCCCACGAAGCGCGGCCGCCCGCTGCCGAGATCGTCGAAGCAGCGCCCGACGTCGGAGAGCCACACCTCGCGCCCGTCGTTCGGCCGCCTGTAACGGAACTCCACCGCATAGGGGCGCTGCTGCCGCAGGGCCGCCTCGGTCGCCGCGTCGACGAGAGCGCGGTCCTGCGGGTGAACGCCGCTGACGAAAGCGTCGAAGCCGCCCGAGGCCGGCTGGCCAGGCCAAAGGCCGAGCACGGAGGCGGCGTTGTCCGAGCGGGCGATCTGCCCCGAAGCCTCGTCCCGCTCCCAGGCGTACATGTGGCCCGCCTCGAGGGCCGACCGCAGGCGCGCCTCGCTCGTTCGAAGGTCAGCCTCGCGCAGACGCCGCGCTCGGAGCTCGCGCAGGAGCAGGCCGACGGCGGCGGCGAGCGCCGCCGTGACGACCCCGCCGAGGAGGTAAGCGCGGCTGCGCTCGGCCTGCAGCGGCGCGTCGATCACCGCCATCGATTTCCCGACGGAAACGTAGAGGGGCAGGTTGCCGAGGCCGCGGTAGGCGAAGACGCGCTCCGTCTGATCGACCGGGCTGCGGAACCGACAGGCTACGGTTTGGCCTTTGGCGAGCTCGGCGCAGTCGGTGCCGCTGCGCTGGAACGTCGCGCGGGGCGTGTCGTAGAGACCCGGCAGCGCCGGCGCCCGGGCGCGGACGTAGCCGTCCTTGCCGAACAGGGTGATCGCCCCGCCGACGCCGACATCGAAGGTGGCGAAGCGCTCGGCGAAGTATTCGGGGTTGATCGAGATCACGACGATTCCGGCAAAGGACCCGTCCGGGCCGTCGAGACGGCGGGTGAGCTGCAGCGACCAGCGGCCGGAAATGCGGCCGAGCAGGGCGCGGCTCACGAAGAGCCCGACATCGGCGCGCTCGCGATGCACCGAGAAATGCTCGCGGTCGGAGAGGTTCGGCGCCGGGTTCGGGACGGGCCCGAGACTCGTCGCGATGACCGTGCCGCTCGCGTCGACCAGCGAGACCTGCAGCGCGACCTGCCGAACCGAGCTCAGGCGCTTCGTCCAGGACTGGAAGTCGAACTGCTTCGGATCGTCTTCGTACTCGGCCTTGGTGAGGAGCAGGACTTGGTCGAGGCCGGCGAGGGTGCGTTCGACCTGCGCCTCGATCGCCACCACAAGATTGGTGGCATCCCGCTCGACCTGCGCCAGGGCCGTGCTTTCCCGCTCGCGCAGATGAAAGAGCAGGCCGGCCCAGATCAGGGCGATGAGACCAAGTGTCGTCGCGACAATTAGGAGCTTGAGCCGGCTCGCGGCATGGCGCGGTTCGGCGACGGTTCCGACACCCGCGGCGCCGTCACGGCCCACGGCCGGCTGGATCATCGACATGAAGGGTGCCCTCGCGTCGCGCACGAGGGTGGGCCGTGCAGCGCATCGGCCGATCTTGATTCGTCGGCTGTTAAAATCAGGTGATCATCAGAGGCGCGATAATGCAATCAAGCATTTAGGCCTGCCGTAGCGTCATGGGCCCCAGAACAGGTAGTATTGAACCTGAAGGTTGAACATGAACGCCTTTGCGATCTCTGGAGGAGCGTCCCCGTCCGACCTTCGCGCCAGCCCACCCGCTGAGAGGCATCGGGGCGATGACGAGGCTTATCGGATGCCCGCGTCCGAGAACAAGATCTCGTCGGCACCGACGACGAAGTGCATGGCACCGCCGAACGGCGGCAGATGCAGGCCAGGGCCGCCCCGAAAGGCCATGACAGGCTCCGGTCGGGATGGTTGAGTGGCGGCCGAGCCACTGCCTTGATCTCTCCCCTGTCCTCCGCCGCGCCGGTCTCCCCAGCGCCGTCCCGCGCCGTCGTCCCGGCGGTCGGGCTCGTGCAGATCCTGAACTGGGGCACCACGGTCTATCTTCCGACGGTGCTTGCGCCGCCCATCGCGGCCGAGACCGGCTGGTCCCTCGCGTTCACGGTGGGCGGGCTCTCGGTCGGGCATCTCTGCGCCGGCGCCGCCTCGCCCTTCGTCGGGCGCGCCGTGGACCGCCTCGGGGGCCGCCCGGTCCTGGCCCTCGCTTCAGGACTGATCGCGGCGGGCCTTGGGCTGTTGAGCGTGGCGGCAGAGCCCGTGCTGTACCTCCTCGCCTGGGTCGTCATGGGCCTCGGGATGGGCTGCGGCCTCTACGACGCCGCGTTCGCCACCTTGGGGGAACTCTACGGCGCGCAGGCGCGCCGCCCGATCGGGCTCGTGACCCTGTTCGGCGGCCTCGCGAGCACCGTCTCCTGGCCGCTCAGCGCCCTTCTCGTCGACGTCATGGGATGGCGAGGCGCCTGCCTCGCCTACGCGGCGGCGCACATTCTCCTGGCCGTGCCGCTCGTGCTTCTCGCCTTGCCGCGGGCGACGGCAGTGCGGCCATCGACGACACCGGACGGCGAGGCCGAGGCGCCGGCGCCGCCGCGCGCTCGTCTCCTGATGCTGGGGGCTGCGATCTGCATCGGCGCAGCGGTCACCTCGCTCATCGCGGTGCACCTTCTCACGCTGCTGCGGGCGGGAGGCCTCACCGCGGCCGCAGCGGTCGGCTTAGGGGCGCTCGTCGGGCCGTCCCAGGTCGGCGCCCGGATCGTCGAGACCGTGTTCGGCGCGCGCTACCATCCCCTCTGGGCGATGCTGGCGAGCGCCGGCCTCGCCGGGACCGGCCTGGTGCTCCTGAACCTCGGCGGTCCGCTCGCCTTCGCGGCGATCGTGCTCTACGGCGCGGGGAACGGCATCTGGTCCATCACCCGCGGCACGGTGCCCCTCGCCCTGTTCGGGCCGCGGCGCTACGCGCGCATCGTCGGTGGGCTCGCCCTGCCGGCGCTCCTCGCCTCGGCCGCAGCCCCGCCCTTGGGCGCCTGGGTGATCGAGACCTTTGGCACGGGCATGACCCTGGCTGGGCTTTGCGCCGCTTCCGGGCTTCAGCTCGGGCTCGTCGCGCTGCTGATGCGGTCCGCCCTCGGGCGGCGATGAGATCAGCGGTCCTGGTTCTGGTTCGGCACCTTGCCGGCGAGCAGGCTCGCCCCGAAGGACAGAGCCCCGCCGATCGCGACGAGGATCGCCGCCATCTTCACCGACTCGTAGAAGAACGAGCGGTTGATGCCCGGCTCGACCAGCAGGATCAACACGCAGACCGCGAGCGGCACGGAGAGGATGCCGAAGAACCAGATGAGGGCCGTGAAGGAGCGGTCGTGGGAATGATCCATTGCGGTCGGGCTCGCCGGTTCAGAAGTGATCTGTTGCCGGGCGAGAGATCAGGCCTGGCCTCGTGCTGTCAAGAGCCAGGGTGACGCGTGCCCGTCAATGGCGCCGGTTTCCGGAATAGCAGCGCCCGTCAGCGATCTTGAAGTTGGGCGGATCGCACGGGCTCTGATCGGCCGGGCACCAAGGCCGGCAGAGGGGCGCTGCCGCGTAGCCGCGGGGGGAACCGTATCCCCGCGGCGCCTCGACCACCCGCCCATACGGGTCGACGAGCACGTAATCCTGCGCGAGGGCCGGAGTTGCGGCGATCGCCGCGAGCAGGGTCAGGCCGGCGAGCTTCATCGCGCGTCTCCTCAATGTTGGTAGCGGAGGGCTTCCGGCTCGTTGCGGAAGTCCATCGGCAGGACGAAATCGCTCGCGGCGCCGCGCATCTCTTCGGGCGGACGCGGGAAACCCCGGCGGTTGGCGTAGTCCCGCGGCGGCGGCAAAGGCTGTCGGCTCTCGCGGCTCAGCGCCTGGGCGCAGTAGAAGTCCACCGCCGTGACCCCGCCCACCGCGGCGAGCGCCAGCCAGACATTGTCCTTCTTCGGGTTTTTCCCCTCGAGCCCCGTGGCGAGGGTCGCGATGTCAAGCGCATCGCCGCCGACGCGACCCCAGACGTAAGGGGTCGGGTCCTTGGCCGCGAGCAGCGCGACGCCGGTGGCGATCTCGCGGGCGCCGTAGGCCTGGACGAGCCGTTCCTTGCCCCGCATGCCGAGCGCCCGGGTGAGGGCGCGCGGCGCTGTCAGTTCGACGAGGCCCAACGCGATGGAAAACCAGCCGAGGCCGCGGGCCAGCGCGTCGGTCGCCGTGTCGGCCTGGCCGCGACGCGCCTTCGTGTCGTAGCGCATGGGAAACCTCCTCAGGGCTTGAGGACGACCTTGATGCAGCCGTCCTCTTTGTCGCGGAACACGCGGTAGAGGTCGGGCCCGTCCTCGAGCCCGGCGACGTGGGTGATGACGAAGGAGGGGTCGATCTGCCCTTCCTCGATGCGGCGCAGGAGATCGTCCGACCAGCGGTTCACATGGGTCTGGCCCATGCGCCAGGTCAGGCCCTTGTTCATCGAGGCGCCGAGCGGGATCTTGTCGAGGAGCCCGCCGTAGACACCGGGGATCGAGAGGACGCCGGCCGGACGGCAGACATAGATCATCTCGCGCAGCACGTGCGGCCGGTCGGTCTCCAGCATCATCGCCTGCTTGGCGCGGTCGTACATGGCGTCGATCGAGCTCGTCGCGTGGGCCTCGAGACCGACGCAGTCGATGCACTTCTCCGGGCCTTTGCCGGCCGTGAGCTGGTTCAGGCGCTCGATGACGCTCTCTTCGTCGAAATTGATCGTGATGGCGCCGCCCGCCGCAGCCATGGCGAGGCGCTCCGGCACCCGGTCGATGCAGACCACCTGCTTGGCGCCGAGGAGGATGGCGGAGCGGATCGCCATCTGGCCGACGGGGCCGGCGCCCCAGATCGCGACCGTATCGGTCGGCTGGATGTCGCACTGGGCCGCGGCCTGCCAGCCGGTGGGAAAGATGTCGGAGAGAAAGAGCAGCTTCTCGTCCGAGATGCCGCTCGGAACCTTGATGTGCGTCTTGTCAGCGTAGGGCACCCGCAGGTACTCGGCTTGGCCGCCGGCGTAGCCGCCGGTGAGATGCGTGTAGCCGAAGAGCCCGGCCGTCGTGTGGCCGAAAGCCTTGGCGGCGATCTCCTTGTTGCGGTTGGTGCGCTCGCAGACCGAGAAGTTACCGCGCTTGCACTGATCGCACTCGCCGCAGATGATCGTGAACGGGATCACCACCCGATCGCCGACCTTCAGGGCATGCTTCGACTCCGGCCCGACCTCGACCACCTCGCCCATCGCCTCGTGGCCGAGGATGTCGCCCGACTGCATGCCGGGCATGAAGTGATCATAGAGGTGGAGATCCGAACCGCAGATGGCGCAGCTCGTCACCTTGATGATGGCGTCGCGGGGCTGCTCGATCTTCGGATCCGGCACTTCCTCGCAGCGGACATCCGTCGTTCCGTGCCAAACCAGAGCCTTCATGGCGTGATCTCCCCGAGACTGCGCAAGTGCATCCATGGCCCGCTGCGGCGCGCCCGCGGGGAGAAAGCCGCGAAGCCGCGGTTGCGTTCCAAGGAGGGACCGCGTCGGGGGCGCTGAGAGCCGCGGGATCGGACAAACGAAGCGGGCCTGCGCCGCTGCGTCAGGCCCGCGCGAACCATTAAGGTTCGGTCAATATGATGATGCTCCGGAAAACTCCGGCGAAATCAGTCAGATTGTCGAGTGATGACTGTCGATCTCCTCAAGCCACTGAGATGTCGAGCGGCGGAGAGAACGTCACATCGTGCTGCGGTGGAGTCATTATCTTAGACCTCCGTTCACGAGACCGTTGGAGCTTGCGCCCCTCGTCTTCCGGTGTCAAGCCGGATAACATTCCGATGCCAGCCGACATCGGTCCTGAACTTGGCGGCGTTGAAGGTCCGAGACTCCGTCATTCCGGGGCTCAACGAAGCCGAGAGCCCGGAATCCATGATTGGGTAGGACCTTAGGCGACACGCAGCGGCTCACCCCGTCATGGATTCCGGGTTCCGCTGCGCGGCCCCGGAATGACGCGGAAGGCGAAAACGCTGCTATGACCCTCGCAAGGGCCATTCTGAAAGGCTGGGCCACACCGCCGGCTTCTGCTAACCCGCCCTCAGGCGCGGCCAACCGGGAGCGGGAGAGGCGATGACGGGAAGCGACATCCTCTGCTTCGGCGAGCCCCTGATGGAGTTCGCGGAAGTCGAGCGCGGGGGCGAGCGGCTGATGCTCCCCGGCTTCGGCGGCGACACGATGAACGTCGCGGTGGCCGCCGCGCGCCAGGGCGCCCGGGTCGAGGTCTTCACCGCGCTGGGCGACGACGCCTTCGGCCAGGATTTCCTTGATCTCTGGGACCGGGAGGGCATCACCCGCGACCGGGTGATCCGCCGCACGGATGCCGGCACCGGCCTCTACTTCATCACCTATAGCCCCGAGGGCCACGTCTTCTCCTATGCCCGGGCCGGCTCCGCCGCGAGCCGCGTCGGGCCCGACGACGTGCCCCACGACCGCATCCGGGCGACGCGCGCGCTCCACGTGTCGGGCATCAGCCAGGCCATCAGCCAGAGCGCCTGCGACGCGGTCTTCGCCTCCTTACGCACGGCGAAAGAGGCCGGGGTTCTCGTTTCCTACGACACCAATCTGCGCCTCAAGCTCTGGCCCCTCGACCGGGCCCGGGCCGTGATCCACGAGAGCCTGCGCCTTGCCGACATCGCCCGGCCCGGCCTGGACGACGCGCGCCTGCTGACCGGCCTCGACACGCCGGACGAGGTTGCCGACTATTATCTCAGCCTCGGCCCTTCCATCGTCGCCCTCACCCTCGGCGCGGAGGGCTGCCTCGTCGCGACGCGAACCGAGCGGCGCCGGGTGCCGGGGATCAAGGTCGCGGCCGTTGACGCCTCGGGCGCCGGCGACACGTTCGGCGGCGCATTTCTGGCTCAATACCTGACGAGCGGCGACCCTTTCGCGGCAGCGCGCCACGCCAACGTCGCCGCGGCCCTTCAGACGCAGGGGCGGGGCGCCGTCGCCCCCATGCCCCGACGCGACGAGGTGCTCGCCGCCCTCGCGCGAGCCGGACAGGAGACCACCCGATGAGCAGCGCCGCTTCGGACCGCGAGACGCAGGCCCGCACCCTTCTCGCGCGGCGCCCGGTGATCCCGGTCCTCACCTTCAGGGATGCCGCGGAGGGGATCGCGGTCGCCCGGGCGCTCGTCGCCGGCGGGCTCGACGTGCTCGAAGTGACGCTTCGGACCCCGGCCGCGCTCGACGCCATTCGCGCCGTGGCGGCCGAGGTCGAGGGCGCGACGGTGGGCGCGGGCACGGTGCTCTCGGCCGACCAGGCGCGCGCCGCCGAAGAGGCTGGCGCGCGCTTCCTCGTCTCGCCCGGCGCGACGCCGGCGCTGCTGGCAGCAGGGGACGATACCGGCCTGCCCTGGCTCTACGGCGCGGCGACGGTCTCGGAGGCGATGCTTTTGCGCGAGCGCGGGCGGCGGTTCCTGAAGTTCTTCCCGGCCGAGCAGAGCGGCGGCGCGAAGGCGCTCAAAGGCTTCGCGCCCGTTCTCCCCGATCTCGTGTTCTGTCCCACGGGCGGCGTCGACGCCGCCAAGGCTCCCGACTACCTGGCGCTGCCCAACGTGTCGACCGTCGGCGGCTCCTGGATCGTCCCGGCCCAGGCCGTGGCGGCGGGCGATTTCGCGACGATCACGCGGCTCGCGCGGGAAGCGGCGGGGCTGGCACGGCCTGGGATGGCCTGAGGCGAAGGCAATATTTCAGCTGTCATTCCGGGGCCGCGCAGCGGAGCCCGGAATCCACGACCGGGTGAGCGACTGCGAGCAGCATCCGGCCCAGTCGTGGGTTCCGGGCTCGCCTGCGGCGCCCCGGAATGACAGCGCCCCATTTACACGTCGAAGAACACGGTCTCGCGTTCGCCCTGGAGGTGGATGTCGAACACGTACACGATCCCGTCCGCCCGCTCCTCGCGGTGGCCGATGAGTGTCAGTCGCCGGCTCGGCTGCTCGATGATGGCGAGCACGGGATCGGCCGCATTCGCCTCGGCCTCGTCCGAAAAGTACATCCGGGTCGAGAGCCCCACGTTGATGCCGCGCGCCGCGAGCCAGAGACTGACGTGCGGCGCCATCGGCTTGTACCCGTGCCGGCCGGCGACGCGCCCCGGCTTCACCGTCTCGAAGCGGAAGAGCCCCGTCGCGAAATCCGTGCCCGTGCGGCCGAAGCCGGAGAACGCCGGATCGGGCGCCTGACCCTCCCGCGCGTCTGCCGGGTGCGGGTAGCGGCCCTGCGCATCCGCCTGCCAGAGCTCGATCAGCACGTCGCGGCAGGGCGAGCCCGTGCCGTCGAACACGCGCCCCTCGATCGCGATGCGCTCGCCTTGCGTTCGGTTCGAGACGAGCACGTTCGAGGCGATCGGCGCCATGCCGGACAGCCCGACCCGGTCCGGCAACAGACCGATATGCAGGAAGGGCCCTGCGGTCTGGGACGGCGTCTCGGGGATGTAGGGAAGGCGCGTCATCTCTAGCCCCCGTGCAGCCGGTTCTCGAACAAGGTCTGGCGTGAGCCGCGCAGGACGATGTCGAAGCGATAGGCGAGGCAGTCGAGGGGCACCTGTGCCTCGAAATCGAGGAGCGCCACGAGCCGCATCATCGCTGCCTCGTCCGGCACCGTGTGGGCGATGACGTCGCGGGTGAGCAAAGGGTCGCCCTCGAAGTACATCTGCGTGATGAGGCGCTGGGCAAAGCCCGACCCGAACACGGAGAAGTGGATATGGGCCGGGCGCCAGGAGTTCACGTGATTGCGGAACGGGTAGGCCCCGGGCTTCACGGTGCGGAAGTAGTAGTAGCCCTCATCATCGGTGAGCGCCCGGCCGCAGCCGCCGAAGTTCGGATCGAGGGGAGCGAGATAACGGTCGTTTGGGTGACGATAGCGCCCGCCGGCATTGGCTTGCCAAACCTCGACGAGGGTGTTCGGCACGCCCCGGCCCGAGCCGTCGCGCACGTGGCCGTGGACGATGATGCGCTCGCCGATGGGCTCCTGCCCCTGCGCCGCGTTCAGGATCAGGTCGTGGTCGAGGGGCCCGAGCTGGTCGCGGCGGAAGGTCGGCCCCGTTACCTCGGAGAGGGAGTTCTGCAAGGACCAGAGCGGGATGCGGGGCGAGCGCAGGACGCTCGTCTTGTAGGTCGGCGTCAGCGCCGGCGGATGCTGGCGCCCGTCGCGGGGGACGAACTCGTAAGGGGGCTCGGCCACGGCGTCGCTCCTTGAGGTTTCGGAGATGTGGCTCAGCCGCGCCCGACGAAGGGCATCTTGGTCGCCATCACGGTCATGAAGAGGACGTTGGCCTCGAGCGGCAGGCCCGCCATGTGGACGACGGCGTTCGCGACGTGCTCGACATCCATGAGCGGTTCGGCGCGGATCGAGCCGTCGGCCTGGGGCACGCCGTCCGCCATCTTGCGGGCCATATCCGTCTCGGCGTTGCCGATGTCGATCTGACCGACGGCGATGTCGTATTTGCGCCCGTCAAGCGACAGCGAGCGGGTGAGCCCGGAGACGGCGTGCTTTGTGGCGGTATAGGGCGCCGAGTTCGGCCGCGGCGCATAGGCCGAGATCGAGCCGTTGTTGATGATCCGCCCGCCCTGGGGGTCCTGCGCCTTCATCAGGCGGAAGGCGCCCTGCGCGCACAGGAACGAGCCCGTCAGATTGGCGTCCACCACTGCCTTCCACTGCTCGTAGGTGAGATCTTCCATAGGGATCGCCGGGGCGCCCGTGCCGGCGTTGTTGAAGAGCAGGTCGAGCCGCCCGAAACGCTCGCGGATCGCGGCGAAAAGGCGATCGACGGAGACCGGATCGCCGACATCGGTCGCGACGGGCAGCGCCTGCCCGCCCCCGGCCTCGATTGAAGCGGCCACCTCGCGCAGGGCCTCCTCGCGCCGGGCGGCCAGCACCACGGCGAAGCCCGCCCGCGCGAGCGCTTCGGCCGCGGCGCGGCCGATGCCGGATCCGGCTCCCGTCACGAGCGCGATCTTGGCCGCCATGCCCATTCTCCTTCGATCGTTGGAGCCGACGCAGCGGAGCCGGCCCGCACCCACCCTTCCTGCCGCCCGGGCCAACGTCAACCGGCTCTGCGCAGGCCTGCCGTGCATGGGCTGCCCGCAAGGGCCGTTGCGGCGTCAGGCCACCGGGGCCAGAGTGCCGCACCGACAGGCGCCAGGAGAGCACCCGCATGCCCAAGAGCTATCGCATCGCCGTGATCCCGGGCGACGGCATCGGCAAGGAGGTCGTGCCGGAGGGCGTGCGCGTGCTGGAAGCGGTGGCCCGGCGCCACGGCTTCCGCCTTGAGCAGGACTGGTTCGACTTCTCGTCCTACGATTACTACGCCAAGCACGGGACGATGCTGCCGGAGGACTGGAAGGAGCAGATCGGCTCGCACGACGCCATCTTCTTCGGCGCGGTGGGCTGGCCCGAGAAGATCCCAGACCACGTCTCGCTTTGGGGCTCGCTCCTGCAGTTCCGGCGTGCCTTCGACCAATACGTCAACCTTCGCCCCGTGCGCCTGATGCCCGGCGTCCCCTGCCCGCTGGCGGGCCGCAAGCCCGGCGACATCGATTTCTGGGTCGTGCGCGAGAACACGGAGGGCGAGTATTCCTCCATCGGCGGGCGCATGTTCCCCGGCACCGAGCGGGAGGTCGTCATCCAGGAGACGGTGATGACCCGGATCGGCGTCGACCGGGTGCTCAAATTCGCCTTTGACCTCGCGCAGCGGCGCGCGAAGAAGCACCTGACCTCGGCGACGAAGTCGAACGGCATCTCGATCACGATGCCTTACTGGGACGAGCGGGTGGAGGCGATGGCGGCGTCCTACCCGGACGTGACGTGGGACAAGTTCCACATCGACATCCTCACCGCTCATTTCGTGCTGCATCCGGACTGGTTCGACGTGGTGGTGGCCTCGAACCTGTTCGGCGACATCCTCTCGGACCTCGGGCCCGCCTGCACGGGCACCATCGGTATTGCGCCATCGGCCAACATCAATCCGGAGAGCGCCTTCCCGTCCCTCTTCGAGCCGGTGCACGGTTCGGCGCCCGACATCGCGGGCCAGGGCATCGCCAACCCGATCGGTCAGATCTGGTCCGGCGCCATGATGCTGGAGCATTTAGGCGAGCGCGACGCCGCGGCCGAGATCGTGTCCGCCGTCGAGCGCACCCTGGCCGAACGGACGCTGCGCACCCGGGATCTCGGCGGCAACGCGGACACCGCGGCCTGCGGCAAGGCCGTGGAAGAGATGCTCGGCTAGGGCGTAACGCCCATGTGGCCGTGCGGCGCCGCCCCTCGCCGGAGCGGTCGCGTTTGGGCTAGCCTCTCGGAACATCGGGAACGGGAGGGAGCATGACCGAGGCGGCGCAGGATTTCGGCACCTATGACGCCGTGGTCGTGGGAGCAGGCTCGGCGGGATGCGTGCTCGCGAACCGCCTCTCCGCCGATCCGGCACGCCGGGTGCTGGTGCTCGAGGGCGGCGGGCACGACCGCTGGATCTGGTTCCACATCCCTGTCGGCTACCTCTTCGCCATCGGCAATCCGCGGGCCGACTGGATGTTCACTACAGCGCCGGAGCCCGGCTTGAACGGCCGGGCGCTGGCCTATCCGCGCGGAAAAGTCATCGGCGGCTCGTCGGCCATCAACGCCATGATCTACATGCGCGGTCAGGCCGCCGACTACGACGGCTGGCGCCAGCTCGGCCTCGAGGGTTGGGGTTGGGACGACGTGCTGCCCTACTTTCTCAAGCACGAGGACCATGCCGACCCGCCGAACGAGTTTCACCGCTCGGGCGGCGAGTGGCGGGTCGAGAAGCCCAGGGTGCGCTGGGACATCCTCGACGCCGTGCGCGAGGCGGCGGTGGCAGCCGGCATCCCACGCACCGACGACTTCAACACCGGCACCAACGAGGGCACGGGCTACTTCCAGGTCAACCAGAAGCGCGGCCGGCGCTGGAGCGCCGCGCGGGGTTTCCTCAAACCGGCCCTCAAGCGGTCGAACCTCCGGCTCGAGACCGGCGTCCACGTCGAGCGCGTCGCCATCGAGGGCGGACGCGCGACGGGGGTGATCTTCTCCCGCGGCGGGCAGCGCTACCGCGTGAACGCGCGAGAGGTCGTCCTCGCGGCGGGCGCCGTCGCGACGCCGCGCCTCCTCGAACTGTCCGGGATCGGCCAGGGCGAACGCCTGCGGGAGTTAGGCATCCCCGTCGTGCACGACGCGCCCGGCGTCGGCGAGAACCTGCAGGACCATCTCCAGATCCGCCCCGTCTACCGGGTCGAGGGCGTGCGGACCTTGAACGAGGATTACACCAAGCTGTGGCGGCGCGGGCTGATGGGCCTCGAATACGCGCTGTTGCGCACCGGCCCCCTCACGATGGCGCCGTCCCAGCTCGGCGCTTTCGCGCGCTCTTCGCCGAACTACGCCACGCCCAACCTCCAGTTCCACTTTCAGCCGCTCTCGCTGGGCAAGTGGGGCGACGGCCTCGACCCCTTCCCCGCCTTCACCGCGAGCGTGTGCAACCTGCGCCCCCAGAGCCGGGGCGGCGTGCACGCGGCAAGCCCCGACCCTCAGGCGCCGCCCCATATCCAGCCGAACTACCTGTCGGCCGAGGAGGACAGGCAGGTGGCGGTGGATGCCCTGAGGCTCACCCGCCGCATCGCTGCCCAGGCGCCTCTCGCCCGCTATCGCCCGCAGGAGGTCAAACCCGGACCGACCCTGACCACGGACGCGGATCTCCTCGCCGCGGCGGGCGACCTCGGCACCACCATCTTCCATCCCGTCGGAACGGCCCGCATGGGGCCCGACCACGAGCGCGGCGCCGTGCTCGATGCGCGGCTGCGCGTGCGGGGCGTCGAAGGCTTGCGGGTGATCGACGCCTCCGCCATGCCGCGGATCACCTCCGGCAACACCAATTCGCCGACGATCATGATCGCGGAGAAGGGCGCGGCGATGCTGATCGAGGATCTGGGGCGGTGAGCGGAAGCCATCCGCGTCGAGGAGCCGATCCCATGATGACCGGAAAAGACTTGCGCCGGGTCGCCCTCGGGCTGGCCGGCACCACCGAAGCCGCGCATTTCGATCGCTCGGCCTTCAAGGTCACCCGAATCTACGCGACGCTGGCCGCGGACGGTCTGACCGCCAACCTCAAGGTCACGCCCGACGAGCAGGCCTTCAAGAGCCTGCTGGCACCCGAGGCGTTCCAGGCCGTCCCGAATGCCTGGGGCGCGCAAGGATGGACGACGATCCGCCTCGATCGCCTGACCGAGGCCGAACTCGCCGACGCGCTCGCGCTGGCATGGAGACACGCCGCGACGAAGACGACGCGCGCTTTGCGCCGGCGCTCCACCGGCCGAAGCGGGTAGCCTGAGGTCGGACCGGCCGCGACGCCGAGGCCTGGGTGACATCGGCCTCGACCGCGTTCATGCTCCGTTCCGCGGGGGCGAATCACGGCGCAGCGTCGGGCCCTCGGCTCGACCAGAACAGAACGCCGGACCGGATCCCTTGCCCCTCCCCCGCCTCGACGCCCTCAGCCTTCCCGTCGACGGCCGCCAGTCGGCGACCGCGCTCGCCGTGGCGCTCGGCACGCGGCGGCTCCTCGCCAGCCACGATTACTCCAGCCTGCCGGAGGTCACCCTCGCCTCGGGCCGCCGCGCCGACCTCCTGGCGCTCGGGCCGGACGGGGCTTTGTGGATCATCGAGATCAAGTCGAGCGTCGCCGATTTCCGCGCCGACGGGAAATGGCCGGACTACCGCGACTACTGCGACCGCTTCTTCTTCGCGGTGCCCGAGGATTTCCCGACGGAGATTCTCCCCGAAGATACGGGCCTCATCGTCGCCGACGCCTACGGCGCCGCGACCCTGCGCGAGGCGCCGGAGCACCGGCTCGCCGGCGCCCGCCGCAAGGCCGTGATGCTCCGCTTCGCCCACGCCGCCGCAGGCCGCCTCCACAGCCTCGTCGACCCGCAAGGGGCGAGCGGGCGGATGGGATAGCCGTCCGGCTTCGACGGCGAGAAGCCGGATCGCTGTTGCAGGACGCGAGCGGTATCTCCATTGTAGATACATCGGAGTCCTGTGACGCCGCCGTTGAGAGGGTCGCATCGATGAGGACGCAACTCGCGATGTGGGGCAACAGCCTCGCCCTGCGCATCCCGGCCTCGTTCGCGCGCGAGTTGGCAGCGGCGCCGGGGAGCGTCGCCGAGGTCACCATCCGCGACGGCGCGCTGGTGGTGAAGGTGGTGGACGAGGCGCCCGCCTACAGCCTCGACGAGCTGCTCGCCGGCCTATCGGAGGAGAACCGGCACGAGGAAATCCCGACCGGCCCGGCCACCGGCGATGAGTTCGCCTGATGCCGCATTGCCCGGATGTCGGCGAGATCGTCTGGCTGACGTTCGACCCCCAAGCCGGCCGTGAGCAGGCCGGCCGCCGCCCCGCCCTTGTCCTATCTCCGAAGCGGTACAATCAGATCGCGCGCCTGTGCATCCTGTGCCCGATCACCAACACGGTGCGCGGATGGCCGCTGGAAACGTCATTGAAGGACAGCGGCGCGAGCACCACGGGGGTCGTGCTCTGCGATCAGGTCAAGAGCCTGTCGTGGTTCGATCGGGATTGCTCCCTGATCGAGGTGTGTCCGCCCGGGATCGTCCTTGATGTGAAAGCCAAGATCAAAGCCCTGCTCGCGATCTGACGGCTCGCGTCGCGGCGCGGACGTGCTTGCCGCTTTCATAACCTGCTCGGCTTCTTGGCCCAGCGGCGGTCTCCCCTTTGCGTCAGCCCTCCCGGTCCGGGATCTCCAGGCGGAAGAGCGCTCCGACGGGGGTGTCGACGAGCGCGAGACGGCCGCCGTGCAGGCGCGCGAGTTCGGCGGCGATCGGGAGGCCGAGGCCGGTGCCGCCGGAGCGCGCCGAGCCCTGGAAGGCGGAGAACAGGCTTTGCCGCGCCCGGGGCGGCACGCCGGGACCGTTGTCCGCCACCTCGATGGTGGCGACCCGGCCCTGGCGGGCGGCGCGCAGGATCACGATCGGCTCGCCCTCGCTCGCGCCGGCCTGACTTAAGGCCTGGACGGCGTTGCGCACGAGGTTCACCAGGATGCGGGTGAGTTGGTCCGGATCGGCATCGACCACGAGCCCCTCCGGAACCTCGGCCGCGAAGCGGATCGCCGCGCCAGGCGCGAGGCCGGTGAGGTCGGCCAACTCCTCGACGAGGGGTTCGAGGGGCAGCCGCTGCCGCTGCGGCGGGGGCTCGGCGGCGCGGCCGTAGGATAGCGTCGCCTCGCAGAAGGCGATGGCGCGGTCGAGGGTCGCGACGAGGCGGGGCGCGACGCGCTGCACGGTCGGATCGGTCGCTCGCTCCAGGCGGTCTGTGAGGAGTTGCGCCGTCGTGAGCATGTTGCGCAGCTCGTGGTTGATCTTGCTCACCGCGAGGCCGAGATCGGCCAAGCGCCGGCGCTGGCGCAACTCGCCGGCCAGCGCCTCCTCCATGCGGGCGAGCGACCGCTCGGCCTGGCCGATCTCGTCCCGCCGGCGCGAGGGGGCGATGAGGCCCGATCCGCTCTCCGGCCCTTCCGTGAAAGCGGTGATGCTACCGATGAGCCGGCGCAGGGGCCGCACGATCGCGCCCTGCAGCGCGAGGTACACGAGGCTCGCGGTGATGCCGGAGATGAGGAGGGACAGGAGCAGGATGTTGCGCGAGAACTCCGCCATCGCCTCCCGAAGGGGCGCCTCGTCGAGGACGATCTCCACGAACTCGACGCCCATCCCCGCGCCGATGACGCGGATCGGCTTGTCGGCGGGGCTGACGAGGGTGGCAAAGGCATCCGCGATGAGGGTCTGCCAGCCGGATTGGCGCAGGTCCACCACGCGGTCGACGGGCGGCGGTGTCGCCCCGCCCAGCGCCAGCATCCGCCGCGTGCCGCCGCCGCGCACGGCGATGGCCCGCGCTCCGACACCCTCCAGGAGCCGCTGCTCGATCTCCTGCGGCAGGCCGCCCGCCGGCGCGGCGTCGAGCACGAGCGCCGCGACCTGCGCCGCCGCCAGACGATCGTTGAGCCAGTTGCGCCGGAAATTGGCGACGGAGGGCACGTAGATCAGCACCTCCGCCAGCATGACGAAGGCGACCGTGAGGAGGAGAAGGCGCGCCGACAATCCCGGCGCCGGCAGGCGCGGCCGCTGACGGATGGGAAGCGGCGCCGTCATCCTCAGCCGAACCGTCTCAGCAGGCTAAGCGCCCGCCGCACCCAAGGGCTCTGGGCCGAGGGCCGCAGGAACTCCACCGCGGCGCGCTTCGAGACCTCGGAGAGCGTCGGGTAAGGCATCACGATGCCGGCGAGATCCCGGATCTTCAGGCCCTTGGCGACGGCGAGCGTCCAGAGCGGGATGAGGTCGCCGGCGCCCGGCGCGGCGATGCTGCAGCCGAGAATCGCACCCTTGGGCGTGACGAGCACCTTGACGTGGCCGTCCGGCCGGCGCTCGGCCTGGGCACGGTCGTTCTCGGCGACGGGCCAGCGCAGGATGCGGAACGCACGGCCGGCGGCTCGGGCCTCGGCCTCGGTGAGCCCGACGCTCGCGAGCTCGGGGTCGGTGTAGATCGTTCGCGGGATCGCGGCGAGGTCGACTTTCGCCGGCACACGGAACAGGGCCCGGCGGATGACGAGCCCGGCATGGTAATTGGCGACGTGGGTGAAGCGGTAGGGCCCGCCGCCCGCGCCCGCGCAATCGCCGACGGCGTAGACGCGCCGGTTCGTGGTGCGCAGCCCGGCATCGACCGTGATGCCCGCCGGCTCCACCGCGATCCCGGCCGCCTCGAGGCCGAGCCCTTCCGTCGACGGCCGGCGTCCGGCGGCGACGAGAAGGTGGCTGCCTTCGAGGGTTTCGCCGCCCGCAAGGTGCAGGAGGATCGTCTCGCCCCGCCGCTCGGCGCGCTCGACGGCCGCCGCCGTCCACAAGACGACGCCGTCGCGCCGGAGCGCGCGCTCCACCACCGCGGCCATCTCCGGGTCCTCGCGGGGGAGAAGGCGGCCGGCCTCGACCAGGGTAACAGGGGCGCCAAGGCGCCGGTGAGCCTGGGCGAGTTCGATGCCGATCGGCCCGCCACCGAGGACAAGCAGGTGGCGCGGCGTCTCGGCGAGGTCGAAGACCGTCTCGTTCGTGAGGTAGGGCACGTCGTCGAGCCCCGGGATCGGAGGCGCGGCGGGGCGCGACCCGGTGGCAAGGACGAAGCGCCGGGCGCGGATGAGCTGACCGCCGGCTTCCAGGCTGCGCCGGTCGGTGAACCGCCCCTCCGCCGCGATGACGCGAACGCCCATGGCCCCATAGCGCTCGGCGGAATCATTTGGCGCGATAGCGGCCATGACGTGCCGCACATGGGCGCGCACTCGGCCCATATCGACCCGGGGCTCCCCGGCCTCGACGCCGAAGGCTCCCGCCTCGCGGACGGCGGCAGCGCGGTCGGCCGCGGCGATGAGGGCTTTCGAGGGCACGCAGCCGACGTTGAGGCAGTCGCCCCCGAGCGCCCCTTTCTCCACCAGGACGACGGACACGCCGAAGGAGGCGGCGATGGCCGCGACCGAGAGGCCGCCCGAGCCGGCGCCGACGACGCACAGGTCAGGGGTGAGAATATCGGCCACGCCGCGCTCCGATCCGAGACGATCCAACGGTTAAGGGGTCCCGCCCCCTGCGTCGAGGGCCGGTCCGAACCGGCGCTTCGCGATGATGGCGGCGAGCGACAGGAGCCCGAGGCCGGCGATGGCGGCGATCATTTCCGGTGTGACGAGGTCGCGCACGCCGATGGCGAGGGGGCACTCGGCACGGCCGGCGACCCGGCAGGCTTCCTGCGCCGCCTGCTGCGCCTCGATGACGTTGTCGAGACCGGCGCCCGCGACGGCGAAGGCCAGCGTACCGGGCAGGATGCCGGCGAGCGTCGCCCCGGCGAAGGTGAGAAGCCGCATCCCGACGAGCCCGGCGGCGAGGTTGACGAGCCAGAACGGGAAAAGGGGGATGAGGCGAAGCGTGAGGAGATAGAAGAAGGAGTCGCGCTTGAACCCCGCCGCGAGCTTCTGGAGCGTCGCGCCGCCTTTCGCGACGAGAACGTCGGCGAAGGAGTTGCGAGCCGCGAGGAAGACGAGGCTGGCGCCCGTCGTCGCGGCCAGGACCGCGAGCATTCCGCCGAGCTTCCAGCCGAAGAGAAGGCCGCCCATCGCCGTGAACCACCAGGCGCCGGGCAGGGAGAGCGCGACCGCAGCGATGTAGACAGCGACGTAAGTGAGGCTCGCGAGCACGGGGCGGGCCTCGACCAGCAAGGCCACGGCCTGGCGCTGCGCCACGATCGCCTCCACGCCGAGCACGCGATGCAGTCCCGCCCCGAGGGCGAGCGCCCCGGCGGCAAGCAGCAGGGCCAGAGGCCACCAGCGCGGGAGGCGCCGAGGCGCGGGCGTGTACTCAGGGTCTGGCGGATTCATCAGTGCGATCGAGGACTCTAGCGAAGGGCGTTCTACGCCGCGCCCGAGCCAAACGCATCCGGACATCACGCCGTCGTGACAGGGTGTTTTTGCCTTCTCCCCTCGTGGGAGACGGTGCCCGGCGTGAGCCGGGCAGATGAGGCGGTGGTGGACGTAGGTCCGAGGGGCGGCGAGCCCCCCTCACCCCCGCGCTGACGCGCTTGCTCGCACGGAACCTTGCGTTCCGCGCGAGCCCTCTCCCCGGCTGGGAGAGGAGGAGCGCGCACCACCCTATCAGACGATCGACCACAGAACCGATACTCGGATGCTCAACTCCTCTCCCTTCCGGGGAGAGGGCTTCGCCTGCGGAACGGCAGGCGAAGCAAGCGAACCAGAGGTGAGCGAGGGTGAGGGGAAGCAGGGCATAAGCTCGAACGGCTCAACACACCCCCTGTCGTTCGCGGGCTCGACCCGCGAACCTCGGCGCGAAGCCACGCCCGCCCCCGAACCGAGATGGCCAACTCAAGCCCGGCAATGACAGAATGTGGGTGAGAGGCCGAACCTCCCCGGCATGGTTCGCGCCCAGGCCCGGCGCGTTGACTTCGGCCCCCCGTTCCCGTATCACCCGCGCCATGTGAGGCGGCGTCCCGTGGCGGGCGCCCCTCGTGTTTTGGCAGACCTTTGGCGGGATCGACGCGCCGAGCGACCCTCGAGAACGGGTTCGCGCCGCGGGTCTCGCGCGACCGGAGAGAAGGCCGTGAAGAGGACGTATCAACCGAGCAAGCTCGTGCGCAAGCGCCGCCACGGCTTCCGTGCCCGCATGGCGACGAAGGGCGGCCGCAAGGTCATCGCCGCGCGCCGCGCCCACGGCCGCAAACGCCTCTCCGCCTGACGCTTCCTCGGCCCCGCTCATGCGCGGGACGCGCGCGATGCCGGTCGGGCGCCTGACGAAACGCGCGGACTTCCTCGCGGCGGCCTCGGGCCGCCGTTTCCACACCGAGCGCATGACGGTGCAGGGGCGCCCGCGCCCGGATCTCGCCGCCCCGCCGTCCTTGCGCTTCGGCTTCACGGTAACGAAGCGCGTCGGCAACGCGCCCCAGCGCAACCGGATCAAGCGGCGTCTTCGCGTCGCGGCGCGCGACGCCGCCGCTCAGCTTGACGCGGCCCGCCCGCGTGACGACATCGGGCCGACCGGGGACACCGTCGCCGCGGCGAGCGCCCGTTCCGACGGCGCGGTCCTCGACGTGGTGGTGATCGCCCGGCAGCCGCTCCTGTCCGCGCCCTACGAGACCATCGTCGCCGATCTCGCCAGGGCGCTCGGGACGGTCCGCAAACCCAAATCGCCCTCGGCGCGCCCGGACCGGCCGGGCCGCTCCCCCACTCTCAAGGACGGCGCGAGCCGCGACCCCTCCGATGCGTGACGACAACAAGAACCTCCTGCTCGCCATCGCGCTCTCGGCGGCGGTTCTGTTCGGCTGGCAGTTCTTCTTCGCCGGGCCGCAGATGGAGCGGCAGCGCCAGGCGCAGATCGCCCAGCAGCAGCAGGCCCGCCCGCCCGCGGTGCCCGGCCAGCCGAGCCCGAGCGAGGCCGGCGGACCCGCCCTGCCCCAGCCTGGCACGGTGCCCGGCGCGCCCTCCGTTCCAGGCGCAGGCCCGGTCGAGACCCGCGAGGCGGCGCTCGCCCGCTCGCCTCGCGTGCGGGTGGAAAGCGGCGGCCTTATCGGCTCCATCGCCCTGAGGGGCGGCCGCATCGATGACGTCACCTTGCGCAATTACCGCGAGACGGTGGACCCGAGGAGCCCCAACGTGGTGCTGTTCTCGCCGTCGGGCAGCCCGAACCCGTACTACGCCGAGTTCGGCTGGGTGGGGACGGTGCCGGGCGGAACGCCCACCGCGGACACCCTCTGGACCGCCGACGGAACGCTTCTCACCCCGCAGCGGCCCCTGATGCTCACCTTCGACAACGGCCAGGGCCTCGTCTTCCGCCGGACCGTCACGGTCGACGACAAGTTCATGTTCACGGTGCGCGACGCGGTGGAGAACCGCGGCACGGCGCCTGCGACCCTCTACAGCTACGGGCTCGTCTCGCGCCACGGCAAGCCGACGACGCTCGGCTACTACGTGCTCCACGAGGGCCTGATCGGCGTGCTCGGCGACAAGGGCCTGCAGGAATACACCTACGACGCCATCGCCAAGGAAGCTCCGGTTCCCGGCCAGACCACCCGCGGCAAGCTGTGGGACGGCGTCACCGGCGGTTTTGTCGGCATCACCGACAAGTACTGGGCCGCCGCCACGATCCCGGATCAGGGCCAGGCCTATCAGGGCAGCTTCACCGAGCGCACCGACGGCGCGGTCAAGATCTACCAGGCGAACCTTCTGGGCGAGGCGCGCATCCTCCAGCCCGGCGCGACGACGGAGGTGCAGCAGCGCCTCTTCGCCGGCGCCAAGGAGGTCTCGACCGTCGATGCCTACAGCGCGGCGCTCGGCATCAAGAACTTCGACCTGCTCATCGACTGGGGCTGGTTCTACTTCATCACCAAGCCGCTCTTCAAAGTGATGGATTTCCTCTATCACCTTGTCGGCAATTTCGGCGTGGCGATCCTGCTCGTCACGGTGCTGCTCAAAGGGATCTTCTTCCCGCTCGCCAGCAAGTCCTACGCCTCCATGGCCAAGATGAAGGCCGTGCAGCCGGAGATGGTGGCGATCCGCGAGCGCTTTGCTGACGACAAGATGAAGCAGCAGCAGGCGCTGATGGAACTCTACAAGAAGGAGAAGATCAACCCGGTCGCCGGCTGCTGGCCCGTGCTGATCCAGATCCCGGTCTTTTTCGCGCTCTACAAGGTGCTGTTCGTCACCATCGAGATGCGCCACGCGCCGTTCTTCGGCTGGGTGCGGGATCTGGCAGCGCCGGACCCGAGCAACATCTTCAACCCCTTCGGCGTCCTGCCCTTCGACCCGGCCGCGGCGCCGGTCATCGGCTCGCTCCTGCATCTCGGCATCTGGCCCATCCTGATGGGCATCACGATGTTCCTGCAGATGAAGATGAACCCGGAGCCGCCGGACCCGATCCAGAAGACGATGTTCGCCTGGATGCCGGTGATCTTCACCTTCATGCTCGGCTCGTTCCCGGCCGGCCTCGTGATCTACTGGGCCTGGAACAACCTGCTCTCCATCGCGCAGCAATATTACATCATGCGCAAGAACGGGGTGAAGGTGGAGCTGTGGGACAACCTGCGCGGCCTGTTCACCCGCAAGGCCGAGGCCAAGGGCTAGGGGCGTTGAGCGAACCCGAGGCGCCCGACTACGCCGAGATCGGCCGCAAGCTCTTCGCGGGCGAGGCTGGGTTCTTCTGGGCGGCGAGCCGCCTCGACAACCTGCCCCCCATGGAACGCCCGGAGATCGCGGTCGCCGGGCGCTCCAACGTGGGCAAGTCGAGCCTCGTCAACGCGCTCACCGGGCGCAAGACCCTGGCGCGCACCTCGCACACGCCGGGTCGCACCCAGGAACTCAACTTCTTCCATATCGGGAACCGGCTCGACCTCGTCGACATGCCGGGCTACGGCTACGCCGCCGTGGAGAAGAGCAAGGTCCAGGCTTGGACGAAGCTCATCCACGACTTCCTGCGCGGCCGGGCGAACCTCGCCCGCATCTACCTCCTCATCGACGCCCGCCACGGCATCAAGGCGGTGGACGCCGAGGTGCTGGACAGCCTCGACCAGGCCGCGGTGTCCTACCAGGTCGTTCTCACGAAGGCGGACGAGTTGCGCGGCAGCGCTCTGGAGGCTCGGGTGGCCGAGACCGCGGCCGCCATCGCCCGGCGCCCCGCGGCCTACCCGGACATCCGTCCGACCTCGAGCCGATCGGGCCTCGGCGTCGCGGAGCTGCGGGGCGACATCGCCAAGCTCCTCGCCGAGCGGGGCGGCTGACGATGGCGGAGCGCGCCCTGGCCGCGCTCGCCGGCCTGGCGGGGCTTCTCGGCGTCGCCGTCTCCGCCGCGGCGGCCCATGCGGGAGGCGGAACGAGCCTCGACACCGCGGGCCGTTTTCTCCTCATTCACGCCGCGGCGATGCTCGCCGTCGCGAGTGCCTTGCGGGCAGCGCTGCTCGCGCGCCCTCTCGGCACCCTTGCAGGCTTCCTCATGGCGGCCGGCACCGCCCTGTTCTGCGGCGACTTGGCCCGGCGCGGCTTCCAGGGCGCGGCCCTGTTCCCGATGGCGGCGCCAGTGGGCGGCGTCCTGCTGATGAGCGGCTGGTTCATGCTCGCGGCCGCCGCGCTTTGGCCGCGGCGGGGGTGAAACACGCCCTCGTCGATGGGTCCTACCCGAGGCATGAAAAAGGCCCCCACCGGTGGCGAGGGCCTGACGTCAGATCAGTACGACCTTGCGATCAGGCCATGGTCGGCGCGTCGCCGCGCCGGCGGCGCATGTAGGCGTCGAACTCCTCGCGATCCTTTGCGCGCTTGAGGTCCTCGACGAAGGTCGCGAAGTCCTGCGCTTCCTCCTCGAGACGCCGGCGCTCGGCCTCGAGACGCTCGAGCTCGCCGCGGCGGTACTCGTCGAAGGCGAGGTTTCCCGTCGAGCGGAAGCCTCGGCCGCGACCGGGCCCGCCATCGAAGGCGCGGGCGAAGTTTGCCTCGAAGTAGCTCTTCCAGTCCTTGGGCACGGGATAGCCCATCACCTTCCAGGCGATGTAGCCGAGCGCCGCTGGCCAGAAGAAGACGAAGCCGAGGATGATCCCGGCGATCTCAAGCCCCTTGCTGGGGCGGCGACGCTGGTGACGCCAGGGTCCGGTCGCAGGACCCCAAGCGGTTTGGGCAGTGAACGACATGAGCGGGACTCCGCATGTAAATGTCAACAACATTCACATGCGGACGTTCGTTGATGGTTTCAAGATGGGTTGGGCGGGAATTTTTTTGGGGATGCTTGGAGTGTCGTGGCCGGGCTTGACCCGGCCATCTCAGTTGCTCGCATTCGGGCCTTCACGTTGAGGTTCGAGGGTCGAGCCCGCGAACGACAGGGGTGGTTGTTCTGAAGCGCTCGGTTCTACGCCCGGCACCCCTCATCCGCCCTCCTTGCGGAGGGCACCTTCTCCCGCAGAGGGGAGAAGGTGGGGCGCGCAACCCTCTCCCCTCTGCGGGAGAGGGTGGCCGGCGTGAGCCGGCCGGGAGAGGGGGCGCTCGCAACAGCCAGCGCACGGCCGAAAGGCCGATCAGAGCCTCTCGATTTCGAACCTACCGCCGCCCCTGCGCCCCCGTCACGAGGGCGATCACCCCGGCGCGCAGGAGCTCGTGCTTGTCGGGCATGCCGGGTCCGCGGGGCAGCTGGCGGGCGGCGGACAGCGTGGCGATGCCGTGGGACAGGGCCCAGACTTCGAGGGCCAGGAAGCGCGGATCGACCGCGCCGAAACCGTCAGGGAAAGTCGACTTGAGCGCCTCGACGAGAAGATCGAAGGCGCTGCCCGTCGCCGGTCCATCCTGGCGTGGGCCCAATATGTCCGGCTCGGGGCCGCGCTCGGCGAACATGGCGGCGTAGTAGCCCGGCTCCTCCTCGGCGAAGGCAAGGTAGGCCTCGCCCATGCGGGTGAAGCGCTCGATGGGCGTGCCGGAGCCGCGCAGGGCCTTGGCGAGGCGCTCGGCGAGCTGGCCATACCCGCGGAACGCTACCTCCTCGACCAGGGCTTCGCGGCCGCGGAAGTGACGATAGAGCGCCGCCGGACTCACCCCGACGAGGCGGGCCGCCTCGACCAGCGTGAAGCCCATGAGGCCGCGCTCGGCGATGAAGCGCCGGGCAGCCTCGATCAAGGCCTCCTTCAGGTTGCCGTGATGGTAGCCCCGCCGCTCCTGGGGGCCGCGCCAATGCCGCATCGTGTTCCCGCGCCCGTCGCCTTGAGGGTGTAACGCGTTCAGGCGCATCCGGGAACGCACCGCGCCCGAACATCCACCTCGCGATCAGGCCGGTTCCCCGTAGGCCGCCGCGATCACCGGCTTCTTGCCCCGGATGTGCTCGCGCATCAGCCGGCTCAAGCTCTCCCCGTCGCGTGCCTCGAGCAGGACGACCATTCGCTCGTGCTCGTCGACGGCGCGGCGCCACTGTTCGGGGGTCTTGTGCGCCGCGTAGCGGGCGCGCTGGATGCGGCCGGACAGCGTGGCGTAGATCCCCTGCAGGGTCGCGTTGCCGCTCGCCGCCATGATCGCCTCGTGAATCTCGCGGTTCAGGGTGAAGTAGGTTGGGTCATCCCCGCGCCGCCAAGCCGTAACCATGGCCTCATGCTTGACCCTGATCGCCGCGACCTCGGCATCCGCGATTGATCGGCAGGCGAGCTCGGCGGCGGTGGCTTCGAGGCCGGCGATCACCTCCACCATCTCCTCGATCTCGGTCGCCGAGATGTGGGCGACGCGGGCGCCGCGGTTCGGCAGGAGATCGAGGAGCCCTTCCGTCGCCAGGATCTTGATCGCCTCGCGCAAGGGCGTGCGGGAGATGCCGAAGCGCTCGGCCAGCTCGAGCTCGTTCACCCGGGCCTTCGGCTCGAGCTCGCCCGAGCGGATGAGGTCGCGCAGGCGCTCGGCGACCTCGTCGTGGAGGTAGCGGCGATGGATGCCGAGATCGATCTTGTTCACGCTCTGCCCTCCAGGGCGGCGTCGAGGACCCGGGCGACGTGGAGCGCCTCGCGGCCGACCCCATCGTGGATCTGGTGTCGGCAGCTCGTACCGTCGGCAACGACGAGGTCGCCGGGGGCGGCTTGGCGCAGGGCGGGCAAGAGCGAGAGCTCGGCCATGGCCAGCGACACGTCGATCGTCTTCGCGTCGTAGCCGAAGGCGCCGGCCATGCCGCAGCAGCTCGATTCGATGGGCTGAACCTTGAGTCCCGGTAGGCGGCGCAGGAGCGCCTCGACCGGCGGCATCGCCCCGAAGGCCTTCTGGTGGCAATGGCCGTGCAGGTGGGCCGTGCGCCCGCCCTGATCGGCGAAGGGCGGCAGCTCGCGGCGACCGGCCGCGAGATCAGCTTCCAGAAGCTCCTCGAAGAGCAGCGCCACCTCGGCCACGGGTTGGACCGCGTCGCGCGAGAGGAGCGCCGAGAACTCGTCGCGGAAGGTGAGGAGGCAGGACGGCTCCAGGCCGACGATCCGCGCACCCCGGGCGACGAAGGGAGCGAGCGCCGCGAGCGTGCGCCCCGCCTCGCCCCGCGCCTCGTCCACCATGCCGGCGGAGAGGTAGGTGCGGCCGCAGCAGAGCGGCCGGGCCCCGTCGGACGCCGCAACCCGATGCAGTCGGTAGCCCGCGGCACGCAGCACGCGCTCGGCGGCTTCCAGGTTCTCCCGCTCGAAGCTGCGGTTGAAGGTGTCGCCGAAGAGGATGAGGTCGCGGCCGTCGCCGACGACGTCGTCCGGGTGAGCTAACTCGCCGTCCTCCCGCCAGCGCCGCCGCCAGCGCGGCAGAGTCCGCCGCGCGCTCAGGCCGAGCCACCGCTCAGAAATTTTGGCGAAGAGGGGCACCCGGTCGCGCAGGTTGAGCAGCGGGGCAAGAAGCGAGGCCGCACCGGCGTAGCGCGGCAGGTGGGCGACGAGACGCTCCTTCAGGGGGCGGCCGTGGCGGGCGTAGTGATGGTGGAGGAACTCCACTTTCATCTTCGCCATGTCGACGCCCGTCGGGCATTCGCGGCGACAGCCCTTGCAGGAGACACAGAGGTCCAGGGTCTCCTTCATCTCAGGAGAGGTGAAGGCCTCGGGGCCGAGCTGGCCGGAGATCGCGAGCCTAAGCGAGTTCGCGCGCCCGCGGGTGACGTGCTGCTCCTCCCCGGTCACGCGATAAGAGGGGCACATGGTGCCGCCCGCCGCCTTCCGGCAGGTGCCGTTGTTGTTGCACATCTCGACGGCGCCACCGAACCCGCCCCAGTCGGACCAGTCCAGCGCGGGGCGCGCCGGCGCCCCGGTGCGATAGCCCTCGGGGAAGCGCATCAGGCTGCGATCGTCCATGCGGTAGGGGCGGACGATCTTGGCGGGGTTCAAGCGGTTGTCGGGGTCGAAGCCGTCCTTCACCGCTTCGAAGGCGGTGACGAGCGTCTTCCCGAACATGCGCTCGTGGAACTCGGAGCGCGAGATGCCGTCGCCGTGCTCGCCCGAGTGGGAGCCCTTGAACTCTTTGACGAGGTCGCAGGCCGCTTCGGCGATGGCGCGCATCGCGCGGACGTCGCCGCCCTCCTTCATGTTGAGGATCGGGCGCACATGAAGGCAGCCGACAGACGCGTGAGCGTACCAGGTGCCCCGCGTGCCGTGGCGATGGAACAGGTCGGTCACCGCGTCGGTGTAGGCGGCCAGATGTTCCAGCGGGACGGCGCAATCCTCGATGAAGGAGATCGGCTTCCCCTCCCCCTTCATCGACATCATGATGTTGAGGCATGCCTCCCGCACCTCCCAGACGCTGCGCTGGCGCGCTGGCTCGATCACCTCGACGACCGCGTCGGCAAAGCCATGATCGGCCATGCACTGATCGAGGCGACGCAGATCGCCGCGTAGCTCGTCGAGGCTCTCGCCGGCGAACTCGACGAGGAGCAGGCAATCGGGCGTGCCCTTGGTGATGTCGGCGAGCGTGCGGCGAAACAGCGGGATGTCGGCGCCGAGCAACAGCACGTTGTTGTCGACGAGCTCGACCGCGGTGGGGTCAAGCGCCACGAGGTGGCGCGTCGTCTCCATGGCGGCGCGGAACGAGGGGAAGTGGCACACGCCCATGACACGGTGCGCCGGTAAGCCTGAGAGCTTCAGCGTCACCTCCGTCGTGACGGCGAGGGTACCCTCCGACCCGACGAGGAGGTGGGCGAGGTTCGGCGCGTCGCCCAGGAGCGCATCAAGATTGTAGCCGCCGACCCGGCGCTGCACCTTCGGAAAGACCCGCTCGATCTCCTCGCCATGCGCGGCGGCGAGCGCCAGCATGCGGCGGGCCAAGTCCTGGGCGCGCGGCGACCCGGCCAGGGTCGGGCCGGCGGTGAACGCCTCGCCGTCGTGGAGGAGGGCGCTGACCGCTTCCACGTTGTCGACCATCTTGCCGAAGCGGAGCGACCGGGCACCGCAGGAATTGTTGCCGACCATGCCGCCGAAGGTGCAGCGGCTCGCGGTGGATGGCTCGACGGGGAAGAACAAGCCGTCGCTCTTCAGGCGCGCGTTGAGGTGCTCCAGCACGAGGCCCGGCTGCACGGTGACCCGGCGCGCGTCGGGATCGTAGGACGTGACCCCGTTGAGGAAGCGGCTGCAGTCGAGGACGAGGCCCGCCCCGATCGGCTGGCCATTCTGCGACGTGCCCCCGCCGCGGGCGATGACGGGCACGCCGTGGGCGGCCGCGATCGTCAGCGCCGCCGCCACGTCGTCCGCGCTCTTCGGAAAGGCCACGCCGACGGGCATGATCTGGTAGATCGACGCGTCCGTGGCGTAGCGCCCGCGGGTGAAGGCGTCGAAGCGCACCTCGCCTTCGAGCGCGTTGGCGAGGCGGCGCTCGAAACCGAGATCGCGCGCCAGCGCGGGGCGAGCGGAGCGCTCGGGGACTGTCTCGGGCAAGGTGCCGTGCATCGGCTGGTCCTCGATTCTCTTGTCTCTTCCCACCGCAAGGCGGGTTCGCGGTCGCGGGCCTCTCTTCACGTCCGGAGAGAGGCGGAGCTTCCCCAGCGCGCACCCCACCCGACCCTGCTGCGCAGGGCCACCCTCCCCGCAGGCGGGGAGGGATCGGGCGCGCCTTCCTTCTCCCCTTTGCGGGAGAAGGTGCCCGGCGTGAGCCGGGCGGATGAGGGGTGGCGCGCAGCGCCTCGCGAAGCGAGCACGACGGTCGAAGCGGAGAAATCCTGATCGGCCTCTCGGCCGCGCGTGCCGCGCGCTACCCGTCTCCCGACCCCGCTGACGCGGGGCCACCCTCTCCCGCAAGGGAAGAGGGAGCGACCAGCGTCTCTCTCACTCACCCCCACAATATCGCTCCAACCACCCCTCTTGCCACATCCTGAAAACATAATACAAAATACGAAACACGCAAAGCGGGGGCTGACCCGCTTGGAGGAGACGTCATGTCCTACGCCGCGGGCCGCCATTTCCTGCAGATTCCGGGGCCGACGAACACGCCTCTGCCTGTGCTGGCGGCAATCGCGAAGCCCACCATCGACCATCGCGGGCCGGAATTCGGTGCGCTCGGCCGCGAGGTGCTGGCCGGGATCCGCACGATCTTTCAGACGGATCAGCCGGTCATCATCTACCCAGCCTCCGGTACTGGGGCTTGGGAGGCGGCGCTCGTCAACACGCTCTCGCCCGGCGACAAGGTGCTGATGTTCGAGACGGGGTGGTTCTCGACGCTCTGGTCGAAGCTCGCCCGGCGGCTTGCCCTCGAGCCGGAGGTGATCGGGGGCGACTGGCGCTCCGGGGTGGACGCCGCGGCGGTCGAGGCCCGGCTCGCCGAGGACAAGGCGCATCAGATCAAGGCTGTCGCCGTCGTCCACAACGAAACCTCGACGGGGGTGGCTTCCGATGTCGCCGCCGTGCGCCGGGCGCTGGACCGGGCGAACCACCCGGCGTTGCTTCTCGTCGACACGATCTCGTCCCTCGGCTCCATCGATTACCGTCACGACGAATGGGGCGTGGATGTCACGGTAGGCGGCTCGCAGAAGGGGCTGATGTTGCCGCCGGGGCTCTCCTTCAATGCCCTGTCGGAGAAGGCGCTCGCCGCCTCCAAGGCCGCCCGCCTGCCGCGTGCCTTCTGGGACTGGGAAGACATGCTCGGGGCCAACAAGACGGGCTACTTCCCCTACACGCCCTCGACCAACCTCCTGCAGGGACTCAAGGTCGCCATCGAGATGCTGCACGCGGAAGGGCTCCCGAACGTCCTCGCGCGCCACGACCGGGCCGCCGCCGCGACGCGCGCCTGCGTGCGCCATTGGGGCTTCGAGACCCAGTGCCGCACGGACGAGCATTCCTCGTCGCTCACCGCCGTGCGCCTGCCTGAGGGTCACTCGGCCGATGGGTTGCGCGCCGAGATCCTCGCCCGCTCGAACATGAGCCTCGGCAACGGGCTCGGACCGCTGGCCGACCGGGTGTTCCGCATCGGGCACCTGGGCGACTTCCACGACCTCATGGTCGCGGGAACGCTGGCCGGCGTCGAGATGGGTCTCGCGGCGAAGGGCATCCCGCATCGGTCGGGAGGCGTCGAGGCCGCGATGCGCGTGCTTCAGGGCAACGGCGCGCCCCTCGCGCAGGCCGCGGAATAGGCCTTTGGCGCATTGCGGAGCCTCCCGGCTCTGCTAGCCTTCATTCATCCAACGCGCCGCCCAAGAGCGCGAGACAAGACAAGCGCGAGAGAACGCTAGGCCCGGAGAGGAAGAACGCCCATGAAAGCCACCCTGCCCGCCGCCCTCACGGCCGTGCTCCTGTCGACGACCGTCGCGGTCGCGGCCTGGGAGCCCACGAAGCCCATCGAGATCATCGTGCCCTTCCCGCCCGGCGGCTCGTCGGACCAGATGGCCCGGACGATCCAGGGCGCGATCCAGAAGAATAACCTCGTCAAGCAGCCCATCATCGTCGTGAACAAGCCCGCCGCCGCCGGCGGCGAGGCGATGCTCGACATCCAGAAGTCCGCGGGCGACCCGCACAAGCTGATCACCACCTCGAGCGGCATCTACATGACCCCGCTCGCCACGAAGCTGCCGGTGAGCTGGAAGGACTTCACCCCCATCGCCATGATGGCGCAGGACGATTTCGTGCTCTGGGTGAACGCGTCGAAGCCCTACAAGACGGCGAAGGAATTCATCGAGGCGGCGAAGACCGCGAACCCGCCGCTCAAGACCGGCGGCAACGGCTCGAAGCGCGAGGACCACCTGATCTCCGTCTCGATGGAGCAGGCCGCCGGCGTTAAGATCACCTACATCCCCTACCAGGGCGGCGGGCCGTCGTCGGTCCAGCTCGCGGGCGGGCACATCGACGCCAACATGAACAATCCGGCCGAGGAGATCGCCAACTGGCGCTCCGGCGCCGTGAAGCCGCTCTGCGTCTTCGCGCCGAAGCCGATGAGCTACACCCAGAAGATCACCGCCGACATGGCCTGGTCGGATATCCCGTCCTGCCCGTCGCAGGGTCTCGACGTGACCTACCAGATGCTGCGCGGCATGTTCATGCCGGGCAAGGTGACGCCGGAGCAGCAGGCCTACTACGTCGACCTGTTCAAGCGGGTGACGGAGACGACAGAGTGGAAGGAATACGTCGAGCGCAACGCCCTCGTGCCCGACTTCCGCGCCGGCAAGGACTTCGTCGACTTCCTCACGACCGACGAGCAGAAGCACAAGGAACTGATGGGCAAGGCCGGCTTCATCGCCACGAACTAAAAAACTCCCCGCTTCCGGGGCGGGCCGGCAGCATCGGCCCGCCTCCCCTGCATACCTCTCGCGCGAGGCTCGTCGCCCGTGACCCCCAACGCGGAAGAAGCGCTCCCCGAACCTGGCCTGTCGCGCCGCGTCGTGGAGGTCGTGGTCGCCCTGATCCTGATGGGGCTCGCCGGGCTCGCCCTGTGGGATTCCTACGGCCGCGGCGCGGGCTGGGACGGCGGCCCCGAGAACGGCTTCTTCCCGGCGCGCGTCGGCTGGATCCTGCTCGTGGCGGCGGGCTTCGCCCTCATCGCCGCGCTGCGCCGGGCGGACGAGGTCTTCGTCACCTACGGCCAGCTGCGTCAGGTGGGGCAGGTCTTCGCGCCCCTGTTCGTCTTCGTTCTGCTGATCAAGTTCGTCGGCATCTACGTCGCCTCCGCCCTCTTCATGGCGGGCTTCATGGCGATGATGGGGTCGTTCCGCTGGTGGCAGATCGGCCTCGCCGCGGTGCTCACGCCCCTCGTCACCTTCTGGGTCTTCGAGCTGCAGTTCCGGGTGCCTCTGCCCAAGGGCCCCTTTGAGGCGGCCTTGGGCTACTGAGCCTCGGTTTCTGAACGGCCGCGCCGGAGAGCATCATGGACAATCTGAGCCAGCTGATGATGGGCTTCCAGGTGGCCCTCACCTGGCAAAACGTCGCCTTCATGGTCATCGGTGTGCTGCTCGGCATCGTGGTCGGCGTCCTGCCGGGCTTGGGCGGTCCGAACGGGGTGGCGATCCTCCTGCCGCTCACCTTCGGCATGGACCCGACCTCCGCGATCATCCTGCTCTCGTCGATCTACTGGGGCGCGCTGTTCGGCGGCGCCATTACCTCGATCCTCTTCAACATCCCGGGCGAGGCTTGGTCGGTGGCCACGACGTTCGACGGCTATCCCATGGCGCAGCAGGGGCGCGCCGGCGAGGCCCTCACCGCCGCCTTCACCGCGTCCTTCATCGGGGCGCTCGCCGGCGTGGTGCTCATCACCTTCGTGGCGCCGCTCGTCGCGCGCTTCGCGCTGCGCTTCGGGCCGGCGGAATTCTTCGGCGTGTTCTTCCTCACCTTCTGCTCCTTCGTGGGCATGGGGAGGGAGAACAAGGCCAAGATCGTGGTGTCGCTGTCGCTGGGATTCCTCCTCGCGGCGGTGGGCCTCGACACCATCTCGGGCGATCTTCGCATGACGTTCGGCCAGAGCGAACTCATGAAGGGCTTCGACTTCCTCGTCGTGGTTATCGGCCTGTTCGGCGTGTCCGAGATCCTGCTCACCATCGAGGAAGGATTGCACTTCAAGGGCAAGCGCGCGGCGATCGACCTCGCGGTAGTGCTGCGCACCTGGGCGTCGCTACCCCGCTATTGGCTGACCCTGGTGCGTTCCTCGATCGTCGGCATGTGGATGGGCGTGACTCCGGGCGGGGCGATCGCTGCCTCCTTCATGGGCTACGGCCTCGCCAAACGCTTCTCCAAGACGCCTGAGCGCTTCGGCAAGGGCGCGGTCGAGGGCGTGCTGGCACCGGAGACGGCGGCGCACGCGGCGGGCACTTCCGCCCTCCTACCAATGCTGGCGCTCGGCATCCCGGGCTCGGCCACGGCCGCCGTGCTGCTCGGCGGCCTCCTGATCTGGGGGCTTCAGCCCGGGCCGCTGCTGTTCGTCGAGAAGAAGGAATTCGTCTGGGGCCTCATCGCCTCGATGTATCTCGGCAACGTGGCGGGGCTCATCATCGTGCTCGCCACCGTGCCGGTCTTCGCGGCGATCATGCGCATCCCCTTCGCGCTGGTCGCGCCGCTCATTCTCATCATCTGCGCCATCGGCGCCTACACGGTGGAGTCGAACCAGTTCGACATCTGGCAGATGCTGGTGTTCGGCCTCGTCGGCTACGTCTTCAAGAAGCTCGACTATCCCCTCGCGCCCCTCGTGCTGGCGCTCGTGCTCGGGGACCGCGCCGAGGACGCCTTCCGCCAGGCGCTACTGGGCTCGGGCGGCTCGCTCTCCGTGTTCTTCGCGAACCCCCTCGTCTCGACCCTCATGGTCCTCGCGCTCACGCTCCTGTTCTGGGGGCCATTGAGCGACCTCCTCGTACGCCTGCGGGGGCGCGGCGCCACCAAGAGCGCCGTCTCGACGCCGACCTGAGCCTCAAGCGACGCTGCGGCGCAGGATCAGGTAGCAGGCGAGCGTCGCGCACAGCGTGATCGTGAACATCAGCCCGAGTTGGATCGTGCCGTCCGTGCTGAGGCAGCCCGGCAGGTCTACCCCGCGGCAGACGGTCGACCCGACGTTGTAGGCTAGTTTCGTCATGACGTGACACCTTCGTCCGGATCACCGGTCCGGCGAGGTTGACGCCAAGGTTTGAAACCGTGGTTAAGCCGTTCTGAAGGCTTTGAGCGAGCGGCGATGCCGCGCCGTCAGGCGTGAGCGAGCAGAACCATCAGCACGGTCAGGGCCGCGGTCGAGGACACGAAGCCGACGAGGGCCGCGGTGAACGATAGGTGACGCTCGGCGGGAAGGGCTGCGGTCGGGGTCATGGTCGCCTCCTTGGGGCGAAGTTCGTGGGTGTTGATATGGAACCGAACGGGTCGGGCCGGCGTGCGCTGGCGCACACGCGGCGCCGGATTCAAAAAGGATCGGCGGCGTGGCGCTCGTGCCAGCGCGGACCGGGGCCGCGCATGTAGTGGAGCTCGGGGCGGTAAGGATCGCGCCACTCCGCGAGAATGGTGCGGACCGCGGCCCGGAGGCGGCCGAAGAGGTGAGCGATCATGGCCGCCTCAGTGAACCGGGCGCTTCACGAAGGCGAAGGGCACCACGAGGCGCTCCGCGCCGTCCTCGTCGGCGACAAGGATGCGCCAGTCCCGGAAATCCGAGAGGCCGGACGCGTGAGTCATGACGGCCTGCGCCGCGGCCACGGCCCGGTCGCGAGCCTCGGCCAGATCGGCCACGATCGCGCCGCGGGCGTCGCGGTGCGCCGCGTCGGCATGGGTGCAGTGGAAGTAGAGATGGGCCATGACGGGCTCCCTTCGATGAGAGCGGTGTAGGAGCCCGGCGTTCCAGCGCGGTGTCGCAGCGGAAGCGTATTCGTTTCTGGTGTGTTTCGAGGATGCTGAACGGCGCGGACCGCTGCTCACGCAGCGCCTCCTCTCCCGGCCGGCTTTGCCGGCCATCCTCTCCCGCTAAAGGGGAGAGGGTTCCGCGCGCCACCTTCTCCCCTTTAGCGGGAGAAGGTGCCCCTTGCGTCAGCAAGGGGCGGATGAGGGGTGCCGGGCTTAGACCCGAGCACCTCAGACCATCATCCATATCGTTCGCGGGCTCGACCCGCGAACCTCGGCGCGAAGCCGTCAACGCCTCCGAACCGGGATGGCCGGGTCAAGCCCGGCCATGACGGCGGGAACGCCTCTACCCTTTATACTTCTCGCCCAGTGCCAGCATTTCTGGCGTGCCGATCACGGCGTTCAGTCCGGTGAGGTCGAGCATGCGGTCGCGGTAGGGCGCCGTGGTGCCGTGGGCGCGCAGGCTCGCGAAATAGCCTTGCAGGGCATGGACCAAGGCGCGGGTCGTACCGCCGGGGAAAATCACGATGGAAAAGCCGAGCGCGTGAAGCTCGCCCGCATCCCGGATCGGCGTCGCGCCCCCCTCCACCATGTTGGCAAGCAACGGCGCGCGGCCCCGAAAGCGTGCGGCGACGGCGCCGAGTTCTTCGACGG
Source organism: Beijerinckiaceae bacterium (assembly GCA_036563505.1). Lineage (GTDB taxonomy): Bacteria > Pseudomonadota > Alphaproteobacteria > Rhizobiales > Beijerinckiaceae > DATCMH01. Next base: position 239,096 of record DATCMH010000002.1, read on the forward strand.
ACGGGGGAGCCTCGATGAAGATCACGTCGGCGCCGGCCTCGCGGTAGGCTTCGGCCCGGTCGAGGGCCGCCGAAAAACCTTCCACCGCGATGGCATCGGTGCGGGCGATGACGAGGGTCTCGGGCGAGCGCCGGGCGTCGAGGGCCGCCTTCACCTTGCCGACCATCTCAGCCGTCGGGATCACGGCCTTGTCGGCGAGATGCCCGCAGCGTTTGGGGAGCGTCTGATCCTCGATCTGGATCGCCGACGCGCCTCGGGCCTCGAAGAGCCGCACCGTGCGCTGCACGTTGAGCGCGTTGCCGTGGCCGTTGTCGGCGTCGACGATAAGGGGCAGCTCGACCCGCTCGCGGATCTGGCCGATGACATCGGCCACCTCGCTCATCGCGACGAGGCCGATATCGGGCCGGCCGAAGCGGTTGTACGCGATGCTGGCGCCGGACAGGTAAGCGGCGCGAAAGCCCGCCTGCTCGATGAGGAGCGCGGTCAGCGCGTCGTAGCAGCCCGGCGCGAGGATCAGCTCGCCGGCCGCGAGCATGGCGGAGAGGCTCGTCATGCTGGCACTTCCTCGGACACCCCAAGGCTGATCGCCGCGGCGCCGCGCCCCGCGGCAGCGCCCAGCGCCACGGCCGTGAGGAGGCCTGCCCCGGAGAGGTAGCCCCAGCCGCTTGGGCCAGCGAGGCCCCGCGCCGCGCCGCCGCCCGCGAAGAGGTTAGGGAAAGGCGTGCTGTCCTGGCGCAGAACCCGCCCCTCTCCGTCGGTGCACAAGCCGCCCTGCGTGTGCAGCAGGGCTGCCGTTACCTTCACGGCGCGGTAGGGAGCCTTGAGGCGCTTGTCGGGCGTGAAGTGCCGCCCGAAGCGGTCCGTGCCCCCATCGACAGCGAGGGCGTCGGCTTCGGCCAGGGTCGCGGCGAGCGGCGCGGTGGGCAGCCCGAGGCGGGCGGCGAGTGTCGGTACATCGGGTGCCTCGACCACGGCGCCGGCCCTTACGGCCTGGCGGTAGTCATCGACCTGCGAGACGATGTGGTGGATGCGCTCGTCGAAGATGCTCCAGGCCTGGGCGCCCGGCTGCTGCAACACGTCGGCCGCAGCCTCGGAGTAGCCGCGGGACTCGTCGGCGAAGCGCTCGCCCAGCGCGTTCACCTGGACGCCGCCCTCGCGCATCGTGCCCCAGGTGATCTGGACGCCGTGGGCGGCCGCGATGCTGGCATGGGCCTGGTAGCTGCCGAGATCGGCCGTCTTGGCCCCGAGCGCCTCGCCCCAGCGCAGGGCGTGACCCGTGTTGCCGGGATGGCTGAAGCAAAAAGCCTCCGCCACGTCCGGGCAGTGGCGGGCGACGAGGTCCCGGTCGGCCGCGAAGCCGCTGCAGGCCAGCACGAGAGCGTCGCAGGCCAGCGCCTCGCGGACGCCGTCCGAGCGGGTCGCGACGAGGCCGAGCACCCGTCCCTCGCGGTCCACGACGAGGTCCTCGACGAGGGCCTGCGTGGCGATAGGAATGCCCACGCCCTCCACCGCGGTCACGAGCGCCCCGAGCAGCTCCTCGCCGTTGCGGTTGGGCGTCGCGTGCATCCGCAGGCGGCTGTGGCCGTGATAGGTGAAGTCGTCGATGACCTCGAAAGGCATCGCGAGGCGCTCCCCCAACCACTCGATGGTCGGGCCGGAGAGCCGGGCGACGGCGAGCGCCAGATCCGGGTCGGTCTGGCCGCGGGTCTCAGCCATGAAATCGGCCGCGAGGATCTCAGGGGCGTCCTCGATGCCCTTGGCGCGCTGGTAGCGGGTGCCGGCGGCGGGGATCTGCCCCGTCGACATGCCGGTGAGACCGTAGGGCCGCGCGTCGCGCTCGAAGATCACCACCTCGGCACCGGCTTCGCTCGCGGCGAGCGCCGCGGTCAGTCCGCAGGCGCCGGCGCCGATCACCGCGACGCCGATACGGTGCTCGAAGAGATTGTTCGGTTCGATCAGAACCGCCATCGTGCTCCTCCTCACCCCTTGATCGCATCGAAGCCGGCCGCGACCTCGGCGCAGGTCGCGATGGCCGCGACGGAGCGCAGGGCCGCGATGTTCACGTCGTGCAGGCTCGGGTCGATGGTGGCGCAGCCGTCGCTGAGCAGGGTGCAGCCGAACTCCCGCACCTGCGCTCCCCGCACCGTCGAGGCGACCCCGCCGTTCGTGACGATGCCGCCGACGACGAGATGCGTGATCCCCTCGTGGCGCAGGACCCATTCGAGGCGGCTTTGGTGGAAGCCGTCGTAGGCTACTTTCTCGACGGGGATGTTCTGAGGCTCGCCCTCGCCGGGCTTGAGGTCGTCAAGGGTGTCGTGGCCCCAGGAGCCCGAGGCGAAGTCGCCCCGGCGCAGGAAGGGGCGCAGTTTTCTTAAGTGAGCCGAAACGTGGGGCTCGCCGTCGCGGCCGTGGACGAGGGTGAAGTGGGTCGTCACGACGAGGATGCCGGCGCGCCGCGCGGCCTTGGCCACGCCGGCGAGCCGCGGCACCGCGGCGGCGATCGCCTCCGAGCGGATGCCGCCGCGGGCATAGGCGCCGTGCGGATGCACGAAGTCGTTCTGCATGTCGCAGAGGAGGAGCGCCGTCGTGGCGGGGTCGAAGCTCATGCGCGGCGCGTGATGACGGTGTTGCCGAAACGGTCGACCCGGGCCTCGAGGTCCGGCTCCACGAGGATCGTGGTGTCGGGCTGCTCCAGGATTGCCGGTCCTGCGATCACCGCGCCGACGGGCAGGTCGAGCCGGGCGTAGATCGCCGTCTCGTGCCAGCGGCCCGAGAACCAGACCCGGCGCGTGCCGCGCCGCGCGCCCTCGACGGTGAGGCCGGCGGCCGGGGCGAGGAGCGACAGGTCGAAGCGGGGACGCCGCCCCGTGACGGTCACGCGCAAGTTGATGATCCGGCGCGCCACTCCGGGCAGCGTGCCACCATAGGCTTCCGTGTAGACGCGGTCGAAGGCCGCGCCGATCGCGGCCTCGTCGAGCGCGCTAGCGCCCGCGTCGAGGGGCACGGCGATGGTGTGGCTCTGGCCGACATAGGCCATGTCGAGCTCGGCGGCCTTGTCGATGCCGGCGAAGGTCACGCCCGATGCTGCGACCGCCGCGCGGCCTTCGCCGGCCAGGGCCGAAAGCTTCTCCGCCACGGTCGAAAGATCAGCCTGCCCCAGCACGGCGTTGACCGTCTGCACCGCGTCCTGGCGCATGTCGGCGATGACGCAACCCAGGGCCGAGGTGATGCCGGGAAAGCGCGGCACGAGGGTCGCGTTGAGGCCGACATCCTTCATCAGCGCGCCGGCATGGAGCGCCCCGCCCCCACCGAAGGGCATGAGCGCGAAGCCGCGCGGGTCGTAACCTTTCTCGATCGAGACGAGGCGGATGGCGCCCGCCATCTGGGCGTTCGCGACGTCGATGATGGCTTCCGCTGCCGCCATGGCATCGAGGCCGAGGGGTCGCGCGACGTGGCGCTCGATGGCGGCTCGCGCCGCCTCCACGTCGAGGCGCTTCAGCTTGCCGCCGATCGGCCGATCGGCGTTGATGCGCCCGAGCAGCACGTTGGCGTCCGTCACCGTCGGGCGCTCGTTGCCGAGGCCGTAGGCCGCGGGCCCCGGGTTCGATCCCGCCGATTCCGGACCGATGGTGAGAAGGCCGCCGGAATCCACCGCCGCGATCGAGCCGCCGCCCGCGCCGATCGTGTGGATGTCGATCATCGGCGTGCGGATGACGAGGCCGAAATCGATGGCGGTCTGTGCCCTGACCGCGGCGGTGCCCTTGGCGACGAGGGACACGTCGAAGCTCGTGCCGCCCATGTCGCCGGTGATGACGTCGGGAAAGCCCGCGGCCTCGGCGATGGCGCTCGCCGCGATGACGCCGGCCGCCGGCCCCGACAGCGCCGTGCGGACGGGCAGCCGGCTCGCCGTTTCCACCGTCATCACGCCGCCGTTCGACTGCACGATAAGCACCTGGCCGGAAAAGCCTTTGTCGCGCAGCGAGCCTTCGAGGCGGTCGAAGTAGCGCGAGACCACGGGCTGGAGGTAGGCGTTCAGCGCCGTCGTCGAGGTGCGCTCGAACTCGCGGATCTCGGGCAGAATCTCCGTCGAGCGCTGCACGTAGAGGTGGGGCAGCGCCGCCCGGATCGCCTCCACCGCCGCCCGCTCATGGGCGTCGTTGGCGTAGGCGTTGATGAAGGCGACGCAGATCGCCTGGGCTCCTGCGGCGGCGAGTTCTTGGGCGGCCGCCATCGCCTCGTCGAGGGCGAGGGGCGTGTGGATCGAGCCGTCGGCGAGCACGCGTTCCGTCACCTCGGCGCGCATGCGGCGGGGCACGACGGGCTCGAAGCTGCCGGTGAGCCCCCAGGTGCGGGGCCGGTCGCGGCGGCGCATCTCCAGGATGTCGCGAAAGCCTCGCGTGGCGATGAGGCCGATGACGGCGCCCTTGCGCTCCAGGAGCGCGTTCGTCGCCGTCGTCGTGCCGTGGACGAGGGTGGCGATCTCCCCGATCACGTCGCCCTGCGAGGCCACGCCCTGGACGATGCCGTCGGCCTGGTTGTCGAGGGTCGTCGCAACCTTCGCCGTCGCGTAGCGGCCGGCGCCTGCGTCGAGGAAGAAGAGGTCGGTGAAGGTGCCGCCGACATCGACGCCGACGATGGTGCCGGCGCTCATCGCGCGGCCTCCGTCACGTATCCGTCGGCCAGGTCGCGGGCCTCGCGGGCCGAATCGCGCTCCGCAGGCGCGCCGTAGCCGCCACCGCCGGGACTCTCCAGCCGCACCCGGTCGCCGCGGGCGAGGGTCACGCCGACGACCTTCGTGACGAGCGGCAAGATCTCCTCAGCGCCGTCCTTCCGATAGGTGTATCGGCCGGGCGCGGCGGGCCCGCCGCCGACCACACCGGGCGGTGGGTGCTTGCCCCGGTCGCAGAACAGGGTGAGCTCGGTCGGGCCGTCGAGAAGCTCAAGCTCGTAGATCGCGCCCAGCCCCCCGCGGTGGCGACCCGGCCCGCCGGAATCGGGGCGCAGGCCGTAATGCGTGTACATGACGGGGTAGTTCGCTTCCGTGATCTCCAGGGGCGGCATCGTCGCCATGGAGAGCGGCGCGTTGCCGTGGTTGAGCCCGTCGCCGCCCGGATGCGCCCCGTGGCCGCCGCCGTGGAAGGAGAACATTACCCAGCGCTGGCCGTTCGCGCGCCGTCCGGAGAGGGCGAGCGCCGAGATCGTGCCGTAGGCGCAGGCACTCGCCCGTTCGGGGGCGGCCTGCGCGAAGGCCTGGAAGACCACGTCGATGATGCGAAGGTTCGTCTCGGTGTAGCCGCCCGTCGGCCGCGGCGCTCGGACGTTCACGATCGAGCCCTCGGGCAAGACGAAACTGATCGGCTCCAGCACGCCGGAATTGGCGATCACGTCCGGGAAGAGGTGCTTGAGCGCCACGTAGCAGGACGCGATAGAGGTGGAGCGAGCCGTGTTGAGCGGGCCGGCGCATTCGGGCGAGGAGCGCGAGAAGTCGAGCACCGCCGTCTCGCCCTGGATCGTGAGGTCCAGCGCGATGCGGATCGGCTCGTCTGTGTTGCCGTCGTTGTCGAGGTAGTCATCGACGGAGTAGGTGCCGTCGGGCAGGCTCGCGAAGTGATGGCGCATCATGCGCGAGGCACGCGTCTTCAGCTCTTGGAACACGGCGGCGACGGTCGCGTCGCCGGTCTGGTCGAGGAGTTCGGTGAGACGCCGCTGGCCGACGCGCAAAGCGTTGAGCTGGGCCTGCAGGTCGCCGAACGCCATCTGCGGCAGGCGCGTGTTGGCCAGGAGGATGTCGATGATATCCTGGTTGATCTTGCCGCGGTGGCAGAGCTTCACGGTAGGCAGCAGGAAGCCCTCCTGCGCGATCTCCGTGGCGCGGGGATTGTAGTTGCCCGGCACGTTGCCGCCCATGTCGAGCCAGTGGCCGACGGAGGCGAGCCAGCAGAAGACCCGGCCATCGCGGAAAAGCGGCTGCAGCAGCTTCACGTCGTTGAGGTGCGTCCCTCCGTCGTAGGGGTCGTTCATGACGTAGACGTCGTCCTCGCCGAGGTCTCCGTCGCGGGCAGCGCGGTCGATCACGGCCTTCGTCGCGAAGGCCATGGTGCCGACGAAGATCGGCAGCCCGTTCTTGCCCTGGACGAGCGTCTCGCCCGTCTGCGCATCGTAGAGGCCGTGGGCACAGTCGTGCGCCTCCGCGATGATCGGGTTAAAGGCCGAGCGGACGAGGGTGGCGTCCATCTCGGCGGCGATCTCCTCCAGCCGCCCCTTCAGAACGGCGAGCGTCGTCGGATCGAGGGCGGCCTCGGGGGCGGAACTCACGGCGGCGGCCGGCATCGTCATCCTCACAAGCCGAGATAGGCGCGGCGAAGCTCCGGATCGGCGGCGAGCGCCGCGGCGGGTCCGGAAAGGCGAAAGACCCCGTTCTCGAGCACGTAGGCGTGGCTCGCGATCTCGAGGGACTGCACCACGTTCTGCTCGACGAGGAGCACCGTGAGCCCCTCCGCGTTGATGGTGCGGATCAGGGCGAACATCTCCTCGACCAGGAGCGGCGAGAGGCCGAGCGAGGGCTCGTCGAGAATGAGGAGTTTTGGCTCCGCCATAAGCCCCCGGCCGATGGCGAGCATTTGCTGCTCGCCCCCTGAGAGCGTTCCAGCCGATTGCCGGTAACGCTCCTTGAGACGCGGGAAGATGGTGGTGACCCGCTCCAGGTTGCGGGCCCGGTTCGCCTTGGCGCGGCGATACGAGCCGAGCTCCAGGTTGTCCCGCACCGAAAGGTTCGGGAAGATTTTGCGGCCCTCGGGCACGTGGATCAGCCCGGCCTCGACGATCGCGGTAGGCTTCACCCTAGCGATCGGCTCGCCATCAAAGCGGATCGCGCCAGCGCTGGGGTTCAGAATGCCCGAGAGCGTCTTGTTCAGCGTCGTCTTGCCGACTCCGTTCGAGCCGAGCACCGCGACGATGCTACCGGCCTCCACGCACATGTCGATGCCGCGCAGGACCTCCGTCCCGCCGTAGCCAGCGCGCAGGCCCTCGATGGCGAGGAGCGGCGCGCTCAACGCAGCGGCTCCGCGAGCAGGGCGTCGAGAGCGGACAGGTCGTCGAGGCTCTCCAGGCCCCCGACCATGGCGCGGATCGCCTGGCCACGCTGCGATCCCCAGACGGGATCGGCGATCTCGTGGAATTTGCGGGCAATCTCTTCGGGCGGGTACGGGTCCTCCGTGTCGCCGCGGTTCGTCAGCGCCTCGGCCGCGAAGGTTCGGCCGTCGCGGAGCGTCAGGCGCACCCGCGCCGGGCGAAGGCCCGGCAGGCGGGCGGTGAGGTCGGGGTCTTCGCGCACCATTACGCGGGCAGCGAGCGCCTGGATGGTCGGATCGCCCCGAGCCGCGTCGCGAAAGGCTTCGATGGTCGCGCCGCCATGGGCGAGGCTGGTGGCGAGCGCGAAAGGGAGCGAGAATTTGGCCGCGAGCATGTTGCCCGGCCGGGGATGGTCGAGTTGCGCTGCCCAAACATAGGTGTCGACCTCGAAGGCGGCGACATCGTCCGGCGTGACCGGCCCGCCGGCTTGGGCGACGATGTCGCTCAGCGCGTCGAGCGCCGCGTGGGTGTAGCGGCAGGCAGCGTGGCGCTTGAAGTAGTTGCGGGCGATCTCCCAGCGCTCGCCGAGACCCTCCGTCATCGCTTCCGGCTGGAAGTCGGTGGCGAGGATCGAGCCGTAGACCGTGCCGACCCCATCCGCCTCGCCGCTGAAGCCGGACAGGGCGAGATCGGCGGCGATGAGCCCGAGCTGGTTCGAGACGCCGGCGTAAGCGTTGCGGACCGTGCCGCCCTCCAGCATCGTCCGCCGGCTCGTGCCGAGGCCGAGGCTCGACGCCACATTGATCGTTTGCGCCAAGGTCTCGGCCGGAGCGCCTTGGAGAGCCGCGACGGCGAGCGCCGCCCCCACCGTGCCCCAAGTGCCGTGCGGATGGAGGGTGACCCTCAGCTTCGAGGCGATGCCGATGCGGGCGCCGATCTCGTAGCCGAGGCAGAGCGCCAGGAGCGCCCGCCGGCCGTCGACTTTTCCACGCACCGCCTGCGCAAGGAGCGCGGGCACGACGTGGATGCCCGGATGCCCGCGGGCGTATTGATTGCCCTCGTCGAGCTCCAGCATCGTGCCGGCCGTGCCGTTGAGGAAGGCGGCCACCGTCGCGGGCGCCCGGCGTCCGGCCCCGATCACGGCCGCGTCGCCTTCGCCGGCGAGCCGGCCGACGAGGGCCGCCATCTCGGGCTCAGCCATGCCCGCTGCGATGGCGCCGAGGCTGTCGAGGAGCACGAGCTTTGCCCGCGCGACGGCGTCCCCGGGCAGGTCCTCGAAGCGCAAGCCCGCGGCGAAGCGCGCAAAGGCGTCGAGCCAGGCCGGGCGCGCGAGATCGAGCGCCGAGGCCGGAACGATGCCGGGGGTGACGATCGTCATGGGACGGCCCCTTCCGGCACGGCGGCCGCCCGCGGCGCCCGGCTGCCGAGATAGGCCTCGATGACGCGCGGGTCCTGGCACACCTCCGCGGGCGGCCCGCCGGCGATGATGCGGCCGGAGGCCAAAACGTGGACCACCTCGCACAGGCTCATCACGGCCTGCATGACGTGCTCGATCATCAGGATCGTCACCCCGCCGGCCCGGATATTTTGGAGCACCGGGACAATGTCGCGGATCTCGGAGGGGTTCAGGCCGGCGAGCACCTCGTCGAGGAGGAGAAGCGCGGGCTCGGTGGCGAGCGCCCGGGCGAGTTCCAGGCGCTTGCGGCCCGCCACCGTCAGGCTCGCCGCCGGCGCGTCGAGGGTGTGGGCGAGACCAACGGCGTGCGCCACCGCGCGGGCCTTGGCCAGGGCCTCCGCCCGGCCGGCGTGGCGCAGATGCGCGCCGACCGCGATGTTCTCGACCACGGACAGCCCCGCGAAGGGCTGGACGATCTGGAAGGTGCGGGCGATGCCCTGGAGCGCGAGGCGGTGCGCCTCGACGCCGGTCACGTCCTCGCCTCGGAACAGGATGCGCCCGGCGCTCGGCGCTTGGAAGCCGGAGATCATCGAAAAGAGTGTGGTCTTGCCGGCCCCGTTCGGGCCGATGAGCCCGGTGATCGAGCCCGTCTCGACCGTGAACGAGGCCTCGCTCACGGCGACGAGGCCGCCGAAACGGCGCGTCACGCCCTCGACGGCGAGCATCGTGCTCATGCCGCGGCCTCGCTCGCCACCGCCTTGCGGCGCATCCGGCCTCTCAGGCGTCGGGCCAAGCCCATCAGCCCGTCCGGCGCGAAGGCGACGACGGCCACGAGCACGAGACCGAAGATCACGAGGTCGATGCCGGGCACGCGGCCGGCGAACGCTTTGGTGACCTCGCCCAGGCTGTGGAGCGTCAAGGCTCCGACGAGAGGCCCGAGCACCGTTCCCTTGCCGCCCGCCATGGCGGCGAGAAGCGCCTCGACGGAGATCCAGGTGCCGAAGGCGAGCCCCGCGTCGACGTAGAGGAAGTACTGCACGTAGAGCGCGCCCGCCGCGGCCGTGACCGCGGCGGAGAGCGTGATGGCCTTGAGCTTCGTGGCGAGGGCGTCGACGCCGAGCGCACGCGCCGCCTCCTCGTTCTCCCGCACCGCCACGAGCTGAGCCCCGAAGCGCGACTGCTCCATCCGGCGGGTGAGGACGAGCACCCCGGCGACGAGCGCAAGGGCGATCCAGACGAAGACCGCCCGGTTCTCGAACTGGAAATTGGCCGCGCCCGGCTCGAGGCGAACGAGGAGGCCGGCCGCCCCGCCCGTCACGGGCGCGGCGTTGGCGACGACGCGCAGCACCTCCGCGAAGGCGAGGGTGACCAGCGCGAAGTAGGAGCCCCGCAGCCCGGAGCGGAAGCTCAGGTAGCCGATGATCGCACCGATGAGGGCGCCGGCGGCGATGCCGAGGGCAAATCCCGCCCAGCCGTTCACGCCGAGGCGAACCTGCAGGATCGCGGTGACATAGGCGCCCGTGCCGAAGAAGGCGGCGTGGCCGAAGGAGAACTGGCCGCCGTAGCCGCCGAGGATGTTCCAGCCCTGCGCCGCCAGCGCGATGATGAGCGTGAAGACGAGGAAGTTCAGCACCGTGTTGGCGCTCGTCGCGAGGGGCACCAGCGCGATCGCGACGACGATGAGGAGCGTCGGCCAGTCCTTCGTAGTCATGCCTTGGCTCCGAAGAGGCCCGTCGGGCGGATCAAGAGCACGAGGATGAAGATGAGGAAGATGCCGAGCTGGCCGAGCGAGTCGCCGAGGTAGAGGCCACAGAGCGCCTCCACGACCCCGATGACGAGGCCGCCGATCAATGCCCCTGGGATCGAGCCCATGCCGCCCAGAACCACGATGGTGAAGGCCACCAGCACGAAGGCGTTGCCGACCCGCGGGTTGACGTAGAAGCTCGGCAGGAGCAGCGCTGCGGCGATGCCAAGACACGCGCAGCCGAGGCCGAAGGTGACGGCGTAGGTGTGCTGTACGTCGATGCCGACGAGGCTCGCGCCGAGCTTCTCCTTCGCCACGGCGCGGATCGCCCGGCCGGTGTCGGTGCGGTCGAGGAGGAGCCACAGCAGGGCGGCGACGAGGAGCGTCACCACGAAACCGACGAGCTTCGGCTGCGATAAGAGAAACGGGCCGACCGGCACGACGGCGAAGCCCGCCTCGCCCGCGAGCGTACGCGTGTCGGAGCGGAACAGGGCGAGAAGGCCGTTCTCCAGGGCGATGGCCAATCCCAGCGTGACGAGCAGGATATTGCCGTCGTCGCCGTGGCTCGCCGGGCCGATCACGAAGCGCTGAAGGGCATAGCCGATACCGAAGAAGAGCGGCGCAACGATGAGGATCGAGACGTAGGGGTCGAGACCGAGCCAGGTCTGCGCCGCCCAGACGGCGAACATCGCGGCCGTGAGCAGGACGCCGTGGGCGAAGTTGATGATGTGGAGAACGCCGTAGATCAGGGTCAGCCCCAACGCCACGAGCGCGTAGACGGCCCCCTGGAGGAGACCGTTCAACGCGGCTTCGGCGATGATGGCGGGTGGGTACATCCTGCTCGGATTTTTCCTTCTCCCCTTAGCGGGAGAAGGTGCCCTGCGAAGCAGGGCGGATGAGGGGTGGCGCTGCCAGGCGCCTCGCGAAGCGAATGGAGAGGCGCTGATCGGCCTTGCGGCCGGGCGCTGCTCATCGCAGCGCCGCCCCTCTCCCGACCCCGCTGCGCGGGGCCACCCTCTCCCTCAAGGGGAGAGGGCAGAAGCGGCTGCTATGCCTTCACGGGAAACATCGCTTTCCCGTCCGCGAAGGTCTCGGGGAAGATCACCTTTATGTCGTTGCCCTGAACCTGAAGGTTCACCGGCGCGGCGCCCTGGTTCTGGCCGTTGACGAACTTCGTCTCGCCGTAGGGCATGACGTGGTCCTTGAATGTCGAGGCGGCGAGGGCCTCGATGATCTTAGCCCGATCGGGCGCGCCCGCCCGCTCGATGGCGTCGGCCAGAAGTCTCACGCAGGAATAGTTGAGCGGCGTGTTGTAGGCGAAGACCTTGCCCTGGGCCTCGACCTGCTTTTTGAGCTCCTGGGCCTTGGCGTTGCGCGGGTCGTACCAGTGATTGCAGTCCATCACGCCGGCGGCGGCCTCCGGGAACTCCTTCACGAAGCGGTAGTTTGAGGCCGCGCCGTTGAGCACGGCATAGACGCCTTTGGGCCGGATGCGCTGCTGCTGCATGGTGCGGGCAAGCAGCACGAATTCGCCGTAATAGCTCGACGGGATCACGAGGTCGGGGTTCAGCGAGCGGATGCGCAACGCCACGTTCGCCATGTCCCGCGCCGGCGTCGGATGGGCGATCGTCTCTAGCACCTCGAAGCCGCGCTTGGGCAGTTCCGCCTGCATCAGCTTGGCGAGCCCTGAGCCGAACAGGCCGTCCTCGTGCACGAGCACGACGGTCTTGGCCGGCTTGCCGGCGGCGTCGTTGAGCTTCGAAAGGTTGTCGAGCGCGACGCCCGTCACCATTCCGAAGCCCGGGGCGAAGCGGAAGGTGTTCTTGAGGCCGCGGTTCACGATCTGATCGGAGACGCCGACGTCGACGATGTAGGGCAGATCGTAGCGGGAGGCGGCCTGGCTCGCGGCGAGGCAGATCGGGCTCGCGAAGCCGCCGACGATGGCGACGACGCCCTCCGCCTGCATGCGCTCGACTTCCTGGGTGCCGGCCTCGGGGTTTGAGCGCGCGTCGCCGAAGACCATCTCGATCTTCGCCCCGCCCAGCGCCTTGAGGCCGCCCGCGGCGTTGATCTCGTTGATGGCGAGCTCCGCCCCCGTGCGGCCGAGATCGCCGTCCTGGGCGAGCGCCCCGGTGACGGGCTGCAGGATGCCGATTTTCACAGGCGCCCCTTGCGCTCGCAGCACCGCGGGTGCCGCGACGAGGGCCGCTGCAGCGACGCCTCCTCCGAGCACGGCCCGTCGCGTCAGGCCGTCGAACCCTTGCGTCATGAAGCTCTCCTCTGGTTGGACGCCCGACTGTCGCGGGCTTGGGATTTCGTTTCGCTCGGCGTCGCGACGGGGCGCCAGTGGCGCTCGCCCGCCTCGCCGGCCCGAACGAGGGTCATCTCGAAGGAGTAGCGATCCGGCCGATAAAGAGCGTGGAGGTGCTCCACGCCCTGGCCGGAGCGGTCGCGCACGGTACGGGTGAGCGCGATCAGGGCCGAGCCGATCTCGAGCTGGAGCGCGTCCGCCACTTCGGGGCCGGCGAGCGCCGCGCCGATGATCTGGCGCGCCTCCGCCACCACGATGCCGGACCGTTCGAGGAGGCCGAGCAGCGGCGAGGCGGCGAGATCCGCCTCCGAGTAGGTGAGCCCGACCCGCTCGGGCACGTGGGTCGTCAGATAAGAAAAGGGCTGCCCGTCGATGAGGCGGACCCGCACCGAGCGCTGGGCGCGCTCACCCGGCGCGAGCCCAAGCGCCTTGGCGACGGCCGGCGGCGGGACCTCGTAGGCGAACGACAGCAGGCGAACGCCGGTGCGCCGCCCCATTTCCACGAGATGCGAGAAGACGTTTGAGAGGTCGGTGACGATGGGCTGGGTCAGCGCCGTCTCGCGCACGAAGGTGCCCGAACCCGGCCGGCGCTCGATCAGGCCTTCCCCGGCGAGCTGGTCGAGGGCCCGGCGGATCGTGACCCTGGACACCCCGTTCTCGACGGCGAGCGACGGCTCTCCCGGCAGCCGGTCGCCCGGGCGGAGCGCCCCGGTGGCGATGCGGTCGCGCAGGAGAAGATAGATCCGGCGCGCCTTGAGGGGCTCGACGCTCGCGTCCACGAAGGCCTCGGCTCACGGGCAAGCTGACCGGCCAGCCGGACAGCGAACTGTATGCTGCATAGGACAGCCACTTGCGTCAAGCGCGGGCCAGATCGATATTGCTGAGGCCATGTCCACGCCGCGCACCCTCTTCGACAAGGTCTGGGACGCTCACACCGTGCTCACTCGCGAGGACGGGGCGGCGCTGCTCTGGATCGACCGGCACTTCGTCCACGAGGGCTCGCACCACGCCTTCGCGAAGCTGCGGGAGCGCGGAACGAAGGTCTCTCGCCCCGACCTCACCTTCGGCGTCGCCGACCATTACGTGCCGACCCGGGGCCGCGGCAGCCCGATCCCGGACGAGGGCATCCGCCGCATGGTGGACCAGCTCGCCGAGAACGCCTTCGTCCATGACGTGCGCCTCTTCGGCCTCGACGACCCGCGCCAGGGCATCGTCCACGTCGTCGGTCCCGAGCAGGGGCTGACTTTGCCGGGTCTCACCGTGGTCTGCGGCGACAGCCACACCTCGACCCACGGCGCTTTCGGGGCGATGGCCTTCGGCATCGGCGCGTCGGAAGTGGCACACGTGCTCACCACCCAGACGCTCTGGCAGAAGAAGCCGAGGCGCATGCGGGTCACCGTGGCTGGCGCGACGGTCCCGGGCGTCGGCGCGAAAGACATCGCGCTCTCGATCATCGCGGCGATCGGCGCCGATGGCGGGGCGGGCCACGCTCTCGAATACGCGGGTTCGACCATCCGAGCCCTCTCGATGGAGGGGCGGCTCACTCTGTGCAATCTCTCCATCGAGAGCGGGGCGCGCTGCGGCATGATCGCCCCCGACGAGACCACCATCCGCTATCTCGACGGCCGGCCCTTTGCTCCGAAGGGCGAGGCTCTCGCCCGCGCCGTCGAGGCCTGGCGAGCGCTGCCGAGCGATCCGGGGGCAGCCTTCGACCGCGAGGTGTCGCTCGATGGCGCGCAGATCGCCCCCGTCGTCACCTGGGGCGTGAGCCCGGAGGATGCGCTGCCGATCACGGCGAGCGTCCCCGATCCGGAGGCCGCGCCCGATCCGGGCAGGGCCGCGCAGATCCGCGACGCCCTCGCTTACATGGACCTGCGGGCCGGCCAGAAGCTCGAAACCATCCGGGTCGACCGGGTGTTCATCGGCTCCTGCACGAATTCCCGCATCGAGGATCTGCGCGCCGCCGCGGCGGTGTTGGCCGGCCGCCAGGCGCAGGTGCCAGGTCTCGTCTCACCGGGCTCGTCCCTCGTGAAGCGCCAGGCGGAGGAGGAGGGCCTCGACCGGGTCTTCGTCGCCGCCGGGCTCGACTGGGTGGAATCGGGCTGCTCGATGTGCGTCGGGATGAACGGCGACCTGCTCAAGCCCGGCGAGCGCTGCGCCTCCACCACCAACCGCAACTTCAAGGGCCGCCAGGGCCCGGGCTCGCGCACCCACCTCATGTCCCCCGCCATGGTGGCGGCCGCCGCCGTGACGGGGCATCTGGCGGATGTCAGGCCGCTCATCGCGGGGCGGGTGCCATGACCCCTTTCACCACCCTGACCGCCCTCGCCTGCCCCCTCCCCCTCTCGAATGTCGACACGGACCAGCTCATCCCGGCGCGCTTCATGAAGCGCTCGCGGGCGGAGGGATACGGCGACCACCTCCTGCACGACCTGCGCTTCGACGCGGACGGGCAGCCCCGGGGCGGGTTTCCGCTGAACGATCCGGCCCGCCAGGGTGCCCGCATCCTCGTCGCCCGGCGCAATTTCGGCTCGGGATCCTCGCGGGAAGCCGCCGTCTACGCACTGGCCGATTACGGCATCGCCTGCGTGATCGCGCCTTCGTTCGGCGACATCTTCGCGTCGAACAGCGTCAACAATGGCCTCCTGCCGGCTAGGGTGACGGAGGCTGACGGCGAGGCGCTCATCGCCGCGCTCGACCGGGGCTTGAGGGAGATCACGGTCGACCTCGAGGCGCAGGCGATCCGGGCGGGCGACCTCGCGCTTGCCTTCGCCATCGATCCCGTCTGGCGCACCAAGCTCCTGAACGGCTGGGACGACCTCGATCTCACCTTGAGCCACGCGGAGGCGATCCAGGCCTTCGCCGCCCGCGACGCCAACGAGCGGCCCTGGGCCGCGCCGGCGCGGGACGTATCCTGAGCCGGGAAAAAGGAACGAGTCCGGGTCGCGTCGGTTGCCCTTGCGCCTCGAATTCCGAGCCGGAGCCTCCCGCGATGCCTGAGAAGAACCTCAACGGCCTGTTCGTCCATACCCTCAAGGACGTGTATTTCGCCGAGCAGACGATCCTCAAGACCTTGCCGAAATATGCCGAGGCCGCCCAGTCCGAGGCTCTGAAGGAAGCGTTCGAGACCCATGGGAAGGAAACCTCCCGACAGATCGAGCGCCTCAAGAAGGTGTTCAAGCTCGCCGGCGCCAAGGAGGAGGGCGAGCCCTGCGAGGCGATGCAGGGCCTCGTCGCCGAGGGCGAGGAGATCCTGGAGGAGTTCGAGGGCGGGGGCGGGGCGCTCGATGCCGGCCTCATCGCGGCCGCGCAGGCCATCGAGCATTACGAGATCGCCCGCTACGGCACCCTCGTCGCCTGGGCCGATCAGCTCGGCATGGACGAGGCCTCGACGCTCCTGAAGGAGACGCTGGCTGAGGAGGAAAGCACGGACGAGCTTCTCTCGGAACTGGCCGAGGACGTGATCAACCCGGCCGCGGTGTGAACCTTACCGAAGCGGCTGCTGCCCCGGCGCTGGCCCCACCCGACCCTCGCTGCGCGAGGGCCACCCTCCCCGCAGGCGGGGAGGGATGAGGGGTGGCAGTACGCGTCCCTTCTCCCCTTGTGGGAGAAGGTGCCTGCCGTGAGGCAGGCGGATGAGGGGTGGCGCCGACAGGCGCCTCGCGAAGCGAACAGAATGGTCGACGCGGAGAGACCCTGATCGGCTCCCGCCGGCGGCTTCGCCGCACCCCTCTCCCTCAAGGGGAGAGGGCGTCGCGCGGCCTCGCATGCCGCCCGCCCTTCCCCTTTCCGCTGCGGGACGATAGGTCAGACGAACCTCTCACGCCCGACCCGGTGCCATGATCCGCCGCCTGTTCCTGCGTCTTGCTCTCCTCTGCCTGATCGGCCCGCTTCTCGTCTCGCCCGCTCCGGCCCAGACGGCGCCCGACCCGGTCGCGACGCGCGTCGAGGACCTCCTGCGGCAGATGACCCTCGACGAGAAGGTCGGGCAGCTCACCCTCGTGTCCTGGGGGCCGGAATTCGACGCCGACATGGTCCGGGCGGGCCGGGTCGGCGCCGTGATCAACTTCAACTTCGCCAAGGACGTCGCGCAACTGCAGGCGATCAACCGCGAGACGCGGCTGAAGATCCCGCTCATCTTCGGCCTCGACATCCTGCACGGCTTTCGCACCATCTTCCCGGTGCCGCTGGCGGAGGCCGCGACCTTCGATCCCGACCTCGTCCGCGCCGCCGCCGAGCGCGCGGCGGTCGAGGCCCGGATGGAGGGGGTGCAGTGGACCTACGCCCCGATGGTCGACATCTCCCGCGATCCGCGCTGGGGCCGCATGGTCGAAGGCTCGGGCGAGGATCCGCTGCTCGGCAGCGTGTTGGCGCGCGCCCGCACGGAAGGATTTCGGGCCGGCGGCATCGCCACGGGCGTCAAGCACTTTGCGGGCTACGGCGCGGCCGAGGGCGGGCGCGACTACGACAAGACGGATATCCCCACGGCCCTCTTCCGCGACGTCTACCTTGCGCCCTTCCGGGCCGCGGTGGAGGCCGGTACGGAAACGGTGATGAGCGCGTTCAACGCGCTGAACGGCGTGCCGGCCATGGCGAACCCTTGGCTCCTCAAGGACGTGCTGCGCGGCGAACTCGGCTTCAAGGGCTTCGTGATCTCGGACTGGGCCGGCATCCTGGAGCTCATCGCCCACGGCGTCGCCCGCGACGAGGCGGAAGCCGTGCGAAAAGCCATCCTCGCCGGCATCGACATGGACCTCGCCGGCAAGCTCTACGACCGCCATCTCGCCAACGAGGTGCGGGCTGGCCGCGTGCCGGAATCCGTCGTCGATGACGCCGTGCGCCGCGTGCTGACCGTCAAGGTCCGCATGGGCCTGTTCGAGATGCCGCCGCCTGACCCGAACCGGCCCGAGGACCGGTTCGTGACGTCCGAATCCCGCGCGCTCGCCCGCCGCCTCGCGCGCGACTCCTACGTGCTGCTCCAGAATCGCGGCAATGCGATCCCGCTCGCGGCGGGGGCGAAGCGCATCGCGCTCGTCGGCGGCCTCGCCGAAGCGCGCAACGATCAGCTCGGCGCTCACACCGCCCGCGGCTGGCTCGGCGACGCCGTGACCTACCGGGAAGGGCTGGAGCGCCGCGCCGCGCAGACCGGTCAGACCGTGACTTATGCCGAGGGCTGCGACGGTTACTGCGAGTCCGCCGCGAAGTTCCCGGAGGCTGTGGCTGCCGCGAAGGATGCCGACGTCGTCGTCGCCGTGCTCGGCGAGCCCCTCGACATGACGGGTGAGGCGAGTTCCCGCGCCTTCCTGACCCTGCCCAACAAGCAGGAGGAGCTTCTCGACGCCCTCGTTGCCACGGGCAAGCCCGTGATCCTGGTGCTTGTGGCGAGCCGCCCGCTCGAGATCACGCGAGTGATCGAGAAGGTGCAGGCCATCCTCGTGACCTGGTTTCCCGGCATCGAAGGCGGGCCGGCGCTGGCCGACATCCTCTTCGGCGACGAGGTTCCGAGCGGGCGCCTGCCCACGACCTGGATGCGCAGCGTCGGCCAGTTGCCGCTCTACTACAACCGCCTGCCCACGGGCCGCCCGACGCGGGACGACAACCGCTTCACGACGAAATACGTCGACGAGTCGATCAAGCCTCTCTTTCCCTTCGGCTACGGCCTGACGACCACGCGCTTCGATTACGACGCGCTACGCGTCGACACGCCCGTCGTGACGCCGGGCGAGACGATCCGGGTCAGCGTCAAGCTCTCGAACACCGGCGCGCGGACGGGGCGCGAGCTCGTGCAGCTCTACACCCGCCAGCCGGCGGCGAGCCGCAGCCGTCCGATGCGGGAGCTCAAAGCCTTCGCCAAGGTGGAGCTGAAGGCCGGCGAGACCCGGCGCGTGGCTCTCGAGGTGCCCGCGAAGGACCTCGGCTTTCACCTTGAGGACGGCACCTACGTCGTCGAGCCCGGGGTTTTCCAGATCTTTGTCGGTGGCGACGCCGAGACGGACTTCATGAGCACGGTCGAAGTCGCGGAAGGTCTGCGCCTGCCGCCCGGAGCTCGGGCCAACCCTTAAAACTTGAAGAAACCTTTAACGAACCGGCGGCCGCGTGCGGGGCCGCACGGGAGCCGGTCGCGACTCGCACCACCCTGATCCTCACGCCGGCCAGACAACGAGCCGGCGCGCCAGACCAGGGACGCCGCTCATGTCCACTCCCCTCTCGGCCCTCCTCGCCCAAGCCGCCGTGGCCGCCGCCTTCGCGATGGGCTTCGGCCTTGCCGTGATCGCCGCGCCGCTGATCTGAGGACCGGCCCTCCTTCACGATCCGGGCGCGCGGAGCCTCTCCGCCGCCTCGGCGAGCACCGCGCGGATCCGGGCCGGATGGGCCGGGTCGGTGCAGAGATAGGTCGGGCTCGGGTGGGGCATGGCCAACAGCGCCACCTCGGGCCGCTCGGCGGCGATGACGGGGGCTGCCCGCGCGGCGATCCGCCCGGCGAGCACCGCGACGGCGAGGCGGGGCAGGAGCGCGAGGAGCGGCGGCAGGCAGCCAAGGCCCGCCGCGATCTCCGGTTCGCGCGGCGCCCGGTTCTTCGCGCCCGGCGCGTGGATGACGAAGGGCACCGCGTTCCAGATCAAGGTGTCGCGGCGCGGGATGCCGGCTTGGGTTAAGAAGCGGAAGAGGTTCGCCGCCGTGCCGCTCGGATTGTCGCGAGAGACGAAGAACGACCGGCGGATGCGCGGGCCTGGCGTCTCGAGGAGCAGGAGGAGGCGAGCCTCGGCGCCGCCGTCGAGCGGGTCGGGATCGGGCACCTCGCCGTGAGCGTCGCGCAGCCTCGCGACGAAGGGGTTGAGCGGCGCCATATGCGGGGCGGCGAGGAGGCTGCGCCGGTGCTCCAAGGCGAAGTCGTCGGCGAGCGTCTTGGGCCGGTCCGGTGCGTCCATTCAGGCCGGGACGGTCTCGGCCAGGACGGCGAGCGAAGCCGGCAAGCGGCCCTGCACCCGAAAGCTCTCGGCATGTCCCGCTGCCGCGAGCCGCCGGTCGAGGCTCTCGAGCCCGCCGAACTGGAAGCCGATCTGGCTGGCATAAGCGGCGCAGGCCGCGCGTTTCGCCGCGAAGGCCGTCGCGCCGAAGCGGATTTCCACCTCGGGCAGCGCCGCCATCCGCCCCCGGAACGGCTCCGGCGGCGAGGCCTCGCGGACGGTGTAGGGGAAGTCGCGCCACCACAGGACGGGCGCCGCGAGCTCGGCTTCGTCAAGCGCACGCACGAGCTGGACGTGGTCGACGTGGCCGCCGATGGCCTGCGGCGCGAGGACGAGGTCTGGCCGCGTCTCGTCGAGGAGCCCGGCGAGCGCGACCGCGACAGGCGCCACGATCGCGTCATCCGGCAAAGTCGCGCCGAACAGCGTTTTGGCTGACTCATAACCGCGGTGCGGCGCCTCGCGGAAGGGCAGGAACCGGGGCGCGGCGAGACCGAGCGCCGCGGCGGCCGCCGCGTCCTCCTCCCGGCGCAGGGCCATGTAGTCGAGATCGGCCGGCAGCCCCTTGTCGAGCTGGCAGGCGAGCGCGAAACCTGTCGGGTTCGGGACGCTCGCCGTGAACACCGTCGCCCAGGTCCCCTGCCAGCCCTCCGCCGCGAGCCGCGCCAGGGTTGCGCCGCAGGAGAAGGCGGCGTCGTCGAGATGGGGCGAGAGGGCGATGAAGGACGGCATCTCGGAGCGTTTTCGAGTGAGGTGGGCAGCGGCTCACGTGAAGAAAACGCGACCACTCATAAAGGAGAGCGGATCCAACGCCAGTGGGATCAGCTCTAAAGGAGATGCGGTTCGGCGCGAAAGCGGCAGGGCGTCATCGGCAGGTCCGGCGAGAAGGCGAGGTCGGGCTTCTGGGTCCTCACCGCCTCGTAGATCTCCATGATCTGGCGCCCGACGGCGTGCCAGGAATAGACGCGCCGGCACTCCTCCAGCGCGGCCTCAGCCAGCCGCCGGCGCAGGTGGTCGTCCTGGATGATGCGCACCAGCGCCTCGGCCAAAGCCGGCACGTCGCCGCTCTCGGTGAGCAGGGCGTTCTCGTCGTGGCGCAGGCAATCGACGACGCCGACTGACCGGCAGGACACCACGGGGAGCCCCGCGGCCATCGCTTCGAGGATGGTGTTGGAGAAGCCCTCGGCGTAGGTCGGCGAGACGAAGACGTCCGCCTCGCGGTAGAGCTGGGGCACCCTCTCGTACTCGGCGTAGCCGCTGTGGTAGACATGCGGCTCGAGCCCGAGCGCCCTGGATTTCTCCTTGGCGGGTTCCACGTCCGGGCCGATCCCGGAGATGATCGCGCGATAGGGCACGCCCCGATCGGTGAGGATCCTGAGAGCGTCGAGGAAGTCGAGCACGCCTTTCCGGCGGTCGACGCGGCCGTGATAGAGCAGGCGCACCGGCGGCAGGGCCTCGCCCGGCTTTCTGCCTTCAGCCGGCGTGAAGCGCTCAGTGTCGACGGCGCCCGGCACGATGGTGAAGCGCTCGCGCCTCGTGCCGAGCCGCTCCGAGACTTCGTCGACGAAGCTCGTTCCCCCGATCAGCAGCGCGTTGGCGTGGTCGAGCACCCGCTGCATGGCGAGCTTGTGCGTCTCGCAGCAGGAGCCGACCCAGTGCCCGTCGCCGCCCTGGATCGAGACGACGGTGGGCAGGCCGAGCCGGCGCGCGGCCAGCAACACCGCCCAGCCGTTCGGGTAGCCGTACTGGGCGTGCAGCACGTCGAAGGGTTTGGCTTCGTGCTCGGCGACGATGGTCTCGACCATGCGGTCGACATCGGCCTCGAAGTCGCCGCCGTTCTGCTCGCCGAGCTGCTCCAGGCCGATCACCTTGACGCCGTGCACCGGCGGCGGCGGCCCGCCGCCGTAGACCCGCGTCCCGAACGGGTCGCCCCGATACTGGCTCACCATCGTGACGTCGTAGCCGGCGCGCACGAGCTCGCGCAGCAGGTTGATGGCGTAGACGCTCATCCCCGAGATCGCGGGAAAGAAGCGGCGGGAGCAGAACAGGACGCGCATGATCAGGGCCGAGGGTGCGCGTGCCCTTCTCCCCTCGTGGGAGAAGGTGCCCCGCGCAGCGGGGCGGATGAGGGGGTGCTGGGCATGAGCCCGAGTATCGGAGCCATACCCCTCACCCTTCGGTCGCTGGCGCTCCCTTGCTTCGCCTGCCGGTGCGCAGGCGAAGCCCTCTCCCACAAGGGGAGAGGGGATTCCCACCCGGCCGCGTCACGAACGTCCGTCACGCCGCCCTCCCCACCCGACACTCGCGCAGGTATTTGATCGCCTGCGGGATCATCGTGTCGGCGCGGTGCGACTCGCGCGAGAGCTCGACGCAGACGAGGCCGGGGAAGCCGATCTCTTCAAGCGCGTCGAGGATGCCGGGCGTGTCCATGTCGCCCTCGCCGAAGGCAAGATGCACGTGCTCGCCGCGCTTCATGTCCTCGATGGAGACGGTGCCGAGCCGTGCCGCGAACTCCCGCACGGCGGCTGCGGGGTCGCGCTCTCCCGTGACGATGCAGTGGCCGACGTCGAGGGCGAGGCGCAGATTGGGCATGTCGCGGGCGAGCGCGGCGTAGTCGTCTACCGTCTCAACCAGCATCCCAGGCTCGGGCTCCAGCGAGGCGATGACACCCTTCGCTTCGGCATAGGAGACTACTTGCTTGATCCCGTCGCGCAGCCAGCCGCGGGCCGCCTCCCGATCGACGCCGGGCTTCGGCACGCCGGCCCAGAACGACACCGTCTCCGAGCCGAGGATCGCCGCCACGTCCACCGCCCGCTGCAGAAAGGCCACGCGCCGCGCCCTCCCCTCCGGCGTCGCGGTGACGAAGGTTGGCTCGTGCTTCGCCCGCGGATCGAGGAGGTAGCGGGCGCCAGTCTCGATCACCGAGCCGAGCTTCAGCTCGTCGAGCCGCCGTCGCAGCGCCTCGGCCCGTGCCGCCCAATCGGACGCGAAGGGGTCGAAATGATTGTAGTCGAGGGTGAGCGCCACGCCGTCGTAGCCCGCCTCGCGCAGGAGCACGAGGGCGTCGTCGAGGCGATGAGAGGCGGTGCCGTTGGTGTTGTAAGCGAAGCGGAGTCTCACGCGCTCTTCCTCAGGACGTCGCCCATCCAGCCCATGCGGTAGGCGACGTGGTGCGCCTCCGGCTCGCGGTAGAGCGGGTAGAGCGGGCCGACGATGCGATCCACTTCCGCCGTGTCGAAATAGGGCTGCCCGCCGAGGCGGTCGAGGGCGTCGGGCGCAAGGCGCACGGGGCGCAGGGTCTCGCTCTCCTCCACGCCGAAGCGGATCAAGGGACTGTCCCGCTCCATCAGCTTGCGGGTGTTGCGCTCGCCGATGCGGTAATAGCTCATGGTCTCGACCTCGAGCCCCGGTACGATCACCTTGACGGTGCCGACGGAGCCGTCGCGGGGCGAGCAGTCGACGTAGAGAACGTCGAACCCCTGCGCTTCCAGCTTTTCGCGCGCGAAGCGGCCACGGGCGCGGGTGTCCGGCAGCGAGGTCGTGGGCAGGTCCTCGAACCGCTTGTGCGAGCGCACGGAGAGCACGCTGCCGTCGAGGTGTTTTTTCAGCGCCGCGCCGTCGAGATGCGCCCATTCCATCATAGCCTTGAGCGCCCGGCCCTCCTCGACCTCGAGGCTCGGCAGCGCCGTGCGCACGAAATCCTCGACGTAACCGGGCGGGGCGACGGAGAGCGCCTCACTCAACGGCCCGTGACCGTACGTCTTGCGCACGCGAGCGGAGCAAAATTCCAGCACCGCCTTGCGCAGGGCCCGCTCCCGGTCCGGGTCGCAGGCCTCGCCGCAGGCCGAGAGCATGATCGGCACGCGCGGCCCGGCGCGGTCGTAGCCGACGACGTAGAGGTTGGTCAGCCCTAACTCGTCGGTGGCGTATTTGGGCAGCACCTCGATGCCGAGACCGTCGAGATGGGCGAGGAGCGCCTTCGTCTCGGGCTCCAGGGTCTCGGGCAGGTCGAGCACCACGCCCTGATCGAGCGCCCGGAAGAGAAGCCCGTTGCCGTCGCGCTGCAGACACTCGTGCAGGCCGTGGCCCACCGCCCAATCCACGTCGGGACCGGCACCGAGGCCGTTGGTGATGAGGGTCGTGAAAGGCTTGTAGCCCTTCGGCAGCTCGAAATAGTCGAGCGCGCCCACATCCATCGGCACGAGCACCGGCTCGCCCGTGCGGGCGCGGGTGGCTTTGATCCAGGCGAGTGGCGTGTCGCGGTCGACGGAACTGCCGGCGGGCAGGCAAAGGGTGAACGGGTCGGTGATTCCCGAGGGGCCGACTTCCTTGACGAGATTGTTGTAGCTGTCGATCCAGCGCGGCTCGTCGATGAGGCGCAGGGTCGGGAAGATCATCTCCGCGATCTCGGCGATGGCGCCGATGATCGCCTCCCCGTCCGTGGTGCCGTAGCCGTAACCGGACGGCATGGCGCCGGGCAGGGTCGACGGATCGTCGAGGAAGAGCGCCACCTTCCAGGCCGGCACGCCCGTCTTGTCGAGGGGCGTCATCGGGAAGGCAACGTAGCGCCCCTTCGGCAGGGCCTCGGCATAGGCGCGGGCGGCGTCGGGGATGTCGTGGGGAAGGCCGTACATCGGGAAACTCAGGACGTGGTTTCGTGAGAAGGAGGCGCGCTCTCCCTCTCCCCTCGCGGGAGAGGGTGGCCTCGCGAAGCGAGGTCGGGAGAGGGGGGCACCGCAGGCGCTCGCGAAGCGAAGGACGCGGTCGGGAAACCGGCTGCGCCGTGCGCTCCTGGCGGAGCGCTCCCCCTCTCCCGACCCTCGCTGACGCGAGGGCCACCCTCCCTCTCTAGGGGGGAGGGAGAGGACGCCGCGAAGCGGTAAGCGGCATCCAAGAGACGCATGGTGTGGAGATCGTGAGCGACCGAGTAGCCGCCCCGATCGCCCGAGCGTAGCGCGCGGGAAAAGGCCCGCACCTGTTCGGTGAAAGGAGAGGCATCGGAAAAGGGGATCGGCTCCACCCGGCCATCCTCGGCGTGGATGAGCGTGAGCTCACCCCCCGCCGTCTGGCCCATGGTGTTCACGGCGACCGCAAGGCCCTTCGTTCCCATCACCTCCAGACGTCGCCGCGGCAGGGCATCCGGGCAATTGTAGGCGACGTGGAGCTGGGCGAGCGCTCCGCTCTGCGTGCGGGCCATCAGGAGAGCGCCGTCGTCGACCGCGTAGTCCTGCGCCTTGGCCTGGGTGAAGGCCGCGACCTGAGCGAGAGGCTCGCCGAGGAGGAAGGAGACGAGGTCGAGCCCGTGGGGCGCCAGGTCCATCAGCGCGCCGCCGCCAGCCTTGGCCTGATCGATGCGCCAGTTCTCCTGGCCGGCGCAGGCGCTCCAGCGGCTGTCGAGCCAGCAGGCGTAGACGATGCGGACCGCCGTCACGGTGCCAAGGCGGCCGGCGGCGATGAGATCGCGCAAGGCACGGTGGGCCGGGTGGTGGCGCTGGTCGAAGGCCGTACCGTAGAGGATGCCGGAGCGCTCCACGGCCGCCGCCATGGCCTCGGCGTCGCGAAGCTGCGCCGCCATCGGCTTCTCGCACAGCACGGGCTTGCCCGCGCTGGCCGCCGCCTCCACCGCCCCGCGGTGCAGGTGGTTGGGCGTCGCGACGTAGATCGCGTCCAATGCCGGATCGGCGAGGAAGGCCGCCAGATCGTCGTAAGCCGCGATCCCGGCGCGCTCGGCCTTCTCCCGCGCCACCGCGCCGGGATCGCAAATTGCGACGAGTCGGTCGCCAGCCTCGCGCACCGCCGGCGCGAAATAGTCGCGCGCCACCCAGCCGAAGCCGACGACGCCCCATCCGATCGGCCAATCGCTCATCGCCGTCACCAGCGCTCCGGCAGGTCGAGGAGCTCGCGCCGGCGCGCGAACCCCTCCGTCTCGGGCCCGGCCGAAGCTTGGCGCGGGGCCTGGGTCGTCTCGGGATAGGTGGCTCGCGCGGCGTATTCCTCACGGTAGCGGTCCGACGGCCAGCGGATGCGGAACGCCTCTCCCTCGTGATGATAGAGAGGGTTGCGCCGCAGCTCCCGCCCGGCCAAGGGCAGGGTGAGCCCGTCGCGCAAGGGCCGGGGCGCCGGGCGGACGCCGGGGCCGAACACCACGGAGAAGGCCTCGACGCCGCGCAGGTCGGCGGCACGGGCCGGCGCGGGGGCCCGCGTCTCGACCACGGCCCGCGTCAGCTCGGCGTCGTCGTAGACGAGGGCGTCGGGGAACAGCTCGTCGATTTCGTCGGCGCTCATGGCTTTGCCGGCGGAGAAGCCCGGGTTGTCGCGGTTGTGGATGTGGCTGACGGCGAGCCACCCCTCCTCGCCCGCGGTCTTGCGCAGGCAGGCCAGGATCTCGTCCTTCGGCTCCAGGAAGTAGAAGGCGTCGTGGCACATGGCGAGGTCGGCAGGCGCGCCCTCGATCACCCAGCCCGCGGCGGCGTCAAAGCAGACGAGTTGCGCCTTGGGGCCGAGAACCCAGTGGCGCGCCACCCAGAGCTTGGAAAACACCACGTCGCCGCCCGCGACCCGGAAGTCGCGAAGCTGCAGCTCGCGCAGGTAATGGCCGATGCCGCAGGCGAGCTCGAACACACATTTGGGCGTGTTCCAGTGCGCCTCGAGCAGAGCCAGCCCCGCGACGAAGGTCGGGTCGCTCCAGCGGTGGAGGAAGTAGTCGCCCACGCGGCCCCAGCCCAACGCATCCACGGCGCTGCGAAGGTTCCACGCGTCGCGGTGGCGGACGAGGTCGCGCAGCTTCTCAGGGTCGGCCGGCGGGCCCTGCCACCAATCGTCCTGGTCGGCGAGGAGCACGACCGTCG
The DNA here is from genome assembly GCA_036563505.1 of Beijerinckiaceae bacterium. Classification (GTDB taxonomy): domain Bacteria; phylum Pseudomonadota; class Alphaproteobacteria; order Rhizobiales; family Beijerinckiaceae; genus DATCMH01. The sequence continues at coordinate 265,431 of DATCMH010000002.1, forward strand.
CGTCCTCCACGTCGCCGGCATCGAGAGCCGCCAGCGCCCGCTGGACGAGCGCCTCGCGCCCGACCCGGAGATAGGGGATCTTGTCGATCACGGGCCAGCGCTCGCCGCCGGAGCCCGCGAGTGAATGCGGGCCGTCCCGCTCCAGCCGGGCACCCGTCACCGGCGAGAGAAGCGGAAACGGGATCACGGCAGGCGCATCTCCGCCAGCACCCGGTCGTGGAAGCCCTTCACCGGCCCGTCATGGACGAGCTCCATGTCCCCGAGCACGGTGTCCATGGTCAGCGTCGCGGCCTTGAGGTGCTGCGCGATCTGGAGGACGCGGTCGATCACGTCGGCGGCGTGAAAGGCTTCGCCCTCCGCCGTTTCGGCGTCGGGCAGCACCGCACGGGCGTCCTCGACCGTCCGGCGCAGACCGGGGTCGAGCTGCGCCAGGGAATGGGCCGTGGCGCGCTCCATGACGGGGCCGAGATGATCGCCGAGCAGCATCTCGCCCGTGAAGCCTGAGTCCGGCATCAGGGCGTTATGCAGGTGATGCGCGAGGCCGGCGAGGAACACCCGCGTCGGATCGGCCCCGTAGGCCGGAGCGATGACGACCCCGTAGACGGCCACCATGAGGCAATGCTCGGCGTGGTTCTCGGGCGGCTCGAGCATAATGCGCGGGCGGCCCGGGCAGGTCACGCCGGCGCGGGGCTGCGTGGCCAGCAAGTCGACGAACGCCGGAAGCGGGCCGGAGGGAAGCTCGGCGCATAGGGCGTCCGACAGGCGCGCCCGCAAAGCCGCATCGATGGGGCCGGCCACCTCGGCAAGGCTCGCGCGCAAGGTCGCGAGCGCCTCGTCCGGGGCTAAGCCGAGGACGGCGAGCGCCTCCCGGTCGAGGTCGCCGAGACGCGCCGCAGCGAGGGTCTTCGCGGTGATCGCTTCCATGACGAGGGACGGGTCGGCCCCGCCGGTCAGCGCGGCCCAGGCCTCGCGGAAGAGCCGCTCAGCAGTGGAGCCGCTCCGGCCGGCCGAGCGGATGCGTTTCAGGTCGCCGAGCTCGATGAGGAGGTCGCGCGCCGCGAGCGGCGCCCGCGCGACGCCGCGGGCGGGATCGGCCCCGCCCGCCAGGGCGGCGGCCGGCATCAGTTCCGGCCCAGCCAGTCGAGCAGCATCGTCTCCTGCGCGTGGAAGGCGTGCTCCGGCCCGTGTCCGTTCTTCACCATCGGCGCCTTGAAGAACACCGAGAGCTGCTCCTGCACGCCGCCCTCGCCGCGTTTCTTGGCCAGATCCATCACCCGGGCGATCTCGATGACGAGAGGCGCGGCGAGGATCGAGTCCTTGCAGAGGAAGTTGACCTTGATCTGCATGCGCTGGCCGAGGAAGCCGGTGACGTCGATGTTGTCCCAGGCTTCCTTGTCGTCGCCGCGGGGGCGGTAGTAGCGGATGTCGACGAGGTGATCCTCGACCGGGTAGCCGAGGATCTGCTCCAGCACGCAGCCCTTCGTGTTGAGCTTGGACTGGAGCGAGTCCTTGTCGTTGAGGGCCAGGCCGTCGCGGTTGCCGAGGATGTTGGTCGAGAACCAGCCGTCGACGTGGAGCGCCCGCGATTTGAAGGCCGGCGCCAGAACCGTCTTGATGAAGGTCTGGCCCGTCTTGCCGTCCTTGCCGCAGAGCGGAACCTGGTTCTCGCGGGCGAGCTGCATCAGGGCCGGCACGTCGGCGGCGACGCTCGGCGTGAAGTTGGCATAGGGAACGCCCTCGGCGATCGCCGCGTAGGCGTAGAGCATGGCGGGCGAGATCGACTCGTCGCTGGCATCGAGCCCGCGCTCGAAGGCTTCCGGGCTCTGGAGCGCGGCCGCGTCCATGTCGGGCCAGCGCTCGGTGGAGGCGAGGTTGACGACCACGACGTCGTCGACCTTCGCCTCGCGGCGGAAGCGCTTGAGGTCATCCGCGATCACCGCCACCGCTTCGCGGTGATCCTTGGCGACGATGCGGTTCACGCCGTCGATGTTCTTGCAGAACTTGGCCGAGCCGACGGCCGGCCAGGGCTTGATGCCCTTGAGGCTCGCGGCTCCGCCCTCGAGCTGGTCCCGGGTGAGGACGCCATGGGTGCGCGCAGCCGAGTCCAGGTCGTCGCCGTTGAGGTCCCAGCCGCCGAAGACGAGGTCCTTGTAGCCGGCCATGCCCGGCACCGATACGTCGGCCAGGGGCAGGCCGTCGTGGCGGTTCGAGCCCGACTTGATCATTTCGATGCCGGCGATGGCCGTGGTGGCCACCGCTCCGCCCATGCCGACGATCGCGACGCCGACACGGCGGCCCATCTGCTGTTCCATGAGAATCCTACCTTGCGGGTCTGACGACGGCGGCCTTCATCGCATGCGATTTTCTCATCGCGCGACTTGGAGCCCTGTCCCGCCCTCGCCCAATGTTCAGCTTACGGGCTGGTTCCGTACCGATAACTGAGGCCGGCGTCGAGAGCGTCAAGCCTGCCGAACCGAAGTGCCTCGCAGACATGGGTGAATCTCGACACGGTGTGACAGGTTGTCCGACGAGCCTCCCAGGCGGCTCCGCGCGCCCCTGAGGGAGGGGCAGGCGGAACTCGTTTCGCGCGGGAGGCGTTCGCGTTGGATGACCTGAAAGGCAACAGGTACGCTCAAGTTCTGGGCTCGAACGCCTGAATAGCGCCTGAACATCGAGGACAGCGGCGATTATGGCCTCGGCCGCGAAGGAGGAGGTTGGGACGGGGCGGGCGCGCGGGGCGGGCCGCCGGGACGCCCATGCCACCCCCGTCGCGGAGGCTCGGGCCGCTCCTCTCGGGCGTCTCTACCTCCTCGCGGCCGCCGTTCTCGCGGCTCTCGTTCCCCTCGTGCTCCTCGCCGGTCTCTGGGTGCGCTCCGAGCTCGCCCGGGAGAGGCGCGAGATCGAGGAAGTCGCGCAGGCCGGGGCAGCGACGTTGGCGCAGCAGGTCGAGACCACCCTGCGCCAGCAGATCTCGGTGCTCCAGGCCATCGCCGCCCTGCCGAGCCTCGACGGACCGGACCTGACCGCCTTTCACAGCGACGCGCGGCGCATGCTCGAGGCGATGCCTCGGTGGCAGGCGCTGGCCCTCGTCGAGGCCGAGACCGGCGAGCAGGTGGCCAACACGTCCCGTCCCATCGGTTCGGTTCTGCCCCCAACGGCCGCGCCCGACGTCGTCCGCGAGGTGGCGCGCACGGGCCGGGTCGCGATCCACACGCGCCCGCCCGTTCAGGGTGCGGTCTCGGTCTCGGCGGAGCGTATGGTCATCCTCTACGCGCCCGTGCGTCGGGACGGAGTCATCCGGCACGTCGTCGGGGCCGGCATGCGGGCCCAAACGCTCCAGGAATTCGCTGAAGCCGGAGCGGAGCGCGGCCGCCTCCTGACCCTTATCGTGGACGAGACCGGACGCGTGCTGGCGCGCTCGCAGGCGCCCGAGCGCTACGTCGGCAAACCCGTCGCTGAGGCGCTCGGCCTCAAGGCGCAGGCGCGCACCCAGGGCCTTGTCTCGGCGGCCGGTCTCGACGGTCAGAGCGCACCGACCGCGTTCCGGCATCTTCCCGTCAGCAATTGGCTCGTCGTCGCGGAAAGTGATCCGCGAGCGATCACCGACCTGTCGCGGCGTTCGGCGGGCGCTGTCGCGGCAGCTGGCGCGTTAGCTCTGACGCTCGCCGGCGTGCTCGGCGTCTTTCTCTTTCACAGCGTCGCGCAGCAGCGCCTCACCCAGGAACGGCTCTCGGCCTCACAGGCTCTCGGCGACCTCGACGCCCGTCTCCTGCGCACGACGCAGCAGGCCCTCTCGGAGCAGCAGAAGGCAGCGTCCGAGCGCGACGTCATGCTGCGGGAGATCTTCCACCGCGTGAAGAACAACCTGCAGATCGTGCAAAGCTTGCTGCGCCTCGGCGGGCGCGATCTGACGCCGGAGCAGCGCGGCCCCTTCGAGAGCGCGATCCGGCGCATCGGCGCCATGTCGCGCGTCCATACCCTGCTCTACACCTCCTCCGACCTGTCCTCGATCGATCTCGGCGAGTATCTGGAGGGCTTGGTCAGCGAACTCGGCGAGGCGTTCGAGGCGCCGGCGCGCGGGATCGCGGTGGAGCTCGACGCGGCGCCCCTACGGGTCAATCTGGATGCGGCGGTGCCTCTCGCCTTCATCGCCGTGGAGCTTCTCACCAACGCCCTGACCCACGCCTTCCCCGAGCGGAGCGGCGGGACGGCGCGGGTGACCGTGCGCCAGGAAGGAAACGAGGGCGTCCTCACCGTCAGCGATGACGGGATCGGTCTTTCTCCGGACGCCCCACGGCGGCTCGGATTGACCATCACCGAGCGTTTGACGCAGCAGATCGGCGGGCGCATCGAACGTCCGGAACCCGGCCGCTCGGCGACGCGGATCGTCTTTCCCTTGAGCAGTCCCACCCCCGTCCCCGTCCCCGAACCTCGCCTCGTGCCCGGCGCTTTGGGGGAGCGGCCGGAGTCCGGGGCTTGATGGCCGGGCTCGTGGGAACCATATGAGCCTCACGGGCGCCGCATCGGGGCCCGCGCGGGTGCCGCAGGGGCCCGCTCTGCCGAAGTGCCTCCAGGGCTTCGATTATGTCGCGTCAATCGCCGTTCGGGCATCCCTTCCTTCTGGGCTTCGACGAGATCGAGCAGGCCCTCGACCGCGTCGCCAAGGGCGCGAGCGACGGGTATCCGCCCTACAACATCGAGCGCTTGGCCCGCACCGCGGACGAGCCGGACCGCCTCAGGATCACGCTGGCGGTCGCCGGTTTCACCCGCGACCAGCTGGAAATCACGCTCGAGGAGAGCCAGCTCGTCATTCGAGGTCGCCAGACCGACGACAAGACGCGGCACTACCTTCACCGCGGCATCGCCGCCCGGCAGTTCCAGCGCACCTTCCTCCTCGCCGAAGGCATGGAGGTTCTGGGCGCGGACCTCTCGAACGGACTTCTCTCGATCGATCTCGCCCGGCCGGAGCCGGAGCGCATTGTGCGCAAGATCGACATCGCCTCGCGGCCGAAAAGCTGATCGCCGAACGCCGCGACATCCCCCGCTCGTCTCGTTTTTAGTGGAGAGCGTTCATGACCGACCACATGCCTTACGATCCCACCACCTTCGCCACGCTTGGCGACGGCGAGGTCGCCTACGTCAAGCCGATGCGCTCGGACGAGGTCTCGCGCCTCTTTCCGCAAGCGCCGGAACTCGCCCCTGGCCTCGACCTCTTCGCCCTGATCTCGGCGAACGGCACTCCGATCCTGGTGACCGACTCCCGCGACGCGGCGGTCGCCAACGCCTGGGCGAACGACCTCGAGACCGTCAGCCTCCACTGACCGTCGCGGTCGCCCCTTCGACGGCCGCGATCAGGCGGTCGATATCCTGCGGGCGGGAGAGCCGGTGATCGCCGTCTTTGACGAGCGTCATCGCGACCTCGTCGCCCGGCAGCTGCTCCATGAGGCGCATGGCATGCGTCCAGGGCACGTCGGGGTCCTCCATCCCCTGCAGGATGTGAACCGGGCAGCCGGTCTCGATCGGCCCGTCGAGCAGGAGATGGTGTCGGCCGTCCTCAATCAGCGCCCGAGTAATCGGATACGGCTCGAGGGAGTAGAGCGAGGGCCGAAGCCACTGACCCTCCTCAAGGATCGCGCGACGGGCTGCCTCGTCGAGGCTCGCCCACATGAGGCGCTCCGTGAAGTCGGGCGCCGGGGCGATCAGGACGAGGGAGGCCGGCGCGACCGGGCTCATCCTCGCCCGCAGCGCGCGGGTGGCAAGAAGCGCGATCCAGCCGCCCATGGACGAGCCGACGAGGATCGGCGGGGCGGTGACGAACCGTTCGATGACCGCGAGCGCGTCTTCGAGCCAGCGCGAGATCGTGCCCTCCTCGAACCGTCCCTCCGACTCGCCGTGGCCCGAGTAGTCGAAGCGCACGAAGGCGCGTCCTTGGCCAGCCGCCCAGGCATCGAGCGCCTCGGCCTTGGTAGCGCGCATGTCCGAGCGAAAGCCGCCGAGCCAGACGATGGGCGGGCCTTCTCCCGGGCGCGCCAGCACGGCCAAGCGCCGGCGCTCGCCGCCCTCCCCGGCCTCGATCGACTGCAGCATTGGTTAACCGTTCCTAAACCGATGACCCGACATCATGGCGGGCGTGATTCTCTGGCTGGATCTTTAGACCCGTGATGGCGGCGGCGCGACCGGTGGGTGGAGCGGCGTTCCCGACGGCGGAGCACCCGCTGGTCGGCCGCACGGTGCTGCAGATCATCCCGGAACTCGAGGCGGGCGGCGCCGAGCGCACGGCCGTCGACGTCGCGGCGGGCTTAGCGAATCTGGGCGCCCGGGCCCTCGTCGCCACGGAGGGCGGGCGGCTCGTCGGCGAGTTGCAGGCCAAGGGCGGAATTTGGATCCCGTTTCCGGCGCGGACCAAGAACCCGTTCGCCATGACGCTCAACGTGCGGCGCCTCGCGCGGCTCTGCGTCAAGGAGAAGGTTTCCCTCCTCCACGCCCGCTCGCGCGCGCCGGCCTGGGTGGCGCTCGGCGCGGCGCGGGCGCTGGACCTGCCTTTCGTCACGACTTTCCACGGCAGCTATTCGGGCCGCTCGTCCGTCAAGGTGCTCTACAATTCCGTGATGGCGCGGGGCGACGTCGTCATCGCCAACTCGCATTACACCGCCTCCCTCATCCGCTCGCTCTATCCGCAAGCCGGAGAGCGCATCCGCGTGATCCATCGCGGCACGGACCTGTCCGCCTTCTCGCCTGCCTCCGTCGATCCCGGGCGGGTCGAAGCCCTGCGCCGGAGCTGGGGCGTGGCGCCCCACGAGCGGGTGGTGCTCCTCGCTGCCCGCCTGACCGGCTGGAAGGGCCAGAAGGTGCTGATCGAAGCGGCGGCACGTCTGCGCGACCAGGGGCTGCGTGACATCGCTTTCGTGCTGGCCGGCGACGCGCAGGGGCGCGACGCTTACGTGCGCGACCTCGACCAGCTCATCGCCGCGCGGAGTCTCGCGGGCATCGTCCACCGCGTGGGCCATTGCACCGACATGCCCGCCGCCTTCCTCGCGGCTTCCGTCGTCACCGTGCCCTCGACCGAGCCCGAGGCTTTCGGGCGCTCGGCGGTGGAGGCGCAGGCTATGGGCGCGCCCGTCGTGGTTTCCGATCTCGGGGCCGTGCCCGAAACGGTTCTCTCGCCGCCCGATCACCCGCCCGGCGAGCGCACGGGCTGGCGCGTGCCGCCCGGCGACGCGGAGGCGCTCGCCAACGCCATCGCCGCGACGCTCGCGCTCGGGGCCTCCGCGCGCGACGCCCTCTCGACCCGCGCGCGCCGCCACGTCGAGACGCATTTCTCCCTCGAGCGCATGGTGACGGACACCCTCGAAGTCTACGTCGCGCTCATGGCGAATCCCGACCGGCCCGGGGCGCGACCGGCTTGAATCGGTTGACTTCATAGCCATTTGCACGAATTGTCGGAGCGTCCGAAAGACCGTGGCATCACGCGTCGGCGGCCGGCGCTGTGGTTCAGCGCGACGGGCCGGCCGCTATCGTGCCGTGCCGATGCATGAGGAGAGAACACCATTCGCCGACCGATGAGAGCCCTGCCGATTCCGCAGAAGGACGGCCCCCGCGCCAATCGCGACATTCGCGGCGTTCGCGACGTTCAGCTGATCGACCAAGACGGTCAGAACCGCGGCGTCGTCGCCTTCTTCGACGCTCTGAAAATCGCTGAGGACGCTGGTCTCGACCTCGTCGAGATCGCCCCCAACTCCGCCCCTCCCGTCTGCAAGATCCTGGATTACGGCCGCTTCCGCTTCAACGAGCAGAAGAAGCAGGCCGAGGCCCGCAAGAAGCAGAAGACGGTCGAGGTCAAGGAGATCAAGCTCCGGCCGGGCATCGACGACCACGATTACGACGTAAAGATGAAGGCCATGCGGACCTTCTTCGAGGAAGGCAACAAGGTGAAGATCACCCTGCGCTTCCGTGGCCGCGAGATGGCGCACCAGAACATCGGCCTGCGCGTCCTGGACCGCGTGCGCACCGATGTCGCCGAGCTCGCCAAGGTCGAGATGGAGCCGAATTTCGAGGGCCGCCAGGTCGTGATGGTGCTGGCGCCGCGCTGAGACGCGGACGACCTGCATCTTGCCGGTACGCACCGCCTCGGGGCGTTGCGTTCCGTAGCCTTTTCTGCCATATCCCCCGCCTTCACTGAACCGCCCGGCTGATCAAGGGCTGCCGTGGCGGTTCGTTTGCTCAACAGCAAACACGCTGAGCCTTCATCGGCGGGGCGACCCGCAGGCGAGGCTCGTTCAGGAGAGCCAAATGCCCAAGCTGAAGACGAAGTCGGGCGCCAAGAAGCGCTTCAAGATCACCGGCACCGGCAAGGTGGTCTATGCCCAGCGCGGCAAGCGCCACGGCATGATCAAGCGGACCAACAAGCAGATCCGCAACCTGCGCGGCACCGCCGTCCTGTTCGAGGGCGACGCCTACAACGTGAAGAAGTACTTTCTGCCCAACGGCTGAACGCTTCCCGTTCCTTCCATCCTCGAATAGTACTGACGGAGATTTTCTATGGCCCGCGTCAAACGCGGCGTGACCAGCCACGCCAAGCACAAGAAGGTTCTCGAGCAAGCCAAAGGCTTCTACGGGCGCCGCAAGAACACGATCCGCATCGCCAAGCAGGCGGTCGAGAAAAGCATGCAATATGCTTATCGCGACCGGAAGAACCGCAAGCGCACCTTCCGTGCGCTGTGGATCCAGCGCCTGAACGCCGCGGTGCGCGAGCACGGCCTCACTTATTCGCGCTTCATCGACGGCTTGAACAAGGCCGGCATCGAGATCGACCGCAAGGTGCTCTCCGACATCGCGATCCGCGAGCCGGCGGCGTTTACGGCCTATGTCGAGCAGGCGAAGGCGGCCCTGCCCGTTGAGACCGCCGCGGCCGCCTGAGGGCCCGCCCGGATCGCACACACCAAAGGGCGGCCTCACGGGCCGCCCTTTTTCGTTGCGGCCACCCGCGCCGCCGCGTCTTGACGCTCTCACCCCGCGCCGCCACTAAGCGCGCGACACGCTAGGCTCACGACATGACAGACCTTTCCCCTCTCGAAGGCGACCTTCTCGCTCAGATCGAGGCCGCTTCCGACGAAGCGGCGCTCGAGACCGTGCGCGTCGCCGCGCTCGGCAAGAAGGGCGCCGTCTCGGAACTCCTCAAGACGCTGGGGTCCTTGAGCCCGGAGGAGCGCAAGGAGCGCGGGCCTCTCATCAACGGCCTGCGCGACACGGTCCAGGGCGCAATCCAGGCCAAGCGCGAGGCCCTGGCCGAGGCCGCGCTGACGGCGCGTCTGTCCGCCGAGCGGGTCGACGTCAGCCTGCCCGTCCGCGAGGGCCCTGAAACCCGCGGCCGCATCCACCCGATCTCCCAGGTTCTGGACGAGATCACGGCGATCTTCGCCGATATGGGTTTCTCGGTCGCCGAAGGTCCGGACATCGAGACGGACGAGTACAACTTCACCGCGCTCAACTTCCCAGAGGGCCACCCCGCCCGGGAGATGCACGACACCTTCTTCCTCGCCCCGAACCATCGCGGCGAGCGCAAAGTGCTGCGCACCCACACTTCGCCGGTGCAGGTGCGGACCATGCGGACAGTCGCACCGCCGATCCGGGTCATCTGCCCCGGCCGCACCTACCGGCACGATTCCGACCAGACGCACACCCCGATGTTCCATCAGGTGGAGGGCCTCGTCATCGACGAGACCTCGACCATCGCCCATATGCGCTGGATCCTGGAGGAGTTCTGCAAGGCCTTCTTCGAGGTCGACAGCGTGAAGATGCGCTTCCGGCCTTCGTTCTTCCCGTTCACGGAGCCGTCCGCCGAGGTCGACATCCAGTGCTCGCGCAAAGGCGGCGAGATCCGCTTCGGCGAAGGCGACGACTGGCTCGAGATCTTAGGGTGCGGGATGGTCCATCCCAACGTGCTGCGCAACTGCGGCCTCGACCCCGACCGCTACCAGGGCTTCGCCTGGGGCATGGGCATCGACCGCATCGCCATGCTCAAATACGGCATGCCGGACCTGCGCCCCTTCTTCGAGGCGGACCTGCGCTGGCTCAACCACTACGGCTTCCGGCCGCTGGACCTGCCGAGTTTGGTGGGCGGGTTGACGAGCTGAGTGGCTCGCGCGGGCAGGAGAGCATGTTGACCAACGAGCAGATCGCCGCCGTTGCCGAGAAGGCGTTGCGTCCACTGCTGGGGCCCCACGGCCTTCAGCAGATCGACGTTCGGAGCGGAGAGGATCACGACGGCGAGCCGTCGCTCTTCCTGGCCGCCCGTTACAAGGCCGGGAGCAGAGTTCCGCGTGGGGACGTGCTCTTGGAAGCTCTAGGCGTCGTTCAAGAGGCGTTGCGAGGATCCGGCGAGAACCGTTTTCCCTACCTCGACCATCGCTTTGCCGATGAAGGCTTCGAGGAGGACGAGGCCAACGACGAGGCCGAAAGGCCATGATCGAACGACGCCTCATCACCGTGGCCGAGGACCTGAGCCGTCGGACCGGACGGCGTCCGCGCGAAGCTTTCATGCGGCGCGCGGTCAGCACGGCCTACTACGCTCTTTTCAATGCGCTGGCGCGGATGTGTGCGAATGAGCTGATCGGCGGATCGAAGGCCCACACCCCGGAATGGACGCGGGTTTACCGTGCCCTGGACCACCGTGGTGCCAAGAGCGCGCTTCAGAGCTCCGATGCTGCCGCGCTGGATCGGCGCGTGGCCCGGATCGGGCGCGCGTTCGCGGTTCTGCAGGAACGAAGACACCAAGCGGATTACGATCCGGCGTTCTTCCCCTTCTACTTCGACGAGACGACCGCCCTTGTTCAACTGGCGAGCAGTGCCATCGACGATCTGCATGGTCTCGGCGTCGAGGATCGCCGCTCACTAGCGACGCTGCTTCTGTTCAAGCGTCCCGGAGGTCAGAAGTGAAATTCACCCTCTCCTGGCTCAAAGACCACCTCGACACCTCGGCGTCGCTCGCCGAGATCACCGAGACGCTCACCCGCATCGGGCTCGAGGTCGAAGGCGTCGAGGACAAGGCGGCGGCGCTCGCGGCCTACCAGGTGGCCTATGTGGTCTCGGCAGAGCAGCACCCGAACGCTGATCGGCTCCGCGTCTGCATGGTCGACACAGGTCAAGGCGCCCCTGTCCAGGTGGTCTGCGGCGCGCCGAATGCGCGGACCGGCATGAAGAGCGTCTTCGCGCCGCCGGGCACTTACATCCCGGGCAAGAACATCACGCTTGGCGTCGGCACGATCCGCGGCGTCGAGAGCCGGGGCATGCTGTGCTCGGCGGCCGAGCTCCAGATCTCGGACGATCACGAGGGCATCATCGATCTGCCCGCCGATGCCCCGGTCGGGGCGGCTTACGCAACTTACGCCGGGCTCGACGATCCGGTGATCGAGATCAACCTGACGCCGAACCGCCCCGACTGCACCTCGATCCACGGCATCGCCCGGGACCTCGCGGCGGCGGGGCTGGGCAAGCTGAAGGGCGACGCCGTCCAGCCCCTGCGCGGCGCCGGCCCCTGCCCCGTCACCGTAACGCTCGCCTTCGGCGAGCATGACCGCAGCCTCTGCCCGCTCTTTGGCCTGCGGCTCGTGCGCGGCGTCAAGAACGGCCCGAGTCCCGAGTGGATGCAGCGGCGCCTCACCGCCATCGGGCTTCGTCCGATCAACGCGCTCGTCGATGTCACGAACTACGTCACCTTCGACCGCGGCCGGCCCCTCCACGTCTTCGATGCGGCCAAGGTGAAGGGAAACCTCACCGTGCGCCTCGCGGAAAGTGGCGAAGAAGTGCTGGCGCTTGACGGGCGCACCTATCGCCTCGACGGCGACACGGTGGTCATCGCCGACGAGGCCGGGGTCGAGTCCATCGCCGGTATCATGGGCGGCGAGCATTCGGGCTGCGACGAGGGCACGACGGACGTGCTCATCGAATCAGCGCTCTGGGACCCGCTCAACGTCGCCCGCACGGGGCGCCGGCTCGGCATCGTCACGGATGCCCGCTACCGTTTCGAGCGCGGCGTCGATCCGGCCTTCTGCCTGCCCGGCCTCGACCTCGCGACGCGGCTCGTCCTCGAGCTGTGCGGCGGCGAGGCGAGCGAGGCCACCGTCGCGGGGGAGCTACCGGAGACCGGCCACGTCATCGACTTCCCCTGGAGCGAGGTGCGGCGCCTCTCCGGCCTCGACCTGTCCCGTGCGGAGGCCAAGGTGACCCTGGAGGCGCTGGGCTTCCACGTGTCGGGCCAGGGTGAGCGCGTGAAGGTTCTGCCGCCGTCCTGGCGGCCTGACGTCGAGGGCAAGGCCGACCTCGTCGAGGAGGTGATCCGCATCGCCGGCCTCGACCGCATCGCGCCGAAAGCCCTGCCCCGGCTCGAGGACGCGGTCGCCAAGCCCGTGCTCACGGTGCCGCAGAAGCGCACGCGCCTCGCCAAGCGCCTGCTCGCGGCGCGCGGACTCGTCGAGGCCGTGACCTGGTCTTTCATCGGACACGAGGAGGCAAAGCTCTTCGGCGGCGGCGACGGACGCCTCGTGCTCGCCAACCCTATCGCTAGCGAACTCTCCGACATGCGCCCGAGCCTGCTGCCGGGCCTCGTCAAGGCGGCGCAGCGCAACGCCGACCGGGCGATCGGCGACGTGGCGCTGTTCGAGGTCGGCCAGTGCTTCGCGTCCGACGAGCCCGAGGGCCAGACGATGCGGGCCGCCGTGATCCGCCGCGGCACGGCGCGGGCGGAAGGCGTCGGACGGCACTGGGACGGCGGCGCGGTCCCGGTCGACGTCTTCGACGCCAAAGCGGACGCCCTGGCGCTTCTCGCGGCCCTCGGCATCCCGACGGGCGGCCTCCAGGTCGTGCCCGGCGGGCCGGACTGGTGGCATCCGGGCCGCTCCGGCACGCTGCAATTCGGGCCGCGCACCGTGATCGGCCATTTCGGCGAGCTGCATCCGCGGGTCCTGAAGGCGCTCGACGCCAAGGGGCCGCTCGTCGGCTTCGAGATCGTGCTCGACGCCCTGCCCTTGCCCAAGCACAAGCCGACCAAGACCAAGCCGAAGCTCGCGCTGTCCGATTTCCAGCTGGTGGTCCGCGACTTCGCCTTCGTGGTCGGGCGGGACGTGCCAGCGGGCGATGTTCTCAAGGCCGCCCAGGGCGCCGACCGGCAGCTCATCGCAGGGCTCGACGTCTTCGACATCTACGAGGGCGCGAACGTCGCGCCCGACCAGAAGTCGGTGGCGATCGCCGTGACGCTGCAGCCGACGGAGCGGACGCTCACCGACGCCGAGATCGAGGCCGTGAGCCAGAAGATCGTCGCGGAGGTCGCGAAGAAGACGGGGGCGAGCTTGCGGGGCTGACGGGCGCCACACGTCCGTTCAAGAAAGGCGGAAATGCATTTGGTTGACGCAGATTGTTCTCCCTCCCCTCAGGGGAGGGAGACGAAGCCGCCGAGCCGGCCGATTTGGACTCAGGTCTCTCGGCTGCGCCGAGCCCGGGAAGGGCAGCCCTTACCGTCCCACCACCAGCGCCCAATAGACCTTGTACTTCGAGCCAGGCGCGTAAGCGGTGGCGATGCCCATGCGGGCGGCGGTGGGCTTGAGCAGCACCTTGTCGTGCTGCGGGCTCTCGCGCCAGCCGGAGAAGGCTTCCGGGAGCGTGTGATAGCCGGCCGAGAGGTTGGCGGCGGGGTCCGCGACGCCCGCCTCCCGCAGGCGCCGCGTGACGGATTCGGCCCTCGCGGGCCGGTCGGCCGCGGCCATCGCCGCCGCCTCCTCGCGCGCCACGCGCTGGAGATCCGGATCGAGCGCGAGGGGTTTCAGGCCCTTGTTGAGCCGATAGGCGGAGAAGGCGGCGCGAGCCTGCTCGGCGTCGACCGAGAGGCCGGGCGCAGCGAGCGAGCGGTAGAAGGCTCCTGGATCGGCCGCCGGCGGCGCCTCGGCGCAGCCCGACAGGTTCAGCGCGGAGAGAAGGGCCGCCGCGGCCGCGGAGCAGCCCACCTCACTCCCCCGCTTCGACGGCGCGGGGACGCCGGGCCGACGGGCGCGCCGCATGGCTCGAGCGCTCGGCGATGGCCTCGGCGATGTTGTCGAGGGCTTGGCCCACCGGATCGAGGCCGCGGACCTCGAGCGATCCGGGCCCGAGCGCCGGGATTATGTTCTCCGCGGTGAGGCGTTGGAAAACCGCGAAATTGAGCTCGCTCTGCACGCGCGCCTGAAAGTCGACGTCCGGCACGAATGAGACCAGCTCGAACTCGAGGAAGGTCTCGCCGATCTTCTTGAAGAACACCCGCGGCGGCGGCTCGCGCAGCACGTCGGCGTGGTCCTTGGCGCATTGTACCAGGAGTTCGGCCGCCCGGGCCGGATCGGCGTTGCGCAGCACGTTGACCGCGATCACGACGCGGCCGACGCGGTCGCCCCGCACCCGGTTCTTCACCACGCCGGAGATCAGGTTGGAGTTCGGCACGATGATGGTCGAGCGGTCGAAAGTCTCGATCTCGGTGGCGCGCACGTTGATGCGCCTCACATGCCCCTCGCCGTCGCCCACCACCACGAGGTCGCCGACCCGGATCGGGCGCTCCCACAGGAGGATCAGCCCCGAGACGAAGTTGTTGACGATGGATTGCAGGCCGAAGCCGATGCCGACGGAAAGGGCGCCGGCGACGATGGCGATCTTCTCCAGCGACAGGCCGAGATAGGAGAAGGAAACGGCGCCGGCGATGATGAAGCCGAGATAGCCGAAGACGGTGAGGATGGAGTTGCGCAGGCCCGCGTCGAGGTCGGTCGCGGGCAGGTAGGCCGAGTCGAGCCAGCGCTGCACCACGCGGGTCGCGAAAACGATGCCGGCGAAGAGCGCCAGCGCGATCGCGATGGAGGAGAGCGAGATCGTGACGTCGCCGATCTTGAAGCCGAAGAAGGCGGCGCGAACCTGCGAGAGCAGGTCCGTGGACTCCACGCCCCAGGGGGCGAGCGCCAGGAGCGCCGTCGCGGTGATGAGCATCACGCGGGCGAGACCCGTGCCGAGCACGCCGATCTGCGCCAGCGACTTGCGGCGCAGGCCCGTATTGGCCTGGAGCGTCGTCGCGATCCGGGTCTGGCCCTTGAGGGTCCCGCCGATGAACTCGTCGACGAGGCGCGTGCCGAAGAAGAGGAGCGCCGCCAGGATCGCGAGCCAGACGATCTGGTCGACCAGGAACGAGGCGAAGGCGACGTAGCCGACGAGCGCCGCGCCGAGCACCGCGACGACCGCCGTCCAGCCCAGGGTGCGCAGCGGCCCGCCGATCTCGGCCTCGGTCGGCACGTAGGGCCCGAGGCATTCCTCTTCGGTGCTCGACGTGGACGCGAAACGGCGAAGCAGTTCGGCGAGGACCAGCGCGACGAGAACGGCGAAGACCCCTCGGGTCGCGACCGTGAAGGTGAGCGCGGCGGCGATCGCCTGATTGACCGCCTCGATCGCCTTGCTCACCGCCACGAGCGACGCGCCGAGCACGAGGAACTTGACCGTGCGGGCGGCCGCGGCGTCGCTCAGCTTGACGAGGCGCCAAGTCGGCCGCTCGGGGGCGATGAGGGCGTGGAGGAGCGCCTGCGCGAAGGCGACGAAGGCGAGCCCACCGAGGATTGTGCCTGCCACCGGCGCGAGGCGCTGGGGCAGGAAGCCCACCGCCTTGAGGGCGGCGTAGACCGCGAAGCTGCCGGCCACCGCGGGGACCGTGCCAAGCAGCAGGATGCCGAGCGCCGCGAGCAGCTTGTGGCGCTGCGACGGCTCGAGGACGGCCGGATCGCGCGTGACGAGGCGCGGGATGATGTGGCGGCGGCCGACGTAGAGGGCGAGCGCCAAGCCCATGGACAGGCCGAGCAGCGCGAGGGCGCCGAATGACGAATTGGCCCGGACGCGATCCATCCAGGAGCCGGCCACGACGTTAAGCGCGGCGAAGTCCCGCGGCAGGGTCGTGGCGACGCTCGTCCAGAGATCGGGGCTCAGCAGCCCCGAAGAGCGCTCGAAGAGGGCGCGCGCGAAACTGGCGCGCCGGCGGTCGCTGATTTGAGTGGTGAGCTGCTCCGACTGCACAAGGAGCGCACGGGCGAGGCGCTGCGTCTCATCGAGCTGCGTGACGGCGGTCTCTCGCTCGCCGCGGTCGCGGGCCACGTCCGAACCTTCGTCCTCCTCCTCGGGCTTGGGGCCGAGTTGGTCGAGGCGCGCCTTGGCGTCGTCGAGCTTCGGCCCGAGCTCCGCGATGAGGTCACGGATCGATTGGCTGACGGGATCGATCTGCTGGCGCAGGCTCTGGAGGTCGCCCTGCCCGAGGTCCGGGCGGCGCAGGGCCGCCTCTTTCTGATCGAGCTCCGCCTTCGCCGCGTCGAGCTTGGCGCGGGCGGCCTTGGTGTCGGCGGACACGATCGCGCGGGGTGTCGTGCCATCCGACGGGGTCTGCGCCGAAGCCGCCGAGAAAGCTGCCCCGATGCCGGCCGCGAGCACGAGCGCGACGAGCAGGCCGGCGAGGCGGCCGATGGAGAACGCTTTGAACACGGTTGCAGCCCCTTCAGTCGGTCGTCGCGATCTTGGCCTGACGGCTCTGAGCGCGTCAGTCGCGGATCAATACGGCGAAAAGCGGCCGCGGGGGAGCTTCAGGAGCGAGAGGGGCACGAAAACACGCGAAGGGCGGCTCGCGCCGCCCTTCTGTTACTTTACCGGTCAGGACAGGCTTTTAGCGCTGCGGGGCGCCATACTGGTTGCCGCTGCTGCCGCTTCCGCCGCCGTTCGGCTCCGCGGTGCGATTGGCCGGGGCCGGGTAGGCCGGGTTGGCCGAGGGCACCGAACGCGTGTTCGACGACGCGGTCGAACCCGTGCTCGACGGATCGCTCGACTGCCGGGACGATTCCTGGCTCACCTGGGGGTTGTCCGAGCTGTTGGTCGCCCAGGTCATCAGGGAAACCATGTAGATGCCGAGCAGCACGAGGCTGCCGATCAGCACGTAGAAGACCGGGCGGCCCTTCGGCCCCTGGCGCACCCGTTCGTCGGGGACCATTCTTGGCATCGCGTACCCTTTCGCGTCCGCGCGGGGCATCGGCCCCGCTTCTCTTGGAAGGGCAACGCCCCGGCGAAAAGCCCGGTTCCGGCCCGCCAGTCTGTTCGGGTCGGGTCATTCGCCCCGTCCAGACCTGCCACTGACGCAGTCCACGTATTTGCCGGGGATCAAACCCGAGTCTCGGTCGTTGTCGGGAACGTCAGGGAACGCCCAGCGACAACGAGCCTCAAGGAGCCGAGGGATGATGCCCACTTTCGACCCTCCGCGACCGGTGTAGCCTGCGACCTGATTCGCCGCGCCGCGTGCGGCCCGCGGGTCAGCCCGGGCCTTGTTTTCGCCGTTTTAGAACCGCCTTGGGTGGATGACCGCCAGGAGAGATCATGCTCGACGCCCGCATCAGCCTCGACGGCACCTGGGACTTCCTCCACATCGCCGATGACCGCCTCTCGGGCCCTGCCGAAGTGCGCGAGATCACCGTGCCGAGCCCGTGGCAGGCCCAGTTCGCCGACCTGCGCATGCGGGCGGGAATCGGCATCTACCGTCGGACCGTGACGATCCCGGAGGCGTGGCTCTCGGACAGCGTATGGCTGCGATTCGGCGCGGTGTTCCACAACACCAAGGTGATCATCAACGGCGAGGTCGCCGGCAGCAACGAGGGTGGCTTCCTGCCCTTCGCCTTCGACGTCACACGCTTCCTCAAGGCCGGCGACAACGAGATCAAGGTTCGCGTCGACTCGCCGACCGACAACCCCGCGGAGTTCCCGGACTCCCCCTTCGCCGAGATCCCCTTCGGCAAGCAGAGCTGGTACGGCCCGCTGTCGGGGATCTGGCAGTCGGTTCTCCTCGAGCGGCGTATCCCCGACCACCTGACCCGCATCCGGCTCGTGCCGAACCGCGACACGGGCCGCGTCGCGGCCGGCGTGTTCTTCGCGCGCCCCCTCGCGGCCGCGACGCAGATCGCCATCACGGTCACGGGTCCCTCGGGCGAGACGGTCGCCGCGCTGACCCGCGAGGCGCCGGCGGGCATCACGTCCATGCCCTTCGACTTCACGGTCGAGGCGGTTGAATCCTGGTCCCCTGACACCCCGAACCTCTACGCCATTCGGGCAGAGATGCTGCGGGACGGCGAGACCGTCGATGACATCGCCGACCGCTTCGGCTTCCGCACCATCGAGACCCGGGACGGCAAGCTCTACCTCAATGGCGAGCCGCTCTACCTGCGTGCGGCCCTCGACCAGGACTATTATCCCGACACGATCTGCACCGTACCCTCGGTGGAGTTCCTCGAGGACCAGTTCCGCAAGGCAAAGGAGCTCGGCCTCAACTGCCTGCGCTGCCACATCAAGGCAGCCGACCCGCGCTACTACGAGGTCGCGGACCGGATTGGCATTCTCATCTGGACGGAGCTGCCCAACGGCGGCATGGCGACCGACCGCTCGCGCGGGCGCAAGGAAAAGCTCCTCAAGGGCATCGTCGACCGCGACGGCAACCACCCGTCCATCATCATCTGGACGATCATCAACGAGAACTGGGGCGTTGACCTCGTCAACGACGCCGACCACCGCGACTGGCTTAAGCGCACCTTCGCCTGGCTCAAGGCCTACGACCCGACGCGTCTCGTGGTCGACAACTCGCCGCTCGCCCCGTCCTTCCACGTCGAGTCCGACATCGCCGACTACCATTTCTACGCGGCGATCCCGGACCACCGGGACGAGTGGGACCAGTTCGTGGACGAGCTCTCAAACCGGGCATCCTGGCTCTACTCGCCGCACGGCGACGCCGTGATCACCGGGCGCGAGCCCCTGATGTGCTCCGAGTTCGGCAACTGGGGCCTGCCCTATCCGAAAGACCTGCGCGACGCGTCGGGCCAGGAACCCTGGTGGTTCGAGACGGGCCACGACTGGGGCGAGGGCGTGATGTACGCCCACGGCGTCGAGAACCGCTTCTCCGACTGGTCCCTCGACCGGGTCTTCGGCGATCTGCGCCGCTTCGTCATCGCCGCGCAGTGGCAGCAGTTCCGGGCGCTCAAGTACCAGATCGAGGCGATGCGGCGGAAGCCGAGCCTCGCGGGCTATGTGATCACGGAGTTGCACGACTGCCATTGGGAGTCGAACGGGCTCCTCGACATGCGGCGCAACCCGCGCGTCTTCCACGAGCTGTTTCCCATCATCAACGCGGACACGGTGATCGTGCCCAAATGGGAGCGCCTGTCCTACTGGGGCGGCGAGACGGCCTCGATCGAGGTGGCGATCGCCCATGGCGCCGGCCCGGTCCTCGACGGGGCGACGCTCGAGGTGCGCATCGGGGACACGTCGGAGGTCATCAGCCTGCCGCGGCTCGAGGCGCCCGTTGTGCAGAGCTTCGGATCCGTGTCGCTGCAGGTGCCCGCCGTCTCGGAGGCGACGCTGCGGCGTTTCCACTTCGTGCTGCGCACGAGCGACGGACGGGTCGTGGCTCAGAACCACCTCGACGCGTCGATCCACCCGGCCCGCAGCCGCCCGGCCCATGCCCGGCAGCTCGTCTGGTCTCCGGACGAGGACCTTCGCGAGCGCCTCAAGGCGCTGGGCTACGGCCAGGCCCGGGCGCTGGAGGAGGCCACGCTCGTCGTGGCGAAAACTCACAACGAGGCGATCGCCTCCCATGTCCGCAAGGGCGCGAGCTTCCTGCTCCTGCCGGAGAAGGACATGAGCCTCTATCCGTTCTTCCCGCACTGGCAGAACGTGAAGGTGCAGACCCGCGACGGGCAGCTCTGGCGCGGCGATTGGGCCTCGTCCTTCGCGTGGCTGCGGCGCCAGGGCCATTTCGCCCGCATGCCGGGCGGGCCGCTCCTCGACGAGACGATGGACCGGGTCCTGCCGGACTTCGTGATCTCCGGCTGCAACCTGCTCGACTTCCAGGCCCGGGTCTTCGCCGGCCTCGTCGTCGGCTGGATCCACAAGCCGGTGGCGATCGGTGTCGAGCGCTCCTACGGCCGCGGACGGCTTGTCGCCTCGACCTTCCGCCTCAACCAGGACGCGCCGCTCGCCGACCCGACCGCGACGATGCTCCTCGACGGGCTGACCGAACTCAGCGTCGAGGCCCGCGCGCCGCGGCTCGAAGAGGCGATCCGGGCGGCCGAGGCGGCGGCGTAACCTCCTCCCCTCGTGGGAGAAGGTGCCCTCCGCAGGAGGGCGGATGAGGGGGTGCTTGGCGTAGGCTCGGGTGTCGGCGGCCCCCCTCACCCCCGCGCTGACGCGCTTGCTCGCACGGAACGTGTCGTTCCGCGCGAGCCCTCTCCCCGCCAGCGGGGCGAGGAGGAACGCTCACGGCCCCATCCAACAGCCACGAACAGTGCCGAGGCCCGGCCGCCATCACCTCTCCCCGCAGTGCGGGGAGAGGGCTTCGCCTGCGCACCGGCAGGCGAAGCAAGCGCGTTAGCGCGAAGGTGAGGGGGAGCGGGGCGCAAGGCTCAAACGCTCAGACCGCCCCTTTCGGCCACAAGTCCGACGTGCCTTCTACTCCGCCGCGATGGCCCGGCCGCCCTGCACCCAGTCGACCTCACTGTCCTTGAAGAAGCGCGGCACAGCACCTTCGAGGGGCGGCAGGAGCAGGCCGCGCTCGCTCGATAGCGCGGTCGAGAGCACAGGCTCCGCGACCGGAGCCTCATCGATCAACGCCCCGTCGAGGCCGCCCTCTCGGGCGATCCGCGCGGCGAAGTCACGCCAGGACAAACCTTCGCTCGGGTTGGCGAGGTGCCAGATCCCCTGCGCCCGATCGATGAGCAGATCGAGGGCCACGTGGATGAGGTCGGGGACGTAGGTCGGCGTGACCCTGTCCGGGCCGGGGGCGATCCGCTCCCCGCGGCTCAGGGCGTTGAGAACCTTCCAGGCGAAGTTATGCCGGTCCCAGGGGCCGAAGAAGGCAGCCGTGCGGATCACGAGCGCCTCGGGATGAGCCGCCAGCACGCGGCGTTCGGCCTCCGCCTTGCTCGCCCCGTAGACGCCCGCGGGATTGACGGCGTCGCTCTCGACGTAAGGAGCGCCTTTCATGCCGTCGAAGACGAGATCGGTGGAGAAGGTGAGGAAGGGGATGCCGGCCTCGGCGCAGGCCCGAGCCAAGGCCTCAGACCCAGCCGCGTTGGCCCGGAAGCAGGCGTCGGGCTCCCGCTCGGCGTCGGCCACGCGCACGTAGCCGGCAGCGTTCACCACCGCCCAGGGTTTGTGACAGGCCAGCGCCGTCCGGATGCTGTCCGGATCGGCGATGTCGAGTTCGGGCCGGCCCACGAGGTGGTGGTCGAGGCCGCGATGATCGCAGATTCGCGAGAAAGCCTGGCCGAGGGTGCCAGTGGCGCCTGTGATCATGAGCTGGCGCGGCTGGTCGACGAGGCGGCAGGCCGAGGCCTTGTGGACCGGGCGGTAGAAGCGGCCCTCCCGCTTCCACCAGCCGGCACGGTCCAGCACCGGATGTTCGAACCGGCCGGTGGTCGCCAGCGCCTCGGCCGCGTGGGCGAGGGCCGTCTGCCGCGGCTCGGGGCCGCGCACGTCGAAGGGGCCCGCCTCGTAGACGCCGTTGCGCTCGGTGAGCAGCGTGTTCCAGTCCACGGTGCCGAAGAGCGACCAGATCGTCACCGCGCGGATGTCGGCGCCCTCAGATCGAACCGTCTCGGCCGCCTGCCAGACCTCGACGAGCCAGCGCAGCTGCTCGTCCCGGGTGCAGCCGTGATGGGCCTCCGTGACCGCGATCGGGCGGTGATACCGGTCCCAGACCTCGCGCAGGCGCGCGGCCGGTCCGATCTCGTTCGGAGGCAGATGGACGCGGACGGCCTCGGCGTCGGCATAGACGTGACGGCCGTTGCCGCCGTGATGATGCTCCGGATAGCGGTGCAGCCGTTCGTCGAGGAAGCGCTCGCTCGTGAGATAGTGGTTGATGCCGATGATGTCCGGCGCGGCGTCGCCCGCGTGGAAGAGCTCGAGGTCCGCCTGAGGCACGCCGGCGTCGATCAGGAAGGGCCAGAACGGGTGCTCGCGGTCGACCCGGCCGCAGAGCAGGTCGAAGGTGAGCCAACGCCGGTCGTTGTCGTGCTCGGCCTGGTAGGTCAGGAGCGGCGTCGAGAAAGTCTTGCCGAAATCGTCCGTCTGCACGAGCCCGGCGTCGGGACGCACCTCTCGGATCGCGCGCATGGCGAGCACGGTTGCCTTGCACTCGTTGACGAGCGCCCGGAGGAAGGTGGGGTAGTCGCGGCCGTGCGGATACCAGTGGCCATAGAGCCCGGAGAAGCGGGCGGTCGTCAGCGGCTCGTTGACGGGCGTGTAGAGGTCGAGGTGCGGGTAGCGCGCGGCGACGTTCCGGGCGTGCCGGGCCAGCAGCTCCGGGAAGGCCGGATCGAGCATATCCGTATAGGGCGGGCCGCTGCCATGGTGGCACAGGCCGGCGATCGCCCGAATGCCGAGCTCCCGCAGCCGCGCGAAGCGGGTGTCGTGCCAGGTGAAGTCGGTTTCGTCCGGTGTATCGGGGGAGATCGTCTCCCAGAGGGCCGGGTAGCGCAGGGTGCGGATGCCGAGCGCCGCAACGCGGTCGAGATCGTCAAGGCGCGCGCTGTGACCTGTTTCGAGGCTCTGGTCACGGTAGTCGTCGCCGATCCGCGCGACGGTGCATTCGATCCCGCCCCACAGTTCCAGCGGCTTGCGTTCTGTCATCCACCGGACTCCTTGGCATCATCGAAGAGCGCCCAATCGTTGATCCTCGGCGGCCGAGGGTCACCTGAGCTCCATCCCGCCGCGATCATCGAGGGCTAACCGGTGTTGTGGCGCCCGATAACGTTGGGAGGTCCCACGAACGGCCCCGTGTTGCTGGGGCAGTTCGTGGGGGCGCGGCGTCAACTCTTTCGATGATGGTTTCGATCCAGATCGCGTCGCGAATTACGACGCGATGGCAGCCGAGGAGCGCATCACTTCGACGTCCGACGTATCGGCGCCGAGGGGAAGGCTCTCGTTGATGCGCCGGAAAGTGGCGAGCGCCTGCCCGACGATCTGATCCATGTTGTAGTAGCGGTAGGTGGCGAGCCGTCCCACGAACCAGACGTTCGGCGTGGCGATGGCCAGCTTCTCGTACTGCTTGAACAGCTCTTGGTTCTCCGCCCGCGGGATCGGGTAGTAGGGGTCGCCCACGGCGGAAGGATACTCGTAGGTGATCGTGGTGCGCGGGTGCTCCTGGCCGGTGAGGTGCTTGTATTCCGAGATGCGGGTGTAATCCTGCGTCATCGGATAGTTCACCGTGCCGACCGGCTGCGCCTGAGCCTGGTCGAGCGTGACGTGCTCGAAGCGCAGCGAGCGGTAGGGCAGCTTGCCGTAGCGGAAGCCGAAATACTCGTCGATCGGACCCGTGAAGATGAGACGGCGATGCGGGATGACGTCCTTGACGTCCTTGTAGTCCGTCTGGGTCATCACGTGGATGTTCGGATGCGACAGCATGCGCTCGAACATCTTCGTGTAGCCGTGCTTCGGCATGAACTGGAATTCATCGGTGAAGTAGCGGTCGTCCCGGTTGGTGCGGGTCGGCACGCGGGCCGTCACGGACTTGTCGAGCTCGGAGGGGTCGAGGCCCCATTGCTTGCGGGTGTAGCCGCGGAAGAACTTCTCGTAGAGCTCGCGGCCGACCTTGGAGACGACGACGTCCTCGGAGGTCTTGATCTCGTCCACGGGCTCCGCGCGGGAGGCGAACCAGTCCTCGAGCTCCTCAGAGGTGAGGTTCAGGTCGTAGAGCTTATTGACGGTGTCCAGGTTGATCGGGATCGGCACCAGCTTGCCGTCGACCTCGCCCAGCACCCGATGCTCGTAGAAGCGCCACTCCGTGAAGAGGGAGAGGTGATCGAAGATCTGCTTCGAGTTGGTGTGGAAGATGTGCGGGCCGTACTGGTGCATCAGGATGCCGGCCTCGTCGAAGCGGTCGTAGGCGTTGCCGGCGATGTGATTGCGCCGGTCGATGACCAGCACCTTCTCGTCGCGCTGGGACGCCAGGCGCTCGGCCAGAACGCTGCCGGCAAAGCCGGCGCCGACGATCAACCAATCATACATGAAACAAACCTCACTCAGCAGGCGTGGCGTAGGCGGCGGGAACGGTGCGCTCGAGGTTCGAGTCCTCGCCCATCGCATCGAGCATCAGGCGGTGCATGCTGGCCCAGGTCTTGTCCCAGGAGCCCGCGGCGAGGTGCCGATCGACCTTGGCAAGCCAGGCCTCGCGCTCCTCCGCGGAGCGGGCGAGCAGGCCTTCGACCTTGCGCACGACCTCGAGCGGCGTCTTGGCGATCTCGACCAGTCCCTTCTCGCCGTAGGGGCGCACCACGTCGGTGATGGGCGTCGAGACGACCGGAACGCCGGCGGCGAGGAATTCAGGGGTCTTGGTGGGAGAGATGAACTTCGTGGCCTCGTTGAGGGCGAAGTTCATGAAGCCGATGTCCCAACCGGCGAGGTAGCGGGGCAGCTCCTGATAGGTCTTGCCGCCGAGCCAGTGAATGTTGGCGGCCTTCGGCAGGGTCGCCGGGTCGATCTTCACGACGGGGCCGATCATCACGAACTGCCACTCGGGGCGCAAAGCCGCCACCTCGCCCAGAAGCGCGATGTCCATGCGCTCGTCCACGACGCCGAAGAAGCCCAGCCGCGGCCCGGCGATGCCGGCCTGGTCGGACGGATCCTGACCTTTGAGCGACCGCGCCTTCACGAAATGATCGAACTCGATCGAGGAGGGAAAGCCGTGGACGTTGCGGTGGCGGTTGCGCTTGGCCTCGTAGAGGCTCATGCCGCCGGTGAAGACCACGTCGGCGCGCTCGAAGAGCTCCGCCTCGAGGTCGAGAAGCTCTTGGTTCGCGCCGCGGAACAGCGAGAGCTCGTCCATGTTGTCGTAGATGACGAGATCGGCGTCGAGATGACCCGAGAAGGCCATCGCCATCGGGGTATAGTACCAGAATACCCGGGACGTGTCGGGCTCGCGGTCGAGAAGCCTCTCGACGAGGTCGGCCTGCGCGCGGATCACGGCGTCATGGGACAGCCCCTCGGGCAGCATCGGCACGGCGATGCGGATGCCGCCGGGGCGCGAGGTCACTTCCATCGCCGGCTGGATGCCCGGTTTAAACATCGGCTCTTCGATCTGAAGCACCCGGTAGTGCTTGGCCGCCCGGCTCAGCAGGTGTTGCGGGCGCTGCCACACGAAATCCCAGCGCAAGTGGGAATAGACGACGAGCAGGGGGGCGGCGATTTCAGACGGGGAGGCGACTTCGAAAGCGGGCGCGCGGGACGGCAGACGCTCTGGCATAGGGCGGTCCTCATGACTGCAGACAAGGTTCAACGGGCGGGGAGGAGAGGCCCCGAGAAGACGCTTGGCGTTGATCGTGTTGGATCGTCCGGGCCGTCGAGAACCCACGGAGGCGCGATCCACGGATCAACGCCAAGGGTGCAGCTTGGTTCCAGGTACGTAGCTCGAAGCTGAACCGGCGTTCAGGCGGCAATGGCCTTTGACGGGCGGCTGCGGACGACTCAGCAGCGCTCGATCCGGACCTGCAGGAGATCGCGAAAAGCCGGGAGCTTCGGGGCGCCGTGGACGCTCGGCGCACGCATCGTCAAGGACGGGCAGCGCCGTCCCGGTAGGATGGGCGGCTTGCTTTCAGCCAGCAAGGACACGGTCGGCAAGGCGGCGCGTTTCGGGCCGCCGCCCGCGAGCGATCGCGCCGGCAGGACACCGCCTCATCGAACCAAGAGGTCGCGGTCCAGATCCTCGCGGGGCGATGCTCAGTCAGGCCGGCTCGGGCTCGGCGAAGAGATCGGCTTCGGCCTCGGGGGCGCTCGTCCCGCCCCAGGCGAACGAGGCCTTCGAGATGCGCCAGGGCCGCTCCGAAGAGGCGTTGATGGCCTCCGAGGGCTTGAGGCGGCGCAGGGTGCCGTCGGCGCGCACCTCGTCGATCGTGACGAAGCCGAAGATCTGGAGGCGAGAGGCCACCACCTTCGTCATGCGGTCGTCGGCGGGGACGGGCAAGGACCCGGCGTTGTAGACGGCGTCCATGAGGCTGCGCTGGTCGCGCCGGGGCGAAGGCATCGCCCGCTGCGGCCGGAAGCGGACGACGTTGCTGGAAGCTTGGGACTGGGTACGCATCGACTGAAGGACGCACTCACGGAACGCGATGTCCGGAGAATTGACCTGAAGGCCTTAACGCCCGGTTTCCCATGCCGTCCCGCTCGCGGCGGAGCCCTCGCTTCTCGACCGAACCAGGGATCGAATCATCGTCGGATCGAGCTTGACGTTGAGGCGGAAGCGGCGATCACTGAAGCCTCGCCTGACCGGTGGTGCTGGCGTTGCGTTCGGGCCCGAACTCGTCAGGCACTCGCCTCAGGAGGCCTGCCATGCCGCTCTCCACCGCTCACGCCCGTCTCACCCTTCTCGTCGCCGGTGCCCTGGCCGCAACCGTCATGCCGGCCGTCGCCCAGCAGGCGGTCATCCTCGTCCGACATGCGGAACAGACCGTCGTCGGCGGGATGATGGACGGCGATCCGCCGTTGAACGAGGATGGCAACCGCCGCGCCAAGTCGCTGGCCACCGTCCTCAAGGACACCGGCGCGACGGCGGTCTACGCGAGCCAGTACGCGCGATCGCAGGAGACCGCGGCCCCGATCGCGGCCGCCCTCGGCAGTCCCGTCAAGGTTGTGGCCAAGGATGACCTTGCTGCCCTCTCCGAGCAGCTTCGCTCGCAGCACGCCGGCGAGACGGTGCTCGTGGTCGGGCATTCGGACACGATCCCGGCGCTGCTGAAGCTTTGGGGTCATCCTCAGCCCACAGAGATCGGCAGGACCGAGTTCAACAGCGTGTGGCTCGTGGTTCCGCGCCAGGCCGGGCCGCCCGTAGTGTCGCGGATCCGGCTGCCCTGAGGCGCGCCGGCCCCCATCTCAATCGAGGCGATGCAGCGAAACGACCTCCGTCGAGCGCAGTCCCAAGGCCCGCGCCGAGCCCCGCGAGAGGTCGATGATCTTGCCCCGGGTGAAGGGGCCGCGGTCGTTGATCCGCACGACCACGGAGCGGCCGCTCGCCTCGTGAAGCACGCGTACGCGGGTGCCGAAGGGCAAGGTGCGGTGGGCCGCGGTGAGCCCGTCCGGGTTGAAGCGCTCGCCGTTCGCCGTGCGGGCGCCCGACTGGTACCAGGTGGCCGCCCCGCGCTGGATCAAGCGCCTGCCAGACTCCGAATTGACGGCGCCGAGCCGACCGCCGTCGATCGAGGCGGTGCGGATCTCGTCCGTGCCGACACAGGCGCCGAGCGACAGGCAGACGGGCAGAAGCATCCAGAGCCGGCGTGTCGCCCGCGGAGCCGAGAGGATCGGGTTCCCGGTCATCACGAACATGATCGCTGCTCCTCGCGCTGCCGCGGCCAAGCTCGCCGCCTGCGCGACAAGCGTGACCGTGACGATTCGTTCCAGGCACACGGCCGCTCGATGCCGCATGCCCCCTTCCCCTTCGCGGCGGTCGGACTAGGTTGACGATCGGGTTCGACGGACGAATCCCTCCACGCGGCATTCAAGTTGGTTCATGGCGTCTTTGTCTGATTCCCACGTCGCCGTCGTCGGCGCCGGCCCCGGCGGTCTCGCGGCGGCACTGCTCCTCGCAGCCCAAGGCCTGCGCGTCACGGTGTTCGAGAAGGACGAGGCGGTGGGCGGCCGCACCAAGACGGTGACGGCCCCCGGCGGCTACCGCTTCGACATCGGGCCGACCTTCTTCCTCTATCCCCAAGTGCTCGCCGAGATCTTTCAGGCCTGCGGCGAGCGCCTGGAGGATCACGTCGAGCTCAGGAAGCTCGACCCGCAATACCACTTGATTTTCGAGGGCGGCGGCGAGATCCGGGCGACGCCGGACGTCGCTCGCCTCGAAGCCGAGATCGCCAAGATCGCCCCGGCCGATGCCCTGAACGTGCACCGCTTCCTGGCCGACAACCGCAAGAAGCTGAAGGTTTTCGGCCCGGTCTTGCAGCAGGCCTTCACGCGGCCGCAGGATATCGCGAGCCAGGCGATGATCCAGGCGCTCCCGTACCTGCGCCCCCATGCGACCGTCGATCGGGACCTTAAGCGCTACTTCGCGGACCCCAGGGTGAGGCTCACCTTCTCGTTCCAGACCAAGTATCTCGGAATGAGCCCTTTCCAGTGCCCGAGCCTGTTCACGATCCTGTCCTTCCTCGAATACGAGCACGGCGTCTTTCACCCCATGGGCGGATGCGGTGTGGTCTCGGAGGCCATGGCGGCGCTGGCCCAGCGCATGGGCGTGACGTTCCGTCTGGGCCAGCCGGTCGACCAGATTCTCTACGAGGGCGGCCGTGCGGTGGGCCTCGTGGCGGGAGGCGAGCGGCACCAGATGGACGCCGTCGTCATCAACGGGGATTTCGGCCACGCCGCGCGCCGTCTCATCCCGGAGGCGCACCGCCCGCGTTGGACCGACACCAAACTCGACCGCGCTCGCCTCTCCTGCTCCACCTTCATGCTCTATCTCGGCCTTGAGGGCGGCGTGCCGGAGAGCCTCGAGCACCACACGATTCTGCTCGCCCGCGACTACGAGCGGAACATCCGGGAGATCACCGAGGGCATCCTGCCGCGGGAGCCCTCGATCTACGTCCAGAACGCGGGTGTGACCGACCCGTCCATGGCGCCGAAAGGCCACACGAGCCTCTACGTGCTCGTGCCGGTCCCTAACCTGCGCGCCGGCATCGACTGGACGGTCGAGGCGCCGCGCTACCGCGCGCTCGCCCTCAAGCGCCTGGAGGCGCTCGGGCTGCACAACCTCGAGTCCCGCATCCGCTACGAGCGGATCGTCACGCCGTCGGATTGGCAGGATGAGTTCGCCGTCAACGAGGGCGCGACCTTCAACCTGGCGCACGACCTGCGCCAGATGCTGTATTTCCGCCCGCATAACCGCTTCGGCCCGGGCGTCTACCTCGTCGGCGGCGGCACGCATCCGGGCTCGGGCCTTCCCGTCATCTACGAGGGTGCCCGGATCACCACGCGGCTGCTGCTCGAAGACCTCGCCCAGGCCGCCGCGCCCCGGCGGTGGCCGAGGCCGGCCCGCGTTCCCGTCGCGGAGGCCCGTCCATGAGAACCGTCGCCAGAGCCCTCGTCCTCGCGGCCGCCCTGCTCGCGCCGGGCCTGGCGCTGGCCGGAACGCTCGTCGTGCGCGTCTCAGGCGTCAAGGCGGCGCAGGGCACGATTTATGTCGGAGTCTGCGCCAGGAGTTTCGACGAGGCCGACTGCCCCTACAAGGATCGCAAGGCGGCTGCCCCCGGCACCGTGGAGCTGCGCATCCCCAACGTCGCGCCCGGCCGCTACGCCATCGCGGTCTACCACGACGTCAACGGCAACGGCCGGCTCGATAAAACGCTGTTCGTGCCGAACGAGCCCTACGGCTTCTCGAACAACGCTGGCGGCGGCACCGTCCCGAGCTTCGAGGGAGCGTTGATCACGGTCGCCGACCCCACGACGGCGGTCGCGGTCGCCCTGCGGTGACACCGTGGAGATGAGCGGCGGCGCGACGCCCCAGGCCTCGGGCCTGTGGAGGCTCTTGGCGCTCGCGGCGCATGCCGGCGACACCCTCGGCCTGCGCCGTGCCGAGGCGGGCCGCGCGGTTCCCGCAGCGGACGCGCCCGAAGCCGTCACCGCCGTGACCGACCGCATCGAGGAGCAGGTCTGGACCGCGACCGCGCTCGTCGTGGCCATCGAGACGGGGCTCGTGGAAGCCCTGTTGCGCACGCCGCGCCGGCCGTTGCAGCCCGCGGAGGCGGAAGGCTTGTCCGGCCTGCCCGCGCCCATCGCCGCGGGCGTCCTCGACATCCTCGTCGGCCTCGGCTGGGCGCACCGGGATGGGGAACAGTACCGGGCGAGCGCCGGGCTCGACGGCTTCGCGAGGCCGGAGCGCTTCGCCCAGCTCGCTGCCGCGGTGCAGGCACCACTGCTTCAGGCGCGGGATTTTCGCGCTCGCGCCGCGGCGGGCGAGGTGGATCTCGAGGGCTGGCGCTTTACCGACCCGGACGTCATCGAGGCGCAAGGCGCGCTCACGGCCGCGATGGCGGAGCGGGCGATCCCGCGCCTGCGATTCCTGCCTGGCCTGACGAGCCGGCTCGAAGCGCCGGGCGCCGCCCTCCTCGACGTCGGCGCGGGCGCGGCGGGCCTTGCCATCGCCTTGTGCCGGCGATTTCCCCATCTGCGGGCCGTCTGCCTCGAACCGGCGCCGCACCCGGCGGCGATCGGCGAGGCGAAGATCACGGAGGCCGGGCTCTCCGACCGCATCGAGTTGCGCCGCCAACGCGTCGAGCACATCGCCGAGGCGGAGGCCTACGACCTCGTCTTCCTGCCCCAGATGTTCCTGCCCGATCCCGTGATGGCCGCGGCGGCACCGGTTCTGCAGCGGGCACTCAAGCCTCGAGGCTGGCTCCTCGCTGCTGTGATGAGCCGACCCGGCGCGGACGCGGGGTCGGCCGTGCTGCGCCTGCGCAACCTGCTTTGGGGCGGTAATGCCCGCAGCGCCGCCGCGGTGAAGGATGTGCTGCTCGCGGCGGGGTTCTCCCCCGTCATCCGTTCGCCGGGGCGCGAGGTGGTGCGCATGGTCTGCGCCCGCCGTCCGCCGTCTTGAAGGAAAGGCGCCGGCTTCTAGTATGGTCTGGCGTTGGCATAAGTCATCGCAGGCGTCGGGCGCCCAAGGGTTCAATCCGTTTTCGCGGCGCCGGAACCGGCGCCGGCCAGTGAGGAGCGTTTCGTGATCGGCACAGGGTCGAAGGTCGCGGTGGTCGGCGCCGGTCTCGGCGGTCTCGCCGCCGCCTGCGTGGCAGGGGCGCGGGGACATCAGGTCACTCTCTACGACAAGAACCCGTGGCTCGGCGGCAAGGCGGCGGTGCTGCACGAGGGCGGTTTCCGGTTCGACATGGGCCCGACCATCCTCACCGTGCCCCGCGTTCTCTTCCGCATCTTCGGCGAGGCGAACCGGCGCCTCGAGGACTACCTCGACCTCGTGCGGCTCGACCCGCAATGGCGCTGCTTCTTCGACGACGGCGCGCGCATCGACCTCTTGGAGGACATCCCGAAGATGTCCACCGAGATGGACCGTTTCGCCCCGGGCAAAGGCGCGGGCGAGGGCTACAAACGCTTCCAGGAGATTGCGGCGCACCTGCACGGCGTGTCCGACAAGTTCTTCTTCTGGAAGCCCGTCGAGGACCTGTTCGACACGATCGACATCAAGGCGAACTTCAACCCTTCGACCATGCGCGACGTGATCAGCCTGCGCATGGGCGCGTCGGTGGCCGGCACGATCCGCTCCAAGGTGAAGGACGACCGCCTCGCCCAGATGCTGGATCACTTCACGCAATACGTGGGCTCGAACCCCTACGCTTCGCCCGCCGTGCTGTGCTCCATCGCCCATATGCAGGCCGCAGACGGCGTCTGGTATCCGATGGGCGGAACCCGCGCGGTCGCGGAGGCGCTCACCAAGCTCGCCACGGAACTCGGGGCGGTCCTGAAGCCCGGCACCGAGGTCACCGGCCTCGACCTCAGGGGCGGTGTCGTGCGCGGCGTCGTCACGGCGCAGGGCACGGAAGCCTACGACGCCGTGATCTCCAACATGGACTCGATCCGTACCTACCGCGAGCTCGTCGGTGGCGACATCGGAGCGGCGGTGGACCGCAAAGGCTACGAGCCGGCCTGCTCCGGCGTCGTTCTCTATCTCGGCCTGAACAAGCGTTACGAGCACCTCGCCCACCACGATTTCGTCTTCTCTCGCGACCCGGAGGAGGAGTTCGACGCCATCTACAAGCGCGGCGAGCCGGCGCCCGACCCGACCGCGTATCTCGCGGCCCCCGCGGCCACCGACCCGAGCGTCGCGCCCGAGGGCGGGGAGGCCCTCTACGTTCTCGTTCACACGCCGTATCTGCGGCCCCACCACGACTGGCAACAGATGTTCCCGGCCTACCGGCAGGTGATCCTCGACAAGCTCAAGCGCACGGCGGGGATGGAGGACATCGAGGAGCGCATCGTCGTCGAGCGGCACCTCACGCCCCAGGACATCCACGACCGCTACAAGGTGCTCAACGGCGCGATCTACGGGCTCGCTTCCCACGGCAAGTTCCTGGGCGCCTTCAAGCCGGGCAACCGCTCGCGCCAGGTGCCGGGCTTGTACCTCGCCGGCGGCGCGGCCCATCCCGGCCCCGGCATGCCCATGGTGATGATGTCCGGCTGGATCGCCGCCGATGCCATGGACACGGACCGCCGCGGCGAGGACTTGCGGACCGCCTCGTGACCGCGGCGCCGGCCCCGTCGCGTGACGTGCTTCGGCGGCTCGCCGGCCGCCTGCCTCCGGCCGAGCGCCCGACGGCGCGCCGGTCGGCGGCGATCCACGCCTTCATGGCGCACTACTTCGACCGCTTCTTTCGCCGCCACATGAACGCCTTGCGCGTCGCGCGCTGGGGCGAGCCGAGCGTGCCGGCGGGCGCCGGCCCGGTCATCGTCTATTCCAACCATCCCGCCTGGTGGGACGCAGCGATCTACATCCTTGCGGCCCGGCGCTACTTTCCCGAGGCCGAGAGCTACGCCCCCCTCGATGCCGCGATG
This sequence comes from Beijerinckiaceae bacterium, assembly GCA_036563505.1. Classification (GTDB taxonomy): domain Bacteria; phylum Pseudomonadota; class Alphaproteobacteria; order Rhizobiales; family Beijerinckiaceae; genus DATCMH01. The sequence continues at coordinate 298,041 of DATCMH010000002.1, forward strand.
CTGGAGCGCTACCGCGTCTTCGGCCGCATCGGCGCCTTCGGGGTCGATCTCGAGAGCCCTGCGGGGGCCGCCCACTTCCTCGCCGCGAGCGCCGACGTGCTCAGCGCCCCGAACCGGGTGATGTGGGTGGCCGCTCAAGGGCGCTTCGGCGACGTGCGGGAACGGCCGCTCGGGCTGAAACCCGGGGTGGCGCGCCTCGCCGAGCTCGCGCCGGAGGACGCCGTGTTCCTCCCGCTCGCCATCGAATACGCCTTCTGGCTCGAGCGCGGCGGTGAAGCCTGCCTCGCCTTCGGCCCGCCCCTCGCGGCGTCCGAGCTCGCCGCCCTTCCCCGCCCGGAGCGCCTGGCGCGTCTCGAGCGGACGCTCGCCGGCACCCTCGACGACCTCTCCCGCGACGTGATGAGCCGCGAGCCGGCGCGCTTCGTCCCGGTGATCGAGGGCAACGCCGGGGTCGGCGGTATCTACGACGCGGCTCGTCGCTTGGGCTCCGCACTCCGGGGACAGCGCTTCCGGGCCGGGCACGCCGACGCCCTCTCCGAGAGGCGGTCCTGATGCTCTGGCTCGCCCTCCTCGCGACCGCGCTCGCCGCCTTGCCGGCGATCCTCGCCTTCAAGAACCTCGTGACCTTGCGCGCGCCACAGGGCACGCCGCCCCAGGATGCCCTCGTCTCGATCCTGATCCCGGCGCGCAACGAAGAGGCCAACATCGCCGCAGCGGTGGCGGCCGCCCGCGCGAGCACGGGCGTCGCGGTCGAGATCCTCGTCATGGACGACGGATCGAGCGACCGGACCCCTGAGATCGTGCGGGAGATCGTCGCCCACGATCCGCGGGTCCGGCTCGAATCCGCCCCGCCTCTGCCTGAGGGCTGGACCGGCAAGGTCCATGCCTGCCAGCGCCTCGCCGAGGCCGCCCGCGGCACCCACCTTCTCTACATCGACGCGGACGTGCGGCTCGAACCCGGCACCGCGGCGGCGATGGCGGGCCACGCCGCCCGAACGGGGATGAGCCTCGTCAGCGCGGTGCCCCGGCAAGTCACCCGCAGCACCGGTGAGCTCCTCACCGTGCCGATGATCAACTACCTGCTGCTCGGCTACCTGCCCGTCGCGATGATGCGCTGGCGGCGCACCGACCCGAGCCTCGGCGCGGCCTGCGGCCAGCTCCTGCTCGCCGAGCGCGAGGCCTATTTCGGCGCCGGCGGCCACGCGGCGATCCGCTCGCTCCTCCACGACGGCATCCAGCTCGCGCGACGCTTCCGGGACCGCGGCTACGGCACCGACCTGGTCGCGGGCGCCGGACTCGCCACCTGCCGGATGTATCGCGGCTTCGACGAGGCCTGGGCCGGCTTCCTCAAGAACGCCCATGAGGGCATGGCGAAGCCCGCTGCCCTGCCCGTCTGGACGGTGCTCCTGTTCGGCGGTCATGTTCTGCCCTTGCTCCTGAGCGTGGCGGCGCTTGCCGGCGCGGCGGACGCCTCGCTCGCCTTCGTGGCCCTCGGCCTTTCGCTGGGCAGCCGCGCCGCCGTGACGGTGGCGACCCGCGAGAACCCTCTCGCCATTCCCTTGCACCCCGTCGCTACCCTCGTCGCCCTGGCGATCCAGTGGACGGCGCTCCTGCGCACCTCGCGCGGCGGGCAGGCCGGCTGGAAGGGGCGGCTTTACCCCGCCGCGTGAGGGAATTGGGAATGGACGTGAGGCGGGGCGAAGCGACGTCGGGCGGCAAGACGGCCGCCGACGAGAGCTTTCCCGTCGCCTCCCTCGTCCTGGCGCGCCGCCATCGAGCCGCGGTGATGGCGTTCTATCGCCTCGTGCGCCTCGCCGACGACATCGCGGACGCCCCCCACCTCGCCCCGGACACCAAGCTCGCCCGCCTCGACGCCCTCGCCGCGGCCTTGAACGGGAATGCCACGGGTGCGCCGACTGAAGCGGCGGCGCTGCTGGCCGTCGAGGAAGCCCACGGCTGCGGTCGGGCCGAGGCGCTCGTGATGCTCGACGCGTTCCGGCAGGACGCCGTGAAGCGCCGCTATGAGAGCTTCGACGCGCTACTCGACTACTGCGCGCGCTCGGCCGATCCCGTCGGACGCTTCCTGCTGCGCCTCCATGGCGAGGGCGAGGCAGCAGGGCCGGCGTCCGACGCGCTCTGCACCGCGCTCCAGATCCTGAACCACCTCCAGGACCTCGGGCCGGATCGCGCTGCTCTCGATCGGGTCTATCTGCCCCAGAGCTTCATCGATCGGGCCGGCGGCGAAGCGATCTTCTTCGCACCCGACAATGCCGCCGGGCGCCGCCCCGTCCTCGATGCCGTGCTCGACCGCGTCGATGGCCTCGTCGATCGGGCCCGCGCCCTGCCAGCGCTGATCCAGGACCGGCGCCTCGCGGTCCAGGCCGGGGCGACGGTGGCCGTGGCAGCCGCCCATGCCCGCCGCCTGCGCCGCCTCGACTCGATCGCAGCGCGGATCTCGCCCTTGGGCAGCGACGTCGCCCGGGCCTTCGCCGGGGCCCTCGCCCGTGTCGCGCTCGGCCGGCCGGCCACGGATCGCGCCGTGACCTTAGCGATCGTGCGCCGCTCTGGCTCGTCGTTCCGCCTCGGCATGAGCCACCTCGTGCCGGAGCGCCGCCGGGCGATCCACGCGGTCTATGCCTTCTGCCGCGTCGCCGACGACATCGCCGACGGGGCCCAACCGCCGGACGAGAAGCTGCGTTGCCTCGATCGCTGGCGCGCCGCGCTTGCCGGCCAAGGCCCGGAAGCCCACAGCCCGATCCGCCGCGAGCTCGCCTTCGCGGAAACCCGCTTCCGCCTGCCGCGGGAGGAGCTCTTCGCGCTTCTCGACGGCATGGCTTGCGATGCCGCCGACCGGGTGCGCCTCGCCGACGACGAGGCCCTCGACCGCTACGCCCGGCAGGTCGCCGGCTCTGTCGGCGTTCTGTCAGTCCATGTCTTCGGCGCGCCGGAGGCGGAGGACTTCGCGCTGTCGCTCGGGCGCACGCTCCAGCTCGTCAACGTCCTGCGCGACGTGGACGAAGACGCGAGCCTGGAGCGGGTCTACCTGCCGCTCTCGCGGCTCTCCGCGCTAGGCCTCGAGGACCGGCCGGCCCTGGCGCTGGTGCGCGACCCCCGGTTTGCCCGCGCCTGCGCCGCTCTCGCCCGCGAGGCCGAGGCCGGCTTCGCCGAGGCGGACCGGATGCTCCAAAACCTCGACCGCGCGACGCTCAAGCCCGCCGTCCTGATGATGGAAGGCTATCGCCGCCTGCTCAACCGGCTCATCGCCCGGGGCTTCGCCGAGCGCGGCCCGCGGCTGCGACTCAAGGCCGTCGATCGGCTCCAGCTGCTCCGTCATGCGGTGGGGGCGGCGTGACGGCCCGGCTCTACGTCATCGGCGCAGGGGTTGCAGGACTTGCCGCGGCGCTCGCCGGTGCGCGGCGGGGCGTCGAGGTACACCTCTCGGACGCTGCGCCCCAGGCCGGCGGCCGCTGCCGCACGGTTGCCGGCGACTTCGCGCACGACAACGGCACCCACGTGCTCCTGTCAGCCAACCTTCGGGCGCTCGCGTTCCTGGACGCGGTCGGGGCGCGGGAGCGCTGGATCGAGCCGGAGCCGGACGGGCTGCCGGTCTATGACGCCGCAACGCACCGCCTCGCCCGGGTCGGCCTGTCGCCCTGGTCCTGGCGCGATCCGGCCCGCCGCCCGCCGGGCCTGGCGCTTGCCGACCTGCCCCGGCTGCTTCGCCTCGCCCTTCCCCTCCCCGACCGCACGGTGGCGAGCCTTTTCGCGGGCCGGCCGATCTACCGCAGCCTCATCGAGCCCCTGACGGTGGCCGTGCTCAACACGCCGGGCGAGGTCGCCTCGGCCCGCCGCCTCGCGCCAGCCCTGCGCCGCATCGCGATGCCCGGCGCCGCCCGCCTCCTCGTCGCGCGAGAGGGGCTTAGCGCCGACCTCATTGGTCCGGCGGTGGCTGCCCTGCAGCGCCAGGGTGGTACGTTCCGGGCCGGAACGCGCCTGCGCGCCGTCGAGGATGAAGATGGGCGGGCCACCGTGCTGCGCTTTGCCGATGGCGCCGTCCGCCTCGGCCCGGAAGATGGAGTCGTCCTGGCCCTGCCGCCCGCCGAGGTCGGTCGCCTCTTGCCCGGGCTGCGAGTCCCTGACGCCTACGAGCCGATCCTGAACCTGCACTATCAGGTCGCTCTGGCCACGACGCCGCGCTTCGTCGGGCTGACGGGGACCCTGGCGCAGTGGGTGCTCGTGCGCGGGGATCACGTCAGCGTCACGGTCTCCGCGGCCGGCGACCAGGCCGAGGAAGCCGCGGGCTCTCTCGCGACGCGGATCTGGCAGGAGGTCGCCCCGGCCCTCGCGGCCCTTGGTTTGGACCCTCCGGCCGCGCTGCCCCCGCACCGCGTCGTGCGCGAGAAGCGCGCGACCCTGCGCCAGGGTCTCGAGCGGGTGCCGCTTCCGCCGCTTCGCCCCCTCGCCAACCTGCGTCTCGCGGGCGATTGGCTCACCGCCCTGCCGGCGACGATCGAGAGCGCCGTGATGTCGGGCGAGGCCGCCGCTGCGAGTCTCTCGCGCCGCACCAGATCCCGGCCCGCCCGCCTTCTGCCCGGCCGGGTGAGCGCGGGGGTCGGATGACCAAGCGACCGCTCACCGTGCTGCTTGCCGCGCCCCGCGGCTTCTGCGCCGGCGTCGAGCGGGCCATCGCCGCCGTGGACGAGACCCTGGCCCTGAGTCAACGGCCCGTCTACGTCCGCCACGAGATCGTCCATAACGGGCGCGTCGTCGAGGCGCTTCGCGCCAAGGGTGCGGTCTTCGTCGAGGAGGTGAGCGAGATCCCGGCCGGCGCGGTCGCGGTCTTCAGTGCGCACGGCGTTCCAAAGCGCGTCGAGCAGGAGGCTGGCGCCCGCAACCTACGGGTGGTGGATGCCACCTGCCCCCTCGTCCGGCGGGTCCACCAGGAGGGCCGCCGCCACGCCGAGGCCGGTCGGGAAATCGTCCTGATCGGCCATGCCGGCCACGTCGAGGTCGAGGGCACGCTGGGACAGATCCCCGGAACCGTCCACGTGGTGGGCGACGCTGCGCAGGTCGAGGCGCTTCGCGTCCGCGACCCGGAAAACCTCGCCTACGTCACCCAGACGACCCTGTCGGTCGATGACACGCGGGTCATCCTCTCCGCCCTGCGCCGCCGCTTTCCCCGGATCCTCGGGCCCGACACGCGAACCATCTGCTACGCAACGCAGAACCGGCAGGCGGCCGTCCGGGCCGTCGCGGCGCGGGCCGAGCGGGTGGTGGTCTGCGGGGCGCGCAACTCCTCGAACACCAACCGGTTGAGGGAGCTCGCGGAGACGCTGGGACGCCCGGCGCTTCTGGCCGAACGGCCCGAGGACGTGACCTCGGCCTTCCTTGCAGGAATCGCCACCCTCGGCCTCACCGCCGGCGCATCGGCCCCCGAGGACCTCGTCCAGGAGGTGATCGCCCGCCTCCGCCGCTGGCGCGCGCTCGCGGTCGAGGAGGTGCGGGTGACGCAAGAGACCGTGCGCTTCGCGCCGGTGGACCTCTCGGCCTTGAGCGAACGTCGGTGCGCGACCTGAAGCAGGCAGGTTGGGCTCACGCAATCGTGGGTTGGTTGGGTGAGAATAAGGCTTAAGCCCGGCGTCCCCTCACCCCCGCTCCACTACGTTCCGCTTGCTTCGCCTGCCGGTGCGCAGGCGAAGCCCTCTCCCCGGAAGAGAGAGGAGTTGAGCATCCGAGTTTCGGTTCTGTTTGAGGTGAGGTGACACGGTGGTGCGCGCTCCACCTCTCCCGGCCGGGGAGAGGGTCGCGTCGGCGGACCGGCCGACGCGACGAGCGCAGCGAAGCGGAGCGGGGGTAAGGGGTGCGCGCCGCAGCCCCCCGGCTCTACGCCCACCACCCCTCATCCGCCCTCGCTCACGCCGGCCACGTTCTCTCAGGAGGGGAGAAGGTCTCGCGCGGGAACCCCAACCGCGACCTTCCGCGTTGAGGCAGGGCTCGAACATCCGGAGATCGCATGGCTCAAAAGCCTCTCGTCGTCACCATCCCGCATCAGCTCGGCCAGGCGGAGGCCAAGCGCCGGCTCGAGGGCGGCGTCCAGCAGATGCTGTCGATGTTCGGGGACAAGATGGCGACGATCGACGCCGCCTGGACCGAGAATCACCTCGACTTCAAGGTCGGCGCCATGGGGCAGACGATCCCCGGGCGCCTCGACGTGCATCCTGAGAACGTGCGCCTGGAGGTCGATCTGCCCTGGATGCTCTCGCTCTTCGCGGAGAAGGCGAAGGCCTATATCGAGCGGCAGGGCACGCTCATGCTGGAGAAAAAGTAGAGGTCAATCCCGGGCCGGATCGGGCCCGCCGACCACAGGCGCGAAGGCTGAAGCGCCGGCCGGCAGGGCGGGCGCCTGCGGGGCGGGAAGCGCTTCGGCGCTCGACCCCGCGGCAGAGAAAACGGTGGCAGGCTTCGCCGCCGCCCGGCTCGTCGGCCCCGTCAGGCCTTTGCGCTTGGCCTCGTAGTAATAGCCCCGGGCGAAGTAGGCGATGGCCCGGTTCGGGTCGCCGCCGGCCGTGCGGTAAGCGCCAGCCAAGTAGCGCACCCCGTAGGTGAGATTCGTTTCCGCGTCGAGCAGACCCGCCGCGGTGCCGGTGTAGCCCATCCCCCGCGCCGTGCCGTGCTTGAGCTGCATGAGCCCGAACACCCCGCCCGGGCCGCGCGCCTGCGGGTTGTAACGGCTCTCCCGGATGATGACCCGGTGCACGAGGTCGACCGGCACGTCGTTCGCCTTGGCATGGGCCGTGATGAGGGCGTCGAGCGAAGCGCTCGGCGCGCGGGGCACGGCGTTGAGCCCCCGTCCCTTCGCGACTTGCGTCACGGCCGATTCGGCAGGGGCCTCGACCGGAACCGTCTGCGGCACGGTCTGGGGCGGCGCGAAGGCCGCGGCGAGTTGCTCGCCCAGCGTCGGGGTCGGCGCCACGGCGACCTGCTCCACCGGAGCCTCGGTCTGATCCGTCTGGAGCGTCGGGCGCTTGGGCGGCACGGCGACCCGGGCCGCCTTCGGCTTCGCCTTGACCCTCGGCTTCGGCGCGGCGGCCACCCCCTCCTGGACGGCCTCGGACGACGCATCCTGTGCGTGCACGCCGGAGCTGAGAAGGACGAGCAGGGCCGGCAGCGCGACGCGACGGATCATGGAGGCACCGTTGTTCGTTGAAGCTAAGAGCTTCGTCGCCGGCAAATAGGGCCATCCTGGGGCAGAGTTTTCGTCCGCGCCGTGATCTTTTCCAGAACTTGCGCCAGGATCTCAGGTCTATATGGAAACAGATTGGAACAGGTTATCTCAAGCGCCTTGAAAATGTCGTCAACTGTTCGCTGCGCCCGGACAAGAATACGCTCGCATTTTCCCTTTGCCCTATTCTGGCCCATAACCGGATCATGGTGCCGCGGCTCCAAAGACGCACAAGGGAATGCGCTCCATGACCACGAACCTTCGTCGCGGCCTCCTGGCCATCGCTCTGGCCTCCGTCGCCGGCCTGGGCACCGCCGAAGCGAAGCCCCTCAAGGCGGGCGGTCACAAGCTCCAGGCCGGCAAGGCCTCCTGGTACGGGCATGGCACCCGCACCGCGAACGGCGAGCGCTTTAATCCCGGCGGCTACACCGCCGCGCATCGGACACTGCCTTTCGGCACCCGGGTGAAGGTCGTCAACGAGCACAGCGGCCGCTCCGTCGTGGTGCGAATCAACGACCGTGGGCCGTTCGTCGGCGGTCGGATCATCGATCTGTCCCGCGGCTCGGCCAAGGCGCTCGGCGTCTCGGGCGTGGCGAGCGTCTCGCTCTACCGCATCTGATCGGTGCCTGAGAGCCGCGCGACGAAGCTCGCCGCAGCCTCAAGCCGCTCCCGCCCGTCCTCCGTCGGTCGGGGGTCGACGACGCGCTCGCCGGTGCGCCGCAAGCCGTCGGGGAGTGGGTCGGGCGGCTCTCGCCCGAGCCGGAACGAGGCTGCCAGCGCCTGCGGCCCGGCGTCGAGGCGCTCGATGCCCGCAGTCTGACAGGCAAGACCCAGGCGCGCGAGATCGAGGAGCGTCAGCGCCTCCTCCGGCAGCGCGCCGAAGCGGTCCTCGAGTTCGGCGGCGAAGCGGCCGACGGCCCGGGGGGTCGCGAACCGCGCCAAGCGGGCGTAGAGGTCGAGTCTCACCTCCACCTCCGGCACAAGGGCCTCGGGGATGCGGCCGGTGAGGCCGAGATTGAGCTCGGGCCAGCTCTCGTCCGCCGTCGCTTCGCCGCGGGCGCGGCGCAGGGCGCGCCCGAGGAGGTGCTGCGCGAGGTGGGCACCTACGAGCTTGACGTGGCCCGCCTGCTCCTCGCCGAAGAGGTCGCCCGCCCCGCGCAGGTCGAGGTCACGCGCGCTCAAGGCGAATCCCGCTCCGAGCCGATCGAGGGCGGCAAGCGTCTCCAGGCGCTTGCGGGTGGCTGCCGGCAGCGCGTGATCCTCCTCCGTCAGGACATAGGCGACGCCTCGCGCCCGCCCGCGTCCGACCCGCCCGCGCAGCTGGTGCAGCTGCGCCAGGCCGAAACGATCGGCGCGCCAGATCAGCATCGTGTTGGCGCGGGGCACATCGAGACCGCTCTCGACGATGTTGGTGGCGAGCAGCACGTCGCCCTCGCCGTCGGCGAAACCCACCATGGCGGCATCGATCGCGTCCGGCGCCAACCCGCCATGGGCGATCTTGATCTCGAGGTCCGGCACGAGGGCCGCAAGGCGCTCGGCCATCGGCGCGATGTCCTCGACGCGGGGGCAGACGACGAAGCTCTGCCCGCCCCTGGCCCGCTCGCGCAGCAGGGCCTCGCGCACGGTCACCGGGTCGAAGGCGGTGACGAAGGTGCGGATCGGGCGCCGCCGCGCGGGCGGGGTCGCGAGCACGCTCAGGTCCTGCAGGCCGACGAGGGCCGCTTGCAGCGTGCGCGGGATGGGCGTCGCGGTGAGGGTGAGGACGTGGACGCCCTCAGCCAAGCGGCGCAGCTTTTCCTTGTCGGCCCGGCCGAACCGCTGCTCCTCGTCGATGACGACGAGGGCGAGGTCCTGGAAGCGCACGCCCTTCGCCGCGACGGCGTGAGTTCCGACGACGATCCGCACAGAGCCATCGGCGAGACCGGCCTTGACGCGCTTGGCCTCCGTTGGCGCGACGAGGCGCGAGAGGCCCGCCACCTCGACCCCGAGCCCGGCGAAACGGCGGCGGAACGCGTGAAGGTGCTGGCGCGCGAGCACGGTGGTGGGCGCGACCACCGCCACTTGACGACCGGCGAGCGCCGCCGCGGCCGCGGCGCGCAGCGCCACCTCCGTCTTGCCGAAGCCGACATCGCCGCAGACGAGCCGGTCCATGGGACGACCAGAGGCGAGGTCGCGAACCGCGTCGGCGATGGCGCTGGCTTGGTCGGGCGTCTCGGCGAAGGGGAAGCGGGCGCTGAAGCGCTCGAACGGGCGCTTCGGCGGAACGACGGGCTCGGTCGTCCGCTCGGCGCGCGTCTTGGCGAGGGCCGAGAGGCGCGCCGCGGTCTCGTCGATCTCGGCCATGAGCTTGGCGCGGCGCTTGGGCCAGGCCTCGCCCTCAAGCGTATCGAGGGTGACGGCCTCAGCCTCCGCGCCGTAGCGCCAGATCCGGCCGAGCTCGCGCACCGGCAGCAGGAGGCTGGCCTCGCCGGCATAGGTGAGCCGCACGAGATCGGCCCTGCCCTCCGGCACGTCCAGGGTCTCCAGCCCGTCGAGGCGGCCCATGCCGTGATCGAGGTGGATGACCGCATCGCCCGGACGCAGCCCGGCCGCGGCGAAGACCTCGGCCGGGCTCGTCGCGCCGGCGGCGTTGGCGCGCTGTCCGAGGAGATCGGCGGCGGCAACGAAGGCCGCGGCCTCGGTCGCGTCGACGAAGCCCTCGTCGAGGTCAAGCGGCAGGAGGAGAACCGCGCCCGCGGGCGCTTCCCGCACCTCGGGCCAGCCCCCGACCTCCTCGATGGTCTCGTCCACGGCAGCGCGGCCGCGGCGCAGCAGCGCGCGCCGGTCGCGCTCGGCAGCCGCCGCCAGCACGATGCGCCGCCCAGCCTCGCGCTGCGCCGACACGAAGGACGCAAAGCTCGCGGCCGTATCGGCTTCGAGAGCGAAGGCCGGCACGGGGGCAAGGCCGGCCTCGTTCTCTCCCGCCTCGACGAAGCGCCAGAGCCGGCGCCCCGTCATGGCGGCCTCGTAGGAATCGCGGTCGAGGTAGAGCCGCTCCGGCGCGGGCGGGCGAGGGCCGTCGGCACGCTCGGGGCGCAGGCGGATGCGGCTCTCGTAGGCGTCGGCCATCTGCTCCCAGGCCGCCTCGAGCCGGTCCGCGGCCCGGGAGTCGAGGACGAGCGCGGCGCTGGGCACGTAGTCGAAGAGTGTTTCAAGGGCGGGATAGTGGTCGGGGAGCCAGTGCTCCATGCCCTCCGTTCGCTCGGCGCCCGTCTCGAGCACGCATTCGGAGGCGGGCCGGAGTACCACGCCGTCGCGCCCGTCCGTGGTGCGCTGGCTGACCGGATCGTAGGCGCTCGCGGCGACGATCCGGCCGTCGGCGTGCTCCAACCGCACGGGGACTTCGGCGCCCGCCGGGTAGACGTCGATCACCTGGCCCCGGAGCGCCGCCTCGCCCGGCTCGTCGACGCGCTCGTCGAGAACGTAGCCGAGACGAAGCAGCTCCGCTTCGAGCGCGCCGAGATCGACGGCCTCGTCCGCCCTGAGCGACAGCCGCGCCTTCGACCAGAGCGAACGGGGCGGCACGCGCTGGAGAAGCGCCTCGGGGGTCGTCACCACGAGGGGCGCCTCTACCTCAGTGAGCTCTGCGAGCGTCGTCGTGCGCCGGCCCATGGCCTCGCGGGAGGGCGCGGCGCGATCGTAGGGCAGGCAGTCCCAGGGCGGCAGGACCAGGACGCCCCGCCCCGGATCGAGCCCGCGCAGCAAGCGCCCCAAGGCCTCGGCCCGGCGGTCGCTGCCCGCGACATGAACGAGGCCTCCGGGCCCGGCTTCGTCATGGAGCGCGAGGAGGCGCAGGGCGAGGCCGCCGAGGGGTCCGGCGACGGGCCGTTCGGTCGCGATATCGGGCGGGGCGGGCGCTACGGACGGCTTGATCGCTCGGGCGGTTATCGCAGGCGCTCCTTGATCAGTTCGGTGTTCATGGCGAAGGCCGCCATGGCGCCCTCCGCCGCGGCGACGATGCCGAACTGCACCCGGCGGGAAGCATCGCCCGCGACGTAGAGGCCGGGCACATTGGTCTTCTCGTAGGCGCGGGTGCGCACCGTTCCTTTCTCGTCGAGCTCGCAACCGAGCTTGAGAACGAGCTCCGAGATCTTGCGGCGGCCGTGAATGAAGAACACGGCGTGGCGCGGCAGCGTTTCGCCGGTCTTGAAGCGAATGCAGCGCAGGCCCTCGTCGTCGCGCTCCAGGCGCTCGACGGGCGCCTCGTTCACGGCGACGCCGTGGCGCTTGAGGCGAGCCCGGTCGCGGGGCGAGAGCTTGTAGCCATCGGTGCAGAGCGTGACGTCCTCGCTCCAGACCCGCATCTCGAGGGCAAGCCCCACGCCGTCTCGGCTCTTGGCGTAGACCGCGACGGGCCGGCCGCGGTTCTCCCAGCCGTCGCAATAGGGACAGTGGTGGACGGAATGGCCCCAGAGTTCCGCGAAGCCCTCGATCTCGGGCAGGTCCTCGACGAGGCCGGTGGCGAGGAGAAGCTTGTGCGCTTCCTCACGGCGGCCGTCGGCCAGGGTGATGGCGAAGCCCTGCTCCGTGCGCTCCACGTCCGTGACCTCGATGTCGCGGACCTCGACGGACGGGTAGGCCTCAAGCTCATGCCGGCCGATGCGGCGCAGGTCCGCCGGCTTGCAGCCATCCCGGGTCAGGAAGCCGTTGACGCCCCAGGAGACGGCGTTGCGAGGGTTGTTCGCGTCGCAGAGCAGCACGTTTCGGCCGCAGCGCCCGAGCACGAGGGCGGCGTTGAGACCAGCGGGGCCGCCGCCCACGATGAGCGCGTCGTACAAGGAGGGAGGGTTCCGTCGTCGCAAGAGGTTTGGAGGAGACGCGCGACGCGGAAGAAGGTTGCAGTCAGCCCGTGGCCGCGAGCCCCGTGAACTGGAGCCGGGCCAGCCGGGCGTAGAGGCCGCCTTGGGCGAGCAGGCTCTCGTGGGTACCCTCCTCGACGACGCGGCCGGTCTCGAGCACCAGGATGCGGTCGGCGGAGCGCACGGTGGCGAGCCGATGGGCGATGACGAGGGTGGTGCGGCTCTCCATCAATCGGTTCAGGGCCCCTTGCACGACGTGCTCGCTCTCGGCGTCCAGCGCCGAGGTCGCCTCGTCGAGGAGCAGGATCGGCGCGTCCTTCAGGATCGCGCGGGCGATGGCGATGCGCTGGCGCTGGCCGCCCGACAAGGTCACCCCGCGCTCGCCGACCAGGGTGTCGTAGCCCTGGGGCATGGCTTCGATGAAGCCGTCCGCGGCGGCGAGCCGGGCCGCCCGGCGCACGTCATCCGGCGCGGCGTCGGGCCGGCCGTAGCGGATGTTCTCGAACACGCTCGTCGCGAAGATCGTCGGCTCCTGCGGCACGAGAGCCGTGCGGGTGCGAAGCTGCGTCGGGTCGACATCGGTCACGGGCAGCCCGTCAAGGAGGACGAGGCCGCCCTGCGGATCGTAGAAGCGCAGGATGAGCTGCAGCACGGTGCTCTTGCCCGCTCCCGAGGGGCCGACGAGGGCCACCCGCTCGCCGGCCCGCACCCGGAAGGTGAGCCCGTCGAGGGCCGGCCGGTCCGGGCGGCCGGGATAGACGAAGCGCACGTCCTGGAAGGCCAGCGTGCCGATAGGCGGCTCCGGCAGGGCGCGCGGGTTCGCCGGGGCCGACACGGAGGGTTTCGCCTCCAGGATCTCGCCCAGCCGCTCCGCGGCGCCTGCGGCCTGGGCGAGCTCGCCATAGACCTCCGAAAGCTGGCCGAGTGCGCTCGCCGCGAAGACGGCGTAGAGCACGAATTGCGACAGGCGCCCCCCCGACATGGCGCCGGCGAGCACGTCCTGCGCCCCGAGCCAGAGCACGCCCACCACGCTCGCCGAGACGAGGAAGATGCCCGTGCCGGTCAGGATCGACCGGGCCGTGGTGGAGACGCGCGCCGCCTCGAAGGCGTTGCGCGAGGCGCCGGCGAAGCGCTCGGCGGCGAAGGGCTCCATGCCGAAGGCCTGCATGGTGCGGACGGCCCCGACGGCTTCCGCCGCGTAGGCCGAGGCTTCGGCGAGGCGGTCCTGGGCCTCGCGCGAGCGGCGGCGCACGCCTCGGCCCGCAAGCACCAGGGGCAAGACGATGAGGGGGATTGCGGCGAGCACGAAGGCCGAGAGCTTCGGGCTCGTCCACACCATGAGGGCAGCGGCGCCGAGGAAGAGGAACAGGTTGCGCAACGCGATCGAGATCGACACGCCGAACGCGGATTTCACCTGCGTGGTGTCGGCGGTGAGCCTGGAGACGAGCTCGCCCGATTGGGTGGCGTCGAAGAAGGCGGGGTCGAGCCGGGTCAGGTGCCGAAACACCGCGGCGCGCAGGTCGGCGACGACCCGCTCCCCGAGCGTGATCACGAAGTAGTAGCGCAGCGCGCTCGCCATCGCGAGAGCGGCCACCACGAGGAAGAGAACCCCGAAATAGGCGTCGATCAGCCGGCCATCCTGGTCGGAGAAGCCGTGGTCGATGACCCGGCGCACGGCGATCGGCAGGACGAGGGTCGCGACCGAGGCCAGCGCCAAAGCGGCGAGCGCCGCGGCGATCCGCCCCTTGTAGGCGAGCGCGTAGGGCAGAAGAGGCTTGAGCGAGCCGAGCGAACCCTTGGCCCGGCTTTCGACGCCGAAGTCAGCCAACGACAAAGCCCTCCCCCTCTCGCCGCGAGCGGCGAGAGGAAGCGTTGGACGCTACGACGATGCCGCGCCGTCTTGTTTCGGAATGGCGCTTGGGGTATAGGCCCGCGTTATTCAATTCAGGCTCGACGAACAGGCGCAGGCCGCCTCGAGGCAGGCCGCAAGAGGATTTGGCGATGGCGAAGAAGGCAGCGACCGAGCACCCGGACTACCACTTCATCAAGGTGGTGATGACGGACGGCACCGAGTACACGACGCGCTCCACGTGGGGCAAGGAGGGCGACCGGCTCTCCCTCGACATCGATCCGAACACGCACCCGGCCTGGACCGGCGGCCAGCAGCAGCTGATGGACCGCGGCGGCCGCGTGTCCCGCTTCAACTCCCGCTTCGGCGGTTTGGCCTTCGGCCGCAAGTAAGCACGACGCCGCACCGGCCCATGCGGAAAGCCCTGGCCTCGCGGCCGGGGCTTTTTTTGCTGGTCGCCTTTTTCCGCAGCCTCAGCGGCCGCCGAAGGCCGAGCGCAGAAGCCATTGCTGGACGGCGACGGGGCTGTCGGGCGTGAGCTTCGACTGATCCTCGGTCGTGAGCTGGTCGAGATGGAGGATGCGCGCGTGAAGGCGCACGGAGAGGCCGACGAGATCCTTGAGGCGCTCCGGCAGGGCCTCGAACTCGGTGAAGGAACTCGGCGTCTCCTGCGTCGACAGGCGCACCCGGTTCTTCTCGGTGAGCGCCTGGGACGGGGTGATCTCGCCCTCGCTCACTGCGCGCTGGACGAGGAGCCAGGAGGCGATCTGCATCAGGCGCGTGGTGAGGCGCATGCTCTCGCTGGCATAGGTGAGCGCGGCGGTGCGCGAGAGCCCGCGGGATTCGTCCCGGCCCGGCCCGTCGAGATAGGCCGCCGTATCCTCCACGAGGCTCATCCCCTCCCGGAACAGGGCGCGAAAGGCTTCCGACTGGACGAAGCTGCGTCCGAACGGGATGGGCTCGTCCGCCACGCGGACCATGACGTCGGATTCGTTCACCGGGGCCTCCTGCCGTCTCGCCAATCGTGCCGCCGCGGCACGTTGCGCGATTCCTGACCGGCTGAGGAGCAACTCTAGCGCCGCCAGCCCCGATCCGCGCCGTCAACGTTCCGTTAACGTTAAGCGCGCGGGCCTGGAGCCAAAAAAAGAGCCGCCCGAAGGCGGCTTTTGAAAGGTGTGAACAGGGAGGCGTCAAACAGAGTGGACAGGAGCCACTCGACATCCAGAAAACTGGATGAGTTCGGTGATAAACGGGGAACCTTAAGAGATGGTTAACGGCGTCGCGACGCGGCGCCGGAATTCCCGGAATCGGACGGATTCGTTCACGACCGGAAAAAAGCGCTCGCCGCGGCCCGAGAGGCTTCCTTGCGCGCCTTGGCCTCGCGCAAGCGCTCGATCTCCCGTTCGAGAAGCTCGATGCGCTCGTCGAGCTCGGCGACGGACAGCGTCGAGAGGTCCTGCCCGAGATCGTGGGCCGCGACGGCGGGACGGGGGCGCTCCTCGGCGAAGGGGTCGAAGGCCATGATGGGTCTCCTGCATGCCGGTCCGGGGCAGGATTTTAGGGCACGACGACGAAGCCGGCCAGGGCGGGAATTTTTGGGACGATTCGCGATCTCGCGCGACGCCCCTCCCCTACCAACCGTTTGCAAGCCCCGCGCCCCGGGCCTATATTCACCCTGTTTCCCTCACAGCGTGAGACGAGATGCTCCGGTCCGCCGACCGGGCCGGAGCGCGAGACCCTTTTGCCCGCAGCGCCTCGCCGGCGCGCGACGATGACCCCTTGAAGGAGGCCCGGATGTCCCAGGGACCACTCATGCCCAAAGCCACGGCCGTCTGGCTCGTGGACAACACGTCCCTCTCGTTCGAGCAGATCGCTGCGTTCTGCAACCTGCACCCTCTCGAGGTGAAGGGCATCGCTGACGGTGAGGTGGCGGCCGGCATCAAGGGCATGGATCCGGTCACCTCGAACCAGCTCACCCGCGAGGAGATCGAGAAGGCGGAGAAGGACCCGAACCACCGCCTCAAGCTCGCCCAGTCGAAGGTGAAGCTGCCGGAGGTCAAGCGGACGCGCAAAGGCCCGCGCTATACGCCCGTCTCGCGCCGCCACGACCGGCCGAACGCCATCCTCTGGCTCCTGCGCAACCACCCGGAGCTGAAGGACGCCTCGATCATGCGGCTGGTGGGCACCACCAAGACCACGATCCAGCAGATCCGCGAGCGTACCCACTGGAACTCGGCCCAGCTCCAGCCCATGGACCCGGTGACGCTGGGCCTCTGCTCGCAGATCGACCTCGACTTCGAGGTGCAGCGCGCCGCCAAGGACCGGCCGCAGACGGCCGACGCCGACACCGGCCCGACCCTGATGCCGGCCGAACTCACCACCGGCCCGGCCGCCGCCCCCGAGCCCTTCCGGGACGAGCCCCGCCGTCCGGCGCAGGAGGAGAAGATCGACGTCGACTCGGTCTTCGCCAAGCTCAAGCAGCTCAAGCGCCCCGGCGACGAGGAGGAGTGAGCGGGCGCCCGGCGGGCTGACCCGGCTGCGTTCCCCCTTACACCGCCTTTGTCATGGCCGGGCTTGACCCGGCCATCTCGGTTCCGGGGCGGGTGGGGTTTCGCGCCGAGGTTCGCGGGTCGAGCCCGCGAACGACAGGGTTGGTGTTCTGATCTGTTCGGACCTACGCCCGGCACCCCTCATCCGCCCTCCTTCGGAGGGCACCTTCTCCCGCGGAGGGGAGAAGGTAGAGCGCCCAACCCTCTCCCCTTTGCGGGAGAGGGTGGCCCCGCGAAGCGGGGTCGGGAGAGGGGGCGCTGCGTCAGCAGCGCTCGGCCGCAAGGCCGATCAGCAGGCATCAGAAACAAGGCGCCGATCGCGACTCCTCAGCCGCCAGCCCCCGCCTACGCCCCCACGAAACGCACGATCCCGAGCAGCACCTGCGATAAGGCCTGATCGAGCGCCCTTGCCGCCGCGCCCGCTTCCACCGCGCCCACGGGCACGCGGGCGGAGAAGACCCGGGCGGTTGTGATCCGGCCCGTGCGATCGTCGACGACCTTGGCCGAGATCTCAACCAGCGCCTCGCCCGTCGCGGAATCGATGTTGAAGGCGCGGATCTCGGTGTTGAGCTGGAAGTCGGCGGTGATGCGCTCGCCCGGCCGGCTCACGGCCTTGAGGCGCGAGGCATTCTCGAAGGTTTGGACGAGGCGCGCCTGGACGAGGCGCGGCAGCCGATCGGCCCATTGGCCGCCGCCCAGGAAAGACACCGCGCCGCTCGGGTCCTTCACGATGATGCGGTCAGCCTCGAAAGTCTGGACAGTGACCGGCTCGGCGACGACCACCTGGCCGCGCACCGAGCCGCCGCGCACCTTCTGGCTCGGGGCGGAGAGGTCGAAGGTGGTCGGCGACGGACCCGACGAGCAGGCCGCCAGAAGAGCGGCGCCGAGTCCGGCGAGGAGGACGCGGCGCGGAGGGAACAAGGAACGCATCATCACCAGGCTCAGCGGCGGCCGTTATACTCGGGGATGTTCGGCTTGCCGCCGAAGAGGAACTGCTGCGGGTTGCGCTCGATGCCCCGCACGGTGCGGTTGATCTCGTTGAGGGTACGCCGCCCGTCGCTCGCGAAAGCCTCGACCTCGCGAAGGCCGGAGCCCGTGAACCGGGTGACTCCTTGCGTGATCTCGGCGGTGCGCTTGTCGAGGTTGTCGGCGAGCACCCGGATCGAGCGGGCCGCCTCGCGGATTTCGCCGAAGGTGCTCTGTCCTTCCTTGCCGGCGGCCGATCCGAGGAAGTTCTCCGCGGCTTTGAGCACGCCGTCGACCCGGTCGGCGGACTTGTTGAGTTTCTCGGTGATGGAGCGCGCTTCCTTGATGGCGACCTCGACGTCCTTGCTGGAATTGCCGAGGCTCGTCGCGAACTTGTCGGCATTGTCGACGACGCGCCCGACCTTCGCCGGGTCGATCGCACCCGCGACACGGCTGAAGTCGGTGAGCGCCGTATCGAGCTTGGGCGCCGTCGCGTTGAGGCTTTTCGCCAGCGACGCCACGTCCTTCAAGGTGTCGTTGATGGCCTGCTTATTGTCGCCCAGCGCCTGCGCGAAGTTGTCGACGTTCTCGACGATCTTGGCGACGCGCTGACGGTCGACCGAGCGCACGAGCTCGTCGACGTTGGTGGCCAGGGTCTCGAGCTTCGTGGCGAGCGGCCCGATCTTCTCCGCTGCTCCGCCCACCGAGGCCAGGAA
The DNA here is from genome assembly GCA_036563505.1 of Beijerinckiaceae bacterium. Classification (GTDB taxonomy): domain Bacteria; phylum Pseudomonadota; class Alphaproteobacteria; order Rhizobiales; family Beijerinckiaceae; genus DATCMH01. Next base: position 316,181 of record DATCMH010000002.1, read on the forward strand.
GCGGTCGATGCCCGGCGCGTTGTCGGAGAGCGCCTGCGAGAAGCGCTCGACGTTGGTGATCGTGCGGCCGATCGAGCCCTCGTTGTCGGCCACCACCTTGTTCACCCGCTCCAGCACCTCGTCGGCGCGCCGCGCCAGGCTGCGGGCCGACTCCAGGAGGTCCTGGAAGTCGGAGCGGTCGGCGAAGATGGTGGGCAGGGGCTGGCCCGGGCCCGGCAGGAGCGGCTGGGCGCTCGGCTCGCCGCCGATGAGCGCGATGTTCTGCACGCCCGTGAGCCCTTGCGATTCGAGGCGGGCCCGGGTGTCGGTGCGGACCGGGGTGGTGCGGTCGACCTCGACGATGGCGAGCACGCGGCGCGGGTCCTCCGGCAGCAGGGAGAGCTCCTTCACCTCACCGATGCGCAGACCGTTGAAGGTGACGACCGAGCCCTTGGACAGGCCCGACACCGAGCCGGAGAAGACGATGCGGACCGGCGAGCGCCGCTGGCTCTTGTCGCCTCCGGAGAACCAGAAGACGAACAGGAACGCCGCCGCGACCACCGCGAGGGTGAAGGCACCGACGAGGACGTAGTTGGCACGCGTTTCCATCGTAGGTTCTTTGGACCGCCGCTTGTCTTTCAGGCCCCGGCCGCCATGACGGCCCGGGCGCGCTTACCGTGGAAGTAGGATTTCACCCAAGGATGCTCGGAAGCGAGCATCTCGTCGATCGCGCCCGCCGCAATGACCTTGCCCTGGCCCAAGGCCGCGATGCGGTCGCACACCGTGTGCAGGCTGTCGAGATCGTGGGTTACCATGAAAACGGTCAGGCCCAAAGTGCGCTGCAGGGTGGCGATGAGGTCGTCGAACTCGCCAGCGCCGATGGGGTCGAGGCCGGAGGTTGGCTCGTCGAGGAAGAGAATCTCGGGATCGAGCGCCAGCGAGCGGGCCAGCGAGGCGCGCTTGATCATGCCGCCCGACAGCTCGGAGGGCAGCTTGTCGGCAGCGTCCGGCTTCAGGCCGACCATCTCGATCTTGAGCATGGCGAGTTCGTCGAGGAGGCGGCCGGAGAGATTGAGGTACTCCCGCATCGGCACCTGGACGTTCTGCTTCACGGTGAGCGCGGAGAACAGGGCGCCCATCTGGAAGAGCACGCCCCAGCGCCGCTCGACAGCGCGGCGGGACGCGGGGGAGAGCTCGTCGAGATCCTCGCCGAACACCTCGATGGAACCGGCCTGCTTGCGCACAAGGCCGAGGATGGTGCGGGTCAGGACCGACTTGCCGCCGCCCGACGGGCCGACGAAGCCCAGGATCTCGCCGCGGTAGACGTCGAGGTCGAGGCCGTCGAGCACCTTGCGCTCGCCGAAGGCCACCTCGACGCCGCGCACGCGGATGACCGCCTCCCGGTGCGGGTCGTCGCGGAGCGGGGACACGCGGTCGAGCATCGCTTAGTACCGGATCGCCGCGAAGAAGATGGCGAAGACGCCGTCGAGCACGATCACCATGAAGATGCCCTTGACGACAGCCGAGGTCACGCGCCGGCCGAGCGACTCGGCCGATCCTTCCACCGCCAAGCCCTCGATGGCGGCGATGATTCCGATGACGAGGGCCATGAACGGGGCCTTGATGAGGCCGACGAGGAAGGTGTTCATCGCGATGCTGGCCTGCAGCTGCGACAGGAACACGTCCGGGCTGATGTCGCCGTAGATCCAGGCGGTGACGCCGCCGCCGAACAGGGCAGAAAGCGCGGAGAGGAACGTGAGGAGCGGCAGGCCGAGGATCAGGGCCAGGATCCGCGGAACGATCAGAACCTCGATCGGGTCGAGGCCCATGACACGAAGCGCGTCGATCTCCTCCCGCATCTGCATCGAGCCGATCTCGGCGGTGATCGCCGAACCGGAGCGCCCTGCCACCATAATCGATGTGAGAAGCACCGCGAGTTCCCGCAGGATCAGGATGCCGATCAGGTTGACGACGAAGGTGGTGGCGCCGAAGCGCTGCAGCTGAAAGATGCCCTGCTGGGCCACGATGCAGCCGACGAGGAACGAGATCAGCACGATGATCGGCACGCCGCGATAGGCGACCTGCTCGAGCTGGTTGATCAGGGCCTTGCCCCGGAAGCGGGCGGGGCGGGACAGGACGCGCACGAGCGCGAGGCTGAACTCGCCGAGGAAGCCGATGCCGCCCATGAAGTCGCGGCCGGCGCGGCTGACCGCCTGCCCGATATCGGCGAGGAAATCGGTGAAGCCGGAGCGGCGCGGCGGAGGCTGGGGCTGGAAGCCGCGATAGGCGACCTCGTTGAGGAGGATGTTGTGCTCAGGGCGCGCGCCGACGAAGTCCGCGGCGTAGCCGAGCTGGCCGAGATCGTGCCGCGTCCGGTCGAGCACCCAGGCGCCCAGCGTATCGAGGCGCTCGACGCCCGAGAGATCGACGATGACGCGCCGGCTCGCCTGCGCCGCCTCGGCGAGCGCCTGGGCATGAGCCTCGACGAGGGGGGCGTGCTCCGCCGTCCAGCGGCCAGCGAGCGTCGCGCGCACCTCGCCGCCGGCATCGTCGATGTTCGCTTGGGGCTCTCGGGCGAGCGTCGCCTGGGGCACGGCCTGTCTCGAGTTCCTGATCCTGGCCCCGCGGGGCGGCCATTATCCATAGCCCGCCCCCGCCCGGGCCGTCGAGGGCAACGGCGGGAAAACCAGTGCAAGCCGCATAACTTAGCCCGTATTGTGGCCCTTTTGCTGCGCCCGCCAGGCGAGCGCCACGAAAGCAAGGCCGATCAGCGCGAGCGGAACCATCGCGAGGAACAGCCCCCGGCCGAGGGCGGTGTAAAGCGGCCCGCAGGCGAGGGTGGCCGCCGCCGTGACGAGGGCCAGGGCGGCGGCGAGCAGGCCCTGGGCCCGGCCGCGAGCGCCCTCGGGAGCGAGCAGCGACAGGATCGCCATGCTGCCCAGATGCATGGCGCCGAAGGTGAGCCCGTGCAGCGCCTGGAGGACGAAAGTCGGCGCGAGCCCCGGGTCGAGGGCGAGCCCGGGAAAACGGATCAGGGCGGCCACGGCGCCAAGACCGAGAAGGGCGAAGGCGGCTCTCGCGGTCGTCACCGCTCCGAGGGCTGAAAAGAGAAGGATCTCGGCGACGACGCCCACCGCCCAGAGCGCCCCGATCAAGGCGTCGGGAAAGCCGAGACTGCGCCAGTGCAGGCTGCCGAAGGTGTAGAGGCTCGCATGCGTCGCCTGAATGCAGGCGGCAGCGGCGATGGCGAACCACAGCGCGCGAGGCAGACCGGCGTCCCGCCGCGTCGCTTCCGTTGCCGCGCGCTCTCCGCCCGGCCTCGCCTCGCCGCCGAGGCGATGGGGCACGGCCCCGAGCGTCGCGGCCAATCCAAGGAGAGGTACGACGGCGAGCAACGGCCCGACCACGCCGGGGCCGAAGCGCTGGACGAGGATACCCGCGGCGAGGCTCGCGGCGAGGAAGCTGATGGAGCCCCAGACCCGGAGCCGGCTGTAGGACAGATCGGGCCGGCGGCGCACGGCATCGAGGGTCACGACGTCATTGCCGGGCACCACGACCGCCTGGGCCACCGCGGCGAGCGCGATGACGATCCCGATGGCGAGCGCACCTTCCGCGAGCAGCAGGACGCCGTAGGCCAAGGCCATGGCCGCGTGGCTCGCTGCGAGTAGCAGCCGAGGGCCGACGCGCCCGTCGACGAGGGTCATGAGGGGCGCCGTGACGAGGATGCGCGTCACGATGGGGCCGGCGAGCACGAGACCGATCGTCGAGGGCGCGAGGCCGCGGCTCGCGAGCCAGACCGGCAGGAAAGGCAGGGCGATCCCGAACTGGACGAAGGCCGCCGCGTGCAGGGCCGACAGGCGGAAGCGGGTGACGGGAGGCAAGGCGCGGTCAAGGCCGTCGGCGGGGCGCCCGCGATTCGGGCTGGCGTGGAGGATCGTCATAAGGCTTGCGCAACGCCCTTGCGATATCGTCTAGCCTCGGGACACTCATGCAGCGGACGCGAATCGTGCGGGGCTGCCGATCGAGGCGTGATGGAACAGCGCTCCCTGACCCCGTCGGACCAGGCGGATTACGAGGCGATCGAGGCCGCCGTGATGGAGACGGCCCGGGGCCGCTGGTTCCTCGGCGAGTTCGCCCGGCGCAACCGCACCGCCGACACGCAGATCCTGCTCGCCGCCATCACCCGCCTGGAGCAGGCCGTGGCCGGCGAGCGCGCGGCGCAAGGCGCCGAGCGGCTGCGCTTCGATCTCATGGAGATGGCCAAGGCCATCGCCCGCACCAAGGACGAGATCGGCGCGATCCGCCCGCACGGCGAAGAGTCGAGTTCCATCGTGGTGGCCTCGGAGGCCCTCGACGGGATCGTGCGCCAGACCGAGCAGGCAACCTCGACCATCCTGGAGGCGGCCGAGAACGTCCAGGAGACGGCCTGGATCCTGCGCGAGCAGGGCCTCGACGCCAAGCACTGCGACGACCTCGACCGGCGAGCCACCGAGATCTACACGGCCTGCTCGTTCCAGGACCTCACGGCGCAGCGGATGGCGAAGATCATCCAGACCCTGCGCTACCTCGAGGGCCGCATCAACGCGATGATCGACATCTGGAGCGACGGCGCGGCGCGGCTTCAAAGCCCCGCCCGGATCGCCCCCGCACCGGACCTGAGCCAGAGCGACGTCGACCTCGTCATCGTCGGCGGTCGCGACATCGAACCTGCCGAGCTCCCGGCGCCCTCCGGGGGCGAGGGCTGGCCGGCGGAGAGCTGGCAAGAGGAACGCTGGCCGGAGGAGGACTGGACGGCCCGCCCGGCGATCGCCGCGCCGATCGAGATCGACGCTCAGGCCGAGGCATTGCCTTCCGAAGACGATGCGCCCTCGCAAAACGAGGCCCCGATCGCGGACGGCGAGACCGGCCCGGACGAGACCGTGACAGCGGCCCTCGTCGCGGCCGAGGCTCAGGACGATGACGACGCGGACGAGGGCTTCGTTCTCTCAGGCCCGCGCGCCGAGGTCATCGCGCTGCCCGAGCCGGAGGCGATCCGGATCGATCCCGCGCTCTTTGCCGAGATCGACGCGCTGGACACGCGCGAGAAACTGCGCCGCTTCAGCTGAGAGCCGCTTTAACCCTTCGTTTACCATATCTTAGGAACGCTGAGGTGACGCGGCCCGGATGGGGCCGATTCGCAAGCCGGCGTGACCTCCATGATCAACCGTCCGCACCTCGACCGCATCGCCCGAACGCGCATCGGGCAGCTCCTGCGCACCGTCCACCTGCCGCCCGACACGAGTCCCCTGCCCGACCAGCACCTGGAACTGCTGCTTGCGCTACGCCGCAAGGTGCGCGAGCGGCTCCCGCGCACTGACGGCTGAGAGGCGACGCAACCCGAAGCTCGCGCAAGGCGTTCGCTCTTCGAGAGAATCGGAGATCAACGCCGTGAGTTACCTTCATGAGCGAGCTTCACCATGAGCGAGCTTGACCGGCCGCCGGCGCCTCTCGACGAGACCGTGCGCGAGCACCTCGCCAAGCAGCTGCGCCACACCCTCGACGCCGATGCCCCAAAGCCCGCCTATCTCGGCGATACCGGCCTGCCCCCGGACATCGAGGACAAAGTCCACCGCCTCGACCGGAGCGTGCGGGCGAGCCAAGCCGGCGAAGCCGCGGTCCGGGAAGCGCTGGAGGATCTCGGGACCGAAACGGAGAAGGAGTAAGGCCGGAGGCCTCATGCTTCTTCGCTCCTCGTCTGTCTCTCCGCCTCGCAGCCTGTCATGGCCGGGCTTGACCCGGCCATCTCGGTTCGGAGGCGGGCGGGGTTTCGGGCCGGGGTTCGTGGTCAAGCCCGCGAACGACAGGGGGTGGTCTGGAGCCTGCGGGGCTTAGCCCCGCTCCTCCTCACCCTCGCTCCACTGCGTTGCGCTTGCTTCGCCTGCCAGTGCGCAGGCGAAGCCCTCTCCCCCGCACGGCGGGGAGAGGTGGTGGCGTCCGAGCCTCGGCAATATTCGTGATCGTCAGATACAGTGGTGCGCGCTTCTCCTCGGCCCGCTTGCGGGGAGAGGGCTCGCGCGGAACAACCGTTCCGTGCGAGCAAGCGCAGCCGTAGGCGGAGCGGGGGTGAGGGGGCTCCCCGGTCTCGGATCTCTGCCCAGCCCCCTCACCCAATCCCGCCAGACCTAACCAGGCCTCCCTTGCACCAGCTTCCCACATCGGCGACCCTCCCATCGGGGCCGTTTCCCCGCAATCCGGCCGCAATGGCGTGCCAGGGAGCGCGCCGCCGGGCCTGGTCGAGGGCCGCAACCGCCGCGTGGAGGCCGATGCTTCGTCTGCGTCCCGTTCTGATGATGGCCGCGTTCGTCGCGGCACTCGCTGCCGCGACGCCGGCTGTCGCGCAGGCCAGCTTGCCGGCGAAGGCGCTCGCGCCGATCCCGGGCCCGACCCTCGCGCTGATGGTGGCGAAGCAGACGAGCGCCCAGGCGCCGATCCTGATCCGCTCTTACAAGAAAGAGTCGGAGCTCGAAGTGTGGAAGCAGGCCAAGGACGGCCGCTTCGTCCACCTCAAGACTTTTCCGATCTGCCGCTGGTCGGGCCAGCTCGGGCCGAAGCGCCAGCAGGGCGACCGGCAGGCGCCGGAAGGCTTCTACGCCATCACCGCGAAGCAGCTGAACCCGAACTCGGCCTACCACCTCTCCTTCGACCTCGGCTACCCGAATGCCTACGACCGGGCCCATGGCGGCAATGGCTCGTACCTGATGGTGCACGGCGCCTGCACCTCGGCGGGCTGCTTTGCCATGACCGACGCGGCGGTCGGGGAGATCTACGCCCTCATGCGCGAGGCCTTCGCCGGGGGGCAGGCCGCGGTGCAGTTTCAATCCTATCCGTTCCGCATGAGCGCGGAGAACCTCGCCAAGCATCGCACCGACACGAACATCGCCTTCTGGCGCCAGCTGAAGGAGGGCGCCGACCGGTTCGAGGCGACGGGGCTGGAACTGAGGGTGGGCGTCGCGGGCAAACGATACGTGTTCGCGCCGGAGGCTGATCCGGCGCTCGAGGCCCGCGTCGTCGAGCGGCGCGAGCTGGAAGAGGCGAAGATGGCGCGCCTCGCCGAGGACGGGGCCGCGATCCGCACGACCTATGCCGACGGCGGCCAGCACCCGGTCTTTGCCGCGCTCCTGCGCCGGGGGGCCAATCTCGGCGAGGTGAGTCGCCCCGAGGCGCTCGCCTTCGCCGGCAAGGAGATCACCCTCATCGCCGCGCGGCCGAAGAAGGCCTGCCCGGGGCCCGGCTGCCCGATCCAGGTGGCAGACGCTTCGGGAGCCGTCCCCCTCCCCGCCTCGCCGCCAGTCCTCGGGGGGCACGCGGCGCTCGATCTGCGGGCGCCCCTCGAACCGCAGTTCTCGGTCTTTGCCTTCGCGCCGCTGACCTATGACGGCCGCGGTCCGAAGGATCCGGCCCCGGCCCTCGCGGGCTCCTTGCGCATCCTGCCCGACAAGCTCGCCCCCGCGAGTTTCGTCGTGGCGGCGCGCTAGGGTCAGCCGAGCGCCGCGGCGAGCCGGGTCAGGAGCGGATCGCGCACGCCCATGCCGACGAGATGCTCCTGAGTCGAGCGCACGTAGTCCGGATTGATTCCGGAGACGCCGACGCCCTGGCGCACCAGGCGCAGCACCTCGTCCTCAGGCAGGCGTCCGGCATATTGCGGATGGGCCCGGTCGACGATGTAGGTGACGGCCTCCGTCCGGCGCCCGTCGTCGAGGCGCACCGCTAAGCGCCGCTCGAGATAAACCGAAGTCACCTGCTCACGCTCGCGAAGATAGGCGATCGTCGCCTCCGCCTCGGCGCCCTCGACCCGAAAGGCGACGCCGTGGCAGCTGCCGCCGCGGTCAAGGCCGAGCACGAGCCCCGGGCGCTGCGGCGTGCCACGGTGGTGGTGCGAGAGCACGCACAAGGCACGGTGATAGCCCTGGAGACGTGCGTGGCGCCGCTCCAGGTAAGCGAAGCCCGGCCGCCACATGAGCGAGCCGTAGCCGAACACCCAGAGATCGTCGGGAGCGGTCATCATGCGGTCTAGGTTGGGCGGCACAGGCACGGACGAGACAGGCGCGGGCACGGCGCTACCAGCAACGAGGGTTCGGCTCAATGAAGGAAGCGTCCGTGGCTGAGACCATCACCACCCCTGAGACCCGGACCAGCCGCTTCTGGCTCTACGCCCCCTTCGTCCTGCTCGCGGTTCTCGCGCTCCTCTGGTCGGCGGCGTGGTGGGTGATCCGCAACCGCACGGCCGCGGGGCTCGACGCGTGGCTCGCGGCGGAAGAGGCCGCCGGCCGGCGCTGGACCTGCGCCGACCGCGGCGTCGGCGGTTATCCGTTCCGCGTGGAGGTGACCTGCGCTTCCGTCAGCCTCGCCCGCGGCGACCTCAAGCTCGACGCGGGGCGTCTGCTCGCGCTGGCTCAAGTCTACCAGCCCCGTCACATCATCGCGCAGCTCGATGGCCCCTTGCGGGTTTCGAGCGCCGGCCTGCAGGGCGAAGCCCGGTGGACCCTGCTCGAGGCGAGCTTCCGCACCGCCGCGGAAGGCCTGCAGCGGATCTCCCTGTTCGCCGACGCCCCGAGCCTCGCCTTCAAGGCCAACGGCGTCGACATCGCCGCCTCCGGCCGCAGCCTCGAAGCGCATCTGCGCCCCGACCCATCGCGGTTCGGGCCGGAGGGGGCCTTCGACGTGGCGGCAAAGGCGCTCGGGACCCGTGTACCGGCCCTCGACCCCGTTCTCGGCGGCCCGGAACCGGCCGACATCACCCTCGACGCGGTGGTCTCGCAGGGCCGCGGCGTCGCCGGCCGGCCCCTGCCGGAGGAGTTGGAGCGCTGGCGGCAGGCGGGCGGCAAGGTCGACCTCGCCCTTCTCGGGATCACGAAGGGCCCGCGTCGGCTCGAGACCCGGGGCGAACTGCGCCTCGACGAGGGCCGCCGCGTCGCCGGCCGCGTCGAGATCTCCGCGGCGGGTCTCGAGGGCCTCCTCGAAACCCTGACCGGCGGACGGGCGGGGAGCCGGCTCTTGGGCAGCCTGCTCAGCCCGCCACGTCAGTCTTCGCCGGGCGGCCAGCCGGGCTTGGCGCAGCTGCCACCGATCGCCCTGAACGAGGGCCGCGTGTTCCTCGGACCGTTCCAGGTGCCGGGGGTGCGCCTCGCGCCGCTCTACTGAGGTTCCCGCCGCCGGCCGAAATCCGGCTCCGGCGTTTCCTGGCCGAGCGAGATGATCCCCCGGCGGATGGCGCGCGTGCGGGTGAAGAGGTTGAAGAGCTGGTCGCCGTCGCCCCAGCGGATGGCGCGGGCGAGCAGCGCGATGTCCTCGTTGAGGCGGCCCAGCATCTCCAGCACCGCGTCCTTGTTGTGCAGGAAGATGTCGCGCCACATGGTCGGGTCGGAGGCCGCGATACGGGTGAAATCGCGAAAGCCGCCGGCCGAGAACTTGATGACCTCACTCTGGGTCACGGTCTCAAGGTCCGCCGCCGTGCCGACGATGTTGTAGGCGATGAGGTGAGGAACGTGGCTCGTGATGGCGAGCACGAGATCGTGGTGCTGGGGCGTCATCACCTCGACATTGGAGCCCATGGCGCTCCAGAGGCGCTGAACGCGGTCGATGGCGTCCTGGGGCGTGCCCTCGGGTGGCGTCAGAATGCACCAGCGCCCGTGAAACAGGGTCGCGAAGCCGGCATCCGGCCCCGAATGCTCAGTGCCGGCGACGGGGTGGGCCGGCACGAAGGCGACGCCCCCGGGCAGGTGCGGCATCACCTGCGCCACCACCGAGCCCTTCACGGACCCGACGTCGGAGACGATGGTGCCGGGCGCGAGCGCGTCGCGGATCGCCGCCGCGACCGCGCCGCAAGCCCCGACCGGCACGCAGAGGATGATGTGATCGGCGCCGGCAACGCCTTCAGATGCGTCCTGCGCCGTCGCGTCGGCGATGCCGAGCGCCCGCACCCGCTCCAGGACGGCCGGGTCGCGGTCGATGGCCACGATCGCATCCGCGAGGTTCATCTGCCGCGCGGCGCGGGCGATGGACGAGCCGATCAACCCGAAGCCGACGATGGCGAGGCGTCGGAAGAGCGGCTCGGCGAGGGGTGGCCCGAGGACAGCGGCGTTTTCAGCCACGCGCCGGCGCTCCGGCCACGAAATCCCGGAGCGCGGCGACGACGAGGCGGTTCGCCTCCTCGTCACCGATGGTCAGCCGCAGCGCGCCGGGCAGCCCGTAGGCGTCGACACGGCGCAGCACGAGGCCACGAGCGGAGAGGAAGGCATCGGCGTCCTTCGCCCGGCGCCCCTCCGCATCGGGGAAATGGATCAGGAGAAAGTTGCCGACGCTCGGCGTCACGGTGAGGTCCAGAGCCTCGATCTCCTGCGTGAGCCAGGGCAGCCAACGCTCGTTGTGGTCGATGGCCGCCGCGACATGCGCCTCGTCGGCGATGGCCGCCGCACCCGCCGCGATCGCAGGGGCGTTGACGTTGAAGGGCCCGCGGATGCGGTTGATCGCGTCGATCACGGGAGCGGGCCCGACCATCCAGCCGAGACGCAGCGCCGCGAGGCCGTGAATCTTCGAGAAGGTGCGGGTCATCACGACGTTGTCGGCGGTGAGCGCCAGCTCCAGCCCCGCCCCGTAGTCGTTGCGGCGGACGTATTCCGCATAGGCCGCGTCGAGGACGAGGAGCACGTTGCCCGGGAGCGCCGCGTGGAGACGCTTCACCTCGTCGAAGGGGATGTAGGTGCCCGTCGGGTTGTTGGGGTTGGCGAGGTAAACGATCCGCGTCTTCGGCGTGACCTTGGCGAGGATGGCGTCGACGCTCGCCGTGAGCTTGTCTTCTTCCGCCACGACGGGCGTCCCGCCGGCCGCCAGCAGCGCGATCCGGTACACGAGGAAGCCGTGGGCGGTGTAGATGCCCTCGTCACCCGGGCCGACGAAGGCGTTCGTCACGAGGGACAGAAGCTCGTCCGAGCCCGCGCCGCAGACGATGCGCGCGGGATCGAGGCCGTAGCGGGCGGCGATGGCCTGACGCAAGCCCGAGGCCCCGCCGTCGGGATAGAGCGCCAGCGTCTCGGTCGCGGCGCGCGCCGCCTCGAGCGCTTTCGGCGACGGCCCGAGCGGGCTCTCGTTGGAGGAAAGCTTGTAGACCTTCGCCACCCCGGCCGCGGAGCTCTTGCCCGGCACGTAGGCCTCGATGGCGAGCACCCCGGGACGGGGAACGGGACGGGCGGACATCGCGGGACACCTTCGGTCGATGATGCAGGACGGCGGCCCCGCTCTAGCGCAGGCTCAGCGGGAATTCACGCGCAAAGCGCGCTGGGGAAGGATGCGGCGTCATTGAACCCTCTCCCCGCCTGCGGGGAGAGGGCAGGTTGAGGGTTGGTCAGTCTTGACCGGGTGCTTCTTGAAAGGCTCGGCTCCCCCGGCGCTACCCCACCCGACCCTGCTGCGCAGGGCCACCCTCCCCGCAGGCGGGGAGGGATGGGCGCGGGGGTGCGCGCCCCTTCTCCCCTTGAGGGAGAAGGTGCCCTCGCGTCAGCGAGGGCGGATGAGGGGTGGCGCCCGCAGGGCGCCTCGCGAAGCAAACAGGCTGCTTGGTGCGGACCAGCTCTGATCGGCCTCACGGCCGTGCGCCGCTTCGCGTCGCACCCCTCTCCCGACACCGCTTCGCGGGGCCACCCTCTCCCTCAAGGGGAGAGGGAACAACACCAGCGCCGCCCCGAAAGCCACCTCAGCGCTCCTCCGCCACACGAAACCGGGCTGCGTGGCTGCCCACCTCGGTCATCTCCGACACCGCAGCCCCGGCGCCGGTGAGCGCCTCCGCCAAAGCCTCGGGCGCGACCGTGCCCGGCACCGCGATCAGCGCCGAGAGGCCGCCCGCCGCGCCGGCGCTGGCGATGATCTCCGCGCCGAGGCGCTCGGCGGCGGCCCGGGCCGCCTCGCGCCAGCGCTCGAGGCTTGCCGCGTAAAGCACGACGTCGCGCACGGCGGCGTCGGCCAAGGGCTTGGACACCACGAAGACGGGGGTGCCGGCCGGATGCTGCGGCCGCTCGATGAAGGGAAGCCTCGCGATGATCTTGGGCCGGCCTTCGCCGGCGAGCGAGCGCCACCAGGCACCGGCCGTCGCGCCCTGGTCGAGGCGGAACATGCCGAGATCGCCCCGGGCCTTCGCCACCGCCGCGATCACGGCTTCGGCGCCGTCGTGCGGCACGAGGGGCACCGTGAAGCCGAAATGAAAGCGGCCGGAATCGCGCATCGGCGCGTCGCCGCCCGAGGCGTCGGCATGCACCGAGAACGGCGCCTGGACGTAGGTGAAGGTCGCGATAATGACGCGCCAGATGCCCTCCGCCGTGTCGAGGGGCAGCAGGCCGCGGTGGCGCTCGGCGATGCGCCGCATCATCGAGGCCTCGCGGCCGGGCCGAAAGGCGGAGCCCGAATCCGTGGTGCCTTTGACGGCGATGAGCCGGTCGATGATCTCCCCCCGCCGCATCAGGAGGCCGTGCATCTCAGCATCGAGGCGGTCGATCTCCTCGCGGAGCGCCGCGAGGCCGGGCACGGACGGGGCGGACGGCTCGGTCATGGGCGCGGGCTCCAGGAAGGATCGACCGCTTCTAGCACTCCGCCCTCCCCTGCCAAGCAGCGTTGACGCGTCCGGCGGCAAGCCCTAACTCGTTCTGAAGAACGAACGGGCCCGATGTCGAGCGCTCTCAAAGCCCCCGAGACGATCGCCGCCGAGAGCCGGCGCGAGGTGGACGAACCGTCGAGCCTCGTCGCACGCTTCGGCGCGGAGGCGCCGCTGCCCCTCGACGCCGGCGTGGCGCTGAGCCCCTGGCAGATCGCCTATCAGACCTACGGATCGCTCAATCCTGAGCGCTCCAACGCCGTGCTCGTCTGCCACGCCCTCACCGGCGACCAGCACGTCGCCAACGAGAACCCGGTGACGGGCAAGCCAGGCTGGTGGGAGACGATGATCGGGCCGGGCCGGCCCATCGACACCAACCGCTTTTTCGTCGTCTGCGCTAACGTCATCGGCGGCTGCATGGGCTCGACGGGGCCTGCCTCCTACAACCCGGCGACGGGGCGCGCCTGGGGCACGGATTTCCCCCTCGTCACCATCCGCGACATGGTGCGGGCGCAAGGGATGCTCCTCGACCGGCTCGGGATTGAGAGCCTGTTCTGCGTGCTCGGCGGCTCCATGGGCGGCATGCAGGTGCTGCAATGGGCCGCGAGCTATCCGGACCGGGTCTTCTCGGCGCTCCCCATCGCCACGGGCGCCCGGCACTCGGCCCAGAACATCGCCTTCCACGAGGTCGGCCGCCAGGCGGTGATGGCCGATCCGGATTGGCGCGGCGGGCGCTACCTCGAGGAGGGCGTGCGGCCGGGGAAGGGCCTTGCCGTGGCGCGCATGGGCGCGCACATCACCTACCTCTCGGAAGGGGCGCTGCACCGCAAGTTCGGCCGCACCTTCCAAGGACGGGCGGCACCGACGTTCACCTTCGACGCCGATTTCCAGATCGAGAGCTATCTCCGCTACCAGGGCTCCACCTTCGTCGAGCGCTTCGACGCCAATTCCTACCTCTACGTGACGCGAGCAATGGACTATTTCGACCTCGCGGCGGATTACGGCGGGGTGCTGGCCGAGGCGTTCCGAGGCACCCGGACGCGCTTCTGCGTGATCTCCTTCACCTCGGATTGGCTCTTCCCCACGCGGGATTCGCGGGCCATCGTCCACGCGCTCAACGCCGCGGGCGCGGCGGTGGGTTTCGTCGAGGTCGAGAGCGACAAAGGCCACGACGCCTTCCTCCTTGACGAGCCGGCCATGTTCGCGGCGGCGCAGGGGTTTTTGGCAGCCGCGGCGCGCGACCGGAGGATTGCTTGAGCGAGGGTGGCGAGCCGCTCCCTTCTCCCCTTGTGGGAGAAGGTGCCCTGCAAAGCAGGGCGGATGAGGGGTGGCGCGCCGGAGGTGCGCCCGGCGCAGCCGAGCCACCCGTATTCGCTCCGCGAGCGCCCCTGCCGGGGCGCCCCCCTCACCCGACCCCGCCTGACGGCGGGGCCACCCTCTCCCACGAGGGGAGAGGGGCTACCGACCGCCTCGACCATCTCCTCATCCTCGACATGATCGAGCCCGGGGCCCGGGTCCTCGACGTCGGCTGCGGCGACGGGGCCCTGCTCGCTCTGCTCCGCGAGCGCCGCGGGGTCGACGGGCGTGGCATCGAGATCTCCCGCGAGGGCGTGAGCCAGGCGCTCGCCCGGGGGCTCCCCGTCATCCAGGGCGACGCCGACACGGACCTGGCCGACTACCCGGCCGATGCCTTCGACTACGTCGTGCTCTCGCAGACCATCCAGGCGACGCGGCGCCCCAAAGCCGTGCTGGAGCACCTCCTGCGCATCGGCCGGCGCGCCGTCGTCACCTTCCCCAATTTCGGCCACTGGCGCATCCGCGCCGAGCTCGCCTTCAAGGGCCGCATGCCCGTGACCGAGAACCTGCCCGAAACCTGGTACGACACCCCCAACATCCACTTCTGCACGATCCGCGACTTCGTGGCGCTTTGCGGCGAGGTCGGCGCCGTGATGGAGCGCGCCGTGGCGCTGGACGCCGGCGGCCGCCCGATGCGGGTCACCCTGCCCTGGTGGGCCTGGAACCTCTTCGGGGCGCAGGGGGTGTTTTTGTTGCGGCGGGGGTGAGAGGTAGCATTGCGGTCACTCGCGCGGATTGACCGCGACAGGTGAGATGCAGATTTCAGAATCGGCGCGGGCGCTCTGGGCCGATCGCGAGCAGGGCGCGCCGGGCGAGTGCCCTCACATGAGGCCATTCGGGATGGTCTATGACCTCAGCAAGTGTTCGGCTCGGGAGAGAGCTTGCTGTGAAACGCGTTCAGGGCAGTACGAAACGCCCGCAGCGCGTTACGTTGCACCTCGGTTAGTCCAGCTTCGCGCCATTCAAGGTCGATGAGACTGTCGCCATCCCAATCACCGAGGAAGATTTCGTACGCCTCCTCATAGGACGACATCTCTGGCCCAAGCCCTCGCCAGAGACGCTCCTGCAGTTTCTCCGAGGCGAACTCTTCCAGCGCACCCAACATGTAGCCGAGGCGAATTGGGTAACGCTCGGGAGCCCAGTTCCGCACCATGACAACTCAGCCCCTCACCCCTCCCCCATCGGGTGAAGGTCCCGCACCATGCTCTTGAGCCGCTCGTCGAGCACGTGGGTGTAGATCTGCGTCGTGGCGATGTCGGCGTGGCCCAACAATTCCTGGACGATGCGCAGGTCGGCGCCGTTCTGGAGGAGGTGGCTCGCGAAGGCGTGGCGCAGGACGTGGGGGCTGACCCGGTCGGTGCGCAGGCCGGCGAGCGCCGCGGCAGATTTCAGGTCCCGGGCGAAGGCCTGGCGGGTGAGGTGGCCGGTGTCGCTGTCGGCGGGGAAGAGCCAGGGGCTGGGCTTGGAGGCCTTGACCCCCTTGCCCCCCTTCCCCCGCGCGTCCAACAGGTCGAGATAGGCCGACGCCGCTTCCTTGGCGGCCTCGGTCAGGGGCACCAGCCGCTCGCGGCCGCCCTTGCCCTTGATGACGAGCATGCGCTCCCGCGTCCGCGCCGCCGCCCGCGGCAGGGCGACGAGCTCCGAGACGCGTAAGCCCGAGGCGTAGAGCATCTCTACGAGGCAGCGCAGCCGCGCGGCGCGCAGGCGCTCGGGATCGGTCTTCGCCAAGGTCACCTGCTCGGCCAGTGCCGCGAGCAGCCGGTCGACCTCGGCCGCCGAGAGCACCTTGGGCATGGGCCGGGCCTGCTTGGGCGGCGTCACGGGAGCGGTCGGGTCGGAGGGGGCGTAGCCTTCCGCGTAGAGGAAGCGGTGGAACTGCCGCACCGCCGAGAGGCGCCGCGCGGCGGAGGAGGCTTTCAAGCCCCGCTCGTCGAGGCCCGCAACGAAGGCGCGCACCGCCGCGGGCTCGACCTCGGCGGGGACGAGCTTCGCTTCCGCGAGATACGCGAGATAGTCGTCGAGGTCGCGGCGGTAGGCGGCGAGCGTGTTGGCGGCCGCACCCCGCTCGGCGGCCAGCATGTCGAGGAAAAGGTCGGCGAGGCGTCCCGCCGCAGGGGTCATCGCGGCGGCAGCTTGGAGTTCGGGATCGTCACCGTGATCTCGCGCGGCTGCGGCTCCACGAAGGTGGCGAGCGCGAACATCGCGCCGTAGGCCAAGCCCGCCAGCACGGCGATGACGAACAGGAAACGGAACAGGGTCGGCACGCGGGGTCTCGGCAGGGCAGCGGCCCGCCGTTTCCATCACGCGGCCCGCGGAAACGCAAGCACCTGCGCAAGGATCGCAAAGGGATAGCGAGCGATTGCGCAGGACACGCCGGTTCGATACGGCTCCCCGGCCCCCACGCTTGAGCCCGATGCGCGTCCTCTTCCTCGACACGAAGGCGAACAACCCGAACCGGTACATCGCCCGGGCGGTCTTCGCCGCGCTCAAGCGCCATCCGGCGGTGCGCGAGGCGCGCTGGGCGACCTACGCCGATGCCCTGACGTTGGCGCAGGAGAGCCGGTTCGACCTGCTCCTGGCCTTCGACGGCGAGGAGGCCGACAACGCCATCCTGGAGCGGCTGTGCGCCCGTGTGGGCCAAAGCGCGATCTGGTTCACGGAGGACCCCTACGAGGTCGGACGCAACCGGGTCGTGGCGCCGTGGTTCGACCTCGTCGCGACCAACGACCGTGCCTCGGCGGGCGCCTACGGTGCGGGGGCGCTGCACTTGGCCCTGGCCGCCGACCGGGATGCGCGGCTTCCTCTCTGGAGCGATGCGCCGGCCTACGACCTCTTCTTCGCCGGCACGGCCTGGCCGAACCGCCTCGAGACCCTCGACGCCGTGCGGCAGCGCCGGCCGGACCTGAGGACCAAGCTCGTCCTCGTCTCGAACCCGGCGATCGCCCCGGCCATCGCCCGCTACCGGGACCGCTTCGCCTTTTCCCCTGGCGTCTCGATCCGGGATTTCGGCCGCATCGCCAACCGCAGCCTGCTGACGCTGGCTTTGCCGCGGCGCTTCTCCAGTGATCCAGGCAACCCGGAAGCGGCGAGCGACACGCCGGGCCCGCGCCTCTTCGAGGTGGCGATCGCTGGCGGCGCCCAGCTCGTCGACGCGGGCACGACGCCGGAGGCGGCGAGGCTGCTTGAGCCCGGCACGGAGTTCCTGAGCTTTGACAGCCTCGACGAGCTTCTGGCGCGGATCGACGAGGCGCGGGCCGATCCCGCCCGCGTCCGGGCCATCGCCGCGGCCGCCCAGGCGCGCTGCCTCGCCGAGCACACCTGCGACCACCGGGTGGCGACGCTCCTCGACGCCCTACCCGCCGCGCGGGCGCGCCCGGTGGCGCCTGCCCGCAAGTCCCGGGCGCTCTTCGTCGCCCACCATCTGACGCGCTACGGCACCTTCGGCGGGGCGGAACTCACCCTCGACGCACTGACCGAGCACCTCGGCACCGTCGAGCCCTTCGTGCTCGCGCCCGACCGGCGCGCAGGCGCCAAACGCAACGCCTTCGCCCTGTTCGGGCCGGACGGCGAGCTTCGCGAAACCTTCGCCCTGCCAAAGCCCATCGGCGAGGGCGACCTCGTCAACGAGGGCTTCGATCGTGCTTTCCAGGGACTTCTGGACCGGCACGGCTTCGACCTCGTCCACGTCAACCATCTGCGGGGCCTGAGCTTTTCCGTTCCGCAGATCGCCAAAGCCTACGGCGCGCGGGTGGTCGTGGCGGTGCACGACTATTTCGCGGCTTGCGAGAACTACAATCTGATCGGCTTCGAGGACCGCTACTGCGACATCCTCCATCGCCCGGCCCAGACCTGCGACGCCTGCCTGCGCCGCACCCGCGGTCGCGGCGAGGGCTCTCAGGCCCGCCGGCGCCGCTTCTTCGCCGAGAGCTTGCGCTCGGCCGACGTGCTGCTCGCCGGATCGGAGGCGAGCGCGGCGATCCTCGCCGGCATTTATCCGCACCTGAAGGATCGCTTCGCGATCGTCCCCCCGCCCCTGCCGCGCATCCCCGAGCGTCGGACGCGGCCGGCGGACGATGTCCTTCACGTCGCGCTCTTGGGCAACTTCACGGCGGTGAAGGGCGCGGCGACGGCGCTCCAGGTGTTCGAGGCGACGAGGGGCATGGCGCTTCGCTTCCACGTCTTCGGGCGCGTCGATTTCGACGTCGCGGAACGGCTCAAGGGCGAGGCCTTCGCCCACGTGGAGGTTCATGGCGGCTTCCCGCCGGGCGAGTTGCCCGCTGGACTCGACCGCTGCCGTCTCGCCCTGATCCTTTCGCCCTGGCCTGAGACCTACTGCATCTCGCTCTCGGAAGTGCAGGCGACGGGCCTCGTACCGGTCGTCACCGCTTTGGGCGCGCAAGGGGAGCGGGTGCGCGACGGGATCGACGGCTTCCACGTTCCGGTCAACGACGCCGAGGCCGTGGCCGCGGTGCTTCGCCGGGCGATCGCCGAACCGGCCCTGATCGAGGCCATGGCGGCGCGGCTGCCTGCCGCGCCGGGCCAGGACGGGCCGGCCTACGCCGCAGCTGTCGACGCGCTCTACGCTCGGCTGCTCGACGGCCGTACGCCCTTCGCCGAAGGGCGCCGCGTGCGTCGGGCGCTCGACTTGTCCGAGCTCGAGATCTACCTCGCTTCTCCGCGCTGGGCGAAGCCGGCCTCTGAGGCGCCGGTGGCGCTGGCCGGCGCAGGAGGCCACGGCCTTCTCGGGCGTCAGGCCGCGCGCCTCGCCCGCGGCCAAGAGCTCTGGCGCCGCTTCGTCTACCTGAAAGAGACGGAAGGCTTACAGGCGGCGGTCAACCGCGGCGTCTACTGGCTCAACCACTGGCGGGCCCGCCGCCGATGACCCCGCGCCGCATCCTCGTCGTGAGCGCCTCGCCCCAGGCCCTCAACGTCAACAACCGATTGCCCGGCTATCTCGCGGCCGGCCTTCGCGAAGCCTTTCCCGACGCTGACACCGTGCTCGCGGCCTACGAGGCGGGGCGCCGGGCGGCGCTCGACCTGAACCCCGACCTCGCCGTGGTCTTCGGCTCCGTCATGCTCGACGAGACGGACTATCACCCGCTCGCCAACGCGGTGCGCCGGGGCGGCGGGCGGCTCGTCTTCTGGCTCCACGACGACCCTTACGAGTTCGACGCCCACACCCGCGTCGTGCCGCTCGCCGACGCGATCTTCACCAACGATCTGGCGAGCCTCGACGTCTACCCGCCCGTCCTGCCCGTGCATCATCTAGCCCTAGGCGCCTACCCCGCGGCCCACCACCGGCCGGTGACGGTGCGGGCCGGACCGGAACTCTTCTTCTGCGGTCATCTCTACGGGAACCGGCGGCGGCTTCTGGAGGAGATCGCGGCGCGGGTGCCGGACCTCGACCGCCGAGCGCTGTTCCTGGGCACCGGCGTACCGACAGGGGCGGTGCCCGGCTGGCAGGCGATGACGGTCGCAAACGACGAGCTCGCCGGCTTCACCAACGCGGCGCTCGCGGTGATCAATGTCGGGCGCGACCACGACCTCGCCAACGCGCGCCTTCTGATCCGCGCCTCGACGCCCGGTCCGCGCACTTTCGAAGCGGGGATGTCGGGCGCAGCGCAGATCGTCGTCGGCGACGGCTTCGAGATCGAGGATTTTTACGCGCCCGGTGCCGAGGTGCTCCTCGCCGACGGCGTCGAGGGCGTCATCGAGCACTGGGAACGGCTTGCCCGCGATCCGTCCGCGAGCCTCGCGATCGGGCGCGCGGCTCAAGATCGGACGCTTGCCGAGCACACCTATACCCACCGCGCGCGGCGCCTCGTGTCGCTGGCGATGGCGTGATCCCCGGCCGCGATCCGGCGAAACGAACTTTTTCTGCAGCCCCTGTCGAAATCGGCCAAGCTGGCGCGACACCACGACGGAAGCCTCGAAGCTTCCGCGACCAGCACAAGGGGACAGACCATGCAGTACATGCTCATCGCCTACGAGACCGCCGCCGACTGCGCCCTGCGCGACGGCCCCGAGGCGCCGGCCTATTGGGGCGCCTGGATGGCCTATTCGAAAGCCGTGGCGGAATCCGGCATCATGATCGGCGGCAACGGGCTCGAGCCGCCGGCAACGGCCACCACCGTTCGCTTGCGCGACGGCCAGCGCCGTGTCCAGGACGGGCCCTTCGCCGACACCAAGGAACAGCTCGGCGGCTACTTCATCGTCGAGGTGCCGGATCTCGACAAGGCGCTCGAATGGGCAGCCCGCATGCCCTGCGCCGCGACGGGCTCCGTCGAGGTGCGCCCGGTCCTGCCTCCGCCCCCGATGTGAGGACTTGAGCCATGCCGACGGCAGGGACGCGGGAAGCGGAGCGGATCGCGCGGGAGGCTTACGGCCGCCTCGTCGCCCTCGCCGCGTCGCGCACCCGCGACCTCGCCGCGGCCGAGGACGCGATCGGCGACGCCCTCGTGGCGGCGCTCGCGCAATGGCCCCGCGACGGCGTGCCGGACAACCCGGAAGGCTGGCTCCTGGCGGTGGCGAAGCGCCGCCTCGCCGATCAGGCGCGCCGCGCCGCCGTGCGGGCCGCGGCCGCCGCGAGCCTCGCCGTCACCGCGGAACGCGAGAGCGAGGACGGCACCGTGATCATTCCCGATCAGCGCCTCGCCCTGCTCTTCGTCTGCGCCCATCCGGCGATCGACCCCGCGGCGCGCACGCCCCTCATGCTCCAGGCGGTGCTCGGCCTCGACGCCGCGCGGATCGCCTCCGCCTTTCTCGTCGCGCCGGCGGCGATGAGCCAGCGCCTCGTGCGGGCCAAGGCCAAGATCAAGGCTGCCGGCATCCCCTTCGCCGTTCCGGACCTCGCCGACGAGCCGGAGCGGCTCGAGGCGGTGCTCGCTGCGGTCTACGCCGCCTTCACGCTCGGCGGCGAAGGAGGCGGACCGGAGGGCAGCCCCGCCGACCTCGCGCAGGAGGCGATCTGGCTCGCGCGCCTGCTCGCGCGGCTCTGCCCCGGGGAGCCGGAAGTGCTGGGGCTGCTTGCCCTCGTGCTCCACTGCGAGGCGCGCCGCCCCGCCCGGCGGGGGCCTGACGGCGCCTACGTGCGTCTCACCGACCAGGATCCGGCGCTCTGGAACGGCGCGCTGATCGGCGAGGCGGAAGCCGCATTGCGCGAGGCCTCCCGCCACGGACGTCCGGGGCGCACCCAGATCGAGGCCGCGATCCAATCCGCCCACGCGAGCCGGCGCCAGACGGGCCGGACGCCCTGGCCGGCGGTGGCCGGGCTCTACGCGGCCCTGCGCCGTCTCGCCCCGACGCTCGGGGCGGCCGTGGGGGAAGCGGCCGCGCTGCTTCAAGCTGAAGGGGCGTCGCGCGCGCTCGCCTGCCTCGATGCCCTCGACGAGGAGCGTGTCGCCACGTACCAGCCCTATTGGGCGGTGCGCGCCGAAGCCTTGCGGGGCGTTGGCCTGTGGAACGAGGCGCGAGCGGCTTACGAGCGGGCGATCGGGCTCACCGAGGACGAGGCCGTCCGGCGCTTCCTCGCCGCCGAGCGCGGGCGGAGCTTGAGACCGGAGGCCCTGCATGGCTGACGGCTTCGCCGCGATCCCGGCCCTCGTTCCCCGCGGGCCGGGGCACCAATTCGTGCTCTACGGCGACGCCTGTTCCGGCGTACCGGGAGCGCCCCACGAGCGCACCTTCGCCGCCGTCAACGCCGTCCTGCGGCGCCTCGACCCGGGGCCGGAGTTTATCTTGTTCCCGGGCGACGAGATCATCGGGCTCTCGGCCGATCCGGACGTGCTGCGGGCGCAGTGGCGGCACTTCCACGACGTCGAGATGGCTTGGCTCGACCGGGCGCGCACGCCCTTTTACCCCTGCACCGCCAACCACACCGCCTACGATGCGGCGAGCGAGGCCGTGTTCCGCGCGGCCTACGACCTACCCCGCAACGGTCCGCCGGGCCAGGAGGGCCTCGCCTATTGGGTGCGGCGGGGCGACCTTCTTCTCATCGTGACGCACACGCTGTGGTCGGGGCTCGGCGGCGAGGGCCATGTCGAGACCGAGTGGCTCGATACCACGCTCAAGGCCCATGCGGATGCGCGCCACACGCTCGTGATGGGGCACCACCCGGTTTACCCGGTGAACGGTTTCGCCGGAGCCTACCAGCGCACGATCGGGCCGGAACATGCCAAGAGATTCTGGGACGTGCTCGTCGCCCACGGCGTACTGGCGTATCTCTGCAGCCACATCCTCGCCTACGACGTCCAGGTTCACCGGGGCGTCCTGCAGATCACGACGGCGGGGGCCGGCACGGCGCACCGCATGCCGGAGGGGATCGAGTACCTGCACCTCGTCCAGGCCGCGCTCGATGGAGAAGGCCTGCGCTGTCAGGTAATCGATGACACGGGCCGGGTGCGCGAGCGCCTGTCCTGGCCCCTCGCCGAACCAAGGGATTGGCGCCTGCTGCCGCTCGGAGCCGTGGAGGCTCCGGTCTCTGGACCGGCTGACGACGAGCGGGTCGTGTTCCTGCGCCTCCGAGGCCGGACCGCGGCGCAGGCCGGGGCGGCGCAGACCGTCCTGTCGCTTCAAGACCCCGGCGAGGCGGTGCTCGCGCCCTTGTGGATCGGGTTGGCCGGTCCGGAGCAGCGCCTCATCGCCGTGCTGGGCCCGCAGGCCGGCCGCTCGCCGGGCACCTGGATCGGTCCGGCGCTCGCGCCGGACACGTCCTTCGACTTCACCTTGGCGCTACATGCCGGGCTCGGCCCGGGTGGCCTCCTGCTGCGCGAGGGTGAGGACGGGCCGTGGTCGTCGCTGCAGGGGGCCGCGGCCTGGGGACTCGAACGCCTGGTCTGGCCGGCGGCCTGGAGCCTCGGTCACGGCCAGCACGGGCCGGACGACCGGCCTTTCTCGGGCGCAGAACTCTCGGTCGCCGTCGCGAAGGGCTGAGGCGTCAGCCCGTGTGGACCAGGCGCAGGGCCGGACGGGCAGCGCCGGTGCGCAGCGTCACGTGAACGAAGCCGTCGTCCACCGGTCCCTCGACGACGCGGTAGCCGAGCTTCTCGGCCAGCGACCGGGCCTGCTCCAGGTTCCCTTGAGCAATCCAGCGGTCGAACTCGCGGGTGCCGAGATCCATGAGCACGGCGAGCGCGCCGATCTCGACGCCCTGGTCGAACTGCTCGCTGCGGTTCGGGAAGCGGAGGCGAAGCCCATCCGCGATCGTGATGTGACGCATCGTTATGTCTGCCCCAGGCCGTTTCGGCGCTGTTTTGTTGCGTTCTATCACAGCGCGCGACTGGTTAACGAGGGCTTAACGCCTGCACCCTTCGTCGCAAGGCCTGGAGCGTTTTCGAGCGAGGTGAGCACCGGCTCGCGTCAAGAAAACGCGTACCATCAACTCTAGTAGCCTCGGGCTCGATCGACCTGGTGCAGCAGGGGCTCGCCCCGTTCCAGGGCGGCGATCTGACCCGCGATGAGGGCGCCGACCGCTTCCGGCGCGCTCATCGCGGCATTGTGCGGCGTCACCGTGACCCGCGGATGGGTCCAGAGGCCTGAGTCGCTAGGCAGGGGCTCCCGCTCGAACACGTCGAGGGTCGCAGCCTTGAGGGTGCCATCATCGAGCGCCGCGAGGATGTCGCCCTCGACCTGGAGCCCGCCGCGGCCGGCATTGATCAGCACCGGCCCGCCCAGGCGCCCGTCGCGGGCCAGCCCTGCGAAGAGATCGCGGTTCAGGATCCCGCGAGTCTGTGGCGTCAGCGGGAGGAGGCAGACCAGGATATCCGTGCGGGCGAGGAAGGGCTCCAGGCCGTCTTGACCCGAGAAGGTCGAGAACGGCGCTTTTGCCGGCGAGCGGCTCCAGCCGGCGACGTCGAAGCCCATCACCTGGAGCTTGTGGGCCGCGTCGCGCCCGAGCTCGCCCAGGCCCAGCACGCCGACGCGAAGCTCCCGGGCAGCGGGCTGGAAATCGTCGTCGTCCCACAGCTTCTCGCGCTGCTGCGCGTCCCAGCGCCGCTGCTGGCGCAGGTGCATCAGGCAGTGCAGGACCACGTACTCGCTCATGCGGGTCGTGAGATCCGGGTCGACGACCCGGGCGATCGGCACGTCCGGCAGGCGCGGGTCGGCGAGGATGTGGTCGACGCCAGCCCCGAGGGAGAAGATGGCACCTAAGTTCGGCAGGTCGGCGAGGCTGCCGTGAGGGTGGCGCCACGAAAGGGCGTAGCGCACGGCGGCCTTGTCGAAGGGTTCCGCGAGGGTCACGACCGGCCTCGCGGGCAGGAGGCGGCGCATGCGCTCGACCCAGAGCCCGGTGTCCCAGCCCTGGAGGGCGATGAGGATCGTCACGCTGCGGCTCCGACCCGGTCATGGACGAGGGGCCGGGGCTGTCCCGGCTCGCCGATGCGGTAGGCCGCGCGCAAGGCGGCGGCCGCGGCTGCAGCGGCTTCCTCCGAGCGGGCGTGAACGCGCCCGAGCGGGCGGCCGGACCCCACCTCGGCGCCGACCGGCGCCAGGTCCGTGAGACCCACCGCGTGGTCGATCCCGTCCTGCGGCCGCGTCCGCCCGCCGCCGAGCGCCACGACGGCGACGCCCACGGTGCGGGTCTCGATCCCGGCGACCAACCCCGCCCCCTCGGGGGTGACGTCCCGGATCACGGCGGCCGCGGGAAGGTGCGCCTCAGGCCGCTCCAGCAGGTCGGACGGGCCGCCGAGCGCCGTGACCATCCGGGCGAAGGTCTCAGCCGCACGGCCCGAAGTCAGGGCCTCCTCCGCTTGGGCCTGCGCCGCGTCCCGGCTCTCGGCCAGGCGCCCGAGATGGATCATCTCCGCGGCGAGTGCGATGGTGACGCCGTGGAAGCGGGGCTCGCGCCGGCGCCCCGCGAGGTAATCGAGGCAGTAGGCCACCTCGACGGCGTTGCCGGCGGCCGAGGCCAAGGGCTCGTCCATGTCGGTGAGGAGCGCGCTCGTCGGCAGGCCGGCGCCGCCGGCCACCGTGACGAGGCTCTCGGCCAAGGCCCGCGCCGGACCGCGCTCCGTCATGAAGGCGCCCGAGCCCAGCTTCACGTCCATCACGAGGCCCTGGAGACCCGCGGCCAGCTTCTTCGAGAGGATCGAGGCGGTGATGAGATCGAGGGACTCGACGGTGCCCGTGACGTCGCGGATGGCGTAGAGCCGCTTGTCGGCGGGCGCCAGATCCGCCGTCTGGCCGATGATGGCGCAGCCGACCTCGCGGGTGACGCGGCGAAAGGTGTCGATGTCGGGCTGGGTCGCGTAGCCAGGGACCGAGTCGAGCTTGTCGAGGGTGCCGCCGGTATGCCCGAGACCTCGCCCTGAGATCATGGGCACGTAGCCGCCGCAGGCGGCGACGATGGCGGCAAGCGGAAGGCTCACCGGATCGCCGACGCCGCCGGTCGAGTGCTTGTCGAGCACGGGGCCGGGCAGATCCCAGGTGAGCACGTCGCCCGAACGGGTCATGGCCTGGGTGAGCGCCACCCGCTCGTCGAGGGACAGACCGCGGAAGAACACCGCCATCGCGAAGGCCGCTGCTTGGCCCTCCGACACGGAGCCGTCAGTGAGCCCCGCGATGAAGGCCGCGATGTCGGCGGGCGCCAGGGAGCGGCCATCGCGCTTCGCGCGGATGAGCTCCTGCGGCAGGAAGGCACTCGTCATGATGATCCTAGTAGACGCCGACGGTGGTCGAGCCCGGCTCGCGGCCGTCGATCGCGGCGATGAGCGCGTCGTAGAGCCCGCTGGCCCCGAAGCGGAAGGTTTTGGGGGTCGCCCAGGCCGGCCCCATGACCTCGTCGGCGAGCGCCAGATAGCCCGCTGCGTCGGCGAGCGTGCGAATGCCGCCCGAGGGCTTGAGGCCGACAGGCCGGCCGGCGGTCTTGATCGCGTCGAGCATGGTCCTTGCGGCCGGCAGCGTCGCCGAGACCGGGATCTTGCCGGTCGAGGTCTTGATGAAGTCGGCGCCGCCCTCGATGGCGAGCCGGCTCGCGGCGGCGATGCGCTCGTGCGTTTCCAGCGCCCCGGTCTCGAGGATCACCTTGAGGGTGCGGCCCTGGTCGACCACGTCCCGGACCGCGAGCACCATGTCGGCAGCCGCGGCGACGTCGCCGGCGAGGAAGGCCGCGTAGGGCAGGACGAGGTCGATCTCCTGGGCGCCGTCCCCCAGCGCCTCGCCGATGTCGTCGAGGACGCGGTCGATGTCGTCGGTTCCTTGCGGAAAATTCACGACGGTGGCGATCCGCACCGGACTGTCGCGCAGGGCGTCGCGCGCCCGGCTCACGAATTGCGGCCAGAGGCACACGGCCGCCACCGGGCCGCGCGGGTCCAGGGCCTTGGCGCAGAGCGCGTCGGTGCCGCGATCCGAGCAGGTCTCGGTGAGATCGGTGAGGTCGAGAAGGCGCAGCGCCCGGAGGGCGAGATCGCGCTCAGACATCGTCGAGCCCCGCGATGAAGGTGCGGATGAGGCGGCGCAACCCTAAGGCCGCGCTCGATGCGGTGTCCTTCGTCTCCTTGTGGGAGGGGGACGCGCCGCCGATCCCGGCCGCCATGTTGGTGACGACGGACACCGCGACGAGCTTGAGCCCGAAATAGCGGGCGAGGATCACCTCCGGCACCGTCGACATGCCCACGAGATCGGCGCCCAGCGTCCGGGCCATGCGGATTTCCGCCGGCGTCTCGAAGCTCGGGCCGGAGAACCACATGTAGACGCCCTCATGAAGGGTGACGCCGGCGGCGGCGCCGGCGAGGCGCATCTTCTTGCGCAGGCGCTCGTCGTAGGCCGCGGTCATCGAGACGAAGCGCTTCTCGGTCCGATCGCCGAGCAGCGGGCTTACCCCCGAGAAGTTGATGTGATCGGACACGACGACGAGGCTCGGCGGCCGGATGTCGAGCTTGGTCGAACCCGCGGCGTTGGTGAGGAGGAGGGGCGGTCCGCCCAAAGCCGCCACCACCCCGATCGGCACCCGCATCGCGCCGGCGTCGCCCGTCTCGTAATAGTGGGAGCGGCCCTGGAAGATCAGGACTCGCTTGCGCTCCATGCGCCCGGCGATGAGCGTGCCCGCGTGCCCCGAAACGCCGCTTTCCGGGAAATGCGGGATCTCAGCATAGGGCAGGCTGACGGCCTCCTCGAGGTCGTCGGCGAGGCGGCCGAGCCCGGTGCCGAGCACCATGGCACAGTCGAACCGCCCGTCGAAGCCGCGGCTGCGGAGGAACTCCGCCGCTTCCTGCATCGAGTCGTCGATCATCTACCCTGCCCCTTTCGGGCCAAATTGTCCGGTCCAAAGGAGAAGGGCAACAGCTCTTCCAGGGTGAAGCTGCGCCGCACGCCGTCGGGTCCCGCGATGTGGATCGGGGTGTCGGGCGCGGCGAACTCGCGGATGCGCTGGCGGCAGCCGCCGCAGGGCGTGACGAGCCCCTCCCCGCCGCCGACCACCAGGACGGCGCGAATGCGCCGCTCGCCCGCGGCCACCATGGCGGCGATCGCGCCCGTCTCCGCGCAATTGCCTTCCGGGTAGGCGGCGCTCTCGACGTTGCAGCCGGCATAGACCGTTCCGCCCTCCGAGAGCACGGCGGCGCCCACCGGAAAGCCGGAATAGGGCGCGTGCGCGCGGGAGCGGGCGAGGCTGGCGGCCTCGAACAGGGCATCGAGATCGGCCATCAGCGCTCTTTGACGTAGGGGATCCCGGCGGCCCGGGGCGGGATGGCGCGGCCGACGACGCCGGCAAGCAGGATCACCGTGAGAAGGTAAGGCAAGGCCTGGATCGCCTGGACAGGCACCTGACCGATCCCGGGCAGGGAAACGCCTTGCAAGCGGATCGCCGCGGCGTCGAGCAGGCCGAACAGGAAGCAGGCGCCGAGCGCCGGCCAGGCCCGCCACTTGGCGAAGATCAGGGCAGCGAGCGCGATGAAGCCCTTGCCGGCCGTCATGTTGGGCAGGAACCCCGCCGATTGCGACACGGCGAGGTAGGTGCCGCCCAGCCCGCACAGGAGCCCCGCGAGGATCACCGCCGCGTAGCGAAGGCCCGTGACGGAGATGCCCGCGGTGTCGACCGCGGCGGGGTTCTCGCCGACCGCCCGCAGGCGCAGGCCGAAGCGCGTATAGGCGAGAACCCACCAGGTCACGGGCACCGCGGCGAGCGTGAGGTAGACGAGGGCCGAGTGTCCGAAGGCGAGGCTCTCGAAGCGAGAGGCACCCTCCAGAGGCGGCGTGCGCCCACCCTGGCCGTACCAGGCGTTGCCGACGATGGCGGTGAGCCCCGCGGCCAGCATGTTGATGGCGACCCCCGACACGATCTGGTTGCCGCGCTGGGAGATGGAGGCGAAGCCATGGACGAGGGCGAACGCGATCGCGCCGAAGCATCCGGCCGCGAGCCCGATCCAGGCCGAGCCTGAATGATGCGCCGCCGCGGCCGCGGCGAAAGCCGCCACCAGCATCTTGCCCTCGAGGCCGATGTCCACGACGCCCGCGCGCTCGGACCACAGCCCGGCGAGACAGGCGGCGAGCAGCGGGATCGACAGGCGCAGGCTCGAGTCCAGGACCGTGACGAGGGCCGAGAGGTCCATTGCTCACGCCTCCGCCGGTCGGGCGCGGGGCGCCAGCAGCCGCGCGGCGAAGCGCCGGAAGAGGCCGTCAAGCGCCCCGGCGAAAAGAATGATCACGCCGCCGATGACGACCACCATGTCGCGGGTGATGGCGGGCTGCTCGAAGGCGAGTTCGGCGCCGCCCTGATAGAGCACGCCGAAGAGGAGCGAGGCGAGAACGATCCCGGCCGGGTGCGCCCGGCCCATCAGGGCCACCGCGATGCCGACGAAGCCGTAGCCGGACGTGAATTCCAGAAGCAGGCGGTGGTGGTAGCCCATGAGCTCGTTGACCGCGAGGCCGCCGGCGAGGGCTCCTGAGATCGCCATGGCGATCACGATGATCCGCTCCGGCCGGATGCCGGCGTAGAGCGCGGCGGTGGGGTTGGCGCCGACCGTGCGGATCGCGTAGCCGAGCCGGGAGCGATAGATCAGGAGCCACACGCCGACGGCCGCCGCCAGCGCCAGGAGCAGCGACAGGTTGAGCTGCGAGCGGGCCGTCTCCAGGCCGAGCAGCTCGTGGACGAAGGGGATCTGCGCCGCGGGCGGGAAAGCCCGTGTCTCCGGGTTCATGGTGCCCGGCTCGCGCATGACGTTGACGAGCAGGTAGACCATCAGCACGGAGGCGAGCCAGTTGAACATGATCGTCGTGATGACGATGTGGCTGCCGCGCTTGGCTTGCAGGTAGCCCGGGATCAGCGCCCAGAGTGCCCCGAAAAGCGCGCCGGCCAGGATCCCGGCGGGGATCATCAAGACAGCGGGCAGCCTCGCCGGCAGGTACAGGCAGGCCAGCGCGACGCCGAGGCCCGCGAGCGTCGCCTGGCCCTCGCCGCCGATGTTGAAGAGCCCGGCGTGGTAGGCCACCGCCACGGCGAGGCCGGCGAAGATGAAGTTCGTGGCATAGAACAAAGTGAAGCCGAGGCCCTCGCCGGTGCCGAGGCTGCCCTGGATCAGCACGCGTGTGGTGACGAGCGGGTTCTCGCCGATGCCGAGCACCACGAGGCCGGCGACGCCGAAGGCTGCCGCGACGGAGAGCGCCGGCACGAGGCCGAGATCGGCCCAGCGGGGCAGGTCGAGGGGGGCGCTCACTCCGGCAGATCCAATCGCCCGCCCGCGTCGAAGGGGAAGAACGGGTTGTGGGCGATCTCCCACAGATGCCCGTCGGGATCGGCGAAGTATCCGGAATAGCCGCCCCAGAACACCTCCCGCGGCGTCTTCAGGGCGCGGGCCCCCGCTGCGAGGGCTCGAGCGAAGAAGGCGTCCACGGCCTCGCGCGAGGCGAGGTTGTGCGCCAGCGTGACGGCCGCGAAGCCTGTCGGGTGATCCTCCACATGGGCGTCCTCGGCGAGCGAGTCGCGCCCGAAGAGGCCGAGCGCCGGCCCGCCGTTGCCGTGGAAGAATGCCACCGTGGGCTGGCTCGCGGCCGAGGCCGTCCAGCCCAGCGCCTCGTAGAAGGCCCGGGCGCGGGCGAGGTCGGCGGTGCCGAGGGTGATGAGGGTGACCTGAGGGCTCACGCCAGATCCGTCCGGGCGAAGTCATCGCCCTTGTACAGGAGGGGCATGCCGCGCAGCTTGGCGCAGGCGTAGGAGAAGCAATCGCCCATGTTGAGCTGGGCGGGATGCTTCTGGCCCTTGCCGTAGCGGGTGAAGGCTTCGAGGGCCGCGATCGTCTCGGCACTTCCGATGTCTACGACCTCGATGCCGGCAGCTGACATGAAGTCGGACAGGTCGCGGTAGGTGACGTAAGGCGGCTGCTTCAGCTCTCGCGTGACGGCCAGCACAGCCTCGTATACCGAAAGCGGATGGGTGAGAGCGATCGCTGCAGCATTCAGTCGGCCCGATAGGGCATCAGCTTCCGGCTCCTCCAGGGCGATCGCGACCAGGGCGGATGCATCGACGACCATCACTCGTCGTTGAGGCTGTCGTAGAAGGCCTTGTCGGCTTTCAGCCCGGTCCGCGGCACCTTTGCGAGCCGCTCCTGAATCGGCCTGATTCGTTCTTGCAGCGGAACCCGCTTGATCTCGTTGCTCACCGCAAGCTTCACCGCTTCGGTCAGCCCGATCCGTTTGATCTCGGCGAGGCTGCGGACCAGACGGTCCGTCTCTTCGTCGCGGATATGAAGGGCCATCGCCGCCTCCGTGTACACGCGTTGGAATGTAGCATGTACATCGCCGACGACAACCGCCCTCAAGCCGCCCGCTCGACACCTGCCATCAGCAACCCGAGCTCCCGCTCATTCGTCTCGGCCGGCCGGCGCTCGCCGGTGATGCGGCCGCCGCACATGGCGAGCACCCGGTCGGAGAGGCTCATGATCTCCTCAAGCTCCACCGAGACGAGGAGGATGCCGACGCCGGCGTCGCGCAGGGCCACGAGGCGCTTGTGAATGAACTCGATGGCGCCGATGTCGACGCCTCGCG
Organism: Beijerinckiaceae bacterium; assembly: GCA_036563505.1. GTDB lineage: Bacteria > Pseudomonadota > Alphaproteobacteria > Rhizobiales > Beijerinckiaceae > DATCMH01. Next base: position 347,112 of record DATCMH010000002.1, read on the forward strand.
TCGGCTGGCCGACGAGGAGCACCTTCGGCTGCCGCTCGATCTCCCGGGCGAGCACCATCTTCTGCTGGTTGCCGCCGGAGAACTTCGCGGTCTTGAGCCGCGGCGCTGGCGGGCGCACGTCGTATTGATCCATCTTGGCGGCCAGATCCCGCACCATGCGGCCGTGGTCGAGGAGCGGACCGCGGCCGTAGGCCTCGTCATCGGTGAAGCCGAGGGCTGCGCTCTCGAAGGCGGGGAAGGCCGCGACGAGCCCCATCCGCAGCCGGTCCTCCGGCACGTGGAGGAGGCCGGCGCGGCGCAGAGCGTGCGGCTCGTGCTCCGCCGCGCTCAAGGGTCGGCCATCGAGGCGGATCGTGCCGGTCGCTGGCGCGTGCATCCCGGCGATCGCCTCGAGCAGCTCGCTCTGGCCGTTGCCGGCGACGCCCGCGATGCCGACGATCTCGCCGGCATGGACGGTGAGGGACGCCTCGGCGACCCGCAGCACGCCGCGGGCATCGACGACGGACAGGTTCTCGACTTGGAGCACCGGGCGCCCGGGCTTCGCGGGCGTCTTCTCGACCTGAAGCAGGACGCGGCGACCGACCATCTCCTCGGCCAGTTCCTGCGGCGAGGTGCGCGCGGTCTCGAGCGTCGCCACCATGGCGCCGCGGCGCATCACCGAGACCCGGTCGGTGGCGGCCATGATCTCCCGCAGCTTGTGGGTGATCAGGATGACGGTCTTGCCCCGCTCCTTCAGCACGAACAGGAAGCGGAAGAGGGCATCGGCCTCGGCCGGCGTGAGCACGGCGGTCGGCTCGTCGAGGATGAGGATGTCAGCGCCGCGCACCAGGGCCTTGACGATCTCGACCCGTTGCTGGAGACCGACCGAGAGGTCGCCGACCCGAGCGTCAGGGTCGAGGCTCAAGCCGTAATCGCGGGCAAGCCGCTCGAGCTCCGCCCGGACCTTGCGCGCGCCGCCCCTGAGCAGGGCGCCGCCCTCGGCGCCCAGCATGACGTTCTCGAGCACGGAGAGCGGCTCGACCAGCATGAAGTGCTGGTGGACCATGCCGATCCCGGCCCGGATGGCATCCGCCGAGGAACGGATCGCGACGGGCTTGCCGCCGACCCGGATCTCGCCCGCATCGGCCTCGTAGAAGCCGTAGACGATGGACATCAGGGTCGACTTGCCGGCCCCGTTCTCGCCGACGATGCCGTGGATCGTGCCGGCAGCGACCGCGAGGTTGATGTCCCGGTTCGCGTGGACGGCGCCGAAGCTCTTGTCGATGCCGACGAGTTCGAGGGCGGGGGTCATCTCCCTCCCCCCTCGCGGGGGAGGGTGGCTCCGCCGTCAGGCGGGGTCGGGAGAGGGGGCGCGCCCGGAACGGGCGCTCGCGAAGCGACCGGGTTGCGATCGGCTGCGCCGAGCGCGTCTGCGACGCGCCACCCCTCATCCGCCCGGCTCGCGCCGAGCACCTTCTCCCACAAGGGGAGAAGGACGATCACCCCGGGCACTTCTGGTCCGACATGTAGTCGTGCACCTGCACCGTGCCGGCCTTGATGTCGTTTGCCGCCTTCTCCACCGCCGCGCGCATCTCCGCGGTGACGAGGCTCTTGTTGTTCTCGTCGTCCGCCCAAGCGACGCCGTCCTCCTTGAGGCCGAGCACGGTGGCGCCCGCCTTCCAGGCACCGTTCTTGGCGTCGGTGAAGGACTTGTAGGCCGCGACATCCACCCGCTTGATCATCGAGGTGAGCACCTTGCCCGGGTGGAGGCCGTTCTGGTTCGAATCGACGCCGATGCCGAGCTTGCCCGCATCCGCCGTCGCCCGCAGCACGCCGATGCCCGTGCCGCCGGCCGCCTGGTAGATCACGTCGGCGCCGCGCTCCATCTGGCTCTTCGCCAATTCGCCGCCCTTAACCGGGTCGTTCCAGGCAGCCCCCGTCGTGCCGGTCATGTTCTGGAAAACCTCAGCGTCCTTCTTCGCCGCCTTGGCGCCCTGGACATAGCCGCAGGCGAAGCGGCGGATGAGGGGCACGTCCATGCCGCCGACGAAGCCCACCTTGCCCGACTTCGCCGCCATGCCGGCGAGCAGGCCGACAAGATAGGAGCCCTCGTGCTCCTTGAAGGTGATCGACTGGACGTTGGGCATGTCGACGACAGCGTCGATCAGCGTGAACTTGGCCTGCGGGAACTCCTTGGCCACCTTCTCCACGGCGCTCTGCTGCGAGAAGCCCACCGCCACGATGGGCGAGAAGCCGTCGCGGGCGAAGCGGCGCAGGGCCTGCTCCTTCTGCGCGTCGTTCTGGGGCTCGAAGTCCCGGTAGTCGACGCCCGCCTCCTTCTTGAAGCGCTCCGCGCCGGCAAAGACGCCCTCGTTGAAGGATTTGTCGAACTTACCGCCCAGATCATAGACGATCGCCGGGCGCACGGCGCCTTGCGCGAGGGCCGCCACCGCCGACAAGCTCACGCCGGCAAGCGCGAGTGCGAAGCTCTTCAACGTCATCCCGTTCACCCTCTTCTCGTTCGGGCCGCTGACCCGGCCCTCGTCTGGTGTGCGCTGCACCGTGGCACGAGCCACAGGGCTCGCCAAGAGGTGAGGCTCGAGGTGCCGCTTTGCGTCTCGGCGGGCCGCTGCTCTAAGAGAGGCTATGGCGCTGGAACCCGACGAAATCGACCGCTACGCGCGCCACCTCGTCCTCCGCGAGGTGGGCGGTCCGGGCCAGGCGAAGCTGAAAGCAGCCCGCGTGCTGGTCGTCGGGGCGGGCGGCCTCGGGGCGCCTCTCCTGCAATATCTCGCGGCGGCCGGCCTTGGCACGCTCGGGATCGTCGACGACGACGCGGTCTCGCTCTCGAACCTGCAGCGGCAGGTGATCCATGGAACGCCCGACATCGGCCGGGCCAAGGTCGCGAGCGCGGCAGACGCCATCACCCGCCTCAATCCGCACGTGCGGATTGAGGCGCATTCGGCACGGATCACCCCGGAGAATGCTGCCGGCTTAATCGAGGCCTACGACATCGTCGCCGACGGCTCTGACAATTTCGAGACCCGCTACGCCGTCTCCGATGCGTGCTTTCGCGCGGGCCGGCCCCTCGTGACGGCGGCGCTCGGGCAGTTCGACGGCTCGCTCACCACGATCCGGGCGCACGAGCGCGGAGCGGATGGGCGCCCCAACCCTACCTACCGCTGCCTGTTTCCCTCCCCTCCCCCGCCCGGCGCGGTCCCGACCTGCGCGCAGGCCGGGGTGCTCGGAGCGCTCGCGGGCGTCATGGGCTCGCTCATGGCGATGGAGGTGGTCCGGGAAACCGTCGGCTTCGGCGAGAGCCTCGTGGGGCGCCTCCTCATGGTCGACGCGCGGAGCTTGCGCTTCGAGACGCTGCGCTACGCCTGGGATCCGGCGAACCCGTTGAACGGGACCGGCGCTCAGCCGTAGCGGTGAAGCTCCGTGCCGTGACGCTTCAGCCAGCTTTCGGCCTCCTCGGTGCGCGGGCAGAGCCGGTGCACGAGGGTCCAAAAGCGGTGGGAGTGGTTGAGCTCCTTTAGGTGCGCGACCTCGTGGGCGGCGAGGTAGTCGAGCACGAAGGGCGGGGCAAGAACGAGCCGCCAGGAGAAGCTCAGATGTCCCTTGGCCGAGCAGGAGCCCCAGCGGGTCGTGGTGTCGCGCACGGACAAGCGCTTGGCGAAATGGCCGAGCGCGAGGGTGTGGGCCTTCACGGCCTTCTCGAGATCGGCCCGCGCCTCGCGCTCCAGGAACTCGCGCACGCGCTTCGACACGAGGATCGGATCGCCGGACACGGCGATCAGAGGCTCGCCGCTTGAGTCCGTCGTGGCGACGGTGGCACCGCGCACGGCCGACCAGTGGACGATGCGGTGGGGCACGCCGCGCAAGGGCACGCGTTCGCCGTGCTGCAGGCTCACCCGGCGCGGGACCTTGGCGAGGCGCGCGGCGATCCAGCCGCCATGGGCATCGGCGAAGCGTTGAGTGGCCGCCAAGTCGACGTGCTCGGGCACCGTGAGTACGACTTCGGCGGTGGCGCTCGAGACGCGCAAGGTCATGCGGCGCGCGGCCGGGCGGCGGCGCAGAAGAACGCGGAAGGTTTGGCCCTCGTGCGCCACCTCGAGGTGGGCAGGATCCGGAACGGAGCGGCGGAAAAGGGCGAATCTCATGGCGGCGAGCTATGCCGCAGGAGACGCCGCCCTGTCAGCCGTCCCGATGACGCAAGGGCTGAGCCGAACGGCCCGCCTCAGGCGATCGCCCGGACCGGCTGGCGGCGGCGCGCCGCGGCCTCCATCTCGTGGGTGAGGATGAAATCGGCGATGCGTGGCGCGATCTCCGACCGGAAACGCGAGCCGTTGAACACCCCGTAGTGACCCACGCCCTTCTGGAGGTGGTAGATCTTCTTGTCCGGCGCGAGGTTGGGCGTCAGCTCGAGCGCGGCCAGCGTCTGCCCGACGCCCGAGATGTCGTCCTTCTCGCCCTCGACGGCCATGATGGCGCAGCGGCGGATGGACATGAGGTCGACCGAGTGCCCCCGGTGCATCATCTCGCCCTTCGGCAGGAGGTGCTCCACGAACACGGTCTCGACCGTCTGGAGATAGAACTCCGCCGTCAGGTCCATGACGGCGAGGTACTCGTCGTAGAACTCGCGGTGCTTCTCGGCCGAATCGCCGTCGCCCTGCACGAGGTGCTGGAACATCTCCCAATGGGCGTTGAGATGGCGATCCATGTTCATCGCCATGAAGCCCGAGAGCTGCAGGAAGCCCGGATACACGTCGCGCCAGAAGCCGGGCGAGGTGCCCGGCACCTTCACGATGCAGTTGCGCTTGAACCACTCCGTGCCGCGCTCCTCGGCGAGCTGGTTGACGGCCGTGGGGGAGCGGCGGGTGTCGATCGGCCCGCCCATCAGGGTCATGCTGCGCGGCGTCGCCAGGTCGTTCTCCGCTTCCATGCGGGCGATGGCGGCGATCACGGGCACGGAGGGCTGGCAGACCGCCATGACGTGCAGGTCCGGGCCGAGCATCCGGAACATGTCGATGAGGTAGTCGATATAGTCGTCGAGGTCGAAGCGCCCGGCCGCGAGCGGCACGAGGCGGGCATCCGTCCAGTCGGTGATGTAGACCTGATGGTTCGGCAGGAAAGCCTCGACCGTGCCGCGCAGGAGCGTGGCGTAGTGGCCCGACATCGGCGCCGTGATCAGCACTTTAGGCTGGGGCTTCGCCCGCGCCGGCATCGCCCGGTCAAAGGAGATGACTCGGCAGAACGGGCGCTCCCACACCACGCGCTCCGTGACCGCGACCCGCTCGCCACCGACGAGCGTCGTGGGCAGGTTGAAGCTGGGCTTGGCGTAGCGGCGCGTCGTGCGCTCGAACATCTCGCAGGCGGCGGACACGGTGCGGCCGTATGCGGTGTAGTGCAGCGGGTTCGCCGGATTCGCGAAGAGGAGGCGCGTGGCGTCTGAGGCGGCACGGGCCGGCGTCAGCATCGCGTGCGCCGCTTCGTACCAGAGATAGGCGAGGCTCATCTGCACCCCCATGGTTCGGGCGCCCTTTCTTCCTCGCAGCTGCGAGACGGGCAGGTCCATTCCGAACCCGTCCCACGACGGTAAAGTTCCGCTTGCCCTATTCAATGCGGTGAGTGGTTTAGCAAAGGTTAATTCGGGGAGCTGTGTTATTTTTAGCGCGTTCTGGCGTGCTTGGTAGAACGATTCTTGCCGCAGTGCACACGATTGAGGCAGATCGGCCGAAAGCCTGACCCGGGCAACATGGAGCGTGGACGGACCGGTCCGACGCCCTATGCTCTCTCGGGATGATGAACCTTGATCCTGCCGCCGTGAGCCGCGACGCGCGGCGCCTGCGCCTCGATACCCTCGTGCGGCTTCGCTGGCTCGCCATCATCGGCCAGAGCGCCGCGGTGGCGACGGTGCATCTCGGCCTGCAGTTCCCTCTCCCCTTCGGCTGGTGCTTCCTCGTCATCGCGGCCTCGGCCTGGCTGAACCTCGGCCTGCGGATCCGCTATCCGGCGAGCCATCGCTTGAGCGACGACGCGGCGACCTTCCTCCTTGCCTTCGACATCCTCCAGCTCGCGGTGCTCCTGTACCTGACCGGGGGTCTTCAGAACCCGTTCGCCATGCTGTTCCTGGCACCGGTCCTGATCTCGGCGACGGCCTTGCCGCCGGAGCGCACCTTGAGCCTCGGGCTCCTCGCCATCGGCGCCTCGACCCTTCTCGTCCTCGCCCACCGCCCCCTGCCCTGGTTCCGGGGCGAGACGTTCGATCTGCACTTCCTCTACGTCTCCGGGGTCTGGACCGCGATCCTCCTCGGCTCGGCCTTCACGGGCATCTACGCCTGGCGCGTGGCGGAGGAAGGCCGCCAGCTGGCTCATGCTCTCGCCGCGACCGAGCTCGTTCTCTCCCGCGAGCAGCACCTGTCCCAACTCGACGGGCTCGCGGCGGCCGCCGCCCACGAGCTCGGCACGCCGCTCGCCACCATCGCCCTCGTCGCCAAGGAGATCGGCCGCGACGCGCCTGAGGGCAGCCCGCTCGCCGACGACATCCGCCTCCTGCGCGAGCAGGTCGATCGCTGCCGCGCGATCCTCGGCACCCTCACCTCGCTCTCGAGCGAGGAGCAGGGCGGCATCCTCGAGACCATGAGCCTCGGCCATCTCATCGAGGAGATCGTGGCCCCGCAGCGGGGTCTGGGAACCCGCATCGAGGTGATCTGCGGGGGCGAAGGACCCGAGCCCGTCGGGCCGCGCAGCCCCGGGCTGCTCTACGGCCTCGGCAACATCGCCGACAACGCCGCGGATTTCGCCGCCTCCACGGTGGTCGTCACCGCCCGTTGGAGCGTCGACCAGGTCAGGATCGAGATCCGCGACGACGGTCCGGGCTTCGCACCGGACGTGCTGCTGCGGGCGGGCGAGCCCTATGTCACCACACGGAGCGCCGCGCGGCGCGAGACGGACGAGGACGGTGCCGGCAGCGGCGACATGCGCGGCGGGCTCGGGCTCGGGCTCTTCATCGCCAAGACCCTCATCGAGCGGACCGGAGCGCAGCTCGTCCTCACCAATGCCGCGCCGCCCGAGACGGGCGCGATCGTCCGCGTGACCTGGCCCCGCGCTGCTTTCGAGCGCAACGCCCGCCGGAAAGCGACCGCTCAGGCGAGCGAACCGCTGCAAAACGGCGAACCCGTTCCCATATAAGGGGTTGTTTGGACAAAGCCGCCGGCGTCACGCGCGCCGCGCCCGTTGGAGCTTCCGTTCCATGCTGCATGCTGACACCACCCCGGCCGACACCTCCGCCGCTTTCGAGGCGCGCACCGACAAGAGCCTTCTCATCGTCGACGACGACCGCCCCTTCTCGGCGCGGCTCGCCCGCGCCATGGAGGCTCGGGGCTATCAGGTTCGCGTGGCGGAGAGCGTCGCGGAGGGCATCGCGGCCATTGAGGGCCAGGCGCCCGCCTTTGCGGTCATCGACATGCGCCTCGGCGACGGCAACGGCCTCGACGTGATCAGCCGCCTCAAGGAGAAGCGCCCCGAGGCCCGGGGTGTCGTGCTCACGGGTTACGGCAACATCGCCACCGCCGTCACGGCCGTGAAGATGGGCGCCTTCGACTATCTCGCGAAGCCCGCCGACGCCGACGAGATCCACGCGGCGCTGATGGCGGTGCCCGGCGAGCGCGCGACGCCCCCTGAGAACCCGATGTCCGCGGACCGCGTCCGGTGGGAGCACATTCAGCGCGTCTACGAGCTGTGCGGCCGCAACGTCTCCGAGACGGCGCGGCGGCTCAACATGCACCGCCGTACCCTGCAGCGCATCCTGGCGAAGCGCGCGCCGCGATAGCGTGGCCCTTTCTCTGTCATTCCGGGGCTCGGCGAAGCCGAGAGCCCGGAACCCACGACTGGGTGAGCGGCCGCGAGCAGCACCCCACCCAGACATGGATTCCGGGCTCGCCTGCGGCGCCCCGGAATGACGGCAAGGTTGAGGAAGGCCTCGGTCGGACCTGACCCGTCCCGCCGTCATTGACCGGCTCGGCGCTCCGCGAAAGACTGCCCACTGACCGCCACAACTGCCGGAGCGCCCCATGAAGATCGCCCTGATCCAGATGAACTCCGTCAGCGACAAGGCGGCGAACGTCGCTCAGGCGCGCGACCTCATCGCCCGCGCCGTCGACCTCGAGGGGCCGGACTGGGTGGCTCTCCCTGAGCAGTTCGACTGGGCCGGCGGCACCACCGCCGACAAGCTGCGCGAGAGCGAGGATCTGGGTTCCGGCCCCGCCTACGCCATGGCGCAGGAGATGGCGGCCAAGCACCGGATCTGGGTCCATGCCGGCAGCCTCATGGAGCGGGTGCGCGGCGAGGACAAGGTGTCGAACACGACGGTGGTCTTCGACCGCTCCGGGCGCGAGGTGGCGCGCTACCGCAAGATCCATCTCTTCGACATCACCGCGCCGGACGGCGCGGTCTACAACGAATCGGCGGCGGTGAAGCCGGGGCGCGAGGTCGTCACCTACGAGTGCGAGGGTCTCACCGTCGGCTGCGCCATCTGCTACGACCTGCGCTTCCCCGACCTGTTCCAGGCGCTCGCGGCGGCAGGCGCCGACCTCATCGTGCTACCGGCCGCCTTCACGCTCCAGACCGGCAAGGACCACTGGGAGGTACTCTGCCGGGCCCGGGCCATCGAGACGCAGGCCTACTTCGCGGCGCCCGCCCAGACGGGCAGCTTCCTCGCCAAGGGCGAGCGCCGGCAAACCTACGGCCATTCCCTCATCGTCGACCCCTGGGGTCACGTCGTCGCCAAAGCCTCGGACGGAATCGGCCACGTCACGACCCGCCTCGATCCGGCGCTGATCGCCAGGGTCCGGCAGCAGATCCCGCTGGCATCCCACAAGGTGCCCGGCCTCGCGGTGCCGCCCCGCCGGGGCGAGGCGGCGTAAGCGGCTCTCAATCAGCTCGGATGCCGAAAGCCTCGGCGTAGCCCCGCCGGCCCGCCTGAGTCACGGCGACGGCCCGGCTGTCCTTCACCGGCGCGATCCAGCCTAAAGCGAGGGAGCGGTCGCGCAGGGCCGTGCCGAGGCGCCCCGCGAAATGCGGCCGGCGCTCGCTCCAGTCGAGGCAGGTGCGGCACAGGGGACGGCGCGCGCCCGAGGCCGCGAGATCGATCCCGAAATCGGCGAGGAAGCCGCTTCCGGCCTCGGTCACGAGACCCGTTCCGTCGCCTCCAATCACCACGTGCCCGCGCTCCGCGAGGCTGTCGGCCAGCGCCGTGCCGAGCCGTCCGGCCAAGTGATCGTAGCAGGTGCGGGCGGCACGCATCGCCTCGTCCCGCGGCCCCGTCCTGGGCTGGCGCGGTGCGCCGGCGGCAGCGATGTTCATGAGGCCCTCAATGGCCTGAGCGACGTCGGGCGAAGCGAGGCGGTGGTAGCGGTGACGCCCCTGCCGCTCCTCGGCGGTGAGGCGCGCGGCCTTCAGCTTGGCGAGGTGCCCGCTCGCCGTGGACGCGCTGATCCCGGCGGCGTAGGCGAGCTCGCCCGCCGTCAGCGCCCGGCCCGCCATCAAGGCAAACAGCATGTTGGCGCGGGCCGGGTCGCCGATCAGGGCGGCGATGCCGGCCAGGGTGTTGGGGGAGAGAGCTGTGGGCGTGTCCGCGATCATGGCCACGAGGTTACAAGGCATCTGCGCCCCGGTCAGCCTCGAACGGTTCGGCCGCGACCGAAGCGATCGGGGCGAAACGGCGCCCCGGACCGACCTATAACGGCTGCCTCAGCCCCCGGAGCCACCATGTCCGCCTCGCCCCTGTCCTCGCGTGCCGCCGCAGCGCTCCCGACGGCGCGCCTTCCCGACTACGCCCTCCTCGTACTTCTCGCGAGCGTCTGGGGCGCGTCCTACACCTTCATCAAGCTCGGGGTGGAAACGATCCCGCCGGTGACCCTGATCGCGGCGCGCACCCTCATCGCCGGGCTGATCCTCGCCGGAATTATGCGCGTGCGCGGCGTTCGCTGGCCCCGCGACCGCGCGACCTGGCGCTCGTTCCTGATCCAGGCCTGCCTTAACAGCGTCGTGCCTTTCACGCTGATCGCCTGGGCGGAGCTCACGGTCGAAGCCGGCACGGCGGCGATCCTCAACGCGACGACGCCGATCTTCACCTTCCTGATCACCTGGGGACTGACGCGCCACGAGCCGGCGACCGGGCGCAAGCTCTTGGGCGTCACGGCGGGGCTCGTCGGCACCTGTCTCGTGATCGGGCCGCAGGCGCTTCAAGGCCTGGGGCGGGAATTCACCAGCCAGCTCGCCATCGTCGCCGCCACGATCTGCTACGCCTTCGCCGCCATCTACGGGCGGCGATTCTCCACCATCGACCCAACGGTGCCCGCGGCGGGCTCGCTACTCGCCGGCGCCGCCCTCCTGATCCCGATCAGCCTCATCCTCGACCGGCCCTGGACGCTCGCGCCGTCGCAGAGTTCCGTGTTGGCGCTGATCGGCCTCGCCACGGTCTCGACGGCGCTGGCCTTCACCATCTATTTCCGGCTGATCCGAACGCTCGGCTCCGTCGCGACGACGGCGCAGGGATACCTGCGGGTGCCCGTCGGGGTCGCGATCGGCGTCATGGCGCTCGGTGAGGCGCTTGCTCCGACCGTCTGGATCGGCCTCGCCTTCACGCTCGTCGGCGTCGTCGCGATGACCTTTCCGGCGGCGAAGGGGCGCTGAACGACGCTACTGCGTGGCCGGCGCCTCGTCGCCCCACACCGCCTTGAGGCGGGCGTCCCGGCCGCAATTCCAGCGGTAGAACTTATACTTGGACGGGTTCTTCACGTAGTAGTCCTGGTGGTACTCCTCCGCGACGTAGAAGGGCGCGGCGTCCACCAACGGCGTGACGATCGGGCGGTCAAAGCGCTTGGAGTCCACAAGCCGCTGTTTCGAGGCCTCGGCGAGGCGGCGCTGCTCCGGGTCGTGGGCGAAGATCGCCGTCCGATAGGACTTACCCCGGTCGCAGAACTGGCCGCCCGCATCGAGCGGGTCGACGTTGCGCCAGAACGTCTCGAGAAGGGTGTCGTAGGACACCCTCTTCGGATCGTAGACGACGCGCAGGGCCTCGTAGTGCCCCGTATCGCTGGTGGTGACCTCACGATAGGTCGCCCCAGGAACACGTCCGCCGGTGTAGCCAGAAGTCGTCGAGACGACGCCCGCGAGCTTGTCGAAGGGCGGCTCCATGCACCAGAAGCAGCCACCGGCGAAGGTCGCAACGGCAAGCCCCGCGGGCGGCGCCTCCGCCGCGCGGGTGCGCTCCTCGGCCAAGAGCAGGCTTCCGCCGACCAGGGTCAAGCCGGCGGCGAGCGCCAGCGCCGCGATTCGACGGGTGATCACGCGGCCTCCGCCGGGCGGAACGTCATCGCAACCCCGTTCATACAGTAGCGCAAACCGGTGGGCTTCGGCCCGTCGTCGAAGACGTGGCCGAGATGGCCGCCGCACCGCGAGCAGTGCACTTCCGTGCGCGTCATGAAGAACTTGCGGTCCTCCGAGGTGCCGACGGCGCCCTCGATCGGCTGGTAGAAGCTCGGCCAGCCGGTGCCGGAGTCAAACTTCGTCTCCGACGAGAACAGAGCCTGGTCGCAGCCGGCGCAATGGAAGGCACCGCGGCGCTTTTCGCGGTCGAGGGGGCTCGTCCCGGCGCGCTCCGTGCCGTGCTTGCGCAGCACCGCGTACTGGTCCGGGGTGAGCTTCTTCTTCCACTCCGCATCGGACAGCGAGACCTGAAACGTCTTGGTGGCGCCGGCGGCCTCGGCCGGCTGGTCGAACAGGCGGTCGAGGCCGAGCCCGGCGGCGGCCGTGCCGAGTGCCCCGAGCCCGAGGGTGCGTCTCGTCATCATCGAAATCTCCTGCGAACGCTTAAGCGTCCGTGCCTTTACGATATGGGGATGGCAGAGGTTTCAGACCACGCCGCCCCGGTTCACGAATCGGTGTCGCAGGAACCCAGCGAAGCCGGCGACATGCCCAAGCTTGCCCACTCTCGCCGCAGTTGCCCCGCACGGCTCGACGGCACGGCGCCGTGGGAGCGCCCGGGAGGAGCCAACGCCATGACAGCCACCCTCGCAGCCCGGCCGCCGGCCGGCGCGCACACGAACCCCGAGATCGCCGCCGCCGTCGAGACGCTCTATCAGGACGGGATCGTGGGCAAGAGAGGCGCCTTCGCGCGCGACTGGGCCGAGGCGATGCGCGAGGACATGATGACGGCCTTCTGGTCGGCCATTCAGCGCCCGGGCGGAGCCGTGGGGCGGGGCCCGCGGCGCTGGTACGTCGAGGTCCATCCCCAGGACATCCGCGGCTTCGTCGACCTCGTGACGCATCCTTGGGTGACGGCGATGTGCGAGGCGGTGCTCGGCCCGGACTACGAGATCGTCGAGATCGGCTTCGACACTCCCGTCCAGGGCGCCAAGCGCCAGCCCTGGCACCGTGACTTCCCCTCGCCGGCCGACACCTACGAAGGGCGGCGCATCACGTCGCTGGCCTTCAACCTGACGGGCGTCGACGTCACCCCGGACATGGGTCCCTTCGAGATCGCGCCCGGCACCCAGTGGGACGACGGCCGCACCTGGAAACACGAGATGTTTCCGGCGGAGGAACTGTGGGGCCGCTTCGAGGAGCGGGCGGTGAAGAAATTCCCGCAGCTCGGAGACATCTCCTGCCGCTCGGCCGTGACGGTGCATCGCGGCACGACGCACCACTCGCCGATCGCCCGGCCCGTGCTCGTGCTCGGTGTCGACGCGCCGGGCGCCGGCCACGCCGCGCTCCACGACATGATGGTGACCAAGGACTACTACGATGCTCTGCCGCAGAGCGTGCGCGACCACCTCGTCTGCCGTGTCGTCGATCAGCTCGTGCCCGTGACGCAGAAGCACGACATCGAGGGTCTCGTGATGGGGGCTGAGTGAGCGTCCGCCAGCACACGTCAAGCTTTCTTCAAGAATGAACGCTGGGTGAACAACGAGGCACGGGCAATTTTCAGGTTCGTACCTGTACAGTTCTAGCAATGGTCCAGATGACCGAAAGTTAATGTGTTCGTCGGTCTGATCACTGGAACCAAAGGTGAACTGATCGGTTTCCCGGTCCGATCTTCGTGTCTGAGGAGAGAACCATGTCGAGCATCGTCTCGAAGACTAAGAAGGCTCTGGTGGGCGGTCTTGCCGCACTCACCCTCGGCGGCGCCATGATCGCGTCGTCGGCCCCCGCCCAGGCTCAGTTCTACGGCGGCTACGGCCATGGCTTCCGCCATGGCGGCTACTACGGCGGCGGGTTCGCCCGTCCGGTCGGGTTCCACGGCGGCTATGGTCGTCCGGTTGGCTTCTACGGGCACCGTTATGCCCGTCCGGTCGGCTTCTACGGCCCGCGCGCCTACGGCTATGGCCCGCGCTACTATCGTCGCGGCTACAACGGCGGCGCAGTGGCGGCCGGCTTGGTCGGCGGTCTGGCGCTCGGCGCTCTGGCGACGAACGCTTACCGCCCGGCCTACTACGGCGGCTACGGTGTGCCGGTCGCGTCCGAGTGCGTCGTGCAGCGCCGTCGCGTGGTCGATGATTTCGGCCGCGTCTTCGTCCAGCGCGAGCGCGTCTGCTACTAAGCGTTTCGGCAACGACGCCTTGAGGCCCCGCTCTCCGGAGCGGGGCCTTTTTCGTGTCAGGGCCCCGTGCTCCTAAGCTGAACGGCAGGTGAGGGTCGCGGGTCAGGGCCGGTTCAGGGGCGATCCGCCACTCTCCTCCTCACGCCGGACGATGATCCGGCCTCTCAGGAGCCTTTCGATGCGCAAGCTGTCCCTCGTCACCCTCGCAGCCCTTGTTCTCGTCGCGGCGACGCCGCTCGCGGCCCAGACTGCCGCGCCGACTGCGCCCGCGAAGCCCGCAGCCCCGGCCGTCGCCGCCCCCGCGCAGCCCGCGACCCCGACGAAGCCCACCGCTCCGGCCACGACGAACGCGACCGCGCCCGCCGCGACCCTTCTCGACATCAACTCCGCTTCGAAGGATGAGCTCGACAAGCTGCCGGGCATCGGCGCGGCGCGCGCGGAGGCGATCGTCAAGGGCCGGCCCTACAAGGGCAAGGACGAGCTCGTCGCCAAGAAGATCATCCCCGACACGGTCTACGACGGCATCAAGGACAAGATCGTCGCCCGGCAGAAGTCGTAAGCGGTCGGGACAGTCTTTCGACTCGGCCGTTTCGGGGCGGCACCGCTTCGCGAACGGCCCAGCGCCCACCCCACCCGTCCGGCTTGCGCCGGCCACCCTCCCCGCAGGCGGGGAGGGATCAGGGGCGCGGCGGCGCGTCTCTTCCCTCTCCCCTTGCGGGAGAGGGTGGCCCCGCGTCAGCGAGGTCGGGAGAGGGGGGCGGCGCGAAGCGGCGCACGGCCGACAGGCCGATCAGGGTCTCTCCGCTCCAAGCAACCTGATCGCTTCGCGAGGCGCTGCGCGCCACCCCTCATCCGCCCTGCCTCGCAGGGCACCTTCTCCCTCAAGGGGAGAAGGAGGGCGCACGATCGCCCCTCATCCCTCCCCGCTTGCGGGGAGGGTGGCCCTGCGCACCAGGATCGGGTGGGGTCAGCGCCGGGGCAGCCCTGCCCCTCTCCGACCAGCACCCGGCCCAGCCGCTCCCCCCTCTCCCCGCGCGGGGAGAGGTTCCCGCTCTCCCGCTTGTGAGGCCCGATCCGCGGTGCTACAGGCCGGCAACGCCTTGCCCCGCCACGCGAAACCTCAGCTCCGCTTCATGGCCATCCGCCTGCATCGCGGCGACCTGCCCGCCGATTACGTGCCCGGCCCCGCGATCGCGATCGACACCGAGACGCTCGGCCTGAACCCGCACCGGGACCGGCTCTGCCTCGTGCAGATCTCCAAAGGCGACGGCGACGCCGATCTCGTGCAGATCCCGCACGGCACGGCGCAGGCGCCCCGGCTCGCGGCCGTTCTGGCCGACCCCGCCGTCCTCAAGATCTTCCACTTCGCCCGCTTCGACGTCGCGGTGCTCTTCCACGCGCTGGGCGTCATGCCGGCGCCGATCTACTGCACCAAGATCGCCTCACGGCTGACCCGCACCTACACCGACCGGCACGGCTTGAAGGACCTCACCCGGGAGCTGATCGGGGTCGACCTGTCCAAGCAGCAGCAATCGTCCGATTGGGGCGCGGATGCCCTGACGCCGGCCCAGCTCGAATACGCGGCCTCCGACGTGCTTCACCTTCACGCCCTGAGGAGCCGCCTCGACGCGATGCTCGCCCGGGAGGGACGCACTGCCATCGCCCAGGCTTGCTTCGATTTTATGCCGACGCGGGCGCGGCTCGATCTTTCGGGCTGGCCGGAGACGGACATCTTCGCGCATAGTTGACGGACGGTTCACGTCCTTACGGCAGGGTGCCCGTCACAACTTCGCCACGGCCCTCGGGCAGCGGTGGATCTCGAACGCGGGGGATGAGGCACCAGCGGTGGAGAACGGCGTCACGACGCTCGAGGGGAGCGCCGCGCTCGAGGGCGCGGGAGCCCGCGCGCGCGCCTACAAGGCGGCGCAGCGCCACTCGACGCGGGTGCGCTGGCTCAAGCGGGCGATCCCGCTCGGGGCGGCCGCGGCCATCTCCCTCGTCCTCGTCGTCATGATCTTCGACCCGTTCAGCCGTCTGCCGGCCGGCCTTAAGCTCGGTCCGATCTCGCTGTCGGGCACCAAGGTGACGATGGAGGCGCCCCGCCTCTCGGGGTTCCGCAACAAGGACGCGCGCCCCTACGAGGTGACGGCCGTGACGGCGGTGCAGGACGTGCGCAAGCCCAACATCATCGAACTCAACCAGATGCGCGCCAAGCTTGCCACCGACGATGCCGGCGGCGCGGCGCGCCTCGAGGCGAAGACGGGGGTTTTCGACACGCAGAAGGAGCAGCTCGAACTGCGCCAGGAGGTGCGGGTCACCATGAGCGACGGCCAGACCGTCGATCTGCGCTCCGCCTTCGTCGACTTCAAGGCCGGCACCGTGACCTCGAAGGAGGCGGTGACGGTGAAGATGACGAACGGCCTCATCGAGGCCGACGCCCTCGATGTCACGGACAACGGCAAGGTGATCGTGTTCACCGGCCGGGTCCGCACCGTCTTCGACGGCCCGCCCGCCGACAAATCCGCCCCGCCCGGCGCCTCCGCGCCGGCGAGAACGTCCCAGGCCGAGATCGCGCCGCCCCCGACGAGTCCGCGTCCATGACCTTCCGCCCCGTCCTCCTCGCGACGGCTCTCCTCGCGCCGGTTCTCGTCCTCCTGCCCGGCCTCGCGACGGCGCAGCCGAGGCCGGCCGCAAATGCCCAAGCCCCTGCTCCGGCGAAGGAGCGGTCCGGCGCGCTCGGGACGCTCGGCAACAACAACAAGGACCCGATCAAGATCGACGCCGACCGGCTCGACGTCTTCGACAAGGAAGGCAAGGCCGTGTTCACGGGCAACGTCGTGGCGGTCCAGGCCGAGAGCACGATGCGCTGCTCGATGCTCACGGTCTTCTACGAACAGGGCCGGGCGACGGCCGGCGCGCAGGGCAACCAGGGCGCCGCTCGCCAGCCCGGGCCGGCGGGTGGGGGCGACAGCTCGATCAAGAAGATCGACTGCAAGGGCCCGGTCACCGTCGTGTCCAGGACCCAAACGGCGACGAGCGATAACGCGGTCTTCGACCGCGCGGCCAACAAGGTCTACCTCATCGGCAACGCGACCCTCGCCGACGGCCCGAACGTCACTCAGGGCGAGCGGGTGATCTACGACCTCAACACCAGCATCGCCAACGTCGAGACGGCCGGGCCTGGCGGACGCGTTAAGGCGCTCTTCGTGCCGGGCAGCGGCGAGCCAAAGCCCGGGGCGACTCCGGCGCCGGCCGCGGCTCCCGCCCCGGCCGCGACGCCCGCGGCGGCTACCCCGAAGCCGGCGGCGGCTCCGCGGCCGAAGCCCCAGGCGGCGCAGCGCAACACGGGCAGCGCGACCGAGTGAGCGGAGCAGCGACGACCAGCATCGGCCGCGGGCAGCCCCCGCTTTCGCGAGCCGTGGCGAACGAGCCTCGACGGGTGAGCGCGTGAAGACTCTCCTGAGCCGAAACGGTCGCGCGGGCGTTGCCCCGGCCGGCTGGATCCAGTCCGAGCGCTCCACAGCGGGCGGTTTCGGCGCGACGCTCAAGCGCATCCTGCGCCGGGGGGACGGATCGCGCGCGCCGGCGGAGCAGGATCACCCGGGAGGCCAGGCCGCGGCCTTCGGCGGTCCGGGCGTGCTCGCCGTGCGCGGCCTCAAGAAGAGCTACCGCGGCCGCACCGTCGTCCACGACGCGGCGCTCCACGTGCGCAACGGCGAGGCCGTGGGCCTGCTCGGCCCCAACGGCGCCGGCAAAACCACCATCTTCTACATGGTCACGGGCCTCGTCTCCCCCGATGCCGGGGCGGTGAGCCTCGACGGCTTCGACGTCACGACGCTGCCCATGTACCGCCGCGCCCGGCTCGGCATCGGCTACCTGCCGCAGGAGGCATCGATCTTCCGCGGCCTGTCCGTCGAGGACAACATTCGCAGCGTGCTGGAGGTCGTCGAGCGGGACCGCAAGGAGCGGGACCGCAAGCTCGACGCGCTGCTCGAGGAGTTCAACATCACGCGCCTGCGCAAGGCGCCTTCGATCGCGCTTTCGGGCGGCGAGCGCCGCCGCTGCGAGATCGCCCGTGCGCTGGCGGGCGAGCCCTCCTTCATGCTCCTCGATGAGCCCTTCGCGGGCATCGATCCCATCGCGGTGGGCGACATTCAGAATTTGGTGCGCCATCTCACCGGCCGCGGCATCGGCGTGCTGATCACCGACCACAACGTGCGCGAGACCCTCGCGCTCACGGACCGCGCTTACATCATCCACTCGGGGCGGGTGCTCACCGAGGGCAAGCCGAACGAGATCATCGCCAACGAGGAAGTGCGCCGCCTCTACCTCGGCGAGGATTTCCGCCTCTAAGGCCCTGGATGCGCGGGACTTCGCCGCGATCGTCTTCGATCGCGTTCGGAACTCCGAAACCACGTCGACTGGATCAACCCCGACAAAGGATCAGCTTGGCCTCGTTCGGCGTTCCGTTATAGACAAATGTAAGAAACGGAATGCAAAAAGCATGCCGTAGCGCGAGGCAAAGCCCGCGCTGAAGGCGGGGCGTCGCGATGGGTCTGCTGCAACGGCTGGAGATGCGCCAGGGCCAGTCCCTGGTGATGACGCCGCAGCTCCTGCAGGCCATCAAGCTCCTCCAGTTGTCCCACCTCGACCTCGCGGCCTACGTTGAGGCGGAGCTGGAGCGCAACCCTCTTCTCGAGCGCGTCGAGAGCGACGGTGAGCCCGTCACGCGCGCCGAAGCCGACGGCGACGGTGAGGACGGCTACGAGCCCGAGCCCGGCGCCTGGCTTCCCGACAGCACCGCCCCCGAGCCGCCGGAGCTCGCCCGCGAGAGCGACAACGGCCTCGACAACGTGTTCTCGGACGAGCCGTCCGTCGGCCCGGCAAGCCCCGCGGCGGAGGGGGACGGGATCCCCCTCGGGCCGTCGCCCTGGAGCAGCACCGGCCCGGGCGGTTTCGACGGCGAGGGGCCGGACCTCGAGGCGACGCTCACGAGCGAAACGAGCCTGCACGAGCACCTGACGGCGCAGCTCGACCTCGTTGCCCGCGATCCCATCGATCGGCTCATCGGCCATTACCTCATCGACGCCGTCGACGAGGCCGGCTACCTCGGCGAGAGCGTCGAGGCGGTCGCGGAGCGGCTCGGCATCGACCTGGCCCGCGTCGAGCGGGTGCTCGCGATGGTCCAGAGCCTCGACCCGAGCGGCATCGCGGCGCGCAGCCTCAGTGAATGCCTCGCGCTCCAGCTCAAGGACCGCAACCGCTTCGACCCGGCGATGGCGGCGCTTCTCTCCCGCCTCGACCTCGTCGCCAAGCGCGACTTCGCCGCCCTGCGCCGGCTGTGCGGCGTCGATGACGAGGACCTCGCCGATATGCTCGCCGAGATCCGGCGCCTCGATCCGAAGCCGGGACGGGCCTTCGGCGCCGCGGCCGTCGAGACCCTCGTTCCCGACGTCTTCGTGCGCCTGGCGCCGGACGGCAGCTGGCTCATCGAGCTCAACCCCGAGACCCTGCCCCGCGTCCTCGTCAACCAAACCTACTACGCCCGCGTCGCCCGCACGGCGAAGCAGGAGGGCGAGAAGGCCTTCCTCACGGACTGTCTCCAGAACGCCAACTGGCTCGCCCGCAGCCTGGAGCAGCGCGCCAAGACGATCCTGAAGGTGGCGGCCGAGATCGTGCGCCAGCAGGACGGGTTCTTCGTCCACGGCGTGTCGCATCTGCGCCCGCTCAACCTCCGGACGATCGCCGACGCGATCGGGATGCACGAATCCACCGTGTCCCGCGTCACCTCGAACAAAGCGATCGGCACGAGCCGTGGCACGTTCGAGATGAAGTATTTCTTCACCGCGGCCATCGCCGGCGCGCTCGGGGCGGAAGCCCATTCCTCCGAGGCCGTGCGTCACCGCATCAAGCAGCTCATCGATGCCGAGAGCGCCGACGACGTGCTCTCGGACGATGCCCTCGTGCGCAAGCTGCGCGGAGAAGGGATCGACATCGCCCGGCGCACGGTGGCGAAGTACCGCGAGAGCTTGCGCATCGCCTCCTCTATCGATCGGCGGCGCGACAAGCAGGCGCGGGTGCCGATGCGGGAGAGCGCCTGAAGCAGAATGTCATCCCGGGGCTCGCCAACGGCGAGAGCCCGGAATCCATGACCGGGCCGGATGCTGCTCGCAGCTGCTCACCCGGTCGTGGGTTCCGGGTTCGCGCTCCGCGCGCCCCGGAATGACAGGGGAGCTACTGCGCCAGCACCAGCGCCCAGTAGCGGCCGTAGCGCGAGCCGGGCGCGTCGGCGCGGGCGAGGCCGATGCGGGTGGCCTGGGGCAGAAGCAGGTTCTCGTCGTGGCGGGGCGAGGCTTTCCAGCGGCCGACCGCCTGATCGACGCTGCGGGAGCCCGCGCTCAGGTTCTCGGCGGAAAAGCCGCCCACCCCGAATGAGGCCATGCGGCTTGCAAACGCGCCATGCGAGAGTTCGCCGACTTCCGCCACGGCCCGCGCCTGGAACTCAGCCGCCTGGTTGAGGCGGTTGTCGGCCCGCACCGGCGAGAGGCCGCGCGCGACGCGATATTGCGAGATAAGTTGCGCCGCGGCCTCCGCGTCGCCCGTCGAGCTCGAGACCTGAAAGACGGAGGTCGGCGGCGTCGAACAGCCGGCCACGCTCAAGCCCAACAGGGCAGCCACCAGGATCGCTCGTCTCATCAAACCTGCCCCTCGCGTGGCGGCGCACGAGCGATCCTGAGGTCCTTGACCCGGCCGGTCGGCGTCGCGACATAGTCTTTCGCGTCTTGGTTACGCGACCCTTGCAAGCGGTCTCGGGTTCGCGGCGGGCGCGACGTGCAGGAAATTTGAGACGATTGCGTGGCGGCGCTCGGGCAGCGCCCCGCGACGGAACGACATGACCTCTGACCATCCTCAGGTCGCCGTGATCGGCGGCGGCCCCGCCGGCCTCATGGCGGCCGAAACCCTGGCGCGCGGCGGCGTGGCCGTCACGGTCTACGACCGCATGCCCTCGCTCGCGCGAAAGTTCCTCATGGCCGGGCGGGGCGGGCTCAATCTGACCCATTCCGAGCCCTTCGACCGTTTCCTCGCGGCTTACGAGGGCGCGCCCGCGCCGATTCTCGACGCCGTGCGCGCTTTCACGCCCGACGAGCTGCGCGCTTGGTGCGAGGGCCTGGGTGAACCGGTTTTCGTCGGATCGAGCGGGCGGGTGTTCCCGGTGAGCCTCAAGGCCTCGCCGCTTCTACGGGCCTGGCTGCGCCGCCTCGAGGCGCTCGGCGTCAAGGTCGCCCTGCGCTACGCCTGGGCCGGCTTCGAGGGAGATGATCTCCTCTTCGTCGGGCCCGGCGGCGAGCGAGTCGCGGCACGACCGGACGCGGCGGTGCTGGCGCTCGGCGGCGCGAGCTGGCCGCGGCTCGGCTCGGATGGCGCCTGGACCGAAGCGTTGCGCGGTATCGGCGTCGCCGTCGCACCCTTGGCGCCCGCCAACATGGGCGTTCGGATCGCCTGGTCCGACCACGTGCGGGAGCGCTTCGCCGGCGCGCCACTGAAGCGCATCGCTTTAGCGCTCGACGGCCGGTCGGTGCGAGGCGAGGCAATCGTGACCCGGGACGGTCTCGAGGGCGGCGCGGTCTACACCCTCTCCGCCCCGATCCGGGAGGCGTTCGAGGCCGCCGGCACGGCCAGGCTCACCGTCGATCTGAGGCCTGATCTTTCCGAAGGAGCGCTCGCGCAGCGGCTTGCCGCCTCCCGCAAAGGCGAGTCGCTCGCCAACAAGCTGCGCAAAGCTGCCGGGCTCTCGCCGGTGGCTTCAGCTGTCCTGCGCGAGGGCCATGGTCTTGCTCTGCCGACGGAGCCCGAAGGCCTCGCAACCGCGGTCAAGGCCGTGCCGATCACGGTCACCGGCTTGCAAGGCCTCGACCGCGCCATCTCGACGGCGGGCGGCATCGCCCTCAACGAGATCGATCGGGCCTTCATGCTGCGGCGCCGTCCCGGCACCTTCGTCGCCGGCGAGATGCTCGACTGGGAGGCGCCGACAGGCGGCTACCTCCTGCAGGCGAGCTTCGCCACCGGCGTGGCGGCCGGGCGCGGCGTCCTGGGCTGGCTCGAACGGCGGTGACGCGCTTACCGCAGCGAGCTCGTCGCGTCGGCGTCCGGATCGGTCCGGCGCAGGACCCGGCTCGTCTCGCCCACGATCACGGGCCGCGGCCCGTCGAAGGCGACGTCGAGGGCGAAGGCGGCGACTCCGCTCGACGCCCGCCCGGTCGAGGGGTTGCGCGCGTCGTAGTCGAAGACCGAACGCACGGTGCACAGGTCTCCGTTCGCCTCGCAGCGCACGTCGATGCTGTCGCGCCGGTGGCGGTAGTCCCGCTCCGGCCAGCGGCGCACGAAGCGGCGCTTCTCCTCCGTGAGCTCGCGCGCGCTCACCTCGCGGCCGTGGAAGACCACGCGGCTGGCGTAGAATTCCGGCACCGTGTCGAGGGCGAGCCCGTTCGGCGCCGACCAGAACTCCAGGTATTCGATGGCGAGTTCTCGCGCCCGCTCTTCGCGGGGAATGGAGGACGCCATCTGCGCCGCCACGGAGCTGCCAGTCAGGATGAGCGCGGCCAAACCGCCGGACCAAGCTTTCAGCATGGGACCTTCCTCGCGTCGACGAGCGGGCGACGTCGCCCCTTAAGCCTTGAACCGAGTCGCTGGAACGAGGTTCCCTGCCTGGGCTCTCTGCCCGTTCCCGATGCCGCATTGACCCGGACTCCCGGTCCCGTCACACCGCTCGCGTGCTGATGCAAACGCCCCCCGCCGCCGATCCGCGGCAGACCTTGCAGGACGTCTTCGGCTTCCCCGATTTCCGGCCGGGGCAGGAGGAGGTCGTGCGCGCCGTCGTAGGGGGCGAGGACGTGCTCGCCGTCATGCCGACGGGTTCGGGCAAGTCGCTGTGCTACCAGCTGCCGACCCTGGTGCGGTCGGGCCTCACGGTCGTGGTCTCGCCCCTGATCGCCCTGATGCGGGACCAGGTGGCGCAGCTCAAGCGCAACGGCATCGAGGCGGGCAGCCTCAACTCCACCAACGATGCGGCCGAGAACCGGCGCGTGATGGAAGCGGTTCGCGAGGGGCGGATGCGCCTCCTCTACGCCTCGCCGGAGCGCCTCGCCAACACCGGCACGACGGAGTGGCTGGCGCGCTCCGGCGTCGGGCTGCTCGCCATCGACGAGGCCCATTGCGTCTCGCAATGGGGGCACGATTTCCGGCCCGAATACGCCATGCTGGGCGAGGTGCGCCGCCGGCTCGGCGACGTGCAGACCATCGCGCTCACCGCCACTGCGGACGTCGCGACCCGGGGCGATATCCGCGCCCGGCTCTTCGAGCGCGAGCCCCGCATCTTCGTACACGGCTTCGACCGGCCGAACCTGCGCCTCGCCATGGCAGCCAAGGAGAACACCCGCCGCCAGCTCATGGGTTTCCTCGACAAGCACGCGGGCGAGAGCGGCATCATCTACTGCTCGTCCCGGCAAGCGACGGAGACGCTCGCCGCCAAGCTGAAAGGCGAGGGCTGGCACGCCCTGCCCTACCATGCCGGCATGGCGGCCGCGGATCGCGACCGCAACCAGGACACCTTCCTCCAGGAGGACGGGGTGGTGATGGTGGCGACCGTCGCGTTCGGCATGGGCATCGACAAGCCGGACGTGCGCTTCGTCGCCCACGCGGCGCTGCCGAAATCGATCGAGGCCTACTACCAGGAGATCGGCCGCGCCGGACGCGACGGCCTGCCCTCCGATACGCTCACCCTCTACGGCCTCGACGACATTCGCCTGCGCCGCCTCCAGATCGAGGACAGCGACGCCTCCGAGGACCAGAAGCGCGTCGAGCGTCAACGCCTCAACGCCCTGCTCGCCTTGTGCGAGGCCCCGCGCTGCCGGCGTCAGACCCTGCTCACCTATTTCGGCGAGACGGCGGAGCCCTGCGGCAACTGCGATTTGTGCCAGGACGGCGCGGTGACCGTCGACGCCACGGTGGAGGCCCAGAAGCTCCTCTCGGCCGCGGTGCGCACCGGCGAGCGTTTCGGCACGGAGCACCTCGTCTCGGTCCTCATGGGCGAGACGACGGAAGCCGTGCGTCGCTTCGGCCACGAGTCCTTGAAGACCTTCGGCGTCGGCGCCGACCGGACGAAGAACGAGTGGCGCTCCCTCGTGCGCCAGATCTACGCTGCGGGCCTCCTCCATCTCGACCTCGACGGCTACGGCCGCTGGGTGGTCACCGACCGCGGCTGGGCGGTGCTGAAAGGTCAGGAGCGGATCGAGCTGCGCTCCGATGTGATGCGCCCCCGCGGCGAGCGCCGCCGCCGCCGGCCGGCGGGCGCCGAGGCCGTGGTCGCCCACGACGATCCCCTGCTCCAGGCTCTGAAGGCCCTGCGCACGCGGCTTGCCAAGGCGGAAGCCGTGCCG
This sequence comes from Beijerinckiaceae bacterium, assembly GCA_036563505.1. Lineage (GTDB taxonomy): Bacteria > Pseudomonadota > Alphaproteobacteria > Rhizobiales > Beijerinckiaceae > DATCMH01. The sequence continues at coordinate 371,133 of DATCMH010000002.1, forward strand.
GCCTACGTGATCTTCTCCGACCGGACCTTGAACGAACTCGCCTCGGCACGCCCGAGGACGCTCGAAGCGATGAGCCACGTCCATGGTATCGGCCGGGCGAAGCTCGACCGCTACGGCGAGGTCTTCCTCTCGGTCCTCGCCGAGCACGCGGGCTGACATGTGGCCCTCCCCTCCTGGGCAGGCCGGCCGTCCTCGTGCTAGGACAACGCCATGGACCAGGAGACGCCCGTCGACCTCGCGACGCCGGCCGGCGCCACGGCGCGCGGCGGCGGGGACGCGAGCACGGAAGCCGTCATCCGCCGGCACCTCGGCCAGCGCTCCATCGTGCTCGTCGGCCTGATGGGAGTGGGCAAGAGCACGGTCGGCCGGCGCCTCGCGCAACGCCTGGCGCTGCCCTTCCGCGACGCGGACCAGGAGATCGAGGCGGCGGCAGGCATGTCGATCCCCGACATCTTCGCCATCTACGGCGAGCCCGCCTTCCGGGCCGGCGAACGCCGCGTCATCGAGCGCCTGCTGCTGGAAGGCCCCATGGTGCTCGCCACCGGCGGCGGTGCCTTCATGAACCCCGAGTTGCGCCGGCGCATCGCCGAAGTCGGTCTCTCGGTCTGGCTCAAGGCCGACCTCGACGTCCTCATGCGCCGCGTGCGCAAGCGATCGAACCGTCCCCTCCTCCAGACGTCCAACCCCGAAGCGACGATGCGGCGGCTCATGGCCGAACGGGAGCCGGTCTACGCGACGGCGGACGTGGCGGTGGATTCCCGCGAGGTCCCGCATGACCGCGTCGTCGCCGACGTCGTCAGGGCGATCGGCCATCACATGATCGACGAGGCTTCCCGCGCATGAGCGCCGCCCCCGCCTTCGCGTCGCCGGAGATCACGACCGTTCCGGTCGCCCTGGGCGAGCGCTCCTACGAGATCCTCGTCGGCCGCGGGGCCTTGAGCCGGGCACCCGAGCGGCTGGCAGCGCTCGGTGCCCGCCGGGTTGCCCTCGTGACCGATGCCAACGTGGGCGCGACCTACGCCGAGGACCTCGCGGGCGCGATCGGGGCGGCGGGCCTTGCCGTTTCGACCGTCACCGTGGTCCCCGGAGAGGCCTCCAAGAGCTACGCCACCTTCGCGGAGGTCTGTGATGGGATTATCGGGGCCAAGGTCGAGCGCGGCGATCTCGTGCTAGCCCTCGGCGGCGGCGTCGTCGGCGACCTCGCCGGCTTCGCGGCGGCGGTGGTGCGCCGCGGAGTGCGGTTCGTCCAGGTGCCGACGACGCTGCTCGCCCAGGTTGATTCCTCCGTCGGGGGCAAGACCGGGATCAACTCCCCGCATGGCAAGAACCTCGTCGGGGCCTTCCACCAGCCAAGCCTCGTCATCGCCGACACCGCGCTCCTCGACACGCTGCCGCCGCGCGAGATGCGCGCGGGCTACGCGGAGGTGGTGAAATACGGCCTGATCGACCGGCCCGATTTCTACGCTTGGTGCGAGCGCTCCTGGCGCGGCCTCTTCGCGGGCGGGCCGGAGCGGGACCACGCCGTCGCCGAGAGCTGCCGGGCCAAGGCCGCGGTCGTCGCCCGGGACGAACGCGAGGAGGGCGACCGCGCGCTCCTCAATCTCGGCCATACCTTCGCCCACGCGTTGGAGCGCGTCACGGGCTATGACGCAGCGCGTCTCGTCCACGGCGAGGCAGTGGCGATCGGGCTGGCGCTGGCCTTCCGCTTCTCGACCACGCTCGGGCTCTGCCCCGGTCAGGATGCGGAAAGGGTTGCAGGTCACTTGGCGACTGTCGGCCTGCCGACCGCGTTGGCCGCGGTGCCCGGCGGCTGCGGCTCGGTCGAGGCGCTTCTCGACGCGATGGCGCAGGACAAGAAGGTGAAGGCCGGCCGCCTCACCTTCATCCTGGCGCGCGGCATCGGCGAGAGCTTCATCGCGCCGGGTGTCGAGGTCGACGCCGTGCGCGGATTCCTTGAAACCGAAATGGCCCGGACGGCTTAATTCCCGGGCGTGACCCCATGACCGAAGACCCCGAGATTTCCCTCTGGCTCGCCGCCCTCATCGTGGTGGCCTGCCTCCTGCTCTCCGCCTTCTTCTCGGCGGGCGAGACTGCCTTCACGGGCGCCTCGCGCGCCCGCATGCTGACCCTCGAGAAGGCAGGGGACGTCCGCGCCGTCATCGTGAACCGGCTCTTGGCGCTGCGCGAGCGCTTCATTGGCGCGATGCTGATCGGCAACAACATCGTCAATATCGGTGTCTCGGCCTTCACGACGAGCGTGCTGGTGGGCATCTTCGGCCCCGAGGGCGTGATCTACGCCACGGGTCTCATGTCGCTCCTCGTCATCATCTTCGCCGAGGTGCTGCCCAAGACGCTCGCGATCAACTCACCCGACCGGGTCTCGCTGTTCATCGCGCGGCCGGTCTCCTGGATCGTCGCCCTCTTCGGCCCGCTGACGCTCGCCATCGAGCATCTCGTGCGTCTCATGCTGCGCCCCTTCGGCATCCGCATTGGCGAGAACCAGGCGATCCTCTCCGCCACCGAGGAGATCCGCGGCCAGGTCGACCTGCTCCACCAGGAGGGCGGCGTCGCCAAGGTCGAGCGCGACATGCTCGGCGGCCTCCTCGACCTGGAGGAGCTCACCGTCTCCGAGGTGATGGTCCACCGCACCAAGATGCGCACCATCAACGCCGACCTCACCTCCGAGGAGATCGTGCGCGAGGTGCTCTCCTCGCCCTATACCCGCCTGCCGCTGTGGCGGGAGCGGCCCGACAATATCGTCGGCGTGCTCCACGCCAAGGACCTCCTGCGGGCGCTCGATGCGGTGGGCGGCGACGCCTCGAAGCTGAAAGTCGAGGCGATCGCCCTCGAGACCTGGTTCGTGCCCGACACCACGAGCCTGCGCGACCAGCTCAAGGCCTTTCTCGCCAAGAAGATGCACTTCGCCCTCGTCGTCGACGAGTACGGCGAAGTGCAAGGGCTCGTGACCCTCGAGGACATCCTCGAAGAGATCGTCGGCGACATCAAAGACGAGCACGACGTCGCCGTGCAGGGCGTGCGTCCCCAGGCCGACGGCTCGGTGAACGTCGACGGCTCGGTGCCGATCCGCGACCTCAACCGCGCCATGGACTGGAACCTGCCCGACGAGGAGGCCACGACGGTGGCGGGCCTCGTCATTCACGAGGCCCGCTCGATCCCCGACGCCGGCCAGGTGTTCAACTTCCACGGCTTCCGCTTTCAGGTGCTCCGCAAGTCGCGAAACCGCATCACGGCGCTCAAGATCGCGCCCCACGCGGCACGGGCGCGGCGGGCGGCGGAGTAGGCGCCTCTGTCATTCCGGGGCGCGCGGAGCGCGAGCCCGGAATCCACGACTGGGCCGGGAGCTGCTCGCGGCCCCTCACCCAGTCGTGGATTCCGGGTTCTCGGCTTCGCCGAGCCCCGGAATGACGGCGGAGTGCGAGCGATCAGGGCCGCAGGACCCCGATCAGCGCCGCATTCACCGGCTCAACCTCCTCGCGGTGAATCCAGTGCGTCGCCTCTTCGAAGAAGCGGAGGTCCGCCTGCTCGCACAAGTCCGCGCTCGCGGTCGCCAGACCCCGCTCCAAGGCAACGTCCTTGACGCCCCAGAGGACGAGGGTCGGCGCCTTGATCCGCGGATCGGCCGGCTCCGCGCGGGGCACCCGCATCAGGGCGCGATACCAGTTCAGCATGGCGGTGAGCGCGCCGGGTTCGGCCCAGGCGTCGGTGTAAGCCGCGAGATCGGCTTCGGAGAAGGCGCCGGGCCGGCTGGTCGAGGTCAGACTGCGGCGCAATAGAGCGTAGTCGCCAAGGGCGAGGAGGCGCTCCGGCACGGCGGGAAGCTGGAAGAAGCCGACATAGCCGCTGCGCAAGGCTTGGGTGAGATGCCGCCGCGCATATGAACCGGCAACCGCCGGGTGAGGCGCGTTCAGGATCGCGAGGCGCTCGACAAGGTCGGGGCGGGTGCTCGCCGCCCACCAGGCGACGAGGCCGCCCCAATCGTGCCCGACGAGGTGGGCGCGCTCGCGGCCGCAAGCCTTGATCAGGCGCGCGACGTCGTCGACCAGGGTGTCGAGACCGTAAGCCCGGATGCCCTCCGGCTTGCTGCTCTGCCCGTAACCGCGCTGGTCGGGAACGACGACGCGAAGGCCCGCGGCCGCGAGCGGGCCGACCTGATGCCGCCAGCTGCGGCCCGTCTCCGGAAAGCCGTGCAACAGGAGGACGAGCGGCCCGTCCTCCGGACCCGCCTCGGCGACCTGGAGGCGGACCTCGCCAAGGTCGATCACGCGGTGCGCGATCTCGGCGCTCACGCCATCACCACGTCGGCGGCGGTCGGCGCCTTCGCCTCCTCCGCGCCCGCCATGAACTGCGCCCGGGCGAGATCCGCGAAGCGGCCGCCCTTGGCGACGAGCTCGTCGAAGGTGCCCGTCTCGATGATCCGCCCCTGGTCGAAGACGAGGATGCGGTCGGCGCTGCGGATCGTGGCGAGGCGGTGCGCGATGACGAAGGTCGTGCGTCCCTTCATCACCTCCTCCAGCGCGAGCTGGAGCTTGCGCTCGGTGGTGGCGTCGAGGGCGCTCGTCGCCTCGTCGAGAATGAGGATCGGCGGATTCTTGAGCAGCGCCCGCGCGATGGAGAGGCGCTGGCGCTCGCCGCCCGACAGCGAGCGGCCGCGCTCGCCGATGACGGTGTCGAGGCCGTCAGTCTGCCGGCTGATGAACTCGATAGCCTGGGCGCGCTCCAGAGCCTCGATCATCTCCGCATCCGTGGCGTCGGGGCGGCCGACCTGCAGGTTCTCCCGGATCGAGCGGGCGAAGAGCATCGGCTCCTGGAACACCACGCCGATGTTGCGGCGGAGCGATGCAAGACAGAGGTCTCGGATGTCGTCGCCGTCAAGGCGGATCGCGCCCGATTGCGGGTCGAAGGCGCGGTGAAGGAGGCCGAGCGTCGTCGACTTGCCGGATCCCGTAGAACCGACGAGCGCCACCGTCTCGCCCGGCAGGGCGGCGAAGGACACGTCGAGGATCGCCGGGCGCTTGCCGTCGTAGGAGAATGTGACGTTCTCGAAGGCGACGCTGCCCGCGAAACGCTCCACGTTCTTGGCGCTGGGCTTGTCGCGGACGGACGGAGTCGTGTCGAGAATGTCGAAGAACTCCCGCATCTTCGGCGCCTGCATGAAGAGCTGGTTCACGAAGCCCACCGCCGCCTCGAGCCGCCCGATGAGCATGGTCGCGATGCTCATGAAGGTGACGATCTCGCCGATGGAGGCGAGGTTGTTGAGGTGCAGCCAGGTGCCGACGAGGAAGATCGCGGTGACGGTCAGCGTGGCAGAGGCCCGCGTCGCCACGTTGGCGAGCGCCCACCAGGACAGGACCGGGTTCTGGGCGGCCAGCAGCTGCCGGATGATGCCATGCAGGGCCGTCGCCTCGGCCTTGGCGCGGGTGAAGGACTGGATGACGGGCACGTTGCCGAGCGCGTCCGAGGCGTGCTCGGCGAGATAGGAGTGGTAGGTCTCGACGTGGCCCTGCAGCACCTCCGTCTTGCGCAGCACGATGGCCGTGAGCACCGTGAAGACGACGACGAGGGCGACGAGGAGTAGCCCCAAGCGCCAGTTCAGGAACACGGTGAGTGGCAGGAGGACGCCGAGCGACACGAAGGCCGAGAGATGGTCCCGGAAAAATCCGAGCCACAGCCAGGACATGCCGTTCGAGCCCTCCAGCATGACCTTAAGCACCCGCCCCGAATGGGTGGCGGTGTGGAAGGCGAGCGGCAATTCGAGGACGTGCTCGAAATAGTTCGCCATCGTGGCGAGCCGCCGGCGGTGGGAGAGCCGGTCGGCGTAAAGTGCCACGAGCACGCCCGCCCCGATCGTGAAGAGCCCGAAGGCCACCCAGGCGATGATGAGCGGCGTCAGCGTCCCGAAGGTCACGGGCGTCGCGCCCGGCACCTGCGCCCGGGTCAAAAGGTCGATGATGCGGCCGAACAGGATCGGCTCGGCGAAGGCCGCGATGGCGAGCGCGATGTTCGCGAGCGAGAGGATGCCGCCGAGGCGAAGGTCGCTGCCGAGCTGCCCCAGAACCCGCCCATACAACCGAACCAGGTTCATGCCCGTCCTCTCGCGCGTCGCCAGGCGACGATCCTTGTTCCCCGTCGGGAACGGTCAAGCCCTGCTTTCGGTTCGGCGCGTCCCGTCCATCAGCTCGGCGATCCGCTGCGCATTCTCGTGCGGGCGGGTGCGAAGGGCGGCGGTGATGGCCGCGTGGTCCGGATCCGCCTTGTGCTGGTTCAGCTTCCATTGTCCGGTCACGACCACGTCCTCGATCGCGACGCCGACGATCGCGGCCGTCATGGCGGCGAGGCGCTTCGGGTCCATCTTGTCCGAGGTCCAGGGCTTCTTCGGCGCGAGCGCCGCCTCGTGATGCGCCGAGAGGCGGTCGAGGTGATCGGGCAGCCAGTCCGCGGGCATGACTGCGGCGCGGCCCGCGACATGGACCGCCGTGTAAAGCCACGTCGAGACCTGGTTCGCGGAGGCGTACCAGTCCGGGGAGACGTAAGCGTCCGGCCCGGTGCAGGTCAGGAGCACCCGCGGGTTCGCCGCGGCATGGGCGTGAATGGTGTTGGCGCGGGCGACGTGCAGCTCGATGCGGCGCTCGGCCGGGTGGTAGAGGAACGGCACATGGGCCGCGAACGGCCCCTCGGGCGTCTGCGCGATCAAGGTGCCGAAGCCGCGCGCGAGGAGGAAGGCGTCGCAGGCTTGCGGTTCGGCGCGGAAGGCGGGGTGGACGTACATGGCGCGAAGGCTCCGGGGCTGAAACGAGGAGCCGCCGAACCCGCGTCCCGATCCGGCCGCGCGCTCGGCGGCCGGGGAAACGACGCGGGCGGACCCTATCCGCGCGCGACCGCTCCGGCCTCGGAGGAGGCGGCGCGGCGTCGGGCGCGGGCGAGAAGCGTCGTCATGGCGACGCTTTATGACGCCCTGCCCGCCCCTGTCAAAGGCACAAGGTTAACCCTTCCTTCAGCGCGCCTTTCTTAAGGTCGGACAGGTGTCGGAGCGCCGTAGAGGACAGGCGCCCCGCGAAGAGGGCCGTCCATGGACATCGCAACCGGCGCCGGTCTCATCGGGGGCATCGGTGTCATCGTCGGGCTGATCATGATCGACGGCGGCAACTTCGCCGCCTTCTTCGACAAGCACGCGGTGATCGTTATCTTCGGCGGCGCGACGGCGGCGACGCTGACCCGCTTCCCCTTTTCCGTGATCATGCACGGATTGCCGATGGGGCTTCGCTTCGCTTTCTCCATGCGCTCGACCCATCCGCGTGAGCTCATCGAGGAGATCACTCAGATCGCGGAGGTCGCCCGCAAGAGCGGCCCCATGGGCCTCGAGAACGTCGAGGCGTCCGATCCCTTCCTGGCGCAGGGCATCCGCTACGTCGCCGACGGCTACGACCGCGACCTCATCAAGGAGACGATGGAGCGCGACCGCGACCTCTTCCTCCAGAGCCTGGATGAAGGCTCGAAAGTCTACCGCGCTTACGGCGACTGCGCCCCGGCCTGGGGCATGATCGGCACCATCCTCGGCATGGTGACGATGTTCGCCAACATGTCGGACCCCTCGAAGCTGGGCCCCGCGATGGCGACCGCGTTGCTCGCCACCCTCTACGGCGCGGTGATCGCCAACATGATCTGCCTGCCCATCGCCGACAAGCTGCACATCAAGCTCGAGGAGGAGGACATCTCCCGCTCGCTCATCATCGACGGCGTGCTCCTCATCCGCGATTCCAAGAGCCCGTCCCTCGTGAAGGAGATGCTGGCCACCTACCTGCCGGAAGGTCACCGGCACGATCTGGCCGAGGCCACGTAGACGCTATGGCCAGGAAGAAGCGGGGCGGAGCGCATGGCGGTCACGGCTGGTTCGTGACCTTCGCCGATCTCATGGCGCTCCTGATGAGCTTCTTCGTCATGGTCGCGGCCTATTCGACTCAGGACCAGAAAAAGCTCCAGCTCGTCGCGGGCTCGATGCGCGACGCCTTCGGCGTCTCCAAGGAGAGCCGTTTCGCCGGCATCATCGAGCAGGACGGTGTGCCGACGATGCCGAAGCTCAAGAACGCGAGGCCGGCGCCGCCCGAGGAGGCAACAGACAAGCCGGCGCCGAACGATCTCAAGCTCAAGCTCGAGGAAGGTCTCACGATGACCGCCTTTGACCGCGGCTTCGGCCTCGCGGCGGCGTCCTTACGCCAGGCGCTCCAGGACATGCCCGAGATCGCCGAGCTTTCGAAGGATCTCATCATCGACCAGAGCAAGGATGGCCTGAACCTGTCGCTGACCGACCAGGACGGCCGCTCCATGTTCCCGGACGGCTCGACCCAGCCCTATGACCGGACACGCCGCATCCTCGAGAAGCTCGCCCCCACCTTACGGCGGATGCCGAACCGCCTCGCGGTGGTGGGCCACACGGCCGTGGCGAAGCCCGGCACCCGGGCTGTCGGCTCCCCTTGGGAGCTGTCCGCCGGCCGCGCCATCGTCGTGCGGGAGATCCTCGCCGCCAACGGGCTGCCGAGCGACCGCTTTGCCACGGTGGCGGGCAAAGCGGACACCGAGCCGCTGTTTCCCGACAATCCGTATCTCGCCGCCAACCGTCGCGTGACGATCACCCTGCTCCACGAGGCGCCGCCCCTGCCCTTCGGCACGCGGCCTTGAGGATCGTTCAGGCAGGCTCGAAACGGATGTCGTGGGCGCCCTTGTACAGAACCTCGCGGCCGAGCCTGTAGAGGTTCTCCTGCCCTTCGACGATGGTGAGGAAATGGTTGCCGGCGAGCTGGCCGACCTTGCTCGCGAAATGCACCCCGCCATAGGCCAGCAGGATCTCCGTCTCGGAGATGCCGCCGGGATACAGGATCATCTGGCCCGGCGCCGGGTAGCTGGTGTGGTTCTCGTAGCCCACGCCGAAATCGAGGTCGCCCAGCGGCATCCAGACGCCCTCGCCACTCCAGCGCACGTGGACGACCTGGCTCACGAAAGGCAGCGCGCGGACGAAGGCGTCGCAGGTCTTGGGGGCCGCGGCCCGCTCGAGGCGGCCGCGGAAGGTGTAGGGGCCGGCCGTGATCGTGAGGTGGTCCATGGGCGTCTCCGCCGACGCGGGAGGCGTCGCAGCAGCCCTCCTAGCCTATGATCCGTCCGGGTGGGAACCTGCTCTGGGGATGGTCGCCGCTCGTGCGGCCGTCGTCAGTCCAGGCCCGGCAGCACGCCGCTGTACTTCGCGTTGAGCTTCGGGCCGATCGTGGTGATCGCGCCGACGATGACGACGAAGATGGCCCCGCCGATGAGCGCATACTCGATCGAGGTGGCACCGCGCGTGTCGCGGAGGAAGCGTCGGAGCATCGGCCAGGTTCCGTTCATGGCTTGACCGTAGCGCCTCGCTCCTTGGCCGAGGGTTAACGCGACCGCCGATGCACGGCGGCGGCGTTCATCATCTTGAGCAGCGTGAAGAAAACCTTCGCGCCATGCGCAGGATCGCACCGGCTACGGGGCCGCTCATCGCCGCGAAAGCACGAGCCCGTTGCCGGCGAGCGCCGCCGCGGCTCCGAGCACCGCCAGCGGCGTCCAGTGATAGCCTTCGACGGCCGTGGAAACGCCGAGGGCGACGATGGGGAAGAGCACCGTCGCGTAGCCTGCCCGCGCCGCGCCGATGCGGCGCAGGAGCGTGAGATAGCAGGCGAAAGCGATGACCGAGGCGAAGGTCGCGAGATACACGAGGCTGCCGAGATAGCGCCAGGTCGGCTCGACGATGAAGGCATGCCCGCGAACGAAGCTCGCCGCAACGAGCAGGCCGGCGCCGTAGACCATGCCCCAGGCATTGGCCGCGAGGATCGGCACGCCACGGCGCTGAATGCCCGTCGAGACCACGTTGCCGAGGCAGAAGCACAGGGTGCCGGCCGCGCAGAGCCCCAGCCCCGCGAGGACACCCGGCGCCGCGCCGGCCCTGGCGATCTCGGGCCAGAACAGGAGACCGATCCCGGCCGCCCCCAGACAGCCGCCGAGCGCCACGCGTCCCTCGATAGGCTGCCGGAGCAGAAGCGCACCCAGGACGAGGTTGATGACGGATGCGAGGGAGAAGATCACGGCGAGGAGCCCGGAAGGGATCGTCGCGCCGCCGTAGTAGAAAAGGGTGAAGTTGCCCGAGAACATAAACAGCCCGGTGAGGGCAAAGCGCAGGTGGTCGGCGGCGGCGTAGCGCATGCGTTCGCCGCGCCAGGCGACCCAGGCCAGCATGAGAGCGGCCGCGAGCAGGAAACGCCAGGCGAGCGAGACTTCGGGCGCGACGCCTCCGAGCTGGGCTTTGAGCGCGATCCAGCTCGTTCCCCAGACGAGGACGGTGGTGCCGTAAAGGCCGAGATCGGCTCCCGACAGGCTCGGGGCGGCGGGCCGAAGGGCGGCGGCAGGTCTCATGCCGCCCGTTGTAGCATCAGCCTCTCATCCTCCCGAGTGATGATCTGTGATCCTAGCCCCTCGTCAACGTGATGAGACGGACCGGGGACCGCTCCGGGTCGAGCCGGCGAGGCCTGACCCGACCCGGAGCGGTCCGTATATCAGCTCGCGAGGCGCTGCCCGGCCTTGCGCGCGGCCTCGTAGGCCTGCAGGTCCAGGGCGAGCTCGATGATCGTTTGTCCCTTGAGCTTCGTCGGGTCGATCGCGCCGCCGATGCCATGGCGCAAATAGACCTCCTGCGCCTCAGGCGTCCGCATCGCCCCGCCCATCGTCCAGTTCGGGAAGGCGCGCCCCGCGATTTCCTTGGTCTGCACCAGGGTGATCGTGCCGTGGCGCGGGTCCTTCTCGATGCGCTTGTAGGTCGTGAAAATCTTGTCGCGTTCGCCCTCGAGGATCTGGAGGAACCAGACCTTGTCGAAGATCAGGTAGCCCGTGATGGCGTCGCGCTGATTGTTGCGCTGGGAGACAGCGATGATCTCGCGCAGCTGCGCCAGATGACCGCGATCATCGCTGGCTGCCTGGTTCTTCGAGTAATAAACGAGCTGATGGAGCTTCATGGAACGATCCGCCGATTGGAACGGGCGGATTGAAGCCGAAAGACCCTAAAGTTGAGTGAACTTCAGTCCGGAACAGAGTTATCCTAAGTCAATCTCAAGCGACATTCCCATCTTCCCTAATGTAAGTTCTTCTCAAGCGGCTGCCTCGGAGACGCGCATTCGTTCCCGCGCTGAGCGCGATAGCCCGTGAGGGCTCGGTGCGCCCGACCGTCGCGGCACAGGTCGGAACCCCTCGCGCCGGTGACACGTTCGCCAAGGCTTTCACCGCGCGGAGTTCCTCCGCGACGGGTTGACCTCTGGAGACCGACGCGATGCGCGCTGCCCTGCTCCTCACCGTGGCTCTCGCTGCGCTCTCCCTGACGCTTGCTGGAACACTGAACCAAAGCCACGCCCAAAGCGGGTCGAGCGGCGCGAGGCCGAGCACCAGCGCACCCTCGGCTGGAGGCTCAGCAGCGTCGACGGGCGGCGCCGGCGGCACGTCGGGCACGGGCGGCTCCTCATCGCAGGGCGGGACGGGAGGCTCGGCGGCCGGCACGTCGGGCATCTCCCCATCCGGCCCCTCCGGCAGCTCGGGCACGGGCGGATCTTCCTCGGCCGTCGGGTCAGGTGGCTCGGCCGCCGGAACGGCGGGCCAGAGCGCCGTCACGCCGCCCGGCGCCAACGGCGCCTCCCCGGCCACCACGGGCGCCCTCTCGGCGGGCGCGCTCACGACGCAGCAGCGCGTCGAACTCCGGCGCAACTTCACGATCCTGAACACGGCGCCGGCCCGGAACCTGCCCGTGCCCGTCACGGCCGGCACGGTCATTCCCGAGGGTGTCACGCTGCATGAGGTCCCGGCCGACGCTGTCAAAGCCGCGCCGTCGCTCAACGGCCAGCGCTTCTTCGTCATCCGCAACGACGTCGTCATCGTCGATCCGGCGACGCGCAAGATCGTCACGGTTCTGGAAGGCAACAGCTGACCGGGCGCCTTCACCGCGTCGGTCGACGTCGTCGCGGCCAATGGCGGGGCGCCCGCGAATGGCTTAAGAACAGGGGCGATCCGGTCGGAGCCGTCCCCCATGCGCCTCATCCTTGCCGCGGCCTTTGCTGCCCTCGCGGCCCTGCCCGCCGCTGCCAAGGAGCCCGTGAACGGACGCTCGCTGAAGGGCTTGAAGCCCGTCCAGGCGGACGCCGCCCGGCCCTGCCCCGAATATGGCCCGGGCTTCGTGCGCGTCCCCGGATCGTTAAGCTGCGTGCGGGTCGGCGGCCGGGTTCGGGTCGACACCTCCGTGTCGTCGCGCCGCTCGTTTCTCGAGGATCGGTCGAGCACCCGGGTCGGCGGCAGCCTCATCGTCGAGAGCCGCTCCCAGAGCGAATTCGGCCCCGTGCGCACCTACGTGCGCGTCAACGGAGCGCGCCGCCTCGGGCAAGGCTACTGAAGCCCCTTCGCGGGCCGGCGGCTAGGCGCGCGACCGCAGGTCCTCCACGGCCCGGATCACGGCAGAGGGCCGGTAGGGCTTGTGCATGAAGAGGCTGCCCGGCACCTGGCGCGGCCGCTCCTCCGAATAGCCCGTGGCATAGATCACCGGCAGACCGGGCCGTAAGCGCCGTGCCGCCTCGGCGAGGTCCCAGCCCGTGAGAGACCCCGGCAGCCGGATGTCGGTGAAGAGCACGGCGACGTCGGGCGTGTGCTCCAGGATGGACAAGCCCTCCTCGGCCGTCTCGGCCTCGAGCACGTCGTAGCCGGCGTCGCGCAGTTCCTCGACCACGACCTCGCGCACGAGCGGCTCGTCCTCGACGACGAGCAGCCGGGTCACAGGTCGTCTGACGCGTTCCGGCATCAGGCGACGGCCTGCGCGGGCTGCAGCGCCGCGGCAGCGGCCCGGGGAAGGTAGAGCCGAACCCGGGTGCCCTCCCCCGGGGCGCTCGCCACGACTACGTGGCCGCCGGACTGCTTCACGAAGCCGTAGACTTGGCTCAGCCCCAGGCCCGTGCCCTGGCCGACGGGTTTCGTGGTGTAGAAGGGCTCGAAGGCGCGCTCGCGCACCTCGTCAGTCATGCCGCAGCCGTTGTCCTCGACCTCGGTGCAGACGTACTCGCCCGCCGCGAGCCCCGGGACGGCCAGCGCCGCCTGCCCGTCGAACGCGGCGCAGCGGATCACCAACCGGCCCTCGCCGTCCATGGCGTCGCGGGCGTTTGTGACGAGGTTGAGGATCGCGTTCTCCATCTGGCTGGGGTCGACGCGAACCGGCCACGCCTCACCCTCGACCGCGGTGCTGATGCTGATCCGTTCGCCGACGGTCCGCCGCACGAGGCGGAGCAGGCGTTCGACGAGGTCGGCCGGGTCGACCACGAGGGGTTGGAGGGGCTGCTTGCGCGCGAAAGCCAGGAGCTGCTGCGTCAGGACGGCGGCCTTCTCGGCGCCGACGAGCGCGCTGCACAGAGCGGGCTCGACCCGTTCGCGGTCCGGACCGAGCCGGCGTCGGCCCGCTCGAGGTTGGCGATGACCACGGTGAGCAGGTTGTTGAAATCATGCGCCACGCCGCCGGTGAGCTTGCCCACCGCTTCCATCTTCTGGGCTTGGCGCAGCATCTCCTCCGCCTTGAGGCGCTCGGCCGTCTCGTGCTCGAGGGCGCGCAGGGCCGCGTCCCGCTCCTCGATCTTGGTCTCCAGCTCGCGGTTCGCCTGCTGCAGGGCCTCGGGCGACGGCAGGGCCAGCGCCTTCGGGAGGAGCGGCCACAAAGCGGTGGCCGTGGCGACGGAGACGAGCGCCGTGAACGCCTTCACGATCGCCTCGATGCCGTAATCCGGATTCCAGAGCGTCCATATCGAGAGCACGTGCGTGGCGCCGCAGGCCGTGATGAAGAGGGCGAAGCACCAGAACACCCAGCTGAAGGCCACGTCCGGCCGCCGGCGCACGAAGGTGGCGAGCGCGATCGGGATCGAGAAGTAGGCGAGCGCGATGAGCGTATCGGCAACCACGTGCGTCCAGATCAGCTCCGGACGCCACAGCAAGCAGATGCCGTGCGGGGCCAGGCTGTCGGACTGCCACAAGGTCCGCAGGTATTCGAGCATGAGGGTCTCCACCCGTGCCGAGCTGAGGCACGGGGCGCGATCGCCGAAGACTGCTTCAAGAACGAAGCGGCGCGGCCCAAATCACGATGTCATAGGTTACTTGGTTCAGTGATGGTTGAAAACGGTCGAACGATGGCAGCTCGACCGCGCGACTCGCATCCAGGCTCGAAGCGAGGCTCAGGGTCTCGGCGGGACGAGGTGGGCGAAGGCCGCCACCACCTTCTCGTACACCTCGCGCTTGAACGGGATGATGAGCTCCGGAAGGCGGTGCATCTCCTCCCAGCGCCACTCGTCGAACTCGGGGCGGTGCGCGCCGGCGGCGGGCCGGGCGATGTTGATCTCCGCATCGGGCCCGTCGAAGCGAAAGGCGAACCAGCGCTGCATCTGGCCGCGATAGCGGCCGCGCCAGGCCCGGCCCGCCACGACGGCCGGCAGGTCGTAGGAGTACCAGTCGGGGGCCTCGGCGAGGAAGGTGACGCTCTGCGCGTTCGTCTCCTCGTAGAGCTCGCGCAGCGCGGCGGTGTAGGGTTCCTCACCCGGATCGATGCCGCCCTGCGGCATCTGCCAGGCGTAACCGCCGCCGACATGCTCCGGCCCGGCCTCGCTCTTGCGCCGCCCCACGAAGACGAGACCATCCCGGTTGATGAGCGTGACGCCGACGCAGGGACGATAGGGAAGGGTGTGCGGGGCCGTCGGTCGGCGGCTCTTGTTCATCGTCGGCTCGGGTTGGCGAGAACGCTGCTCACAGGAACGAGCAGGATACCGCGCGTTTCGAGCGAGCGCGACCACCGGGCGATGCGGTCGATGGTCATGGGCAGCGCGCTCGCCGTCCCGACCGCGACGCTGCCCGTCCGTGCCTTCTCCTCGAGGCGGCTCAGGGCCTCGTCGATGGCGTCCGGCCGGGGCGAGGCGTCGAGCACGATGTCGGCCCGGGCCGCCGGCACCTGCGTCCTCGGCCCGACCTCGGTGACGAGGGAGCGCGAGGATGAGCCGTCGTCGAGGAAGCCCAAGCCCCGTGCTCCCACCTCGCGCAGGATCGGGGTCAGCGCCGCTTCGTCGGAAGTCAGGCGGGCCCCCATGAAGTTGACGAGGCCCGTGTAGCCGGAGACCCGCCCGAGCACCCAGGCGAGCTTGTCGGCGTTCTCCTGGGCCTTCCCCTTGACGGTCAGCGTGTGCGGACCGGGATCGTTGTCGGGGTAGTCGAAGGGCTCCATCGGCACCTGAAGCATGACCTCGTGGCCCTTGTCGCGGGCCTTGGCGACCGTGCCGTCGAGCCCGGTCCCATAGGGCGCGAAGGCCAGCGTGACGGGGGCCGGCAGCTTCGCCATGGCCTCCGCAGTCGTCGCGGCGCTGATCCCTAAGCCTCCGACGAGGATCGCCACGCGTCCGATCGGCGCCGTGCCGTTGGCGAGCGCTCCCGCGGCCGGACGGGCGTAGACCGAGAGCGCGCGAGCACCGTCCGGCCCGACCCGCGGCAGGGTGCCGTGACGGGTCTTCTCGACGAGGCGCGGATCGGGCGCCGGATTGAGGCGGATCGGTCCTTCGGGAACGCGGATGACCACAGCGCCGGGAGCGGCCTGGCCGTCGGGGCGCACGACCGAGACACCGGACGCCGTCTCGACTTCGGAAGCCGTTCGGCTCGCCGATTCGGGTCCGACTTCGCGGATTTGGGGATTCGATGGACGCACCTCGGGGACGACGGCGCGCGGGACGATGGCGACCACGGCGTGCGGCTCCCCCCCGTGGGGGTCGCCGAGCCAAGCCAGGGCGCCGCCTAAACCGAGCAGGGCCACCGCCGACGCCGCGGCCGCGATCCGCCCGAGCGGAAGCCGGGGCCAGCGCCGGGCGGGAGCGGCGGACATCCCCAAGGGGCGGGTTAGGTCGTCGGATGCTGCCGTCACGGCGCGGAAAGCCTCGCGAGCGGGCGTCGCGGGCGGCCCCGAATCGAAAAGGCCCGCACGTCGCCCTGAACGGGGACAGTGCGGGCCAACATGGTTAGCGAAGCCTTAACGGCGGCGGTTCGTGAGCCGCCGAGGGGTCGAGGCCTTAGTTCGGAACGCCGCCCTGGGTCTGGTTGGCGGCACCCTGGCGCACGCCGCGCAGGTGCTCGAAGGCGGCGATGAGCTGCTTGTCCTTGGTCGGATCCGGCGGGATGTAGGCCGAGGAGCCGCCGCGCTCGTCCTTGTCGCTGTTCTTGAGGTGGCCGCGCAGCCCCGCCTCGCCCTTGGTCTCGTCCTTGCCCTTGAGCTCGTCGGGGATGTCCTGCAGCACCTCACGGTCGGGATCGATGCCCTTGGCCTGGATCGAGCGGCCGGCCGGCGTGTAGTAGCGAGCCGTGGTGAGGCGCACCGCCCCATTGCCGCCGAGCGGGATGATGGTCTGCACCGATCCCTTGCCGAAGGAGCGCGTGCCGAGCACGGTGGCGCGCTTGTGGTCCTGCAGCGCGCCGGCGACGATCTCGGAGGCCGAGGCCGAGCCGCCGTTGATCAGCACCACGATGGGCTTGCCCTTGGTGAGGTCGCCCGACTTGGCGTTGAAGCGCTGCGTCTCGTCGGCGTTGCGGCCGCGGGTCGAGACGATCTCGCCGCGCTCCAGGAAGGCGTCCGAGACCATGATGGCCTGGTCGAGAAGCCCGCCCGGGTTGTTGCGCAGGTCGACCACGAAGCCTTTCAGCTTGTCGGCGCCGATCTCGCTCGTGAGCTTGTCGACGGAGGTGCGCAGGCCCTCGAAGGTCTGCTCGTTGAACTGCGTCACGCGGATATAGCCGAGGTCGCCCTCCATCCGCGCCTTGACCGGGCGGATGCGAATCGTCTCGCGGGTGAGCTTCACCTCGAGGGGTTCCTTGCGCTCCTTACGCGACACTTTGAGCATCACGGAGGAGCCCACCGGGCCGCGCATCTTGTCGACGGCCTGATTGAGGGTGAGGCCCTGCACCGCCTCGCCGTCGATGTGGGTGATGGCGTCGTTGGCGAGGAGGCCGGCCTTGGCGGCAGGAGTCTCGTCGATGGGCGTCACCACCTTGACGACGCCCTCCTCCATCGTGACCTCGATGCCGAGGCCCCCGAACTCGCCGCGGGTCTGCACCTGCATGTCGCGGAAGCTCTTGGCATCCATGAAGCTCGAATGCGGGTCGAGGGAGGTGAGCATGCCGTTGATGGCCGACTCGACGAGCTTGCCCTCTTCGGGCTTCTCCACGTAGTCGGTGCGGATCTTCTCGAAGACGTCGCCGAACAGCGAGAGCTGCCGGTACGTCTCCGCCGAGGCCGCGACGGCGCTCGTCGTGGACAGGAATTTCGTCTGAGTCGCTACGGTCGCCGCACCGGCACCGGCCACCGCGCCCAAGAACAGAAGTGACAGTTTGCGCATTATCCGCGAACCTTTTCGCTCTGCGATTTCGCCCACCATGGCCCGGGATCGATCGATCCCCCGTCCTTCCGGAACTCAACGTAGAGGACGGGATCCTTCGTGTCGACGACGCCGGAAGCCGGGGAGGCCGACGCCGTTTCGCCCATCACGCCGACGGGCTCGCCCGCGAGCACGAACTGGCCGACCTCGACATTGATCTGGTCCATGCCTGCCAGGAGGAGATAGTAGCCCCCTCCGGCGTTGATGATCAAGAGTCGACCATAGGAGCGAAATGGGCCGGCGAAGGCCACCCAGCCGTCCGAAGGGGAGGCCACGACGGCCCTCAGACGCGTTGCGATCGAAATGCCGCGCGTCGTTCCGCCATACCCGTCGGGCACCCCGAAATCCTTGGCGACCTCGCCGCCGACGGGCAAAGGCAGCAATCCACGGGCTTCCGTGAAGGGAATCTTCGGAGAAAGTCGCGCCGGATCGCGAAAAGCGGCCGCGGCGAAGCGCTCTTTGGCGGCTTGCGCCTGCGACTCGGCCGCGCGCTTCGCCTCGTCGGAGGCGCGCCGCCCCGCGGCGATGTCGCGCTCCATGGCGTCGATCAAATCCTTGAGAGTTCGCGCCTGGGTCGCGAGATCAGCCGCCCTGTCGCGCTCCGCTTCCTGCGTTCGCTCTACCGCAGCGAGGCGCTCCTGGCGTGCGCCGACGAGCCCGGCGAGTCGCGTCTTCTCC
Organism: Beijerinckiaceae bacterium; assembly: GCA_036563505.1. Taxonomy (GTDB): domain Bacteria; phylum Pseudomonadota; class Alphaproteobacteria; order Rhizobiales; family Beijerinckiaceae; genus DATCMH01. The sequence continues at coordinate 389,309 of DATCMH010000002.1, forward strand.
TGTTCGAGCCCGGCAAGCTCGCGGCCCAAGGCCTCGCGGTCGGCGCCAACCTGGCCTTTGAGACGGACGAGCTCGGCGAGATCGGCGGCGAGCACCTCCGCCTCCCCGCGCAGCTCCGGAACCACGGCGCCGAGGAGGATCGAGGCACGCACGGCCGCCAGCATGTCCTCCGGCCGCGCCAGCACGGCCGGGGGCGGACGGCGGCCCATGCGCTGCAGGGCGGCCAGCACCTCGACGATCACGTCGCGTCGCGTCTCGAGGGAGCGCCGGATCGCCGCCTCGCTGCCCGTGAGAGCCCGCAGGCGCTGCTCAAGCCCCCCGATGCGGTTCTCCGCCTGCCGGGTGCGCTGGGCCGCCTCGATGAGGGCAGCATTGAGCTTGGCGCGATCGGTCCTGATCTCGGTGATCTCGGCCTCGAGCCGGCGGCGCGCCTCCTCGGAGGCGGCGATGGCGTCGCGGACGGCCTTGAGATCACCCTCGCGCCGCGCCTTCTCTTCCGCGGTCTCGGCCGCGCGGGCGGAGGGAGCGGGCGCTTGGGCGAGCGCTGAGAGGGCGCCAAGGCTCAGAGCGAGGAAGGTGGCGAGCGGGAGAGCGAGAGAGCGCGTCATTCGCCGGTGCGGTGATAGGGGTGGCCGGCGATGATCGTCAGCGCCCGGTAGAGTTGCTCGACGACGAGAACCCGCGCCAGCTGGTGCGGCAAGGTCAAGGCGCCGAACGACACCAGGAGATCGGCTTTTTTGCGGATGTCCTCGGCGAAGCCGTCCGGCCCGCCGAGACAGCAGGCGAGCATGGGCACGCCTTCGTCGCGCCAGCGCCGGGTCGTGTCGGCGAAGGCCTCGCTCGTTGGGGAACGACCGCGCTCGTCGAAGGCGACGAGCCTCGCGCCAGAGGCGGCGCGGGCGAGTATCCCCGCTCCCTCCTCAGCTTGACGGTCGTCGACCCGCCGCGCCCGGCTCTCGGGCAATTCGACGAGGTCGGGCCCGGCGATGCCGAGCCCGCGGCCGATGCCCTCGATCCGCGCCCGGTAGCGCTCGACGAGGTCGCGCTCCGGCCCGCCCTTCAGCCGCCCGACGGCGATGACGGCGAGCCGCAACGACCAGGCGCCTTAGACGACCCGCTCGAGGGGACGGTCGGCGCCCCACATCTTCTCGAGGTTGTAGAAGCCGCGGACCTCGGGGCGGAAGATGTGGACGATGACGTCGCCGGCATCGATCAGCACCCAGTCGCAGGCCGGCAGGCCCTCGACCCGCGCCGGCCCATGCCCCTTGTCCTTGAGGGCCTGGACGACGCGCTCGGCGATCGCGCCCACGTGACGGTGGGAACGGCCGGAGGTCACGATCATCGTGTCGGCGATGGATGTCTTGCCGAGGAGGTCGATTTCGACCGTGTTCTCGGCTTTCATGTCTTCGAGGCAGGCCAAGGCCGTGGCCCGAAGATCCTCGTCTCGCGGAGTCTCCGCTCCGGAGGGAGGGGGAAGCGGCTGATCCGCTTCGCGCGTTGCCAGGTGGTTCAGTGCCAAACCCTCTATGTCGACGCTTCACGGGGCGCCGCCGATCCTGAAGATAGGATCGAGGACCCCTGGATTTCAACGGCTTCGGGCCGTTGAGGTTCACGATTTCGCATCCGGATCGCCGTCGAGGACAGGCTCGAGCGCGGACCGTGCACGAAGGTCCAGGCGGGCGTGGGATGATCGGCGAGCAGCCGGCCATCGCTCTCGTCGAGCCGGAAGGGTTGCAGCGCCAGGGCCGCCCGGCCGTGCGCCGCGCGCAAGGTCCAGCCCGGGCGATCGATCACGGCGAAGGGCATCAGCTCCGCGATCTCGCGCCAGCCGCGCCAGCGGTGGAACTGGGCGAGGTTGTCGGCCCCCATGAGCCAGACGAACCGCACGTCGGGGCAGCGCGCGCGAAGATAGGCCAGCGTGTCGAGCGTGTAGCGGACGCCGATCTCCGCCTCGAAACCGGTGACGTCAATGCGCGGATGGCGCGCGAGCCGGCGCGCGTTGGCCATACGCTCGGCCAGGGTCGGCAGCCCCGCCGTCTCCTTCAAGGGGTTGCCCGGGGTCACGAGCCACCAGACCCGGTCGAGGGCGAGCCGCTTCATCGCGAGGAGACTCACGTGCCGGTGCCCGGCATGGGCCGGATTGAACGACCCTCCGTACAGGCCGATGCGCAGGCCCGGAGCGTGGAGGGGGAGACGAACCACGCGGATGGCGACCTCGATGACGGGCCGCCGTTCGGCGTCTCGCGCGGCGGAGCCCGAGCCTAGCAAGTCCGGCTGCGCGGGTTAAGCCGCGTCGAGGGCTCGATCATCGCTGTCCCCCCGCGGTTGCCATCCCTGGCGCCCGGGGCCATAGGGTCAGCCCTCCGGGGCCGGGCCAGGGCTTGCCTGCCTCAGGCAGTTTCGCCGGCGAGGGTCGTCACGATGAATATCAGCGCTCGCGTCGAAGGGGGGGTTGGCGGCTCCGGCCTGCCTTCGCGCTTCGACTACGGCGGCCTGATCGCCTGCCGTTTTTCCTCTTCTTCGCATCGCGGCGGCCCCGTACGTCAGCTTTCGCCTGATCGAGCAGCGCTTTATACGCTGGGGACGATTTCTCACCAGTCGCCAAACTCTTGGCCCCTCAAGCCGCTCATCACGATTCTTGTGCAGGCCGAGCCCAGGCTCGCGAGGCCGGCACCATGAGATGAGCACGTCGGGGCGCGAGAGAGGAGCGAACCGCAGGCCAGTGTCTGCAACGATAGAAGAACCTCTATGAGCCAAGCATGATTGCCCCATTTCAGAACCGGTACTTCGTACTCTCTGCGTACCTGCTCATCGCGGCAGCATCACTGTGGCTGCGAACGGGCTTCCCGGTCCACGCGATCGGGCCGGCCGGCCACGATGACTACCTGTTCGTAAGGAGTGCGATCCTTCTTGGCGCAGGGCAGTGGCTCGGACCATATGACAATTTAACACTTGCTAAGGGGATGTTCTATCCTCTGTTCATTCTCGCATCGAAAGTCGCAGGGCTGCCTCTCAAGCTGGCTGAGCACGTCATTTACCTTGCGGCGGCTTTGGGGTTTGCACGGCTCGCTGGCCGCTTGGCACGAAGCGAAACGCTCGCGCTCCTGCTTTTTTTGGTTTTAGCCTGCAACCCGGTTTTGTGGACCGCGTACCTCGCCCGGGTGATACGCGAAGGTGTCTATATTGGCCTTTGCCTTGGGCTGGTTGTGCTGGCGACCGCGCTGCTCGATCCGCATAGGCGTTGGGCTGCAGGGAGCCCCGGACGAGCCGTGGCCCTTGCCGGCGTGACGGGTGTCGTCGGCGGAGCCTACTGGCTGACCCGGGAAGAGGGAATCTGGATCCTACCGACTCTAGCGTGCGTCGCTTTCATCAGTCTCGTGAGTGTCTACCTGCCGCTTGGCCTGCGCGGATCGAACCTCGTCCGGCAAGTGTTCGCCAAGTCGTCGGTGGTCGTAGCCGCCTTAGCCGTCGGTGTTGCTCTCGTCGCAATTGTGGCACAGGTTAACCGCCGTGCTTATGGCGTCGCGACCGATGTAGAGTTCAAGGCGGCGGGCTACGTCGCAGCCTATGGAGCGCTCAGCCGGGTCCGTCACCCGCACTGGCAGCGCTATGTCGTCGTTCCGAAGGCGGTGCGCGAGGCGATCTATGCCGTGAGCCCGGCAGCGGCCGAGTTGCGCCAATCACTCGACGGTCCAAATGGGGCGGGTTGGCGCGAAGTCGGCTGCCGGCAACAGGGCATCGATCCTTGCCCGGACATCCTAGGCGGCTGGTTCATGTGGGCGCTCAGAGACGCCGCGGCGGCCGCTGGCCATCATCGGTCGGGCGGCGAGGCCGAAGCGTACTACGTAAAGCTTGCCTCGGAGATCAATGCGGCCTGTGCGGCAGGGCGCCTAGACTGTTTGCCGCCCCGTAACACCCTTCAGCCGCCGTTTAGGGACCACTACGTCAAAGATGCGCTGGCGCTTACACCGCGAATGCTCAAGCTGCTACTGCGCTTCGAAGAAGGTCGTGTTGGATCTGCCCCAAGCATCGGCAGCGCCGACCGATTGAGGCTCGTCAGCGCCATGGTCGGCCCGATCGAGCCTCCTGAGGTCATACCTGGGCGCCGCTCATTCAGCGGCTGGATCGCGTCCACCCCGAATGTTCCGGCATGGCTGGCAATCGAGGATGGGGGCCGTATGTCGAGCCACACTATCACCTTCGCCCCGGCAGCAGACGTCGATGCAGCCATGGTTGCACGAGGTTTGGTTGGTCGTCGCTTCACGGTCGACCCTCCCTGTCAGGAAAGCGCCTGTTCCCTCATCATCGACGCGGCTGGGAGCCGGCAGAGTTTGGCCGTGGCGGGCCTAGAGCCCGGCGCTGCGATCAATCGTCCCGACCTCGTCCTCTACATCGACGCCGTGGGCCCGCAAGGCGACTCCGCTCTCGCAGACGTTTTGCATCAGAGACGACAGCAGGCAGTTCAACGCGTGGCGCAAGCGATCACGAAGATCTACGTCGCTGCCTCCCCTATCCTGTTTTTCACCGGTCTTGCCGGCCTATGCCTCGCGCTCGTCGCCTTTCGCAGGGATGGAGGTCGCTTCTTCCTGGCGGGTGTCGGCCTCGCGGCTGCGGGCGCCGTCGTGACTCGGATCGCGCTCTTGTCCTACCTCGATGTCACCACGATTCCTTCGCTCAACCTCCTGTATCTGTCGCCGGCCGAACCCTTCGCCCTGATCGTCGCCATGCTCGGATCCTGGTTGGGCGCAACTGCCTTCTGGACATCCCGTCAAAGCCGCCGGGGAGGAACGGGTCGGCCCGCAGCCTGAGCACAGCCAGGGCCTTGGCAGCTGGCAAGGTCGGCAAAGGGGCAAGTGAGCGCCAAGACTTCGAGGTTGCGCTGGGAACTCACCTTCACACAGCACGGGCCCCGACCACGTGCTCAGTTGGGGGCGGCGCTCGATCGAGTGCCCCTTTCTGAACCGATCGCCTTCGTCGGCACCGAGGCGGCTTTCGCCGGCTACGCGGCGGCGATGCCGGAGCTGCGCTGGACGCCGGTCGGCGCGATCGGGGGCACACGCGCCTGGAGGCTGGAGCGGGGCGCGGCCCAGACCGGCGCCGCGACGCGCTGAGGATCAGGCCACGCGTCGACTGAAGCGGTGCCGCACGTTCAGCCCCTCACCTGGCCCGAACCGCGCACCCGGTAGTTGAAGCTCGTCAGTTGCTCGACGCCGACGGGGCCGCGGGCGTGCATGCGGCCCGTCGCGATGCCGATCTCAGCCCCGAAGCCGAACTCGCCGCCGTCGGCGAACTGCGTCGAGGCGTTGTGCAGGACGATGGCCGAGTCGATCTCGGCGAGGAAGCGCGCCGCGGCAGTTTCATCTCCCGTGACGATGGCGTCGGTATGGTGCGAGCCGTAGGCCTCGACATGGGCAATCGCCGCCTCGAGCCCGTCGACAACCTTTGCCGCAATGACCGCGTCGAGGTACTCCGTGCGCCAATCCTCCTCGGTGGCGGAGGTCACCCGCGGGTCGACCGCCTGGACCGCCGCGTCGCCGCGCACGGCGCAGCCCGCCGCGAGAAGGTCCTGCACGAGGGGCGCGAGATGCGTGCCGGCGCAGGCGCGGTCGACAAGGAGCGTCTCGGCCGCGCCGCAGATGCCCGTGCGGCGCATCTTGGCGTCGAGCACGATGTTTCGCGCCATGGCGAGGTCCGCGCCCGCGTGGACGTAGACGTGGCAGTTCCCGTCGAGATGGGCGAAGACGGGGACCCGCGCCTCCTGCTGCACTCGGGCGACGAGGCTTTTGCCGCCCCGAGGCACGATGACGTCGAGGGCGCCGTCGAGCCCGGCGAGCATGTGGCCGACGCAGGCGCGGTCGGGGCTTGGGACAAGCTGGATCGCTTCCGGGGGCAACCCCGCTGCGGCGAGCCCTTCCGACAACGCCTCGGCCAGCGCCCGCGAGGTACGAAAGCTCTCCGATCCGGCGCGCAGGATGGCCGCGTTGCCGGCTTTCAAGCACAGGGCCCCCGCGTCGGCGGTGACGTTCGGGCGACTCTCGAAGATCACGCCGACGACGCCGAGCGGCGTCGCGACCCGCTCGATGAGAAGGCCGTTCGGCCGTTCGAACGTGGCGAGCCGCCGTCCGACCGGGTCGGCCAGGGCCGCCACGCTCTCGACGCCCGCGGCCACAGCCTCGAGACGGCCCTTGTCCAGGGTCAGACGGTCGAGGAAAGCCGGGGTCTGGCCGCGCGCCTGCGCCTCCGCGACGTTCTCGGCGTTGGCGGCGAGGATCACGTCAGCCCGTGCCCGGATCGCGGCGGCGGCCGCGCGCAAAGCCTCGTTCTTTCGCGCGGCCGGGGCGAGACCGAGCGCACGCTGCGCCGCCCGGGCCTGCCGCCCGAGACGGAGCATCAGGGCGTCGAGGGTCTCGGCCTCGACCGAGCGAAGAGGAGCGTTCATCGATGATCTCTGGCGGCTTCTTGGGGCCGTATAGCACGGAACGGCTCATGGGGCTTCCGATCCGGCGGAGGTGGGCCCGCTTGATCCAGAGGTCTTGGGCGGATGGAGGCTTGCGGGCCTTGTGCCCGGCTCCCCCTCACCCCCGCTCCACTACGTTCCGCTTGCTCCGCCTGCCGGTGCGCAGGCGAAGCCCTCTCCCCAGAAGGGAGAGGAGTTGAGCATCCGAGTTTCGGTTCTGCTTTCGTTGATCTGACATCAAGGTGCGCGCTCCTCCTCTCCCGGCAGGGGAGAGGGTCGCGTCGGCGGACCGGCCGACGCGACGAGCGGAGCAACGCGCAGCGGGGGTGAGGGGGTGCTCGCCGCAGCTACCCGAGCCTACGCCCGGCAACCCCTCATCCGCCCCTTGCTGACGCAAGGGGCACCTTCCCGCCACGAGGGGAGAAGGGGAGGCGTCCGAGGCCCCTACTCCGCGTCGAGCGCGAGATCGTCCCGGTGCACCATCTCCGCGCGCCCTGGGTAGCCGAGCACCGCCGCGATATCGCGGCTGCCGCGGCCGATGATGCGGATCGCCTCCTCCGCGTCGTAAGCGACGAGCCCGCGGCCGAGTACGGCTCCGTCCGGGGCCCGGATCGTCACCGCGTCGCCGCGGTGGAAGCCGCCCTCGACGCGGGCGACCCCGACGGGAAGCAGGCTCGCGCCGCCCTTCAAGGCCCGCGCCGCGCCGGCATCGACGTGAATGACACCCCTCGGCTCCAACGCCCCGGCGATCCAGGTCTTTCGCGCGGTGGCTGGAGTCGAGGGCGACAGGAACCAGGTGCAGCGGGCGCCGGCCGCGACCTGCCGCAGGGGATTCTTGCCCCGCCCGTCGGCGATGAGCATGTGCGTGCCGCCTGCTGCCGCGATCTTGCCCGCCTCGATCTTGGTGCGCATGCCGCCCCGCGACAGCTCGGAGGCTGCACCGCCCGCCATCGCCTCGATCGCTGGCGTGATGCGCTCGACCACGGGGATGTGCTGCGCCCCCGGGTCCCGGCCTGGCGGCGCGGTGTAGAGGCCGTCGATGTCGGAGAAGAGCACGAGGAGATCGGCGCCGATCATCGCAGCGACGCGCGCGGCGAGGCGGTCGTTGTCGCCGTAGCGGATCTCGCTCGTCGCCACGGTGTCGTTCTCGTTGACGACCGGAACAGCCCTGAGCTCCAGGAGCTTGAGCACCGTTGCCCGGGCATTGAGGTAACGCCGCCGCTGCTCCGTGTCGTCGAGGGTTACCAGGATCTGCCCGGCGGTGACGGCGTGGTGGGCGAGCACTTCGGACCAGAGCCGGGCGAGCGCGATCTGCCCGACAGAGGCCGCCGCCTGACTCTCCTCGAGGCGCAGGGGACCGGACGGCAGCTGGAGTACCGTGCGCCCGAGCGCGATGGCTCCCGACGACACGACGAGAACGTCCGCGCCCCGCCCGTGCAGCTCCGCGATGTCCTCGGCCAGCGCCGCGAGCCAAGCATGGTTGAGCCGCCCGCGCGCCCGGTCGACGAGAAGCGACGAGCCGACCTTCAGGACGACGCGGCGGAACTGGGCGAGGGAGGGGGTCACGGGAAGACGGCCGCGATGTCGGTATACCGGAAATCGTCTCCCTTGTAGAGGAGAGGGGCGCCATGCACCTTGGCGACCGCGTAGGACATGCAATCCCCGAAGTTCAGACCGGCAGGGTTCTGCTGCCCTTTGCCGAAGCGCCTAAAGGCGTTGAGCGCCGCGCGGTACATGTCGAGGCTGAAAGCGACGGGGTGGATCGACGGACGCTTGAGGAGATCGGAGATGAACGTATCGGCGTAGTCCGGCATCTTCGTCGCGAGAACCATCCGTGTCTCGAGCAGGACCGGCGTACCGAGCAAGGCTTCATGTCTTGCGATGGCTTTGACGAAGTCATCTTCCTCAGGCTCGGCGATCGCGACGAGTGCCGAGATGTCCAGAGCGATCATATCGGAAGGCCGAACTCGTCGTACATGTCGGAATGATCCGAGGTCGCGCCCGGCCGTTTGTGCTCGGCCGCCCGGCGAGCCAGATCCCGAAGGGCTTCGTACTCCGCGCGCTGAGTCGGCGTGAGATCGTCCAAGCGCGGCAGGCGCGATCCGAACTCGCGCAGCGCTTCGACGACGATGTCGACGACCGGACGGTCGAGACGTTCGGCAATCACGTGCGCGAGCCTGTGCGCCTCGTCGCTGCGGATGGTGAGTTCTTTCGGCATAGGCGGGCGAGTCCTGATGGCGAAGTCTATCAATCGTCCGAACCAGCGGCAATTAAAGCGGCGCCCAGGCCTCCTGCGCCGTGGCGCCTTGCCGATCTTGCGCCCGAGCCTCGTCGATCACGCCGAGAAGCGCGCGCAAAGCCTCCGGGACGCCCTGGCCGGAGGCGGCCGAGAGGACGATCGGGGCGCGCTTCGCCGCGCGCTTCAGGCGCGCCACCTGCTCCTTAAGCGTGTCGGGGTCGAGGGCGTCGGCTTTCGACAAAGCCACGATCTCGGGTTTGTCGGCGAGGCCGTGGCCGTAGGACTCGAGCTCGCGGCGCACCGTCTTGTAGGCCTTGCCCGCATGCTCGCTCGTGCCTTCGACAAGGTGGAGGAGCACCCGGCAGCGCTCGACGTGGCCGAGGAAACGGTCGCCGAGCCCGGCGCCCTCGTGCGCTCCCTCGATGAGGCCCGGGATGTCGGCCAGCACGAATTCCCGGCCGTCGGACCGCACGACGCCGAGGCCCGGATGCAGGGTGGTGAAAGGGTAGTCGGCGATTTTGGGCTTCGCCGCGGTGACGGTCGCGAGGAAGGTCGATTTGCCGGCATTGGGCAGGCCGACGAGCCCCGCATCCGCGATGAGCTTGAGGCGCAGCCAGATCCAGCGCTCCTGGCCTTCGAGGCCCGGATTGGCCCGGCGCGGGGCGCGGTTCGTGGAGGTGGTGAAGTAGGCGTTGCCGAAGCCGCCGTTGCCGCCCTTGGCGAGGAGCACGCGCTGGCCGACCTCCGTCATGTCGGCGAGCAGCGTCTCGCCATCCTCGGCGAAGACCTGGGTGCCGGCCGGAACCTTGAGCACCACGTCGGATCCCTTGCCGCCGGCCCGGTTCGCGCCCTTGCCGTGCTCGCCCTTCTGCGCCTTGAAGTGCTGCTGGTAGCGGTAGTCGATGAGGGTGTTGAGCCCTTCGACGCATTCGAGCCAGACGTCGCCGCCGCGGCCGCCGTCGCCGCCGTCCGGTCCGCCGAACTCGATGAACTTCTCGCGCCGGAACGAGACGCAGCCCGCCCCGCCGTCGCCGGAGCGGATGTAGACCTTGGCTTGATCGAGGAATTTCATGACGGCCCGTCTCTACGGGAGCGGAACCTCAAGGGCAACGCGGGCGTCGGAACACCCGGCGTTCAGTGAACCTCGGTCTGGCCCCAGCGTTCGCGCGTCGCAGCCTTGTCGGCCTCGGTGCGGCGGCGTCCGCGCTGCTTGTAGGTGTAGAGCGCGGCGAGCGGAAAACCGATCAGGATGCCGATCCCGAGCAGGATCCAGAGATACATGGGAAAGCCGGCGTCCATGGGGGACCTCGTCGGTGGCTGAAGGCAAGGGTCAGCCGACCAACGTCGCGGAATGCGGATCGATCCATTTGGCGAGCCGAGCGAGGCCGGGACACAGCGGCACGGGGTCACAAGAACGCCCAAGCGCGCTCCGGACCCGCCGTTGAGGAACGCTTGTGCCGTGAGGTCGAGGCTACGCCAGCGCCTCCGGCCGCTTCACCTCGATCTCGACGAAGGCGATGGGGTGGGGCGAGCCGTTCATGACGTCGTGGCGAATGCCGGCCGGACGCCGGTAGGACTGGCCCGCCACGAGGCTGGTTTCGCTCACACTCTGCCCATCATGGACGCGCAGCACGCCGTCGGTGAGCATGATCACGAAATAGGGCCAGCCGTGCTCGTGCCAGCCCGTCGCGGCGCCTGGCGCGAAGTCCCATCGCGTGATCCGGGCCACCGCGTCGTCCTGCTGCACGCTGGGCTGGGCGGGGATGGTGCAAGCGAACAAGGATCAGCTCCGGGCGGGACAGTCCCGAAACAGACCAGACGGCGCCGCGGCCCGCAAGCGCTGGCCTCAAGGGTGCGCAGCGTCTGCCAAGATCCGCGCCTTGCGCGAGGGTGGCTCGGCCGCGCGCGGCACGCCGTCCGGTTGCGCTCCCTGGGCGGCGCGCAGGACGCCTTCGAGCCCGCGCGCGAAGCCCTGGCGCTCCTTGGCATCGAGCGTATCGAGGGCAGAGACGATCGCGCCCATGGGATCGCCGGCGAGACGATCGCGCCCGGCCTGGGTCAAGGCCACGCGCCGCGACCGGCCCCGCCCGCGGCCGTCCACGTTCTCGAGGAGGCCTTTGGTCATCAGCGTGCGAACCGTCCGGGTGACCGGACCGATGGCAAGGCCCTGAAAGCGGGCGAGCGCGCTCGCCGTGCGCTGGTCGGGCTCGGCCCAGGCGAAGTAGCGCAGTGCCGTCCATTGCGCCGGATACAGTCCCTCACTGAACCCGAAGGAGTGCAAGGCACGGGAGGTCTGCTCGACGAGGCGCGCGAGAGTGGATGCTGAGATAGACGTCATCGGAGCGAAAAACTCGAGATGAATATGGGACCGGCGTGGGCTCTCACCTGCGGCGGCGTACAAACAAAGTTCACGAATGCAATATCCCGGCGAGCCGGGTTAACATGGGTTGATGAAACCACGTCACGGCGCAGCTTGCAAGATTTCGGGGCCTGGCAGGATTCCGCGGCGAGCGCGCGCTCCGGGCTTCGTGATCGACCGTTGCGGCACCGACATCGTCGGTCAGACGTTACAGTGCCGATGTTTTGGAGCGTTCTTGAAGTCCATGATCCGTCCCGCTCTCCTCGCCGCTTTCCTCATCCTGCCGGCCCTGACCAGCCCGGCGCTCGCCCAAGGGCGTCCCTCGACCGACCGTCTGTCCTGCGCCCAAGCCGCGGGCATCGTGCGGGCGCAAGGCGCGATCGTGCTCGGCACCGGCGGTTTCACCTACGATCGCTTCGTAAGCGACCGCAGCTTCTGCCAGATCACCGAGATCGCGATCCCGGCCTTTGCTCCGGCGCTGGACACGCCCCAGTGCTTCGTCGGCTACCGCTGCCGCGAGCCGAGTTCCGAGCGGTTCCGGGACGATTGAGGAACAGGCGAGTTATTTTGAGCTGTCACCCGTGGCGGCGAGCCCCCCTCACCCTCGCTTCACTTCGTTGCGCTTGCTCGCGCGGAACATATCGTTCCGCGCGAGCCCTCTCCTCGCAAGCGGGGCGAGGAGAAAAGCGCACCACTGCTTTTGTTCATCCAGAACAGCGCCGAGGCCCGGCCGTCATCACCTCTCCCCGCGGGCGGGGAGAGGGCTTCGCCTGCGCACCGGCAGGCGAAGCGAGCGCGTCAGCGCGAAGGTGAGGGGGAATCGGGCATAGACCCGAGCACTTCAGACCACACCCGCATCGGTCGCGGCGTCGGCCCGGTCGTTTCACTCCGTGCCGAAGAACCGGATCTCGCTCACTTGGCGCGACACTTCGCCCGGCCGCAGGATGCAGGGTGGAAAATGCGCCCGGTTCGGGCCGTCGGGGAAGCGCTGCGGTTCGAGGCACAGGCCCGCGCGGGGGCCGTAGACGGCACCGTCGAGGCCGCTGAGCGTGCCGTCGAGCAGGTGGCCGTCGTAGAACTGCACGCCCGGTTCCGTGGTCCAGAGCTCGAGGCCGACGCCGCTCGTCCGCGAGAGCAGGGTCGCGGCATGGCCCAGCGCGCCCCGCGGGTGGCGCAGGACGTAGTTGACGTCGTAAGTCGTGCGGCACTGCAGGAGCTGGGAGGCACCGATGGGCCGAAGCTCCGTGAAGTCGTAGGACGTACCGGCCACCGCCCGCACCTCCCCCGTCGGGATCAGCTCCGCGTCGGTCGGCGTGATGAAGTCGCCCGCGATCAAGAGGTGATGCGAGCAGACGTCCTTGGTGCCGTCGAGGTTGTAGTAGGAATGGGTGGTGAGGTTCACCGGCGTCGGCCGGTTGCAGGTCGCCTGGAGCTCGACGCGAAGCGTCGCGGGTTCGAGGAGCGTATAGGTGCAGGTGGCGAAGAGGTCGCCCGGATAGCCCATGTCTCCGTCCTTCGAGACGAGGCCCAGGGTCACCCCTGAGCGATGCCGGTCGAGGACGGACCAGAGGCGCTGGCCGAAGCCCGTCGGCCCGCCATGGAGCTGGTGGCGGCCCTCGTTGGGGTCGAGCCGGTGCTCCTCCCCGTCGAGGGCGAAGCGGGCGCCCGCGATCCGGTTGCCGTAGCGGCCGACGATGGCGCCGAAATAGGGCGAGCGCTCGATGTAGTCCTCGATCGTCTCGAGCCCGAGCACCACCCGCTGCGGGCCTTTGGGGCCCGGCACGACGAGGTCGCGCACCACCGCGCCCCAGGTAATGATCTTCGCGACCGCCCCTGCCTGGGTGCAGAGCCGGACTTCGAGGATGTCGGTCTCGCCGATGCGGGCGAAGCGGGAGACGGTCACTCAGCCCTCGAAAACGTTGGCGGCCAAGCCCTTGATGCCGGTCTCGACGCTGAAGACATGGCCGGCCTGCGGATCGATGGAGGGGTCGCGGCCAATGCCCGCCGTGGTGATGAAAAGCGTGGTGAGGTCCGGCCCGCCGAAGCAGCACTTCGTGACCTGAGCCGTCGGCACCGGCACGACGCGCTCGACGGAGCCGTCCGGCGCGAAGCGAGTGACCCGCGAAGCGCCCCAATGGCACACCCAGAGATGGCCCTGCGCATCCACGGCGCAGCCGTCGGGGCTGCCCCAGCCCTCCTCGAAGCGGGCGAAGCGCTGCGCCTCGCCCGGCACGCCGTCGGTCAGGAGGTGGGCGTAGATCATGTGGCCCTTGGTATCGATCGTGTAGAGCGTCTGGCCGTCGTGGCTCACGGCTGGGCCGTTGGTGATCGGGACGCCATCACGAAAGGATTCGAGCGTCTCGCCGTCATAGCGCCAGAAGGCTCCCGTCGCCTCCGCCTCGTCGTCGTCCATGGTGCCGAAATACAGCGTCCCGTCCGGCCCGACATGGCCGTCGTTGATGCGGTTGCCCGGCTTGTCGGGCTCCGGCTGGACGAGAGGCTGCACCTGCCCGCCGAAGAGGTGCAGCTTGACGAGGCCGGACTTGAAGCCGGCGATGACGATGTCCGTGTCGGGGGTCAGCGCGACGAAGCCGACCCGCTCGGGGCAGGCCTGGCGCTCCACGTGGCCGGTCTCGGGATGGTAGCGGTAGACGGCGGGGTTCTTGATGTCGACCCACAGGAGAGTGCCCGTGCGATGGTCCCACAGCGCTCCCTCGCCGAGGGTACAGCCGGCCGGATGGAGGAGCCGGGGCGTCTCGGGATGAACCGCCGGATGGGTCATGCTGTGTTCTCCGCCCGCTCGTTTCGCCCGCTGCCGGGCCGGTGAAGGAAACTCGCCAGCGGCGGACGGGTTCGGGTCCCCGCCGCATCAGTTCGCCCGGTCCATTCCGCGGACGCGCATTACATCGCGGCGACAACGGGTGTCGCGCGGCCCGGAGAGCGCGTATGTGAGGCGGGCGGAACCGAATGTAACCCCAACCCAGCCGCCCGCCATGATGCGCCTGACTTTGAGCCTGTCCGAAGACCGCGACGAAGCGTCGGTGGAGCGCGCGGTCGCCGAGCTGCGCGCTGCCCGTCCCGTGCTGATCGAGCGCGAGGGTGAGCGGGTGCTCGCGCTCTCCGTCGAAGGCCTCGACGCGGCGCGCTGCGCGGCGCTCGACGGGGTGGCGCTTGGCCAGGCGCGCCTCGTCCTGCCGGCGCCGCGCCTGCGCCGTCTCGGGCTGGAGCGGGCGGAGGCCGGCGCGATCGCCCTGCCCCGCCTCGATCCGACCCGCATCGAGGCGCTGGCCCTCCGGCTGGAGGTCCGCGCCGACGCGCCCGTCCACGCCCTCCAGCCCCTCGACCTCGACGCCCTCGAACTCGCCCGCCTGGCCCAGCTCCTGCCCGCCCTGGTTCTTGTGCCGCTGGCCCCGAGCGTCACCGTCGAGGACTCGATCCTCGCCGTGCGCGGCGTAGCGCTCGCCGCCTACCGGACAGCCCAGGCCCAGCGCCTCGCGATCGTCAGCCGGGCCCCGGTGCCCCTCGAAGGCGCGCCTGAGACGGAATTCGTGGTGTTTCGCGGCGGCGAGGGCCTGCGCGACCAGGTGGCCGTGATCGTCGGCCGACCGGATCCGACGCGCCCCGTCCCCGTGCGCCTGCACTCCGCCTGTCTGACGGGCGACCTCTTCGGCTCGCTCAAATGCGATTGCGGCGACCAACTGCGCGGCACGGTGCGAGCGCTGGCCGAGGCCGAGGGTGGCATCGTGCTCTACCTCGACCAGGAGGGGCGCGGGAACGGTCTCGCCAACAAGATCCGCGCCTACAAGCTGCAGGCGCAAGGCTTCGACACCTACGAGGCCGATGCCGCGCTTGGCTTTCCCCTCGACCAGCGCCGCTTCGACTTCGCCGGCAGCATGCTGCGCCAGCTCGGCGTCACGCAGGTCAAGCTCCTCACCAACAACCCGGACAAGGCGGCGGCGCTGCGGGCGGCAGGGCTCGTCGTCACCGCCGAGGAGCGGGTGCTCGGCCGCGTGACCCCGGACAACGTGCGCTACCTCGCCGCCAAGCGCGACCGTACCGGCCACGCCCTGCCGCGGGACCTCGGCTGCGCGGGGGAGTGAGCGCCTCGCCGTGCCTTGGCTTGGTCGCCTTTGCCCCTTGTTGAAGAAGGTGCCCTCGCGTCATCGAGGGCGGATGAGGGGTGTTGGGCGGAGGCTCGAGTAGCGTAGAGTACCCCCTCACCCCCGCTCCGCCTTCGGCTGCGCTTGCTCGCACGGAACGTGTCGTTCCGCGCGAGCCCTCTCCCCTGCTGGGAGAGGGGTGACGCGCTCTGCCGGTTCAGGTCATAGACCAGACATCCGACGCCCGGATGTAAGACCCTCTCCCCTCTGGGGAGAGGGCTTCGCCTGCGCACCGGCAGGCGAAGCAAGCGGAACGCAGTGGAGCGGAGGTGAGGGGAAGCCGGGCATAGCCCCGCACGCCTGAGACCACCCCTGTCGTTCGCGGGCTCGACCCGCGAACCTCGGCGCGAACACCCGAGACCACGGACCGAGATGGCCGGGTCAAGCCCGGCCATGACAAGGGTGGGGTGGGTCGTCTTGTTTCAGTAACCCCTCTTCGGCACACTCGCGCGCGAGGCCGAAATCATGGCCCGCGCGGGGGTTTCGACGTCATGACGGGTTGGATCACTCTCGGGGTCCTGGTGGTGCTCGCGCTCTACCTGATCTCGATCTACAACGGCCTCGTCGCGCTGCGGCAGCGGGTGTCCCAGGCCTTCGCGGACGTCGACGTGCAGCTCAAGCAGCGGCACGATCTCATCCCGAACCTCGTCGAGACGGTGAAGGGCTACGCGGCGCACGAGCGCGGCACGCTCGACGCTGTCGTTCAGGCCCGCAACGCGGCGCTCAACGCGCAAGCGCAAGGACCGGCGCAGCAGGCGGCCGCCGAAGGTGCCCTCAGCGGGGCGCTCGGCCGCCTCATCGCGCTCGGCGAAAGTTATCCGGACCTGAAGGCTAGCGCCAACTTCCAGGAGCTGCAGACGGCTCTCGGCGAGACGGAGGACAAGCTCGCCGCCGCCCGACGCTTCTTCAACAACGCGGTGTCGGAATACAACGCCGCCATCCAGTCCTTCCCCGCGGCCCTGTTCTCGACCCCCATGGGCTTCACGCCCCAAACCTTCTTCGACGTCGGCGAGACGGAGCGCCAGGCGATCAGCACCGCGCCGCAAGTCAAGTTCTAGGTCTCCCGTGCTGCCGGCCTTCGGCCTCTACACGCATATCCGGGCGAACCGGCGCCGATCCGCGCTGCTGATCGCGGGGCTCTTCGTCCTCGTCCTGGTGCTCACCTATGGCGGCTCCCTCGTCTGGCGCGGCTGGTGGTTCGGGCTGCCGAAGAACCCGGGACCAGCGCACCTGCAGGCGTTTCTGGAGGCGGCGGCGCGCGACACCCTCCTGCTCTCGCCCGTTGTGATCGCCGCCACCGCGGCCTGGGTCTTCGTCTCGACCCGCTTCCATCAGGCCCTCATCGACGCCGTGACGGGAGCGACGGAGATTGAGCGCAGCGCCGATCCGCGGCTCTACAGCATGCTGGAAAACCTCTGCATCAGCCGCGGCCTCGTCACGCCTCATCTCGGCATCATCGAGACGCCCGCCATCAACGCCTTCGCCAGCGGCATGAGGCAAGGCCAGTACCGGGTCACGGTCACCCGCGGGCTCCTCGACGCCCTCGACGACGAGGAGCTCGAGGCGGTGCTCGCCCACGAGCTCACCCATATCCGCAACGAAGACGTGCGGCTGATGGTGGTCGCCGGCGTCGTGGCGGGGGTGATCTCCTTCTTCGGCGAGCTCGTCTTCCGCTGGCTCGACGTCGGCCGGATCCGCTCGTCCGGGGACGGCGACCGCAAGAAGGGCTCGGGCGCCATGCCAGCCATCCTCATCGGCCTGGCGCTGATCGCCGTCGCCTGGGGCCTATCTCTAGTCATCCGCTTCGCGCTGTCGCGGCGGCGGGAATACCTCGCCGATGCCGGCGCCGTGGAGCTCACCAAGAACCCGGACGCGATGATCTCGGCGCTGCTCAAGATCGAGGGCAAGGGGGAATTGCCCGCCACGCCTTCGGGCATCATGGAGATGTGCGTCGACAACCCGCGCTCAGGCTTCGCCGACCTCTTCGCGACGCACCCCTCCATTGCGGACCGGGTCGCGGCGCTCGAGCGCTACGCCGGCGGCCACCGGCCGGCGACCCCGTTCCTGCCGCCCGGCGTCGAGGCGATGCTCAGCCGATCGGGCTCAGCCGAGACGCGCGCTCCGAGCACGCCCTGGGGTCCGGCGCCGCAGGCGTGAACGGCGAAGGTCGTCGGAGCCTGCTCCCTCCCCTCAGGGGAGGGCCGGGGTGGGGTATGCCGCGCCAGCGGCAATCCTTCTCCGATCGCAACCGCCTGCAGTTCGCGCCTTGCAGCGCGTACCCCACCCTGCCCTCCCCTGAGGGGAGGGAGGCCGGGGTGTGCCGGGATCCCCTTGTCATTCCGGGGCCGCGAAGCGGAACCCGGAACCCATGGCCGGGTGAGCGAGGGCGAGCAGCATCTATTCCCGTCGTGGATTCCGGGCTCGCCTGCGGCGCCCCGGAATGACAACAGAGGCCTCACGCCCGCGCGGGCATGCCCGTCTCGATGATCTTCGCCCAGAGCGACACGCCGTAGGGGATGGCGTCGTCGTTGAAGTCGTAGGCCGGGTGGTGGACGCCCGCCGTGTCGCCATTGCCCATGAAGATGTAGGCGCCCGGCCGCTCGTTGAGCATGTAGGAGAAATCCTCCGCGCCCATGAGCGGGGGCACCGTCGTGTCGACTCCCTGACCCACGGCTGAGGCGACCGCAGCCATGAAGGACGTGCGCTCCGGGTCGTTCATGGTGACGGGATAGCCGCGCTTGTAGTCCACGGTGGCCTTGGCGCCGAAGGCGGCGCAGGTCGCCTCGACGACGGCCTTGATCCGGGTCTCGCAGAGGTCGCGGACCTCCTCGGTCAGGGTCCGCACCGTGCCCTGGAGATGGGCGGTCTGCGGGATGACGTTGTAGGTGTCGCCGGTCTTCACCATGCAGGTTGAGATCACCGCGCTCTCGAGAGGGTCGACGTTGCGGGCGACGATGGACTGCAGGGCCGTGATGACATGGGCCGTCACCAGCACCGTGTCGATGCAGTCATGCGGGCGCGCCGCGTGGCCGCCCTTGCCCTCGATGAAGATGTCGAAGCGGTCGGCCGCGGCCATCATCGGGCCGGGGCGGATGGCGAAGGCCCCGACCGGGATGCCGGGCATGTTGTGCAGGCCATAGACCTCCTGGACGCCGAAGCGCTCCATCAGGCCGTCCTTGACCATCTCGTCGCCGCCCCCGCCGCCCTCTTCGGCCGGCTGGAAGATCATCACCGCCGTGCCGTCGAAGTTGCGGGTTTCGGCGAGGTACTTGGCTGCGCCGAGCAGCATGGCCGTGTGGCCGTCATGGCCGCAGGCGTGCATCTTGCCGGGCACCTTCGACTTGTAAGGGACGTCCGTCGCCTCCTCGATCGGCAGGGCGTCCATATCGGCGCGCAGCCCGATGACCTTGCCCGAGTTGTTCGTCCGGCCCTTGATGACGGCGACGACGCCCGTGCGTCCCAAGCCCGTGACGACCTCGTCGCAGCCGAACTCCTTGAGCTTCTCGGCGACGATGCCGGCGGTGCGATGGACGTCGAAGAGCAGTTCGGGGTTCTCGTGGAAGTCGCGGCGCCACACGGCGATCTCGTCGGCGAGCGCGCTGACGCGGTTGATGACGGGCATGAGCGGTCCTTCGTGGGAGCTTTTTGATCGGGCGCGACAGCTGCCGCGCGAAGGATCGAGAGAAGCAGGCCGGCGCGGCCGGGTCAACGGCGCCCCGGTCATGCCGCGAGCGCGTGGCGGACAGCCCTGACGCCCGCCTCGGGGCGCGTCGGACCGACCACAACCTTATGAACCACGGGCGCTTTGCCTCTGGACCGCGGCGGGCGCCTTCCCTAACGTGGCGCCTTCGCGCAAGGGCCCCTCAGAGGCCTGCCAAGCAACGAACCGACCGGCTCCGCCCGACCGGAGCCTCCAGTGGAGAACGGCTCACCATGTCCTTCCGCAAGACCCTCATCGCGGCAGCGGCCGCGCTCGTCGTCGCGGCGGCGCCGGCCAGCGCCAAGACGATGCGCTTCGCCTTCCAGGGCGATTATCGCTCCCTCGACCCGTATTCGCTCAACGAGACCTTCACGCTGGGCATGCTCGCCGCAACCTACGAGGGCCTCACCCAGCGCGGGCCGAACCTCGAGATCCAGCCGGCGCTCGCCGAACGCTGGGACGTCGCCGACGACGGCAAGCGCTGGCGCTTCTACCTGCGCAAGGGCGTGAAGTTCCAGAAGGGCGAAGACTTCACGGCCGACGACGTGATCTTCTCCGCCGACCGCGTCCGCATGGACGGCTCGGACCTCAAGACCCGCGTCCCGAAAGACGCCAAGTTCGTCAAGGTCGACGATCACACCCTCGACGTGATCCTCCCCAGCCCCGCCCCGACGCTGAACGCGGAGTGGGACACCTGGTACATCATGTCGAAGAAATGGGCCGAGGCGAACAACGCCGCCTCCCCGACCCCGGCGGCCGCCACGACCCCGAGCTACGCGGCGCTCAACGCCAACGGCACCGGCCCCTTCGTCGTCGAGAGCCATCAGGCCGGCGTGAAGACCGTGTGGAAGCCCAATGCCGGCTGGTGGAACGACGCCAACAAGAAGCACAACCTCACGGAAGTGATCTTCACGCCCATCGGGTCGGACGCCACCCGCGTCGCCGCACTCCTCTCCGGCGAGGTGGACTGGATCGACCCCGTCCCGCTCCAGGACGTCGACCGCGTCAACGCCTCGGGCAGGGCCAAGGTGCTGCAAGGCCCTGAGCTCCGCACCATCTTCCTCGGCTTCGACCAGACCCGCGACGAGCTTAAATACTCGAACGTCAAGGGCAAGAACCCCTTCAAGGACGTGCGCGTCCGCAAGGCGGTCTATCAGGCGATCGACATCAACGCGATCAAGGACAAGGTGATGCGCGGGGCTTCGACGCCCTCCGCGCTCATGATCTCGCCGATCCTGTTCTCGCGCGCGGGTGAGTTCCAGCGTTTCCCCTACGACGTCGATGCCGCGAAGAAGCTCCTCGCCGAGGCCGGCTACCCGCAAGGGTTCGAGGTCGGCATGGACTGCCCGAACGACCGCTACGTCAACGACGAGCGCATCTGCCAGGCGGTGGTGGGCATGCTCGCCCGCGCGGGCATCAAGGTGAACCTGAACGCCCAACCGAAGGCGAAGTACTTCGCCAAGGTGCTGGCGTCCGGCGGTTACGACACCTCGTTCTACCTCCTCGGCTGGACCCCCTCGGGCTTCGACAGCCTGAACATCGTCAAGAACATCATCGGCTGCCGCGACGAAAAGGGGAACGGCGGCAACAACAACCTCGGCAACTACTGCAATCCGAAGGTTGAGGAGCTCGGCAACCAGATCGCCGTGGAGACCGACAAGGCCAAGCGCGACGAACTCATCAAGCAGGCCTACGAGATCTCGCAGGTCCAGGATGTCAGCTACGTGCCCCTGCACCAGCAGGCTCTCGCTTGGGGCGTCTCGAACTCCCTGAAGGTCGTCCAGCGCGCCGACAACGAGTTCCTGTTCTACTGGGCCACGAAAGACTAAGACTCGTCCTGCGGCTCCCTCCCCGCTCCCCGCGGGGAGGGTTTTTCTTCGCCAGAGCTTGTAGCTCGTCACGAAGCGTTATTCCCCGTCCTTTCCGAGGGGCGTGGCTGCCCCAACACGCTCCCCACCCGACCCTCGCTGTCGCGAGGGCCACCCTCCCCGCCAGCGGGGAGGGATGACGGGCGGCTCCGTTCCCTATCCCTCCCCGCCAGCGGGGAGGGTGGACGGCGTAAGCCGGCCGGGTGGGGTGAGGGCTGGGCATGAGCTCGATGAGCTCAGATCATTACCCATGTCGTTCACGGGCTCGACCCGCGACCCTCGGTTCGAGAGCCCGGCCCAGGGGACCGAGATGGCCGGGTCGAGCCCGGCCATGACAAGGCGCGAGTGAAGGTTTCGATCGGCCTTGCGGCCGTGCCCTGCTCCAACGACGCCTCCTGACGCGGTGTGATCCTCGCTCGCCCGTTGCCGCCGACCGAAAAACTCCTGTAAACCGCCCCATGCTCGCGTTCATCCTCCGCCGCCTGCTGCAATCGCTTGCCGTCATGCTCGCGGTCGGGCTCATCGCCTTTGCGATGTTCCGCTTCGTCGGCGACCCGGTGAACCAGATCGTCGGGCAGGACACGAGCCCCGCCGAGCGGGTGCAGATCCGCCAGAGCCTCGGGCTCGACGATCCGTTCCTGCTGCAGTTCGCGCGCTACATGGGCCGCGCCGCGCGGCTCGACTTCGGCATCTCCTACCAGTTCCGCCAGCCGGTCACGGCGCTGTTGGCCGAGCGGATGCCGGCCACGCTGGAGCTGGCGCTGGTCGCCTCCGTGCTCTCGCTTGTCGTGGGCATCCCCATGGGCGTCTATACGGCGCTGCGACGGGACAGCTGGCTCGCCAAGGTTTTTCAGTCGGTGTCGCTGATCGGGGTCAGCCTGCCGACCTTCCTCATCGGCATCCTGCTGATCTACGTCTTCTCCGTGCTGCTCGGCTGGCTGCCCTCCTTCGGGCGCGGCGACACGGTGCGGCTCGGCTGGTGGTCGACGGGCTTCCTCACCGCCTCGGGGTGGCGCGCCCTCGTGCTTCCCGCCATCACGCTCGGCCTCTTCCAGATGACCCTTATCATGCGCCTCGTGCGCGCCGAGATGCTGGAAGTGATGCGCGCCGACTACATCCGCTTCGCCCGGGCGCGGGGACTGAAGACCCGCAGCATCCATTTCGGCCACGCGCTCAAGAACACGCTCGTGCCCGTCATCACCATCGCGGGTCTTCAGCTCGGCTCCATCATCGCCTTCGCCATTATCACCGAGACGGTGTTCCAGTGGCCGGGCATGGGCATCCTGTTCCTGCAGGCCGTCCAGAACGTCGACATCCCGATCATGGCGGCTTACCTCCTGTTCATCGCCTTCCTCTTCGTCGTCATCAACCTCATCGTGGACCTGCTCTACGCCGCGGTCGATCCGCGCCTGAAAACCACCGTTCGCGCGGCCTGAAGATCTCCATGGCCACCACGCCCGCCCCCTCCCCTGCCCCGCCGGGCCTTCTCGGGCGCGTCCGCGAGTCCGACATCCTGGCGAGCTTTCTCGCCTCGAAGATCACGATGCTCGCGGCCCTCGTGACCTTCGCCACCCTGGCGCTGGCGCTGCTGGCCCCGCTCATCGCCCCGATGAACCCCTTCGACCCGGCGCAGGTCGACCTGCTCGATTCCCATCTGCCCCCGCGCTGGGTGCAGGGCGGCGACCCGCGCTACCTCCTCGGCACGGATGACCAGGGCCGCGACCTCTACTCGGCGGTTCTGTACGGGCTGCGCGTTTCCCTGCTGATCGGCGCCCTCGGCGTGCTGATCGCGGCGTTGCTGGGCATCACGCTTGGGCTCCTCGCCGGCTATGTCGGGGGACGGCTCGACGCCTTCATCATGCGCGTCGCCGACGTGCAACTCACCTTCCCGGCGATCCTGATCGCGCTTCTCATCGACGGCGTGGTTCACGCCCTGCTGAAGGGCGCGAGCCGGGAGGACACGGCTTTCGGCGTCCTCGTTCTCTCCATCGGACTGTCGTTCTGGGTGCAATACGCCCGCACGATCCGCGGCTCGACGCTGGTCGAGCGCAACAAGGACTATGTGCAGGCGGCGCGCCTCGTCGGCCTGCCCTCGGGCCTGATCATGATCCGCCACGTCCTGCCGAACGTCATCGGCCCCGTGCTCGTGATCCTCACCATCAATCTGGGTCTCGCCATCATCACGGAGGCGACGCTGTCCTATCTCGGCGTCGGCCTGCCGCCGACCCAGCCGTCGCTGGGCACCCTGATCCGCATCGGCCAGCAGTTCCTCTTCTCCGGCGAATGGTGGATCGTGGCCTTTCCCGGCATCACGCTGGCCGGCCTCGTGCTCGCCGTGAACCTGCTCGGCGACTGGCTGCGCGACGCGCTCAACCCGAGGCTCCGGTGAGCCGCACACCCGCCGGAAGTTGCGGTGACAAACCGGGAACCCGTCCCTAAGATCGCCCCCAAGAACGGCCGTCGAACAGGCCGGACCACAGAGGAGAGACCGATGTCCACCCTACGCTACGGCCTGGCTGCCCTGCTGCTCTCGGCCACCACCCTCACCGCCATCGATGCCGAGGCGCGGACGCTTCGCTGGGCGCGCTCGCAGGATGCGACGACCCTCGACCCGCATTCGGGCAACACCGGCCCGAACCACGTCATGGGCCACAATCTCTATGAGCCCCTCGTCATCCGCGGCTTCGACGGCAAGCTCCAGGGCGCGCTCGCCACCTCCTGGCGGGTCCTGCCCAACGACCCGACGGTGTGGGAGTTCAAGCTCCGCCCCAACGTGAAATTCCACAACGGCAACGCCTTCACGGCGGACGACGTGGTGTTCTCCATCAAGCGGGCCATGAAGCCCGCCGCGGACATGAAGTCCCTCCTCGTCTCGGTCGAGGACGCGATCAAGGTCGATGACGTCACCGTTCATCTCAAGACGAAGGGTCCGAACCCGCTCCTGGTGAACAACCTCACCAATCTCTTCATCATGGACAAGGAGTGGTCCGAGGCGAACAACGCCGCCGACCCCCAGAACCTGAAGGAGAAGACGGAGAACGGCGCCACCCGCAACGCGGTCGGCACCGGGCCCTTCACCCTCGTCTCGCGCGAGCCCGACGTGCGCACCGTCATGAAGCGCAACGACGCTTACTGGGGCGCTTCCGAGTACAACCACGGCGTCACCGAGATCGTCTATCGCCCGATCCCGGAAGCCGCGACCCGCGTCGCCGCGCTCCTCTCGGGTGAGATCGACTACCTGCAGGACGTGCCCGTCCAGGACATCCAGCGTCTCCAGAACTCGCAGGGCATCCGCGTCAACGCCGGGCCGGAGAACCG
Source organism: Beijerinckiaceae bacterium (assembly GCA_036563505.1). GTDB lineage: Bacteria > Pseudomonadota > Alphaproteobacteria > Rhizobiales > Beijerinckiaceae > DATCMH01. The sequence goes on from DATCMH010000002.1 coordinate 413,410, forward strand.
GCCGATCTTCCTCGGCATGAACATGGGCCTGCCGGAGCTGCGCTCCTCCGACGTGAAGGGCAAGAACCCCTTCGCCGATGTGCGGGTGCGCCAAGCCATCAACACGGCCATCAACCGCGAGGCGATCCAGCGGGTCACCATGCGCGGCCAGTCGGAGCCGATCGGCATCATCGCCACGCGCTTCATCAACGGCTACGACAAGGCCATCGACACCTGGCCGAAGAACGACGTCGCGGCGGCGAAGAAGCTGCTCGCGGATGCCGGCTACCCGAACGGCTTCTCGGTGACCCTGCACACGACCAACGACCGCTACGTCAACGACGAGGGCATCGCCCAGGCCGTCGTCGCCATGCTCGGTCAGATCGGCATCAAGACGACGCTGGTCGCCCACTCGCTGCGCGTGCACTTCCCGGGCATCCAGCGGGGCGAGTACGACTTCTACCTGCTGGGCTGGGGCATCCCGACCTTCGACAGCCACTACGTCTTCAACGATCTCTACCGCACGAAGACGCCGTCGGCGGGCACCTGGAACGGCACCGGGCTCTCCGATCCCGAGCTCGACAAGAAGATCGACAGCCTCAACTCCGAGGTCGATCAGAACAAGCGTAACGCCACGATCGCCGAGATCTGGCAGTGGATCAAAGCCAACGACGTCTACGCGCCGATTCACAACCAGTTCATCGCCGGCGCTATGCGCCAGGAGTGGAACATCCCGACGGACGTGGAGAACACGCCCAAGATGAAGTTCCTGGCCGGCAGCCGTTCCTGACCATTTGACATCGCGTCGGAGCCGGGGCTTTCGAAGCCCCGGCTCCCCGCTTTCGTTGTGATATGTTCGCTTATCTCCTCCGCAGTCTGTCCCAGGCGACGCTCGTCATGCTCGCCGTGGCCTTCATCGCGTTCTCGATGTTCCGCTACGTGGGCGACCCCGTCGCGTCGCTCGTCGGCACCGAGGCGACCATCAAGGACCGCGAGGAGCTCTCCCGTTCGCTCGGCCTCGACGATCCGTTCCCGATCCAGTTCGTGCGCTTCCTCGCCAACGCGGCGCAAGGCGACCTCGGAATCTCCTACCGGCAGGGCCGCCCGGTCGTGGACCTCATCCTCGAGCGGCTTCCGGCGACCCTCGAGCTCGCCCTGCTCTCCGCCGCCCTCGCCTTCATCGTGGGCCTTGGCCTCGGCGTCTACACGGCGCTCAACCGCCGGGGCGTGCTGGCGAACATCGTCATGAGCCTCTCCCTCGTCGGCGTCAGCCTGCCGACCTTCCTCATCGGGGTCGGGCTGATCTTTCTCTTTGCGGTGAACCTGCGCTGGCTGCCCTCCTTCGGCCGAGGCGAGACCGTGGCGTTCGGCTGGTGGACGACGGGGCTCCTCACCGAGAGCGGGCGCAAGTCCCTCATCATGCCGGTCGTGACGCTCGGCTTCTATCAGCTCACCCTCATCATGCGCTTGGTGCGCGCGCAGATGCTCGAGGTGATGCGGGCAGACTACATCCGCTTCGCCCGGGCCCGGGGATTGACCGAGCGGACGATCAACTTCCGCCACGCGCTGCGCAACACCATGGTTCCCGTCGTCACCATCGCCGGGCTGCAGCTCGGCTCCGTGATCGCCTTCGCCATCGTGACCGAGACGGTGTTCAATTGGCCGGGCCTCGGCGCGCTCTTCGTGCGCTCCGTCGAGGTCGTCGACATCCCGGTCATGGCGGCCTACCTCATGTTCGTCGGCCTCGTCTTCGTTGTGGTGAACCTCGTGGTCGACCTTCTCTACTTCGCCCTCGACCCGCGCCTGCGCGGGGCGACGGCGGTTCCGGCGCGGTGAGGCCGCGATGAGCGACACCCTCGCCAAGGCGCCTCAGTCGACGAAGCCCGCCCGCATCACCTTCGCGGAGCGCCGGCGGCGCGTCTTCGATTCCGATCTCTGGCACGCCTTCAAGACCTCGCCCGTCGCGATCGTTTCGACGGCGCTGGCGCTCGTCCTCATCGTGGCGGCGCTGCTCGCCGACGTGCTGGCGCCGCAAAACGCCTTCGACACCGCCCAACTCAACCTGCTCGACGGCTACACCCATCCCCTGGAGCGCGGCGCAGGATCGGGGATGCTCTTCTTCATGGGCTCGGATGACCAGGGCCGGGACATCTTCTCCGCGCTGTTCTACGGCACGCGGCTGTCCCTTCTCGTCGGTCTCGCCTCCGTCGTCTTCTCCCTCGTGCTCGGGATCGCGCTCGGGCTGCTCGCCGGCTATCTCGGGGGGCGGACCGAAACCGTGATCATGCGGGTGGCGGATATCCAGCTCTCCTTCCCCGCGATCCTCATCGCGCTCCTCGTCTTCGGGGTGGCGCGGGGGCTCATCGCGCCCCAGCACTACGAGAACACCGCGATCGGCGTCATCATCGTCGCCATCGGGCTCTCGAACTGGGCGCAATACGCCCGCACCGTGCGCGCCTCGACCCTCGTCGAGCGCAACAAGGACTACGTCCAGGCCGCCCGGCTCATGGGCATCTCAGGCTTCGGCATCATGGCGCGGCACGTGCTGCCGAACGTCATGGGACCCGTCCTCGTCATAGCCACCATCAACCTCGCGCTCGCCATCATCGAGGAGGCGACGCTCTCCTTCCTCGGCGTCGGCCTGCCCGTGACCCAGCCCTCGCTCGGAACCCTGATCCGCTCGGGCCAGAAATTCCTGCTCTCGGGCGAGTGGTGGATCCTGTTCTTCCCCGCCCTCGTTCTCATCCTGCTGGCGCTCTCCATCAACCTGCTCGGCGACTGGCTGCGCGACGCGCTCAACCCGAGGCTGCGGTGATGTCTGTCCCGACGGACCAACCCGCGCGAGCGACCGTCATTGATGACGGAGAGGGTCAAATCGTCGTCTTTCCTGAAGGCTTTTTGCTGCTAACGGACGAGGTCGAGATCAGGGCGTGCGGACGCGACATCATCCTTCGCGAGATCCAACCGAGTGCTGCCCCTCGAACTGAAGCGGCCGACGAAGCTGCAGCGTTCACGAAGAGTACCATCCAGAATGACTGAACCCGTCCTTTCCGTCCGCGACCTGCGCGTCGAGTTCGCGACGCGCCGCGGCGTGCTGAAAGCCCTCGACGGGGTGTCCTTCGACATCGCGCCGGGCGAGGTTCTGGGCGTCGTCGGCGAGTCCGGGGCCGGCAAGTCCGTCACGGGTTCGGCGGTGATCGGGCTCATCGACCCGCCGGGCCGCATCACCGGCGGCGAGGTGCTTCTCGAAGGCGAGCGCATCGACAATCTGCCGCCTGAAGAGATGCGCCGCGTGCGCGGCCGGCGCATCGGCATGATTTTCCAGGACCCGCTCACGTCGCTCAATCCGCTCTACCGGGTGGGCGACCAGATCGTCGAGACGATCCGCACCCACACCGATCTCTCCGCCTCGGCCGCCCGCAAGCGCGCCCTCGACCTCCTCGCGGAGGTCGGCATCTCGGCGCCTGAGAAGCGCATCGATGCCTACCCGCATGAGTTCTCGGGCGGCATGCGCCAGCGCGTCGTCATCGCGCTCGCGCTCTGCGCCGAGCCCAAGCTGATCATCGCCGACGAGCCCACCACGGCGCTGGACGTGTCGGTGCAGGCCCAGATCATCGCGCTGCTGAAGCGCCTCGGGCGCGAGCACGGCGCCGCCGTCATGCTCGTCACGCACGACATGGGCGTCATCGCCGAGACCGCGGACCGGGTGGCCGTCATGTATTCCGGCCGCATCGCCGAGATCGGGCCCGTGCGCGACGTGGTGCTCAACCCCCTTCATCCCTACGCCAAGGGCCTGATGGGGGCGATCCCGACGCTCGAGACCGACGCCGACCGCCTCGTCCAGATCCCGGGCTCCATGCCGCGGCTCTCGGCGATCCCGCCGGGCTGCCCCTTCAACCCGCGCTGCCCCCACGCCTGGGCACGCTGCCACATCGAGCGGCCCGAGCCGATCCAGCGCGATGCCCACCGCGTCGCCTGCCACCTCTACGACGCCAACGATCCGTCCGCTCCCATGCACCAGACCTTGACGCATCCCGCCCTCGAAGAAGGCGTCGCTTCGTGACCGCCCCTTACGCCGAGATCCGCGATCTTCGCCGCGTCTTCGACGTCTCGAAACCCTGGCTCAATCGGGTTCTGGAGGGAGGCGAGCGGCAGCTCCTCAAGGCCGTGGACGGGGTCTCCTTCGAGATCGCCAAGGGCGAGACCTTCGCCCTCGTCGGCGAGTCGGGCTCGGGGAAGTCCACCGTGGCGCGCATGGTGGTGGGCCTGCTGCCGCCGACGGCGGGCGAGGTCACGATCACCGGCATCTCCATGAGCGCCGCGGGCCAGAGCGCCGAGCGCCAGCGCCTGCGCCGCCGCATCCAGATGATCTTCCAGGACCCTTACGCCTCGCTGAACCCGCGCTGGCGTGTCGACCGCATCGTCGCCGAGCCGATCCGGGCCTTCGGCCTGATCCAGGGCGAGCGGGCGATCCTGGAGCGGGTGGGCGAGCTCCTCTCCCTCGTCGGCCTGCACCCGGACGACGGCAAGAAATACCCGCACGAGTTCTCCGGCGGCCAGCGCCAGCGCATCGCCATCGCTCGGGCGCTGGCGTCGAACGCCGAGTTCATCGTCTGCGACGAGCCGACCTCGGCGCTGGACGTCTCGGTCCAGGCCCAGATCCTCAACCTGATGCGCGACCTGCAGGACCGCTTCGGGCTGACCTACCTGTTCATCAGCCACAACCTCGCCGTGGTGCGCCACATGGCGACGCGAATCGGCGTCATGTATCTCGGCCGCATCGTCGAGATCTCGGGCGGGCGCGAGCTCTTCGCCAACCCACGCCATCCCTACACCCGCATGCTCCTCGACGCGGTGCCGGATTTAAGGCTCTCAGGCCGCCAGCGCGTGCCGGTGAAGGGCGAGATCCCCAACCCCATCAACCCGCCCTCGGGCTGCCCCTTCAACCCGCGCTGCCCCTACGCCAACGACCGCTGCCGCACGGAGGTGCCGTCGCTTGCCGAAGGCGTCGCCTGCCACGCAGTGCACGAGCGGCGCATCGAGGCGGTGGCGGCGTAACGCCGCTCGGGATCACTCCCTTGCAGGTCCCGCCGCTCACCTCATCCTGAGGTGCCGCGCTTGCGCGGCCTCGAAGGAGGGCTCCAGGGACGTGATCGGTTCTGGAGCCCTCCTTCGAGGCTCAGGCTCACGCCTTCGCACCTCAGGATGAGGTGAGCGGGCTGGAGGTGCTAGACTGACGGCGACCGCTCAGGCCCGCCCGCCGTCCACCGACAGCACCTGGCCCGTCACCCATCCCGATGCCTCGGCGGCGAAGAAGCGCACGGCGTGGGCGATGTCCTCAGGCGAGCCGAGGCGGCGGGTGAAGATGCCCTCGACGAGGCGGCGCTGACCTTCCGGGCCGTAGGCCTGCCATTGCCGCTCGGTGGCGGGGTTGGAGCGCACGAAGCCCGGCGCGACGCTGTTCACGGTGACGCCGTAGGGCCCGAGTTCCTGGGCGAGTTGCTTCGTCAGTCCGACGAGGGCGTGCTTGGCCGCCGTATAGGCCTGGATGCCCGTCAGGCTCGGGCGCAGGCCGGCGCCTGAGGCGATGGTGACGATGCGCCCGAAGCCCTGACGCTTCATCACGGGCGCGACGTGCTTGGCCATGAGGAAGGCTCCCGTGGCGTTGACGGCGAGGATGGCGTGCCAGTCCTCCTCCGGCACTTCTTCCACCGGTCGCCCGACCTGGCCGCGCACGCCGCCAGCGCAATGGACCAGGATGTCGATCCGGCCGCGCGCGGCCACGACCTCCGCCACCAGACCCGCGACCTGCTCCTCGTCGGCCACGTCGAGCGCCCGGCACGTCAGGCCCGGCCCGCCGGCAAGGGCCTCGAGCCCGGCTTGGTCGAGATCGAGCGCCCAGATGTCGGCACCGGCGAAGCCTTGCGCGATGGCGCGACCGATCCCCTGCGCGGCGCCTGTGACCAGAATCACCTTGCCTTTGAAGCTCTCGCTCATGGCGTCAGCATCGCGTCGAGGGTTTCCCAGGCGAGCGGCCGTCGGCCCTCCTCGATGTCGTGGATGAGGACGACGAGCCGCTCGAGCCCCGGCGTCGCGATGCCGAGCTCGCGGCCGAGCGCGGCCACGACCCCGACCTGAGCGTCCACCTCCGTCCGGCGCTTTCTGACCGCGAGGTCGCGCCAGATGCCGGAATGGCTTTTCGCCGAGCCACGGTTGAACGTCACCATGGCCTCGAGGGAGCGGCGAAGCGCGCCCTCATCCGCGCCGGGCGCGAAGGCTGCCGGCTCGAAGCCGTTGAAGCCCTTCGGCCGCACGCCCTTGGCCGCTGCGACCCGCATCACCTCTTGGCCGAGCCGGGCGTAGACGGGCCGGTGTCGCTCGGAGGCGAGCGCGTCGGCGATCGACTCATTCGTCAGGGCAGTGGCGAAGAGCAGGGCGCCGTAGCCGAGCTTGCCCCAGAGATAGGCCCAGATGTCGGTGGTGAGCACCGCATCCGGCTCAAACACCTGGAGGAGGGCATGCATCGCCTTGGTCCGCGGCGCGACCGTGCCGTCGAGCTCGCCCACCACGACCGCGGCGCGGTTGCCGCGCAGGATGCGGCCAGGCGCGAGGTAATCGGCCCCGTAATTCAAGAAGCCGCCCATCACGCGCCGCTCGCCGAGGACCCGGGCCAGCGTAATCTCGTTTAGACCGTTCTGGGCCGAGAGCACGAAGCCGTCGTCGGCGAGGTGCGGCGCGAGCTGGCGGGCGGCGGCCTCGGTGTGATGCGCCTTGACGGCGAGCACGATGCGATCGAACCGGCCCTCGACCTGATCGGGCGTGAGCGCCCGCACGGGCTGGCGATATTCCTCGACCGGCCCCTCGATCGCGAGCCCGTCATGGTTCATGGCCGCGACGTGGTCGGCATCCTGATCGACCAGGAGCACGTCGTGCCCGGCCCGGGCCCAGGCGGCGCCCAGCGTGCCGCCGATGGCGCCGGCGCCCCAGATCAGGATGGGGCCTGAGGTCAGAGCGTCGGCCATGGCCCCTCCAACTGGGCGCGGGTCTCCTCGACGCCGGTGCGCCAGAGATCGAGCATCACCTCGTCCGGCTTCTGGTAATCGCCCCCGAAGGCGCCGTCGCCGAGGATCGCCCGCACCGCGGCGGGCGGCGAGGCGCGCATCAGCTCGCGGTCGAAGCCCTCCTTTCGTGCAGAGGGCATCGCCACTCCGCCGAGCCGCGTCCAGGGAAAGTTCTCCATCCAGTTGGCGTGCGAGCCGCTCGCGTCGATGGCTTGGACCTTGGCCCAGGTGCGGGGCGCGTTCCACCAGCTGTGGAACTTGATGGAGATGTCCGGCCACTCGACCATGAGATCGCCGGCGAGCGCCGCCACCGGCTGGTTGCCGCCGTGCCCGTTGACGATGAGCACGCGGCGGAAGCCGGAGCGGCGCAGGGAGGCGATTACGTCCCGCGCCACGGCGAGGAGCGTCTCGACCTTCAGCGACACGGTCCCCGGGTAGTCGGCGAAGTAGGGGGCGATGCCGTAGGGCATCACCGGGAAGACCGGGATGCCAAGCGGCTCCGCCGCCTCCTCGGCCACGCGCCCGGCCAGGATCAGGTCGACGCCGAGCGACAGGTAGGCGTGCTGCTCCGTCGAGCCGATCGGGAGGATGCAGCGGTCGTCGCGCTCCAAGTAGGCTTCGACCTGCATCCAGTTCATCGCGTCGATGCGCATGGGCCTCCCGATGGATTCAAGTTCGCTGTCATCGGCACCGGCGCGCTTCAGGCATCCAGCACCTCGTCCCCGAAGATCGCCGCGGCGATCCGGCCGCCGCGGGCAATGCCGCGATACATGCCAGGCGTGTTGAAGGGCAGCGCGACCGTGCCTTGCGCATCCACGGCAATGAAGCCGCCGGTGCCGCCGATCGCGCCGAGCTCATCCAAAGCGCGCGTGGCGGCTTCCGCGAGCGGCAGGCCGGCGAGCTCCATCAGGCAGAAGAGGCGATGGCCGAGCACCGTCTTGATGAAGCTCTCGCCGTGGCCGGTGCCGGAGAACGCGACGCGCGCATCGGCGAAGGTGCCCGCCCCGACGAGTGGGCTGTCGCCCACGCGCCCGGGTTTCTTGTCCGTGTAGCCGCCCGTCGAGGTCGCGGCCGCGAGCCTGCCCTGCGCGTCGAGGGCGACCGCCCCAACGGTGCCATGCCGGTCGCGCTCGCTCGTCACGGCGTTTGCTGCTCGCGCCGCCTGGACGCGCAGGAGAGCGTCGCGGCGCTCCGGGGTGAAGAAGTACCAGGGCGCCGCCAGTGGCAACCCCTGCTCGCGGGCGAAAAGCTCGGCGCCGGCACCCGTCAGCAGGACGTGCCGCGTCCGATCCATCACGGCACGGGCGGCCTGGACCGGGTTGCGGATGCGCCCGACGCCGCAGACGGCGCCGGCCGCCAGGGTCGTCCCGTCCATGATGCAGGCGTCGTGCTCGATCGTGCCCTCGCTCGTCAGCGCCGCCCCATGGCCGGCGTTGAAGAAAGGCGAGTCTTCCAGCGAGCGCACGGCACCCTCGATCGCGTCGAAGGCCGCGCCGCCTCCCTCCAGCACGCGGGAGCCGACGTCGAGCGCCGCCTGCAGGGCCGCCCGGATCGCGGCCTCCCGCTCCCGCGTCGCCTCGCCGCGCGCGATGGCGCCGGCGCCGCCATGGATGAGGAGAACCGGCGTCATGCCGCCACGGCCTCGACGGGGTCGAAGGTGCCGAGCACGATCTTGGCGAGAAGCACCGACAGGGTTTCGCGCTCAGGCCCTGACAGCACGCGCAGCATATCCTCCTGGGCCGCCACGAAGCGCGGCAGGGTTTGCTCAAAAAGCTGTCGACCCGCCGGCGTGAGCTCGAGGAGCAAGCTGCGCTTGTCATTCGGGTGCGGCGTGCGGGCGATCAGGCCCTTGCGCTCGAGCCCTTGGATCGCGCGGCTGAGCGAGTTCTTCGGGAAGCCGTAGGACAGGCTGATGTCGCGCGCCGTCACCCCGTCGCGCAAGCCGAGCGAGTAGACGACCACGTATTCCGGTCGCGGCAGGCCATACTCGCGCTCCACCCAGCCGTAGAGCGGGATGTTGTAGCGCAGCGACAGGTAATTGAAGCGGAAGGCGAACCAGCATGGATTCTCCCACAAGCGCACGAGCGTGACCGGGTCGATGCCGGAGCGGTCGGGATGCTCGGGACGGCCCGGGACGCGTGCCGGCGCTGGGAACGAAGCTTGCATGGGAAGCGCGGAGAGCGGGCTCGAAACTGGTTCCATCTGGAACTTGACAGCCCATCCCGCCCTGGTCAACCTGCTCTCGAGGGCCGTAGATCAGACACGACGTCAGAGCGGCCGCGCCAAGCCCGCCCGCGCTTTTCGAGGGGATCCCATGCAGCATCTGGCGAAACGCACGCTCCTGGCCTCAGCGACCGCGCTCGGGCTCATCGGCCTGACCCTTCCGGTGTTGGCTCAGACCCTCACCATCGGCGTGCGCGCCGGCCCCGACTCCATCGACCCGCATTTCACGGCGTCCGGCACCCATGCCGAAACCCTGAAGCACGTGTTCGACACCCTCGTCTGGTCGGGGGATCAGCTGCAGCTCGAGCCCCGGCTGGCGGAGAGCTGGAAGCCCATCGACGCGACGACCTGGGAGTTCAAGCTGCGCCGGGGCGTGAAATTCCATGACGGGTCGGATTTCACCGCCGACGACGTGAAGTTTTCCATCGAACGCATCCCGGTCGTCTCCGGCCCGAACCCAACCTTGATCTACGTGCGCCGGGTCAAGGAGACGAAGGTCATCAATCCCCACACGGTCCACATCGTGACCGACGGGCCGTCGCCGACCCTGCCGAACGACTTCATCCGCCTCTTTATCGTCTCGTCGAAGGCGGCGGCGGGCCTGACCAAGGACAACGCCAACGAAGCCTTCAACACGGGCAAGGCGGCAGTGGGCACGGGCCCCTACAAGTTCGTGTCCTGGACGCCCAAGGACGCCTTCGTCGGGGAGCGCTTCGACGGCTACTGGGGCGAGAAGCAGCCTTGGGCTCGCATCGTGCGCAAGGAGCTCCCCAACGACGCCGGCCGCGTGGCGCAGCTCAAGGCCGGCCAGGTCGACATGATCGTCCGCACGCCCGCGGCCGACCTGCCGACCCTTCAGCGCGACACGAACCTTCAGGTCGTGAAGGGCGACACGGTCTACGTCTTCTACATCGAGTTCGACCAGCGCGATAAGCCGCCGCAGATCTCGAGCAAGGACGGCTCGCCGCTTGCCTCCAATCCCTTCAAGGACGCCCGGGTCCGCGAAGCCTTCGATCTCGCCATCGACAGGGCGGCGTTGGCCGAGATCGCCATGGAAGGCCTCGGCAAACCGCAAAGCCAGCTCGTGACGCCGAACATCTTCGGCTACAACGACAAGCTCCAGGTGACGAAGCCCAACGTGAACCGGGCGAGGGAGCTGCTGACGCAGGCCGGCTTCCCGAACGGCTTCAAGGTGACCTTCTCCTTCACCAACGACCGCCTGCCAGGCGACGGCGCGGTGGGCGCGGCAGTGTCGCAGATGCTGGCGCGCATCGGCGTCGACGTGCAGGCGAACGGGCAGCCCGGCGCGGTGCTCTTCCCGGCCCGCACCCGCGGCGACCTCTCGATGGTGATGTCGGGCTGGGGCACGCTGACGGGCGAGGCGAACTACACGCTCTCCTCCCTCGTCCACTCCAACGCGCCGCAGTTGCGGCTCGGCGCCTTCAACTGGCGCAACTACGTCAACCCCGAGATGGACAAGGCCCTCCAGGCCGCTGCCGCGGAGATGGACGAGGGCAAGCGCCGCGCCTACCTGCAGCAGGCGAACGAGCTGACCGCCCAGGATCGCCCGCTGATCCCGCTCGTCGCCGTCTCTTCCGCCTGGACGCTGCGCAAGGACAAGGTGCGGATGGTCCGCACCCGCGCCGACGAGGACACGCTGGCGATGGACATCGCGCCGGCGCGGTAGGGACTGAGAACCCTCTCCCCGCCTGCGGGGGAGAGCCTCGCCTGCAGAATGGCAGGCGAATTAAGCGCGTCAGCGCGGAGGTCGGGGGTACGGTGCCGATACGCGGGTCTCCGCCGGGCACTCACCCCACCCGACCCTGCTGCGCAGGGCCACCCTCCCCGCAGGCGGGGAGGGATGAGGGGCGCCGCCGCTGACGATCCCTCCCCGCCTGCGGGGAGGGTGGACGGCGCAAGCCGGCCGGGTGGGGAGGGCGCTGGGCACGGTCGCGATGCGGCGCCACGCCACGATCTGCGGATCGTCCCGCGCTTGCAGCGCTGGCCTCGCCCGGCGATGACAAGGTCAGGATCGAGAAGGACGCCGCCCTCACACGCCCATGCTCGGCTTCATCATCCAACGGCTCTTGCAGGCGGCGCTGGTCATGCTGGCGATGTCGGCGCTCGTGTTCGTGGGTATCTACGCCATCGGCAACCCGATCGACGTCATCATCTCGCCCGACGCCACGCAGGACATCCGCGCCCAGGCCATCGCCCGCTACGGCCTCGACCGCCCGCTCTGGGAGCAGTACTTCGTCTTCGTGGGCAACCTGCTGCGGGGGGATCTGGGCCGCTCCTTCCTCTTCGGGCTGCCGGTCCTCGACCTGATCCTGCAGCGCCTGCCCGCCACCCTCGAACTCGCCCTCGTCGCGGTGCTCGGCGCCACCCTGATCGGCGTGCCCCTCGGCATCTACGCCGGCACCCGCCCGGACAGCCCGATCGCCAAGGCGATCATGGCCGTGTCCATCCTCGGCTTCTCGGTGCCGACCTTCTGGATCGGGCTCATCCTGATCCTGGTCTTTGCCGTGAACCTCGGCTGGCTGCCCGCGGGAAGCCGGGGCCCGACGCGGGAGCTCTTCGGCGTTCAATGGAGCTTCCTGACGTTCGAGGGCTGGAAGCACCTCGCCCTGCCGGCGTTGAACCTATCGCTGTTCAAGTTCGCCATGATGGTGCGGCTGGCCCGCGCCGGCACCCGCGAGATCATGCTCACCGACACGGTGAAGTTCGCCCGCGCGGCGGGATTGTCCGAGGCGACGATCCTGCGCCGGCACGTGCTCAAGCTGATCTCGATCCCGATCGTCACCGTCTTTGGGCTCGAGTTCGGCTCGACGCTGGCCTTCGCGGTGGTGACGGAAACCATTTTCTCCTGGCCTGGCGTCGGCAAGCTCATCATCGACGCCATCAACTCCCTCGACCGCCCGGTGATGGTGGCCTACCTCGTCCTGGTGGCCGCGCTCTTCGTGACGATCAACGTCGTCGTCGACCTCGTTTACGCCCTCCTCGACCCACGCCTGCGGCCGGGAGCCCGGGCATGAGCGGGCTTCCCACGGACGCTCCGACCGAAGGCTTCGGCGCCGCTCCTTCGGCGCCACCGCCCAACGCCGCGCCGGTCTCGCCGCTGCGCCAGGCCTGGAGCGAGTTCTGCGAGAACCGGATCGCGCTCGCGGCGCTTGCCCTAGTCGTTCTGATCGTGGCGCTCGCGGTGCTCGCCCCCTGGATCACGCCGCAAAACCCCTACGACATCGGCAATCTCAACCTCATGGACGCGCGCCGGCCGCCCGGCTACGTCGGGTCGGAGGGCTATACTCACTGGCTCGGCACCGACGCGAGCGGGCGCGACCTCCTCTCCGCCATCCTCTACGGGTTGCGCATCTCGATCCAGATGGGTCTGGTAGCGGGATTGACGGCGCTTGCTATCGGCACCACGCTCGGCCTCATCGCGGCGTACCGGGGCGGGTCGGTCGAGACCGCGATCATGCGGGTCGTCGACCTCCAGCTCTCTTTCCCGGCGATCCTGCTCGCCCTCGTGCTCGTGGCGCTGCTCGGGCAGGGCAAGGCACAGCTCGTGACCGCGCTGGTTGCCGCGCAATACGCCTACTTCGCCCGCACGGCCTACGGCACCGCCTCGGCGGAGCGGCGCAAGGACTACGTCGAGGCGGCGCTGGCCGTGCCCCTGTCGGGCGCGCGGATCGTCTTCCGGCACCTCCTGCCCAACATCATGCCGCCGCTCATCGTGGTCGCCACGGTGCAGATCGCGAGCGCCATTTCGCTCGAAGCGACCCTCTCCTTCCTCGGCCTCGGCTTGCCGGTGACCGAGCCGTCGCTCGGCATGCTCATCGCCAACGGCTTCCAGTACATGATGTCCGGCCGCACCTGGATCTCGGTCTATCCCGGCATCGCCCTCATCGTGCTCATCGTCGCGATCAACCTCGTGGGCGATCAGGTGCGCGACCAGTTCAACCCGAGGCTGAAGCGATGAGGTGCGGGGGCGTGCCCTCTTCCCCTCTCCACTTGTGGGAGAGGGCTTCGCCTGCGCACCGGCAGGCGAAGCAAGCGCGCAGCGCGAGGGTGAGGGGTGCGCTGGGCACGTCCGAGGAGCGGCTCCGTACCCCTCACCCCCGCTCCGCCTTCGGCTGCGCTCGTCGCGTCGGCCGCTCCGCCGACGCGACCCTCTCCCACAAGGGGAGAGGGGTTTCTCGCGCATCCGGAGAGGCATCGCCGCGATGACCTCCCTTCTCCTCGAGGTGCGCGACCTCAGAACCCACTTCTTCACCCGCGCCGGCGTGGTGAGGGCGGTTGACGGCGTGTCCTTCACGCTTGAGGCGGGCCAGGTGCTCGGGCTCGTCGGCGAGTCCGGATCGGGGAAGTCGGTCACGGGCACCTCCCTCCTCGGCCTGATCGACCCGCCGGGGCGGATCGTCGGGGGCTCGATCCGCTTCGAGGGCGAGGAACTCACGTCGCTCGACGCGCAGGCGCTTCGCCGTATCCGGGGCCGGCGCATCGCGATGGTGTTCCAAGACGCCACGGCCACCCTGAACCCGGTGCTCAGCATCGGCGATCAGATGGCCCTCGCGGTGCGGGCCCACGAGCGGCTATCGGGCCGTGCCGTGCGGACGCTCTGCGTCGAGACGCTGGCCAAGGTCGGCATCCCCGATCCGGCGTCCCGCCTTCAGGCCTACCCGCACCAGCTCTCGGGGGGCATGCGCCAGCGGATCGCGATCGCCATCGCGCTCCTGCATCGCCCCGCCCTTATCATCGCCGACGAGCCGACGACCGCGCTCGACGTCTCGGTTCAAGCCCAGATCATCCACGAGATGCGCGATCTCGTGCGGGCGTCCGGCACGGCGCTCATCTGGATCACCCACGATCTCGCCACCGTCTCTGGGCTCGCCGACGCGATCCTCGTCATGTATGCGGGCCGGGTGGTCGAGGCGGGCCCGACGCGGGCGCTCCTGCGCGCGCCGCGCCACCCCTACACCCGCGGCCTTCTCGACTCGGTGCCGAGCCGCAATCCGCGCGGGGCGCCCCTGCCGCAGATCCCGGGCGCGACGCCCTCGCTCCTGCGCCTGCCGCCGGGCTGCCCCTTCCAGCCGCGCTGCGCGCGCCGCACCGAGATTTGCGCCGCTATGCCCGAGACGGCGCTCGAGGGCTCGCGCACCTTTCTCTGCCACCATCCCGTGGACCTCGCCGCGTGAGCGCGCCGATCCTCGACCTTGCCCACGTCTCGAAAAGCTTCGCCCCTCGGCTGACGCTCGGCGACAAGATCGCCGCGCGGCTCGGGGGCGACGTCGAGACCCGCAGCGTGCAGGCCGTGCGCGAGGTGAGCCTCTCGCTCGCCAAGGGAGAGACGCTCGGGCTCGTCGGCGAGTCGGGCTGCGGAAAGTCGACTCTCGGCCGCATCGCCGCTGGTATCATGCGCCCGAGCGCCGGCGCGGTGCACCTCGACGGCGCGCCGATGATGGCGCCCTCGGGGACGAAGCTCACCACCCGGGTCCAGACCGTGTTCCAGGACCCCTTCGCGTCGCTCAACCCGCGCATCAAGATCGGCGAGACCATTGCCGAGGGACCGATCGCCCACGGGCTCGTCGCGCGGTCGAAGGCGCGGGCCTACGTCGCCGAGTGGCTCGATCTCGTCGGGCTCGATCCGGGCTTTGCCGAGCGCTACCCACACCAGTTCTCCGGCGGCCAGCGCCAGCGCGTCGCCATCGCCCGGGCGCTCGCCATGCGGCCCGACATCCTGGTCTGCGACGAGCCGGTGGCGTCGCTGGACGTCTCGATCCAGGCGCAAATCGTCAACCTGCTCCTCAAGCTCAAGCGGGAGCTCGACCTCACCTATCTCTTCATTTCCCACGATCTGGGCGTCGTTCGGCACATCTCCGACCGGGTCGCGATCATGTATCTCGGCCGCATCGTCGAGATCGGTGAGACGGTGCCGCTCTACGAGGCCCCGCAGCATCCCTACACCCAGGCGCTCCTCGCCTCCGTGCCCCGCCTCGTGACGGAGGAGAACGCGTTCGCGGACTTCACGCCGATCACCGGCGAGATCCCCTCGCCCCTCGCGCCGCCGCCGGGCTGCCCCTTCCACACCCGCTGCCCCCATGCCGGACCGCGCTGCGTGGAGGAGGTGCCGCCGCTGATCCCGGGAAGCGCCCCGCGGCCGACCGCGTGCCATCTCTACACGGGCGGGGTCGGGCGGATCGCCGCCTGACTCAGCGAATCAGGAGAGATCGATGGGCGCGACGCAGATGGAGAAGATGCTGTCGGGAGCGCTCTACGATGCGAGCGACCCGGAGATCCAAGCGGCCTCCCAGGCGACGATGGCTTGGCTCGCCCGCTACAACGCGGCTCTCGCGATGCCCGTCGCCGAGCGCCATGCCCTTCTAGTGGAGCGCTTCGCGGCGGTCGGCGAAGGCGCCGTGATCCGCCCGCCTTTCCACTGCGACTACGGCTTCAACATCAGCCTTGGCGCCGGGGCTTTCCTCAACTTCAACTGCGTGATCCTCGACGTCGTTGCGGTCGTGATCGGCGAGAAGACGCAGATCGGCCCGGGCGTGCAGATCCTGACGGCCGACCACCCGCGGGATGCGGGCCAGCGCGCCGCGGGGTTGGAGTTCGGCCGCCCGGTGACCATCGGGCGCAACGTCTGGATCGGGGGCGGCGCCCTCGTTCTGCCGGGCGTCACCATCGGCGACGATGCCATCGTCGGAGCGGGCAGCGTCGTGACCCGGGACGTGCCGCCCGGCGCGACGGTCGTCGGCAACCCGGCCCGTCCGCCTCGTTCCTGACCGGTCAGGCCCGCCGGGCGGAACGGGGCATGGCCGCCGCGGTGGAGGCGCTCTCGATCGGCGGTGCGCTCTCGGCCAACATGGTCCGGCGCTGGTCGGCGATCGCCGCGCGGGCGGAATCGATCGCCATGATGAGGGCGCTCAGCGTCCGTGTTCCCGTGGTGCGGTGACGGGCGTAGCGAACCGCGTGGATGACGAGGCCGTCGATCTCGGCCGCCAGCTCGTCGAGGGCCGCCACGCTCTTGGCGCCCCTCGCCTCGGAGAGGATACAGAGCAGACGATCCAGAACCTCGTCCACGAGCTCGCGGCGTTTGCGCGCGAAGAGCTGGAACACCCAGGCCGCCGCGGAGCTCACGCCGCCGCCGAAGAACAGGATCATCCAGATCCAGTCGCCGTAACGGTCCATGAAGGTGAGCTGCTCGCGGTTGAAGTAATCCACCGCGCCCGGATGGTTGGGCAGCGCCGCGCTTGTCGAAGTGTCGGTGTCGGGCGCCCGCATCTGGTTGACGCTGGGCGCGGCCGCGGCGATGCGGGAGCGCATCTGGAACAGGTACTGCGCCGCCTTCGACACCGGCCCGCGGTCGATCTCGGAGCGGGCCATGAGCCGGTAGGAGACGCCCAGCGTCTTGACCTCCTCGCCGGGCTGCCGCGGCCGCCCCTCGAAACTGCCGGGGGGGATCGTGACGGCGCTCAAGGCCGGTGACCGGAGCGACATCGCCTCCGCTTCGGTGATGGGCACGATCGCGATCTTGTCGCCGACGGCCTTGGAAATGGACCGCACGACGGCGCCGGCCGCCCGGCTGACGGGGGCGGCGACGATCACGACGGCGTCGACGCGCTTGGCCTGGACCGCGGCGCCGGCCTCGTCCGCCGACATCGGCACCAGGGTGAGGTCCGAAGGCGCGAGGCCGTAATGATTCAGAATGGTCTCGACGAAGGCCGAATCGGCTTCGTGGTGGGTCACGACGCCCAGGCGCTTCTTCGCGAGGTCCGCGACGTCATCGATCTTAGCGGCCTCCGGCGCGATGATGATCGCCGCCTCCTCGCGCAGGATCGCCACCGTGAGGCCGTTGTCGGGCAGCATCACGTCGGGGCGCACCACCGCGAACTCGACCCGCTTGGCGCGCAAAGCCTCTCCCGCCTCCCGCGCGCCCGAGACGGGCACGAGACGCAGGCGAACGTCCTTCTTCTGCTCGACGAGGGCCTGGGCGTAGGCCTCGACGAGGCGGGTCTCGGGATCGTCCTTCGGGCCCACGGCGACGGAAAACGTCGTCGGGCCGGCGAAGTACCAATAGCCGAGCCCGGCCGAAGCGGCGACGAGGCCGAGGATCAGCACCCCGAGCACGGGCATCCACTTGCGTTGCGTGAAAAGACGCGACAGTCGACGGATCAAGGAACCTTCACCTCGCTTCGACGCGACGGCGGGACGTGAGCGGTTCTGAACAGAACCCGCAAGCGTCGCCGATCGTTGCATGGCTCAAGGTCTTCGGGACATCACGTCGCCATGATCAAAGATAGGTCCGGCTGCCCGAGGGCCGACAAGGCGGGCGGCGAGAAGCAGGAGCGTCGGCCGCCGCGCCCCGTTACCGCCGCCTATCTCGACCGGGCGGCGCTGGCCTATCTCGAGCGCTACGCCTCGTCCGCCGAGAACCTGCGCCGGGTGCTGCGGCGCAAGGTCGATCTGCGCTGCCGGTTGCGCGGTGAGGAGGCAGACGAACACTATCCGCTCATCGACGAGGCCGTGGCCAAAGCCTTGCGCATCGGCCTCATCGACGACCGGCGCTACGCGGAAGCCCGGGTCTCGACGCTGCGCCGACGTGGCGGCTCCGCCCGGGCGATCGCGTCCAAGCTCCAGGCCAAGGGCGTCGAGCGCGAAACCGTTGCGGCGGCGCTCGCCGAGGAGGAGACGGACGAGGCGCAGGCCGCCGAAGCCTTCGCGCGGCGGCGCAAGCTCGGACGCTACCGCCCTGGCGATCCTGCCCCCTACCGCGACAAGGATCTCGGCGCCCTCGCCCGCGCCGGCTTCTCGTTCGACGTCGCTCGCCGCGTGCTCGACCGGGACCCGGATGAAGACTGAGCTCAGCGTCATTCCGGGGCTCGGCAAAGCTGAGAGCCCGGAACCCACGACTGGGCCGGATGCTGATCGCCCCCGCTCACCCGGTTATGGCTTCCGGGTTCGCGCTCCGCGCGCCCCGGAATGACGAGGGGAGAACGGGGCTGACACGTCGCCTCGTTGCCCTATCTTGCCCCTCCCATCCCTCACGGAGGACCAACGATGAACCGCAAGGCGAGCGCCGTGTGGCGCGGCACGGGCAAGGACGGCACCGGGCACCTCACCACCGATTCCGGCGTGCTGTCCCAGACGCCCTATTCCTTCAAGACCCGCTTCGAATCCGAGAAGGGCACGAACCCGGAGGAGCTCATCGCGGCAGCTCATGCCGGATGCTTCACGATGGCCCTCGCCTTCCAGCTCCAGGGCGCCGGCTTCACGCCGACCGAGCTCGCGACCGAGTCGGTCGTCACCCTCGAACCGGAAGGCCAGGGCTTCAAGGTGTCGAGATCGGCGCTGACCTTGAAGGCGAACGTGCCCGGGATCGACAAGGCCAAGTTCGACGAACTCGCCAAGGCCGCCGAGAAGGGCTGCCCCATCTCGAAGGTGCTCAACGCCGACATCACGCTGGATTACACGCTGGCCTGACCAGCGCTTTCCACTCATCCCGGGCCGGCGATTTTGCCAGGCCCGGGAAGGCCTTGGTGCGACCTCGCGCCCCCTCGACTCCCGCGCTCGACAGCCCATGTTCCGTATGGAACGTTTCATGAACACGGGCGGCGGGACGGCATGGACGAGAAGCTCGCGAAGAAGCTGCGCATCCTCGCGGACGCCGCGAAATACGACGCGTCCTGCGCCTCCTCCGGCGCGCCGAAGCGCAAGGCCGAACCGGGCGGCCTCGGCTCGACGACGGGAGCCGGCATCTGCCACGCCTATACGCCGGACGGGCGCTGCGTCTCGCTCCTCAAGATCCTGCTGACGAACTACTGCCTGTTCGACTGCGCCTATTGCGTGAACCGGCGCTCCTCGAACACGCGCCGCGCCAAGTTCGCCGTCGACGAGGTCGTGGCGCTCACCGTCGCCTTTTACAAGCGCAACTACATCGAGGGCCTGTTCCTGTCCTCAGGGATCATCCGCTCGCCCGACTACACGATGGAGCAGATGACCCTCGTGGCGCAAAAGCTCCGGCGCGACCACGGATTCCGCGGCTACATCCACCTCAAGACCATCCCCGAGGCGAGCCCCTGGCTCATCGAGCAGGCGGGCCTGTGGGCCGACCGCCTCTCGATCAACCTCGAACTGCCGACTGAGCGCAGCCTCGAGGCCCTGGCACCCGAGAAGGACGGCGCTTCGATCAAGGAGGCCATGAGCCAGATGCGCGAGCGCATCGACGAGGCGAAGGAGGAGCGCCGGCGCTTCTCGCCCGCCGGGCAGTCGACGCAGGTCATCGTCGGCGCGGACGCGACGACGGACGCCGAGGTGATCGCGACGAGCGAGGCGCTCTACAGACGCTACGACCTGCGCCGGGTCTATTATTCCGCCTTCAGCCCGATCCCGGACGCGTCGAGCGTGCTGCCCGTCAAGCCGCCGCCGCTGCAGCGCGAGAACCGGCTCTACCAGGCCGATTGGCTCTTGCGCCATTACGGCTTCCAGGCGGACGAGATCGCCTCCGCGACGGAGGGCGGCATGCTCGACCTCGAGGTCGACCCGAAGCTCGCCTGGGCGCTCAAGAACCGGGACAAGTTTCCCGTCGACGTCAACACGGGCGCGCGGGAGATGCTGTTGCGCGTGCCGGGCCTTGGACGGCGGGCGGTCGACAAGATCGTTGCGGCTCGCAAGCACGCGACGCTGCGCCTCAACGACGTGGCCCGGCTCACCTCCGGGCTCAAGCGCGCCCGCCCCTTTCTGATCGCCGCCGATCATCGCCCCGTCAGTCTCACCGATCGTCTCGACTTGCGGGCGAGGCTGATCGAACGCCCGGCGCAGCTGAGCTTGTTTGGGTGAGGGGTGCGGCTGCGCTCGGGCGCGAGTCTTGGAGGCGCCTCAGGACTGCCCCAGCGTTCACCCCACCCGACCCTGCTGCGCAGGGCCACCCTCCCCGCAGGCGGGGAGGGATGAGGGGCGGCACCGTTCGCGATCCCTCCCCGGCCAAGGGGAGGGTGGACGGCGCAAGCCGGCCGGGTGGGGTGAGCGCTGGGCATGCATCTAAGACGATACCGCACCCGCCCTCCAAAGATGAAGAACACGACCGTTAAGCTGAGGCCGAACGATGACCCTCCACCGCATCACCCTTCGCGACGGCGCCGACCTCGACGGCTTTCGGCGGGCCGTGCGCCGGCTCGTCGCCGAGGAGTTGGGGCCTCAGCACGTTCTCTGGTCGCTCGGCGGCGAGCCGGGCCTCTTCGGCGAGGAGGCCTCAGGCGAGGCGCCCCCGGTCGCCCTGCCGCGGGCCTTGAGCGAACTCATCACGCTCGTGGTCTGCCATCGCGACCCGGAGCGCTACGCCCTGCTCTATCAGCTCGTCTGGCGCGTGCTGAACGGCGAGCGGGCGCTGCTCGAAGTCGCGAGCGATCCCCTCGTCCATCGCCTCGAGATGATGGCGAAGGCGATCCGCCGCGATCTGCACAAGATGCACGCCTTCCTGCGCTTCCGGCAGGTCGAGGGCGGCGACGAGGAGCGCTTCATCGCCTGGTTCGAGCCGGACCACTTCATCGTGGAAGCCGCCGCGCCGTTCTTCGTCGACCGTTTCCGGTCGCTGACCTGGTCGATCCTGACGCCCGTGGGCTCGGCCCATTGGGACCGGAACCATCTGACCCTCGGCCCGCCCGGCCGGCGGGAGGAGGCGCCGGGCGAGGACGCCTTCGAGGAGGGCTGGCGGGGCTATTACGAGAGCACCTTCAACCCCGCGCGGGTCAACCCGCGCCAGATGCGCGCCGAGATGCCGAAGAAGTACTGGCGCAACCTCCCCGAGGCCGCGGCGATCGCGCCCCTGATCCGCGGCGCGGGCGAGCGCGTTGAGGCCATGGTGGAACAGGAGATCGCCATGCCCGCGAAGCGCACGCCCGTGAAAGCTCTCGAGGCCATGAAGGATCAAGAGCCCGACAGCCTGGAGGCGCTCAACGCCATCATCCGGCGCTCCGAACCTCTTGTGCCCGGCGCGACGCAGGCCGTGCTGGGCGAGGGACGCGAGCACGCGGCGGTCGCCTTTGTCGGCGAGCAGCCGGGCGATCAGGAGGACCGGCAGGGCCGACCCTTCGTCGGGCCGGCGGGCCAGCTCCTGATGCGCGCGATGGGCGAGGTGGGCCTCGAGCGGCAGGACGTGTATCTCACGAATGCCGTCAAGCACTTCAAGTTCGAGCAGCGCGGCCACCGCCGCATCCACCAGAAGCCCACAGCCGGCGAGGTGAAGCACTACCGGTCCTGGCTCCTGAAGGAACTCGAGCTGGTGCGCCCGAAGCTGGTCGTGGCGCTCGGCGCGACCGCGGTGCTCGCGCTCACGAGCAAGGCGATCCCGGTCACCCGCGCCCGCGGACCGTTCGAACTCGGCGAAGGGTTCGACGGCTACGTCACCGTCCACCCCTCCTACCTGCTGCGCCTGCCCGACGAGGACGCGAAGCGCATGGGCTACGAGGCCTTCGTCGCCGACATGCACCGCATCCGCGAGTTCGCCGTAGCGAACGGTGCCCACAATGCCCTGCCCTTCGCGGCGGAGTGACGGGCTATCGCGCTCGTCATTCCGGGGCGCCGCAGGCGAGCCCGGAAGCCATGACCGGGCGAGCGGCTGCGATCGGCATCCGGCCCGATCGTGGGTTCCGGGTTCTCGGCTCGCGCCGAGCCCCGGAATGACACGGGAGGGCCATCCCTCCCCACAGCCTTAAACACCCCTTAAACCGCCGCATTTAGGGTGCTCTCACGCCACCAACAAAAAGCGTGGGGTGCGGGATCACCATGGCGGAGCGGGGGCGGCGCGAGCCGACATTCGGAGCGCGCGCGGGCGACAAGGGCGCGCTCGACATCGGCTTGTCCATCGACGACCGCGCTGGCGGGCGCCGCCCGGGCAAGGCGAAAGCGTCGGGCGACGGTCCGCGCCGCGACAAGCGCTCGGCTAAGGCGCCGAAGAAGCGCGGACGCTCCCTCCTCGGCCGGCTGATCTACGGCTCCGTCGTGCTGGGCTTATGGGCGATGATCGGGCTCGCCGGCCTCATCGCCTACCACGCCTCGCAGCTGCCCCCTATCGACCAACTCAAGGTGCCCAAGCGGCCGCCCAATATCGCCATCGTGGCGTCGGACGGCGCGCTCATCGCCAACCGTGGCGAGACCGGCGGCCGCAACGTCGCCTTGGGCGAGCTGCCGCCCCATCTTCCCAAGGCCTTCATCGCCATCGAGGACCGGCGCTTCTACAGCCATTACGGCATCGACCCGGTCGGCATCGCGCGGGCGATCTTCCGAAATCTCACCTCCCGCGGCGTAGCGCAGGGCGGCTCGACGCTGACGCAGCAGCTCGCCAAGAACCTGTTCTTGACGCAAGAGCGCACGGCTTCGCGCAAGATCCAGGAGGCCATCCTCTCACTCTGGCTCGAGCGCACCTACTCCAAAGACGAGATCCTGGAGCTCTACCTCAACCGGGTCTATTTCGGCGCCGGCGCCTACGGCGTCGAGGCGGCCGCGCAGCGCTACTACAACAAGCCGGCGAAGAACCTCACCCTCTCCGAATCGGCCGTGGTGGCGGGCCTCGTCCAGGCGCCCTCGCGTCTCGCGCCGAACCGCAACCCGACCGCCGCCCAGGAACGGGCGAAGCTCGTGCTTGCGGCCATGGCGGAGCAGGGCGTCATCACGCCGAGCCAGGTGAAGACCGCGCTCGCGAGCCCGGCCAAGGTGGTGCGGGCGCCGGGCGCGGGTTCGGCGAACTACGCCGCTGACCTCGTCATGGACGTGCTCGACGACTTCGTGGGCACCATCGAGAGCGACATCACCGTGGTCACGACGGTCGACCCGAAGCTCCAGGCTGCGGCCGAGCGGGCGCTGGTCGAGGAGCTCGACGCCAAGGGCGCGCGCTTCGGCGTGGAGCAGGGCGCCTTGGTCGCCATGCGCCCGGACGGCGGGGTGCGGGCGCTCGTCGGCGGGCGCAATTACGCCGATAGCCAGTTCAACCGGGCGACGACCGCCAAGCGCCAGCCGGGCTCGGCCTTCAAGCCCTTCGTCTATCTCGCGGCGGTTGAGCGCGGCCTGACCCCGGACACGGTGCGCGACGACTCCCCCTTCACCCACAAGGGCTGGAATCCGGAGAACTACTCCCGCGACTATCGCGGCCCCGTGCCCCTGCGCGACGCGCTGGCCCTCTCGCTCAACACGGTCGCGGCGCGGCTCGGCGTCGAGGTCGGGCCGAAGGCCGTGGTGCAGACGGCGCAGCGGCTCGGCATCGCTTCGCCCTTGCAGGCGAACCCCTCCATCGCGCTCGGCACCTCGGAGGTGACGCCGATCGAGCTGGTGGGCGCCTACGCCGCCTTCGCCAACGGCGGCAGCGGCGTCGTGCCCTACATCATCCAGACCGTGCGTCAGGGCGACGGCAAGGTGCTCTACCAGCGCCGCGAGGGCGGCCTCGGGCGCGTCATCGAGCCCGCGGCGGTGGCGATGATGAACGCCATGATGCACGAGACCTTCGTCATCGGCACGGCGAAGAAGGGCGAGATCCCGGGCTGGCAGACGGCTGGCAAAACCGGCACGAGCCAGGATTTCCGCGACGCTTGGTTCGTGGGCTACTCGGGCCACCTCGTCGCGGGCGTCTGGCTCGGCAACGACGACGGCACGCCAACGAAGCGCGTTTCGGGCGGCAACCTGCCCGTCGAGGTCTGGAACAAGTTCATGAAGGTGGCGCTCGCGGGCGCGAAGCCCGTGGCCCTGCCGGGCGCGGGCCAGTGGCGCGGCCGCGGCGACGCCCCCGAAGCCGTTGCCTCCTCGCCTGCGGTCGATCCGGCCCGGGATCCGGGCACGGGTACTCTCCCCCGCGGCCCTTACGCCTCGGCCGCACCGCGTCAGGCCAGGCCTGAGCCCAACTTCATCGAGCGCCTGCTCGGCGCGGGGAACTGAGGGCAATCGCTCTCAGGGCTCTGGTGAGGAGCCGGCTTCTTGGCTCCGCCCGATCAGCGTGAACCAGCCGTCCTCGTCCATCACCTGCACGCCGAGCTCTTCCGCCTTCGTGCGCTTGGAGCCCGCGCCGGGGCCGGCCACGACGAGGTCGGTTTTCTTCGACACCGAGCCCGCCACCTTGGCGCCGAGGCGCTCGGCCATGGCCTTGGCTTCCTCTCGCGTCATCCGCTCCAGCGAGCCGGTGAAAACCACGATCTTGCCGGACACGGGAGAGCTCGCGGCCTCGGTCTCGACGGGCTCCGGCGTCACCTGGGCCAGCAGTGCGTCGAGCATGCGCTCGTTGTGCTCTTCCTTGAAGAACTCCACGAGAGCGTTCGCCACCACCTCGCCGATACCGCCGATGTTGGTGAGGTCGGCATAGGCCTCGGATTCGGGATCGACGGCGGCCCGGGCCGCCGCGCGCAGGGCCTCGAAGGTGTTAAAGTGGCGAGCCAGCAGCTTGGCGTTCGTCTCGCCGATATGGGGAATGCCGAGGCCGAAGATGAAGCGGTTGAGCGGGAGCGCGCGCCGCTCGTCGACGGCCGCGAGGAGGTTCTTGATCGCCTTGTCCTCCTCGCCCGCCTTGGACTTGGCCTTCTTCGCAGGCTCGGCGGCGCCCGCGGCGAGGCGGCGCTGGGCGGCCAGCTCCTCGCGGCGGCGCTGGATCGCGGCTTTGACCGCGTCGAAATCGAGGGTGAAGAGGTCGGCGGGCGTGCGCAGGATCCCGGCCTCGAACAAGACCTCGATGTAGGTCTCACCGAAGCCCTCGATGTCGAAGGCGTTGCGCGAGACAAAGTGCTTGAGTCGCTCCACCGCCTGCGCCGGGCAGATCAGGCCGCCGGTGCAGCGGCGCACCGCGTCCTCTTTGCCTGAGCGCGGGTTGACCTCCCGCACGGCATTGCTGCCGCAGGCGGGGCAGGTGGTGGGAAAGACGTAAGGTTGCGCGTCCGGTGGCCGACGCTCGAGCACGACGTCGAGCACCTTCGGGATCACGTCGCCGGCGCGCTGCACCACCACCGTGTCGCCGACGCGGATGTCGGTGCCGCCGCGGATGGGCTCGCCGTCGCCGCCGATGCCGCGGATGTAGTCCTCGTTGTGGAGCGTGGCGTTTGAGACCACGACGCCGCCCACCGTCACGGGCTTGAGCTTGGCGAGCGGATTGAGAGAGCCGGTGCGCCCGACATTGATCTCGATCGCCTCCAGGGTCGTGAAGGCCTGCTGCGCCGGAAACTTGTGGGCGAGCGCCCAGCGCGGCGAGCGCGAGACGAAGCCGAGGCGCTCCTGCAGCGCGAGGTCGTCCACCTTGTAGACGACGCCGTCGATGTCGTAGCCGAGATCGGCCCGGTCGCGCTCGATGGCGCGGTAGTGGGCGAGCAGCTCCTCGACGCTCGCGCAGAGGCGCGTCAGCGGGTTCGTCTGGAAGCCCAAGGCCCGGAAGCGCTCGATCATGCCGAACTGTGAGCTCGACGGCATCCGGCTCATCTCGCCCCAGGTATAGGCGAAGAAGCGCAGGGGCCGGGACGCGGTGATGCTCGGGTCGAGCTGGCGCAGCGAGCCCGCCGCCGCGTTCCTCGGGTTGGCGAAGAGCGCCTTGCCGGCCTCGGCTTGCCGGTGGTTGATGGCGGCGAAGTCCCGGTGCGAGAGATAGACCTCCCCGCGCACCTCGCAGACCTCCGGCACGTCGTCGCCGGCGAGTTGCTGCGGGATGTCGCCGACGGTGCGGGCGTTCGGGGTGACGTTCTCGCCCTCGATGCCGTCCCCACGGGTCGCCGCCGTGACGAGGGCGCCGCGCTCGTAGCGCAGGCTCAAGGAGAGCCCGTCGATCTTCGGCTCGGCGGTGAAGGCGAGCGGCGCATCACCCTTCAGCTGCAGGAAGCGGCGGATGCGCTCGACGAACTCGGAGACCTCCTCGTCGGCAAAGGCGTTGCCGAGCGAGAGCATAGGCACGCGGTGGCGGACCTTCGCGAACTTCTCCGACGCCTTGGCGCCGACCTTGCGGCTGACGCTCTCCACCGTTGCCACCTCGGGGAAGCGGTTCTCCAGGGCTTCGAGCCGGCGACGCAGCGCGTCATAGTCCGCGTCCGAGATCGTCGGCGCATCCTCCTGATGATAGCGCCGGTCGTGCTCGGCGATCTCCGCCTGGAGCGCGTCGTGCTCGGCGCGGGCCTGATCGAGGGAGAGCGTCTCGGGATCGAGGGCGCGAAGGGCGGCTTTGGGCGGCATGACTCATCCGGCGCGGCGCGACCCGGACTCATAGCGCAGCCGCGGCGGAGGAACAGGGGTCGTGACAGATCGAAAGCCGCAACACGATCGTCGGAGGATCAGCACACGGCCGCGCCCGCACTTCTCACGGGTGGCTGTCGAGTCTGGCCTTGGCCAGAGCGGATCGTCCGCATAGGGTTTTGCGGGATGCGAGCGGAGGCAGGCGGTTCGGCCGCCTGCGACCCAGCGGTCGCATAGTGCACCTGCGAAGGCCGCCATTCTGCCCGGTTGCGGCATTCGCTCGAAGGGGTCGTGATGGACGCTTTCCCGCATGGCACCGTCCATGAGGCCGGTGAAGACCTCCGAGCAGCCTTGCGCTCCGATCCAAACGTCTTCGAGCTCTGGGCAAGCCTCACGCCGCTGGGCCGGAACGAGTTCATCTGCTGGGTCGAGGACGCGAAGCAGCCGGCGACACGCCAACGCCGCATCGCGCGAACCTGCGACGAACTCCTTGAGGGAAAGAAGCGGCCGTGCTGCTGGGCAGGCTGCACTCACCGCACCGACAAGGCTCCGAGCCGCTGACAGCAGGCCGTCCTGATCGACGGGCGCGGGAAGAACGGTTCGTAGGCAGGTGCGCTTCGGGGCACGTGAGCGCACCGGTCGTCAGGCCGCCAAGGGCGAGCGCCTCCCGACGTCCGATGGACGCGGTGCGCGTCGACCGAGGCGTTGGCTGATCGAGGCTCTAGCGCGCGAGCTCGCGCAATCCTAGCCGGATGAGCGTCTTGGCCTCCGCCCCATCCCCGGCGCCCTTCAAAGCCGCCGCGATGGCGGCCGAGGCCTGCGGGCGGGCGTAGCCGAGGTTGACGAGGGCCGAGACGGCGTCCGCCACGGGCTGGGGGGCGCTCTGGTCCTCCACCGAATCAGTGAGACGGATGAGCGCCGGATCGATGGGTGAGAAGGCTGGCGCCTTGTCCTTGAGCTCGGCGACGATGCGGGCGGCGAGTTTCGGGCCGACGCCTGGTCCCCGGGCGACGGCGGCGCGGTCCCCCGTGGCGATGGCGGTGGCGAGCTCCCCCGGCTCAAGCACCGAGAGGATGCCGAGCGCCACCTTGGCGCCCACGCCCTGCACGCCCTGGAGCAGGCGGAACCACTCCCGCTCCGGATCCGAGCGGAAGCCGTAGAGGCGGATCATGTCCTCGCGGACATGGGTGTCGATGGAGAGAACCGCCGCCTCACCGACGGGGGCAAGGCGCTGCAAGGTGCGCGCGGAGCAGTGCACGACGTAGCCGACGCCGTGCACGTCGACGATGACGAAATCCTCGCCGTAGGCGTCCACGACGCCCTTAAGCTTGCCGATCATGCGCTTCGTCTACACGAGTGCCGCGCGTCCCGCCACGGCGCGAAGGGCTCGCGTCAGCGCAACCCGCGCCCGACGACGCCGGCCTCGACGGCAATCGTGACTTTGTCGGTGACGGCCCATTCGACGCCGACGGCGGCGTTCGGCCGAAGCGCGATGTCCTGCCGGTCGAAGGGCAGCGAGAACGGCGTCGCCCCGAAACTCAGCTTTTCGTGCACGGCCGAGGCGCCGGCCCGGGCGTAGACCAGCACGTCGGGGGTGACGAGCGCACCGACCTTCACCTGCAGCGCGCCGGAAAAGTCGCGGGAGTAGGCGAGCCCGCCGAAGCTGGGCGTCGGCCCCCCGCCGAGCGCGGCGAGATAATCGAACTTGCCGCCGATGCCGTAAACGAACTGGCCTTCCTGCCACATCCGCCCACCCTCGAAGCCGACGGTCGGCCCCGCATAGCCGCCGAAGCGCTTCGATGACATGACCTCGAACCCGGTCGACAGGCGGGCGTAGGAGCCGGCCCAGCGGCTCTCCTCGCCTTCCGCCTTCGGCCAAGCGAAGGACGGCAACGCGGTGAAGGCCGTGAAGGCAGCGAGGCTTTGCGCCGCCGCAGGCCCAGCCCCGAGTAGGCCCGCGAGCGAGAGGCAGGCCGCGGCGTAGGAGAGTTGACGATGGGCTAAATGGATCATGGCGCGATGATAGTCGAAGGCGGCTCGCCTGGACAGAGTTGGCGATCGGGTTTGTCTCCTATGCAGGAGCCCCCATTGACGCGCTGACCGCACACCATGTCACGCGGCGAGGGAGCCCGCCTCGGCCATGGCCCGGCTGTGCAGTTTCGAGCCGACCTCCACGATGGCCCGGATTGCCGGGACGAGGTCCTCGCCGAGGTCCGTGAGGGCGTATTCCACGCTCGGCGGGGTCGTGGGCAGGACGGTGCGGGACAGCACGCCGCGCTCCTCGAGATCCTTCAGCCGGGTGCTCAGCACCTTCGCCGAGATCGCCGGCATCGCGCGGCGCAGCTCGGAGAAGCGGCGCGCGCCTTCGCTCAGGTTCCAGATGATCTCAGACGTCCAAGCGCCTCCGAGCAGCCTCATGCAGGCCGACATCGGGCAGCCGGGCGGAGGAGGGACTTTCTTCCGGAGCTTCAGGGCCATGACACCCTCCTGGGTACGAGGCGGCAACGTGGTTTCCAGATCGAAACCGGAAAGCGTCGGTCACCGGAAGTTACCCGGTTTCCGGACGTTACTGCATGGCGTATCTCCCGGCCATCCGCAACCGGAGACCTGTGATGAAGCTCTATTACTCCCCCGGAGCCTGCTCGCTCTCGCCCCATATCGTGCTGCGCGAACTCGGCTTGCCCTTCGCGCTCGAAGCCGTCGACCTCAAGACCAAGAAGACCGAGGCGGGCGCCGATTTCACGGCCATCAACCCGAAGGGCTACGTCCCGGCGCTGCAGCTGGAAGACGGGGAGGTTCTGACTGAAGGCGCGGCCATCGTTCAGTACCTGGCGGACAAGCACGCGCCGGGCACTCTGGCGCCGGCGGCCGGCACGGTGGAGCGCGCACGCCTCAACGGCCATTTGAACTTCGTTTCGGCCGAGTTGCACAAAGCCTTCGGGCCGCTCTTCAACCCGGCGCTCTCGCCGGAAGCGCGCGAGGCGGCCCTCGCCACCATCGGTCGCAAGCTCGACGTGGCCGAGCGGGCCCTCGCCGATGGGCGCCCTTATCTCACCGGCTCGGACTTCACCATCGCTGATGCCTATCTCTTCGTGGTGTTGAGCTGGGGGCCGTATCTCGGCGTCGACCTGTCCCCCTGGCAGAGCTTGACCGCGTTCACCCGGCGTGTCGCTGCCCGCGCCGCCGTCCAGGCCGCGCTGACCGCTGAAGGCTTGCAGAAGGCGGCGTAAACCGCCGCCGGGGCGTGCCTCAAGCTTGCAGCTGGATCGACCCCAGGACCGAGCAAGCGCCTGGCAGGGCACGCAACGGCCGGCCCACAGTCGCGAGCAGTTGCTTGATCCGGTCGAGCGCCGCCGAGGGCTCGTAGGGCTTGGCCAGCAAGGGGCCGTGTTCGCACAGATCCCCCGCGATCTCGGCCGAGCGGGCGGCGCCCGAGGTGAGGATCACCTTCACCTCGGGATGATGCTTTCGCACCCAGCGGGCCAGGCCGAAACCATCGAGGGAGCCCGACGGCATCTGAACGTCGGCGAGAACAAGGTCGATCACGACGTCGGAACTATCAACGACAGCTATCGCCTCGTCCGCGTTGGCAGCCTCATGAACCGTGTACCCGCACGCGCGCAGGTACTCGGCGATAACGAGGCGAACGAGCACCTCGTCATCGACGACAAGAATGGTGTGAGCCTCCGATGAGGGAAGCAGCGGGAGGACGGTCGAACTCATAGCGCCGAGCTAACGGCTCTGCTTGGTTCTAAGTTCCTGACCGCCTTCGGCCCTTGAAGCCGGGCGGCACGGCGCGAGCCGTTCACCAAGCCGTTCACTTGGCGGACACGTCGCCACCCAGCGTGTTCTCGACGACCTGGAGCACCCGCGAGAACAGGTAGGGCTTGGGCAGGAACGGCCCGAAGGCAGCGATCTCCGGCTCCTGCCCAAGGCGGACCTTGCCCGAGGTGAACACCAGCTTGACCCATGGACGATGGGTGCGCGCGAAGCGCGCGACGCTCAGGCCGTCACCGCCGTCGCCGTGGAGGTGCAGGTCGATGAAGAGAAGGTCGACCGCGATCGTCTGCAGCACCGCCCTTGCCTCGTCCGCCGAGGCAGCTTCGAGGACCGTGTAGCCAGCCCCCCGCAAGGCGCTGCTCACCGCGAAACGGATCAGCACGTCGTCCTCGACGACGAGCAGGGTCGCGCGAGGCGCCGCATCCTCGGTCGCAGGCGGCATATCGTCGTTGGACACGGCTGCATTCATCCGTGCGACCATCGCAAGGTTCACCGGTGGGACGGGCACGGGCTGCCCTCGACCGCGGCTGTGCGCTCGAGAACGTCTGCGCCTTGGATCAGCGTCGGTTCTTCGGTGCCTTGCGTCCCGTTCGTGTTGCCGGCGAAAGGCGCGGCCGGTCGAGCTATCCCAACTCGGAACCAGCTTGGCGGTTCCCGCGATTGTGGAGCGCGATCGGGGTCGACCACCGGCGGTTCGTCCACCGCGGGACGCAGCTTTATCATATTGGTTCTGATGGCCGTGCGAACGCAGCAGTTCACCCGCCCTATCCCGCGAGCGCCTGTCGCAGCTTCGCCGCCTTGCGGTGATGGGCATGGGCGATGGCGATGGCGAGCGCGTCGGCGGCGTCCGCCGTCTTGGCCTCCGAGCGCGGCAGGAGAATGCGGATCATCGCCTGCACCTGCGCCTTCTCGGCGTGGCCGACGCCGACCACCGTCTTCTTCACCTGGTTGGCGCCGTATTCGGCCACCGGCAGGCCGGCCAGCGCCGGCACGAGGAGGGCGACGGCGCGGGCCTGACCGAGCTTGAGGGTCGCCTGCGGGTCCTTGTTGACGAAGGTTTCCTCGACGGAGACCTCATCCGGCGCCCAGGTGATGACGACCTCACGGATGAGATCGTGGAGTTGCTTGAGGCGAAGCGCGAGCGGCAGGTCGCCCGAGGAAGTGACGACGCCGCAGCCGAGATAGGACAGCTTCGTCCCTTCCGAGACGATCATTCCCCAGCCGGTCTTGCGGAGCCCTGGATCGAGGCCGAGGATGCGGACGCGCTCGCTCAACGCGATCAGCCGCCGAGCTTCGTCATCAAGGCGTCCGAAACCTCGAAGTTGACGAAGACGTTCTGGACGTCGTCGTGGTCCTCCAGGGTCTCGACGAGGCGCATGAGCTTCTCGCCGGCCTCGTCGTCGACGTTGACCGTGTTCTGCGGGCGCCAGACGATGGTCGATTGGCGCGGCTCGCCGAAGCGGGCTTCCAGCGCCTTGGCCACCTCGGCAAGCTCGCCTTGGCTGCAGGTGACTTCGTGGCCGTCCTCGGTGGAGACCACGTCGTCGGCGCCGGCCTCGATGGCCGCTTCCAGCATCGCGTCCGCGTCGGCGACCTTGGCGTCGAACGCGATCAGACCGACGCGGTCGAACATGAAGGAGACGGCGCCCGTCTCGGCGAGGCTCCCGCCCGCCTTGGTGAAGACGGAGCGCACGTCGGAGGCCGTGCGGTTGCGGTTGTCGGTCATCGCCTCGACGATCACCGCGGCGCCGCCCGGCCCGTAGCCCTCGTAGCGGATCTCGTCATAGGACTCGGCGTCGGCGCCGGACGCCTTCTTGATCGCCCGCTCGATGTTGTCTTTGGGCATGTTCTCGGCCCGGGCGGCGAGAACCGCGGCGCGCAAGCGCGGGTTCATGGCCGGATCGGGCAGGCCCATCTTGGCCGCCACCGTGATCTCGCGGGCAAGCTTGGAGAAGAGCTTGGAACGCTGCGCGTCCTGCTTGCCCTTCTTGTGCATGATGTTCTTGAACTGGGAATGTCCGGCCACGGCGGGCTCCCTGGAGCGAACGCGCGGACAGGCGCCGTGGCGGCGCCGGGCGTCCCGCGTCGA
Source organism: Beijerinckiaceae bacterium (assembly GCA_036563505.1). Taxonomy (GTDB): domain Bacteria; phylum Pseudomonadota; class Alphaproteobacteria; order Rhizobiales; family Beijerinckiaceae; genus DATCMH01. Next base: position 445,726 of record DATCMH010000002.1, read on the forward strand.
GGATGGCGATGCGCCGGCTTATAGAACGCCGCGTCCCCGAAGGCAAAGCAAAGCGCCCGCGCCGGGCGGCGCGGGTCCTTGGCCGGGATTCTCAGCCGGAAGGGGCCGGTCCCGTCGGACCGGCGCCGGCCTTGAAGCTTATTTCAGGTGTTGGGCCAGGTACTTGTTCATCTCGAACATCGTGACCTTGTCCTTGCCGAAGACGGGCTTGAGCTTGTCGTCGGCCAGGATCTCGCGACCGTTCGAGGGGTTCTGGAGCTTGTTGGACTTGATGTAAGCCCAGATCTTGCTCACCACCTCGCCGCGGGGCAGCGGATCGGCGCCGACGATGGCGGCGAGCTCCTTCGAGGGCTTGAGCGGCTGCTGCAGCGCGTTGGGCTTGCCGGAAGCCGGCGGCTTGGTCGCGGGCTTCGTCGCCTTCTTGGCAGCGGTCTTGGTCTCGTCGGACTTCGTCGCCATGCTCTGTTCTCCTCCGGCCACGGTCGGCGGGCCCTCGTCGTGCCCGGACCGCCGTGCTCCTTACTACGCCACGGCTCCGTGAGGAACCTCGTCGTTAAACTTAGCCGTGGACGGCAAGTTCCGAACGGGCGCGAACCGAGGTTAACTTACTTGATGAGGCGCACCTGCTTCGTGCCGCTGCGCTCGAAGCGCGGGCATTCCATGACGATGCGGATGTCGTCGTAATCCCGGTCCGTCCAGCCCCGGCCCGGCGGGCGGTCCTCCCAGCCCATGTAGAGGAACTTGCCGGGCTCGCAGGCCTTCTCGGTCTGCTGCGGCGTGCGCTCGCGGCCCTCGGGCAGCACGCCGCCGCGCGAGATCGGCTTGCAGCTCTCGAAGGTGTCGCAGATCGCCGTCTCGAGGATGTCCACGCCCGTGTTCTGCTTCTGAACCGCGCCGACCACCGTCGTGTCGGTGAAGTATTCGTACTGCTCCACCGTGCTGTCGTTCCACATCGACGGTCTCGTCCGCGCCCCGCGGACGTTCTTCAGCTTGTAGGACAGGGTCTCGCCCTCGCCGCAGGTTGGCATCCGGAAGGTGTAGGTCGTGCCCCCGTTGTCGGCGATGGGTGTCATCTGTGAGCGCCCTTTCTCGTCGCTGCCGCTGTTCGCCTGACCATTGCTGTTGCCGCTGTTCCCGTTGCCATTACCGTTGTTGCCGTTACGGCTATTTCCGTTGCCGTTCCCATTGCCGTTGCCGCTGTTCCCGTTACCGTTATTGGCCCGGTCCTTCTTGGACGCATCGAAGCAGTAGACGGAGAGCTGGTTGTAGTCGCCCGCCTCCGGGTCGAGCTGGGAGATGCGCGGCGCGGCCGCCGTCATCAGGGGCTGCGTGACCCGCGCGACGGAGACCACCTTCAAGTCCATCGTCTTGGGCAGGAAGGGCACCGCTTGCATGATGGTGGCGTCCATCCGGCCCTGGATGGTGACTTCGTAATCCACGGCCGTCAGCCACTTGCCGAGCACGTTGACGTTCTGCAGTGCCCTCGCGCCCGTATGGGTGGCGATGACGGATCGGGCACCGCCGAGCGCGCGGTTCGAGCCCTCGGGGTCCTCGGCAGCCGCCGCGCCGATCGCGGCCGCATCGCTCGCCGTCTGCAGGAAGCCGTGCAGGTTCGTCGCGCGGGAGTAATCCACCGCGACGCCGGTCAACCCGAGAAGCGGCAGCATGGCGAGGCCGAACAGCACCGCCGTGGTGCCCCGGACATCGCGCCAGAACCGAAGCATGATCGTCTCCAACACGGCCGATCGGGCCGCAGGTCAGAGAACACCACGATTTTCTTACGATTCGATCGATCCGGACCCGCTCAAGGCGGGGCACCGCTTTAATCACGCGTTGACCTTAGGCCGCGAGGCACGATGAGGAGGCCCTCGTCCTCTTGGGCGACGCGGGCCTCGATGCCGAAGACCGCGGCGAGGCGCTCGGGCCGAAGCACCTCGGCGGGCGTCCCATCGGCGACGAGGCGGCCCGCGGCGAGGAGGAGGATGCGGTCGGCCGCGCGTGCCGCGAGGGTCAGATCGTGCATGACGGCGAGGATGGCGCCCCCTTGGGCGGCGCGGCGCCGCAGGGCCTGGAGCGTCAGGATCTGATGGCGTGGATCGAGGGCGGCCACCGGCTCGTCGAGGAGCAGCACCGGCGCCTCGACGGCGAGCGCCCGCGCGAGGAGGACGCGGGCCCGTTCGCCGCCCGACAGCTCCGTTGCCGGACGCGCCGCGAAATCCGCGCAATCGGCATCGGCGAGCGCCCGGGCGACCGCATCCCGCCCGCTTGCGCCCAAGGCCTCCGGGCGCTCGCCATGCGGCAGGCGCCCGAGCGCCACGAGATCCGCGACAGGCACAGGCCAAGCGATCGTGCCGCCCTGGGGCAGGTAGGCGAGGCGCCTCGCCCGCCCGGCGAGGGACAGGCGCGCGACCGGCTCGCCCGCGATCCTCACCTCGCCGGCCTCGATAGCCTGGAGGCCTGCAAGGGCGCGCAGCAGCGTGGTCTTGCCGGCGCCGTTCGGACCGACGGCGACCGTGACCTCCCCTGCCCGCAGCGCCAGACCAACCTCGGACAGGACGGGTCGCCGGCCCAGGCGCACGTGGACGTTCTCGGCACGCAGGATCGGCGGCGCGGTCACGCCGGCATCTCGGCGAGCTCGGCCCGGCGTCGGGCGATGATGAGAAGGAACAGCGGCACGCCGAGACCGGCCGTGAGCACGCCGATCTTGATCTCGACCAGCGTCGGCACGAGGCGGACCGCGATGTCGGCCCCGATGAGCAAAGCCGCCCCGGCGAGCCCTGCCGGCAGGAGCGTGCGGGCCGGGTCATGGCCCACGGCGGCCCGCACGAGATGGGGACTGACGAGACCGACGAAGCCGATCGCGCCCGCCACGGCCACCGCAGCTCCCGCGCCCACGGCCGAGGCTGCGACGACGAGGAGGCGGGTTCGACGCACCGGGATGCCGAGGCTCGCGGCGGCTTCCTCGCCGAGGGTCAGGGAGCGCAAAGCCGGTCCGGCGCTGAGAAGAGCGAGGCTCGCGAGGGCCAGGAACGGCAGGCACAGGGCCACGTGGGCCATGGAGCGGTCTTCCAGCGAGCCGAGCAGCCAGAAGACGATTTCGGTGACGGCATAGGGGTTGGGCGAGAGATTGATGGCGAGCGAGGTCGCCGCCCCGAAGAGGCTGCCAACGGCGAGACCAGCCAAAACCAGCACCACGAGCCCGCCGCGCCCCGCGACCAGCAGGACGAGCCCGATCGAGGCCAGCGCGCCGAGGATCGCCGCAGCCGGCAGGGCGAAGGAGAGCGCGCCCGCGAACCCGAAATAGAGGGTCACGACGGCGCCGAAGGCCGCCGCCTGCGGCGCGCCGAAGACGGCAGCATCCGCCAGCGGATTGCGCAGGAGTCCCTGCAGCGCCGCCCCGACAAGGCCGAGGGTGAAGCCGATCGACAGCGCCAGCAGGGTGCGCGGCAGGCGCAGCTCCCGCACGATGACGCTCGCGGGACCGAGATCCTCGACGAGGGCCCGGGCCGCGGTAAGCGGCGCGATCCGGGCCGGCCCGACACCGAGGGAGATGACGGCAAGGACGAAGAGGAGCGCACCCACAGCCGGGACGAGCCAGCGGCCGGGGCGTGGGTTCGCGAGGGTGGGGGAGGTCGTCACGGCCCGTGAGTGGCCGGCCAGAGGAGAGGGGTCAAGCCCAGGAGCTTCGTGGCACGTCGAAGCGTGGAACCTTCGAACCGTGGAATCTTCGTTCCCATCCGCCCAGCGCGTTCCCCACCCGACCCTGCTTACGCGGGGCCACCCTCCCCGCACGGGGGGAGGGATGAGGGGCGGCGCAGCGCCCTCCTTCTCCCCTCTGTGGGAGAAGGTGCCCTTGCGTGAGCGAGGGCGGATGAGGGGTGGCGCCGAGAGACGCCTCGCGAAGCGATGAGGATTGGTCGGCGCTGAGAGATCCTGATCGGCTTGCGCCGGCGGCTGCGCCGCACCCCTCTCCCGACCCCGCTCCGCGGGGTCACCCTCTCCCTCAGGGGGAGAGGGAAGAGAGGCACCGTCTCGAACTCGCAACGACGCCGTTCAAGACCGGAACGGCAATCCTTGAGCCAAGGACTGTTCTTCAGCTCCTCACGAACCCCACGATGTCCTTCACGTCGGCCATCACCGGTCCGGCGATGGCGCGGGCTCGGGCGGCGCCATCGGCGAGGACGCCGTCGATATAGGCCGGGTCGGCGACGAGGCGCTTCATCTCGGCGCCGATCGGGCCCATCTTGGCGACCGAGAGGTCGACCAGGGCCGACTTGAAGGTGGAGAACTGAGCGCCGCCGAAGTCTTGGAGCACCTGCGCCTTCGCGACGCCGGCGAGCGCCGCGTAGATGCCCACCAGGTTGTCGGCCTCCGGCCGAGCTCCGAGTCCCTCCTCTTCCGAGGGCAGCGGCTCGGCATCCGTCTTGGCCTTGCGGACCTTTTGGGCCACCGCGTCGGCGTCGTCGGTGAGGTTGATGCGCGAGTAGTCGGAAGGGTCCGACTTTGACATCTTCTTGGTGCCGTCGCGCAAGGACATTACCCGCGCCGCCGGCCCGCCGATGATCGGCTCGGTGAGCGGGAAGTAGGCATCGCCGTGGCCGAGCTCGCGGATCGGCTCGGCCCAGTCATTGTTGAATTTCTGGGCGATGTCCCGAGTGAGCTCGAGGTGCTGCTTCTGGTCTTCGCCCACAGGCACGTGGGTCGCGCGGTAGACCAGGATGTCGGCCGCCATCAGCGCCGGGTAATCGTAGAGGCCGACCGACGCGTTCTCCCGGTCCTTGCCCGCCTTCTCCTTGAACTGCGTCATCCGGTTGAGCCAGCCGATGCGAGCGACGCAGTTGAAGATCCAGGTGAGCTCCGCGTGCTCGTGAACCTGGCTCTGATTGAAGACGATCTGGCGCTTCGGGTCGATGCCGGCGGCGAGGAAGGCGGCCGTGACCTCGCGGGTCTGGCGCTGCAACTCGCGCGGGTCCTGCCAGTTCTGCGTCAGGGCGTGCATGTCAACGATGCAGTAGAAGCAGTCGAACGTGTCCTGCAGGGCGACGAAGCGCTGGATGGCGCCGAGATAGTTGCCGAGATGCAGGTTTCCCGTGGGCTGCACGCCCGAGAAGACGCGCTGCGCGAAATCGGCCATCGGTTCAGGAACTCCGTGGGCTACACCGTCGCGCCTTCATAAAGGCGCGCCCGCGGCTGGCAAGGGCACTTGGCAAGGGCGCCAGGTCAGGCGCGCTGGCTGCCGGACGCAGGCGGGCGAGGTCGTCGCGGGTCACGGCGCCGACGATCAAGGCCAGCCCCGCGTAGGCGAGGGCTCCCAGGATCACGGTGCCGATGAGCGCCGCCCCGCCCTCCGGCGCCACGCGATGCAGGAGCAGGAGCGGCAGGGCCGCACCGGCTATCCGAATGCCCCGCCCGACGAGCCGGCGGTCGGGACGCCAGCGGCCGGAGGCGAGGAGCGCGCCCGCGAGCGTGGCGGCATGGGCGGTGAGGCCCGCGCTCACGCCAAGACCCAGGCCGAGCAGGCCGAAGGCGTCGCCGAGCACGGCCCCGGCCGCGAGCGTGACCGCGATGCCGATCCCTCCCGCGGTCACCGCGAAGCCCACCGTTCCGCGCTCCAGGGCGGCGGGCGCGAGCACCTTGCCCAGCGCCGCGAAGGGCAGGCCGAGGCTCAAGCCCAGAAGCGCGGCCGCCGTGCCCGCGCTGTCCTGCGCGGTGAAGGCGCCGCGCTCGAAGAGGAATCGGGTGATCGGCAGGCTCAAGGCCGCGAGCCCCGCCGCAGCGGGCAGGCTCAGGAGAAGCGCGCCTTCCACGGCCCGGTTGAGGGCGTCGCGCGCGGCACGATGATCCGACGCGCCGACGAGCGCCGGCAGAAGGACGGCCCCGGCCCCGGCGGCGACGAGGCCGAGCGGCAGCTGGAACACCCGATCGGCGTAGGAGAGCAGGGCGACGCCCGACGGGGTGAAGGACGCGACCTGGGTCGCTGCGACGAGCATGAGTTGGGCCGCGCCGCTTGCCAGCATCGCCGGCACACCCCGACGCACGAGGAGCGCCAGCGCCCTCCCCTGCTCGCTCCATGACGGGCGCGCGGCGCGCAGAAGATCGCGCGCCGCGATGCCGACGAGAGCGAGTTGAACGAAGCCGCCGACCGAGAACGCAAGCGCGATCGCTCTTGCTTGATCGTCGGGCGGCGTGTCCGACCCTGTCAGACCGAGAAGGGTGAGGACGAGCAGCACGTTCACTGCGAGCGGCGCCAGGGCTGCCGGGCGGACCCGCCCTTCCGCGTTGAGCCAAGCGCCGAGGCAGGCGGCGAGCCCGAGGCCGAGGATGACCGGCGCGGCGAGGCGCGTCAGCGCGGTCGCGAGGTGAAGCGTTCCCGGAGCCTCCATGAAGCCCGAGGCCACCGCGAGGACGACGGCGCCGGCGCCGAGCATGACGAGCGCGCTCATCCCCGCGAGGGCGAGCGCCAGCCCCGCGAGACCGGCCCGGGCGAAGCGTCGCGCGGCCGCGTCACCGCCCTCGGCGCGGGCCGCAGCGTAGAGCGGCACGAAGCCCGCCTCGAAGCCGCCTTCCGTCAGGATGCGCCGGAGCGCGCTGGGCAGGCGTAGCGCCGCGAGAAGCGCGTCGGCCGCTGGCCCCGCCCCGAGCGCCCGGGCGATGAGCAAGTCGCGGGCGAAGCCGAGGACTCGCGATCCTCCTGCTGCGGCGCCGACCTCCAGGCTCGCGCGGGCCAGGGACATGAGGCGTCTCTCAGGCCCGGGCGCGGGCGACCAGCGCCTGCTTCTGCGCGAGGGTCAGCGCGCCGGGATAGAGATCCGGGCCGAGTACGAAGGACGGGGTGGCGTTGATCCCGAGCGAGCGCCCGATCCGCAACGCTTCCTCGACCCGGTGCCGGACCTCGCTCGATTCGGCAGCCGCGGCGAGGGCTGCCCGGTCGAGACCGACGTGCTCGGCCTGCGCCAGCGCGCGCTCGCCGTCGAGCCGCCCGCGCAGGGCCATGAGCGCACGGTGATAGGCGCCGGCCCGCTCCGGCCCGTGCAGCCGGGCGACGGCCTGTGCGACGCGGGCCGCGCCGAGCGACGCCTCGCCCAGGATCGGGGTGCACAGGAGAACGTAGGAGAGGTCGGGATCCCCGGCGAGGAGCGGCGCGAGATCCTGCGCCGAGTGACGGCACCAGGGGCAGTTATGGTCGAAAACCTCGAGGATCGTTACATCGCCGCTCGGGTTGCCGAGCCGCACCGCGCTCTCGCATTCGAGCGCTTCCTCGAAGAGCTCGATGGGCACGAAGGTCGGCTCGGGCAAGTCCTCGGCGCGTGCTGGACGGGCCAGAAGAGCGAGACCGAAACCGATAGCGGCGCGGCGGGTAAGGCGGGGCATGAGGGGTCTTTCGAAACGGCCGCCGCCCATGCCGAGGCGATGCGGCGAAGGCAAGGCAGCCGGCGCGCTACTCTTCCCCCGTCACGCCCGCGGCGTCCTGGGCCTTGAGAACCTCGGGGCGGGGCATCGAGATCGTGTTGTAGCCGGAATCCACGTAATGGATTTCGCCCGTCACACCGCCCGAGAGGGGCGAGAGCAGGTAGAGGGCCGAGCCGCCGATCTCCTCGACGGTGACCGTCCGGCGCAACGGCGCATGGGCCTTCTGGTAGCTGAACATGAGGCGGGCGTCGGCGATCCCAGCGCCGGCCAGCGTGCGGACAGGGCCGGCGGACAGCGCGTTGACCCGGATGCCGTCGGGGCCGAGATCGGCGGCGAGGTACCGCACGCTCGCCTCCAGCGCGGCTTTCGCCACGCCCATGACGTTGTAGTTCGGCATGACCCGGGTCGAGCCGCCGTAGGTCAGGGTGAGGAGGGACCCGCCCTGCTTCATCCGTCGCGCCGCACGCTGCGCGACCTCCGTGAAGGAGAAAGCCGAGATCACGAGGGTGCGGGAAAAGTTCTCGCGCGTCGTGACGTCGACGTAGCGCCCTTTGAGCTGCGCCTTGTCGGAGAAGCCGATGGCGTGGACGACAAAGTCAAGCCCGTCCCAAGCCTCGTCGAGCCGGGCGAAGGCGGCGTCGAGGGAGGCCAGGTCCTCCACGTCACAAGGCACGACGAGCGTCGAGCCGAGAGACTTCGCCAGCGGCGTGACCCGCTTGCCCAGGGCCTCGCCCTGGTAGGTGAAAGCGAGTTCCGCGCCGTGCTCGGCCAGAACCCTGGCGATCCCCCACGCGATCGAGTGGTCGTTCGCGACGCCCATGATGAGCCCGCGCTTGCCCTGCATCAGCCCCGCCACGCGTGGTCCTTCCCGTTCTTGTTCTCGTTCCGCCGCGTCGCCGGCCTGCCGCCGCTCCGCTTGGCCGAGCGCCAGCACTGTTCGATCCGTCAGCATATCCATAGCGAGGCCCCGCTTGTAAATCCGGCGCTTCGCACGGGCAGGTCTCAGGGGTGTGACGGTGACCCCTGCTCCCCTTATGGGAGAAGGTGCCTGCCGCAGACAGGCGGATGAGGGGCGCTGGGCGTGGGCCCGAGTCTCGGCGCCCTACTTCTCACCGTCGGTCTCTGTCGCTCCCTTGCTTCGCCTGCCGGTGCGTAGGCGAAGCCCTCTCCCACAAAGGGAGAGGGGAAAGAAGCGGCGTCGCTTCGCGACGAGATGCTGTGCTGGATCCCCTTCCCCTCCGGCGGACAAGCCGCCTCCGGCCGGGGATGACAGCCGAGGCGTTCTGAGCTGCCACTGTCATTCCCGGCCGGAGCGCGCCAGCGCGCAGGGGAAGGGAATCCAGCAGGCTCTCGCGCCGAAGGCGCTCTGCTCACGCGTAGCGGCGCATCACGATCGTCGCGTTCGTGCCGCCGAAGCCGAAGGAGTTGGAGAGCACCGTGTCGATCTTGGCGTCGTCGACACGGCTCCGGACGATCGGCATGTCGGCGAAGGCGGGGTCGAGCTCCTCGATATGGGCGCTCTCGCAGATGAAACGGTTGTTCATCATCAGGAGCGAGTAGATCGCCTCCTGGACGCCCGTGGCGCCGAGCGAGTGGCCGGTGAGCGACTTGGTGGCGGCGATGGGCGGGCACTTGTCGCCGGCGCCGAACACCTCGCGGATCGCCTCGATCTCCTTGTCGTCGCCCACAGGCGTCGAGGTGGCGTGCGGGTTGATGTAGTCGATCCTGTCCGTCACGTTGCTGAGCGCCATGCGCATGCAGCGCACCGCGCCCTCGCCGGACGGGGCCACCATGTCGTGGCCGTCGGAGGTCGCGCCATAGCCCACGATCTCGCCGTAGATGCGGGCGCCACGCGCCTTGGCGTGCTCGAGTTCCTCCAGCACCAGCACGCCCGCCCCGCCGGCGATGACGAAGCCGTCCCGGTTCGCGTCATAGGCGCGGGACGCCTTGGCGGGCGTGTCGTTGTACTTCGAGGACATGGCGCCCATGGCGTCGAAGAGCACGGAGAGCGACCAGTCGAGCTCCTCGCAGCCGCCTGCGAAGATCACGTCCTGCTTGCCGAGCTGGATGATCTCGTAGGCGTTGCCGATGCAGTGGTTCGAGGTCGCGCAGGCCGAGGAGATAGAATAGTTGACGCCCTTGATCTTGAACCAGGTCGCGAGCGTCGCGGAGGCGGTGGAGGCCATGGCTTTCGGCACCGCGAAGGGCCCGACCCGCCGAGGGCCCTTCGACCGGGTGACGTCGGCCGCCTCCACGATGGCGCGGGTGGAGGGCCCGCCGGACCCCATGATGATCCCGGTGCGCTCGTTGGAGACGTCAGTCTCCTCAAGCCCCGAATCGCGGATCGCCTGCTCCATCGCCACGTGGTTCCAGGCGGTGCCGCCACCGTGAAAGCGCATCGCGCGCCGGTCAACGGCTCCTTCCGCGTTGAGGCTCGGCGCCCCGTGGACCTGACAGCGGAAGCCGAGATCGGCGTAGGGCTGGGCGAAGCTGACGCCGGAGCGGGCCTCGCGCAGGGAGGCGAGAACTTCCTGCGTGTTGTTCCCGATGGACGAGACGATGCCCATCCCCGTGACGACGACGCGCCTCATCCTGATCTCCTCGACGGCTCTTCGAGCGCGCGGGGTCCGCGCGGGCTCCACCTAAGGCCGCGCTCTCATCTAGGCAACGGGTTCGGCCAAATGACGGCGGCTCACCCGCCGGCCGGCGCGGTGTCCGTCTGGAACAGCCCGACGCGCAGGTCCTTGGCCTCGTAGATGCGGCGGCCGTCGGCCTCGAGCCAGCCGTCGGCGATGCCCAGCACGAGCTTCGAGCGGAAGACGCGCTTGAAGTCGACGCCGTAGACGACCTGTTTCACGCTCGGCAGCACCTGGTCGGCGAACTTCACTTCGCCGACACCGAGCGCCCGGCCGCGCCCAGGCGATCCGAGCCAGCCGAGGAAGAAGCCGACGAGCTGCCAAAGCGCGTCAAGGCCAAGGCACCCGGGCATCACCGGGTCGCCTTTGAAGTGGCAGGGGAAGAACCAGAGGTCCGGCCGGACGTCGAGTTCGGCGAGCACGTGGCCCTTGCCGTTGGCGCCGCCGTCTTGGCCGATCGAGGTGATGCGGTCGAACATCAGCATCGGCGGCAGGGGAAGCTGCGCGTTGCCGGAGCCGAACAGCTCGCCCCGCCCGCAGGCGAGGAGCTCCTCGTAGGTGAAGCTCGTCTGACGATCCCTCTGGGGCTGATCCATGGCCGCGGGCCGGTCCTTAACCTTGAAACACGGTGGACGAAGCCTTCGGTTCCTTGAAACCGCAACGCTTCGGGCGCCTCGTAGCACAGGCCTCGACCGCCTCAAAGGCGCCGCTTGGGCCACGGGATGCGCGGGCCGCGACACCGTTCGTTCCGTCATGCGGGTTGCGACGCGGCGGCTTGGCCCTTATCATCAGGGGAACGAGCGTAGCCACGCTCCCGTTCCGAATTCCGATACGATGACCGAAGCGTTGCATCCTCCGGGCCTGACGACGGCCATGCCCCTGCGCGGCTGCCCCCTCTCCGACCTGCGCGACAAGCTGCGCCGGGTGGGCCTGCGCCCGACGCGTCAGCGCGTGTCGCTCGGCTGGCTTCTGTTCGGCAAGGGCGACCGTCACGTCACGGCGGAGATGGTCTACGACGAGGCCAACCGCGCCCGGGTGCCGGTCTCGCTCGCCACCGTCTACAACACCCTGCACCAGTTCACGGAAGCAGGGCTCCTGCGCCAGCTCATGGTGGACGGGTCGAAGGCCTATTTCGACACGAACCCGTCCGAGCACCACCACTTCTTCCTGGAGCACGAGGGCGCCCTCGTCGACATGCCGGCCTCCGGCGTGACGGTGAGCGAGGTGCCCCAGCCGCCGGAAGGTATGGAGATCGCCGGCGTCGAGGTGATCGTTCGGCTCAAGCCCAAGAGCGATTAACCCCTCTCGTCATTCCGGGGCGCCGCAGGCGAACCCGGAATCCATGGCTGGGCCGAATTCTGCTCGCAGCCGCTCACCCGGTCGTGGGTTCCGGGTTCTCGGCTCTCGCCGAGCCCCGGAATGACAAAGGGGTTGAGCCCTTCCGCAAACACCCCGGCCTCCCGCCCCTCAGGTGGGGGAGAGGACGGTCTGGACACCGCGGCCGCGTATGTGGAGTGCTGCTGCGAGCTCCCCAGCGCGCGTTCGCCCTACTCCACCCGTTCGTTCGGATAGACACCCCACAGCCGGTCCTGGCGGATGTAGCCGTCGACGTCGAAGGCGTTGGGCTGCGGGATGATGATCCGGCACCAGGTGCCGCTGCACTGCTTCACGCTGGTGATGACGTTGGGCTGGAGTTTCGCCACGACGCTCGCCCGTTCCTCGGCGCGCTCGTAGACCGGTACTGCCTCGCCCGTCTTCGACCAAGGGGTGACGAGGGCCGTGCGGCGGCCGGAGAGCAGCGAATGGAGGACCCAGCCCTCCGTGCCCTCCGCGTCGCGGATGCGCCGCCACGTCTCGTATTCGGCCGTGATCTCGACGGGCAGCCCGGCGCGCTGGAACACCCAGGCCGTGCGGTTGTCCTTCGACGGGCCCTCGCGCAGGTTCACGCGGTCCGTCTTGAGGCTGACGTAGCGCGGCACGGGCAGGCCGGTGCCCCGGCGGCCGCCGGGCGGCGTCGCGTCCTGAGCGGCCGCGGCCAGGGCGACGAACAGGGCGGTCAGCGCGGCCCCGGCCGCGGCCACGCGCGTGAAGCGCATTCTCGCCTGCATCCTCGAGCCTCCTGCCGATCGTGTTTGGCCAGATTGTTTTTGGCTTGGCCTCTGGTAGACAAGCCGAGCGGGGTCCGCCACGCGGCCGCTCGTCGCCATTCCTCGCCGAGCCACGGTTAACGGAGCGTAAAACCGCGCCCCCGCCGGCCCGGCCGGGACCTCGAACAGCTCGGTTGCACAGTCCATGAAGAAGAAGCCGCTCGTCGTCGTCACCCGCCGCCTGCCGGACGTCGTCGAGACGCGCATGCGCGAACTCTTCGAGACGCGCCTGAACCTCGACGACAAGCCCATGGAGACGGCTGCCCTCGTCGAGGCGGTGCGCGCGGCCGACGTGCTCGTGCCCACCGTCACCGACGAGATCGACGCCCCGCTCCTCGCCCAGGCCGGCGAGAACCTGAAGCTGATCGCCAATTTCGGCAACGGCGTGGACAACATCGATGTCCAGGCGGCGCTGGCGCGCGGCATCACCGTCACGAACACGCCGGGCGTGCTCACCGATGACACGGCGGACATGACGATGGCGCTGATCCTCGCCGTGGCGCGGCGGATCGCGGAAGGCGCGCGCATCGTGCCCGAGGACGCCTGGGGCGGCTGGTCGCCGACCTGGATGCTCGGACGGCGCATCACGGGCAAGCGCCTTGGCATCGTCGGCATGGGCCGCATCGGCCAGGCACTGGCGCGGCGGGCCAAGGCCTTCGGGCTGTCGATCCACTACCACAACCGCCGGCGCGTCGCGGCCCGCATCGAGGAGGAGCTCGAGGCCACCTACTGGGAGAGCCTCGACCAGATGCTCGCCCGCATGGACGTGGTCTCGGTCAACTGCCCGCACACGCCGGCGACCTATCACCTGCTGTCAGCGCGGCGCCTCAAGCTCCTGAAACCCGATGCCCTCGTGGTGAACACGGCCCGCGGCGAGATCATCGACGAGACGGCGCTGGCGCGGCTCATCGAGGCCGGCGAGATCGGGGGCGCGGGGCTCGACGTGTTCGAGCACGAGCCCGCCGTGAACCCCCGCCTCATCAAGCTCGCCAAGCAGGGCAAGGTGGTGCTCCTGCCCCACATGGGCTCAGCCACCACCGAGAGCCGGGTCGACATGGGCGAGAAGGTGATCGTCAACATCCGCACCTTCATGGACGGCCACCGGCCGCCCGACCGGGTGCTGCCCTCGATGCTCTGACGCCTCCGTGCTCGACCACGTCTCCATCGCGGTGGGCGACCTCGCGCGGGCAGAAGCCTTCTACGACGCGGTGATGGCGGCGCTGGGCGTGCCGAAGGTGGCGGGCTCTGACGCCGGGTTCCTCGGCTACGGGGAGCGCTGCGACGCCTCGAACCCGGAGCGCAGCTACCTCTCGGTGCGCCTCGGCCGGCGGCCGGAGCTGGCGCCCGGCCGTCACTGGTGCTTCAAGGCCCCGAGCCGCGCGGCGGTCGACGCCTTCTGGCGGGCAGGCCTTGCCCAGGGCGGCACGGACGACGGCGCGCCGGGGCTGCGCCCGCACTATCACCCGCACTACTACGCCGCCTTCCTGCGCGACCCGGACGGCAATCGGGTGGAAGCGGTGTTCCATCGGGCGGAGGTGTAGGTGCGCGCCTTCTCCCCTCGTGGGATAAGGTGCCCGGCGTGAGCCGGGCGGATGAGGGGGCGCGGGACGTGGGCTCGGGTCAATCCGGAGAGCACCCCCCCTCACCCACGCTTCGCCTTCGGCTGCGCTCGTCGCGTCGGCCGGTCCGCCGACGCGACCCTCTCCCCTGCCGGGAGAGGAGGAACGCCCACCGCGGTCTCAGACAAGCGACTACAGAGCCGAAACCCGAGCGGCCATCCCCTCTCCCTTCCGGGGAGAGGGCTTCGCCTGCGCACCGGCAGGCGAAGCAAGGGAGCGCCAGCGACTGAAGGTGAGGGGAGGCCGGGCATAGGCCCGAGCGTTTCCGCCCACCGTCATCTCGTTCGCGGGCCTGACCCGCGAACCTCGGCATGAAGCCCCGAGCCCACGGACCGAGATGGCCGGGTCAAGCCCGGCCATGACAGGGGTCGGGTGGATAGACCCTGATCGGCCTGTCAGCCGAGCGCTGCTGGCGCAGCGCCCCCTCTCCCGACCCCGCTTCGCGGGGCCACCCTCTCCCGCAGAGGGGAGAGGGGAACGCGCCACACCCTCTCCCCTCTGCGGGAGAAGGTGTCCCTTACGTCAGCAAGGGGCGGATGAGGGGTGCCGGGCGTAGACCCGAGTGCTTTCAAACACTCAACCGTGTCGTTCGCGCGCTCGACCCGCGAACCCCGGTCCGAAGCCGTCAGCGTCTCCGAACCGAGATGGCCGGGTCAAGTCCGGCCATGACATGCCCTGAACGGAGAGGCTTGCGCCTCCCTCGCCCGCCGTTACGGTTCGCTGGCCTCCGCCACGCAAGGCCTTCTCATGGCGCCAAGCCCCTACGATCTCGACCTCGACCGCAACCCAGCCAATTTCCAGCCCCTGACCCCGCTGGGCTTCCTGGAGCGGGCCGCGAGCGTGTTCCCGGATCACCTCGCGGTCGTCCACGGCCCGGTCCGCCACGACTACCGCACGCTCTATGCCCGCGCTCGGCGGCTCGCCTCTGCGCTCGCGCGGCGCGGGATCGGGCGGGGCGACACGGTGGCCGTCATGCTCCCGAACATTCCCGCCATGGTGGAATGCCATTACGGGGCGCCGATGGCGGGCGCGGTGCTCAACACCCTCAATACGCGGCTCGATCCGGCGGCCATCGCCTTCTGCCTCGGCCATGGTGGCGCCAAGGTGCTCATCACCGACCGCGAGTTCTCGAAAACGATCCGTGCGGCGCTCGATGGGTTGTCCGAGCAGCCTCTCGTCGTCGATGTCGACGATCCGGTCTTCACCGGCGACGGCGAGCGGCTCGGCGCGATCGGTTACGAGTCGCTGCTCGACGAGGGCGACCCGGATTTCGTCTGGGCGCCCCCGCGCGACGAATGGGACGCGATCAGCCTCAACTACACCTCAGGCACGACGGGTGACCCGAAGGGCGTCGTCTACCATCACCGCGGCGCCCACCTTCTCAGCATGGGCAACGTGCTCACCTGTGACCTCGGGAGGCACCCGGTATATCTCTGGACCCTGCCGATGTTCCACTGCAACGGTTGGTGCTTTCCCTGGACGCTCTCGGCGGTGGCGGGCACCCATGTCTGCCTGCGGCAGGTGCGCGCCAAGGCGATGTACGACGCCATCGCCGACCACGGCGTCACGCATCTGTGCGGTGCGCCGATCGTCATGTCGGCGCTGCTCGGGGCCGACGAGAGCGAGCGGCGCCCCCTGCCCCACACGGTCCAGTTCTTCACCGCCGCCGCGCCCCCGCCCGAAGCGGTGCTCGCCGCCATGCGCGAGGCAGGGTTCAACGTCACCCACCTCTACGGTCTGACGGAAGTTTACGGACCCGCCGTGGTCAACGAGTGGCACCGCGACTGGGACGTGCTCGCGCCGGCCGAGCAGGCGGCGAAGAAGGCGCGCCAGGGCGTGCGCTACCCCGTGCTCGAGGCGCTCGACGTCCTCGACCCGGAGACGATGCAGCCCGTGCCGGCCGACGGCGCGACGCTGGGCGAGGTGATGTTCCGCGGCAACGTGGTCATGAAGGGCTATCTCAAGAACCCGCCCGCCACGGCCAAGGCTTTCGCCGGCGGCTGGTTCCATTCGGGCGACCTCGGGGTCAAGTACCCGGACGGCTACGTGCAGCTGAAAGACCGCTCCAAGGACATCATCATCTCCGGCGGCGAGAACATCTCCTCGATCGAGGTGGAGGACGCCCTCTATAAGCATCCCGCCGTGCAGGCGGCGGCCGTCGTGGCGAAGCCGGACGAGAAATGGGGCGAGACGCCCTGCGCCTTCGTGGAGCTGAAACCCTCGGAGATGGTCTCCGCCGAAGAGCTGATCGCCTGGTGCCGGCAGCATCTCGCGGCCTTCAAGGCGCCCCGGCACGTGGTGTTTACGGAGCTGCCCAAGACCTCGACGGGCAAGATCCAGAAGTTCGTGCTGCGAGACATGGCGCGGGCGCTCTAGGACCGGTCCCGCCTCGAAACGAAAACCGCCGCGCCCGGTGGTCCGGACGCGGCGGCTCGGTTTGGGATGGTGCTTCGGACGGTCAGATCAGTGCACGGTCGGCGATGTCGACTTCAGCTTGGTGATCTCGTCCTTGAGCTGCAGCTTGCGTCGCTTGAGTTCGGCGACCCTGAGAGCGTCCATCGAGGGGTGCATGAGAGCCTCTTGGATCTCGCGCTCGAGGGCTTGGTGCTTCCGCTCAAGCTCGTTCACGTTGTTCTGCAGCGCCATGTCGGGTGCCTCCTTTAAGTGGTTGTCCGACGCGACGAGCATGCCACAGGAGGCGTCTGGTGTCGAAACGAATCGATTGTGCGCCGCCGAAAGAACGCGCCGAGCTCCGGCGTCAAAGGCGGGTTTCAGAGCGTCCGGCCCTTGCTCATGAACCCCCGCCCGCGCATACTCCGCCGTCCTTTCGCCATGATCGCGAAGCGGAGCGGCGCGGTGCTTGAATACCACGAAGACGAGACGGCCGCGTTCGAGGCCGAGCTCGCCCGGTTGAAGCAGGAACATCGTGATCTCGACACGGCGATCGAGGCGCTGGAACGCATGATGACGGGCGATCAGCTCCAGATTCAGCGGCTCAAGAAGCGCAAGCTCGTCCTCAAGGATCGGATCATCTTCCTCGAGGATCAGATCACCCCCGACATCATCGCCTGAGGGCGGCGCGCTCACTCTTGTGGGCGTACATGGCCCGGTCGGCCCGGGCGATCGCCTCGGCGGGCGTGTCGCCCTTCTCGAGGGCCGTGACGCCGACCGAGGCGCCCAGATCAACCCGCGCCGGGCCGAGTGTCACTGGGGTGGCGATCAGGGCAAGGAGCGAAGACGCTTTCAGCGCGGCGACGTCCTCCGCGGCGTGCCAGAGGATGAGGGCGAACTCGTCGCCCCCGAGACGGCCAATCGAATCGGAGGCGCGCACGTTGCGGCGCAACACCTCGGCCACGTGCTTGAGCGCCTCGTCGCCCGCCTGATGACCGTGGGCGTCGTTGATGGGCTTGAAACCGTCGAGGTCGAAGAGCAGCAGCGCGGCGGGCGTGCCGTAGCGGGCCCGGTAGGCCACGGCGCGCGCGAGGTCTCGCTCGAAGCCGCGCCGGTTCAGGAGACCCGTGAGCGGATCCTCGTGCGCCAGCGACTCGAGGCTGGTCGCATGCGCCCGCATCTCCGCGAGTTCCGACGCGAGGCGCTCCACCTCGGTGCGCAGGGCTCCCATTTCGGTGCGAAGATCGTCGCTTCGCGCGTCGCTGCCGGTCATGGCCCGTGCCATCGCACCTCCCTGCCCGGCTCGCAAGCTTGCCGCACTGAGCAAGCTTCGCTATCTCCGGTCCATCCTTGATCGCCCGTGAACGGGTGGCCTCGCGGCGCCCGCGCCGGCACGGAGACGAGCATGGCAGCGCCGGCGGTGGCGATCATCATGGGTAGCCAGTCCGACTGGGCCACCATGCGCCACGCGGCGGAGACGCTCGACGCGCTCGGGGTTCCTTACGACGCCCGGATCGTCTCGGCCCACCGCACGCCGGACCGCCTCGTCGCCTTCGCGAAGGCTGCGCGGGATGACGGCTTCAAGGTCATCATCGCCGGGGCCGGCGGTGCGGCGCACCTGCCCGGGATGACGGCGGCCATGACGCCCCTGCCCGTCTTTGGGGTGCCCGTCGAATCGAAGGCCCTGTCGGGCCAGGACAGCCTGCTCTCCATCGTGCAGATGCCTGCCGGCATCCCCGTTGGCACGCTGGCCATCGGACGGGCGGGAGCGGTGAACGCCGCGCTCCTCGCCGGAGCCGTGCTGGCGCTCAACGATCCCGCCTTGGCAGATCGCCTCGACGCCTGGCGCGCGCGCCAGACGCAAGCCGTGGCCGAGCGCCCGGCTGACGGAGCCTGATCCGCGGTGATCGCGCCGGGCAGCACACTCGGGATCATCGGCGGCGGGCAGCTCGGGCGCATGCTGGCGCTCGCCGCGGCCCAACTCGGCCTCAAGGTCCATATCTACGCGCCCGACGCCGACAGCCCGGCCTTCGACGTCGCAGCGTTTCGCACCTGTGCCCCATACGACGACGAGGATGCGCTCGCCGCGTTCGCGGGCGCCTGCGACGCCGTCACCGTCGAGTTCGAGAACGTTCCGGGCGCCGCCGCCGCCTTCATCGCAGCGCGGACCCCCTTCCACCCCTCGCCTCGCGCGCTCGCGGCGACGCAGGACCGCCTCGACGAGAAAACCTTCGTCGCGTCCCTTGGCCTCCCGACGGCGCCGTTTCGGGGCGTGGCGAACGGCGGGGAGCTCGCCCAGGCGATCGCCGAGATCGGCGCTCCCGCGGTGCTGAAGACCCGTCGCTTCGGTTACGACGGCAAGGGCCAGGCGGTGATCCGGCCGGGCGACGACCCGCAGCGCGCTCTTGCGTCTCTCGGCCATGCGCCCTGCATCCTGGAGGGTTTCGTCGGTTTCGAGCGCGAGGTGTCGGTGGTGGCAGCGCGCAGCGCGGACGGGCGCTTCGCGGCCTACGACTTGTGCGCCAACACCCACCGCGATCACATCCTCGATCTCACGGAAGTGCCGGCCGGCGTCGACCCTGCGACGGAGACGGAAGCGCTCGACATGGCCCGGGCGATCGCGGAGGGGCTCGGCTATGTCGGGGTGCTGGCGGTCGAGATGTTCCTGGTGCGCGAGGACGGCGCCGAGCGCCTCGTGGTCAACGAGATCGCGCCCCGGGTGCACAATTCCGGCCACTGGACGATCGAGGGCGCGGTGACTTCCCAGTTCGAGCAGCACGTGCGGGCAGTCTGCGGCTGGCCGCTCGGCGCGACGCGGCGCCGGGGTCGGGTCCGGATGCAGAACCTGATCGGCGCAGCCGCGGAAGACTGGGCGAAGATCGCCACAGATCCGGAGGCCCGCCTGCATCTCTATGGCAAGGGCAAGGCCCGGCCCGGCCGCAAGATGGCGCACGCGACGTGGGTTGCGCCGGAGTGAGCGCCGAACTTCATCGCTAAGGCCATATTAACGCCTTAACCACCATAGATTTGCCTCCGCGCGGCCGATAAGCCCGGGCCGACATACCGGGCCCGGCCGCCAGACCGCGCCGCGGGTCGACCTGACCCGGCGCCCTGCCGAACGAGACCTAGAGCTTCGCCTCGCGAGCGTCGCGAAGAGGACCAGCGATGACGACTCGATCGACCTTCCGTTTTCTGCCCGCCGTTGCGCTCGGCGCCCTCGCGCTCGCCGGCTGCGATACCGTGAGCCGGGTCACCCCGGGCCAGCAGATCGCGGTGCTGGAAGAAGACACTACGGGCGCCGGGCGCGAGAACATCGCCTCCCTCTCGGAGGTGGTTCAGCGCAATCCGAACGACGCCAGCGCCTACAACACCCGCGGGGCGGCCTATGCCCGGCTCGGGCGCTATGGCGACGCCGTGTCGGACTTCAACAAGGCGGTGCAGATCGATCCGAATTACGCGCCGGCCTACACCAACCGAGCCCTGGCGCACCGTCAGACGAACCGCACCGACGCGGCGCTGGCCGACTTCAGCCGCGCCATCGCCTCCGACCCGAATTACGGCCCGGCCTATCTCGGCCGCGGCAACCTGCTGCGGGCCCAGGGCAACTATCAGGACGCGATGGCGGACCTGAACCAGGCCATCAGGCTCAGCCCCGAATCGGCCGAAGGGCTCCACGCCCGCGGCCTCGTCCACCAGCGCATGGGCCAACACAAGCAGGCGGTGCTCGACTTCGACTCGGCCATCGACCGTAACCCCTTCGTCGCGGCGCCCTATGCCGGCCGCGGCCAGAGCCTCGTGGCGCTGGGGCAATTCGAGAAAGCCGTCGAGGACTTCAACGCAGCGCTCAACGTCAACAACCGGGATGCCGAGTCCTGGGCGCAGCGCGGCGTGGCGCTCGACCGTCTCGGCCGCAAGGCGGAGGCCACCGAGAGCTTCCAGCGGGCGCTGAGCATTGACAACGGCAACGCCACGGCCCGCTCGCGCGGCGCGAGCGGGGCTGGCGCCCAGGGCGTCGCGGGCTTGTTCCGGTAAAGCCCTGTGCCGTCATCCCGGGGCGCCGCAGGCGAGCCCGGAGTCCATGACTGGGCCGCATGTTGGTCGCAACCACTCACCCAGTCGTGGATTTCCACGCCTACGGCGCGGCCCTTCGGGTCGGGCTCCGGTTCGCGGCCCCGGAATGACGGCGGAACTTTTGTATTCTAACCGACGGGCTTCGCCAGGATGCGCGCGTAAGGCTTGAGCTCGAACGCCTCGTAGGCCCGCAGCGCGGCCTCATTGCCCTCCAGGACCGCGAGCACGAGGCGGCGCAGACCGGCCTCCCGCGTCAGGCGCTCGGCTTCCGCGAGCAGCATCCGCCCGACGCCCCGGCCGCGCCAGCCCTGCGCGACGACGAGGTCCGTCACCAGGCCGTAGCGGCGCACCTCGGCGCGCACGAAGACCGGGTCCTCCTCGATCACCCAGCCCATCGCCCCGACGAGTTCAGCCTCGGCCGAGGCCACGATGAGGCGCCCGCTCGAGCGGGCGAGACGCTGCTGCAGGTCGCCGTGATAGGTCGCGGCGGCCTCGCGGTCGGTGCGCCGGTCGCCCGACACCCCGTCCTCGTGGATGTTCAGCTCGTGGATGAGATCGACCACCGCCTCCCGGTCGTCCGGGAGCGCGGTGCGGATCACGACGTCAGGCATGGAGGCGGGACGGCGCCCGTCAGTGCGCCATGGCTTTCAGGACATTGTCGACGACCTTCTTGGCGTCGCCGAACAGCATCAGGGTGTTGTCACGGAAGAACAGCTCGTTCTCGACGCCGGCATACCCTGAGCCCATGCCGCGCTTGATGAAGAGCACGGTCTTGGCCTTCTCCACGTCGAGCACGGGCATGCCGTAGATCGGCGAGGCCTTGTCGGTCTTGGCCGCCGGGTTCGTGACGTCGTTGGCGCCGATGACGAAGGCTACGTCGGCTTGCGCGAACTCGCCGTTGATGTCCTCAAGTTCGAAGACCTCGTCGTAGGGCACGCTCGCCTCGGCCAAGAGCACGTTCATGTGGCCCGGCATGCGGCCCGCCACGGGGTGGATGGCGTACTTCACCTCGACGCCCGCCTTCTTGAGGAGGTCGGCCATCTCGCGCAAGGAGTGCTGCGCCTGCGCCACCGCCATGCCGTAGCCCGGGACGATGATGACCTTCTCGGCGTTCTGCATGATGTAGGCGGCGTCGTCCGCCGAGCCCTGCTTGACCGGCCGGGCCTCGACCGCGCCGGCAGCCGCCGTGGCGGAGTCCCCACCGAAGCCGCCAAGGATGACGGAGACGAAGCTCCGGTTCATCGCCTTGCACATGATGTAGGACAGGATCGCGCCCGACGACCCGACCAGCGCGCCCGTGATGATCAGGGCGAGGTTGCCCAGCGTGAAGCCGATGCCGGCGGCCGCCCAGCCCGAGTAGGAGTTGAGCATCGACACGACGACGGGCATGTCGGCGCCGCCGATCGGGATGATGAGCGTCACGCCGACGACGAAGCTCAAGAGGACCATGAGCCAGAAGGCGAGGTAGCTCTCCGTGCGCATGAAGATCGCGAGCAGGACGAGGATCGCCAGCCCCAGCCCGATATTGATGAGGTGACGGCTCGGCAGGAGGATCGGCTTGCCCGACATGCGTCCGTCGAGCTTCAGGAAGGCGATGACCGACCCCGTGAAGGTGATGGCGCCGATCGCGACACCGAGGCCCATCTCGAAGAGCGAGGCGCCCTTGATGGTGCCGACCCCGCCGATGCCGAAAGCCTGGGGGGCATAAAGAGCAGCCGCCGCGACGAACACCGCCGCCAAGCCCACGCCGGAGTGGAAGGCGGCGACGAGCTGGGGCATCGCCGTCATCGGCACGCGCTTGGCGATCACGGCGCCCACGCCGCCGCCGAGCCCGAGGCCGAGGATCACCAGCGCCCAGCCGCCGGCGCCCGCGGGCGCCGCGAAGGCGAGCGTGGTGAGGATGGCGAGCGCCATGCCCGCCATGCCGAACAGGTTGCCCTGGCGCGAGGTGGTCGGGTGCGAGAGCCCGCGCAGCGCCAGGATGAAGAGAACGCCGGCGACGAGGTAGAGAAGGTTCGAGACGTTGGCCGACATCGCCTCAACCCTTCTTCTTGTACATCGCGAGCATGCGCTCGGTGACGAGGAAGCCGCCGAAGATGTTGATGCCGGCGAGCACGAGGGCGATGAAGCCGAAAGCCCGGGCAAGGCCCGTGCCCTGCGCGGTGAGCGGCACGCCCACCGCGAGCAGCGCGCCGACCACGATCACCGAGGAGATGGCGTTCGTCACCGACATGAGCGGGGTGTGGAGCGCCGGCGTCACCTGCCAGACCACGTAGTAACCGACGAAGATCGCCAGCACGAAGATGGCGAAGCGGAACACGGTCGGGTCGATCGCGCCCTGGGTCGCGGCCGAGACGGCGAGCGCGATCTGATCGGCGATGGCTTGAGCCGAGTCGGCGGCCTGCCGGGCGGCCGCAGCCGCGGCGCGGGACTGCTCGATCGCTTGTTCGGGCGTGAGGGCCATGGGCGTTCAGATCCCCGTCGCGTGAAGCCCGTCAGGGCTAGGGTCAGGCCTTGGGCTGGAAGGCGGTGTGGACGATCGCCCCGTCGCGGGTGAGGCAGGTGGCCTTGACGAGTTCGTCGTCCCAGTTGGGCTTGAGGTTCTTCGCTTCTTTGTCGACGAGGGTTTCGACGAAGGCGAAGAGGTTCTTGGCATAGAGCGCGGAGGCGGTGGCCGCGAGCCGCCCGGGCATGTTGAGGTGGCCGACGATCGTCACCCCGTTCTCGGTGGTCACCACCTCGCCGGGCTTGGACGCCTCGCAGTTGCCGCCCCGCTCGACCGCGAGGTCCACGACCACGGAGCCGGGCCGCATGGCGGCTACCATCGCCTTCGTGACGAGGGTCGGGGCCGGCCGGCCCGGGATGAGGGCCGTCGTGATGACGATGTCCTGCTTGGCGATGTGGGAGGCAACGAGCTCCGCCTGCTTGGCGCGGTATTCCGCCGACATCTCCTTGGCGTAGCCGCCCGCCGTCTCGGCCTGCTTGAACTCCTCGTCCTCAACCGCCACGAACTTGGCGCCGAGGCTCTCCACCTGCTCCTTGGCGGCGGGCCGCACGTCGGTGGCGGTCACCACCGCGCCGAGGCGCCGCGCCGTGGCGATGGCCTGAAGGCCCGCCACGCCCGCGCCCATGACGAAGACGCGGGCGGCCGGAACGGTGCCCGCCGCCGTCATCATCATCGGCATGGCGCGCCCGTAGGCCGCCGTTCCGTCGATCACGGCCCGGTAGCCGGCGAGGTTCGCCTGGCTCGAGAGCACATCCATGACCTGGGCGCGGGTGATGCGCGGCATCAGCTCCATGGCGAAAGCCGAGATTCCGGCCTCGGCCATGGACTTCACCGCGTCCTCGTGCCCGTAAGGATCCATGACGGCGATGACGAGGGCGCCGCGGGGCAGGATGGACAGCTCTTCGCCGGCCGGCCGGCGCACCTTGAGCACCACGTCGGCGTCCCGGGCCGCGCCCTCCGCCGACGGCTCAATCCGGGCGCCCGCGGCCTCGAACTCACCGTCTGGAACCCCTGCCTTCACGCCGGCCCCGGCCTGGACGGTGACCTCGGCGCCGAGCCCGCGGTAGCGCTTCACCGTTTCAGGGGTGGCGGCGACGCGCGGCTCGGACGGATCGGTCTCTGTGAGAACGGCGATCTTCATGGCTCATCCCAAGCTGTGGCATCGGCCGGCACGGAGTCCCGCGCCGCGGGTCAGTAGAGGATCATGAGGACGAGCAGGAGACCCGCCACCGCGGCCGGCGCGCGCCAGCCGACGGACGGCGAGAAGGCGCCGATCGCGCCGGCGATGCCCGAGAGGATCACCCCGAGAATGGCGGTCATCCAGGCCTGCTTCACGCCGCCGAGCGCCAGGGCCAACACCCAGCAGATGACCACCGCCGAGCCGATCTCGGCGAAGCGGACGAAGCCATGATAGGTCGCCTCGTGCGACGGCCCGTCCATGTCCGGGCTATAGCCCTGAGGTCCCTGTTTCGTCTCCGCCATCACCTTCTGCCCTGGTTCCTGCCATCCCCGGTTTTCTTGGGCTTTAGCGCATGCGGGCATGGGCCGCAATCACGCCCTTGGGGGGTGGTCGCGGAAGGCGCGCTCAGACGGGAACCGGCAGCCCCGCGCGGGTCAGCGCCGCGGTCTGGCGGCTCGCCAGATCCTCCAGCGAGAAGCGGGCGATCTCCTCCTCGAAGAGCCGGTGATAGTTGAGCTCCGCCTTGAGGTGCAGGAACACGGACCCCAAGCCGACAGCCGCCCGGTCCATGAACACGAATTCGCGCGGCACGGTCACCGGCCCCTTCTCCTTGAGGGCGCGATGCACCTCGAAGGCCTGCCGGCGGCCGTACTCGCCGGGCTTCACGCCGTCGGCGATGCTGCGCACCCGGTCCTCGAGCAGCGGCCCGTAGATGAAGCCCGCCCAGATGTTGAGGATGTCGATGAGCTCGTTCGAGAGGCGCTTGAATCCCCAGGTCTCGTAGGCATGAACGACCCGGTCGCGCTCGCCGTGCAGCAGGCCTTGGTAGAGGTCGACCACCCCGCCGACGAAGCGGGGGTGAAAGATGCGAATGCAGCCGTAGTCGAGGAGGTTGATGCCGGCGGGCTCACCGCCTTCCGAAAACACGGTGTAGTTGCCCAGATGCGGATCACCATGGATGACGGCGGCGTGGCTGAACGGGTGCCACCAGGCCCGGAACATGGCGACCGCCAGGCGGTTGCGGGTGTCGAGATCCGCGTCGACGTAGTTCAGGATCTTGGTACCCTCAAGCCAGCCCAGGGTGAGAAGGCGCTTCGTCGAGAGATCCGGGTGAAGCGTTGGAACACGCACCTCGGCGATGTCCGAGAGCGCATCGGCGTAGAGGCGGACGTTGCGTCCCTCGCGCTCGTAGTCGAGCTCCTCGCGCACCCGCTCGCCGATCTCCTTGGCGATCTCGCGGGTATCGATGGCCGGGTCCATGCGCCGGTGCAGGGCGAAGGCGATCTCGAGCTGGCCGAGATCGGCCTCCACGGCGGATTGCATGTCGGGGTACTGCAGCTTGCAGGCGAGCGGGGCTCCGTCCGTGGTGCTGGCGCGGTGAACTTGGCCCAGCGACGCCGCGGCCGCCGGCCTGAGGTCGAAGGTTCCGAACCGAGCCTGCCAGTTCGCGCCGAGCTCGGCCTGCATGCGGCGCTTGACGAAAGCCGCGCCCATCGGCGGCGCCTCGGACTGAAGCTTCTGCAGCTCGGCGGCGTACTCGGGCGGGATCGCGTCGGGGATGGTGGCGAGGAGCTGCGCCACCTTCATGATCGGGCCTTTCAGCCCGCCGAGCGCCTGGGCGAGCGCCGCCGCATTCGACACGTCCTCGCCCTTGCGCCCGAACAGCCTCGCCCCGGCCATGCGCGCCGCGACCCCACCCATGTTGGTGCCGACGCGCGCGTAGCGCGCCGCGCGGGCGGAGAAGCGGTTGGCTTCGGCGTCAATGTCACTCATGACGCGTTAAATGGAGCGCGCGATGCCGAACACCAACGGCTCTGCGCGTTTGCGTCTCAGGACTTAGCTAAAGTTGCTAGCGTCCCCTTATACTGCTGCATGACGCGGTCGAGCGCGCGACGCATTTCGGGACTCATCCTCGGCTTTTGGCGGACGACGAAGCCGTGCTCACTACTCGCGATCAGAGTGTCGCCAGGGCGAAAATCTTGCTCTTCCACGAACGTGGGTGGGAGCTCAATACAACAATCATCGCCGACACGGAAAATTCGGAACGCCATGGCCCAGTCTCGCATAATGAGGCTCGCCGGACAAACCTCGTGACAGGCGCTCAACGCCCGCTCACGCACTGATGCGCCTCAGCCTTCCTCCATCGCCTCCAGCTCCCCAATCATCCCCTCGATCATGCCGAGCCCGATCTGCCAGAAGGCTGGGTCCTTCGCGTCGAGCCCGAAGGGGGCGAGGAGTTCGGCGTAAGGCTTGGTGCCGCCGGCCGACAGAAGCGCGAAGTAGCGCTCGACGAAGCCATCGATCGCCTTGGCGTAGACGCCGTAGAGCGAGTTCACGAGGCAGTCACCGAAGGCGTAGGCGTAGACGTAGAAGGGCGAGTGGATGAAGTGGGGAATGTAGGTCCAGAACGTCTCATAGCCCGGGCCTAAGCGGATCGAGGGTCCGAGCGACTCGTCCTGCACCGACATCCAGAGCTCGCAGAGCTTGTCGGCGGTGAGCTCGCCGTTGCGGCGCTCCAGGTGCACCTTGCGCTCGAAGGAGTAGAAGGCGATCTGGCGCACCACCGTGTTGATCATGTCCTCGACCTTGGCCGCGAGCATGGCCTTGCGCTGGCGTGGATCGCTCGTGTGATCGAGGAGGCGGCGGAAGGTGAGCATCTCGCCGAAGACGCTCGCGGTCTCGGCAAGCGTCAGCGGGGTCGGGGCCATCAGCGCCCCGTTCGGGGCGGCGAGAACCTGGTGGACGCCGTGGCCGAGCTCGTGGGCCAAGGTCATCACGTCCCGCGGCTTGCCCTGATAATTCACGAGCACGTAGGGGTGCGCAGACGGGACCGTCGGGTGCGCGAAGGCGCCCGGCGCTTTGCCGGGGCGCACGGGCGCGTCGATCCAGCCCTCGTCGAAGAAGCGCCGGGCGATGCCGGCCATGTCGGGCGAGAAACCGGCATAGGCGTCGAGCACCGTGTCGCGGGCCTCCTCCCACGGGATGGTCCGGCTCTCGACCTTGGGCAGGGGTGCGTTGCGGTCCCAGGATTCGAGCTTGTCCTTGCCGAACCACTTGGCCTTCAGGGCGTAGTAGCGGTGCGACAGGCGCGGATAGGCGTCGCGCACGGCCGAGACCATGGCGTCCACCACCTCGCGCTCGACCCGATTGGCGAGGTGGCGGGAATCGGCCACGTCCTCGAAGCCGCGCCAGCGGTCGGAGATCTCCTTGTCCTTCGCAAGGGTATTTGTGATCAGGGTGAAGGTCCGGAGATTCGCTTTGAAGACCTTGGTCAGGGCCTCGGAGGCGTCGCGGCGCACGCTCTCGTCGGAATCCTGAAGCTTGTTCAGGGTCGGCTCGAGGGTGAGCTCCTCCCCGCGTACCTGGAACCGGAGCGCGGCGATGGTCTCGTCGAAGAGCCGATTCCAGGCGGAGCGTCCGCTCACCGACTTCTCGTGGAAGAGCTGCTCCAGCCGATCCTCGAGCTGGTAGGGCTTCTCGCGCCGGGTGTCCTCGATCCAAGGCCGGTAATGGGCCAGCGCCGGATCGGCCATCGCCGCGTCGATAAGCGCGTCGTCGATGCGGTTGAGCTCGAGGGTGAAGAACAGAAGCTCGCTCGACGCCGCGGTGAGGCGCTCCTGGGCGTCGCCGTAGAACTTCGCCCGCCGCGGATCGGTGGTGTCGCCGGAATAGACGAGGCCGGCATAGGACATGATCCGGCCGAGCAGATCCTCGATCTCCTCGTAGCGGCGCACGGCTTGCGCGAAGTCGCCGTTCTCGATCAGCGCCAGCAGCTTGCCGCGATAGCTATCGGCGAATGCGCGGCAGTCGTTCTCCGCCCGCGCCAGATCCTCCGCGAAAGCGGCGGAGTCCATCGACGGATAGAGATGGGTCAGGTCCCACTCGGGCAACGTCCCGAGGGCCGCGGGGCTCAAGGACGCCATCTTGGCGGCGAGCGCCGCCTGCTGGCGCGCGCGCGGGTCATTCGGGGGCTGGAGCATGGCTCTCGCGATCAGGTCCGGGGGTCTGCGTGCATATTGGCGGAGAGGGCGCTCCGATCAACCCGAACGGCCCCGCCTCGGTTCACCCCGGCCTGAGCGGAGCCGTTAACAAGCGCTTTACCGTTTGGTCCCAGCATCGCGCGCCAAAACGAGACAACCGGCAGGACCCATGGCGAGCACGATCCTCATCGTCGACGACGATCCCGTCCAGCGCCGCCTGCTCGAGGCGATGATTCGCCGCTTCGGCTTCGAGGCGATCACGGCGGACAGCGGCGAGGAGGCGATCGCGCGGCTGCGCTCGGCAGAAGGAGCGCGGATCGACGTGGTCGTGCTCGACCTCGTCATGCCGCGCCTCGACGGGCTCGCCGTCATGGAGCGCTTGCGGGAGGCCGGCGTCGAGACGCCCGTCATCGTGCAGACGGCGAACGGCTCCATCGAGGCGGTGGTCAACGCCATGCGGGCCGGGGCCCTCGACTTCGTGGTCAAGCCCGTTGGCGCCGAACGACTCCAGGTCTCGATCAAGAACGCGCTGCGGGTCGACTCGCTCGAATCCGAGATCCGCTCCATGCGGCGGCGCGCCTCGGGCACGCTGACCTTCAAGGACCTTGCCACGAAGAGCCCGGACATGAGCCGGGTTATCCGCTTGGCCGAGCGCTCGGCCAAGTCCCACATCCCCGTGCTGATCGAGGGGGAGTCGGGCGTCGGCAAGGAGGTGCTGGCCCGGGCGATCCAGGGCTCCTCCGACCGTAAGGGCAAGCCCTTCGTCACCGTGAACTGCGGCGCGATCCCGGAGAACCTCGTCGAGTCGACCCTGTTCGGCCACGAGAAGGGAGCGTTTACCGGCGCCACCGAGAAGCATTCCGGCAAGTTCGTCGAGGCGAGCGGCGGCACACTCTTCCTCGACGAGATCGGGGAACTGCCGCTTGACGCGCAGGTCAAGCTGCTTCGCGCCATCCAGGAGGGCGAGGTCGACCCCGTCGGCGGCCGCAAACCCGTGCGGGTCGACATCCGCCTGATCTCCGCGACGAACCGTTCGCTCCTCGACCTCGTCAAGCAGGGACGCTTCCGCGAGGATCTCTATTACCGCCTCAACGTTTTCCCGATGACCCTGCCGCCGCTGCGCGCGCGCCGCGACGACATCCCGGACCTCGCCCGTTCCTTCCTGTCGCGTTTCGCGGCGGAAGAGGGCAAGCGCATCCGCGGCTTCGCGCCTGAGGCCATGGCGCTCATCACGCGCTACGACTGGCCCGGCAACGTGCGCCAGCTCGAGAACGCGATGTTCCGCGCCGTGGTGCTGGCCGACGGCGACGAGATCACCGTGGCGGAGTTCCCCCAGATCGCGGCGCAGGTCGACGGCTTCGACGTGCGAATCCCGCCCGCCCCCGCCTTCGCCGACACGCCGGCGGCCCTCGCGCCGATCCGGGAGATCGTGCGCGTCGAGGTGCGGGACCCCAACGCCCTGTCCCTCGTCGACGAGGCGGGCGAACTGCGTAAGCTCGAGGAGATCGAGGCGGAGACGATCCGCTTCGCACTCCAGCACTATCGCGGGCACATGTCGGAAGTGTCGCGGCGCCTCGGCATCGGGCGCTCGACGCTCTACCGCAAGCTGAAGGAACTCGGGCTCGAGGAGGAAGCGGCGAGCGACGCGGCGTGAACCCGCGGCCTCGAATCGGCGCGCAAGTGTTGCCGTAGTGCGCTTGCGCGGTCCGGCCTTAGCCTATGATGAAGGAACGTTCCCGGGCTTGATCGATTCATTCGGTCAAGCTGTCGGGAGCCAGCGAAGGAGTGCAGGGCCATGGGTGCGCCGCGGGCGGCTTTCGTCCTCGTCGCGGTGGGCTGCCTGACGGCAGCGCTCGCCGCCCGGGCCGAGAACGGGACCTCGTCGGGCCCCGATCTTGAGCTCCCGACACCGCCGGAAGTGACCGTCTCAGTCGAGCCGCGCGTGTCGGATCGCGCCGCCGAGCGTCCCTCGGAACCCGTAGGCGAGGTCGCGCCGCCGGACCTGCCCGCTGTCACCGTCGCCGTGCCGCCCGCCGTCCAGACCGTCCCGTCCGCGGCCGTCATGCCGCAGGTGACTGCCCTTCCCGACGTCGCACCGCCGGACCTGCCCTCGGCCCCCGTCACCATCACCGCCGCCGATCAGGCGACGACTGCGCTCGCCGTGCGCCTCGCCGACAACGGATTCCAGCTCCTGCCGCGACTCCCGCGCAAGGAGCGCGAGGCGATCGCAGCCTTCTACGCGCTCGGCGCTTACCAGCCGATCTGGGTCAAGGACGGCGCCTGGACGCCGGCCGCGACGGCCGTCATCGATCGCCTCAAGCGCGCCGGCGAGGACGCGCTCGACGCAACGGAGTACCCGATCCCGGCGCTCGGCGTCACGGCGCGGGACTCGGCTGCCGACCTCGCCGAGGCCGAGCTGAAGCTCTCCGCCGCGGCCGTGCTCTACGCCCGGGACGCCCGCGGCGCACGCATCGAGCTCTCGCGCCTGTCGAGCCTCATCACGCCGAAGCTCGAGATTCCCACCGCCGACGCGGTTCTCAACCGTCTCGCCGCGTCCCCCGACGCAGGGGCGGCGCTCCAGGCCTTCAACCCGCCTCATGAGGGTTATCAGGCGCTCAAGCGCAAGCTCGCGGAGCTGCGCGCGACGCGGCCCGCCAGTACGCCCATGGTCAAGGTGCCGCAAGGCCCGGCCCTGAAACTCGGCATGCGCGATTCCCGGGTGCCGCTGGTCCGGGCGCGGTTCAATCTCGGCCCGGCCACCGGCGACGAAGCGGCCTACGACGAGCGCGTCGCCTCGGCGGTCGCCGACTTCCAGCGCGAGAAGGGCCTCGTCCCGGACGGCGTCCTGACCTCGAAAACCATCGCGGCCCTCGCCGGGTCCTCGCCGGCCCGGATCGAGGGGGACATCATCGCCAACATGGAGCGCTGGCGCTGGCTGCCCGCGGACATGGGCGAGCGCTACATCCAGGTGAACGTGCCCGAGTTCCGCCTGCGCCTCATGGACCGGGGTCGCCTCGCCCATCAGACCCGTGTCATCGTCGGCAAGACCGAAACGCAGACGCCGGTTTTCTCGGAGATGATGCGATACGTCATCGTCAACCCGTCCTGGCATATCCCGCCCTCGATCCTGAAGAAGGAGATCCTGCCGGGTCTCGCCGCCGATCCGTTCTACGCGGCCAAGCGCGGCTACGAGGTTGTCCGCCGCGGCGATCAGATCTCCGTGCGCCAGCCGCCGGGGGAGCGCAACGCGCTTGGCTTCATCAAGCTCATGTTCCCGAACCGCCACGCGGTCTATCTCCACGACACGCCGAACCGCAGCCTGTTCCGCGCCGAGCGCCGCGCCTTCAGCCATGGTTGCGTGCGGGTCGAGCAGCCGTTCCAGCTCGCGGAGGAGGTGCTCGGGCGCGCCTGGACCGAGGAGCGGCTGAAGAGCCTCATCGGTCGGGGCGAGCGCACCATCCACCTGCCCGAGCCCCTGCCCGTGCACCTGACCTACTTCACCATCTTCGTCGACGAGCGCGGCGAGTTGCGCAGCGCCGCCGATCTCTATGGCCACGACCAAAAGGTTCGCCTGGCCCTGGGCTTGGGTGGGACGGCCGTCGCTCATGAGGGGCAGGGCGGCGTGCGGGAACGGGCTCGAATCACGCCCCCTCGCTCCCGGGTGACGCAGCAAGCCCCGAGGGTCGAGCGCCGGACCGTGCCGTCCCAAGCCCCCTCCCCCACGGCAGGGTCGTTCTGGGACATTTTGCGCGGGGGCAGCCAACTCTGATCGCAGCCCCTGCCGTGGCGCCGATCGGGTGGCCGATCCCAAAACGCGCGGCGTCCCGCTCGGCATCTTTTCGCCACGGTCCCGCCCTAAGCGGGGCAAGCCGAGAGCGGTTGCCGGCTCGTTAACGCTCCTGTAACCCTGTTCGGCAACTCTCCGTTCACCAAAGCCGTCGCGGCCTGCAGAAGGCGGCGCACAGGGGGCGCGTTCTTGAGAGGGTTGCAAGGGAGCCGGTACGGACGGGTTGGCGGCCGCGCGCTCTTTGGGGCGGGGGTCGCGCTGTCCGCCTTCGTGGTCGCGACCCGCGGCACTCAGGACGCCGTCGCGAACGGCGACACCCGCACCATCACGATCCAGCACGAGCACACCAAGGAACTCGCGACGATCACGTTCCGGCGCGACGGCCGCTACGATTCCCAGGGTCTGGAACAGCTCAACTGGCTCTTGCGCGATTGGCGGCACGACGAGCCGACCAAGATGGACCCGCGCCTCTTCGACATCGTGTGGCAGGTCACCCGCGAGGTTGGCGCCCGCGAGCCGATCCGGGTGGTCTCGGCCTATCGCTCGCCCCAGACGAACGCCATGCTCCGCCGCCGCTCGCGGGCGGTCGCCAAGCACTCGCAGCACATGCAGGGCAAGGCGATGGACTTCTATCTCACCGATGTCGGCATGGACCGGGTGCGCGCCATAGCTATGCGCCTGCAGCACGGCGGCGTCGGCTATTATCCCACCGCCTACAATCCCTTCGTCCACCTCGACGCGGGCAGCGTGCGCTCCTGGCCGCGCATGACCCGCGACCAGCTCGCCCGGCTGTTCCCGGACGGCCGCACGGTCCACATCCCTGCCGACGGCAAGCCGCTGGAGGGCTATGAGGAAGCCCGGGCCGAGATCGTCGCCCGCGGCGGCTCGGTGGCGGGCTACGCGGCCTACGCCGAGGCCGAGGAGGCCGGCGGCTCCGGCGGCCGGCGCAAGAGCTTCTGGGCGACGCTGTTCGGCAGCGGCGACGACGAGGATTCCGACTACTACGCCACACCGGCGGCATCGGCCCGCGCCCGCCCGGCGGCGAGCCCGCCCTCGACCAGCCTCGCCTCCGCCTATCTGCCGAGCGCCAACAGCGAGGATGCCGGGACTCGGGGCTACTTCGCCTTCAATCAGCCGCCGCCCGAGCCTGCCGCCTCGCGCACCCGCGGACGGGCCGCGGCTCCCGCCGCGCCGCCTCAGCCGGCGCAGCAGTCTCCGGTTCAGGTGGCGGCGGCATCGGAGCCCGAACCCGCGGCACCGGTGCGGGTCGCGAGCCTTGCTGGTCCCGATCCGCGCCTCGCCTGGCAGGCCGGCCCGGCCGGGCGGGGGGCGATCGCGGGGCAGGCCGAGCCGGACGACGAGGGCGCTGCCAAGACTCTCGCCATCGTTCCGCTGCCGCCCCGCCGCCCGGGCGACGAGCTCTTCGCCGGAACCCTGGTCTTCGCGCCCCTCCCCCCGTCCCGTCCCGTCGAGCTCGCCTCGCTCGGCACGCCAACGCTCCCGGCCGCGCGAGTCCCGGACGCGCCGCCCTCGGCCAGGGCCGTCGTCGAACCCGCTCCCAAGGCCGGCCCCGCCGACGAGGGCCGTCTGCAGCTCCGGGCTCTCTTCGCGGCGGTGGCCCAGGAGACCACGCCCGCCCGCAAAGCCCCGGTCGCCACGACCAAGGCGAAGGCGATCCCGGCCGAGACGGCGGGCCACGTCGCCAACGAGGCGACGGGCGTTCGCATGAGCTTCACGACGAAGGCTCCCGACGAGCTCCCATCGTCCCGTTTCACGGGCCCGGCAGTGAAGCCTTTGCCCGTTCTGCGCTAGGCGCGGCCCCGACCTGACGGGCGCCGTCCCCGCCTTGAAGACCGGGGTGGTCCAAGGGGGTGCGTCAGCCCCCGCCGTTGACACCGCGCGGCCCCGGGCCGATACCCCGCCGGTTCCAAGCCCGGCCCGATGACCAAGCAGACCGCCAAGAAAGCGCTGATCGTCCTGCACGACCTCGTCATGACGGCGCTCGCCGTGGTCGTGACCTTCGGCGTGCGCTTCGAGGGCGAGCTGCTCGACGAGCGCCTGGCGCAGCTGCCGACCTTCCTGCCGCTCTTCGTGGCCTATGCGGGTCTCGTCTACTGGTACTTCGCCCTCTACCAGTCGAAATGGCGGTTCGCCTCGCTGCCGGATCTGTTCAACATCTTCCGCGCAGCGAGCGTGCTTGCGATCACCCTCGTTCTCGTCGACTATGTCCTCGTCTCGCCGGCGCTCTACGGCATCTACTTCTTCGGCAAGATCGCCATCGCGCTCTACTGGCTCGTGCAGATGTTCCTGCTCGGCGGGCCGCGGCTGGCGTACCGCTACCTGAAATATTACCGGTCCCGCTCCCATTCGGCGCGGGAGGCCACCACGCCGACCCTGCTGCTCGGCCGCGGCACGGACGTCGAGGTGGTGCTGCGGGCCATCGAGGCCGGCACGGTCAAGAAGCTTCACCCCGTCGGCATCCTCTCCCATCGCCGGGCCGATCACGGTCAGTCGATCCGCGGCGTGCCGGTGCTGGGTGACCTCGCGGCCCTCGATCAGGTGCTGCAGGACTTCCAGGAGCGCGGCGTCACCGTCCGTCGGCTGCTCGCCACGCCGAGCGCGCTCGCCCCCGAGGCGAAGCCGGAGGAACTGATCGCCCAGGCGCGGCGTCTCGGTCTGCCGCTCGCGCGCCTCACGAGCCTCGGCGAGGGCCTGCGCGACGCCGAGATCGCCCCGGTCGAGATCGAGGACCTCCTGCTGCGCCCCACCGTCGAGATCGACCGCGGGCGGCTGGAGAGCTTCATCGCGGGCAAGCGCGTGCTGGTGACGGGCGGTGGCGGCTCCATCGGCGCGGAGATCTGCGCCCGCGCCGTCGCCTTCGGCGCGAGCGATCTCCTCGTGCTCGAAGCCTCCGAGCCGTCACTCCACAACGCCCTCGAGACCCCGGCCATCGCAGGCGGCGAGACGGTGGTGTCGGGCGTCATCGCGGACGTGCGCGACCGGGCCCGCATGCTGGCCGTCGCCCGCGATTTCCGGCCGGACGTGGTCTTCCACGCCGCCGCCCTCAAGCACGTGCCCTACCTCGAGCAGGATTGGACGGAAGGGGTCCGCACCAACGTGTTCGGCTCCGTGAACGTCGCCGATGCTGGCATTGCCGCTGGCGCGGCGGCGGTGGTCATCATCTCCACCGACAAGGCGATCGAGCCCGTCTCCATGCTTGGCGCGACGAAGCGCCTGTCGGAGATGTACGCCCAAGCCCTCGACGCCGAGACCGCCGCCGACCCGAAGGCGACGCGCCTCATCGCCGTGCGCTTCGGCAATGTGCTCGGCTCCGTCGGATCGGTGGTCCCGAAGTTCAAGGCGCAGATCGCCCGCGGCGGACCGGTCACGGTCACGCATCCGGACATGGTGCGCTACTTCATGACCGTGCGCGAAGCCGCCGACCTCGTGCTGACAGCCGGCTCGCATGCCGACCGGGAGGGACGCCGGGCCAACGCGCACCGGCCGAACACCGACGAGCGCGCCGCGGTCTACGTGCTCAAGATGGGCCAGCCCGTGCGCATCTACGACCTCGCCGAGCGGATGATCCGGCTCGCGGGCTTCGAGCCCAACACCGACATCGACATCGCGGTGACCGGCGCCCGCCCCGGCGAGCGCTTGGGCGAGATCCTCTTCGCGCAGGAGGAGCCCCGGGCCGACATCGGCATCGACGGGGTGATGGCGGCCAAGCCCGTCTTCGCCGATCGGCTGCGCGTCGAGGGCTGGCTCAAGGGCCTCGAGCGGGCCGTGGCGACAGGCGATCGGGCAGCCGCGGAGCGGGTTTTCGAGGAGGCGATCCCGGAGTTCAAGCGCCGGGCGCAGAGCTTCGCGCCAAGGCCTCAAGTCCGTCCGGCGTCCGAACCGAAGGCCGCCATCCGAGGCGCGTGAGGGCCTCCGGGCTCGCGACGAGCGAGCCCGACAAGCGCTCGAACGCTTCGGCCTTTCCAGCCAGCCTCGCGGCGAGGCCGACGAGCGCTCCCGGCACGGTCAGGAGCCCCGGCTGGCGTCCCAGACCCGCCCGCAGCGCCGTCACCATCTCCCCCACGGTGACGGGCTCCGGATCGGCGACGATGAGGGGCCGGTTCAACGGCGCGGGGGCTTTGAGCACCGCGTCGACGGCCCCGGCAAGGTTGTCGAGGGACAGGAGCGAGCGCTTGGCGCGGAGCGATCCGAGCGGCAGCGGGTACGGGCTGCGCGCCAGGGACAGGAGCGAGGCCATGTTGCCCTTCACTCCCGGACCGTAGACGAGAACCGGGCGCAGAGCCGCCCAGTCGAGCCCGACCTCCGCCAGGCCCTCCTCCGCGGCGAGCTTCGAGCGGCCGTAGGCGTCGGTGGGACGCGGCGGAAGGTCCTCGGTGAGAGTGCCCTCGGCGGTGGGGCCGCTCTGGGCGCGGATCGAGGACAGGAAGACGAAGCGCCGCGCGCCGGCGCGCCTGGCGGCCTGCGCCAAGGCGATCGTCGCCTCGGTGTTCAGGCTGCGGTAATCGTCCTCGGGCAGGCCGGACATGGCATGCGCCAGCCCCGCCGAGTGCACGACCGCGTCGACGCCGGAGAGCGCGGCGGCCATGTTGCGCGGGCGGGCCAAGTCCCCCACCACCGCTCCGTGCGCCTCCGGCGGCAGTTCGGCCGGCCGGCGCAGGAGCACCCGAACGCGGTAGCCCCGGGCCGGGAGGCATCTCAGGAGATGCTGCCCGATGAACCCCGTGGCGCCCGTGAGCGCGATGAGCGGCCCGGTCATGCAGGTCTCCGGGTCATGAGCCTCTCCGGCGCGCGAAGGCGTTCAGGGTGAGGCCGGTCAGCAGCAGGCCGGCGCCGAGCGCCCCGGCCTGGACCGGCCAGGCGGGCCAGGCGACGGTCAGCGCCGCGAGCGCGGCGAGGGCGAGATTGAGGAGGAACACCCGCGTCACCACCTCGATCACCGTGAAGCCGTTGTCCGTCGCCCGCTGGTACAAATGGCTGCGATGCGCCTCCCAGACGCGCTCGCCGCGCGTTAACCGGCGGAGCAGCGTCAAGGTTGCATCGAGCAGATGGTAGAGCGGCAGCAGGATCGCGGCCGCGAGCGCACCCGTGCCGGCGAGCTTGAGGAGGAGCCAGCCGGTGAGCAGGCCGATCGGCAAGGAGCCGACATCTCCGAGAAAGAGGCGCGCCACGGGACGGTTGAACGGGGCAAAGCCCATAAGGCCGCCGAGGAGCGCCGCAGCCACGAGCGCGACACCGTCGGGCAGGCCGGCGATGGGCGCGATGAGCGCGACCGCCGCCGTCACGGGCACGATCTCCGCCACCGTGATCCAGTCGAGCCCGTCCATGAAGTTGACGAGGTTCACGAACCACACGCCCGCGAGAACCAGGAAGGCCCATTCGACCGGGCGCGGCACGGCCTCCGGAGCGATGCGGTCGCCGGCCACCGTCACCGCCGCCGCGACAGCGACGGTTTGGAGGACCAATCGCAGGGCGGGCGACAGCGGGCGAATGTCGTCGACCGCGCCCACAACCGCGAGCGCCGCCGCCGCAAGGGCGACGACCCCGAGTTCCCGCAAGCTCCCCGGCCCCCCCAGGGCCAGAACGAGGCCGACGACGAGGATCGTCGCCCCGATGACGGCGATGCCGCCGCCCTGCGGTGTCGGGACCCTGTGGCTCGACCGGGCGTTCGGCCGCGCGAGGGCGTAGCGCTGGAGCAAAGGGCGCAAGATCACGATCAACCCCGCGCAGAGGAGCGCCGAGGCCGCGCAGGCGAGCACGAGGATCGTTGCGTGAACCATGCCGAGGCCGTTTAGGCCGATCTCAGTCCTTCTGTCATCCCCGATGGGATGGACTGAAGCACCCGGGGCTCATGCCCGGCTTCCCCTCACCCTCGCGCTGACGCGCTTGCTTCGCCTGCCGATCCGCAGGCGAAGCCCTCTCCCCAGAAGGGAGAGGAGTTTGGGGTCCGAGCATCGGCTCGGTGCTTGACTGTCTGACACGGTGGTGCGCGTCTCCTCTCCCAGCAGGGGAGAGGGTCGCGTCGGCGGAACGGCCGACGCGACGAGCGCAGCGAGGGTGAGGGGGTGCTCGCCGCAGCCGCTCAAGCCTACGCTCAATGCTCCCTCATCCGCCCGGCTCACGCGAGGGCACCTATTCCCTCAAGGGGAGAAGGAGCGACGACCGTCACACCACAGGGGCGAAGCTGACTTCCTGGCGCTCGCGGGCGACGAAGGCGGAGGGCATGAGCTCCTGGAGCGCTTTCTCCTGCGCCCGCAAGGTCTCG
The DNA here is from genome assembly GCA_036563505.1 of Beijerinckiaceae bacterium. Classification (GTDB taxonomy): domain Bacteria; phylum Pseudomonadota; class Alphaproteobacteria; order Rhizobiales; family Beijerinckiaceae; genus DATCMH01. The sequence goes on from DATCMH010000002.1 coordinate 483,736, forward strand.
TCGTCGTGGCCGGGATACAGGTGGAAAATCGCGAGGCCCGCCGCCCCGCTCGCCTTAGCGAGGTCCAGGGCCTTCGTGGCCGTCGAGTGGCCCCAGCCCTGGCAGCGGGGATATTCGTCGTCGAAGAACATGCCGTCGTAGATGACGAGGTCGGCCCCGGCGCAGAAGCGCACCAGGGCGGGGTCCGGCCAGGGCTCGGCATGCTCGAGGTCGCTGATGTAGCAGACGCGCCGGCCCCGATGCGCGAAGGCGTAGCCCGTCGCGCCGCCGGGATGGTTGAGCGGCAGAGTCTCGACCCTCGTCCCGTCCGGGAAGCTCAAGGTCTCGCCGGCGACGAAGCCGTGGTGCTCGATGCGTGCGGGCAGCACGTCGAGGGTAATCGGGAAGAGCGGCGGGGAGAACATGCGATCAAGCGCCGCCTTGGCGCTCTCGCCGCCGAGGTTGCCGCACCAGGTGCGGATGGTGCGATCCGGGCTCAGGATCGCCGGCTTCAGGAAGGGCAGGCCGGCGATGTGATCGTGGTGCAGGTGACTGAGGAGGATGTCGATCTCGGCCGGCGCTTCGGTGCCCAGCGACGCGCCGAGCGCCGAGAGCCCGGTCCCGGCATCGACGACGAAGAGCCGCTCGCCGCAGCGCACCTCGACGCACGGGGTGTGCCCCCCGAACTCCACGAAGCGCGGACCGGAGGCGCAAAGGGATCCGCGCACGCCCCAGAACCGGACCGTGAGCTCGTCATTCTGTGGAGGAACGCGCCACAACATCGGCGGAGCCTGCCCTGCCTTCACGCGAATTGATGTGCGTTATCACACATCTGCGTGACTAAAGTCCGAACGCTCGAGAGGCGCGCCGGACACGCGCCTCATAGGCCAACAGCCGCCCGAGCCGGCGGTTCCGCGGCGGCAGAGGGACGGCGACGGTCCTCCAGGGCGGCGATGGCGCCGCGCTCGAAGCGGAGCACGAGGTCGAAGGGAGGCCGGTCCATCTCGGGGCGAAGCTCCGGCATGGCGAGCACGAGGCCGCGCCCGACGAGCGCCCGCCGCAGCCGCTGGACGAGACCCAGCGCCGGATCGCCGATCAGGTTCTGGAGCGCGCCCTCCGCGACCACGATGTCGGGCCGGCGGGCGAGGCAGCGGGCGAGGTCGATGGCCGCGACCTCCGCCAAGCTCAAGGTGTCGCCTCTGGTGTCGATGCGCGTGGCGAGCCCCACACGCAGCACGTCCCGGTCGAGGCCGCGCTCGGCGAGCACGCGGCGCACCACGCGCCGCACCGTGGCCTCAGCGCCCGCGCGGTCGTGGGCGATCCGGCCGAAGAGCAGGTTGTCCTGCAGGCTGGCTGCCGCGCACAGCCGCTCAGGATCGTAGAACTCGATGGAGGGTTGCAGGCTGGTGGGCAGGAGCTTGGCGAAGGCCCCCCGGGCCTGAAGCAGGCGGGCCTCCATCGCCTCGTCGAGGAGCCCCAAACGGTGGCGGCTCTCGATGTAGCGAAGACCCAAGCTGATCAGGCGCTCGCGGTCCCGGCCGGGCTCGGCGCCCCGGCGCCGCTCGGTCTGGCGCTCGACGAGGTCCTCGTAATAGCCGCGCTCGGAGGCCGTGAAGAAGGAGAAGCGCTCGAAGAGCGGGTGCCCGTCGGGAACGTCGGCGAAGATCTCGATCATGCTCGTCGCGATGGAGAGCCCCATCGCCGCGAGCGGCTTCGTCAGCCCTTCCGCCTCGAGGATCGCGCGCACGAAGGGATGGGCCGGCAGGTTCGCGTCGCGGAACGTGTCGCCGACCGGCATGCCGAAGAGGATGTTCTCCGCCACCGTGGCGTGTCGGTTGTAGGCGCCAGGGTCGAAGGGATCGATGAAGCCGCCCGCGCCCTCGGCGGCCAGCGCCGCGCGCACGGCCCGGCGAGCCTCGACCACGGCCTGGGCCAGCTTCGGATCTCGCGTCGGGTCGACCGTGCCCGAGAGACCGCGGGCATGGACGAGTTCGTCGAGGCCGGCGACCGTCACGGCTTCGGCGAGGCTCGCCTCGACGTCGGGGCTGTCCGGCGCGGGATGGCCGTAGAGAAGGTTGTCGCGCAAGGACGCCCCGAGCAGGATCGTGTCGCCGCCGGCATAGGCGATGCGGCGGGCGCGCTCGGGCGGAGGCACGGCCATGAGGTCGACGCCTGCGAAGGTGAGACGCCCCATCGAGGGATCGAGCTGGCCGGCGAGCAGCGCCGCCACGATCTTCGGTCCGGCATTGGGCTCGCCGACGAGCGCCACATGGGCCGGGAAGGCGATGGCGACGTCGAGGCCGGTCACCCGAGCTCCCGTCGAGGGATCGTAGGCCGAAACGCCCTGCGCCACGAGGGCGCCGGCGCCGGGCAGCATCTTCTGCGCCTCGGTGCGGCCGGAGGCCCGCCGGCTCTGCAGGCCGCCCAGAGACCGCGCTGCTTCCTCGAAGAGCGCGCGCAACGCGATAAGGGTGCGCCGCCAGCGCATGAGGGCGGCCAACGCCACCACGGCCCCGAGAACGGCAACCGTCGTCGCCACGATCTCGCCGGGCGTGACGCGCCCTTGCATCGCGAGCCAGGCCCCTGTGCCGAGCACGAGGGCCGGCGCCAGGACCGCCGCGAGCGCCGTGAGCGCCGAGGCCAGGGCCTGCCGCCGCTCTGCGCCGCGCACGCCGGCGTGGCGGCGATCAAGGTCAGCGGTGAGGCGGGCCGATTCCGCTGGACCCGTGCCGTGCGCCCGCAGCGCCGGCAGGCGTCGCACGAGGTCGGAGAGCCCGCGCCGCAGGGCGGCGCCCTCGGCGACCCGCGCCTCCGTCGCGCGCTGCTGAGCGATCGCCCGGCCGGGCCAGGCGGCGCCCGCCAGAGCCAGGCCTGCCGCCACGGCGAGGGCGAGCCAAGGGTCGACCACCAACCCGTAGGCGATGGCGAGCCCGATGCTGCCCCCCGTCAAGGTCGGCTGGATGAGGGCGGAACCGAGGAGGCCGCCTTCCCGCGCCGCGATCTCGCCGGCGAGCGCTCCGGCCTGTCGGGCCTCGTCCCGCGCCGAGGGACGGGCCGAGACGAGGGTCCCGAGCACCGCCCGGCGGAGCGCCGCGAGGGCCCGGGCCGCGATCGCGGTCCGCAGGGCTCCGAGGATCAGGGCGGCGAGGCCCGCCACGAGGGCGAGCGCGCCCAAGGCAGCCACCGTCGCCAGCACGAAGTCGGGCCGCGTCAAAGGCCAGCCCGCGAAGAGAGTGATCGGCTCCTCGACGATCTGTTCCGGCAGGCGCAGGACGAAGGGCAGGAACGGCGCCGTCGCCCCGCTGCGGAAGGCTTGACCGCCGATCGCGTCGTCCACGGCCGTGCGCACGAGTTCGAGCCCCGCGAAGGCAAGGGGCAGGAGCAGAACGAGCAGCAGGATCGCGAGGAGGTTCAGCGCGGGCGAGGTCCGCCACACGAAACGGAGGGGATCTCGCTCCATCAGGACATCCGGGACAACAAAGGAATGCTCAAGTTAATCGAGGCGGAGCCGGCGCGCGAGGGGTGGCCGCCTCACTCCTGCCCGAAGGCGAAGTCGCGCCGGGCCGTGATGATGCTGATGGAATAGCCCGCCACCACGTCGAGCAGCGTCATCAGCGTGATGAGCAGGAACGGCGTCGTGCCGCAGCCCGGCACGAGGAGAAACTCCACGATGCACACGAGGAGCACGAGCATCGACAGGCCGTGATTGACGATCGACGAGGTGCGGGCGTTGGTGGCCGTGACGATCTCGAAGAAGATCAGCAGCAACGCCGCGATGACGAGAAGGTCGCCCGTGGTCGCGGTGAAGGCCGCCCCCGACGGCAGCACCGCCGAGAAGGCGACCCCGTCGAGGGGGCGTCGCAGCAGAACCGCCACGACGTTGTAGGCGATCACGATGATCGCCATGAAGGGAAAGGCGCGGAGCATGAACACCTCGCGGGCGGAACGGGCGAGCCCGAGCGCCCATAGCATGCCCGGATTGAAACGGCACCGTCGCCCCCGCGTCCGTTCGGCCTCTTTACCCTGCCTTCCGCGCCGGATTAGAGAAGGCGGCGAAAGACGTTGACGAGGACGCGAGACGAGGACGACATGGGCACGCCGCGCACCCTGTACGACAAGATCTGGGACGACCACGTCGTCGAGACGCAACCCGACGGCACCTGCCTCCTCTACATCGACCGCCACCTCGTGCACGAGGTGACGAGCCCGCAGGCCTTCGAGGGCCTGCGCATGGCCGGCCGGCGGGTGCGCCATCCGGAGAAGACGCTGGCCGTCGTGGACCATAACGTGCCGACGACGGACCGCTCGCTCCCGAACGAGGATCCGGAGAGCACGGCGCAGATCGCGGCGCTCGCCGAGAACGCCCGCGAGTTCGGCGTCGAGTATTACGACGCATTCGACCGCCGCCAGGGCATCGTCCACATCATCGGGCCGGAGCAGGGCTTCACCCTGCCCGGCATGACGATCGTCTGCGGCGACTCGCACACCTCGACCCACGGTGCTTTCGGCGCGCTCGCCCACGGCATCGGTACCTCGGAAGTCGAGCACGTGCTCGCGACCCAGACTTTGATCCAGTCCAAGGCCAAGAACATGCGGGTGACGGTGGACGGGCAGCTCCCGCCCGGCGTCACGGCCAAGGACGTCATCCTCGCCATCATCGGCACCATCGGCACGGCCGGCGGCACGGGCTCGGTCATCGAGTATGCCGGCGAGGCGATCCGCTCGCTCTCCATGGAAGGCCGCATGACGGTCTGCAACATGGCGATCGAGGGCGGCGCGCGGGCTGGCATGGTGGCGCCGGACGAGAAGACCTTCGCCTACGTCAAGGACAAGCCGAAGGCCCCCAAGGGCGCGGCCTGGGACCAGGCCCTTCGCTACTGGGAGACGCTCCACTCCGACGAGGGCGCGTTCTTCGACCGCGAGGTGCGCCTCGACGGCGCCAACCTGCCGCCCATCGTCACCTGGGGCACGAGCCCGGAGGACGTGGTGTCGGTCGAGGGCGTGGTGCCCAACCCCGAGGACATCGCGGACGAGAACAAGCGCCGCTCCAAGCAGCGGGCCCTCGAGTACATGGGCCTGACGCCGGGGACGAAGATCACCGACATCGCCCTCGATCGCATCTTCATCGGCTCCTGCACCAACGGCCGCATCGAGGATCTGCGGGCGGTGGCCCGGGTCGTCGAGGGACAGCGCGTCCACGAGAGCGTGCAGGCGATGATCGTGCCGGGCTCGGGCCTGGTAAAGATGCAGGCCGAGGCCGAAGGGCTCGACCGCATCTTCAAGGCGGCGGGCTTCGACTGGCGCGAGCCGGGCTGCTCCATGTGCCTCGCCATGAACCCGGACCGGCTCTCGCCCAAGGAGCGCTGCGCCTCGACCTCGAACCGCAACTTCGAGGGACGCCAGGGCTTCAAGGGCCGCACTCACCTCGTGTCGCCCGCCATGGCGGCGGCGGCGGCGGTGGCCGGCCGCTTCGTCGACGTGCGCCGGATCGGCGCGCTGGCCTGATCAGCGATGCGCGACGAGGAGCGGCGGCGGGAGTCGGAGCGGACGCTGGAGCAGGTCCAGCGCGACACCGAGAGCGTCGGCCGCTCGTCTTTGACCCGGCTCGGCAATCACTTCGCCGCCCGGGACGCCCACGGCGAAGCCGAGGGCGGCGGCACCGATCCGATCGAGGTCTGGGGCCGGCGCATCGGCCGCGCGCTCTCCCTCGTCGGCGTCGTCGTCCTGACCTGGTGGCTCGGCGTGCAGCTCAAATGGTGGTAAGGCGGTGAGCGGCGACGGGCGCGGATGGACGGGGGCGAAAGCCCCCTCGCTTGCCGAGATCGAGGCCTTGGCCGACGAGGCCTACGCTCGCTTGCCCCCTTCCTTCCGGGCCCTGTGCGAGGGCGTCGTCATCAAGGTGGACGACTTTCCGGACGACGAGACCCTGGACGCCATGGGCTGCGAGAGCCCCTTCGACCTGCTCGGGCTGTTTCGCGGCACGGGCCTCGCCCAAGGCGGCGGGCAATACGCGACGGGCCAGATGCCGAGCATGATCTGGCTCTACCGCCGCCCGCTCCTCGACTACTGGGCCGAGCACGACGAGACCCTCGACCACCTCGTCGCCCACGTGCTGATCCACGAGATCGGTCACCATGTCGGCCTCTCCGACGACGACATGGCGGCGATCGAGGCCCAGGCCGCTGAGAGTCTGGCGGAGGACGCGGCCTAGCCGACGAGCGCGCCGTTCAGGGTGCTCAACACCGACAGGTGCAGCCGGATAAGCGGGATCGAGCCCCGCGCCACGGCGGCGACGTCGGGGTCCGCGCCGGCGCGGGCATAGGTGCTCGCGAGCGCCAGGAGCCGCTGGTGCCCTTCGATCTGGCGCGCGACGTAGAGCTGATCGGCGGGCAAGCTCGGCGGCAGCGACTGCGCCTCGGCGAGGATCGCCGTCCCGCGCCGCCCGAGGGGGATTGCCGGATCGGGCGTGCCCGTCACCGCCCGGGCCATGCCGCGCTGTTCGGCGATCTCGGAGCGGGCGAAGTGCCGGATGTCCGGGTTCGGCGAGCGCAGGGCCAGGAGGCTCGTCTGCCTGGCGAGCGCGCCGGTGGAGAGGAGCGCATTGACCTGCGCCGCGTCGACGGCGGGGTCGACCACGGCAAGGCCGTAGCCGGTCGCCTGCGCCGGCGTGATCACGCCGAGGGCCAAACCGGCGAGCAGCAGGCGTCGGCGGGTGAGGGTGAGGTCGGGAGGAGTCGGGGCAGCGGTCATCGCGCGTCGTCCTTGGCGAGAAGCCCCCGCCGACCCGCGCCTCGTTTGGCTCAAGGATACGCTTTGCCCGGCGGCCACTAACGCGGTCGGATCGGGTTCGTTCAGGCGCCCTTCTGCGGCGAAAGAGGCCGCCCCCTTTGCCGCGCCGGAGCCGCTTTGCTACACGGGGCCTCAGAGCGCCGCACCGGCGGCGGAGCGGCACTCGCGAGGGGCGCGATCATGGACAAGTTCACGGTTCTGGAAGGCGTCGCGGCGCCGATGCGGATCATCAACGTCGATACCGACATGATCATCCCGAAGCAGTACCTGAAGACGATCAAGCGCACCGGGCTCGGCACCGGCCTCTTCTCGGAGATGCGCTACCGCGAGGACGGCTCGGAGAACCCGGACTTCATCCTCAACAAGCCGGCCTACCGCAACGCCAAGATCCTGGTGGCGGGCGACAATTTCGGCTGCGGCTCGTCGCGCGAGCATGCCCCCTGGGCGCTCCTCGACTTCGGCATCCGCTGCGTGATCTCCACGTCCTTCGCGGATATCTTCTACAACAACTGCTTCAAGAACGGCATCCTGCCGATCAAGGTGAGCCCCGAAGACCTCGAGAAGCTGTTCGACGACGCCGACCGCGGCTCGAACGCCACCCTCACGGTGGATCTCGCCGCCCAAGAGATCCGCGGCCCGGACGGCGGCACGATCCGCTTCGACGTCGACGCCCATCGCAAGCACTGCCTGCTCAACGGCCTCGACGACATCGGCCTGACGCTGGAGAAGGCGCCCTCCATCGACGCCTACGAGGCGAAGCTGAAGGAGCGGGCCTGGGCGTGACGGCGCCCGTCGTCGCACCGATCCTGCCCGCACGGGATCTCGACGCGACGACCGCCTTCTACGCGGCGCTCGGCTTCCTGGTCGCCTTCGCGCCCACCGCCGCCGAGCGCTACCTGATCCTGCGCGGCCACGGCATCGAGTTGCACTTCTTCGAATATCCGGAGCTCGAGCCCGCGCGCTCCTACGCCGGGGCTTACGTGCGGCTGACCGAAATCGACGCGCTGCACACCTTGTTCACGCGCGCCGCCCTGCCGTCCAACGGCATCCCCCGCCTTCTGCCGCCCGAGGACAAACCCTGGGGCATGCGCGAATTCGCGCTGATCGACCGCGACGGAAGCCTGATCCGCGTCGGTGCGCCGCTTCGTTTAAGCGAAGATTAACCACGATCTCGTGGAGATCAGGGTCGACCGATTAAGGAGCTGTCATGTCGCTGCCCCCCTTCGCGCGCCTCGCCTTCGTCCTGGCGCTGAGCCCGGCAGCCCTGGCCTCGCCCGCCGCCGCGCAGGATTTCCGATCCTGCCTTGCAAACCTGCGCGCGCAGGCGGGGGCTCAAGGCATTTCCGGCTCGACTTTCGACGCCGCCACGCGGGGCGTCGAGCCCGACCCCAAGGTGCTGGAGCTTCAGGATAACCAGCCCGAGTTCAAGACTCCGATCTGGGACTATATCGCCGCCCTCGTCGACGAAGAGCGCGTTGCGGATGGCCGCGCGGCCATGCGTCAGGCCGGCTCCGCCCTGGCCTCGGCCGAGAGCCGCTTCGCGGTCGACCGGCACGTCATCGCGGGCGTCTGGGGCGTCGAGTCGAATTTCGGCAAGGACATCGGCGGCCGGCCCCTCGTCCAGTCGCTCACGACGCTGGCCTGCCAGGGCAGCCGCCGGCGCGAGTACTTCCGCGGCGAGCTTTTCGCGACGCTCAAGATCGTCGAGAACGGCGACATCGACGCCTCGCGGCTCAAGGGCTCCTGGGCCGGCGCCTTCGGCCACACCCAGTTCATGCCCTCGACCTTCCAGCGCCTCGCCGTCGACGGCGACGGGGACGGGCGGCGCGACATCGTCGATTCCGTGCCGGATGCGGTGGCGTCCACCGCCAATTTCCTGCGCAAGGCCGGCTGGAACGCGAGCGTGCCCTGGGGCTACGAGGTACGCATTCCCGACGGCTTCAACGCCGGCCTCGCGGGCCGCAAGAACAAGCGTCCGGTCTCGGCCTGGTCCGCCATGGGCGTGACCCGGATCGACGGCCGTCCGCTGTCGGGCGACTACGCTGGCGGCATCCTCCTGCCGGCGGGGCCCGACGGCCCGGCCTTCCTCGTGACGAAGAACTTCGACGCGCTCTATTCCTACAACGCCGCCGAATCCTACGGCCTTGCCATCGCGCTCTTGTCCGACCGCCTGCGCGGCGCGCCCGGTCTGCAGACCGCCTGGCCCACCGACGACCCGCCCCTGTCGCGCGCCGAGCGGCGCGAGCTCCAGACCCTGCTCGCCCGCCGCGGCTACGACGTCGGCGAGCCGGATGGGCGCGTCGGCCAGAAGACCCGGGACGCCATCAAGGCGATCGAGAGCCAGATCGGGATGCGACCCACGGGCCGGCCCGGGGGCAAGGTGCTGCAGGCGCTGAAAGGGCGGTGAAGACACCGAGCTGCGCGGGCCTCCAGCCACGAGACCTCATCCTGAGGCGCGAAGGCGAAGCGGGAGCCTCGAAGGAGGGCTCCAGTGAGGTGAATGGTCCTGGAAGCCTCCTTCGAGGCCGCTTGCGCGGCACCTCAGGATGAGGTTGAGGGTTGGGCAAGGTATCCGCGGCCGGATGCCAGGAGGCCAACGCCATGCAGACCCGCCGCCTCGGACGTTCCGACATCCACGTCCCGCCGTTCTGCCTCGGCGGCAACGTCTTCGGCTGGACGGCGGACGAGACGGCGTCCTTCGCCGTGCTCGACGCCTATCTCGACGCGGGCTTCACCTTCATCGACACCGCCGACATCTACTCGACCTGGGGGCCGGGTCACACGGGCGGCGAATCGGAAACGGTCATCGGCCGCTGGATGAAGGCGCGCGGCTGCCGCGACCGCGTCGTCATCGCGACCAAGGTCGGCGGCGAGATGGCGCCGGACAAGAAGGGTCTTTCGAAGGCCTACATCCTGCAGGCCGTCGAGGACTCGCTGCGGCGCCTGCAAACCGATGTCATCGACCTCTACCAGTCCCATTTCGACGACGAGAACCTGCCCGTGGAGGAGCCGCTCCAGGCCTACGACGCCTTGATCAAGGCGGGGAAGGTGCGCGCCGTCGGCGCGTCGAACTTTTCTCCGGCCCGGCTCTCCGCGGCATTGGACGCGAGCCGGCGGGACGGACTGCCCCGCTACGAGAGCCTGCAGCCGGGCTACAACCTCTACGACCGCCAGGAGTTCGAGGCGGAGCTCGCCGATCTGTGCCGGCGCGAGGAGCTCGGCGTCATCCCCTACTTCTCCCTCGCGGCGGGCTTCCTCACGGGCAAGTACCGCTCGAAGGCCGATCTCGAAGGCCGCGCCCGGGCCGGCCGGGTCGGGCGCTACCTCGACGCCAGGGGCGAGCGCATCCTCAGCACGCTCGACGCCGTGGCTGCCGACCAGGGAGCGACGCCCGCGCAGGTGGCGTTGGCTTGGCTGATCGCCCGCCCGGGGCTGACCGCCCCCATCGCCAGCGCGACCTCCGTCGCGCAGCTCGACGAGTTGCTGGCCGCCCCTCGCCTCTCCTTGAGCGCGGACACCCTCGCCCGCCTCGACGAGGCGAGCGCGTGACCCGTCGCCTCGTCTCCACCGGTTCGCCCTTCGAGCGGGCCGGTGGTTACTCCCGGGCCGTGGTGCAGGAGCCCTTCGCCTTCGTCGCCGGCACCACGGGTTACGACTATTCCACCATGACCATGCCCGAGAGCGTGGAGGAGCAGACGGAGAACTGCTTTCGCACGATCAGCGCGGCGCTCGCCGAGGCCGGTTTCGCGCTCGAGGATCTCGTGCGGGTGCAGTATTTCGTGACCTCCCGCGAGGACGGCGAGCGGGCCTTTCCCGTCTTCGGCCGCTGGCTCGGTGAGATCCGCCCGGCCGCCGGCCTCTACATCGTCGCGGGCCTGCTCAAGCCCGAGATGAGGATCGAGGTCGAGGCCACGGCCATGCGCCGGGGCTGAGCTCCCGTCCTCCACCCACCTCCATCCAATCCTCTCGCCTCATCCTGAGGTGCCGCGCAGCGGCCTCGAAGGATGGCTCCAGAGACGTCGACGGTTCTGGAGCCCTCCTTCGAGGCTCAGGCTTCGCCTTCGCGCCTCAGGATGAGAGGTGAGGGATGGATCACCCTCCCTTGCCAAGCCGCGTGAGGCCCGCCTAAACCCGCCCCGCAACGAACGGGGATCCTGATGGCGACGCATAAGCTTCTTCTCCTGCCCGGCGACGGCATCGGCCCCGAGGTGATGGGTCAGGTGGAGAAGATCGTCGCCTGGTTCCGGTCGCGGGGACTCGGCTTCGAGACCGAGACCGACCTCGTCGGCGGCGCGGCCTACGACGCCCACGGGGCGGCAATCTCGGAAGCGGCGATGGAGCGGGCGAAAGGAGCCGACGCCGTGCTGTTCGGCGCGGTAGGTGGCCCGAAATGGGCCGATGTGCCCTATCGGCACCGGCCGGAGGCGGGGTTGCTGCGCCTGCGCAAGGATCTCGGCCTCTTCGCCAACATTCGCCCGGCGATCTGCTACCCGGCCTTGGCCGACGCCTCGTCGTTGAAGCGCGAGGTGGTGGAAGGGCTCGACATCGTCATCGTGCGCGAGCTCACCGGCGGCGTCTATTTCGGCGAGCCCAAGGAGATCGTGACCCTGGAGGACGGCTCGAAGCGCGCCGTCGACACTCAAGTTTACACGACGGGCGAGATCGAGCGCATCGCCCGGGTCGCGTTCGACCTTGCCAAGAAGCGGCGCAACAAGGTCTCGTCGGCGGAGAAGCACAACGTGATGCGCTCGGGCGTGCTGTGGAAGCAGGTGGTCACCGAGGTTCGCGCGGCGGAGTTCCCGGACGTGGAGCTCGAGCACGTGCTCGCCGACAACTGCGCCATGCAGCTCGTGCGCTGGCCCAAGCAATACGACGTCATCGTCACCGACAACCTCTTCGGCGACGTGCTCTCCGACGTAGCGGCGATGCTCACAGGCTCGCTCGGCATGCTGCCCTCCGCCTCGCTCGGCGCCGAGGAGGCGGGCACGGGCCGGCGTAAGGCGCTCTACGAGCCGGTCCACGGCTCGGCGCCGGACATCGCGGGGCGGGGCTTGGCCAACCCGATCGCGATGATCGGCTCGCTTGCCATGGCCCTGCGTTACTCGTTCGGTGAGGCGGAAGCCGCCGACCGGCTCGAGCGGGCGATCACCGACACGCTCGCCTCAGGCCTGCGCACCAAGGACATCGCCGGCCCGGGCACGAACGCGGTCGGCACCGCCGAGATGGGTGACGCCATCCTGAGCGCGCTCGATAGGGCGGCGTGAGGTCTAGGCCCGGAAGGAATTCGGCCCGTCATTCCGGGGCCGCGCAGCGGAACCCGGAATCCATGACTGGACGGGATGCTGCTCGCGGCCGCTCACCCGGTCGTGGGTTCCGGGTTCTCGGCTGACGCCGAGCCCCGGAATGACGAGCGAGAGGTGCGCGCCCTCAGCGCAGCGTGCCGGAAAAGTCCACCGGGCCGAAGGGGTTGCGGGCGCCGACGAAGGGGCCGTTGGTGATCGGATCGGGCAGGACACCCTCGCCGAAGCGGTCCTTCATGTGCTGGTAGGGCGGCGTGTTGAGGTAGGAGCGCGCCTGCCAGCCGCCGGCATAGCGGCTCTCGGAGCCGAGGGGAGCGACGCGGCCGGCGTCGAGATAGGAACGGGGGCGCACAGTGACGACGACACCGTCGCTGCTGCGCACGCGACGCACCTGCGCCTCCGCCGGTACGGCGGACGCAACGGCCGCGAGGCTCAAGATTCCGAGAACGAGGGGGCGCATGGAGGGCTCCTGGTGACCACGGCGGGCAGGCTAATCGACGAAGCTTAACAGGTGGCGCTTCGCGGGTCAGCGGCAAGGCTGCCCGGGCGACAGATCAAGGCTCGGGCCGGCTCAAGGTTCCCTCCGCCGGCCTCAGCGTTGCCGAACGACCGGGGCCGGCTTAGCGTTCACCTGCAGGGTCAACAGATCAGGAACGACACAATCATCATGAGCGGCGCGGCCGAACGGTTTCCCGACGAGCGAAGCGGACACGAGGATCGAGGCGGCGCGCTTGAGGACGCTCCGGCCGAGGCGGTCCTGCGGGCGCTCCGCAAGGAGGCAGGCCTGCGCATCCTCGGCAGCCGCCCCCTCGTTGCCGAGACCCCGGAGCACTGGCTCGACGACGACACCACGCCGCTGCACCGTTTCTTCGTGCGCAACAACGGTTTGACGCCCTCTCTCGCGACCGATCCCGACCGCTGGCGGCTGGTGATCGACGGCGAAGTGCGCGAGCCCCTCTCCCTCAGCCTTGCCGAACTCAAGGAGCGCTTTCCCACCCGCACCCACCACATGGTGCTCGAATGCGCCGGAAACGGGCGCGCCTTTTTCCAGCCGCCGGCCAAGGGCAATCCGTGGTCGAACGGCGGCGTCGGCTGTGCCGCCTGGACGGGGGTGCCACTGGCCGAGGTGCTCGCCGCGGCTGGTGTCACCGAGCGTGCGGTCTATACCGCCCACGAGGGCGCCGACCCGCATACCTCCGATCCTGATCAGTTGCCGTTGTCGCGGGGCGTACCGATCGCCAAGGCGATGGACCCCATGAACCTCCTCGTCTTCGCGATGAACGGGGAGCCCTTGAACCGCGCCCATGGCGGGCCCCTGCGCCTCGTCATTCCCGGTTGGGCAGGTTCCGTGAGCCACAAGTGGCTCACCCGGATCACGCTGCGCGACCGGGAGCACGACGGACCCGGCATGCGCGGCACGTCCTACCGGCTGCCGCGCACCCCCATGGTGCCGGGCGGTCACGCCGACGAGGCCGGTTTCGAGGTGATCGGCGCCATGCCGATCCGCTCAGTGATCACCAGTCCGCGGGCCAAGGCCCGCCTTCCCGCCGGCACGCGCCGTCTCGAGGTTCGCGGCCGGGCCTGGGGACACGAGAGCGAGGTGGCCCGCGTCGATCTCTCTCTCGATCTTGGCCAGACCTGGCACGAGACGGCGCTCGGCCCGCGGCGCAACCGCTACGACTGGCACCGCTGGTCGGTGGCCCTCGACCTGCCCTCCGACGGCTACTTCGAGCTCTGGGCCCGGGCGATGGATGCGGAAGGCCGCGCCCAGCCCTTCATCCCCGCCCGCTGGAACCCGCAAGGTTATGCCGGCAACGCGATCCACCGCGTGGCGATCACGGTCGGGGAGGGTTGAGGGCGTTCTCTGGTGAAAGGGGTGGGCGGAAGGCGCCGCCCGGTGGAGTTGATAAAGGAAGATGAGTGCCTGCCCCAGCGCTTGCCCCACCCGACCCTCGCTGCGCGAGGGCCACCCTCCCCGCGAGCGGGGAGGGATGAGGGGCGCTGGTGCGCCCCCCTTCTCCCCTTGAGGGAGAAGGTGCCCTGCGCAGCAGGGCGGATGAGGGGTGGCGCGCAGCGCCTCGCGAAGCGAGCAGGATGCTCGGTGCGGAGAGAGACTGATCGGCCTTCCGGCCGGGCGCTCGTTGCCTCGCGCCACCCCTCTCCTGACCCCGCTTCGCGGGGCCACCCTCTCCCTCAAGGGGAAAGGGGAACAACGGAGCCGCCCCTCATCCCTCCCGCCTGCGGGGAGGGTGGACGGCGAAGCCGGACGGGTGGGGGCAGCGCTGGGCGTAAGCTCTCAGTTCTGCCGGCCCTAACCCCAGCCCGAAGCAACCCCGCCTTACGGCTTCTTCGTCTCCGGGGCGGCGATCGGCTTGCCCTGGTCGTCGAGGCGCTCGACCTTGGCGTTGGAGCGCAGGCTGAGGATGATGTCCTGCTGCGTCTTGCGTGCAAGATAGCTCTCCACCTGCTCCTTCATCTCCTCGAAGGCCGGCACGGGCTTCGTGCGCTTCTCCTCGACCTTGATGACGTGCCAGCCGAACTGGCTCTTCACGGGCTCGGAGACTTGGCCCGGCTCCATCTTGAACGCGGCCTCGGCGAAGGGCTGGACCATGCGCTCCTTCGTGAAGAAGCCCAGATCCCCGCCCTCGGCCTTAGACCCCGGATCGGTCGAGGCTTCGGCGGCGATCTTGGCGAAGTCCTCGCCCTTCTTCACCCGCGCGGCGATCGCCTTCGCGTCCTCTTCCTTCTCGACGAGGATGTGGCGGGCGCGCACCTCCGGCTCGGGCGTCAGGTTCTTGACGGTGTCGTCGTAGAGCTTGCGCACGGCGTCCGGCGTCACACCCTTCTTCACCTCGCGCTCCAGGTACTCGTCGAGGAGTGCCTTGTCGCGGAGATAGGCCAGGCGGCGCTGGAAATCGGGCGAGTCGCCGATCTTGGCGTCCGTCGCGGCCTTGGCGCCGAGCTTGAGGTCGGTCATGTAGCCGATGAGCAGGTCGCGCTTCTGCGCATCCGCGACGCCCGGCAGGTTGAGGGCCGGATCCTCCGCCGCGAGCTGCAGGTCGCGCTCGGTGACGGTGATGCCGCTGCCGCGGGCCAAGACCTTGTCGGCGTTGGCGGCGGGCTGCGCCGCGGGAGCCGGGGCGGTCGCGGGAGCCTGGGCGAAGGCCAAGTCGGGCGCCGCGAGCGCGAGGGCGACGAGGCTCGAACGGAGTGTCAGGGCTTTCATCGATGCGTCCTCGGGATCAAGTCTCGACAGAGGCGGCCGCCGGGCGGCCGGGTCGCGGCCTGAATGCCGCCCTCGAGCGCCCTTGGCAAGCTGGGCAGGGGTGGCTGGCCGCTCACGATCGTGAGCGTCGCTGCGCTCGATTGGCGCAGGCTTTCGGATGCGCGCCCCGATGATTAGGTCTATAAGGCCCGCCGCCCTTCCCCGTCATTCCGTCAAGACCCTTGACTGCAGGTTCCTCGATGCTCGGCTCTCTCGCGAAGAAAATCTTCGGTTCGGCGAATGACCGCCGCCTGAAGTCCTACCGGCCGAAGGTTGCGGCCATCAACGCGATGGAGCCCGAAGTCGCCGCGCTGTCGGACGATCAGCTTCGCGCCCGCACCGGGATGCTGAAAGCGGAGCTTGCCGCCGGCAAGACCCTCGACGACATCCTGGTCCCGGCCTTCGCCACGGTGCGCGAAGGGGCCAAGCGCGCGCTCGGCCAGCGCCATTTCGACGTACAGCTCATCGGCGGGATGGTGCTGCACGAGGGCGGCATCGCGGAGATGCGCACGGGCGAAGGCAAGACCCTCGTCGCGACCCTGCCGGTTTACCTCAATGCGCTGGCCGGCAAGGGTGTCCACGTCGTGACCGTGAACGACTATCTCGCCAGCCGCGACGCGGAGTGGATGGGCAAGGTCTACAAGTTCCTCGGGCTCACCGTCGGCACCATCGTCCACGGCCTCGACGACGAGGAGCGCCAGCGCTCCTACGCTTGTGACATCACCTATGGCACGAACAACGAGTACGGCTTCGATTATCTTCGCGACAACATGAAGTACGAGCTGAACCAGATGGTTCAGCGCGGCCATGCCTACGCGATCGTCGACGAGGTGGACTCGATCCTGGTCGACGAGGCGCGAACCCCCCTCATCATCTCAGGGCCCATCGACGACCGTTCGGAGCTCTACACCGCCGTCGACCAAATCATCCCGCGGCTCGTCAAGACCGACTATGACCTCGACGAGAAGCAGCGCGCCGTGTCGCTCACCGAGAGCGGCAACGAGCGGATGGAGGAGTGGCTGCGCGAGGCGGGCCTCATCAAGGAGGGCGACCTCTACGACGCCCACAACGCTACCCTCGTGCATCACCTCAACCAGGCTCTGCGCGCCCACACCCTCTTCACCCGGGACAAGGACTATATCGTCCGCAACGGCGAAGTCGTGATCATCGACGAGTTCACCGGCCGCATGATGCCGGGCCGGCGCTACTCGGAAGGTTTGCACCAGGCGCTCGAAGCCAAGGAGCGGGTGCAGATCCAGCCCGAGAACCAGACGCTGGCCTCCATCACGTTCCAGAACTACTTCCGCCTCTACAAGAAGCTCGCCGGCATGACCGGCACGGCGGCGACCGAAGCCGACGAGTTCCAGGAGATCTACAACCTCGAGGTCGTCGAGATCCCGACGAACCGCGCCGTGGCCCGCCTCGACGAGGACGACGAGGTCTACCGGACCGTCCAGGAGAAGTACGAGGGCATCATCCGCGAGATCGAGAAGGCGCACGAGCGGCGCCAGCCGGTGCTCGTCGGCACCGCCTCGATCGAGAAGTCGGAATTTATCGCCGAGCTCTTGCGCCAGCGCGGCTTCAAGCAGATCGACTTCTCGGATCCCAAGGCCCTCGGAACCCTTTACGCCGCGGCGCGGGAAGGGAAGGCCTCTCGGCAATTCGCCGTGCTGAACGCCCGCTTCCACGAGCAGGAAGCCCACATCGTCGCGGAAGCCGGCGTGCCGGGCGCGATCACCATCGCGACCAACATGGCCGGGCGCGGCACCGACATCAAACTCGGCGGCAACCTCGAGCTGCGCGTGTCGCAGGAGACCGCGGAGCTTCCCGACGGGCCGGAGAAGGACGTGGTGACGGCCGCCATCGAGGCCGAGATCGCGGCGAACCGGGACGTGGTGCTTCGCTCCGGCGAGACGGTCGAGCTCGAGCCGGCCAAGGGCTCCCGTCCGGCCCGCACGGAGACCCGCCCGGGCGGCCTCTACATCATCGGCACGGAGCGCCACGAGAGCCGGCGCATCGACAATCAGCTGCGCGGCCGCTCGGGCCGCCAGGGCGATCCCGGCCGCTCCAAGTTCTACCTGTCGCTTCAGGATGACCTGATGCGCATCTTCGGCTCCGACCGCATGGACGGGATGCTGCAGAAGCTCGGGTTGGAGGAAGGCGAGGCCATCATCCACCCCTGGATCAACAAGGCGATCGAGCGGGCGCAGGCCAAGGTCGAGGCGCGCAACTTCGACATGCGCAAGAACATCCTGAAGTACGACAACGTGATGAACGATCAGCGCAAGGTGGTCTTCGAGCAGCGTCGCGACTTCATGAGCCTCGAGAGCGTGCGCGACACGATCGACGAGATGCGCCACGGCGTGATCGATGACATCGTCGCCCGCCACATCCCGCCGCAGGCCTATGCCGAGCAATGGGATGTCGAGGGCCTCGCCGAGAGCGTGCAGAGCAACCTCAACCTCGACCTTCCCGTCGCCGACTGGGCCAAGGAGGAAGGCATCGCCGACGAGGAGATTCGCGAGCGCCTCCGCACGGCCGCGGATGCGGCCTACAAGGAGCGGGTCGAGCGCAACTCGGAAGAGGTGATGAACTACGTCGAGAAGCAGGTGCTGCTGCAGAGCCTCGACCACCTCTGGCGCGAGCACCTCGTGACGCTCGACCATCTGCGCCAAGTGATCGGCTGGCGCGGCTTCGCCCAGCGCGACCCCTTGAACGAGTACAAGTCGGAAGCCTTCGAGCTCTTCAACGAACTCATCGCGCGCTTGCGCGATCAGGTGACGGGCCAGCTCATGCGGGTCGAGATCGTCTATCAGGAGCCGGAGCCGCAAGGCCTGCCGCCGATGTTCGCGCAGCACCTTGACCCGGCGACGGGCGAGAACGAGTTCGCGCTGGCCGGTGACCACGCGACTGGCAGCTTCGGCGGGGCGGGCCCGGCACTGGGCTACGCGGCGGCCGACGTCGCCACCTTGCCCGAGGTCGAGCGCGACCCGAACGACCCCTCGAGCTGGGGCAAAGTCTCCCGCAACGAGGCCTGCCCCTGCGGCTCGGGCAAGAAGTACAAGCACTGCCACGGCCGCTTCGTGGCGTGAGGCGGCTTCGGGCTTAGGCGGCCTCTCCGCCCTGCACCTTTGTCATGGCCGGGCTTGACCCGGCCATCTCGGTTCGGAGGCGGTGACGGTTTCGCGCCAAGGTTCGCGGGTCAAGCCCACGAGCGACATAGGTGGTGGTCTGTTCTGCTCGGGCCCATGCCCAGCGCCCCCTCACCCAGCCGGCTCTCGCCGGCCACCCTCTCCCACGAGGGGAGAGGGTTGGACCGCCCGGGCTCTGGTTCCGGTGATCTGACACCTGGGTGCGCGTCCCCTCTCCCCTTGTGGGAGAGGGCTTCGCCTGCGCACCGGCAGGCTAAGCAAGGGAGCGCCAGCGACCGAAGGGTGAGGGGTATCTCTCCGCCACCCGGACCCATGCCCAGCACCCCCTCATCCGACCTCGCTCACGCCGGTCACCTTCTCACTCAAGGGGAGAAGGGCTCACTTCGCCGGCGCGAAGATGCCGAGTTGGCTCGCCACCAAGTCCACGGACAAAGTCGCGACGAAGGTTTCGCTGCACCAGTTGGAGCGGCCTCCGTTGAACACGCCGCGCGGGTCGGTGGTGTTCAGGAAGCAGTCGCGCTTACCGAGGTTGGTGTCGTGGTAGCGCAGATCGAGGGTGACCTGCTTGTAGGTGTAGGACGCGCCGATGTTCCAGGTCGTGTAGTCGGCGAGCTTGATCGAGCCGAGCTGGGGCGAGGTCTTGCCCAGATCGTAGTAGCCGATCTCGCCCGAGAACGCGAGGACGCCGGGGCCGACGAGGCCCTCGGGGAGCGCGTACTTCGCCGTGCCGTTGATGTAGGTCGCCGGCGCGCCGGTGCCGAGCCAATCGTAGGCATGGAAGACGCCGCCGCCGATCGTCCACTGGTCGCTGGGCGTCCAGGTCACCTTGCCCGCGAATTCCAGGAAGTCGGTGTTGCGGGGCGTGAGGATGCCAGGCCCATCGAAGGTGCCGAAGAAGAACGTGTCGTAGGTGACGGGCGAATAGGGGTTCAGGAAGCGGCGCTCGCCCGGGTAGTAGTAGTAGATCAGCCCGAAGTCGAAGGTGAACTGGCCGAATTTCGGCCGGATACCGATGGTGAGGTCAACTTCCTGCTGCGGCTTCGTCGGCAGGTCGACGCGGTAGGTAGCAAAGCCCGCGTAGAAGAAGTTATCGAAGAGCTGCACCTCGCCGTAGCTCTGGACGCTCGGCCGGCGGTTCGACTGGGAGATGCCGCGGAAGATGTAGTCGGAGGCGAGGCGCGCGCCGAAGATGAAGTCGATCGGCGTCGAAGCCGCGACCGCCACCGGCGCGGGCATCACCTTCGGCGCCGCGAGGTCCGCCGCCGCAGCACCAGCAGTGCCGCCGACCGTCAGCGCCGCCGCCATCATCCAACTCGTCTTGCCCCGCATCGCTCTCGCCCTTCGTGGAAACCCGGCGCTCGAACGCGCCCATTTCCGCGAAGCCTGAGGGAGCTACGCCTGAGCCTCAAAGGCTTTCGTTGAGCATTTGCCGCCTTCTTAGGCAAACCCGGGGTTGGCTAAAGATTCAGCGCGAGAGTGTTGCACAGGAACAACATACGTTAGTCTTACGTCAGGCGTAGGCCTGCTTGAGGTCGAGCGTCGCCCGATGCCCGACATCGTCGTAATGCGCGTCGAGCCAGTCCTTGGCGCAGGACCGTCCCACATCCCTGAGCTCCTGGAAGAAGTTCCAGTCGGCGTTGAGCCGCGAGGCGGCCGTGTAGGCGTCGAGCTCGCGCCCGCCGTCGATCCGGTGCATCAGCACGCGCTTGTACTCGTCCCGGGAGAGCTTGCCCTCGTCGATGAGGCGCAGCACGAAGTCGACGGCGCGCAACTCGCGCAGCAACCCGCCGTTGAACGTGATCTCGGTCAGCCGGTTCTGGATCGCGTGGGCGGTGGTCGGCGTGGTGCGCCGCTCGATGGGGTTGATCTGCACCAGGAGGACGTCGTCGGCGGCCGTGTCGTAGAAGAGCGGGTAGAGGGCGGGATTGCCCATGTAGCCGCCGTCCCAGTAGGGTACGCCCTGGATCTCCACCGCCTTGAACAGGGTCGGCAGGCAGGCGGAGGCGAGCACGTGGTCGGCGGTGAGCTCGGAGCGCGTGAAGATCGCGGTCTTGCCGGTCCAGACATTGGTCGCGGCGATGAAGAGCTTCACGTCGTCGGGGGCGGCCCGCAGGCGGCCGAAATCGATCGAGTCGTCGACCGCGTCGCGCAAGGGATTGATGTCGAGCGGGTTCGTCTCGTAGGGGCTCACCGCTCGCTGCCACACGTCGAGCCAGAGCTGAATCGGCGATCCGTCGGAGCACCAATGGCCGAGGAAGCGGTCGAAGAGCGCGCGCTGGACGGGGTTCAGGCTGCCGTCGAGGCTGACGCGGCGCCAGAACGTCTCGAGTCCCGCCCGTGCGCCGTCCGCCCCGCCCGCGACCCAGCCGTCGGCGAGGACCACCGCGTTCATGGCCCCGGCGCTCGCCCCCGAGATGGCCTCGATGGCGAGCCGCCCGTCCTCGAGGAGGTAGTCGAGCACGCCCCAGGTGAAGGCGCCGTGCGCCCCGCCGCCTTGGAGGGCGAGCGAAATCGACTTCTCGGCCTTCGGCCCGGCGAGGCCGCGAGGCGCGCTGGCGGGCGTCGGGCGGGGCCGCCGGCTCATGCCGCCGTCCAGCCGCCGTCCATCGACAGGTTCGTGCCGGTGATCTGGCTCGCGGCGTCCGAGCACAGGAACACGGCGAGCGCCGCGACCTGCTCGACGGTGACGAACTCCTTCGTCGGCTGCGCCTGAAGCAGCACGTCGTTGATGACCTGCTCCTTCGTGAGGCCGCGCGCCTTCATGGTGTCGGGGATCTGCCGCTCGACGAGGGGCGTCCAGACGTAGCCCGGCGAGATGCAGTTCACGGTGACGCCGAAAGTGGCGACCTCGAGCGCGATGGTCTTGGTGAAGCCCGCGATGCCGTGTTTGGCCGCGACATAGGCCGATTTGAAAGGTGAGGCGACCAGCGAATGGGCCGACGCGGTGTTGATGATCCGGCCCCACTTCCTCGCCTTCATGCCTGGCACGGCGGCGCGGGTGGCGTGGAAGGCCGAGGACAGGTTGATGGCGATGATCTGGTCCCACTTCTCCGGCGGGAAATCCTCGACCGGCGAAACGTGCTGGATGCCGGCGTTGTTCACAAGAACGTCGACGGAGCCGAACGTCTCCTCGCCTAACCGCACCATGGCGGCTATTTCGTCGGGCTTCGTCATGTCGGCCGGGGAATGCACCACCTTGACGCCGAAGTCGCTCTCGATGCCAGCGCGGGCGGCCTCGATCTCCTCAGGCTTGCCGAGGCCGTTCAGGACGATGTTCGCCCCTTCCTTGGCGAAGGCTCGGGCAATGGCGAGCCCGATGCCGGAGGTCGAGCCCGTGACGAGGGCGGTCTTGCCTTGCAGGATCATGGCGCGCTCCGTGAAAACGTGACGCTTCCTTTAAGGCCCGTGCGCCCGAAAGTCAGCTGTTGCAGTGCAACACAAGCCGGTGACCGTTGCCCGAGCATCATGCCGCTGTGGGTGGGAAAGACGCGGCCGGGATGCTACATGTGCGTGGTTCCGACCTGCTCCTTGACCGATGGCGCACCTGCACGATCACGACCACCCGGCGCCGGGCTGCGCCCATGCCGCGGACCAGAGCGCCCGGGCCACGGAGGCGGCCTCGCGCGCGGAGGCCGTGTGCGCCGAGCGGGGCGCGCGACTGACGCCGATCCGCCGGGCCGTGCTCGAAGCCTTGACCGCCACCCACCGCCCGCTCGGTGCGTACGAGATCGTCGAGGCCCTCGGCGCCGAGGCCGGCCGCTCGAAGCGGCGGCTCGCCCCGATCACGGTGTACCGCGCCCTCGACTTCCTCATGGAGCAGGGGCTCGTGCACCGGCTCGCCAGCCGCAATGCCTTCGTGGTCTGTCCGCACGCGCACGGAGCGAGCGACGTCGTCGCCTTCCTGATCTGCGAAGCCTGCGGCGGGGTCGACGAGCGCTGCTCGGAGGGCCTCGGCACGGCGGTGCGCGGGCTCCTCGTCGAGGAGCGCTTCCGCCCGCGTCAGCAGGTTCTCGAGATCACGGGGCTGTGCGCCCATTGCCTTCCGGCCGCCTGACGAGACGAGGTCGCAAACGATGAGCCCCTGCCTGCCCGACGAGATCCCGGCGGGACCTGCGCCCCGCCACCGCACCGCCGGCGTCCGGGTCGGCGACGTGATGGTCGGCGGCGGCGCGCCCGTCGTGGTGCAGTCGATGACCAACACCGACACGGCGGACGTGGACGGGACCGTCCGCCAGGTCGCGGACCTCGCCCGGGCAGGCTCCGAAATCGTGCGCATCACCGTCGACCGCGACGAGGCCGCTGCCGCCGTGCCCCGCATCCGCGATCGCCTCGACCGGCTCGGCGTCGCGGTGCCTCTCGTGGGCGACTTCCACTATATCGGCCACCAGCTCCTGCGCGACCATCCGGCCTGCGCCGAGGCGCTGGCAAAATACCGCATCAATCCGGGCAATGTCGGCTTCAAGGACAAGAAGGACCGGCAGTTCTCGGCCATCGTCGAGGAGGCGATCCGGCACGGCAAGGCGGTGCGCATCGGCGCGAACTGGGGCTCCCTCGACCAGGAGCTCCTGACGCATCTGATGGACGAAAACGCGCGGAGCGCCCGGCCCCTCGAGGCCCGGGCCATCACCCGCGAGGCCATGGTGCAGTCGGCCCTGCTCTCGGCCGCTCGCGCCGAGGAAATCGGTTTGGCCAAGGACCGTATCATCCTCTCCGCCAAGGTCTCGGCGGTGCAGGACCTGATCGGCGTCTATCGCGCCCTGGCGAAGCGCTCGGACTACGCCCTGCATCTCGGGCTCACCGAGGCGGGCATGGGCTCGAAGGGGATCGTCGCGTCGTCGGCCGCCATGGGCATCCTGCTCCAGGACGGGATCGGGGACACGATCCGCTTCTCGCTGACGCCCGAGCCCGGCGGCGACCGCACCGTCGAGGTTCGTGCCGCGCAGGAGCTCCTGCAGACCATGGGCTTTCGCACCTTCGTCCCGCTGGTCGCCGCCTGCCCCGGCTGCGGCCGCACCACGTCGACGGTGTTCCAGGAGCTTGCCCGCGATATCCAGACCTGGATCACCACCTCCATGCCCGAGTGGCGCAAGACCTATCCTGGCGTCGAAGGCCTCAACGTCGCGGTGATGGGCTGCATCGTGAACGGGCCGGGCGAGTCGAAGCACGCCGATATCGGCATCTCGCTGCCTGGCACCGGCGAGCAGCCGGCGGCCCCCGTCTTCATCGATGGCCGCAAGGCGGTGACGCTGCGCGGCCCGACCCTCGTGCCCGACTTCCAGGCCCTGGTGCAGGACTACATCGAGCGCCGCTTCGGTGCGGGCCGCGACCGCGACGCTGCAGCCTGACCCAAGGTCCTCCGGAACCTCTCCCGAAGATTCCGTTTTAAGCTCCCGCGCGGCATGCTAGAGACCCCGCCGCGCGCGGCCATGGTTGCCACGAGGGCCGCCGCCCTCGCGACCGCCTGAACGGGCTGCCCAAGGTCGCGAACACGCGGAGCGGTTGTCGATGTCGCGTTCTTCGGGCAGCAGCCGGGTCAGACCCGAGAGCATCCCCCATGGCGTCCCCTGACGTGGCCCAAGGTCATCCCGATTCCGCCGCGCCGACGGTCACGGCGCTGCCCGAAGCTCACCACCACACCAGCTTCTGGACGCTGGCGCTCGGTGCGGTCGGCGTCGTCTACGGCGACATCGGCACGAGCCCGCTCTACGCCTTCAAGGAGTCGATCGCGGCGGCGACCCACCACGGCGCGTCGCCCGTGACCCGGGATATCGTGCTGGGCCTGCTGTCGCTCATTATCTGGTCGCTGATCCTCATCGTTACCATCAAATACGTCTGGATCCTGCTCCGCGCCGACAACAACGGCGAGGGCGGGACCCTGACCCTCGTCGCCCTCGTCCAGCGCGCCATGGGGCGACGAAGCAGTCTTGCCCTGTTTCTCGGCATCGCCGGGGCGGGCCTGTTCTACGGCGACGCGGTGATCACGCCGGCGATGTCGGTGCTGTCGGCGGTCGAGGGGCTCAAGCTCGTGACGCCGAAGCTCGAACCCTACGTCGTCTACATCACGGTCGCGATCCTCGTCGGGCTCTTCGCCGTCCAGAGCCGGGGGACGGGGCGCGTCGCGACCTTCTTCGGGCCGATCATGGCCGCTTGGTTCGCGGTGCTCGCGCTCACGGGCCTGCTCCACATCGCCGACGACCCCACCGTGCTCTGGGCCGTCCTGCCCCATCACGGGGTCCGGTTCTTCTACGACCATGCCGGGGTGTCGCTCGCGGTGCTCGGCGCAGTCTGCCTCTCGGTGACGGGCGCCGAGGCGCTCTACGCCGATCTCGGCCATTTCGGCCGCGGCCCGATCCGCAGCGCCTGGCTGTTCTTCGTGCTGCCGGCGCTGGTAATCAACTATTTCGGCCAGGGCGCCCTCGTCCTCACCAACCCGGCCGCCGCCGAGCACCCGCTCTACCGCCTCGTGCCCGAGCTGTTGCTGATTCCCATGGTGATCCTCGCGACGCTCGCCACCATCATCGCGAGCCAGGCCGTGATCACCGGAGCCTTCTCGCTCACCCGCCAGGCGGTGCAGCTCGGCCTCCTGCCCCGGCTCGAGATCCGCTTCACCTCCGAGTCGCACCAGGGCCAGATCTACCTGCCGCGGGTGAACACGCTTCTTCTCATCGGCGTCGTGATCCTGGTCCTCGCCTTCGGTTCGTCGAGCCGGCTCGCTAACGCCTACGGCGTGTCCGTGTTCGGCGCCATGGCGGTCGACGCGGTGCTCGCCATCCTGCTCATCTGGAAGGGCTGGCGCTGGTCGCTCGGCCTGGCGCTCGCCGTGATGGTGCCCTTCCTGATCATCGACCTCGCCTTCTTCGGGGCGAACCTGCTCAAGCTCTTCCACGGCGGCTTCGTGCCGGTGGCGCTCGCCACGGCGCTGATCATCCTGATGTACACCTGGGTGCGCGGCACGGGCATCCTCTTCGAGAAGACCCGCAAGACCGACGTGCCCCTCTCCGAGCTCGTCGGCATGCTCGAGAAGAGCCCTCCTCATCGGGTGAAGGGCACCGCCGTCTTCCTGACGAGCGACCCGGACACCGCCCCCTCTGCGCTCCTGCACAACCTCAAGCACAACAAGGTGCTGCACGAGAAGAACGTGGTGCTCACCGTGCGCACCATCGACATGCCCCGCGTGCCCGACGAGGAGCGGGTCGCCATCGACAATGTCGGCGACTCGTTCTGGAAGGTGTCGATGCTCTACGGCTACATGGAGACGCCCAACGTCCCCCGCGGCCTCGCGATCCTGAGGAAGCGCGGCTTCAAGTTCGACATCATGGCGACGTCGTTCTTCCTCTCGCGCCGCTCGATCCGCCCGGCCGCCCATTCGGGCATGCCGCTCTGGCAGGACCATCTCTTCATCGGGCTGGCCAAGACCGCGAGCGACGCCACGGACTTCTTCCAGATCCCGACGGGCCGCGTCGTGGAGGTCGGCACGCAGGTGACCGTCTGATCCCCCTCAGGCTTTCCGCGCCGCCGTAAAACGCGCCGCCTCCCGCAGCAAGTCGGCCTCCGGGCCGAACCCAGAGAGCGCGCCGAGCGCCGCTTCGACCAGGCGCCGGCTTTCCGCCCGCGCGCCCTCGACGCCGAGCGCGTCGACGAGGGTCGCCTTGCCCTTCTCGGCGTCCTTGCCGGTGCGCTTGCCCATGGCCTCGGCGGAGGCCTCCCGGTCGAGGAGATCGTCGGCGACCTGGAAGGCGGCGCCGAGCGCCCGTCCGTAGGCGAGGAGCTTCGCCCGCTGGTCGGGGGCCGCGCGGCCCAGGATGGCGCCGGCCTCGACGGCATAGGCGAGGAGCGCCCCTGTCTTCATGGCCTGGAGGCGGCGGATGCCGGCCTCGTCGAGGCTGGCAGTCCCGTAGCGCCCCTCCGCCGCGAGGTCGAGCATCTGCCCTCCGACCATGCCGCCGAGCCCCGAAGCCCGGGCGAGCCCGAGCACGAGGTCTGCCCGCACGCCGCTCTCCGGCGCCGTCGCCGGGTCGGCGAGCACCTCGAAGGCGAGGGTCTGGAGCGCGTCGCCGGAGAGGATCGCCGTGGCTTCGTCGAAAGCTCGGTGCACCGTCGGCTTGCCGCGGCGAAGATCATCGTCGTCCATGGCGGGCAGGTCGTCGTGGACGAGGGAATAGCCGTGCAGGAGTTCGACGGCCGCTCCCGCCCGCAGGGCGCCCTCCCCTGCCGGCCCCAAGACCTCCGCCGTCGCCACGACGAGGAACGGCCGCAGCCGCTTGCCGCCGCCGAGCACGGCGTGGCGCATCGCTGCCATCAACCGTTCGGGCCGGGCGATCTCGCCCTCACGCGGCGTGTCGGACAGGAGGTCAGCCAATAGCGTTTCCGTTTCGGTCGCCACCTGAGCGAGACGGGCGGCGAAACGGTCGGCTAGACTGGTCATCGGAAACTCTGGCGACGAGGGGCGGCGTGAGGCGACGGGATCATAGGGCTTCGCCGGGCGGGAGCCAGGGGCGATGAGCGGCGGCGCGCGTCGAACCGCGCGGCGTGGGAGCATTCTCGCTTGGCTGCGCCGCGCCGTCCTCTTCGCCGTGGCGGGGGCGCTGGCTGTGGTGCTCCTCGTCGCCCTGCTCGGGGTGGCCTACAACGTCGTGACGCCCGTCTCGACCCTCATGCTCGGGCGCTGGCTGACGGGCCAGGCGGTGACGCGCACCGTGGTGCCCCTCCAGGCGATCGCGCCCGATCTGCCCCTCGCCGTTGTCACCTCCGAGGACCAACGCTTCTGCGAGCACAACGGCGTCGACTGGGACGCCTTGCGCGCCGTGGTGGAGAGCGCCGACGACGAGGACGGCCCGAGCCGGGGTGCCTCGACGCTGACCATGCAGCTCGCCAAGAACCTCTTCCTGTGGCCCGGACGGTCTGTCATCCGCAAGGGGCTGGAGATCCCCCTCGCGATGTACCTCGACCTGGTGCTCTCGAAGCGGCGGCAAATGGAGATTTATCTCAACGTCGCGGAATGGGGCCCGGGCACCTTCGGCGCGGAGGCCGGCGCCCAGCGCGCCTTCAACAAGCCCGCGCGGGCGCTTTCCCGGCGCGAGGCGGCGCTGCTCGCGAGCGCGCTGCCGAATCCGATCCTGCGCAACCCGGGCCGAGCTCGGCCGGGTCACCGGGGCCTCGCCGACCGCTTGGCCGCGCGCATGCCGGCGGCGTCGGCGCTCGCCGGATGCGTGCGGCGGTGACGGTTCGGGCGCGGCGCCTACCCCAGGCCGGCCCGTTTCAGGCGCACGATGGCGAGGTCGAGCGCCGAAAGGAAGCGAGACCGGTCCTCGCGCGCGAAGGGCTTGGGCCCGCCCGTCACGGCGCCTGCGGCGCGCAGGTCCGCCATGAGATCGCGGGTGGCGAGCGCGAGGCCGATGCTGCTTTCCGTGAAGGCCTTGCCCGTCGGCCCGAGGGCGTCGGCGCCGGCGGTGACGCAGCGATGGGCGAGCGGCACGTCGGCGGTGATCACCACCACCCCGCGCCGGGCGCGGGCCGCGATCCAGTCGTCCGCCGCGTCGAAGCTGCGGTCGACGATCACCCGCCGGATCAGGGGCTCGCGCGGGACGTTGATGAAGGCGTTCGCGACGACGGTCACCGGCACGCCGTGGCGCAGCGCCACGCGGTAGACTTCGTCCTTCACGGGACAAGCGTCGGCGTCAACGATAACCTCGATGGGGCTTGGCTCGGTCATCGCGGCAGCGCCCCAGCCCGGATGAAGAGGATCGCATGACCGACGGACGCCCGCCGGGGCTGAACTGGCACTATAGCCGCGCGGAGATCGCGGCCGACGCCGTGATCCACGCGCTGGGCGTGAGCCTTGGGCTCGTCGGCGTCGCGATCCTCTTCGTTCTCGCGGCGCGGGTGGCCGAGCCCGTCGAACTCACCTCCGTCCTTGTCTACGGCCTCGGGCTTCTGGCGGTACTCGGCGTCTCGGCGGCCTACAATCTGTGGCCCCTGACCCGCGTGAAATGGTGGCTGCGCCGGTTCGACCATTCCGCCATCTACCTCCTGATCGCGGGAACCTACACGCCTTTCTTGAGCCAGATGAAGGCGGGCCTCGTCTCGATCGGCCTCCTCGTCGGGGTCTGGGGCACGGCCTTGGTCGGCACGTTCCTGAAGTTTCGCTTCCCTGGCCGTTTCGATCGGCTCTCGATCGCCCTCTACCTCGTGATGAGCTGGAGCGGAGTGCTCGCCTACGATGCCGTGTCCGCGGCCCTGCCCGCTTCGACGCTGGCCTGGATCGCCGCGGGCGGGATCATCTACACGGCGGGCGTCGTCTTCCACGTCTGGGAAACCCTGCGGTTTCATAACGCCATCTGGCACGCCTTCGTCCTCGTCGCGGCGGCCTGCCACTACCGCGCGGTGCTCGACTGCATGGTGCTGGCGCGGGCGTGAGCCGTCAGGCCAAAGTGTCGCGCCCGTGAGGCGCCCCGAGGTCGAGCACGGGGCCGAGCGGCACGATGCCGGTCGGGTTGATGGTGGCGTGGCTGCCGTAATAGTGGCCCTTGATGTGCTCCATGTTCACCGTCTCGGCGATGCCGGCCACCTGGTAGAGATCCCGCAGGTACCCTGAAAGGTTCGGATAGTCGGCGATCCGGCGCAGGTTGCACTTGAAATGGCCCACGTATACGGCGTCGAAGCGCACCAACGTCGTGAAGAGGCGCCAGTCGGCTTCCGTGATCGCGTCGCCGCAGAGGTAGCGCCGGCTGGCGAGCCGGGCGTCGAGATCGTCGAGGGTGGCGAAGAGTGGACCGAGGGCCTCCTCGTAGGTGCCCTGCGTGGTCGCGAAGCCGGCTTTGTAGACCCCGTTGTTGACCGTGTCGTAGATGCAGGCATCGAGCGCGTCGATCTCGGCCCGCAGCGGCTCGGGGTAGAAGTCGCCCGGCGCGGCGCCGGCCGCATCGAAACTCGCGTTGAACATCCGGATGATCTCGGACGATTCGTTGTTCACGATCGTCCCCGTCGCCTTGTCCCAGAGCACCGGAACGGTGACGCGGCCCGTGTAATGCGGGTCGGCGGCGGCATAGACCTCGTGGAGGAAGGACGCGCCGTGGACCGGGTCCGGCACGACGCCCGGGCCGTCCTGAAAGGTCCAGCCCTGGTCGAGCATCAGCCAGTGGACGGCGGAGACCGAGATCGCTTCCTCAAGACCTTTCAGCTTGCGGACGATCAGGGTGCGGTGCGCCCACGGACACGCGAGCGAGACGTAGAGGTGATAGCGCCCCGGCTCCGCCTTGAAGCCGCCCTCCCCCGTTGGCCCGGGCGCGCCGTCCGGGGTCACCCAGCTGCGGAACGCCGCGTCCTTGCGCACGAAGCGCCCGCCCGTGCTCTTCGTGTCGTACCACTGATCCCGCCAGACGCCATCGACGAGGAGACCCATGCCGCGATCCTCCGTTGCGGACGGCAGATAGGGCGTGGGGCGGTGCGGGGCATCGCTCGGCCCCGCAAGTGCACGTCAGCGCGGGTGCAAGGGCGATCCTTTGTCATTCCGGGGCCGCGCAGCGGAACCCGGAATCCACGGCTGGGCCGGATGCTGCTCGCAGCCGCTCACCGCGTCATGGATTCCGGGTTCCGCTGCGCGGCCCCGGAATGACGGCGAGGGTGGCCACCGATCAGGTGATCCGTCCGCGCGCCGCCACGGCGATCTCGCCGACGATCATCTCGCCGCGTACCGCGATGAGCCGGTCGACCATGTTGACCACGACGCAGACGTGGTTCGGCACGATCCGCACCACGTCGCCGACCTTGGGCCGGTCGTTGCAGGCGGAGAGGTCGAGGAAGCCGTGCTCCTCGGCGAAGCGGGCGATCTTGGCCCGAGGGTGCTCCAGGATAAGGCCGTGCCCGTCGAGCCCGCCGGTGTCGGAGGTGAGTGTCTTCGAGCCGGCGTCGAGGATGCCGCGCTCCGGCGCCGCCCGGCTCACCACGGTCGAATAGACGTGGAGCGCGCAGTCCTCGAGCGTGGCGACGCCCGCCGCGACCTGCATGCGGTCGTTGAAGATCGAGGTGCCGGAGCGGTGCTCCGTGGCGCCCTCCAATTCGCCGAGATGGATGAGATTCGGGGAGCCGCCCGTCGAGACGATGCGGGGCGCGAGGCCAGCCTCGCGCAGGCCGGCCATCGCTTCATCGAGGAAGGCCTGGGTCGCCGGCCAGCCGTCGACGGGCGGGTAGAGGAGGAAGCCCGCGAAATCGAGGCCCGGCGCCGCCGCGACTTGGCGGGCCAGCGCCACCGCCTCGCCCGGCGTCTCGACGCCGGCGCGCTTCAGCCCCGTGTCGCATTCGATGACGACGGGGAGCGGCCGCTCGGCGAGCCGCGCCGCCTCGGGCAGGCCCTCGATCGTCACCGGGTTGTCGGCCGCGACCGTCACGGTCACCCGGCGCAGGAGCTGGCCGAGGCGCCCGAGCTTCTCCTGCCCTAAGATGTTGTAGCTGATGAGGATGTCGTCGAGGCCGCCGTCGGCCATCACCTCGGCCTCGCCGAGTTTCTGGCAGGTGATCCCCTTGGCGCCCGCCTCCCGCTGCATGCGGGCGAGCTCGGGCGACTTGTGCGTCTTGATGTGCGGGCGGTTCGCGACGCCCGCCGCGTCGCAGCGCGTTTGAAGCTTGGCGATGTTCGCCTCGACCCGATCGAGGTCGATGACGACGGCCGGCGTGCCGTAGAGGCGCGCGATCTCGGCAGCGAGCGGGGTCACGCGGCGACACCCTCAGGCGAACGGCGCTTGGCGAACTTGGCGCTGCGCTTCGGATGCCACCAGCGCCCTTTCAGCACCACGCCTTCAGAGAGGATGCGCTTGTCGCCGGCGAGGTGTTCGCCCAGCACGTCGACGTAGTCGAACTTGCCATCCTTCACGGAGAGGATCGTCGCGTCGCCGAGCGCGCCCACCTTGAGCGAACCGTATTCCGGGCGCTTCAAGGCCATGCCGGCGTTCAGCGTCGAGGCGGCGATGACGTCTTTCAGGCTCATGCCAAGGCAGAGGAACTTCGACATCGTCGTCACCTGGTCGAAGGCCGGCCCGTCGATGCAGAGCTGGTGGACGTCCGATGAGATGGTGTCGGGCAGGAAGCCGTTCGCCAGCATGGCCCGGGCGGTCTTAAAGGCGAAGGAGCCCTTGCCGTGGCCGATGTCGAAAATGACGCCGCGCTTGCGGGCATCGAGGACCGCGGGCTTCACGGTTCCTTGCGCGGTGCAGGGCGCGTTGGGGAAGGGCCGGAAGGCATGGGTCAGCACGTCGCCCGGCCGCAGCATGTCGAGCACCTCCTCGTAGGACGGCGGCGGCTCGTCGATATGGGCCATCAGCGGCATGCCGACCTCTTCGGCCACCTGCAAGGCGATGTTGAGGGGCGCGGTGCCCTGATCGCCCGAGGCGTGGCGGCCGACGCGCACCTTGATGCCGACGATGAGGTCGCGGTTGGCATCCGCGACTTCGGCCGCCTCGCGCGGCGCCATGAGCCGCACGTCCTGGCTCTCGCCCACCATCACCGTCTTCGAGAAGCCGTAGATGCCGGCGAACGAGACGTGGAGATAAGCGAGGATGCGCGCGTCCGAGCGCTCGATGACGTGCTTGCGGAAGCCCGCCCAGTTCCCCGGCCCCGCGCTGCCCGTATCGACGGAGGTGGTGACGCCCGACATCCGGCAGAACTCGTCCGCGTCGATGCCGAGGGACGTGCCGCCCCAGTAGACATGGGTGTGCAAGTCGATGAGGCCAGGCGAGACGATATAGCCTGAGACGTCGCGGATCTCGGTCTCGGGCCCCGCCTTCAGGTTTGGCCCGAAGCCCGACACCTTGCCGCCGGTGAAGGCCACGTCGCAGACGCCGTCGTGGTTCTGCGACGGGTCGATGACGCGGCCGCCCGTCAGGATGAGATCGTGTTCCATGGGCCCCTCCCCTCGTGTTCTCGTTCGTGTCAGGCCGCTACGACCGGCGCCAGACGCCTGAGCAGCGGGTTCTCCGCGTCTGGCCCGTCGTTGAGGTGGCAGGCGGCGTCCTGGCCCGCCTCGACGAACTTGAGCGCGGGCTCCTCGCTGCGGCAGCGGTCGAAGGCGTAGGGGCAGCGGGTGTGGAAGCGGCAGCCCTTCGGCGGATTGATCGGGCTCGGCACGTCGCCCTTGAGCAGGATGCGCTGCCGACTGGCGGTCGGGTCGGGCACCGGCACGGCGGAGAGCAGGGCTTCCGTGTAGGGGTGGCGAGGTCGCGAAAAAATCTGCCGCTTCGTGCCCGTCTCGACGATCTTGCCCAGATACATGACCGCGACGCGGTGCGTCATGTGCTCGACGATCGCGAGATCATGGCTGATGAAGAGGAGGGCCAATCCCAGCTCGCGCTGCAGGTCCTGCAGGAGGTTGACGATCTGCGCCTTGACCGAGACGTCGAGGGCCGAGACCGCTTCGTCGCAGACGATCACGTCGGGCTCGGCGGCGAGCGCCCGGGCGATGCCGATGCGCTGGCGCTGACCGCCGGAGAACTCGTGCGGGAAGCGGTCGATCGCGTCACGGGCTAAGCCGACCTTGTCCATCAGCTCGGCCGCCCGCTCCGCCACTGCTGCCCCCTGGCGCAGGCCGAAATTGCGGATGGGCTCGGCGAGGATGTCGCCCACCCGCAAACGGGGGTTGAGGCTCGAGAACGGGTCCTGGAACACCACCTGCATCCGCTGGCGCAGGGGGCGAAGTTTGCCGGGCGACAGGTCGTCGATGCGCTGGCCGTTCAAGATCACCTGCCCCGCGGTGACGTCGAAGAGGCGCAGGATCGCCTTGCCCACGGTGGACTTGCCGCAGCCCGATTCGCCGACGAGCGAGAGGGTTTCTCCTTTGGCGATCTCGAAGGAGATGCCGTCGACGGCGTAGACGAAGGCGGTCGGGCCGGAGAACAAACCGCCCCGAATCGGGAAGTGCTTCTTGAGGTCGTTGACCTGGAGCACCGCCCTGCCCGCCGACGGCGCGCCGGAGGAGACGATCGCGCTCATGCCGCGATCCCTTCCCGCGCCGCGTAGTGGCAGGCGGCCGCGTGGCCGGGCGCCTTGTCCTCGAGCGCCGGCGCGAGTTCGCGGCAGACCTGGGTCACGAGAGGGCAGCGCCCGGCGAAGACGCAGCCCCGGATGCGGGACTTGAGGCTCGGCACGAGACCGGGGATCTCCGCGAGGCGCACGCCCTCCCCCGACAACGACGAGCCGAGCTTCGGAACGGCGCCCAGGAGCCCCTGGGTGTAGGGATGGCGCGGGCTGGCGAAGAGCTGCCGGACCGGGGCCTCCTCCACCTTGCGGCCGGCATACATCACGACCACCCGGTCGGCGACCTCGGCCACGACGCCGAGATCATGGGTGATGAGCATGATCGCCGCGCCGACCCGACGCTTCAGATCGCGCATGAGATCGAGGATCTGGGCCTGGATCGTGACGTCGAGCGCCGTCGTCGGCTCGTCAGCGATGAGGAGTTTCGGGGAGCAGGCCAGCGCGATGGCGATCATCACCCGCTGGCGCATGCCGCCCGACAGCTGGTGGGGATATTCCCGCACGCGCCGGCCGGGCTCGGGAATGCCGACGAGGGTCAGCATCTCGACCGCACGCGCCTCGGCCTCGGCTTTCGACAAGCCCTGATGCAGGCGCAAGGTCTCGCCGATCTGCCGGCCGATGGTGAGCACCGGGTTCAGGCTCGTCATCGGCTCCTGGAAGATCATCGAGATCTCGTTGCCGCGAATGGCGCGCATCTCGCGGGCCGAGGCCTGGAGCAGGTCCTTGCCCTGGAAGCGGATCGCGCCCGCCATCTTGCCCGGCGGCTCGGGGATGAGCCGCAGGATCGACATGGCGGTGACGGACTTGCCGCAACCCGATTCGCCCACGATCGCCAGCGTCTCGCCGGCCTCGATCGCGAACGAGACGCCGTCCACGGCGCGGTTGACCCCGTCCGGGGTGCGGAAATGGGTTTGAAGGGCGTCGACTTCGAGGAGCGCCAAAGGGTCAGGTTCTCCCCATCGGTTCAGATCCGTTTCGCCAGGCGAGGGTCGAGCGCGTCGCGCAGGCCGTCGCCCAGAAGGTTCACGGCGAGCACGGTGGTGGACAGGAACAGCGCCGGGAACAGGATGATGTAGGGCTTCACCTGCCAGAGCGAGCGCCCCTCGGCCATGATGTTGCCCCAGGAGGGCACGTTCGGCGGCACGCCGGCGCCGATGAAGGAGAGGATCGCCTCGACGATCATCGCCGAGGCGCAGATGTAGGTGGCCTGCACGATCATGGGGGCGAGGGTGTTGGGCAGGATGTGCCGCCAGATGATCATCGGGAGTCGGGTGCCCGATGCCACCGCGGCGTCGACGTAGGGCTGTTCCCGCAGGGACAGGACGACGCCGCGCACGAGCCGGGCGACCCGGGGGATCTCGGCGACGGTGATGGCGATGATCACGTTCTGCACGCTGCCGCGGGTCAGCGCCATGAGAGCGATGGCAAGGAGGATCGGCGGGATCGACATCAGGCCGTCGATGATCCGCATGATGATCCCGTCGGCGAGGCGCACCATGCCCGACACGAGGCCGATCGCGAGGCCGGCGACGGAGGCGAGAGCCGCGACGCCGAAGCCCACGATCAGGGAGACGCGCGCGCCGTAGAGCACGCGGGAATAGAGATCGCGGCCCAGCGTGTCGGTGCCGAACCAGTAGAGGGCCGAGGGGGCCCGCGTGCGCCGCGACGGCGCGAGCGCGGTCGGGTCGGTCGTGCCGAGCAGCGGCGCGAAGATCGCGATGAGCGCGACGAGCAGAAGGAGCGCCCCGCCAACCGCGATCGCCGGGTTGCGGCGCAAGAACCCGAAGACGCCCCGGGAGGGCCTGCGCTCCGGCAGGACATCCGGCAGGTCGGGGGCGACCGCGAAAGATCTGGCGGCCGGCGCGTCGACGCGCGGCGCGGGACGAGGATGGGCGCTCGTCAATAGCGGATCCTCGGGTCAAGCGCGGTGTAGACGAGGTCGACCAGCAGGTTGATCACCACGTAGACGAAGCTGAAGAGCAGCACGATGCCCTGGATGACCGGGTAGTCGCGCCGCAGGATCGCGTCGACGGTCAGCCGGCCGAGGCCGGGAATGGCGAAGACGCTCTCGGTCACCACCGCCCCGCCGATGAGAAGCGCGACGCCGATGCCGATGACGGTGACGATCGGCACGGCGGCATTCTTCAAGGCATGCAGGAACAAGACGCTCCCCTGCCCCAGGCCCTTGGCCCGCGCGGTGCGGACGTAATCCTGGCTCAGCACGTCGAGCATGGCGGCCCGAGTGATGCGGGCGATGAGCGCGATGTAGACGAGGCCTAGCGCGATGGCGGGCAGGACGAGATTCTCGAGCCAGGGCCTGAAGCCTTGCGCGAAGGGCGTGTAGCCCTGAACGGGCAGCCAATCGAGCTCGAGGGCGAAGACGTAGGCCAGGAGGTAGCCGACGACGAAGACCGGCACGGAGAAGCCGATCACGGCGAAGCCCATGACGCTGCGGTCGAGGAGGCTTCCGGCCTTCCAGGCGGCGAGCACGCCCATCGGCACCGCGACGCTCACCGCGAGGATGAGCGTCACGATCATGAGCGAAACGGTCGGCTCGATGCGCTGGCCGATGAGATCCGTCACCGGCAGGCTCGTGAAGATCGAAGTGCCGAGATCGCCCTGCAGCACCCGGAAGAACCACTCGCCGAAGCGGACGAGGAAGGGGCGGTCGAGCCCCAACCCCTTCCTGATCTTCTCGACGTCCTCAGGGCTCGCCTGATCGCCCGCGATCACCGCGGCGGGATCGCCCGGCGCGATGTAGAGCAGGCTGAAGACGAACAGCGCGACGAAGCCCATCACGGGGATGGTCGCGAGGATCCGTCGCGCAACGAAACCGAGCATGGCTTAGGCTCTTAAGCCGTCTTCGGGATCATGCCGTCTTGGACACGCCCCAGAAGAAGGGTAGCGGCCCTTTCGTCACGCCCGCCACGTTCTTGCGCCAGGCCTGGTAGGTGAGGAAGAAGCCTGTGGGCGCGTAGACCACGTCCTCGAGCGCCGCCTTGTTGAGCCGGCGCATGGCGGCCTTCTCCTCGTCGAGGCTCGCGGCGTTGAACCAGGCCGTGACCTCCTGCTCCACCTTCGGGCTGTCGGGCCAGCCGAACCAGGCCTTGTCGCCGTTGGCGCGGATCGCGGTATAGGCCGCCGGGTTAATGCAGTCGGCGCCCGCGTGCCAGGTGTGGAACATGCCCCAGCCGCCCTGGCCGGGCGGGGTCTTCTGGGCGCGCCGCGCGCCGACCGTGCCCCAGTCGGTCGCGACGAAGTCGACGTTCATGCCGATCTTCTTGAGCAGGTCCGCCGTGACGTCGCCGAAGGCCTTGGTGATCGGCTGGTCCTGGGCGACGACGCAGACGACCGGCTGGCCGGAATAGCCCGATTCTGCGAGGAGCTTCTTGGCCGCTTCGATATTCCTCATCTTGAGGATCTCGCCGCCCTCCTCGTTGTAGAGTGGCGTCTCGGGCGTGAAGAAGCCCGGCACCGGCTTCCAGAGCTTGTCATCCTCCCCGACGAGCGCCCGCATGTAGTCCTCCTGGTTCATGGCCATGAGGACGGCGCGGCGCACCTTCACGTCGTTGAAGGGCGGGTGGAGGTGGTTCATGCGGAAGGCGCCGATGTTGCCGAGCGGATCGGCGATGTCGACGTTGATGTTCCGGTTCCGGCGCAGCAGCGGCACGAGGTCGGAGATGGGGTTCTCCCACCAGTCGACCTCGCCGTTCTGGAGGGCCGCGGAGGCCGTCGCCGGATCGGGCATGATGACCCATTCGATTCGGTCGACCATCATGCGCTTGCCGCCGGCGAGCCACGAGGCCGGCTCGGGACGCGGCTGATAATCGGCGAAGCGCTCGAACACCGCCTTGGCGCCCGGCACCCACTCGTTGCGCACGAACCTCATCGGGCCGGAGCCGACGTATTCCGTGATCTGCTGGAACGGGTCGGTCTTGGCGATGCGCTCCGGCATGATGAAGGAGCAGGGCGCGTTGTTCTTGGCGAGCGCCAGCAGCATCTTCGGGTAGGGCTGTTTCAGAACCCATTTCCAGGTGCGGTCGTCGACGGCGGTGAGCTCGTTCTGGATCGCCCGGATCATCAGGCCCATCGGATCGCGGGCCGACCAGCGGGCGAGGCTCGCTACCACGTCTTTCGCGAGCACCGGCTCGCCGTCATGGAATTTGAGGCCCGGACGCAGCTTGAACGTCCAGGTCAGGCCGTCGGCCGAAACCTCCTCCGATTCGACCATCTGCCGCTGCGGCTGCAGCTTGTCGTCGAAGCCGTAGACCGTGTCCCAGACGAGGGCGGCGGCGTTGCGCACGACGTACTGGGTTCCCCAGATCGGGTCGAAATTCGCCAGATTCGCCTGCGGGACGAAGCGCAGCGTGCGGGCATTCGCGCCCTGCGCGATGGCCGGCGCGGCCAAGCCGCCGCTCGCCGCCAGAAGGCCGGTGCCGGCCGCCGATTTGAGGAAGGTCCTGCGATCCATGTTGCTCTCCCTGACGAGCCGCCTCTGACGGGCGGTTTCGAGCCGGAGTGTAGGGAGCTTTCGCGGTCCCTGTATACCCGTCTCGCGTCCGCCCCTCGTGCGGATGCGGAGGTTTGCACGGATCGTGCCAGACGGGGCGCTAAACCTCCCCGCGAGGTGCCGCGATCGCGGCAAAAGGATGGGCGGCCTCGTAGGCCGCGGCGGCCGCGAGCACCTGCTCGTCGTGGCCGAAGGGTCCGACGATCTGCAATCCGACGGGGAGCCCAGCTTGGGTGAGCCCGCAGGGGACCGAGATCGCGGGCTGCTGCGTGAGGTTGAACGGATAGGTGAAGGGCGTCCAGGCCGTCCAATCCGCGCCGTAGCGGCCGTGCGCCGGCGTGTTCCGGCCGACCTCGAAGGCCGGGATCGGCAGCGTCGGCGTCAAGAGCAGGTCGTAGCGCTCGTGAAAGCGCGCCATGGCCCGGGCGAGTTCGCCCCGCCGGTAGAGGAGCGCGTCGACATAGGCCATCCCGCTCACCCCGGCGCCCCGCTCGGCGACGGCGACGAGGCCCGGATCCATGTGCCCGCGCTCCTCCGGTCCGATATCGCGCAAGGCCAGTGCCGCACCTGCCGACCAGATCGCGTCGAGGAGATCGACCGGGTCGGGGAAGCCCGGATCGGCCTCTTCGACGGTGGCGCCGAGCGCCTCGAAGGCGCGCGCCGCCCTCTCGGTCAGCTGAGCCACCTCCGGATCGACCGCGACCTCGAACCCGAGGCGCGGCGACCAGGCGACGCGCAGCCCCCGCAGGCCGTTCTCGGTGAGGCGTTCCATGCCGCCCGGGCGGGCAAGGACCGCCGTCATGTCGCGGGCGTCGGGCTGCCCGATCGCTGCGAAGGCGAGACTCGCGTCGGCCACGGTGCGGGTCAGCGGCCCGATATGGGCGAGGAAGCCCATGGTCGAGAGCGGCCAGGCCGGAACGCGCCCGTAGGTGGGTTTGAACCCGACGACGCCGGTGAAGGCCGCGGGAATGCGCACGGAGCCCGCCCCGTCGGTGCCGATATGCAGGCAGCCGAGGTTCAGCGCCGCCGCGACCGCCGCCCCCGCCGAGGAGCCGCCCGGCCCCGTCGCGAGATTCCAGGGATTGCGCGTGATCCCGGTGAGAGGCGAGTCGCCGACGCCCTTCCAGCCGTATTCCGGCATCGTGGTCTTGCCGAGGATGACGGCGCCTGCCTCACGCAGCCGTGCCGTCGCCGGCGCGTCCTCCGGGAAGGGGGCGTCGGAGGCGAGGCTCGAGCCGCGCCGCATCGGCCAGCCGCCGACGGCGATGTTGTCCTTGATCGTCACCGGCACCCCATCGAGGGGCCCGAGCGGGCGCTTCTCGCGCCAGCGCGCCTCCGACCGTGCCGCCTCGGCCAGGGCGCGCTCGGGGTCGCGGACCACGAAGGCGTTCACCTGGTGCTCGTGGTGCTCGATGCGGGTCAGCGCGTCGCGGGCCACCTCGATCGGCGAGAGCGCGCCGCTTCCATAGAGGCTGGGCAGTTCGGTCGCGGACAGCGCGGAGAGGTCGGGCATCGCTCAAGGTCACTGGAGGTTCGTGCGGACGAGGAGCCGAGGAAAAAAGCTTCGGCTTGGCCGTCGATCTCAACCCGACCTCGTGCAGGGAGCAAGCCCCGGCCCAGAGAGGATCCTTCTCCCGGCAGGGTCAAAAAGAGGCAGCGTTGCTGCCCTTTTAGGCTTGCACGCTCGCGCGCCAGTCCTTAGTTTGTGCAGTGCAGCAACGTGATTGGCGTCGCGCTGCTGCATGCCCTCCTTGGGCGTTTCCTCCCTAGACTTGGGCCGCTCCGCAAGGGCGGCCCTTTTTTCTGGGTTGCCGTTGCGGCGCGCCTCGGGTCCCGGCTAAGGGGTGGCGTGCCGCGAAGGGCGCCCGATGCGGATACCGATCGCCTTCCTCCTCGTCTTAGCCGCCGGTCCCGTCGCGGCGGAGACCGACGCGCTGCCGCCGATCACGGTGCGTCCGTCCGGAATCGAGGACGAGGGCACGGCGAGCCGCGCGCGGCAGGAGGACCTCATGCGCCGCCGCGACCGGGATTTCGCCTTTCGCTGGATCTGCCAGGCCTGCTCCGGCGAGGTGAACCGGCCGTCCGGAACGCCCGACCTGCCCTTGAACGCGATCACCGCATCCCCGCGCCAGTGAAGTGAGGAATTGCCTCGCCTTGCCGAGTGTGGGACCGTCCGCCTCAGGATCATTCCTGAGCGGGGCGAAGGCGGCCGGGCGATGTCACTGAGCGAGGCCCTCCTCGACGGCATCTATCGCCGCTCCGGCGACCCGATCATCATCCTCGACCGGGGCGGCTTCATCGACTGCAACGCCGCCGCGCTCCGCCTCTATCGCCTGGACGACAAGGCCCAGTTCGTCGGACGGCACCCGGCCGACCTCTCGCCGCCGACCCAGCCCGACGGGCAATCGTCGCGCCAGAAGGCCGAGGCGATCGTCGAGCAGGCCTTCGCCGAGGGCCATGTGCTCTTCGAGTGGGAGCATCGGCGCGGCGATGGCAGCCGCTTCTTCGCCGAGATCATGCTGGTGAGCTTCGTGCTGGAGGGCCGGCCGGCGCTCTCGGCCACGGTGCGCGACCTCACCCGGCGCAAAGAAACCGAGCAGGCCCTGCTGGCGAGCCAGGCCAACCTGCAGCTCATCCTGGACAATTTGCCCGGCCGCGTCGCCTGGCTCGCGGCGGACCGACGGCACGTCTACGTCAACAAGCAGTACGAGGACTTCGTCGGGCGTCCCCGGGACGCGATCGTCGGCCGCACTGTCGCCGACGTGCTCGGCGAGACGGCCTACGCCAACCTGCGCTCTTTGGGCGAGGCGGCCCTCGCGGGCGAGCCGCAGCGCTGGGAGGGCTGGCTCGACTACAAGGATGTCGGCCCGCGCTACGTCTACCGCACCTATGCGCCGCGCCGCGCGAAGGACGGCTCCATCGACGGCTACTTCGTCTTCGCGATGGACGTCACCGACCACAAACGGGCGGAGGAGGAGCTCGCCCGGCAGCGCGAGGCCCTGCACCAGAGCGAGAAGCTCGCGGCCTTGGGCTCGCTGCTTGCCGGCGTCGCGCACGAGCTCAACAACCCGCTCTCGGTCGTCACGACGCAGTCCGCCCTGTTAGAGGAAACCACGACGGACCCGAAAGCCGTCGCGCGAGCAGGCAAGATCCGCCTGGCGGCCGACCGCTGCGCTCGGATCGTGCGCTCCTTCCTCTCCATCGCGCGGCGCAAGCCGCCGACCCGGCGGGCGGTGGACCTGCGCGAGGTCGTGACCGGGGCCCTGGACCTCACGGCCTATGGCCTGCGGGCGAGCGGCGTCGAGGTCGTCCTCGACTGGCCCCCGTCCCTGCCCCGGGTCTGGGGCGACGGCGACCTCCTGGGCCAGGTCTTCATGAACCTCTTCGTCAACGCCGAGCAGGCGATGCAGGACTTTTCCGGCCCGCGCCGCCTCACGGTCTCGGCTGAAGCCGAGGGCGACCGCGTCCGGGTGCGCGTCGCCGACAGCGGGCCGGGCGTCCCGACGGACCTGCGTTCGCGCATTTTCGAGCCGTTCTTCACCACCAAGGCACCCGGTCGCGGCACCGGGGTCGGCCTGTCGATGTGCTTCGGGATCGTGCAGTCGCACAGCGGGACGATCACTCTCGAAGAGACGCCGGGCGGCGGGGCGACGCTGGTCGTCTCCCTGCCCCGGGCCGACGAGCCGGCGCAGAGCGCGGGCCTGGTTTCGCCTGAGGAGCCGCAGGTTTCAGGCCTCTCGATTCTCATCGTCGACGACGAGCCGGAGATCGCCGAAGTTCTGGCCGAGATCGTCGCTCCGCTCGCCGCGCGGGTGGACATGGCGGGGAACGGGGTCGAGGCCCTGAGCAAGCTCAAAACCGCGCGCTACGACGTGGTCGTCAGCGACCTGCGCATGCCGGAACTCGACGGCCCCGGCCTCCTGCGCTCGCTGCGCATGCCGGGCTCGGGCTTTTCCGGCCGGGTCATCTTCGTCACCGGCGACACGCTCGGCGGCGCCTTCGAGGGCTTCCTCAAGACGAGCGGCGTGCCGGTGCTGGAAAAGCCTTTTCGGCCGGACGACGTGCGCCGCATCGTGGCCGAGACGGTGGGTTAGTCCTGTTGTCATTCCGGGGCCGCGCAGCGGAACCCGGAACCCACGACTGGGCCGAATGCTGCTCGCGGCCGCTCACCCCGTCGTGGATTCCGGGCTCGCCTGCGGCGCCCCGGAATGACGAGGGTGGGTGGATAAGGCCTTAAAGCAGCACCTCCCCGAAATTGTAGGCCGGATCCATCTCCGGCTCGCGGAGCCCGGCCGGCTCGGCCGCCGCACCGCCGTCGGCGCGGGGCAGGAAGCGGCCGGAGCCCGGCTTCGCCGCGAGGGCGCCGTCGGCGACGATCACCTCGCCCCGGCGCAGGACCGTCACCGGCCAGCCCTGGACGCTGCGGC
The DNA here is from genome assembly GCA_036563505.1 of Beijerinckiaceae bacterium. GTDB lineage: Bacteria > Pseudomonadota > Alphaproteobacteria > Rhizobiales > Beijerinckiaceae > DATCMH01. The sequence continues at coordinate 526,182 of DATCMH010000002.1, forward strand.
CCGCAAAGGGCGTGTACCCCGTCCGATCGTGCATGAGGGCATCGGCCAGCACGACGCGCTTCTCCGGATCCCAGACGCAGAGATCCGCGTCGGCGCCGGGCGCGATCGTGCCTTTGCGCGGATGCAGGTTGTAGAGCTTTGCCGGGGCGGTCGCGGTCATTTCCACGAAGGCCTGGAGCCCGAGGCCGCCGGGCTTCGAGACCATGGCGTCGAAGAGGAGCGGCAGCCGGGTCTCGAGCCCGGGCAAGCCGTTGGCGATCTGCTTGAAGGTGGGGTTCGGCCCCGCCGAGAGCTTGCCGCTCGCGTCGTAGGCGTAAGGGGCATGATCGGAGGAGATCACCTGGAGGTCACCGAGACGGAGCGCCCGCCATAAGGCGCCCTGGTCGCGGGCGGCCCGGGGCGGCGGCGAGCACATCCACTTCGCGCCCTCGGTGCCCGGCTTGTCGAGGTCGTCGGCCGTGAGGAAAAGATATTGCGGGCAGGTCTCGGCGAAAACCTTCAGTCCCTCGCCGCGGGCGCGGCGGATCACGGCGGCGCCCTCCGCCGTCGAGACGTGGAAGATGGTGATCGGCTGATCGACGAGCGCCGCGAGGCGGATCAGGCGCTCGAAGGCCTCCGTCTCGGCGACGCGCGGATGACTCAGCGCGTGGTATTTCGGGGCAGTGAGGCCGCGGTCGAGGAGCCGCTTCACCATCCAGGCGATCATGCCGTGGTTCTCGGCGTGGAACGAGACCATGGCCTTCGCCTCTCGCGCGGCCAGCAGCACGTCGAGCACCTGCTCGTCGTGGAGGCGCAGGCGATCGTAGGTCATGAAGACCTTGAGCGAGGCGTGGCCCGCCCTGAGCAGGGCCGGCAGGTGCTCCTTGAGCTCGGCCTCCGTCGGATCGGCGACGATGAGGTGAAAAGCATAGTCGATGACGGCGCCGCGCTCGGCCAGCGCCGCGTAGTCCTGGACGACCGTCGGCAGTTCCATGCCGACATGCTGAGCGGCGAAGGCGATCACCGTCGTCGAGCCGCCGTGGGCCGCCGCCGTCGTTGCGCTCTCCCATGTGTCGGCGTTCATGATGCCCGCCGCCGAGAGCTGCTCGATATGGGCGTGGCTGTCGATGCCGCCGGGCAGGACCAGCTTCCCCGAAGCGTCGATCTCCCGGCGCCCCGGGCCGAGGTCGAGCCCGATCGCCGCGATCGTTTCGCCTCGGATGCCGACATCGGCGCGGACCGTATCCGTCGCGGTGGCGACGGTGCCGCCGCGGATCACGAGGTCGAAGGCCGGTTCGGTCATGGGAAGTCCTCAGGGATCGGTGGCCGCGCACTGGACAAGCTTCCGCGCCCGGTTTCAATGCGCCTGAGCGCAGAGCGCCTATGAGAGCTTTCGAGGAGAGCCGATGAGCCGTCCCCGCATCCTCGTCGTCAACCCGAACTCCAACGAGGCGGTGACGCGCGGCCTCGCCGAGGCGCTGGACGCGCTGAACTTCCCGCAGGGGCCGGAGATCGTCTGCCGCACCCTGGCCGAGGGCCCGTTTGGCATCGAGACCCAGGCCGACGTGGAGAGCGTCGTGCTGCCTCTCAGGAGCCTCGTGGCGGCCGAGGACGCCTCGGCCTATGTCATCGCCTGCTACTCCGATCCGGGCCTCCACGCCTGCCGTGAGGCGACAAGAAGGCCCGTCTTCGGCATCGCCGAATGCGGGGTGCTGACCGCGCTCGCCCGGGCCGAGCGCTTCGGTGTCATCGCCATCAAGGCGCGCTCGATCCGCCGCCATGTCCGCTACATGCGCCAGATGGGCCTTCTCGACCGGCTCGCCGGCGAGCGGGCGCTCGAGATGTCCGTGGCCGAGACCGCCTCGGGCGAAGGCACCCTCGACCGCATGATCGCAGTCGGCACGGAGTTGCGCGACCGCGACGGCGCGGAGGCCATCGTCATGGGCTGCGCCGGCATGGCTCGCCACCGCCGGGCCCTGGAGGAAGCGCTCGGCGTGCCCGTCATTGACCCGACCCAGGCCGCCGTGACGATGGCGCTCGGGGCCGTGGCGTTCGGGTAAACCTCAGAACACATGACGTGTCATTCCGGGGCGATGCGTAGCATCGAACCCGGAATCCATGGCGGGGCGGGGCCCTGCTCGCGGCCGCTCACCCGGTCTTGGATTCCGAGCTCCGCTGCGCGGCCCCGGAATGACGGCGGGAGTGTCCTGTGACGAAGGCGTTAACCATACGCTAGGGCCCACCCGCTACGTCTCGGAGCGTTCTCCTTTCGAATCGATGGCGCAGCATGGCCCCGGTCCGCACATCTCCCTCCCAAGCCCAGCGCGCCCTTTCCGCCATGGCGGCAACCGTGCTCCGCGAGACAGGCTTCGAAGGGGACGGCCTCGCCGAGCTCTGGGCGACCTACTGGATCGCCAAGGGCGGCGCCCCCGAGGACGTCTCGGAGCCCTGCCGGACGCTCGCCGAACGCCTCGCCGCCGAGCGCTGGCCGGTCTCGACCACGGCGCAGGTTTATGGACGCATGGCCGAGATCGAGGCGGCGCTCGTGCCGTCCCGCAGCTTCGACGTGGCGGGCCTCGTCCTGCTGCTCGCCACCCACGAGGGCATTGCGGTCTGCGAACCCGTGGCAGCGGACGCGCCCCTCGACGCGCGTGGCATGGAGGCCCTCGTCGCTGCCACCGACGCGCTCGCCAAGGTGCTGGGGCACATGACCGAGCGCGCGGCACCGATTCCGGGGTCGAAGCGCCCTACCCGCATCCGCGCGGCCTGATCGTTCATCGCTCGCGCTGGCGGGCGTAGGGACTGGCCGGTCCTCCCTCGCGAGCGAGGACGACACGAAAAACGGCGGCCCCGGGGGCCGCCGCATCTTGGATCGACCGGTGGGGCGAGCGTCAGGCCGCCTTGCGGTTGATCTTGCTCTCCGCCATCGCGGTGAGCTTCTTGTCGGTGGCCTTCTCCTCGTCGAGGTTCTGCTGCAGCACGCTGGCGCAATCCGAGCGGCCGAGTTGCTGCGCCCAAGCGATGAGCGTTCCGTAGCGGGTGATTTCGTAGTGCTCGACGGCCTGCGCCGAGGCGAGGAGCGCCGCGTCGAGAACCTCCTTATCGGCGATCTCGCCGGCGGTCTCGTTCGCCTCCTTGATGATGCCGTCGATCGCCGGGCAATCCACCGCCTTCGGCGTCTGGCCGTGCATCTGGAACACCTGCTCCAGGCGCTTGATCTGACCTTCCGTCTCGCGCAGGTGCGTCTCGAAGCCCTGCTTGAGCTGCGGATCGGTCGCCTTGGCGATCATCTTCGGCAGAGCCTTCGTGATCTGGTTCTCGGCGTAGTAGATGTCCTGAAGCTGATGGACGAAGAGGTCGTCCAGCGTCTTGATGTCCTTCGAGAACAGGCCCATGGCGGGCTCCTTCCACGGTTCGGGTTGATCGGAACGGCCGCGACCGGGCGCGGCCAAGGCTGCGGTCTGGGGGCAACGTCCCACGGCCACGGAAGTTCTCGGGTTCTGCCCGCTGACGGCGGTCGAGCGCTGCCTCAACCCAACCGGAGGTCAAGGCGCGCGGAACAGGCGGACGCGGCCCAACGTTGCCGTCGCGATGCCCGGGATCGGGACCGGTCGCGTCGGACGGAGACCAGAGCTCGTTTTGACGAAGAGCGTCCGATACGACGCGTCCTGCTAGCCTCGACTGCCTTGCAGCCGGTGCCCGGCCTTGAGGAGAGTTGGACATGAGCATCGATCCAGGCGCGATTCAGGAGCACATGGCCGTTCTCGGCTCCGACGGCGGCCCTGTCGGCACCGTCGACAAGGTGGAAGGCCGCCGCCTCAAGCTGACCCGCCGCGACCCGGAGGCCGGCGGCGCGCACCACTACCTTCCGCTCGCCCTCGTCGCCTCCGTCGAGGGCGGAACGGTGCGGCTCGCCCGCACGGCAGCCCAGGCCCGAGAGGTCTGGGAAGCCGAAGCCGCCGGCAGCGAGGGCCGCGGCGTCGAACCGGGCGCGCCGACCTCGGGGCCGTGAGGCCGCGACGCCAAGGGCTCGGCGCCGTTTCAAAGCTCCGACCGTCCTTGCAGGAGGAAGCGCCCGGCGCTCGGCCCACCCTCAAACTGCAACTCTGAGGCATCGACCGGACACGCCCGACCGGCCCCGTGCCGCGGCGCTGATCGGACGCTGCCTGATCCGTTCGCCAGAGAGAACGATCAGGGTTGATAAGGAAGGACTCGTCAAGGAGCACATCCTGCCCTAAACCGGGGTTCGGACGACCTCCGCCGCGCTCGGGAGATGAATATTCTCCAGAGCACATCTGACGGAGGATCGTTCGTTCGAGACTCGGAGCCTTCGGGATGGACGCGATCGACCGCAAGATCTTGGGCCTGCTGCAGGAGGACGCGACGCTTTCGATTGCCCAGATCGGCGAGCGCGTTGGCCTGTCGCAGACGCCCTGCTGGAAGCGCATCCAGCGCCTCGAGGCAACGGGTGTCATCGAGCGTCGCGTCGCCCTGCTCTCCCCTGAAAAACTCGGCCTCGGACTGACGGTCTTCGTGTCGGTTGAGACTAACGACCATTCCCAAGCGTGGCTGAGCCGCTTCGCCGAAGAAGTGTCGAGCATGCCGGAGGTGCTCGAGTTCTACCGCATGGCCGGCGACGTGGATTACATGCTCCGGGTCGTCGTTCCCGACATGCAGGCCTATGACCGCTTCTACAAGCGCCTGATCGAGGCGTTGCCGTTGAAGAACGTGACGTCGCGCTTCGCCATGGAGCGGGTGAAATCGACGACGGCCCTGCCGATCGCGGCAGGCGTCCGCGAGCCCGAGGCGGCTTGAGCTTCGGAGAAAAATTCTCTCCGGCCAGGCCTGAACAGCATGGCCCTTCCCTGAAGCACTGTTCTTTAAAAAGTACATTCTCGTTGACTTGAGGGCTTGCCGGGCCGACCTTTTAGGGCATGGCTTTTCCTGCCCTTCTGCCCCTCACGGCCCCCTTTGCCGAGGACGAGCGCGCCAGCCTCGACCGGGTGCTCGGCGGTGCCAACGCCGTCCAGCGTGCTTGGCTCGCCGGCTTCCTCGCCGGGGTCGATGCGAGCGCTGGCCAGGTCGCCCAGCCCGCAGCCCCGCCGCGGGCGGCCGAACCTTTGACCATCCTGTTCGCGAGCGAGTCCGGGAACGCCGAGCGGCTGGCGCAGGACGCGGCGAAGCTCGCGCGCAAGAACGGCTTCAAGCCGACGGTGATCGATTTCGCCGATCTCGACGTCGCGAGTTTAGGCCAAGCCAAGCGCCTCATCGTCGTGGCCTCGACCTGGGGCGAGGGCGAGCCGCCCGGCCGCGCGACGAAGGCCTACAACGCGCTGATGGGCGACGGCGCGCCGCGCCTCGACGGTGTCAGCTTCGGCGTGCTGGCGCTGGGCGACACGGCCTATGCCGAGTTCTGCGCCGTCGGCCGCAAGCTCGACGAGCGCCTCGTGGCGCTCGGCGCCACCCGCGCCGTGCCGCGGGTGGAATGCGATCTCGACTTCGAAGCTCCCGCGGCTACTTGGCTCCAGGGCGCCGTGGAAGCGCTCCAGCCGCCGCGCGAAGCGGCGTCCGGCAACGTCGTCGCCGTGAACTTCGCTACCCGCACCGCTGGGGAGCCCGGGCGCGACCCCGTCGCTGCGGAAGTGATCGAGCACGTCAACCTGAACTCCTCACGCTCCGACAAGGAGACGATTCACCTCGCGCTCGGCTTCGACGGCGCGGTCCCGCCCTACGAGCCGGGCGACGCCCTCGACCTGTACCCCGAGAACGACCCCGCCCTCGTCGAGACCGTGCTCGCCGCCGCGCGCCTGACGTCCGAGGATGATCTGCGCCGAACGCTGACGACGGCGCGGGACATCACGACGCTCTCGCTCAAGACCATCGAGAGCTACGCGGCCGTGACCCACCATGCCGGAGTGCGGAGCCTCGTCGTGGATGGCGGTGCCCGGGCCTGGAGCGAAGGGCGCCAGCTCGTCGATCTGCTCGAGGCCTTCCCAGCCTCCCTGACGGCCGACCAGCTTCGGGACCTCACCCGCCCCCTTCCCCCGCGGGCCTATTCCATCGCCTCCTCGCGCAAGGAGGTCGGCGACGAGGCGCATCTCCTCGTGGCGGCGGTGCGCTACGAGAGCCACGGCCGCGCCCGTTACGGCGTCGCCTCGACGCACGTCGCCGACCGGCTGCGCGCCGGCGCCTCGGTGAAAGCGCGGTTGAAAGCCAACCGTCACTTTCGCCTGCCGGATGCAGCCGCCGACATCATCATGGTCGGTCCGGGCACGGGCGTCGCGCCGTTCCGCGCCTTCGTGCAAGAACGCCGAGCCGTGGGCGCCACCGGCCGCTCCTGGCTGTTCTTCGGCGACCGGCGCTACACCCACGACTTCCTCTATCAACTCGAATGGCAGGACGCGCTGAAGGACGGCTCCCTGTCACGCCTCGACCTGGCCTTCTCCCGCGACGCGCCGGAGAAAACCTACGTCCAGCACCGCCTCTTCGAGCGCCGCCGCGAGGTGGTGGACTGGCTCGAAGGCGGGGCCCGCTTCTACGTCTGCGGCGACGCTAAGGCGATGGCGAAGGACGTGCGTGCGGCGCTGATCGACGCCTTCGCCGACGTGAAGGCGCTGGAGCCCGAAGCCGCCGAGGCCGCAGTTGCCAAGCTCGAGGCCGAGAAGCGCTACCTGCAGGATGTCTATTGAGCCCCACCCCTCTCCCCGCACGCGGGGAGAGGGCTTCGCCTGCGGACCGGCAGGCGAAGCGAGCCCGACAGGGCGAGGGTGAGGGGGTGCCGGGCATCATCGCCGAAGCGGCCCGTCCTCCTCACCCCCGCTCCACTCCGTTCCGCTCGTCGCGTCGGCCGGTCCGCCGACGCAACCCTCTCCCCGCTCGCGGGGAGAGGCATTCGCCCCCTCGGGGCGGCTCAGAGACCAGCACCATGACCAAACCCCTCGCCCGCAACGAGATCATCAAGGAAGCCTCAGGGCATCTCCGCGGCACCCTCGCCGAGGGACTGACGGTCGCCGAGACCGGCGCCATCGCCGAGGACGACCAGCAGCTCGTCAAATTCCACGGCATGTACCTTCAGGACGACCGGGACCTGCGCCCCGAGCGGACGAGGAAGCGGCTGGAAAAGGCCTATTCCTTCATGATCCGGCTGCGCATCCCCGGCGGGGTCTGCACGCCGGAGCAGTGGCTCAAGCTCGACCGCATCGCCCGGGATTACGCGAACGGGACGCTGCGCCTCACCACGCGCCAGACCTTTCAGTTCCACGGCGTCATCAAGTCGAACCTGAAGACGGTGATGAAGGCGATCGACGCGGCGCTCCTCGACACGCTGGCCGCCTGCGGCGACGTCAACCGCAACGTGCTCGCCGCCTCGAACCCGCATCGCTCCGGGGCCCATAAGGCGGCCTACGACCTCGCCGCCGCGATCTCGGATCACCTCCTGCCCCGCACCTCGGCCTACCGCGAGATCTGGCTCGACGGCGAGAAGGTCGCGGGCGGCGAGGAGGAGGTCGAGCCGGTCTACGGCCGAACCTACCTGCCCCGGAAATTCAAGGCGGTCGTCGCCGTGCCGCCGGACAACGACGTCGACGTCTTCGCCCAGGACCTCGGCTTCGTCGCCGTGCTCGACGAGCGCGGCGAACTCCAGGGCTGGAACGTCACGGTGGGCGGCGGCATGGGCATGACCCACGGGGAGCCGGACACTTATCCGCGCACCGCGGACGTGATGGCCTTCTGCAGGCCGGAAGACGCGCTCAAGGTGGCGGAGGCCGTCGTGACGGTCCAGCGCGATTGGGGCGACCGCACCAACCGCAAGCACGCCCGCCTCAAATACACGATCGAGGACCGGGGGCTTAGCCCCTTCCGCGCCGAAGTCGAGCGCCGGATCGGCAAAGCCCTCGCCGATCCGAAGCCGGTCGCGTTCGACAGCAACGGCGACCGCTACGGCTGGGTCGAGGGCGAGGACGGGAAAGGCCATCTCACCCTCTTCATCGAGAACGGGCGCCTGCAGGATGTGCCTGGCGGGCCGCAGCTCCTCACGGGACTGCGCCGCATCGCCGAGGTTCACAAGGGCGAGTTCCGCGCCACCGCGAACCAGAATGTCATCGTCGCGAACGTGGCATCCGAAGACCGCGCCGCGATCGATGCCCTCGTCGCCGCGCACGGTCTCACCAGCCACGCCGGGGCGCTGCGCCGCAACGCCATGGCCTGCGTCGCGCTGCCGACCTGCGGCCTCGCGCTCGCCGAGAGCGAGCGGTACCTGCCCAGCCTCGTGACGGCGCTCGAGGAGCGGCTGGCGGCTCACGGCCTCGCCGAGGACGAGATCACCATCCGCATGACGGGCTGCCCCAACGGCTGCGCCAGGCCCTACATCGCCGAGATCGGCCTCGTGGGCAAAGGCCCCGAGCGCTACAACCTCTATCTCGGCGGCGGCTTCGACGGTTCGCGCCTGTCAAAGCTCTACGCCGAGGACCTCGGCCCCCACGCCATCGTCGCGACCCTCGACCCGCTCTTCGCGGCCTACAGTCGTGAGCGCGTTCCGGGCGAGCGCTTCAGCACGTTCCTGATCCGGACGGGCCGCGTCGCCGCGACCGCGAACGGCGCCGATTTCCACGCGCGCACCGGGCCGCTCGGGCCCGCCCTCGACCCTGCCGCCTGACCCCTCGCGAGAGCCGCCATGTCCCACGCTCCGGCCTCCTCCGTCGTCGCGCCCCGCATCACGCCGCCTTCGCGCCTCTCTGCGCTCGCCAAGCTGCCGATCTTCCTTGATCTCCAAGGCCGCCGCGTCGTGGTGGCCGGCGGCGGCGAGCCTGTCGTGTGGAAGGTCGAACTTCTCGCGGCCGCGGGCGCCAAACTCGCGGTCTACGCGTCCGTGTTCGATCCGGCGCTCGAAGCCTTCGCGGCCGGGTCGGAGGGTCGGGTGGCGCTGCACCGTCGTCCCTGGCGCGAGGCCGACCTCGCCGGCGCCTGGCTCGCGGTGGCCGACGTCGAGGCGGACGAGGCCGAGCGCTTCGCCGCCGCGGCCCGGCGTCAGGGCGTCCTCGCCAATGTCATCGACAAGCCGGACCATTGCGACTTCCAGTTCGGCGCCATCGTCAACCGTTCGCCGGTGGTGGTCGGCATCTCGACGGACGGCGCCGCGCCGATCCTGGCCCAAGCCATCCGCCGCAGGATCGAGGCGGTGCTGCCCCCCACCCTCGGTGCCTGGAGCCGCACCGCCAAGGGCTTTCGCGAGCGCCTGAAGGAGATCCTGCCCGCCAAGGCCGAGAGGCGGCGCTTCTGGGAAAAGTTCGTCGACGTGAGCTTCATCTCGCAGGCCGACGAGGACGAGCAGCTCGCCGCCATCGAGCGTCTCGCCCACGAGACCCTGGCCGAGTCGGGCCGGCGGCGGTCGCGCACGGGTGAAGTCGTGATCGTCGGCGCCGGGCCGGGCGACCCGGAGGCGCTGACCCTCGCCGCCGTGCGCGAGCTCCAGGCTGCGGACGTCATCGTCTACGACCGGCTCGTCACGCCGGGCACCCTAGAGCTCGCGCGGCGCGAGGCGCGGCGCGTCCTCGTCGGCAAGGAGGGCTACGGCGCGGCCTGCCGGCAGGAGGATATCTGCGCCCTCATCGTCGACCTTGCGCTGGCGGGCGAGCGGGTGGTGCGCCTGAAGGGCGGCGACCCGGCGATCTTCGGCCGCACGGGCGAGGAGGTCGAGGCCTGCCGCGACGCCGGCGTTCCGGTTCGCATCGTGCCAGGCGTCACGACGGCGAGCGCCGCAGCGGCCTGGCTCGGCCTCTCGCTGACGCATCGCGACCACGCGCAGCGGGTCCAGTTTGTCACGGGCCACGACCGCCACGGCGGCCTGCCGGCAGACCTCGACCTCGATGCCTTGGCTGACCCGCGGGCCACCACCGTGATCTACATGGGCCGGCGCACCGCAGCAGGCCTCGCTCAGGCGCTTCTCGCCCGTGGCCTGCCCGGCGAGACGCCCGTGATCGTGGCAAGCGACGTGTCGCGGCCAGGCGCCACGCGGATCGCGACGACGCTGACAGGCCTTGCCGAGGGCGCGGCGCTGGCAGCGGAGGGCCCAACCATCGTGGCGATCGGGGCGGCGCTGAACGTCGAGGCAACGGCGCGCGCCGAAACGGCGAGCGCGGTCACCGTCTGATCGGCCTTGCGGCCGAGCGCTGCTGGCGCAGCGCCCCCTCTCCCGGCCGGCTCACGCCGGCCACCCTCTCCCGCAAAGGGGAGAGGGTTGCGCGCCCTACCTTCTCCCCTCCGCGGGAGAAGGTGCCCTCCGAAGGAGGGCGGATGAGGGGCGCTGGGCGTAGGCCCGAGCGGTCCCGGGCCAGCGCGACCGACCGGCTTACAGCCAGCCCTGCAGCTCGCGTGCGACCACCGCTCGGATGACCCGCATACCGTCCTCGCCGTCGTTGAGACACGGCAGGTAGGCGAACTCTTCGCCGCCATGGTGCTCGAAGATCTCGCGGTTCTCGCCGTCGAGCTCTTCCAGGGTCTCGAGGCAGTCGGCGGAGAAGCCCGGCGCCACGATGGCCATGCGCTTCACGCCGCCCTCGGCCAGGGCCTTCACGGTCTCGTCCGTGTAGGGCTTCAGCCATTCCTCGGTGCCGAAGCGGGACTGAAAGCTCATGCGCAGGCGCTCAGGCGCCCAGCCCAGGGCCTCGCGCATGAGGCGATAGGTCTTCGCGCAATGGCAGTGATAGGGGTCGCCCTTGAGGAGGTAGCTTTTCGGCACGCCGTGGAAGGAGACGAGGACCACCTCCGGCTCGAAGGAAAGCTTGGCGAGGTCGCGCTTCATCGCCGTGACCACCGCGTCGATGTAGACTGGATCATCGTGGTAGGGCGGCGCGACGCGAACCGCGGGCTGCCAGCGCATGTCCATGAGCGCCCGGAAGGCGTCGTCGCAGGCCGTGGCCGAGGTGGCTGCGGAATACTGCGGATAGAGCGGCACGAGGAGGATGCGGTCGCAGCCCTGCGCCAGGAGGTTCTCGATCGCGGGCTTCGCGGCGGGCTTGCCGTAGCGCATCGCCCAGTCGACGACGACGCGATCGCCGGCGCTCTCCTTCATCGCCGCCGCGAGCTTCTGCGCCTGGCCGCGGGTGATCGTCTTGAGGGGGCCCTCGTTGAGCTCCTTGTTCCAGACCGTGTCGTAGTCGCGCCCTTTCCGGCCGGGACGGGTCGTGAGGATGATGAGGTTCAGGAGCGGCCACCAGAGGAGCCGGTTCACCTCGATCACCCGGCGGTCGGAGAGGAACTGCTTGAGATAGCGCCGCATCGACCAGTAGTCGGTCGCCTCCGGCGTGCCGAGGTTCATGAGCAGCACGCCGATCCGGCCGGTCTTGACCGACGGGTGGTCGGCCGGCAGCGGGCCGGCGCTGCGCAACGTCGCCGGGTCGACGATCTGGTTCATCGCGCGAAACCTTCAGGGGCGGGGCAAAAGGATCAGGTCGCCCGGTATCGTGATCGCGCTTCAGTTAGGCTAAGACGCGCCTGCCGCCAACGGGACGCGTCGTCACTCCACGAGCAGGTACCAGCCGTAGGCGAGCACCAGGGCCGGCAGCGCCGTGTAGAGCGTGGCGACGAGCGCCGCCCGGGGCGCCAGGGCGATGGCGGGGAAGAGGGCGTCGCCGTCCGTCGACACCGCCGCGCCGAGCATGGCCGACATTGGGATCTGACCCTGGAGGAAGAGCGTGGTGGTGAGCACCATCACGCCGCAGCCGGGGATGAGCCCGATGAGGATCGCGACCAGGGGCAGGACGGGCCGGCTCGCCTGAAGCCAGCCGGCGACGCCGCCTCCGGTGGCCAGGGTGACGATCTCGTAGCCGAAGAGGCCGAGAAAAACCCAGAAGGTCACGAAGTTGGTGTCGACGATCATGCGCCGAACCGGCGGCAGGGTCATGGTCGTGCGCGGATCGAGCCCGCCGTAGCCCTTCTGCGGGTCGCGGCGCGTGATGAAGAGGGCGATGCAGAGAAGGCCGCCGGCGAAGCCGAGCCACTTCGTGGGCTCGTGCTCGCCGAGGCTGCCGAACCAGCCGTTCACGTCGAGCTGGAACATGCTCTCGAGGATGCCGACGGCGAGGCCGGGCACGAAGAGGAGGAGCCAAGCCTTTTCGCCGAGGCGGCGCACCGGCCCGGGCACGGCGTCGCTCGCCGGCGCGACCCCGCAGCCGAGATTGGCTTCGATCTCGCGCCGCAGGGCGCCGAGCCCGTTGGGGTGCAGCCAGTTCACGACGAAGCCCATGACGATGCCGGCGACCGTGCACAGGGCGATGATGGCGGCGGCCGACCGAGGGTCCTTGGCGATGAGCAGGAAGGCCGCGTCGCCCATCGTCGCGGTCAGAGCCGCGACGATGGCGCCGAAGGACACGACCCCGCGCGTGTACTGGGTCACGAGGAGGATCTCGGCGCCGCAGCCAGGCGTCGCCCCGAGCAGCGCGGCGATGGGCACCTGCCAGCCGCGGTAGCGCTGGAGCAGGTCCGCGAGGTCGACCTTCGCGCCGCGCTCGAGCCCGTAGAAGATCGCGAGCGTCAGGGCGACGAAGACGCTGACCTGGATATAGGCGTCGGCCAGGGTGTCGACGGCCTTCTCGCGCAGCTCCGGCACCGCGAGCGTCAGGGCAACCACCCCCGCCAGCGTCACCAGCATCCACTCAAGGCGAAGCCGCCGCCACAAGGGCATCTCGCGGACGAAGCGGCCGGCCTTGAGGGCGATCTCGGGCATGCGGGGGCGATCCTGCAGAACTCGAATCGAATATGGAGTAGTTGCAAATGATTTGCAACTGCATGATCGGCGCGTCCCTCGGCCGCTCGTGCGGCCTCTTGCCCGGCTCGCGCGGCCCGTCGCATTGTCGCGTCAAGACGAACGCATCGAGAGGCCCGACCGCCGCCATGTCGAAGATCTCACGCCGCCAGAGTCTGGGGCTCGGCCTCGGCGCCGGCTTCTCCGTCACGATGCTCTCGGCCGGCATGGAGGAGGCCGCGGCCGCGACGAGCAGTGTGACCTTCAGCCTTCTGCTCGTGAACGACATCTACAAGATGTCGGACGACAAGGGCCGGGGCGGCTTCGCCAAGCTCGCCACGGTCGTGAAGCAGGAGCGGGCGCGGGGCGTGCCCATGCTCTTCTGCCACGCGGGCGATACCTTCTCGCCCTCGCTGATGTCGGGCTTCGACCAGGGCGCCCACATCGTGACGCTCACCAACCTGATCAAGCCGGACGTCTTCGTGCCGGGCAACCACGAGTTCGACTTCGGCGTCGCGAACTACGCCAAGCGCATGGCGGAGTCGAACTATCCGTATTTCGCCGCCAACCTGCGCCAGACCGACGGCTCGCCTCTGCCCGGCATGAAGGATTCCACCCTCGTTCAGCTCGGCCCCGTCAAGGTCGGCGTCGTCGGGCTCGCGCTTTCCTACACGCCGGGCCTCTCCCAGACCGGCGACCTTCAGTTCCTGCCCGAGCTCGACGCGCTGCGCCGCGAGGTGACGGCGTTGAAGGGCCAGGGCGCCGACTTCATCGTCTGCGTGGCGCATACCGACCGCGAGATGGACAACCTCATCGTGCGTTCGCGCCTCGTGGACGTGCTGCTCACCGGCCACGACCACGACCTCGCCATCGGTTTCGACGGCAAGACGGTGATGTGCGAGTCGAACGAGGAAGGAAACTTCGTCACCGCCATTGACTTCGTCGCCACCGTCACCGGCGAGGGGAGAGACCGGAAGGTCGCCTGGTCGCCCTCGTTCCGGGTGCACGATTCCTCCACCGTCGAGCCCGACCCGCAGGTCCTGGCCGTCGTGAAGGGGCTCGAGGCCGACTTGTCCAAGGAGCTCGACGTCGAGATCGGCTCCACCGCGACCGAGCTCGACTCACGCTCGGCCATCGTTCGCTCGCAGGAAGCGGCCATCGGCAACCTCGTCGCCGATGCCATCAAGGTCTCGACGGGAGCCGATGTCGCCATCACCAACGGCGGCGGCATCCGGGCGAACAAGCAGTATCCGGCGGGCGCCAGGCTAACGCGCCGCGACATCCTCTCCGAACTGCCCTTCGGCAACGCCACGTCCATGGTGGCCGTGACCGGCGCCGACCTGAGGGCGGCGCTGGAGAACGGCGTCTCGCAAGTGGAGAACCGGGCGGGGCGCTTCCCGCAGGTCTCGGGGCTGAAGGTGGAGGTCGATGCGCGCGCACCCGTCGGCTCGCGCATCGTCGCCGTCGAGGTCAACGGCGAGCCGCTCGACCTGGCGAAGACCTATAAGGTCGCCACCAACAACTTCATGCTCACCGGCGGGGACGGCTACGCGCCCTTCACCAAGGGCCGGGTGCTGATTGGCGTCACCGACGGCAAGCTGATGGCGAACGAGGTCATGGCGTTCGTTCGCCGCGCCGGCACCATCGCGCCTCGGGTCGAGGGACGGATCGTGGTGCGGTAGGTCGCCCTTATGTTCCTCGCGGAGGCCCTTGCCGCGTTTCGCGCCGATCCGGCGGCCGAGGGGTGGAGCGGGCTCCCCTTTTTCCAGGACGGCAGCGCCGAGAAGGTCGCGGCGGCGGTGGATGCCCGGATCGCCGCCGGGGCCACGGTGCTGCCCGCGCCGGAGGCGGTCTTCAACGCGCTCCGGCTCACGCCGCTGCACGCGGTCAAGGCGGTCATCCTCGGCCAGGACCCCTACCCGACGCCGGGTGACGCGCACGGTCTCGCCTTCTCCTACCGCGGCCCGCGCCGCCTGCCGGCGTCGCTCAACGTGATCTTCGCCGAACTCGGCGCCGATCTCGGCATCGACAAGCCCCGCTCGGGCGATCTCACCCCTTGGGCCGAGCAGGGCGTGCTGCTTCTCAACAGCGCGCTCACCGTCGAGGCGGGACAGGCCGGCGCGCATCTCAAGTTCGGATGGTCGGCGCTGACCGACCAAGCGATCAAGGCCGTCTCAGCGCACCAGCCCGCGGTAGCCTTCCTCTTGTGGGGCGCGCCCGCCCGACGCCGGGCCGCCCTCGTGGACGCCGCCAAGCACCTCGTCCTCGAAGCCGGCCACCCCTCCCCGCTCAACCGCCTCAACGATTTCCGCGGCACGCGGCCGTTCAGCCGGGCGAACGCGTGGCTCGCGGCCAAGGGGCTGACGCCGATCGAGTGGCGGCTGGGTTGAAACTCACCCGACCGGCCGCTCGTCGGCGATGACCTTGCCGTCGTTGGGCAGGCTCCCGGGCGTGACGAGGTCGACGGCGCCGCGCAGCTTCGTCACCGCCTGGAGCGTGGCGCCGAGGCGGTCGGCCAGGCTTGAGTCGGCGCCCGGCGCCTCGACGGCGAGCGTCATGGCGTCGGCTTCGCCCTCGCGGCGCACGATGAGGCGCAGGCGCCCGAGCTCGGGGTGGCGGCGGGCGATCTCGGCGACCTGCTCGGGGCGCACGAACATGCCCTTCACCTTGGCCGTCTGGTCGGCGCGGCCAAGCCAGCCCTTGATCCGGGTGTTGGTGCGCCCGCAGGCGCTTGCGCCGGCGAGCACGGCCGTGAGGTCGCCGACCGCGAGGCGCAGGAGCGGGTAATGGGGGTCGAGGGAGGTCACCACGATCTCGCCGACCTCGCCCTCCGGCACCGGATCGCCCGTGCCGGGGCGCACGATCTCGACGATGAGGTCCTCGTTGATCACGAGGCCTTCCCGCGCCGGCGTCTCGTAGGCGATGAGCCCGAGATCGGCGGTGGCGTAGAGCTGATAGGCGTCGATGCCCCGCTCGCGGAAGAGCTGCTGCAGGGAGGGCGGGAAAGCCGCGCCCGAGACGACCGCGCGCTTGATCGAGGAAATGTCGCGCCCGCCGGCCTCTGCCGCGTCGAGCAGGATCTTGAGGAAGTCCGGCACGCCGCAATAGGCACTCGGGCGGTAGGCCTCGATGAGGTCGAGCTGGGCGTCCGTGTTGCCCGGCCCCGCCGGGATGACGGCGCAGCCGAGCGCGCGGCAGCCGGAATCGAGGATGAAGCCGCCGGGCGTCAGGTGGTACGAGAAGGTATTGAGCACGACGTCGCCGCGCCGCAGGCCCGCGGCGTAGAGGCCCCGCGCAGAGCGCCAGGGATCGGTGCCCGCCCCTTCCGGCTCGTGGATCGGGCCCGGCGAGGTGAAGAGGCGCGAGAAGCCGCCGAGCGGCTCCGCGACGAGGCCGCCGAAGGGCGGTGCGGCTTTCTGGAGGGCCGGCAGGTCGGCCTTGCGCAGCACCGGCAGGCGGGCAAGGGCTTCCCGGCTCGTCACCGCGGCCGGGTCGATGCCGGCGAGCCGCTCGGCATAAGCCGGCGCGCGCATCGCTAGTGCCAGGACGCCGGGCAGGCACGCGAAGAGATCGGCCTCTCGCGCGGCGGGATCGCGAATCTCGAGGGCGTCGCGGAACGCCTCGGACGGACCGGGCACGACGGCGCGCGCGCTCACGCCAGCCACCGCTTGCGGCGCTTATAGCTTTTAACCTCGCGGAAGGATTTGCGGTCCCCTTCCGAGACGCCGAGGTAGAACTCCTTCACGTCCTCGTTCTCCCGCAGCATCTTCGCGTCGCCGTCCATGACGACGCGGCCCGTCTCGAGGATGTAGCCGTAGGTCGCGTATTTGAGCGCCATGTTGGTGTTCTGTTCGGCCAGCAGAAAGCTCACGCCCTCCGTGGCGTTGAGCTTGCGCACAATCTCGAAGATCTCCTCCACGATCTGCGGCGCGAGGCCCATGGAGGGCTCGTCCAGAAGGATCATCTTCGGCTTCGACATCATGGCGCGGCCGACGGCGCACATCTGCTGCTCGCCACCCGAGGTGTAGCCCGCCATGGAATGGCGGCGCTGCTTCAGGCGCGGGAAATACTCGTAGATCCCCTCCAAGTCGCGCTTGATGGCGGCGTTGCCGTCGCGGCGGGTGAAGGCCCCGGTGAGCAGGTTTTCCTCGATGGTGAGGTGGCCGAAGCAGTGACGGCCCTCCAGCACCTGGATGCAGCCGCGGCGCACGAGTTCGCTCGCCGACAGCTTGTCGACCCGGTCGCCCTCGAAGTGGATCGAGCCCTTCGTCACTTCGCCGCGTTCGGCGCGCAGGAGGTTCGAGATGGCCTTCAGCGTCGTCGTCTTGCCGGCCCCGTTGGCGCCCAGCAGCGCCACGATGCCGCCCCGCGGCACGGTGAGAGACACGCCTTTCAGCACCAGGATGACGTGGTCGTAGATCACCTCGACGTTGTTCACGGCGAGGATGGTCGGCGCGGCCTCAGTGACCGGAGCGGGGCTGAGTTCGGCGAGGGCGGTCATGAATCAGCTCGGGTTGTCATTCCGGGGCGCCGAAGGCGAGCCCGGAACCCATGGACGGTGGTACAGGGCCGAGGCGTCACGCCAAGCCCTGGGTTCCGGGTTCCGCTTCGCGGCCCCGGAATGACAAGGTGCCCTCTCCCCGCGAGCGGGGAGAGGATTTTGGCTCAGATCAGCCTCACGAAGCCTTGTCGCAGGCCTCGGCGCGCTTGGGCCAGCCCGTGTTCTGGCTGGCGTAGGACTTCGCCGCGTCCTCGATGAGGGGGTTCACCTTTTCCTTCACCGGCTGGAGCCCTTCGGCCACCTTCGCGAACTTCGCCCCGTCCCACTCGAGCACGTAGAGCGCGTTCTGGCCGTTGTGATCCGAACAGGAGAGCTTGAGCGGGCCGGCGAAGCCTTCGAGTCCGAGCTCCTTCCAGCGCGCGGGCGTGATGTCGAGGCTCTCGAGGCCGCGGCGCATGTCCTCGCCGTTGATCACCTTCTTGCCGGTGAGCTTCTGGGCGTTGCGGATCGCCTCCGAGATCATGACGCCCTCGTAGATCCCCTTGCCGTAGGCGTGATCGCCGACGTTCTCCTTCGGCGTGTCGGTCAGGCCCTTCTCGACGACGGTCTTAAGGATGTCCTGCATCGCCGGGAACTCCTGGCCGACCTGGTGCCAGGTCAGGACCTTGAAGCCCTTGGCGCCCTGCCCGACCGGGCGGATGTCACCCTCGTGCGGCCACCACACGGAGATGAACTTGTCCATCGGATAGCCGGAGCGGGCGGCCTCGCGGACGGCGGTGGGGTTCATGGCGCCCCAGCCCATCATGTAGACCCAGTCGGGCCGGTCGCGGCGGACCGAGAGCCACAGCGACGACTGGTTCTGCATCTCGGAGGCCGGCACGGGATAGAGCTTCAGGGTGAAGCCGTGCTCCTTGGCGAAAGCCTCCAGCACCGGGATCGGCTCCTTGCCGAAGGGCGCGTCGAGGTGGACGAGGCCGATCGTCTTGCCCTTGAGCTTGTCGAAGCCGCCCTCGCGTCCGGCGATGTAGCGCAGGAAGACCGACGCGCCGTCCCAGTAGGTGACGGGCGGGTTGAACACCCAGGGGAAGGTGTTGCCGTCGGCCGCCGCCGACAGGCCGTAGGCCATGGACAGGATCGGGATCTTGTCGATGTGAGCGCGCGGGATGCCGGCGAGCGTGGCGCCCGTCGACCACGGCGCCGAGATGATGGTGCCCTTGGCCTTGCCCTGCTCGTAGCACTCCACCGACTTCTTGGTGTCGTACCCGGTCTCGCACTCCTCGTAAGCGATCTTGACGCCGTTGATGCCGCCGTCCCGGGCGTTGAGCAGGGCGAACCAGTCGCGCACGCCGTTGCCGAAGGGGATGCCGGAGCCGGAGAAGGCGCCGGTACGGTAGGAGTTGTGGTTGATGTAGATCTGGTCCTGCGCCGCGGCGGGAGCCGCGGCCGCGAGCGCCGTGGCGGCTGCCAGGGCGTAGAGCGTGGCTTTCAAGGTCATCGTGTTTCCTCCCTGTTCTTCGTCCTCCGGGCCCGACTTCCGCCCCTCTCGCGGTCGTCGATCCCTTGAGCTCGATGATGAACGGCCCCGCGGCGCCGCCATCTCGTTCTTGTCAGCCCGGCCCCGTCAGTACGGGAAGGGCCAGACCCTGAGCTTCTGCTTCACGATCTGCCAGAGCCGGGCGAGGCCGTGCGGCTCGACGATCAGGAAGAAGATGATGAGCGCGCCCACCAGCATGAAGTTAATGTGTTCGGCCGTGGCGCCGCCGATCGGGATGCCGATGGCGGGCAGGCCGAATTTCAGGATCGTCGGCAGGGCCGAGATGAAGGCCGCGCCGAAGAACGATCCGATGAGGGAGCCCAACCCCCCAATGATGATCATGAAGAGGATGAGGAAGCTCTGGCGGATGGCGAAAACGTCGCCCGCTTCCGCGCCGCCGAGCCAGAGGAAGACGAGGAGCGCGCCCGCGACGCCGGCGTAGAAGGACGAGACCGCGAAGGCGAGGAGCTTGGTGCGCAAGAGGTTAATGCCCATCAGCTCGGCGGCGATGTCCATGTCGCGCACCGCCATCCACATGCGCCCGATGCGGCCGTGGAGCAGGTTCGAGGCGAACCAGGTGAGAAGCACAACGAGGGCGAGCGTCACGAGATAGCGCACCTCGACCGAAGCGGTCGGCCCCGTGATGGGGTAGCCGAACAGGGTCCGGGTCGGCACCTCGATCGCGCCCGAGGTGTTGTAATTGTAGAGCCACGGGATGCGGATGAAGCACCACTGCAGGAAGAACTGCGCGGCGAGCGTCGCGACGGCCAGGTAGAAGCCCTTGATGCGAAGCGAGGGCAGGCCGAAGAGCGCCCCCACCGCCGCCGAGAACAGACCCGAGGCCAAGATCCAGACGATGATGTTCACGCCGGGGAAAAGGGTCGTCAGCTTGTAGCAGGCATAGGCGCCCACCCCCATGAAGCCGGCGGTACCGAGTGAGACGAGGCCCGTGTAGCCCGTGAGAATGTTGAGCCCGATCGCCGCCAGCGCGTAGACCAGGAACGGCAGCATGACCGAGCCGATGAAGAAGCTGCTCCCGAAGATCGGGATCGCTACCACGGCGAGCGCGAGGATGACGGCGATGCCGATCCGGTCCTGACGCAGGGGGAACACCGCCATGTCGGCGGCGTAGCTCGTCTTGTACTGGCCGGCTTCGCGGTAGAACACAGGAGCCTCGCTACGCTCGAGCGAATCGTGAGTAGCGAATGGCGAGTGGCGCCATCGGCTTCTTCCTACTCGCTACTCGCCATTCGCTATTCGCCATCCTCAAACCCGTTCGATGATCTTGTCGCCGAAGAGTCCCTGAGGCCGGAACATCAGGAAGCCCAGCGCGATGAAGTAGGCGAGCCAGGTCTCGATGCCGCCGCCGAGCAGCGGGCCCCAGTAGAACTCGCCGATCTTCTCGCCGATGCCGATGATCAGCCCGCCGATGATGGCGCCCGGCACGGAGGTGAAACCGCCGAGGATCAGCACCGGAAGCGCTTTCAGCGCGATGGTCTCCAGCGCGAAGGACACGTCCGAGCGCGCCCCCCACATGATGCCCGTCACGAGGGCCACGATACCGGCGGCGAACCAGACAATCACCCAGATCTGGTTGAGCGAGATGCCGACCGAGAGCGCTGCCTTGTGGCTGTCGGCGACCGCCCTGAGCGCCCGGCCGATGCGGGTGTACTGGAAGAAGAGGGCGAGCGCCGCGATCATGATCGAGGCGATCACCGCCGCCGCAATGTCGAGGTGCTGCAGCGAGACGCGGCCCCCTAAGATCTCAAGGTCCGTGACGCCGCGGGGCAGGTAGAGCTGGTCGGTGATCATCACCTTCGGGTTGCCGCCGAAGACCGACTCGCCGAAGCCGATGAGGAAGTAGGTGAGCCCGAAGGTCGCCATGAAGAGGATGATGTCGGGCTGGTTGACGAGAGGCCGCAGCACGACCCGCTCCACCGCCACGGCGAGGACGAACATCACGCCGAGCGTGATGATTACCGCGAGGAAGGCCGGCACGCCCTTCTCATGGAGGCCGACCAAGGTCAGGGCCGCGAAGACCACCATGATCCCTTGGGCGAAGTTGAACACGCCCGAGGCCTTGAAGATGAGCACGAAACCCAGCGCAATGAGCGCATAGAGCACGCCCGCCACGAGCCCTTCCCACAGCGTCTGCGCCAGAAGGTCGGGCTGGGTGACCATCAGCACGAAAGGGTCGACCAGCACGTCGTAGATCGGGTTGCCGCGCCCGATGGCGCCGGCCCGCGTGGCGAGGGCAAGGGCGATGATGAGCGCCGCGAGCGCGCCCACGACCAAGGCCCACGTCGGGACGCGGAAGGCGGGAGCGGGAGTGCGAAGGACGCCGTCAGCCATGCCCCGCCCTCAATGCGCCACGCCGAGATAGGCGTCGATGACCTTCGGGTCGCGCTTCACGTCGGCCGGCACGCCGTCGGCGATCTTGCGGCCGTATTCGAGCACCACCACGCGGTCGGAGAGGTCCATCACCACGCCCATGTCGTGCTCGATGAGGGCGATGGTGGTGCCGAACTGCTGGTTCACGTCGAGGATGAAGCGGCTCATGTCCTCCTTCTCCTCCAGGTTCATGCCGGCCATCGGCTCGTCGAGGAGGAGGAGGTCCGGCTCCATGGCGAGCGCGCGGCCGAGCTCGACGCGCTTCTGCAAGCCGTAAGGAAGCTTGCCGACGGGGGTCTTGCGGATCGCCTGGATCTCGAGGAAGTCGATGATGTCCTCGACCACGCGGCGGTGCTCCACCTCTTCCCGCATCGCCGGCCCGTGGCGCAGCACCTGCCAGAAGAGGTTCGAGCGCATCTTGAGCGAGCGCCCGGCCATGATGTTGTCCAGCGTCGTCATGCCCTTGAAGAGCGCCACGTTCTGGAAGGTACGGGCGATGCCGCCCCGCGCCGCCACCGAGGGGCGCATCTTGGGCCGGGTCTCGCCGCGAAACGTGATGCGGCCGCGGGTCGGGTGGTAGAAGCCGTTGATGCAGTTGAGCATCGACGTCTTGCCCGCCCCGTTCGGGCCGATGATGGCGCGGATCTCGCCCTGGCGGATGTCGAAGGACACATCGGTGAGCGCCTTCACGCCGCCGAAGGCAAGGGACACGTCGTCGACGGCGAGCAGCACGTCGCCCTTGGCGAGGACGGGGTTGTCGGGGGCTCTCACTCCGCCGCCTCCATCATGCGCGGCGCCTCGACCGGATAGACCGTCATGTCCCGCACCTTCACCCGTCCGGCGATCACGCCCTTGCGGCCGTCCTCGAAGGTGACCTCCGTGCGGATGTCGGCTTCGGACGAGCCGTCGTAGAGCGCATCGATGAGGGGCGCGTAGCGATCGGCGATGAAGCCGCGGCGCACCTTCTGCGTGCGGGTGAGTTCGCCGTCGTCGGCGTCGAGCTCCTTGGGCAGGATGAGGAAGCGCTTCACCTGCGCTCCGCCCATGCGAGGCTCGGTGCTGAGCGAGCGGTTCACCGCGTCCACGTGCTCGGCGATCATGTCGTAGACGAGGGGGTGACCGGCGAGCTCCTGGTAGGACGCGTAGGTGACGCCGTTGCGCTCGGCCCAGTTGCCCACCGCCACGAGATCGATGTTGATGAAGCAGGCGACGTGGTCGCGGCCCGCGCCGAAGGCGACGGCCTCCTTGATGTTGGGATAGAACTTCAGCTTGTTCTCGACGTATTTCGGCGGGAACAGCGCCCCGTCGGCGAGCTTTCCGACGTCCTTGGCGCGGTCGATGATCCGCAGATGCCCTTCCGCGTCGAAGAAGCCGGCGTCTCCGGAGCGGACGAAGCCCTCCGGGGTCTTGGTCTCGGCGGTCTTCTCCGGGTCCTTGTAGTAGCCGAGGAATACGCCGGGGGAGCGGTAGAGCACCTCGCCGTTGTCGTCGATCTTGATCTCGACCTCGGGGGCCGGGCGCCCCACCGTGTCGGCCCGGATCTCGCCGTCGGGCTGCATGGTGACGTAGACGGAGGCTTCCGTCTGTCCGTAGAGCTGCTTCAGGTTGACGCCGATCGCCCGGTAGAAGCGGAAGATCTCCGGGCCGATCGCCTCGCCGGCGGTGTAGCCCGTCTTGATGCCGGTGAGACCGAAGCGGTTGCGCAGGGGCGCGTAGACGAGCGCGTCGCCGGCCTTGTAGATCAGCCGGTCGAGGGTCGAGACCCCCGGCTCCCGGTTCAGGATCTTCTCGCCGACGCGGTTCGCATGGTCCAGGAAGTACTTGAACATGCGGCGCTTCAAGGCGCTCGCATCCTCCATGCGGACCATGGTCAGGGTCAGCATGCTCTCGAAGACGCGGGGCGGCGCGAAGGCGTAGGTCGTGCCGATCTCGCGCCGGTCCTCGACCACCGTGTCCGGGCTCTCGGGGCAGTTGACGCAGAGCCCCGCGAGGATCGCCTGCGCGTAGGAGAAGATGTGATCGCCGACCCAGGCGATGGGCAGATAGGCGATGATCTCGTCGTCTTCGCTCAACCGGTCGAAGTCGCAGCCGATGCGGGCGGCGGCGATGACGTTGTCATAGGACAGCATCACGCCCTTGGGCCGGCCCGTCGTGCCCGAGGTGTAGAGGATGATGGCGAGGTCCGCGCCCTTGCCTTCGTTCAGGCCGGCCTCGAGCCGGGCGGCCAGGGCGGCGTCCTCGGCCAGGCGCCGCCGTCCCTCGTCGATCACCTCGTTGATGGGATGGAGCTTGGCGTGGTCGTAGTCCCGCAGGCCCCGCTCCTCATCGTAGAGGATGCGGGAGAGCAGCGGCACCTGATCGGCAACGGAGAGGATCTTGTCGACCTGCTCCTGGTCCTGCACCGCGGCGTGGGTGACCTCGGCGTGGGAGAGAACGTAGGCCATCTCCTCGGCGACGCTATCCGCGTAGACCGGGATCGGCACGGCCCCGAGCCACTGCGCGGCGGCCATGGTCCAGTAGAGGCGCGGCCGGTTATAGCCGACGACGGCGATCTTGGCCCCGCGCTCGACGCCGAGGCTCGAGAGCCCCGCCGCGTAGGCGCGCACCGTCTCGGCCACCTCGCCCCAGGTCCAGGACTGCCAGATCCCGAGGTCCTTGTGGCGGAACGCCGTGCGCCCCGCCCGATCGCGCGCGTTGCGCAGGATGAGCTTCGGAAATGTGTCGTCGCGACGGGCCTCGGCCACGCTCACGAGCGTCTCCCTGTCCTATCAGCGTTCCCGGTGGGCCGTCTGCGCGACCCTTAATGTTCCGTCACGCTAGCAGAGTGTCACGCGTTCGATAAGATAGAAAGGATCGAACCATTCGTTCGAGATCATCGAATGCAGCCGAACCTCGTCGACCAGCTCACCGCCTTCATCGCCGTCGTGGAAACCGCGAGCTTCTCGGAGGCCGCCCGGCGTCTCGGGCGCGCCGTCTCGACGGTCAGCTACTCCGTCACCCGTCTCGAGGAGCAGTGCGGCTACCCGCTGCTGCGCCGGGGCGCGGGTCGGCCCGAGCTCACGCCGAAGGGCCGGGCGCTCTACCGCGAGGCGCAGGGCGTGGTCGAGGGGGCCCGTCGCTTCGCCGCCCGGGCCCGGTCGCTCGGTCGGGGCGAGGAGGCGCGGCTCGGCGTCGCGGTCGACGTGCTGTTTCCGCTCTCGGCCTTGATGGGGGCTCTCGCCACCTTCGGGGCCGAGTACCCGCACGTGCGCCTTCAGCTCTTCACGACGTCGCTCAACCGGCTCTGGGGCGATCTCAGGTCGGGCGCCCTCGACCTCTGCCTCGCGCCGCTGCGCGACGTGCCGGACGACGTGGAGCGCCAGCCGCTCACCACGATCGAGCTGATCCTCGCCGCCGCCGCCCATCACCCCCTCGCCCGCCGCCGGGCGCCCTTCGACCTCGCGGAACTGCGGGCGCACCGCCAGCTCTATTATGCCGGCGCTTCCAACGTCGACGTCGAGCGCATGGGCCGGGTGTTCGGCACCGATGTCTGGACGGGAAGCGACCTCTGGACGATCCGCCTCATGCTGCGGGCCGGACTCGGCTGGTGCTTCGCCACCGAGGAGTTCCTGGGCGAGGACCTGCGGTCCGGCGAAGTCGCGCGCCTCGACTGCTCGGAACTTCGCTCCGACGGCCGCTGGGTTTTCGGCGCGGTTTGGCACATCGACCGGCCACCGGGCTTGGTGGGTCAGCGGCTGGTGGAGCTGGTGCAGGGGGAGTTGGCGCCGCTCCGGGCGGCTGCGGTGGGGTAAAACCTTTTCCTCGCGGGAGAAGGTGCCCTCGCGCCAGCGAGGGCGGATGAGGGGTGATGGGTGTAGGCTCGGGTTCTTCCGGGGAGCACCCCCTCACCCCCGCTTCGCTTTGCTCCGCTCGTCGCGTCGGCCGGTCCGCCGACGCGACCCTCTCCCCGGCCGGGAGAGGGGTGACGCGCTCCGCCGTGTCACACTGTTGAGGATCGTGCCGGTACTCGGGCGCCCAACTCCTCTCCCTTCCGGGGAGAGGGCTTCGCCTGCGGAACGGCAGGCGAAGCAAGGGAGCGCAAGCGACCGAGGGTGAGGGGAAGCCGGGCAAGAACCCGCGAGCTTCCGCAGGCGAGCCTCTTTCGTCCCCTACCGCCTACTCCGCCGCCGTCGCGAGTGCCGTGATCGGATTCCGGAACTGCTCCAGAAGCCCTGCCTCTTCCGCCTTCGCGGCTTCCAAGTTCCTCGCCTTCACGTGTCCGAAGCCGCGGATCTTCTGCGGGACGTTGGCAAGCCCCACCGCCACGGCATGGTTGTGCACGGTGAGCGCGCCGAGGATCTCCTCGATCCGCCCTTCGAAGTCGCGCACGAGCTGACGCTCCGTCCGCCGCTCGTGGGTGTAGCCGAACACGTCGAGCGCCGTGCCGCGCAACCTCTTGCCCTTCGCGAGCCAGCGGAAGGCGCCCATCATCCAGGGGCCGAAGGTCATTTTGCGCGGCACGCCCGTCACCGGATCGCGGCGGGCCAGGAGCGGCGGGGCGAGGTGGAATTCGAGGCGCATGTTCTCGCCCTCGAAGGTCGAGGCGAGCTGCTTGTCGAAAGCGCCGTTGGTGTAGAGGCGCGCCACCTCGTACTCGTCCTTGTAGGCCATGAGCTTGAAGAGCGAGCGGGCGACCGCCTCGGTGAGCGCCGTCGAGGAGGGCGCGACCTTGGCTTCGGCCGCGCGAACCGCCTCGACCTTGGCCCGGTAGCGCTCGGCGTAAGATCCGTCCTGGTAGTCCGCCAGGAAGGCGACGCGCCGCGCGATGACCTCATCGAGGCTCTCCGACAGCTTGCGGATCTCCGTCGGCGCCTTGAAGCGCGCCATGACCTCGGCCATGCGCTCCGGCTCGGCCGCCGCGCGGCGGCCCCACTCGAAGGCGGCGAGGTTCATCTTCACCGCCTCGCCGTTGAGCTCGATCGCCTTGGTCAGCGCCGCGCTGGTAAGGGGCACGAGGCCCTTTTGATAGGCGTAGCCCAGCATGTACATGTTGGCGGCAATCGCGTTGCCCATCACGGTCACCGCGACAGTGGTCGCCTCGACGAAGTCGACGCCCCCCGTGCCGGCGGCACCCGCGATCGCGCGCTTGATGCGCTCGGCCGGCAGCGAGAAATCGGCGTTGCGGGTGAAGTCTCCCGGCATCACCTCCGCCGTGTTCACGACGAGGTGGGTGCGACCGGTCTTGACCGCGGCCAGCACCTTCTTCGTGCCGGTGACGACGAGGTCGCAGCCGAGCACGAGATCCGCCGCGCCCGCCGTGACGCGGATGGCGTGAATGTCGTCCTGGCTGTTGGCGAGGCGCACGTGCGAGTAGACCGCGCCGCCCTTCTGGGCCAGGCCGGCCATGTCGATCATGCCCAGCCCCTTGCCCTCGAGATGGGCCGCCATGCCGAGGATCGCGCCGATGGTGACGACGCCCGTGCCGCCGACGCCCGTGACGATGACGTTGAACGTCTTGTCGATGGCCGGGATCGCGGGCTCAGGCAGGGCGCCGAAGGCGATGCCGTCCGTCGAAGCGGAGGCCGGCGCCGCCTTCTTCACCTGCGCCCCGTGCACCGTCACGAAGGAGGGGCAGAAGCCCTTCACGCAGGAGAAGTCCTTGTTGCAGTTCGACTGGTCGATCTGCCGCTTGCGGCCGAACTCCGTCGGCACGGGCTGCACGGCGACGCAGTTCGACTGCACGGAACAATCGCCGCAGGCCTCGCAGACCAACTCGTTGATGATGACGCGCTTGTCCGGGTCGGCGAACTCGCCGCGCTTGCGGCGACGGCGCTTCTCGGAGGCGCAGGTCTGGTCGTAGATCAGCACCGAGACGCCGGGCACGGTGGAGAGCTCGCGCTGCACGGCGTCGAGGTCGTCCCGATGGTGAAGCGACATCCCGGCCGGCCACTGGATGGTGGTCGGGTACTTGTCCGGCTCGTCGGTGACCAGCGCGATGCGGTCGACGCCCTCGGCCCGCACCTGGCGGGCGATCATGTCGACGGTGAGACCCCCCTCGTGCTTCTGCCCGCCCGTCATGGCGACAGCGTCGTTGTAGAGGATCTTGTAGGTGACGTTCGTCTTCGTATGCGTCGCCCAGCGCAGGGCCAGCACGCCCGAATGGTTGTAGGTGCCGTCGCCGAGGTTCTGGAAGACGTGGCCGCGCTTGGAGAAGGCGTTCTCGCCGATCCAGTTCGCGCCCTCGCCGCCCATCTGGGTGAAGCCGTCGGTCGCCCGGTCCATCCACTGGACCATGTAATGGCAGCCGATGCCGGCATAGGCCCGCATGCCCTCCGGCACTTTAGTCGAGGAGTTGTGCGGGCAGCCGGAGCAGAAATGGGGCGTGCGGGAGGAGACGTCCGAGGTGAGCGCCAGCACCTTCTGCGCCTCTTTCAGGCGCTCCACGCGCCCGCGCAGGTCGTCGTTGGTGTGGTAGCGCAGGAGGCGCTCACCGATGACGATGGCGATGTCGTTCGGGTCAAGCGCCCCCTTGACGGGGAAGAGCCAGGAGCCCGCCTCGTCCTTCTTGCCGATGCAGACCGGCTGGTTCGCCGTGCCGTAGAGCTCTTCGCGGACCTGAACCTCGATGAGGGAGCGCTTCTCCTCGACGACGATGACGAGGTCGAGCCCGCGGGCGAAGTCCAGGAGCTCCCTCTGCGACAGCGGCCAGGGGCAGGCCACCTTGTAAAGGCGAAGGCCCATGTCGTTGGCCTTGACCTCGTCCAGACCGAGTTCGTCCATGGCCTGGCGCACGTCGAGGTAGGACTTGCCCACCGTGATGATGCCGACCTTCGGCTGACGGCCGCCGGAGAGCACGATTCGGTTGAGGTTATTCGCCCGCACGAAGGCGAGCATCGCGTCGCGCTTGAAGTCGTGGAGGCGCGCCTCCTGCTCCAGGATGGCGTCGGGCGTGCGGATGTTGAGGCCGCCCGGGGGCATGTTGAAATCGTCCGGGATCACGATCTTCACCCGGTCGAGGGAGCCGTCGACGGAGGCCGTCGACTCGATGTTCTCCTTCACGCACTTGAACGCCGTCCAGGCGCCCGTGAAGCGGCTCATGGCGAAGCCGTAGAGGCCGTAATCGAGGATCTCCTGAACGCCCGCGGGGTTCAGGATCGGGATCATGACGTCGACGAAGTGAAACTCGCTCTGGTGCGCGACGGTGGAGGACTCCGCCGTGTGATCATCGCCCATGAGGGCCAGGACGCCGCCGTGCTTCGAGCTGCCGGCCATGTTGGCGTGGCGGAAGACGTCGCCCGAGCGGTCGACGCCCGGCCCCTTGCCGTACCAGACGCCGAAAACGCCGTCGTACTTGCCCTCGCCCCGCATCTCGGCCTGCTGCGAACCCCAGACCGCCGTGGCGGCGAGCTCCTCGTTGAGGCCGGGCTGGAAGACGACGTTGCTCTTCTCGAGCCACTTCCGCGCGCGCCAGAGATTCTGATCGAGGCCGCCGATGGGGGAGCCGCGGTAGCCGGAGACGAAGCCCGCGGTGTTGAGACCGCTAAGCCGGTCGCGCTCGCGCTGCATCAAGAGGAGGCGCACGATCGCCTGGGTGCCCGTGATGAACACCCGGTCCTTCGTGAGGTCGTACTTGTCGTCGAGCGTTACGCTGCGAAGGCCACCTTCGATCGCGGACATGGGCCGTTCCCTCGTCTCGGGCCTCGTGACGCCGGTTGATCCAACGCTCAGGGCCCGCTGAAAATACGTCAGTGATGCTGACATATATCACGGGAAGCGTCAATCGGCGCCGGACGCTGAAGCAGCGTCTACGGCCGAGGATGCGCCCCGTTTCCGCCGCAGTCGAGCGGAATGGGAGAGAGGCCGCTCTTCCCTGCCGGCGGCGCCTCCGTTAACGGGGCGTTAATCATGCCGAACCAGGGTCTCGCCCCAGCTCCGATGCCCATGCGTTCACTACTCAGGCGTTCCTGCCGCGCCCTCCTCGCCGCCCTCGCCCTCTCGGCCGTCACCGGGCCGGCGCTCGCCCACCCGCATGTCTGGGTGACGACCAGAGCCGAGGTGGTCTACGGCTCGGACGGCCGCGTCGCGGGCCTGCGCCACCGTTGGACCTTCGACGAGGGCTATTCCTCGTACCTGACGCAGGGGCTCGACAAGAACGGCGACGGCAAGCTCACCCCCGACGAGCTCGCCGGCCTCGCCAAGGAAAACACGGAGTCGCTGGCCGACTTCGAGTATTTCACTCAACTGAAGATCAACGGCGCGCGCCAGGCCTTCGAGCCGCCGCGCGAGCCCGCCATGGAGATGGAGAGCGGCAAGGCGGTCCTCTCCTTCTTCCTGCCCGTGAAGGGCACCGCGCCCCTGGTGCGAACCGCGGCGCTCGAAGTCTATGACCCGACGTTCTTCGTCTCGTTCACCCTCGCGGAGGGCGACGACGCCGTGCGCCTCGCCAACGCGCCCAAGGGCTGCGCCACGACGGTGACGCGGCCGAAGCCGCCCGCGGCGCCTCAGGATCAGAAGCTCTCCGAATCCTTCTTCGATGCGCTCACCAGCGCCTCGAACTTCGGCGGCCAATACGCCAACCGGGCCATCGTCGCGTGTCCGTGACGGCCTCGCCCGCGCTCGCGCCCGCCGCGCCGGACCGAAGCTCCCGGCTGCGACGCCTCGCCGTCGCGGTATTAGCCGTGCTTCTCGTCGCCGGCCTCGCCTATGCCCTCGCGAGCCTCTTCGCGCCTGAAGCAGCCCCCGCGCCGAAACGCAACCCGTTCGGCGCCGGGCCCCGCGAGGCCGCGCCCGCGAGCTCGGGACTCGCCGCCTGGCTGATTGCCGCGCAGGCCGAGTTCTCGCAGCGCCTGCGCCTCGGCGTCGCGGGCCTGAAGGCCGGAGGCAGCGCCTGGCCGCTCATCCTGCTCGGCCTCGCCTATGGCGTGTTCCACGCCGCCGGCCCCGGCCACGGCAAGGCGGTGGTCGCGGCCTACCTCGTCTCGAGCGAGCGGGCCCTGCGCAAGGGCGTGCTCTTGAGCTTCGCGGCGGCCTTCGTCCAGGCCGTCGTGGCCGTTGCGATCGTGGGCGTGCTCGCCGTCGCGCTCCAGGCGACCGCCCGCACCATGGACCTCGTGGCGGCCCGGATCGAGCTCCTGAGCTTCGCCCTCGTAGCCCTCGTCGGCGCGGCGCTCGTCTGGCGCAAGGCGGGCAAGCTCGTCGCCACGGCCGCGTTCCTGCGTGCGCCCGGCATGGCGCCCGCCGCGGACGCGACCTGCGACCACGTCCACCTGCCCCCGCCCGAGGCGCTCGACCGGCTCTCCTGGCGCGACCAGGTCGGCGTCGTGCTCGCCGCCGGCATCCGTCCCTGCACCGGCGCCCTCGTCGTTCTCGTCTTCGCCCTGACCCAGGGCGTGTTCCTCGCCGGAGTCGGCGCCACCTTCGCCATGGCGCTCGGAACCGCCGTCACGACGAGTCTCGTCGCGCTGCTCGCTGTCTACGCCAAGGGCTGGGCACTGAAGATCGCCGGCGGGCGCGGCACGGGCGGCGCGCTCGCGACGGCTGGCCTGGAGCTTCTCGCCGCGGCCTTCGTCTTCGTTCTGGGCGTCAGCCTCGTCGCAGGCGTCTGGGGCGGGGCGAGCGGGAACTAGGCCCGCGCCCGCGGATCGTTCGCGAGCAGGATCGGCTCCCCGTGCGGCGTGGCGTGGGCAGCCCGGTCCCAGGCCTCGGCCAGCGACGCGAGGCCGCCTTCGCTCGTGACACCCTTTGCCACGACGAGCTCTTCGAGGGTCGCGAGCCAGGTTTCATAGTACGGCGTCTCGGGCGCTTCTTTCAACGCCGCGCCGAGCCGCTCAACCCATTCGCCCCAGGTGAACAGGCCCCGCTCATGGAGCGTCACCGCCATAGCGAAGGCCTGCGCCTCCCAGGGAGCGCCGAAGACCGGCGCGCCTTCGGCGTCGCGGGGGATCGGAGCTTGTGCGAGGTCAGGCCGGTTCAAGGTAGCTCTCCCAGGCGTCGACGGAGACGGTGAGCATCGGGTCGGCCTCCTCGCCCCAGAGCTCGGGACCCGTGAACCGCACGGTGTAGAGCCATTGCGGCGCCTCGCCCTGGCCGTGAGCGTTCGTGTCGGGGAAGACATGGGCGCCGTGGACGCGCTCGATCACGCCCTGCTTGGCGCGGGCGTAGCGGGGCAGGCGGGTGTGGGTCGCCGGGTTGAGGTTGCGGGTGCGCACCGCGTCGCCGACGGCGAACCGGGCCGGCGCCGGTGCTTCCCGCTCCGTCGGCCCGCCGCGGGCGAGAACGGACGCGACGTCCTCAGGCTTGAGCACGCGCTTGACGGGCTTGGGCGGGACGAGCGCCCGCCCTTGCGCCAGTTCCTCGGGCGTGACGAGCCCGGCGCCGACGACGAGGCGTTCCACGCCCTTCGTCCAGATCTCGTAGTAGCTCGACGACAGGTATTCGCCCGGCGGCAGGGTCTCGCGGGCGTGGCGGCTGGCATCGAGGCTCCAGGAGCCGGTGGCGCCCATGGCGAGGGTCACGCCGAAGGCGCGCTTCTCCCACCGGGCGTGGAACCAGGGCTCGTCCGGCTCCGGGTTCACCGGCCCGAAGCCCATCATGCCGCCGAGGTCCTGGCCGCCGTTCACGCGCGGGCCTCCGGCTGCCGGGCCAGGCCCGTGCCGATCATGGAGTCGCGGGTGACGAGGTCCGCGAGCGCCTCCTCGCTCCAGCCCTCCGTTCCTTGAGGCCGCATCGGCACGACGAGGTAGCGCAGCTCCGCGGTCGAGTCCCAGACGCGGATGCGGGTGGTGCCGGGCAACTCCACCCCGAACTCCTTGAGGACGCCCCGCGGGTCGATGACCGCGCGGGAGCGGTAGGGCGGCGACTTGTACCAGACAGGCGGCAGGCCGAGCACCGGCCAAGGGTAGCAAGAGCACAGCGTGCAGACGACGAGGTTGTGCTCCTCGGGCGTATTCTCCACCGCCTGCATGTGCTCGCCCTGACGCCCCTCGAAGCCGAGCTCCGCGATGGCCGACGTGGCGTCCGCGAGGAGCCGCGCGCGATAGGCCGGGTCGGCCCAGGCCTTGGCGACGACCCGGGCGCCGTTCCGCGGTCCGACCTTCGTCTCGTAGGTCTCGACCAGCGCGTCGACGGCGGCCGGATCGACGTAGCCCTTCTCGACCAGGACGGTTTCGAGCGCCCGGACCCGCAGCTCGATCGGCGAGAGATGGCTGTGGTCGTGCGGGTGATCGTGGTGATGATCGTGCGTCATGATGCTGAGTCTAAATGGGCGGACGCGGCCGCTCCACCGAAAATCCAGCCTTCATGGCGCAGAGGGCAGCTCCGGCCCTTGCGCGGTGATCCAGTCGGCGAAGGCCCGCATCGCGGCCGTGGGCTTGCGGGACTTGAGCCGGGTCAGCCAGTAGCTGCCGAGCGAGATCGAGGCCTCGAAGGGCTGCCGGACCAGGCCTTGGCGCAGTTGCCGCGAGAACATCCGCGCCGGGGCGAGCGCTACCCCCATGCCCTGCTGGGCGGCCTCCATCATGGCGAGCGACGAATCGAAGACTACCGCGCCGGCGATGTTGGCGGGGACGTCGGCGCCGGCGGCAGCGAACCAGGTGCTCCACTCATCCGTGCGGTAGCTGCGCAGGAGCGTGTGGCCGGCGAGATCCTCCGGCGCGTGGAGGGTGGCGGCGAGCTCCGGGATGCACAGCGGCGTCAGGGGCGCGTCGAAGAGCTCCGTCGCGTCGAGCCCGTGCCAGGCGCCGTTGCCGAACCGGATGGAGAAGTCGAGCCCTTCCGCGGCGAGGTCGACGCGGTTGTTGTTCGTCGACAGCCTGAGCTCGACAAAGGGATGGGCGCGTCGGAACTCCGCGAGCCGCGGCAGCAGCCAGCCGACCGCGAAGGTGCCCACCGCCCCGACCACGATGAGTTCGCGCACCTGTCCCGCCTCGACCCGGTCGAGGGTCGTCGCGAGGCGGTCGAAGGCGTCGCTCACCACGGGCAAGAGCGCCTCGCCTTCCGCCGTGATCCGCAAGCCCCGCGGCAACCGCCGGAAGAGGGCGACGCCGAGGCGCTGCTCGAGCGACCGCACCTGCTGGCTCACGGCGGCCTGCGTGACGGAGAGCTCGATCCCGGCCCGGGTGAAGCTGAGATGCCGGGCCGAGGCTTCGAACGCCCGCAGGGCATTCAGCGGCAGGTAGGGTCTGACCATGGAGCCCAAGTTTGTCTTATGGCAGGCTCGACTTATCATCGTTTGTCGGCAGCTCGAAGGGGTCATAGAGCGCTACCGGTCCACGCATCCCGGAGCTGCCGATGTCGAAGCGCCCTCCCCTCACATTGACTGCGGGCCTCCTGGCCTGCGCCCTCCTCAACGTCCCCGGCGCCCAGGCCTCCGGCCCTGACCAGGCCGCCGCGGTTCGGCGGGCGGTGGACGAAGCCATGAAGCCGATCATCGCCGAGCATGGCCTCCCGGGGCTCGCCGTCGCGGTGACGATCGACGGCCAGCGTCACTTCGTCGAATACGGCCTGGCCTCGAGGACGCCGGAGGTGCCCGTTACCCGCGACACAATCTTCGAGCTTGGGTCCATCAGCAAGACCTTCATGGTCACCCTGACAGCCCTCGCCGAGGTCGAGGGCAAGCTGTCGCTCAGCGACAGCGTGACGAAGCACGTGCCGG
Source organism: Beijerinckiaceae bacterium (assembly GCA_036563505.1). GTDB lineage: Bacteria > Pseudomonadota > Alphaproteobacteria > Rhizobiales > Beijerinckiaceae > DATCMH01. Next base: position 559,957 of record DATCMH010000002.1, read on the forward strand.
ACCTAAAGGGCAGCGCCCTCGACCAGGTGCGCCTCGTGGAGTTGGCCACCCACACCGCCGGCGGCTTTCCGCTGCAGGTGCCGGACGAGGTGAAGAGCGAGGCCGAGCTCACGGCCTATTTCCGGGCGTGGACGCCCCAGCACCCGCCGGGCGCCCGTCGCGTCTACGCCAATCCGAGCATCGGCCTTCTTGGCGTCGCCACGGCGCGGGCCTTCGGCCAGCCTTACGCCACCTTGATGGAACGGCGCCTCTTCCCGGAGCTCGGCCTGCGCCGAACCTACATTGACGTGCCGGCGGCCGAGATGGGCTCCTACGCTTGGGGCACGAACCGGGATGGCAAGCCCGTCCGGGTCAATCCAGGGCCGCTGGCGAGCGAGGCCTACGGCATAAAATCCAACGCCGTCGACATGATCCGCTTTCTCGAGGCGAACATGGGCGTCGGCTCGGTGCCGGCCGGCCTCGCCCGTGCGCTGAGCGCGACCCATGTCGGCTACTATCGCGCGGGCGAGATGATCCAGGATCTGGTCTGGGAGCACTATCCCTGGCCCGTTGCGCTGGAGCGCATCGTCGCCGGCAACACCCCTCCCGCTCTGCTCAACGCGCCCGCGACGGCGATCGAGAAGCCCGTGCCCGCGCAGGGCGACGTCTTCATCAACAAGACAGGCTCGACCGGTGGATTTGGCGCCTACGCCGCCTTCATTCCGGGCAAGCGCATCGGCATCGTCATGCTCGCCAACAAGTTCTATCCCAACGCGGCCCGGGTGAAGGCCGCCCACGCGGTGCTCTCGCGCCTGACGGAATAGTCGCGCCACCGCCGGTCGGCGCTTGACCGATCGATCGTAAGCGTTCAGGCCGCCTCGCGGGTCAGGGCAGCGCGGGCAGAAATGCGAAGAGACCGTCAGTCTGGGTTGAGGAGCAGCCGTTGCGCCGGCTCGGCGTCCAGGAGCCTGGCCGCGTGCTGACGGTCAGTTCGCTTGCCCGGAACGGCCCCCTGCTGACCTTCGGCGCGGCGGCCTGCTACGGCTTCAACGTCGCCTTCGCGCGCCTTGCCTCCTTCGAGGGCATCAGCGGGACGAGCCTCGTCGCCTACCGGGTCGCGCTCCTTCTCATCGCGGCGGGCGCCCTGGCGCTCGTCGCGCGGCGATCCCTCGCGGTGCCGCGGGGCGACTGGGGCCGCCTCGCATTGCTCGGAGCGACCTCCGTGGTCGTCGGCATCGCCTATCTCTCCTCCGTGACCTTCATCCCGGTCACGGTGGCGGTGATGATCTTCTACATCTACCCCGCGCTGATCCTGCTCGCCGGCCCCTTCTTGGGCGAAGGGCGGCTCACGCCGGCGCTACTCGCGGTCGCCGGCCTGGCCTTCACCGGTGTGGTGCTGGTGATCGGTCCGGCCTTCGTGGGGCTCGACCCCCGCGGCCTGGCGCTGGCGGCCCTCGCGGCGGTCGCCACCGCCGTGCAGTTCTACGCCGCCGCCGCGACGCGGCGCACCTCGCTCCTCACCAAGGTGTTCTGGATCCAGGTCATCGTCCTGCCCGCGAGCCTGGCGATCGGAGCCCTGACCGGCGGGCTCGCGACGCCCGCCGATCTCGGGCGGGCGCCGGTCGCGGTGCTGCTCGCCACCGTCGGACACACGCTGGGCTTCTGCCTGCAGATGGCGGCACTCACCCGCACCCGGCCGGGGCTTGCCGGCCTCATCTTCTGCTTCGAGCCGGTCGCGGCGGCGGTGACGGCCGCCTTCGTGCTCGGCGAGAGCCTGACCCCCGTGCAGGCCTTCGGAGGCGCCCTGGTGCTTGCGGCCATCGGCTTGAGCGTGAGCGTCGAGCAGCGCCGCACCCCCGTTCAAGGAGCCACGCCATGACCGACGATCAGGGCCCGCGCGGTCCTCTCCCGCCGATCCCGCTCACCGTGCTCACCGGCTTCCTCGGCGCCGGCAAGACGACCCTGCTCAACCGCCTGCTGCAGGACCCGGCGCTCACTGACACGGTCGTCATCGTCAACGAGTTCGGCGAGATCGGCCTCGACCACCTCCTCATGGAGACGGTGGACGAGGGCATGATCCTGCTCTCGGCCGGGTGCCTGTGCTGCACCGTGCGCGGCGATCTCGTCGCGACGCTGGAGGACCTTCTGCGCCGCCGGGACAACGGCCGCATCCTGCCCTTCCGCCGCGTGGTCATCGAGACGACGGGCCTCGCCGACCCGGCGCCGATCCTCCACGCCGTGCTCTACCACCCCTATCTCTCCCTGCGCTACGCGCTACAGGCGGTGGTGACGGTGGTCGACGCCGTGAACGGCGCCGCGACCCTCGACGCCCACCCGGAAGCCCTGCGCCAGGCAGCGGTGGCCGACCGCCTCGTCGTCACCAAGACCGACCTCGCCTCGGCCGAGGCGACGCAAGCGCTCACGGCCCGGCTCGATGCGCTCAACCCCGGCGCGCCCCGCATTACCGCCGTGAACGGCGGGGCCCCGGCCGAGGAGGTCGTTGCCGGGCTCTTCACCCCCGAGGGCAAAATCTCGGACGTGCGGGCCTGGCTCAGCGCCGAGGGGGTGGAAGCGGCCGAGGCCCGCGCCCATGCCGGCCAGCACGGACACGATCACGGCCACGATCACCACCACGGACATCAGCATGGGCACGGGCATCACCGCCACGACGTGAACCGTCACGACGCCGGCATCCGCGCCTTCGTACTCACCAGCGAGACGCCCGTGCCGCAGGCGGCGCTGGACATGTTCCTCGAGCTCCTGCGCTCCGCGCACGGACCGAAGCTCCTGCGGGTGAAGGGACTGGTGGCCGTGGCCGAGCATCCGGACACCCCGCTGGTGATCCACGGCGTCCAGCACGTCGTCCACGTGCCGGCGATGCTGCCCGCCTGGCCCGACCCCAACCGCCGCAGCCGGCTCGTCTTCATCGTCAAGGACCTGGAGCGCAGCTTCGTCGAGCGCCTCTGGGACGCCTTTCTGGGCCGGCCGGCCGTCGATCAGCCCGACGCCACGGCCTTGACGAACAACCCTCTTGCCCTGCCGCGCACGGCTTGAGCCGGGTTTCGCCTCGAAGTGCGGAGCGCCGGATGTCCGCCCCACCCCTCGTCCGGAGAGACCTCATGCAGCGCCGTCTCGTCCTCGCCGCTCTCGCCGCTCTCGGCCTGGGCGCCGCTGTGCCAGCCGCCGCTCAAGAGCGCTCAATGACCGTGGCCTCGACCACCTCGACGGAGCAGTCCGGCCTCTTCGCCCATCTCCTGCCGGCCTTCACCCGTGCGAGCGGAATCGCGGTGAAGATCGTGGCGGTCGGCAGCGGCCAAGCCCTCGACATCGGCCGGCGCGGCGATGCCGACGTGGTCTTCGTCCACGACAGGGCGGCGGAGGAGAAGTTCGTCGCCGAGGGCTTCGCGGCGAAACGCCAGGACGTGATGTATAATGACTTCGTCATCGTCGGCCCGAGGGCCGACCCGGCCAAGGCCGTGGGCAAGGACGTGCTCGAGGCCTTGCGCAGGATCGCAGCGGCCAAGGCGCCCTTCGTTTCGCGGGGCGACAAGTCGGGCACCCACGCGGCCGAGCTGCGCTATTGGCGTGAATCCGGCCTCGACCTCGCGGCCGTGCGCGGCGATTGGTACAAGGAAATCGGCCAGGGCATGGGGTCCGCGCTCAACACCGCCTCGGCGACCGGCGCCTACGTGCTCGCCGACCGCGGCACCTGGCTTTCCTTCAAGAACCGGAGCGACCTCGCCGTTCTCGTCGAGGGCGATCAGCGCCTGTTCAACCCCTACGGGGTCATGCTCGTGAGCCCCTCGAAGCACCCTCACGTCAAAGCGGCGGAGGGGCAGGCCTTTATCGATTGGCTCATCTCCGGGCCGGGCCAGCGCGCGATCGCCGACTACAGGATCGGGGGCGAGCAGCTCTTCTTCCCCAACGCCGCCGGCGGCGCCGGGCGCTCCTGACGCAAGCCTCAGCTGTCCGGGGCGCGCCGCTCCAGGGACAGGACGAGGGTGCTGACGAGCAGGCTCAAGCTCACGAGGATCAGACCGAGCGCCAGCGCCAGCGGGAGGTCGCCTTTCGAGGTCTCGAGGGCGATTGACGTCGTCATGGTACGCGTGGCGCCGCGGATGTTGCCGCCGACGATCAGGATTGCGCCGACCTCGGCGATGGCCCGCCCGAAGCCGGCGAGGAAGGCCGTGACGAGCGCCGCGCGCCCCATGCGCAGGAGCTCGTAAGCGGCTCGCCAGCGCGAGGCGCCGTCGATGGACAGCGCGTCGCCGTAGTCGCGCCAGAGCGCGCTCAGGGCGCGGTGCGTCAGGGCGGCGATGATGGGCAGGCCCAGCACCGCCTGGGCCAGGATCATCGCGCCCGGCGTGAAGAGGAGGCCGAAATTCCCGAGCGGTCCTGACCGGGACAGGAGCAGGTAGACGAGAAGGCCCACCACGACGGGCGGCAGGCCGAGCAGGGTGTTGACCAAAACGATGGCGGCCCGGCGGCCGCGGAACCGGGCGACGGCCAGCGCCGCCCCGAGGGGTGCCCCGACCAGGAAGGCGAGCGCGGTGGCGGTGAGGCTCACCCGCAGCGACAGGCTCACGACGCCGGCGAGCTCCGGGTCTCCGGAGATCACAAGGTGAGTGGCGAGGCGAAGGGCCTGGAGGAGTTCGGGCACCGGGCCAGATGACGGGCGGACGCGGCCTCGTCAACGCGGGCGCTCATCGACAACGCGCCGGCGTGACAGGCCGGCGCCCGACGGCATGGTTCTTGATCCCTTAAATCCGCGCGGCCGGGCGGTGCCGGCCGCTGCGCCGTTTCGGAACAGCGGATCAGGAGGCGGGACCATGCTGGCACGGGCAACCACGGGGACGGGGCCGCGGAGCGCCGCACCGATGCCGGAACGCCGGACTTCTGCTTTGCCGTCCGACGCGCTCGTCCTCGAGTGGCGCGCGATCCCCGAAGCGCTCGACGCCGCGAGCCTCCTGCGGGCGCCGTGGCACGCCCTCGCCAAGGGCGCCGTCGAACCCTCGCCGGCCTGCGAGCCGGAGGTGCTGCTGCCCGCCTTCCAGCACCTCGCGGACCGGCGTCAGGGCGCGCTTCTCCTCGTTTGGAACCACGGCGGACGCCTCAAGGCCGTCCTGCCGCTCGCCGCCGCGCGGCCGACCCTCACTCGCCGCGCCGCGACGCTCTGGAACCCGCCGCTCCTGCCGCCCCTCGTTCCCCTCGTCGCAGCGGACGGCGCCGAGGCGACGGTGAGTGCCCTCGTCGGCGGCCTGCGGGCGCACGGCTTCTCCGGGCTCGCCCTCGACCGGAGCATCTTCGGCGGACCGTTCGGCGCCGCCCTGATCCAGGCCACCGGGGGAGTCCCGATGCCACGGGTCATCCCCGGCGAGACGCGACCGGTTCCGCGCGCAACGATCGAGGCCGTGCGTCAGCCGGCTGCCCTGCGCGATGCCGTTGAGGACTTACTGGTGCTCGACGCCCGAACGGCGCGTCCCGACCGCCCGGCCCTCATTCACGACCCGCGGCAGGCGAGCGCGCTGCGCGCGGCGACGCGCTCGATGGCGGCACGGCGGCGCTGCCGCGTGGAGCGGATTCGCGCGAACGGCGAGACGATCGCAGCCGCCCTGATCCTCGGCGCAGGATCGGACTCGCGCCTTTGGCTTGCTGCCCACCGCCCGGATGCGGATGGGATTGCGGCGCTCGCCGCCCTGCTCGCCGCTTTGCCCCACGAGGCGCCGGAAGAGCCTGGGGAGACGATCCTGGCCTTCGACCCGCCGCGGCCGGCGATCCGCCGGCTGCGGGCGCGCTTTGCCCATCTCGCGGCTGCAGCACCGCGCCTCCTCACGCCTCGGCGCGCAGGAGCCGCCGGATGACCTTGCCCGTCGTGGTCAGGGGCAGCGCGGGGCGGAAGGCGATCTCGCGCGGGTACTCGTGGGCCGAAAGGCGCTGGCGCACGAAGGCCTGGATCTCGCCGGCAAGTTCCGGCGTCTCGCGGTAGCCCTCTTTGAGCACCACGAAGGCCTTCACGATCTCGGTGCGCATCGGGTCCGGCTTGCCCACGGCGGCGGCAAGCGCCACCGCCGGGTGGCGGATGAGGCAGTCCTCGATCTCGCCCGGGCCGATGCGGTAGCCGGCCGAGGTGATGACGTCGTCGTCGCGGCCGACGAACTGCACGTAGCCGTCCTCGTCCACCTGGCCCTGGTCGCCGGTGGTCATCCAATCGCCGATGAACTTGGCCTCCGTGGCGCCGGGCTTGTTCCAGTAGCCGAGGAACATCACCGGGTCGGGCCGCCGCACGGCGATCTGGCCGAGCTCGCCCGGCTCGGCGCGGCTGCCGTCGTCCCGGATCACGGCGACGTCGTGCCCCGGCACCGGCTTTCCGATGGCGCCGGCCCTCGCCACGCCGATCGCGGCGCAGGAGGACAGTACGAGGTTGCACTCCGTCTGGCCGTAGAACTCGTTGATGGTGAGACCCAGAGCCTCCCGCCCCCAGGCGAAGGTCTCGGCCCCGAGCGCCTCGCCCCCCGAGCCGACGGTGCGCAGCCTCAGCGCGAAACGCCCGGCCGGGTTCGGCACGGCGCGCAGCATGCGGAGCGCAGTCGGCGGGATGAAGGTGTTGCGCACCCCGTGCTCCGCCATGAGGCGGAACGCTTCCTCGGGGTCGAACTTCTCCACTTTCTTCGCCACGACGGGCACGCCGAAATGGAGCCCGGGCAGGAGAACGTTGAGGAGGCCGCCGGCCCAGGCCCAGTCCGCTGGCGTCCAGAGCCGGTCGCCGTCTTGGGGCAGGAACTCGTGCGGCATCTGCACGCCGGGCAGGTGGCCGAGCAGCACGCGGTGGGCGTGGAGCGCGCCCTTTGGCTGGCCCGTCGTGCCCGAAGTATAGATCATCAGGGCCGGATCGTCGGCGGCGGTATCGACGGGCGTGAAGTCCGGGCTCGCCCGCTCGAGCATTGCATCGAAGCCCTCCGCCGCGCCGTTCGGGCCATCGACGCTGATCACCGTGGCGAGATCCGGCAGCGCGTCGCCGATCTCGCGCAGCTTGCCGAGGCCTGCCTCGTTCGTGACGATGGCCTTAGCGCCGGCGTCCCGCAGCCGATAGCTCAGGGCATCGACGCCGAAGAGCGCAGCGAGCGGCAGCGCGATCGCCCCGAGCTTGAACACGGCGACGTGGACGGCCGGCACCGCTGCCCCTTGCGGCAGCAGCACGGCCACCCGGTCGCCGCGCCCGACGCCGCGGGCGCGCAGCGCGTTGGCGAGGCGGTTCGAGCGCTCTCGCAACTGCCCATAGGTCGTGACCGCGACGCCCGCCGGCAGCACGTCGAGGATCGCGGGGCGGTCCGGTGCGGTCGCGGCCCAGCGGTCGCAGACGTCAACGCCGATGTTGTAGCGCGCCGGGATCGCCCAGCGGAACGCGGCGGCGAGGCGGCTGTAGTCGCGGATGTCGGGAAGCATGGCGTGACCGGAGGCGAGGAGGCCGGGATGTAGCAGAGCGGCCGGGCGCGGGCCATCGGGGCCGCCAACTCCCTCTCCCCTTGCGGGAGAGGGTGGCCCCGCGAAGCGGGGTCGGGAGAGGGGGGCGACGCGAAGCGGCGCACGGCCGAAAGGCCGATCAGGGCTTCTCCCTGCCAGAAATCCTGATCGCTTCGCGAGGCGCTGCGCGCCACCCCTCATCCGCCTGCCTCGCGGCAGGCACCTTCTCCCTCAAGGGGAGAAGGTGGCGTGTCCCTTGCGCCACAGGCGCGGTTTCTCGCGCGCCGCGCCGCCTCGCCCCGTGTCGAAGCGCCCGAGCCCTCTGATAGCGTCCGCTCCGGCCGCGCGTCGCCCGCGCGAGAACAACACCGACCAACGCCCAAGGGAACACGCCAACGTGCGCTCGACCATTGCCGGGGCCCTCGCCCTCTCGCTGCTCGCCTCCACCTCCGCGCTCGCGCAAGGCTATTCCGGGCGCGTCGTCACCTTCGGCGACAGCCTGGCGGACATCGGGAACACGTTCCGCTTGAGCGGCACGCCGCCGTCCCCGCCCTATTTCGGGGGGCGTTTCTCGAACGGGCCGGTCTTCGGCGAGTACCTCACCACCTACACGTCGAATTTCTTCACGCCCCTGCCCTCGAACGCGGGCAGCGTGAACTACGCCTTCGGCGGCGCCCGCACCGACGTGGCGGGCCCTCTCAACGGCCTGCGGGTGGCGCCGGGTTCGGCGCTCCCCGGAGTGACGGCGCCAATCGTCAACCTGCCTCCCGGCGTTCCGGTCCAAATCCAGTCCTACCTCAACCGCGGCGGCCGCTTCGGCCCAGGGGACCTCGTCACGGTGTGGGGCGGGGCCAACAACTTCTTCGACCTCTTCAGCACCACGGTCGGGGGCTCGAACGACCCGACGCGCCCCGGTTTCGTGACGCCCAACACCGCCTCGATCACCGCGACGGGCGTGTCGGCGGCCGCCGATATCGGCCGCTCCGTGGCGACGCTGGCCCAGGCCGGAGCGCGCAATTTCGTCGTGCTGAACCTGCCTGATCTTGGCACGACGCCCCAGTTCAACGGCTCGGCGACCACGGCGGCGGCCGGCACCGGCGCCACCTTCGTGTTCAACACGGCCTTGTCTCAGACGCTCACCACGGTGGCCGCGGCGATCCCCACCGCCAACATCATCTCCGTCGACATCAATGCCGCCTTCCAGGCGGTGCTCGCGACGCCGGCCGCCTTCGGCTTCTCGAACGTCACCCAGGCCTGCCTCTCGGTGGCGAGCTGCGCGACGGCGCCCCAGGCCGCGCAGAACCAGTTCCTGTTCTGGGACGGAGTGCATCCGACGACGGCGGGCCACCAGCTCGTCGCCAACGTCGTCAACCAGCATCTCAACGCCCCGGCCGCCGTCACCGAGCTCGCGACGTTGGGCGAGCTCGCCCTCGAGGACCGCCGCGGGAACGCCCTGCGCGCCCTCGACCGGCTCGAGAGCACCCGCTCGCCGAATCCGCTCACCCCCTGGAACGGCAGCCTCGGGGTCGTCGGCGGCTCGATCCGCAGCGACGCCGACGCGCGCCGGCCGGGTTACAAATGGGACAATGTCGGTCTCGGCTTCGGCCTGACGCGGGGCGTCGGCCAGGGCTGGACGGTGGGGCTCTCGGGCGCCCTCGTCACGGGCGACGCCAAGGTCGGCCGCTACGACCTCGACGCGACGAGCGCCAACCTCGACGCGGCCGCGGGCTATTCGGCCGGGCTGTTCTACGCCAAGGCCGGCGCGGGCTTAGGGATCGTCGACTTCTCGGGCATCGAGCGGCGCACCGTCGGCCCGCTCCTCAACCGCGGCGACGTCAACGCCGTCACGGGCAGCGCGGCGCTCGAGGCCGGCCTCTCCTTCGGCTTCGGGCCGGTGACGCTGTCGCCCCGGGCGCGGCTCGCCTGGTTCGGCGCCTCCATGGACCGCCTCACCGAGAACGGCATCGTCGCCCCCGTCACCGTCGACGGTCGCACCTTGAGCGTGCTGTCGGGCGCGGCGGAACTGAAGGCCGGCATCGACCTCCTGCGTGACGGCGTGCGGACGGTGAACGCCTACGCGCTCGTCGGCTACGAGACCTACTTCTCGGCCTCGGGCACCGACGTGCTAGGGCAGCTCGCCCGCAACACGGCCCAGCCCTTCGTCGCGCGCCTCGGCGACCCGCGCGACCCCGGCCTGACCCTCGGCGGCGGGGTCACCGCCTCCCTAACCCCGAACCTCGTCTTGTCGGCGGAATATCGCGGCGCCTTCAACGGCGGTGACCAGCGCCACCAGGGCATGCTCTCGGCGTCGTACCGGTTCTGATCATCTCCGTGTCATTCCGGGGCTCGGCGTCAGCCGAGAACCCGGAACCCACGACCAGGCCGATTGCTGATCGCGGCCGCTCACCCGGTCATGGATTCCGGGTTCGCCTTCGGCGCCCCGGAATGACATGTGTGTCGCGGGCCGCCTCTACGCCCCCGCGAAGCCCGCCGAGCGCCGCGCCCAGCCGGTCATGCGGCGCTCGGCCAGAACGGTCATCGCGTACATGGCGACGCCGAGCACAGCGAGCACCACCAGCGCCGCCCAGACGAGGGGCACCTCGAAGGCGGCGGAGGCTCGGGTGAGCAGGTTCCCGATGCCGACATTCGAGGCGTTCTGCTCGCCGATGACCGAACCGACATAGGCCAACGTGATCGCGACTTTGAGCGAGCCGAAGAAGTAGGGCATCGCGCGGGGCACGCCGACCTTGCGGATGATGTCCGCCTTCGAGGCGCCGAGCGCCCGCAGCACGTCCTCCGTCTCCGGCTCCACCGTCGCGATCCCCGTCGCCACGTTCACGACGATGGGGAAGAACGAGATCAGGAAGGCGGTGAGCACCGGCGGCAGCCAACCGACGCCGAACCAGAACACCAGGATCGGCACCACGGCCACCTTCGGGATGGCGTTGAATCCGACGAGCAGCGGGTAGGTTCCGGCGTTCACGGTGCGCGAGGCGCCGAGCAGCATCCCGAGCAGGAGGCCGAAGACGACGGCGAGCGCGAAGCCCGCCAGCGTCATCCACAGCGTGTGCGCGGCATGGAAGGCGAGCTGGCTGCGATACTCCCAGATCGCGGCGAGGATCGCCGAGGGCGCGGGCAGGATGAAGCTCGAGATCTTGAGCGCCCGGCAAAGCAGCTCCCAGAGCAGGAAGAAGCCCACCGTGAAGACCACGGGCGCGAGGGCAAGCGTGCGGTTGGAGGTCATGGAGCTTGGTTCAGGGTGCTTCTCCTCTCCCCGCGAGCGGGGAGAGGGTCGCGTCGGCGGACCGGCCGACGCGACGAGCGGAACGAAGTGAAGCGGGGGTGAGGGGGTTGGGCCGCTGCGGCGATCAGGCCCGGCTCCCCCTCACCTTCGCTCACGTTGCTCGCTCGCTTCGCCTGCCGGCCCGCAGGCGAAGCCCTCTCCCCGCGTGCGGGGAGAGGATCTGGAAGCTCAGCCGCCTCACGATCCGCGCTCACGCCACGGCCCTCGCCTCGGCGATGCGGGCGCGAAGATCATGCACGATGTCGGAGAAGGCCGGGGTGTAGGTGATCTCCAGGTCCCGCGGTCGGGGCAGGTCCACCGCGCGCTCCGCGATGATGCGGCCCGGCCGCGCGCTCATGCAGAAGATCCGGTCGGCGAGGAAGGCGGCCTCCCGCAGGTCGTGGGTGACGAGGATCACCGTGATCCCGGACGCCGCGTGGAGGTCGCGGATCACGCACCAGAGCTCTTCCCGCGTGAAGGCGTCGAGCGCCCCGAAGGGCTCGTCGAGCATGAGGAGCTTCGGCTCGTGGATCAGGGCCCGGCAGAGCGAAGCGCGCTGCTGCATGCCGCCGGAGAGCTGCCAGGGGTATTTGTCCCCCTGCCCTTTCAAGCCGACCTGGACGAGCAGGCGCTCGGCCTTCTCGACGTATTCCGCCCGCTGCCGCCGCAGCCGCGAGCGGTGCGGCTGGACGATCTCGAGAGGCAGGAGAAGGTTCTCCAGCGTCGTGCGCCAGGGCAGGAGCGTTGGGTTCTGGAAGGCCATGCCGGCCATCTTGACCGGCTTCTTCACCACCGCCCCGTCCACCGTCACCGTGCCGGCTTTCGGGAACTGCAGGCCGGTGGCGAGCTTCATCAGGGTGGACTTGCCGCAGCCCGACGGGCCGACGACGGCGGCGAACTCGCCCTCCCGAACCGTCAGCGACAGGTCCTCGACGGCCGGCAACCCGGCCGCCGCCCCGCCATAGATGTGGGTGACGCGCTGGAGTTCGACGAAGGGCCTCACGCGGCGGCCCGGCTCACGGCGCCACCTTGCGCTCGGCTGCCGGCGGCAGGAAGGCGTCGGTGTAGACGTCCTCCATCTTGGGCTTCGCCTTGTAGGTGAAGGTGAGCCCGATCTGGTCGAGGGCCCGCTCGAACCGGGCGGCATCGACGCCGCCGATCCCGTTCGCCTTCACCGCCGGAGTGACGATGTTCTGGTCGAGGACCATGCGCAGCCGTTCGAGCTCGACGTCCTTCTTCGCCACGTCGTTGCGCTTGATCACCGTGTCGACGGCCGACGACGGGTCGGCGACCGTGTCGCGCAGACCTTTCACGAGCGCGCGCAAGAACCCCTTCACGGCCTCGGGTTTTTCGGCCGCGAATTTCGGCGAGACCATCACCATGTTGCCGTAGAGCTCGACGCCGTGATCCGACATCAGGATCAGGACGATATCGTCCACTGGCACGCCGCGCGCCTTGAGATTGATGTAGGACGAGACCGAGAAGCCGAAGATCGCGTCGACCTCGCCCTGCGCCAGCAAGGGCTCGCGCACGGGGAAGCCCACGTTCTCGAAGCGCATCTTCGAGTCGTCGAGCTTGTTGACCGTCTTGAAGATCGGCCATTGCGCATAGGCCGCGTCGGCCGCGGGCGCGCCCATCTTCTTGCCTTCGAGGCTCTTCGGGTCGGCGGTGATGCCCCGGCTCTTGCGCCCGATCACCGCGAAGGGCGGCCGGTCGTAGAGCACGAAGACGCCCTTCACCCCCGTGCCCGGGTTCTCGTCCCGGAAGCGCACGAGGGAGTTGATGTCGCCGAAGCCGATATCGTAAGTGCCGGACGCCAGCCGCGAGATCGGCTCCCGGGAGCCCGAGGCCGGGTCGATCGTGACGTCGAGGCCTTCCGCCTTGAAGTAGCCCTTGTCGAGGGCCGTGGTGAAGGGCGCCGCCGGTCCCTCGAAGCGCCAGTCGAGGGTAAAGCGCACGGGCGTCTGCGCCAGCGCCGGCAGGGCAAAGACGCCCAAGGCCGTCGCCGCGCCGAGCGCGCGCGCCGCCCACCGATCGCATCCCATCCACCCGCCAGCCATCGCCGCTCTCTCCCTTGCTTCGCCATCCGGCGCCGCCCCGCTCGTCGCAAGGCTCGTGCCGCTGAAGGCCAATGCAGCGCCTCCCCGCCGCGCCGTCAACCGCGACCTCCGGCGGAGAGAGCCGCCGTCCACCGTAGCGTTGACCCGACCACGACGGGTTTTTCACACCGGCAGGAGATTGTCGCCCTTCACCTCCTCCATCACGGCGTAGGTGCGGGTTTCCTTCACGCCGGGAAGCGCCAGCAGGACCTCGCCGAGGAAGCGGCGGTAGGCCACCATGTCCGCGACGCGGGTCTTGAGGAGGTAGTCGAAGCCGCCCGCCACCATGTGGCATTCGAGGACCTCGGGCGCGCGGCGGACGGCGGCGGCGAAGCGTTCGAAGACGTCGGGGGTCGTCTTGTCGAGGGAGACCTCCACGAAGACGAGGAGGCCGAGCCCCAGGCGCTTGGCGTCGAGCCGCGCCCCGAAGCCCGCGATGACGCCGTCCTTCTGCAGCCGCCGCAGGCGCTCGCCGGCCGAAGTCGGCGAGAGACCGATGCGCTCGGCAAGCTCCACCATCGGCAGGCGTCCCTCCGCCTGCAGAATGGCGAGGATCCGGCGGTCGATGCGATCGATGTCCGTCATTGCTGAAACATACAGGCTGATCTGCCTTCGATCCTACGGACGATCGCGCGAAACGGCCATCGAAATCCGGCTTCCACGCACCTATTATCTTTAGCGCTTCGCCCGAGGATCTCCCATGACCGCCGCCGCCCCGCTCGCGCCCGCTCCCACCGCCCTTCCCGCCTTCGCCGCGCCTTATGCCGAGGACGACGCCGCCGTCGCCCGCCGCCTCTTCCGCGAGGCTGGCCTTGCGCCCGAGGGCGAGGCCCGGGTCGACGCCCTCGCCCGCGACCTCGTCGGCGCGATCCGCGGCAAGGGGCAGGGCTTCGGCGGGGTCGAGGAGATGCTGCGGGAATACGCGCTCTCCACCAAGGAGGGGCTCGCCCTTATGGTGCTGGCGGAGGCGCTCCTGCGCGTGCCCGACGCCGCCACGGCCGACCGCCTCATCGAGGACAAGCTCGGGCAGGGTGATTTCGGCAAGCACGAGACGAAGTCGGACGCTTTCCTCGTCAACGCCTCCTCCTGGGCGCTGGGCATCACGGCACGCATCATCCAGCCCGGCGAGACGCCGGAAGGCATCCTCGCCGGCCTTGCCAAACGCCTCGGGCTGCCCGCGGTGCGCGCCGCGACGCGCCAGGCGATGCGCGTGATGGGCAGCCACTTCGTGCTCGGCCAGACAATTGAGGAGGCCTTGCGCCGCGCCACCTCCGGCCAGGGCCGGCTCTACCGCTACTCCTTCGACATGCTGGGCGAGGGCGCCCGCACGGCGGAGGACGCCCGGCGCTACTACGACTCTTATGCTGCCGCTATCGACGCGATCGGCCGCGCGGCGGGCAACGAGCGCCTGCCGAACCGGCCGGGCATCTCGGTCAAACTCTCCGCGCTTCATCCGCGCTACGAGGCCGTCTCGCGCGAGCGGGTGCTCGCCGAACTCGTGCCCCTCGTCGTGGCGCTCGCCCGCCAGGCCAAGAGCTACGACCTGAACTTCACCGTGGACGCGGAGGAGGCAGACCGGCTGGAGCTGTCCCTCGACGTGATCGGCGCCGTCTTCGCCGATCCCGCCCTCGATGGCTGGGACGGCTTCGGCCTCGCGATCCAGGCCTACCAGAAGCGCGCTCAGGCCGTGATCGCCTGGGCAGGTGAACTCGCCGAGCGCCTCAACCGCCGCATGATGGTGCGCCTCGTCAAGGGCGCCTATTGGGACACGGAGGTGAAGCGCGCCCAGGAGCGGGGGCTCGACGACTATCCCGTCTTCACCCGCAAGGCGATGACGGATCTCAACTACCTCGCCTGCGCCGACCAACTCCTCAAGTTGCGCCCGCGCCTCTACCCGCAATTCGCCACGCACAACGCCCTCACCGTCGCCTCGATCCTGGAGCGGGCGGGCCAGACGCCTTCGGGCGAGGACCCGGGCTTCGAGTTCCAGCGCCTGCACGGCATGGGCGAGGCGCTCTACGGCCGGCTCCTCGAGACCCGGCCGGGCACGGCCTGCCGCACTTATGCGCCGGTTGGCGGCCACCGCGACCTCCTCGCCTATCTCGTGCGGCGGCTCCTCGAGAATGGCGCGAACTCCTCCTTCGTCGCGGTGGCGGCGGACCCGAGCGTGCCGGTGGAGTCCCTGCTCAAACGGCCGACGGCGTTCGTCGGCACGCCGGAGGCGGCCCGCCATCCCAAGCTGCCCCTGCCCCGCGACCTCTACGGGTCGGCGCGGGCGAACTCGCGCGGGGTGGAGTTCGGGGACCGGGTGGCTTTGGAAGAGCTGCTGGGGGAGGTGCGCGAGGGCGCAAGCCCCTCCTCTCCCTTCCGGGGAGAGGGTCGCGTCGGCGGACCGGCCGACGCGACGAGCGCGAAGCGCGTGGGTGAGAGGAAGGATGGGTCAGGCGAGGCCTTCAGAAGCAGCACCCGCGCTCGGCCTACCCCTCACCCTACCCTCTCCCCGGAAGGGAGAGGTTTTGCAGCTCAGCCCCTCGTCGACGGACGCACCCTCCCCGGCGCCACCCGGCCCGTGCTCAGCTCCATCGACGGCCACCCCGTCGGCGAGGTGACGGAAGCCGACGAGGCCGCCGTCGCGACGGCGATGACGGCGGCTCGCCGCGGCTTCAAAGCCTGGTCGCGCATCTCCGCCGAGCACCGCGCCGCGGCGCTGTCACGCGCCGCCGACCTGTTGGAGGAGAACCGCGGCCGGCTCCTGCACCTGCTCCAGGCCGAGGGCGGCAAGACGCTGGACGACGCGCTCTCGGAACTGCGGGAGGCGGTGGATTTCTGCCGCTACTATGCCGTGGAAGGCACCAAGCTCTTCAACGCCGGCGAGGCTATGCCGGGACCGACGGGGGAGACCAACGTGCTGCGCCTGCGCGGGCGGGGCCCCTTCGTCGCCGTCTCGCCCTGGAATTTTCCGCTCGCTATCTTCCTCGGCCAGGTGACGGCGGCGCTGATGGCCGGCAACGCCGTCGTGGCCAAGCCCGCCGAGCAGACACCGCTGATCGCGGCCGAGGCCGTGCGGCTCCTGCACGCGGCCGGCGTCCCGGCCGGCGCCCTCCACCTCCTGCCCGGCGACGGGCGGATCGGCGCGGCTCTCGTCGCGCATCCGGACGTGGCGGGTGTCGTCTTCACCGGATCGACGGAGGTGGCCCGCCTCATCAACCGGGCGCTTGCGGCCAAGGACGGTCCGATCGTGCCGCTCATCGCCGAGACGGGCGGCATCAACGCCATGATCGTGGATGCGACCGCGCTCCCCGAGCAGGTCGCCGACGACGTCGTGACCTCCGCGTTCCGCTCGGCCGGCCAGCGCTGCTCGGCGCTGCGCCTGCTCTGCGTGCAGGAGGATGTCGCCGACCGGATGATCGAGATGATCGCGGGCAGCGCGCGGGAGCTCAAAGTGGGCGACCCGCGCGATCCGAGCACCCAGATCGGCCCGGTGATCGACGCCGAGGCGAAGGAGCGACTCGATCGGCACGTCGCGGCGATGAAGGCTTCCGCGAAGGTGAGGTTCGCGCCGGACGCCCCCTCCCCTCGAGAGCAGGGGAGCGATCTGTACGTTCACCCTCACATCTTCGAGCTCGCCAAGCCCGAAGCCCTGGCCGAGGAGGTGTTCGGGCCGATCCTGCACGTGGTGCGCTACAAGGCCGACCGCCTCGACAGTGTGTTGGACGCGATCGAAGCTTCCGGCTACGGCCTGACGCTCGGGGTCCATTCGCGCATCGACGAGACCGTGGAGCGCGTCGTGGAGCGGCTCTCCGTCGGCAACGTCTACGTCAACCGTAACATGATCGGCGCCGTGGTGGGCGTGCAGCCTTTCGGGGGACACGGCCTGTCGGGCACAGGGCCGAAGGCGGGCGGGCCTCACTACCTCCTGCGCTTCGCGACCGAGCAGACGGTGACGATCAACACGGCGGCGGCGGGCGGCAATGCCAGCCTGATCGCCATGGGGGAGTAGAGGCTCAGCCCGTGAAGCGGAAGCTGCGCAGGCGCTCCCACGGCCCACCGAGGTAGCGCCACAGCAGCAGGCCTTCGCCGCGCACCTCGAAGGGGCGAAAGCCCGCGGAGAGCTCGGCGAGAAGCGCTTTCGCCTCCTTCGGATCGACCTTGTTCTGGATCGTGACGTGGGGGTGGTAGCGCTGGCTGTCCTGCGGCGTGAGCCAATCGCGCCATTCGTCGGCCAAGTGGTCGCGCAACTCGCGCAGGCGCGGCGCCTCCAGGAAGAAGGCCGTCCCGCGGCCGAGGGAGCGCAGGCCGGCCACGGTCAGCGTCATCGGCGGCACGCTGCGGCAGATCGCGTCGAGCTCGCGGCAGATCAGGCTACGCTGGTCGCCGGGGAGCGCGTGGAAGAGCGTGATATGGGCCGGCACGACGTTGCGCTCCGGCGGAAAGTGACGCCGGCGCAGCTCGTCGAAATGGGCGAAGGACGCCCCGTCCATCGCGAGGGTGAGGATCAGGGCGGGTTCGGGGGCGGTCATGCGCGACGAGCTAGGGCGCCACGAAGCGAGGCCAAGCGCGGCCCTCTTCCTTCTCCCCTCGCGGGAGAAGGTGCCCTCGCGCCAGCGAGGGTGGATGAGGGGGTGCTGGGCGTAGACTCGGGCAGCGTCGATAACCCCCTCACCCCCGCTCCACTGCGTTACGCTCGTCGCGTCGGCCGGTCCGCCGACGCGACCCTCTCCCCTGCCGGGAGAGGAGGGACGCGCTCAGTCGTGTCAGACACACGACCACAGAACCGAAACTCGGATGTTCAACGCCTCTCCCTTCCGGGGAGAGGGCTTCGCCTGCGCACCGGCAGGCGAAGCAAGCGAGCGAGAGCGAGCGGGGGTGAGGGGAAGCGGGGCATGAGCCCCGAGCGCTTCCCGGAACGCGAAAAGGCCGGCGCGGGGCCGGCCTCGTTCAACCTTACCCACCAAACCAGCGCCGCGTCAGAGCGCCAGCGCGGCCTTAGCCTCGCGCAGCTGCGCCACGGCGGATTCGGCGGCATGCTTGGCCGCGCTGTCGTCGGTGGCGTCGTAGGCCATCTCGGCCTGCAGGATCTCGCGGTCGAGGATTTCGGGCGTGAGTTCCTGGGCCGGAAGGGCCCGCTCGGCCAGCACGGTGAGGCCGCGCGGGTTCACGTCGGCGAAGCCGCCGCGCACCAGCATGCGCTGGCCGTGGCCCTTGTGGTCCGTGACGATAAGGAACCCGGTCTTGAGCGCCGTCATCATCGGCGCGTGGCCGGGCAGCACCGTCATGTCGCCCTCGGTCGCGGGCAGCACGACCGCCTCGACCTCGCCGGAATGGATGACGCGCTCGGGCGCGACGAGTTCAAAGGTGAAGGTGGCCATCCGTCTCTCCCCTTGTCATCACCGGGCTTGTCCCGGTGATCTCGGCGCGAAGGCTCGAGCCTTCCGATCGAGATGGCCGGCTCAAGGCCGGCCATGACACGCCAACTAATGATACCGCTTACGCTGCCTCGGCGGCCAGTCGCTGCGCCTTCTCCATGGCTTCCTCGATGGTGCCGACCATGTAGAAGGCCGCCTCGGGAAGGTGGTCGTACTTGCCGTCTACCAGGCCCTTGAAGCCCTTGATGGTGTCCTCGAGCGCCACGAGCTTGCCCGGCGAGCCGGTGAAGACTTCGGCCACGAAGAAGGGCTGCGACAGGAAACGCTCGATCTTGCGGGCGCGGGCCACCGTCAGCTTGTCCTCTTCGGACAGTTCATCCATCCCGAGGATCGCGATGATGTCCTGGAGCGACTTGTAGCGCTGGAGCGTCTGCTGCACCTGGCGGGCGACGGCGTAGTGCTCGTCGCCGACGATGGACGCGGAGAGCATGCGCGAGGTGGAGTCGAGCGGGTCGACCGCCGGGTAGATGCCCTTCTCGGCGATGGAGCGCGACAGCACGGTCGTGGCGTCGAGGTGGGCGAAGGAGGTCGCCGGCGCCGGGTCGGTCAGGTCGTCCGCGGGCACGTAGATGGCCTGCACCGAGGTAATCGAGCCCTTGGTCGTCGTGGTGATGCGCTCCTGCAGGTTGCCCATGTCGGTGGCAAGCGTCGGCTGATAGCCCACCGCCGAGGGAATGCGGCCGAGAAGCGCCGACACTTCGGAGCCCGCCTGCGTGAACCGGAAGATGTTGTCGACGAAGAACAGCACGTCCTGGCCCTGGTCGCGGAAGTGCTCGGCCACCGTGAGGCCGGTGAGCGCGACGCGGGCGCGGGCGCCCGGGGGCTCGTTCATCTGGCCATAGACGAGGGCGCATTTCGAGCCCTCGCCACCGCCGTGCTGGTTCACGCCGGACTCGATCATCTCGTGGTAGAGGTCGTTGCCCTCGCGGGTCCGCTCACCGACGCCG
Source organism: Beijerinckiaceae bacterium (assembly GCA_036563505.1). GTDB lineage: Bacteria > Pseudomonadota > Alphaproteobacteria > Rhizobiales > Beijerinckiaceae > DATCMH01. The sequence goes on from DATCMH010000002.1 coordinate 579,152, forward strand.
GCGAAGACGGAATAGCCGCCGTGCGCCTTCGCGATGTTGTTGATGAGCTCCATGATGAGCACGGTCTTGCCGACGCCGGCACCGCCGAAGAGGCCGATCTTGCCGCCGCGGGCATAAGGAGCGAGCAGGTCGACGACCTTGATGCCCGTGACGAGGATCTGCGCCTCGGTCGACTGCTCGGCATAGGACGGCGCTGCCTGGTGGATCGCGCGCAGCGACTCCGCCGGGACCGGGCCCGCCTCGTCCACCGGCTCGCCGATGACGTTCATGATGCGGCCGAGTGTGCCGGCGCCGACGGGCACCGAGATCGGCGCGCCAGTGTCGCGCACCGGCTGGCCGCGCACGAGGCCTTCCGACGTGTCCATGGCGATGCAGCGCACGGTGCTTTCGCCGAGCTGCTGCGCCACCTCGAGGACGAGGCGGTTGCCGTTGTTGGTCGTCTCGAGAGCGTTGAGGATCTCCGGCAGGTGACCCTCGAACTGCACGTCGACGACGGCGCCGATAACCTGGCTGATGCGGCCGGTGGGGGTGCCGGCGGGAGTGGCGGTCTGCGCCATGGGATGAGGTCCTTTCGCGGCCTGACTCAGAGCGCCTCGGCGCCCGAGATGATTTCGATCAGTTCCTTGGTGATCATCGCCTGACGCGACCGGTTGTAGGTCATCGTCTGCTTCTTGATCATCTCGCCCGCATTGCGCGTGGCGTTGTCCATGGCGCTCATCTGCGCGCCGTAGAAGGAGGCATTGTTTTCCAACAGCGCCCTGAAGATCTGCACGGCGACGTTGCGCGGCAGGAGGGACGCCAGGATCTCGCCCTCGTCGGGCTCGTAATCGTAGGCGGCCTCGCTCGCGCCCGTGGCCTCGATCTGGGCCGGGATAAGCTGCTGCGCCGTTGGCACCTGGGCGATCACCGAGCGGAATCGGGCGTAGTAGAGGGTCGCGACGTCGAACTCGCCGGCCTCGAAGCGCTGAAGCACCTTCTGGGCGATCTGCTCGCCGTGCTCGAAGCCGAGGCTGCGCACGGAGCGAAGGTCCACGAAATCGATGATCCGGTCGGCGAACTGGCGCCGAAGGATGTCGTAGCCCTTCTTGCCGACGCAGAGGATCTTGACCGTCTTGCCCTCGGCGATGAGACGCATGGCGTGCTCGCGGGCGAGCCGCGCGATCGACGAGTTGAAGGCGCCGGACAGGCCCCGCTCGCCAGTGCAGACGATGAGGAGATGGGTGCGGTCCGAGCCGGTCCCTGCCAGCAGCCGGGGGGTCTCCGGGCCGATGACGAGACCAGAGGCCAAATTGCCGAGCACCTGGCTCATGCGCTCGGCATAGGGCCGCGCGGCTTCCGCCGCCATCTGGGCGCGGCGAAGCTTCGCCGCCGCGACCATCTGCATGGCCTTGGTGATCTTCTGCGTCGCCTTCACGGAGGCGATGCGGTTGCGCAGGTCCTTGAGGCTCGGCATCTCGTCACCTCCCCTCGCTTCAGGTCACGAGGGGTCGAGGGATGGAAGCCCGCCTCCCGGCCGCTTAAGCGCGGGAGGCGGAGGTTTCGTCAGAGGTTCAGGAGAACGACTTCGCGAAGTTGACGACGACGTCCTTCAGCTTGGCTTCCGTGTCGGCCGAGAGATCCTTGGAGGCGCGGATCGACTCCAGGATGTCGGCGTGCTTGCCGCGGAGCAGCGAGAGCAGGCCGTCCTCGAAGGCGCGCACGCGGTTCAACGGCAGCGGGTCGAGGTAGCCGTTCACGCCGGCGTAGATCACCGCCACCTGCTCTTCCGTCTTGAGCGGCGAGAACTGGGGCTGCTTCAGGAGCTCGGTGAGGCGCGAGCCGCGGTTGAGGAGGCGCTGCGTCGTGGCGTCGAGGTCGGAGCCGAACTGGGCGAAGGCCGCCATCTCGCGGTACTGCGCCAGCTCGCCCTTGATCTTGCCGGCAACCTTCTTCATCGCCTTCGTCTGGGCCGAGGAGCCCACGCGCGACACCGAGAGGCCGACGTTCACCGCAGGACGGATGCCCTGGTAGAACAGGTCGGTCTCCAAGAAGATCTGGCCGTCGGTGATCGAGATGACGTTCGTCGGGATGTAGGCCGACACGTCGTTCGCCTGCGTCTCGATGACGGGCAGAGCGGTGAGCGAGCCCGCGCCCTGGCTGTCGTTGAGCTTCGCGGCGCGCTCCAGCAGGCGGGAGTGCAGGTAGAACACGTCACCCGGATAGGCCTCGCGGCCCGGCGGGCGGCGCAGGAGTAGCGACATCTGGCGGTAGGCGACGGCCTGCTTCGACAGGTCGTCGTAGATGATGACCGCGTGCATGCCGTTGTCGCGGAAGAACTCGCCCATGGCGCAGCCCGAGAAGGGCGCCAGGAACTGCATCGGGGCCGGGTCCGAGGCGGTGGCCGCGACGACGATGGAGTATTCGAGCGCGCCGTTCTCCTCGAGCGCCTTCACGAACTGGGCGACGGTCGAGCGCTTCTGGCCCACCGCGACGTAGACGCAGTAGAGCTTTTGGCTCTCCGGCGCGCCCTCGACGTTGAGGGGCTTCTGGTTGAGGATCGTGTCGAGGGCGATCGCGGTCTTGCCCGTCTGGCGGTCGCCGATGATGAGCTCGCGCTGGCCGCGGCCAATCGGGATGAGCGCGTCGATGGACTTGAGGCCCGTCGACATCGGCTCGTGCACGGACTTGCGCGGGATGATGCCCGGCGCCTTCACGTCGACGCGGCGGCGCTCCGTGGAGGCGATCGGGCCCTTGCCGTCGATGGGGTTGCCCAGCGCGTCGACGACGCGGCCCAGAAGGCCCTTGCCGACCGGCACGTCCACGATGGTGCCGGTGCGCTTCACCGTTTGCCCTTCCGCGATCTCGCGGTCGGAGCCGAAGATCACGATGCCGACGTTGTCCGTCTCGAGGTTCAGGGCCATGCCCTGCACGCCCGACTCGAACTGCACCATCTCGCCGGCCTGGACGTTGTCGAGGCCGTAGCAGCGGGCGATGCCGTCACCGACGGACAGAACCTGGCCGACTTCCGTGACCTCGGCCTCGGCGCCGAAGTTCTTGATCTGGTCTTTGAGGATCGCGGAGATCTCAGCGGCGCGAATGTCCATCAGTGGACTTCCTTCAACTTGAGACGAATGGAATTGAGCTTGGTGCGCAGGCTCGTGTCGATCATGCGCGAGCCCATCTTGACGACGAGGCCGCCGATGAGGGCCGGATCGATGCGGACGTCGAGGTCGATCTCGGCCTTCGCCGCGTCGCGCAGCGTGGCCTTGAGTTCCTCGAGCATCCGGTCGGAGGGCGGCTCGGCCAGGGTCACCTGCGCCTTCACGATGCCCCTCATCTGAGCGACGAGGGCGCGGTAGGCGCGGATCATGTCCGGCAGGGCGAAGAGGCGCCGCTTGCCGGCGACGACCCGGATGAAGTTGCCGGTCAGCCCGGCGATCCCGGCGCGGTCGAGGAGCGCTCCCACCGCCCGGGACTGTTCCTCGGCGGTGAAGACGGGATTGCGCACGAGGCGGGCGAGGTCCGGGCTCTCGGCGAGCATGGCCTCGAAGCGGGCGAGGTCGCCGGCGACAGCGTCCACCGCGTTCGCATCGCGCGCGAGCTCGAACAGGGCCGTCGCGTAGCGCCCGGCGACGCCGGACAGGAAGGTTCCGCCCGCTTGTGACTGATCAGCCAACGGCTTCTCTCTCGGCTCTCACGGGGTCGCTGGTCATCGCCGGGAGGCGGCGGACGCCCGTCAGGTCATGGATGATGCGCACAGCCGCAGCGGGTTGAACCTCCGCCGGGAAGGCGGGGCTGCACTAGCATGGGAGATTGGGGGGTGCAAGGCGATCCGGCGCCTCATGTTGCAGCGCATCAAAGGAAGTCGGCTCAGAGGAAACTCTGTGGGTCGACGTCCACCTGAACCCGCACGCTCCCCCGCGGCTTCGGCGTCCGCGCGAGCCAGGCGCGGAGATAGCCCTGGAGGTCCACCTCGCGCTCCGTCTTGACGAGGAGGCGGAAGCGGTAGCGGCCGCGCACGAGGGCCAGCGGCGCTTCCGCCGGTCCGAGCACCATGGCGCCGGGCGGCGGGTCGGCGTGGAGGCCGAGCGCCCGGGCATGGGCCTCGGCGAGGTCGCGCTCGGCCGCCGAGACGACCAGCGCCGCGAGGCGTCCGAAGGGCGGCAGGCCCGCGGCCTCCCGCACCGCCGTCTCCTCTTCGTAGAAGCGCTCCGCATCGCCGGAGATGAGTGCCGCGAGCACGGGATGCTCGGGCTGGTAGGTCTGGACGAGGGCCCGCCCCGGCTTGTCGCCGCGCCCGGCGCGGCCCGTCACCTGCTGCAGGAGCTGGAAGGTGCGCTCCGCGGCGCGCGGATCCCCGGAGGTAAGGCCGATATCGGCGTCCAGCACGCCGACCAGGGTCAGGCCGGGGAAGTTGTGGCCCTTGGCGACGAGCTGGGTGCCGATGACGATGTCGAACTCGCCCGCGGCGATGGCGGCGAGCTCGGCGCGCAGCCGCTCCGTACCGCCAGGGAAGTCGCTCGAGAGCACGATGGCGCGCTTGTCGGGGAAGAGTTCGGCCACCTCCTCGGCGATGCGCTCGACGCCGGGGCCGCAGGGGCTCAGGGCGTCCACGGCGCCGCACTCCCGGCAGGTCTCGGGCCGGCGCTCGACGTGGCCGCAATGGTGGCAGACGAGAGCCCGGCGGAAGCGGTGCTCCACCAGCCAAGCGGAGCAGTTGTTGCATTGGTAGCGGTGGCCGCAGGAGCGGCAGAGCGTGAGCGGCGCGTAGCCGCGGCGGTTCAGGAACAGAAGAACCTGCTCGCCGGCCGCCAGCGTGTCCTCCATGGAGAGCCGCAGCGTGCCGGACAGCCAGCGCCCACGGGGCAGCTCGTCGCGCCGCATGTCGACGGCGCGGATGCGGGGGAGCTGGCGGCCCCCAAAGCGCTCCGGCAGCTTGAGGTAACGGTACTTGCCCTTGAGGGCGTTGACCCGGCTCTCGATGGAGGGCGTCGCCGAGGCGAGCACCACGGGGCAGCCTTCGATCTTGCCGCGCACCGCCGCCATGTCGCGGGCGTTGTAGTGGACGCCGTCCTCCTGCTTGTAGGCGGCCTCATGCTCCTCGTCGACGACGACGAGCTTGAGGTTGGCATAAGGAAGGAACAGCGCCGAGCGGGCGCCGATCACCACCTTCACGTCCCCCGCGGCGATGCCGGCGTGGAGGCGCTCCCGGCGCCGGCCCGAAATCCCTGAGTGCCAGGCGGCCGGTCGCACGCCGAAGCGCTGCGCGAAGCGGTCGAGGAACTGCGCGGTCAGCGCGATCTCGGGCATCAGGATCAGGCTCTGACCGCCCTGACGCAGGGCCTCGGCGACCGCCTCGAAATACACCTCCGTCTTGCCCGATCCCGTGACGCCTTCAAGGAGCGATACTCCGGCCCCGCCCGCCGCCACGACGCGCACCAGGGCTTCGGCCGCGGCGGCCTGATCGGGCGAGAGCGCGGCTTGGGCATAGGCGGGATCGGGCTGCTCGGCCACCGGCTCCGGCGGCAGCGTCACCGTCTCGAGCGTTCCCTCATCGATGAGGGCGTCGATGACGCCGGCGCTCACGGCTGCGGCCTCGCACAAGGCGCGCTTGGCATGAACGAGGCCGCCCTCGGCGGCATTGAGGACACGGGCCCGGGCCGGCGTCATGCGGGCCGGCGGCGGGCCGGCGAGCCGCACCCCGACCCGCACCGCCTCGGCCGTGCTGTCGTCGGGCAGGCGCAGGCCCATGGCGAGCGCCGAGCCCTTCGGGCAGAGCGTGTACCAGGCGATCCAATCGAGGAAGCGCCGCATGGATGGGGTCAGGGCGGCAACGTCGAGGCGGCCGGCCACCGCCTTGAGGTTGCCGGCCCCGCCCTCGCGCAGGCCCCAGACGACGCCCACCGTCTCGCGGGTGCCGAGCGGCACGCGCACGACGTCCCCCTCCCCGACCGCGAGCTCCGCCGGCACGGCGTAGCTGTAGGCCGTGTCGACGGCGACGGGCACGAGTACGTCGGCGATGCGGGCGTCCATAGGGAATCGTTAGCGAATGGCTCTAGGATGGGAGCGCTGGCACAAAACAGGAACATGTCAAGCCGATGGCCGCCGTGAAACTATCGACGGGTGATGCCCCCGCGCCCGAGGCCCTGCTCCCGGGCGACGCTGACCTGCGCCGCGAAGTCGCCGTCTGGCTCCGGGCGCTTGCCCGCGAGCGGCGCCTCGCGGGAAAAACCGTCGAGGCCTATTCTCGCGACCTGCGGCAGTTCCTGGTTTTCTTGGTCACGCATCTGGGTGAGACGCCGACGATCCCAGCCCTGATCGCCCTCAAGCCCCTGGACCTGCGTGCCTTCCTCAGCAGTCGCCGGCGCGCGGGCGTCGAGAGCCGTTCTCTGATGCGCCAGCTCGCGGGGCTTCGCTCCTTCGCGCGGCACCTGGAGCAGGAGGGTCACGGCGTCGCTCCGGCCTTCACCGCGATCCGCGGGCCGAAGCTCGCCCGAACCTTGCCGCGCCCCCTCGCGGCCGGGGCCGCCCTCGCCATGGCCGATCCCGAGGCGCGGGCCGGCGAGGCGCGGGAGCCTTGGATCCTCGCCCGCGACGCCGCCGTGCTCGCCCTGCTCTACGGGGCGGGCCTTCGCATCTCCGAGGCGCTGGGCCTGCGCCGGCGCGACGCGCCCGTCGGCGCGGTCGACGTCGTGACCGTGACGGGCAAGGGTTCGAAGCAGCGCACGGTGCCCGTCATCGCCGCAGCGCGGCGGGCCGTGGAGCTGTATCTCGCGCTCTGCCCCTACCCGTTGCCGCCGGGGGGACCGCTCTTCGTCGGAGCGCGGGGCGGGCCGCTCTCGCCCCGCATCATCCAGCACGCCGTCGCGTCGTTGCGCGGGGCCCTGGGATTGCCCGAGAGCGCGACGCCCCACGCCCTGCGCCACTCCTTCGCCACGCATCTTCTCGCCCGCGGCGGGGACCTGCGCGGCATCCAGGAGCTGCTCGGCCATGCCTCGCTCTCCACCACCCAGCTCTATACGAAGGTCGACGCCGCCCGCCTGCTCGAGGCCTTCGACGCGGCCCATCCGCGGGCGCGGGGAGCCGGGTAACGGCTTCACAAGGTTTCCGGGCTAGCGTCCGGGTGCGACGATTTTGAGTGATTTCGTGCGGGGATCTATGGCCGGAGCGACCGATACGGCGCGGGCGACGTTGCCTCCGGGCCGCGTGCTCATCGCCGACGAGGCGCCGACCACCCGGCGGCTGCTCGCCGCCGTCATGCGGGATTTCGACCCTCGCATGGAGGTGCTCGAGGCCGCCGACGGTCGGCAAGCCCTCGACCTCCTCACGGGCAAACGTCCCGAGATCGCCTTCGTCAACATCCAGCTCTCAGGGATGACCGGCCCGGAAGCCCTGGCCTACGCCAAGGCCGCTCACGACGTGAGGCCCTTCACGGTGCTCATGTCGAACGCCGTGCTGCCGAAATGGGTCGACGTCTCGGTGGAGCTCGACGCCTACGAGTTCCTGAAAAAGCCTTTCGACATCGACCATATCGCCAACCTGCTCGCGGTGCATCGGCGCATGCGCCAGCCCTCGAGCCTGCTCCTCGTGGACGATTCCCCGACCGCCCGCGGACTGGTGAAGCGCGTCCTGTCGCAGAGCCGCTTCACGTTCGAGATCGAGGAGATCGAGAGCGGCCCGCACGCCCTCAAGCTGCTCCGCCTGACCCCGTTCGAACTGGCGCTGATCGACTTCAACCTCGGCGGCATGGACGGGCTCGAGGTGGTCTGCCAAGGCCGCGAGCTCGCGCCCGACACCAAGTTCCTTCTCATGTCGGGCAGCGACAGCACCGCCCTGCCGCAAGCCTCCCGCGTCTTCGGCCTCGTGGGTTTCCTCAAGAAGCCGTTCTACGGGCGCGACGTCGACGTGGTCATGCACGAGGCCTATGGCCTGCGCCGGCCCTACCTCCTGAACGCCCTCATCGGCCCGCCGGTCGCGGCCCGGCCGGCGGCGCATGCCCGCTGAGGGGAGCATAGCCGCCCCGATCAGGGTTCTGATCGCGGACGATTCCCGCGTCGTCCGGCGCGTGCTCACGGCCCTGGTGCGCACGATCCTGCCCGATGCCGGGATCGAGGAGGCCGCGGACGGACCGGCAGCCTATCTCGCCCTGGGGCGCGGCCCCGACATCGCGTTCGTCGACACCCACATGCCGGGCCTCAGCGGGCCGGAGGCCGTCGCCCGTCACCGGGACGAGGGCGGCCGCTCCCTCGTGGTGCTCATGGCCGACGAGCTGGCCGACGGCTGGGACGAGCTCGGCCGCGCGGTTGACGCTTACGACTACATCAAGAAGCCCATCGAGGAGGGCGAGATGCGCGCCATCCTCGCGAACCTGCAGCGCATGCGCCGTCCGACGCGGGTGCTCGTGGTCGATGATTCCCGCGGCTTCCTGAAGCTCGCCCCCCGGGTGCTGGCGCAGAGCCGCTTCGCCCTCGACGTGGAGGTCGCCGACAGCGGCGGCTTTGCCATTGCCATGCAGCGCCGGGAGCCGCGCGAGGTGATCTTCCTCGATTATGCCATGCCCGGCATCGACGGGCTCGAGGTCGCCTGCGTGATGATGGAGCAGGCGCCGGGGACGCGCATCGTCATGATCTCGGCGAGCGGCAATCCGGCGGTGGCCCGCGCCGCCCGCTACTTCGGCGCGGCCTGCTTTCTCAAGAAGCCGTTCCAGCCGAACGACGTCGACCGGGCCCTGCACCTCGCCCACAAGCTGCCCCTGACGAGCTTGATGAACGGCCCGGACCCGGCCTTCGGCGTGCCGATGTCGCTCTAGAGCCTCACATGTGGATGGCGCGCTTCTCCACCGCGAGGGCGGCTTCCTTGACCGCCTCGGTCAGCGTCGGATGGGCGTGGCAGGTGCGGGCGATGTCCTCGGACGAGGCGCCGAACTCCATCGCTACGGCGCATTCCATGACGAGGTTGCCCGCCTCCGGCCCGACGATATGGACGCCGAGCACCCGGTCGGTGGCGGCATCCGCCAGGATCTTCACGAAGCCGTCCGTGGTGTGGTTGACCTTGGCGCGGCCGTTCGCCGTGAAGGGGAACTTGCCGGTGTTGAAGGCGATCCCGGCGGCCTTGAGATCCTCCTCGGTCTTGCCGACGGAGGCCACTTCCGGGAAGGTGTAGACCACATTTGGGATGACGTCGTAGTTCACGTGGCCCGCCTTGCCGGCAAGCAGCTCGGCGACAGCCACACCCTCGTCCTCGGCCTTGTGGGCGAGCATCGGGCCGGCGATCACGTCGCCGATGGCGTAGATGCCCGGCACGTTCGTCGCGAAATGCGCGTCCGTGACGACGCGGCCCTTGTTGTCCTTGGCGATGCCGGCCTCCTCGAGGCCGAGCCCCTCCGTGTAGGGCACGCGTCCGACCGAGACGAGCACCACGTCCGCCTCGATCTCCTCGCCGGCCCCGCCCGCCGCCGGCTCGACCGTCACCTTGGCGCGGTTGCCGCTCGTCTCGACCTTCGTGACCTTGGACCCGAGCTTGAACTGCATGCCCTGCTTCGAGAGGATGCGCTGGAACTGCTTGCCCACCTCGCCGTCCATGCCCGGCAGGATGCGGTCGAGATACTCGATCACCAGCACCTCGGAGCCGAGGCGCCGCCAGACTGAGCCGAGCTCGAGCCCGATCACCCCCGCGCCGATGATGACGAGCTTGCCCGGCACCTCGTCGAGGTCAAGCGCCCCGGTGGAAGACACCACGACCTTCTCGTCGATGGTGATCCCTGGGAGCTTCGTGACGTCGGAGCCCGTGGCGATGACGATGTTCTTCGTCTCGAGCACCTGGGTCGAGCCGTCCTCGGCCTTCACTTCCACCTTGCCCGGCGCCTGGATGCGGCCCGCGCCGTGGAAGGCATCCACCTTGTTCTTCTTGAGCAGGAACTCGACGCCCTTGACGTTGCCGTCGACGCCTTCGTCCTTGAAGCTCAGCATCTTCTTGAGATCGAGCTTGGGCTCGCCGACCTCGATGCCGAGATCCTTGAAGTGATGCTTCACGTCCTCGAAGGCGTGGGACGCGTGCAGCAGGGCTTTCGATGGGATGCAGCCGACGTTGAGGCAGGTGCCGCCATGCGTCTTGCGCTTCTCGACGACGGCCGTCTTGAGGCCGAGCTGGGCCGCACGGATGGCGCACACGTAGCCGCCGGGGCCGGTGCCGATGACGATGAGATCGTAGGACATGGTGTGCCTTGGCCCCTGAGCGGCGTGTCATCGCCGGGCCTGACCCGGCGACCTCGGTCCTTGGATCGAGATGGCCGGGTCAAGCCCGGCCACGACAGCGAAGTCGATTGCTGAAGCGTGAGATAGGCGCGTCAGAGGTCCAGCACCAGCCGCGCCGGATCCTCCAACGCTTCCTTGACGCGTACCAGGAAGGTCACGGCTTCCTTCCCGTCAACGATCCGGTGGTCGTAGGAGAGGGCCAGATACATCATCGGCCGCGCCTCGATCTTGCCGGCGCGGACGACCGGGCGCTCCTCGATGCGGTGCATGCCGAGGATGCCCGATTGCGGCGCGTTGAGGATCGGGGTCGACATCAGCGAGCCGTAGATGCCGCCGTTGGTGATGGTGAAGGTGCCGCCCTGCATCTCCTCGATGGAGAGCTTGCCGTCGCGAGCCCGCTTCCCGAAATCGCCGATCGTCTTTTCGATCTGCGCGATCGACAGCCGGTCCGCGTCTCGCACCACGGGCACGACGAGGCCCTTGTCGGTGCCGACCGCGATGCCGACGTGGTAGTAGTTCTTGTAGACGAGGTCCTGGCCGTCGATCTCGGCGTTCACCGCCGGGATCTCCTTCAAGGCCTGGATCACCGCCTTGGTGAAGAAGCCCATGAAGCCGAGCTTCACGCCGTGCTTCTTCTCGAACACGTCCTTGTACTGCGCGCGCATCTGCATCACCGCGCCCATGTCGACGTCGTTGAACGTCGTGAGCATGGCCGCGGTGTTCTGCGCCTCCTTGAGGCGCCGCGCGATGGTCTGGCGCAGCTTCGTCATCCGCACCCGCTCCTCGCGGGAAGCGTCGTCGGGCGCGGAAGGGGCGCGCGCCTGCACGGGCGCCTGGGGGGCGGGAGCCTGGGCTCCGCCCGTCGCGATGGCGGCGAGCATGTCGCCCTTCGTCACCCGGCCGTCCTTGCCGGTGCCGGACACGTTGGCGGGATCAAGGCCGCTCTCGGCCGCGAGGCGCGACACCGCCGGCCCGTTCGGCAGGCCGCCCGACGTCGTGTTCGCGGGGGCCGCCTCGCCGGCATTGCCGTAGGCCTGGGCCGTGCCGCCCGTGCCAATCTTGGCGGGCGGCTGGCTCGCCACGGGCTGAGGCGCGGCTGGCGCGGGCGCCGGAGCAGGCTTCGCGGGAGCGGCCGGCGTTGCGGCGGCTCCGCCCTCGACGATGGAGCCGAGCACGGCACCCGGGGTCACGGTGGCGCCGTCGGCGGCGATGATCTCGCCGAGCGTGCCGGCGGCCGGCGCGTTGACCTCCAGCGTCACCTTGTCGGTCTCGAGCTCGAGCAGCACCTCGTCGGCCTTCACGGCGTCGCCGGGCTTCTTGAACCAGCGGCCGATGGTGGCCTCCGAGACCGACTCTCCGAGGGTCGGAACCTTGATCTCCGTCGTCATGTCTCAGCGCCGTTCAACGGGCGTCCCTGGTGGTGGTTGGCTTGAAGTCAGGATGGGTCAGGAAGTGGCGGTCTGGCCCCGGGTGACGGCGCGGGGCATGTCGAGGACGTCGTAGCGAAAGCCGCGGTTGGCCGCGATCACCGGGTCGACTTCAGTCAGGGCCCGGGCGGCGGCCTCGTCGGCGGCCTCGACCACCGCGGCCCCCCAGACGCCCGCCGGGTCGAGGACGGGGCCGAACACGATCGCCACGCCCTCCCGCACCTGGCCCATCCAGTATACGGCATGCTCCTGCATCAAGGCGCCCTCCTCCGCCGTCATGTCGGCGGGGAAGGTCGGCCTCGGGCCCGAGAGTCTGCAAAGATAGATCGGCATCCGGGTCCTTCTAAGCGGCGTAGGCCTCGTCCATGAAGGCCTGAAGCTGGGCGAGGTGCTTCGACATCAGGCCCGTGGCCGTCGCGGCGGAGGCCGGGCGGCCGACGTAGCGCGGCCGCTCGACCTTGGAGCCTGCGGTCTTGAGCACCCATTCGAGGTAGGGCTCCACGAAGCCCCAGGAGCCCATGTTCTTCGGCTCCTCCTGACACCAGACCACGTCGGCGTTCTTGAACCGCTCCAGCTCCGTCTTCAGGGACTTCGCCGGGAACGGGTAAAGCTGCTCGACCCGGAGCAGGTAGACGTCGTCGACGCCCCGCTTCTCGCGCTCCTCGAACAGGTCGTAATAGACCTTGCCGGTGCAGAGCACGACGCGGCGGATCTTGTCGTCGCGCACGAGCTTCACGCCCGCGTCCGGATTGTGCTGGGCGTCGTCCCACAACACGCGGTGGAAGGTCGAGTCCGGTCCGAGCTCATCGAGCCGCGAGACGCAGCGCTTGTGGCGCAGGAGCGACTTCGGCGTCATCAGGATGAGGGGCTTGCGGAAGTCGCGCTTCATCTGCCGGCGCAGGATGTGGAAGTAGTTCGCCGGCGTCGAGCAATTGGCGACCTGCATGTTGTCTTCCGCGCACATCTGCAGGAAGCGCTCGAGGCGGGCCGAGGAATGCTCCGGCCCCTGGCCTTCGTAGCCGTGCGGCAGAAGGCAGGTCAGCGCCGACATGCGCAGCCACTTGCGCTCGCCCGACGAGACGAACTGGTCGAACACGACCTGTGCGCCGTTGGCGAAGTCGCCGAACTGGGCCTCCCAGCACACGAGGGAGTTCGGCTCCGACAGGGAATAGCCGTACTCGAAGCCGAGCACGGCCTCCTCCGAGAGCATCGAATTGATGACCTCGTAGCGGGCCTGGCCCTCGCTGACATGATTGAGCGGCGTGTACCGGGTCTCGTTCTCCTGGTCGATCAGGACCGAGTGGCGCTGCGAGAAGGTGCCGCGCTCGCAATCCTGGCCGGACAGGCGCACCGGATGCCCCTCGGCGCAGAGCGTTCCAAAGGCGAGCGCCTCGGCCATGGCCCAGTCGAGGCCCTCGCCCGTCTCGATCATCTTGCGGCGGTTGTCGAGGAAGCGCTGGATCGTGCGGTGGACGTGGAAGCCCTCCGGCACGGCCGTGATCTTCTGGCCGATGTCCTTCAGGGTTTCCATCGCGACGCCGGTGGCGCCGCGGCGCGGGTCGTCCACGTCCTCGCGCACGGCCTTGAGGCCGGCCCAGCGGCCGTCGAGCCAGTCGGCCTTGTTCGGCTTATAGCCCTGCGCGCTCTCGAACTCGCCGTCGAGGCGGGCGCGCCAGTCGGCCCGCATCTGGTCGACCTCGGCCTGGGTGACGACGCCATCGGCGACGAGCTTCTTGGCGTAAAGCTCCAGCGTCGAGGGCTGCTGCCGAATGACCTTGTACATCTTCGGCTGCGTGAAGGCCGGCTCGTCACCCTCGTTGTGGCCGAAGCGGCGGTAGCAGATCAGGTCGATCACCACCGGCTTATGGAACTTCTGGCGGTACTCCGTCGCCACCTTGGCCGCGAAGACCACGGCCTCCGGATCGTCGCCGTTGCAGTGGAAGATCGGGGCCTCCACCATCTTCGCCACGTCCGACGGGTAGGGCGAGGAGCGCGAGTAGCGCGGATTGGTCGTGAAGCCGATCTGGTTGTTGATGATGAGATGCAGCGAGCCGCCAGTGCGGTGACCTTTCAGCCCCGAGAGGCCGAGGCATTCGGCCACGACGCCCTGGCCGGCGAAGGCCGCGTCGCCGTGGATCAGGAGCGGCATCACCTTGGCGCGCTCGACGATGTCGTGGAGCTGGTCCTGCTTGGCGCGGACCTTGCCGAGCACCACGGGGTCGACGATCTCGAGATGCGACGGGTTGGCGGTGAGCGACAGGTGCACCTTGTTGCCGTCGAACTCGCGGTCCGAGGAGGCGCCGAGGTGATACTTGACGTCGCCCGAGCCCTCGACGTCGTCGGGGGCGAAGGAGCCGCCTTTGAATTCGTGGAACAGCGCCCGGTGGGGCTTCGCCAGCACCTGGGTCAGCACGTTCAGCCGGCCACGATGGGCCATGCCGAAGACGATCTCCTTCACGCCGAGATTGCCGCCGCGCTTGATGATCTGCTCCAGCGCCGGGATCACGGCCTCACCGCCATCGAGGCCGAAGCGCTTGGTGCCGGTGTATTTGAGATCGAGGAATTTCTCGAAGCCTTCCGCCTCGACGAGTTTGTTGAGGATCGCCCGCTTGCCCTCCCGGGTGAAGGTGATCTCCTTGTCCGGCCCCTCGATGCGCTCCTGGATCCAGGCCTTCTCGGCGGGATCGGAGATGTGCATGAACTCGACGCCGAGCGTCTGGCAGTAGGTGCGCTCCAGGATGGCGACGATCTCGCGGATCGTCGCGAACTCGAGCCCCAGCACGTTGTCGAGGAAGATCTTGCGGTCGTAATCGGCTTCCGTGAAGCCGTAGGTCGAGGGATGCAGCTCCTCGTGGTTGCGCTTGGGCTCGAGGTGGAGCGGGTCGAGATCGGCGTGCAGGTGCCCGCGCATCCGGTAGGCGCGGATCATCATGATCGCGCGCACGGAATCCTTCGTCGCCTGCTGGACCGCGGCCTCAGAGACCTCGACGCCGCGGCCTTGCGCCTGCGCCTTGATCTTGCTCGCCGCGCCCTTCTCGATCTCGGCCCAGTTGCCGTCGAGGGCCGAGACGAGCTCGCCGTTCGCCGGGATCGGCCAGTTCGGATTCTGCCAGGACGCGCCTTCCGCGTTCTTGGCGACGATCTTCGTGTCGTCCTTCAGCGCGCCGAAGAAGGCCTGCCATTGCTGGTCGACCGACTGCGGGTCGGCGGCGTAGCGGGCATAGAGCTCCTCGATGTAGGCGGCGTTGCCGCCGTAGAGGAAGGAGGTCTGCAGGAGGGCGTCATTCGTGTCCTGGCGGGCCATCATTCTGTCCTGGTTCTCGGTCGCGTCGGCTTGGAGGAGCCGGCGCGGAGCTCAGTCGCGGGAGGGGCGGACCCCCATCGCGACCGAGGCGGGGATGTTGGGACTCGAAGGGTTGGGGCCGATGTCCTGCGTCAGAGGGCGCACGACGAGGTCCATGTCTTCCATCGGGATCGCGCCGAGCAGAACCTCGTTGCCAAGGATCATCACGCCCGTGAAGCAGCTCCGATTCCCGAAGGCGGCTTTGACCGGCCCGACGTAAGGGACGATCTGCGTCGCCCCGTTCGCGACCGGTACGGTGCGCTTCTCCTGCTCGTCGAGGTCGAGCTGCAGCGCGACCCGCTCCAGAAGGCAGAGATGGACCGCGCCCGTATCGACGAGCGCTTCGACGTCGACAGGGGCGAGGTCGGGACGCTTCGGGTTCGTGAGCTGGATTCGGGTGCGGACGAGGCCCATCGGCGGCTTCCTTTGAGCGATCAGCCCTTCAAGACCTCAACCAAGGTCTTTCCAAGGCGCGCCGGCGAGGGCGAGACCTTGATGCCGGCCGCTTCCATGGCCGCGATCTTGTCCTCGGCGCCGCCCTTGCCGCCGGAGATGATGGCGCCAGCATGGCCCATGCGGCGGCCGGGAGGCGCCGTGCGGCCGGCGATGAAGCCGACCATCGGCTTCTTCCGGCCGCGCTTGGCCTCGTCGGCGATGAACTGCGCCGCCTCTTCCTCGGCCGAGCCACCGATCTCGCCGATCATGACGATCGACTTCGTCTCGGGATCGGCAAGGAACATCTCGAGGATGTCGATGAACTCGGTGCCCTTCACCGGGTCGCCGCCGATGCCCACCGCCGTCGTCTGGCCGAGGCCCTCGTTCGTGGTCTGGAACACCGCCTCGTAGGTCAGCGTGCCGGAGCGCGAGACGATGCCGACATTGCCCTTGCGGAAGATGTTGCCCGGCATGATGCCGATCTTGCACGCGTCGGCCGTCATCACGCCCGGGCAGTTCGGACCGATGAGGCGCGACTTCGAGCCGGACAGCGCCCGCTTCACCCGCACCATGTCGAGTACCGGAATGCCCTCCGTGATACAGACGATGAGCGGAACTTCAGCGTCGATCGCCTCGCAGATCGCGTCGGCCGCGCCGGCCGGCGGCACGTAGATCACGGAGGCGTCGGCGCCCGTGGCTTCGCGCGCCTCACGCACGGTGTCGAAGACCGGCAGGTTGAGGTGCTTCGAGCCGCCCTTCCCCGGGCTCGTGCCCCCAACCATCTTGGTGCCGTAGGCGATGGCCTGCTCGGAATGGAAGGTCCCGTTCTTGCCGGTGAAGCCCTGGCAGATGACCTTGGTGTTCGCGTCGATCAGGATGGACATAAGATCATTTGCCTCGTTGCGTTTGTCCCGAAACGCTCAATGCGAAAGCGTTTGGAGCATCAGAGCTGCCTGCGATTGTCATGAACGATATCGGCTGACCGTTGATCTCGGCAGTCCAATCCACCGACCTGTGCTTGACCGGTACTTCTTTGGGGACTGCTCTCAGTTTCGATCTCAGAAGGTCTTCCGTCTGTGGAATATCTACGTCACGGATGGTTAGCCCGCAGATCCAGAACACCCGTTGAGGTGACGAGATGGTCGTTAACGACACGTTGATGCCGGCGGGCGTCGTCCAGCTCGTCGAATGCAGTCCGGCATCGCCTTTCTCGTCTTTTTCTGACTTGCCGGCTTTCCAGCTTTCGGCAGCCGCACGGGTCGCAACGTCGACGTCAGGATAGCGAGCTAGGCACGTCGCGATGAACTCGTCCACGAAGGCTGGCGCGCTCATCGCATCAGCCCGGGAAGCAGCAAGAACACAGGATGCCGCGATGCCGAGCGCCAACGCCGATCCAAGGGATCGGCTGAAGTGAGGTCGGCTCATCGAGATCGCCGTGATGCTGCGGTTCACCGCGAGTACCTCAGGCCTTCCGGACCGCGTTCACGATCTTCTGCGCCGCGTCGTCGAGATCGTCCGCCGGAATGACGTTGAGCCCAGAGTCGCGGATGATCTGCTTGCCCTGCTCGACGTTGGTGCCCTCGAGGCGCACGACGAGGGGCACCTGCAGGCCCACTGCCTTCACCGCCGCGATCACGCCGCGGGCGATGACGTCGCATTTCATGATGCCGCCGAAGATGTTGACGAGGATGCCCTTCACCTGCGGATCGGCGGTGATGATCTTGAAGGCAGCCGTGACCTTCTCTTCCGAGGCGCCGCCGCCGACGTCGAGAAAGTTCGCCGGCTCCTCGCCGTAGAGCTTGATGATGTCGAGGGTCGCCATGGCGAGGCCCGCGCCGTTCACCATGCAGCCGATGGTGCCGTCGAGGGCAATGTAGGCGAGATCGTATTTCGAGGCCTCGATCTCCTTCTCGTCCTCCTCCGTGAGGTCGCGCAGCGCTACGATCTCGGGGCGGCGATAGAGGGCGTTCGAGTCGAAGGAGATCTTGGCGTCGAGGCACTTGAGGTGCCCGTCCCGCGTCACGATGAGTGGGTTGATCTCCAGCATCGACATGTCCGTCGCGACGAAGGCCGTGTAGAGCTTGGTGACGACGTCGGTCGCCTCCTTGGCGAGGGGCCCGGAGAGGCCAAGCGCCTTCGCCACGGTGAGGCCGTGGTGGTTCATCACCCCCGTCGCGGGGTCGATGGAGAAGGTGATGATCTTCTCCGGCGTTTCGTGGGCGACCTTCTCGATGTCCATCCCGCCTTCCGTCGAGACCACCACCGAGATTCGGCCGGTCGCGCGGTCGACGAGCATGGAGAGGTAGAACTCCGTCTCGATGTCGGAGCCGTCCTCGATGTAGAGACGGTTGACCTGCTTGCCGGCCTCGCCCGTCTGGATCGTGACGAGGGTCTTGCCCAGCATCTGCTGCGCGAAGGTCTTGACCTCGTCCACGGACTTCGCGAGCCGCACGCCACCCTTCTCGCCGGCGTCCTGCTCCTTGAACTTGCCCTTGCCGCGCCCGCCGGCGTGGATCTGGCTCTTCACGACCCACAAGGGTCCGCCGAGCTCGCGGGCGGCCGCCTCGGCCTCGTCTGCAGAGAAGATCGCCTTGCCGCGGGAGACGGGCAGGCCGAACTCCTTGAGCACCGCCTTGGCCTGGTATTCGTGGATGTTCATCAGGGCTTCCTTCGGAAGGCGAATGGTGAGTGGTGAGTAGCGAGTGGTGAGGGCAGCGACGGGAGTGAGCGTCTCAACTCACCATTCGCCACTCACCACTCACCGCCTCACGCCAGTGAGGCGTTGATCCCCTTGCAGGCGTCGACGAGGCCCGTGACGGACGCGACGGACTTGGCGAACATCGCCTTCTCGTCCTCGGAGAACTCCACCTCGACGATGCGCTCGACACCGTTCGCGCCGATCACCACCGGCACGCCGATGAAGAGCCCATCGATGCCGTACTGGCCGGTGAGCATCGCCGCGCAGGGCAGCATGCGCTTCTTGTCCTTGAGGTAGCTCTCGGCCATGGCGATGGCGGAAGCCGCAGGGGCGTAGAAGGCCGAGCCGGTCTTGAGCAGCGCCACGATCTCGCCGCCGCCTTTGCGGGTGCGCTCCACCATGGCGTCGAGGTCGGATTGCGAGAGCCAGCCCATCTTGACGAGGTCGGGGAGCGGGATGCCGCCGACCGACGAGTAGCGCACGAGGGGCACCATGTCATCGCCGTGGCCGCCGAGCGTATAGGCCTGCACGTCGGCGACCGACACGCCCACCTTCTCGGCGATGAAGTGACGGAAGCGCGCCGAGTCGAGCACGCCCGCCATGCCGACGATCTTGTTGGGGGCAAGCCCTGAGAACTTCTGCAGCGCCCAGACCATGGCGTCCAGGGGGTTCGTGATGCAGATCACGAAGGCGTTCGGCGCGTATTGCTTGATGCCGTTACCGACCGCTTCCATCACCTTGAGGTTGATGCCCAGCAGATCGTCGCGGCTCATGCCGGGCTTGCGCGGCACGCCGGCGGTGACGATGACGACGTCCGCGCCCTCGATCGCCGCGTAGTCGTTCGCGCCGACGTACTTCGCGTCGAAACCGTCGACCGGCGCGCTCTCGGCAATGTCCAGGCCCTTGCCCTGAGGCACCCCCTCCGCGATGTCGAAAAGGACGATGTCGCCGAGTTCCTTCAGGCCGGCGAGGTGGGCGAGCGTGCCGCCGATCTGTCCGGCGCCGATGAGCGCGATCTTGTGACGGGCCATGCGAGGGAGCATCCGTGTGCGTGGAGAGGGCACGGGCCGAGGGGCCCGCGCGGATGGGCGCCCTTAAGACACAAAGGCCTGCCGCGTTCAAGGCGCGAAACCCTTGACAAGCCTTAACATTCCCGCTCAGCGGCTCACACGGTGGCGCTTTGGGCCACAAAAGCCGAGCTAGCATAGACGGTTAGCGTAGACCCACCGCCTTGACCGAGGGCAGTTACAAAAACGTAGACCTGTAAATAGGCTGTCTCAGAGAACGCCAGCGCTGAGCACCCGCTGCGCGGCCCTGAGCACGGCGGCGAGCCTAGCGTCGATGAGATCCTGCGGTAGGTCGGCGTCGAGGCGGATCGAAACGGGGTTGATGAAACGGTGGCTCGCGTCGAGCACGAAGCCGATCGCCCGCTCGCGGTCGCGCGGATCGTAGAGCCCCGTCGCGATCCCCTCGTCGACGATGCGGTCGAGCAGTTGCCGCACCCGGCCACGGTGCTTGCGCATGATGGCCCGGGACGCTTCGGTCGCGGTGGCCGCGACGTCGAAGAGATTGGGATCGCGGATCAGGAGCTCGCGGTAGGCCCGGGCGACGCCAAGGATCAAGCGTTCGAGCTTGTCGTCCGCCGGGTCCGGCCCGTCCGCGATCTCGCCGAGGCGACGCTCGAGGTCCTTGAGCCAGCGTCCGGCGACCGCCTCGACGAGGTCGACCTTGGACGGAAAGTAGCGATAGACGTTGGCGTGGGTCATCCCTGCCTCGCCCGCGACACCGACCACGGTGACGCCCTTCGGCCCGAGGCGGCGCAGGTGCTCCGCCGCGATGGCGAGGAGCCGGGTCTGGACGGAGGGCGAGGCGCCCTCGGACCGGGGCGGCACGAGGCGCGTCCCGGATGCGCTCACGTCTCCGCCAGCCCCGTCGAGCGCCCTGACGTTTCAGAAGCCGGCCGGCCATGCGGCAGCGACATGTATTCCTCCGAGCGCATCTCGATCAGTCGCGACACGGTGCGGTCGAATTCGAACGCCTCCCGTCCCTCCTCGGCCTTGTAGAGTTCGGGCGGCTCGGCCTCGGCCGAGGCGACGAGCTTCACGTGGTGGTCGTAAAGGGCGTCGATCAGCGTGATGAAGCGCTTGGCTTCGTTGCGCTCGGCCGAGTTGAGCCGCGGGATGCCGTCGAGGATCAGGGTGTGGAAGTCGCGGGCGATGGCCAGATAATCCGCCGCGCCGAGGGGCTGGCGGCAGAGCTGGTCGAAGCTCGCCCGGGCGACGCCGCCCGCGGCCTGAGGGATCACGACGGGGTGGCCCTTCACCGTCAGGGACACCCGCTCGCCCTTGACGCGTCCGCTGAGCCGCCGAAAGGTGTCGTCGAGGGCGCCGGAGGCCGCGGCGTCGGCCGGCACGTGGTAGACGAGGCTGCCGGCGAGCTTCTCCAGCCGGAAATCCGTGCGGGCGTCGAGGCGCACCACCTCCATCCGCTCCTGCAGGAGCGCGATGAAGGGCAGGAACAGCGCCCGGTTGAGCCCGCCCTCGTAGAGACGCTCCGGCTCGACGTTGGACGTCGCGACCACCACGACGCCGTGGCGGAAGAGCGCGGTGAAGAGCCGGCCGAGGATCATCGCGTCGGCGATGTCGCTGACTGCGAACTCGTCGAAGCAGAGCACCCAGGCCTCCTCGGCGAGCGCCGCCGCGGTGGGAGCGATCGGGTCGTCGCCCGACGCCACGCCCTGTTTCACCGCTTGGCGATGGGCGTGGATGCGCTCGTGCACGTCGGCCATGAAGGCATGGAAGTGGACGCGTCGCTTGCGCCTGACGGGCAGACTCTCGAAGAAGAGGTCCATCAGCATCGTCTTGCCGCGGCCGACGGAGCCCCAGACGTACAGTCCGCGCGGCGGCTCGGGCGCGGCGCGGCGGCCGAAGAGCCAGCCGAGCGGGCTCGACTTGCGGGCCATCCGGTGTTCGGCCAAGGCCCGGCTCAGGGCATCGAAGCGCGCGAGCAGGGCCGTCTGCGCCGGGTCGCGCTCGATGCTGCCGGCCGAAACGAGGGCGAAGTAGCGGGCGCTGACGGGGCTCGCGGCGGGGGACGTGCTCACGCCTGCATCCCTAGCCCTCGCGCCGGAGCGCGGCAATTCCCATGTGGGGAGGAACTTCAGGGTCGCGGCGCCGTTTGCTGCAGCGCACAAGATCCAACCAGAACACGACCGGTCAGGTCGGGGAAACGCTCGCCGCAGGGCTGGAACCCGCGGGGCTCGGAACCCGAGCGCCGCTCACCACGGGGACGACCAGCATGCCGACGGACATCCTTCTCGCCAACGCGCTCCTTGACGGCTACGTGCGCCGCCTGACGGAGCACGACATCGGGCTCCTGCAGGATCATCTCCTGTCCCTCGACCCGGCCTCGCGCCGCGACCGCTTCGCCGGCGCCGTCAGCGACGAGGCGCTTTGCCGCTACGCCGAAGAGGCGCTGCGGAGCGAGGGTCTCGTCTACGGCTTCCTCGTCGATGACGAGGCGGTCGGGGTCGGCGAGCTGCAGCCCCTCGACGCGCGCTTTCCCGGCGAGATGGAAGCGGCGTTCAGCGTTGCGCCGTCGCTTCGCCGTCGCGGCATCGGTCGGATCCTGTTCCGCCGCACCATGCTCTCGGCGCGCAACCGCGGCATCGAGACGGTGCTGGTGCGCTGCCTGCCCCATAACCGGGCCATGCAGGCCCTGGCCCGCAGTCACGGCGCTACCATCACGCCCGATGACGGGGACGCGCTGGGCCGCCTCGTCGTCGCCGAGGCCACCGCCTTCTCGATGATGCAGGAGTTGGTGGAAGAGGGTTTCGCCGCCCCGGCGCGCTGGGCCGAGACCCGTCGGCGCTGGTTCGCCGCATCGATGCAGCGCTGAAGGCCGCAACAGTCCAGGCTTTTGCGGCGAGAGAACCAACGATCATTCTCTCGCGGCTATGTCGACCTCCCTCCCTTCAGGGGAGGGCCGGGGTGGGGTATGCCGCCTTCAGGCGGCAATCCTCGCGTTCGTCCCGACCATCTGCATCCGCGCCTGTCGGCGCGTACCCCACCCTGTGTCCCTCCCCTGAGGGGAGGGAGGATGGGATGCCCCTTCAGCGCGCAAGACTGACGGGGGCGCCGGACTTCGCCAGCACGCCGTCCATGCCGCCGCTTGACGGGCGCAGCCGCGCGGCCACGGCGCCGCCGGGCTGGTAGAGGTAGACCTCGCCGTCGCGGTAATCCCAGGCCGTGACGCGGGAGAGGTCCTTGTTGGCGCAGCCTGCGGCCGAGGCCTTGTAGAGGTCGAGCGCCGGGCTGCTCGAGAGCTGGACGCGGCAGCTCGATCCGGCGGCCTCCCTGGCCGTCCAGCCGCCGACATAGGACGAGCGCGAGGGTCCGGCCGGGGTCGCCGGCTGAGGCAATGCCGCGACCACGGGCGGCGAGACCGGCGGCGGTTCGGCGATGGCCGGGTTCCCGGCTTGCGGCACCAGGTTCGGATCGATCGAAGCGACGGGCCCCGGCGCGCCCGGCGGCGGGGGCAACGGCGCGGAGGTGACGGGGGCCGAGGGCGCCGGCTCGATCGGTTCCGGCGCCGGCGCGTTGTAGACCGGCCCGGACCGCGCCACCGGCGCCGGCCCACTGAAGCGGGCGGAGCCGCAAGCGCTTACCGTCAGTGCGAGGCACAAGGACACGGGTAGGGTCGCGACGGAACGGTTCATCGAAGGTCTCGGGATGACGGTCAAGCTTAAGGCGAAGATGGTGAACAGCGCGTGAGCGCGGCCGATCTCGACGGCGAATGTGGCGCCAAGGGGAGTTCGACGGCTCTCGGGCAAGCAAAAGGCGCCCGAAGGCGCCTTTTGACGGTCAGTGTTGCCCGATCGCCTCACACCACGCGGGCGATCATCATCTTCTTGATCTCGGCGATCGCCTTGGCCGGATTCAGCCCCTTCGGGCAAGTGTTCGCGCAATTCATAATGGTGTGGCAGCGATAGAGCCGGAACGGGTCGTGCAGGTTGTCGAGCCGCTCCCCCGTCGCTTCGTCGCGGCTATCGATGAGCCAGCGATAAGCCTGAAGGAGAGCCGCCGGTCCTAAGAACCGGTCGCCGTTCCACCAGTAGCTCGGGCAGGACGTGGTGCAGCAGGCACAGAGAATACACTCGTAGAGACCGTCGAGCTGCTGACGCTCCTCCGGCGTCTGGCGCCACTCGGTCTCGGGCGTCGCGGTCTGGGTTTGAAGCCAGGGCTCGATGGCGGCGTGCTGGGCGAAGAAGCTCGTGAGGTCCGGGACGAGATCCTTCAGCACCGGCATGTGCGGGAGCGGGTAGATCTTGATCGACTGGCTGTTGCAGTCGTCGATGCCGAGTGTGCAAGCCAGCGTGTTGCCGCCCATGATGTTCATGGAGCAGGAGCCGCAAATGCCCTCGCGGCAGGAGCGGCGGAACACGAGCGTCGAGTCGATCTTGCTCTTGATCCAGATCAGGGCGTCCAGAACCATCGGCCCGCAATCGTCGCGGTCGACATAGTAGGTGTCGATACGCGGCTTTTGCCCGTCATCCGGGTTCCAGCGGTAGATGCGGAACTCCTGCAGCCGGTTGGCGCCCGCCGGCTTCGGCCAGGTCTTGCCTTCGGTGTATTGCGAGTTCTTGGGGAGGGTGAACTGGGCCATGGAAATCTCACGAAGTCGAATGTTCGCCAAGGTCGCGAATGCGAGGAGCAAAGCCGCTGCGGCGAGCCTTGTCGGCGAAGCGCGCGTCGGCCGTCAGGAGTTCGGTGTCGAGGTGGAGGGCGCAGGCGAGATAGGCACAATCGTAGACTGAATGATCGAGACGGACGGCGAGATCGAAAGCGCGGTCGAGGATCATGGTCGAAGGCACGACCTGATCGATCAGGGCGGGAAGCTTGCCGACCGCAGCACTCGCCTGGTCGGCACCGATATCGCCTCGCTTGAGTTTGCGCGCGAGCACGTTCGCGACCTCCAGGAGGAGCCGATCGGGTGCCGCCAGGTCTCGTTGCTGAGACGCTTCGATGGCTGCCTCATGCCCCTTCTCCGCGACGAACCACTTCACCACGACGGAAGCCTCGACGACCGTCATGAGCGGTTGCGATCCTCACGCAGCAGGAGAACGCTGTCGGTCTGCTCGACGCCCTTCGGCGTCATGGCCGCGATCCGACGCACCTCGCTCCACCGTTCAGCGCGGGGCGAGGCGGGCTCGACGGCGCGGGACAGCAACTCCTCCACTTCGGCCTCGATCGTTCGATCGTTGGCCTTGGCACGGCTCTGGAGCGCCGCGATCACCCGGTCATCGATCTCCTTCAACAACAGCGTGCCCATGATCCGTTCTGCCTCGAACGTGTCGGATGAAAGCTCAATACACCCGCGCCTTCGGCTCGATGTACTGCACCTCGTTCGACATCGTGTAGGTGTGCACAGGCCGGTAATCGATGGTGACGCTCTGGGAGCGATCGTCGAGCCAGGCCAGAGTGTGCTTCATCCAGGTCTTGTCGTCGCGGTCGGGGAAATCCTCGCGGGCATGGGCGCCGCGGGATTCTGTGCGGTTGGCGGCGCTCTCCATGGTCACGACGGCCTGGGCGATCAGGTTGTCGAACTCGAGGGTCTCGATCAGGTCCGTGTTCCAGATCAGCGAGCGGTCGTTGACGTGGATGTCCGCCTCGCCGCGCCACACTTTGTGGATGAGGTCCTTGCCCTGGGACAGCACCTCGCCGGTGCGGAACACGGCGCAGTTGTTCTGCATCGTTTTCTGCATGTCGAGACGAAGATCGGCCGTCGGCGTGCCGCCGCTCGCGTGGCGGAAGCGGTCAAGGCGCGACAGCGCCATCTCGTCGGCGCCTTTGGGCAGCTCGGCGTGCTTCTCACCGGGCTTCACGACGTCAGCGCAGCGCAGGCCCGCCGCGCGGCCGAAGACCACGAGATCGATGAGGGAGTTGGAGCCCAAGCGGTTGGCGCCGTGCACGGAGACGCAGGCCGCCTCGCCCAGCGCCATCAGGCCCGGCACGACGTGGTCCGGATTGCCGTCCTTCAGGGTCAGCACCTCGCCGTGATAGTTCGTCGGGATGCCGCCCATGTTGTAGTGGACCGTCGGCAGGACGGGGATCGGCTCCTTCGTCACGTCGACGCCCGCGAAGATCTTGGCGGACTCCGAGATGCCCGGCAGGCGCTCGTGCAGGATCTTCGGGTCGAGGTGGTCGAGGTGCAGGTGGATGTGATCCTTGTTCTTGCCGACCCCCCGGCCGGCCAGGATCTCCATCGTCATCGAGCGGGAAACGACGTCGCGGGAAGCGAGGTCCTTGGCTGAGGGAGCGTAACGCTCCATGAAGCGCTCGCCCTCGGAATTGGTGAGGTAGCCGCCCTCGCCCCGGGAGCCTTCCGTGATGAGGCAGCCGGCACCGTAGATGCCGGTCGGGTGGAACTGCACGAACTCCATGTCCTGGAGCGGCAGCCCGGCGCGCAAGGCCATGGCGTTGCCGTCGCCCGTGCAGGTATGGGCCGAGGTTGCGGAGAAATAGGCACGCCCGTAGCCGCCCGTGGCGAGGATCGTCATGTGGGCGCGGAAGCGGTGAATCTCCCCGGTCGACATGTTGAGCGCAACGACGCCGATGCAGCGCCCCTCTTCCATCATGAGGTCGAGGGCGAAGTACTCGATGAAGAAGTTGGTCTGGTTCTTGACCGCCTGACCATAGAGCGTGTGCAGGATCGCGTGGCCGGTGCGGTCGGCCGCGGCGCAGGTGCGCTGGGCGGTGCCCTTGCCGTAATCCGTGGTCATGCCACCGAAGGGCCGCTGGTAGATCTTGCCCTCTTCGGTGCGGGAGAAGGGCACGCCCCAGTGCTCGAGCTCGTAGACGGCGGCCGGCGCGTGGCGGCAGAGATACTCGATCGCGTCCTGGTCGCCGAGCCAATCGGAGCCCTTGACGGTGTCGTACATGTGCCAGCGCCAATCGTCCGGCCCCATGTTGCCCAGCGACGCCGAGATGCCGCCCTGCGCCGCCACTGTATGCGAGCGGGTCGGAAAGACCTTGGTGATGCAGGCGGTGCGCAGGCCCGCCTGGCTGCAGCCGACGGTCGCGCGAAGGCCGGCGCCGCCTGCCCCCACCACAACCACGTCGAAGGTGTGATCGACGATCTGGTAGGCACGGCCGTTGAGGCCGGGAGCGGCGCCGTTCGGGGCGGAATAGACGTTGGTGGCCATGGCGGCGCTACCTCTAGAGAACTTTGCCGAAGGCGATCTTCAGGACGGAGAACAGGCTCACCGTCGCGATGGCGATGGCGAAGAAGTTGTTGGCGATCACGGCCGCGATCTTCGGGCCTTTCTCGTGGACATAGTCTTCGATGATGATCTGGACGCCCATCCTCATGTGGTTCGTCACCGATACGATGGCGAGCACCAGCAGGATCGCGACGATCGGGTTCGAGACGATGCGAAGCGCGTCCGCGTGCGGGCGGCCGGCCAGCACCGCGACGATCACCACGAAGGCGACGACGAGGGGGATGTTGGACACCGCCGTCATGCGGTGCAGCCACCAATGCTCGACGCCGTGGCCGGAGGCGCCCAGGCCCTTGGCCCGGGCGAGCGGAGTCCGCATGGAGACGCGGGTATCGGCGCGGTTGTCGGCCATGCTCGGGCTCCTCAGCGGGCGAAGAAGGCGCCGACCCAGATCAGCAGCGTGAGCGCGATCGAGCCGACGAGGGTCATGCGGGCCATGTTCATGCGGGTGGCCGTCTCCATGCCGTAGCCGAAATCCCACACGAGGTGGCGGACGCCGCCGAGCATGTGATGCATCAGCACCCAAGTGTAGCCGAAGAGCACGAGGCGCCCGAACCAGGAGCCGAAGAACCCGTTCACGGCATCGAAAGCCGGCGTGGACGTGGCCATGCACAGGAGCCAGACGGCGAGGAGCACCGTCCCGCCGTAGAGCGCGGCGCCGGTGATGCGGTGGAACACCGACATCGCCATGGTCCAGCTCCAGCGATAGATCTGGAGGTGCGGCGAGAGGGGGCGCGGCGCTGGAACGGTTCTGACGTCGGTCATCCTGCTGCTCCGGACGCGGGCGGCCGTGTGGTTTGGAGCCCGCTCTTTAGAACGGTTCGTAACGGAACCCTGGCACTGCCGCAATGCGTCGCAGCCGGCCCGCCGCTCCCGACGACACGTGGTTCGCACCGTTCGTCGGACACGAACGATGCTCTCCTTCGAACTGTTCTACAATGCGCGTTTGCCGTACCATGCCTTCGCGTAACGCGAAGACTCAAGCTCGCAGATGGCCTTCGATCTCGTCGATCTGAACCTGTTCCGTCACGTCGTCGAGGCCGGCTCGATCACCAAGGGCGCGGAGCGGGCGAACCTGGCCCTGGCCGCGGCCAGCACCCGAGTCCGCAACCTCGAACTCGATGTCGGCGCGCCTCTCCTCCTGCGGGGACGCCAGGGCGTCACGCCGACGCCCGCCGGCCGCGCTCTTCTCCAGCACGCGCGCACGATGCTGGCCCAGGCCGAGCGCCTGCGGGAGGACCTCGCGGCTTATGCTGGCGGCGTAGCGGGCCAGATTCGCGTCCTGTCGAACACCAATGCCTTGACCGAGTTCCTGCCCGAGGCGCTCTCCGCTTTCTTGAGCCGTCACCCGCAGGTCGGTGTCGACCTGGAGGAGCGGCTCTCCGACGAGATCGTCGGACTCATCGCGGAAGGCGTCGGCGACATCGGCATCGTCGCCGGCACCGTCGAGACGGCAAGCCTCGAGACCTTTCCCTTCCGCTCGGACCGCTTCGTGCTGGTGGTGCCGGCAGACGATGCGTTGAGCCGCCGCGCGAGCCTGCCCTTCGCCGAAGTTCTGTCGCGGGACTTCGTCGGCCTCGACCGGGCAAGCGCGCTGCAGCGCTTCCTCGCCGGAAAAGCCGCCCGCGCCGGCCGCACCCTTCGGCTGAGGGTGCAGTTGCGCAGCTTCGACGCCGTCTGCCGCCTCGTGGAGGGCGGCGTCGGCGTCGGCATCGTCCCCGAGACCACGGCGCGGCGCGCCGCCCGCACCATGGCGATCGCGGTCGTGGCGCTGGAGGACGCGTGGGCGCTGCGGGACCTCACGCTCTGCGTCCGATCAATGAGGGAACTGGCGCCCTCGGCGCGGATGCTGGTGGAGCACCTGAGGGCGTGACGGATACAGCCGAAGGGGTGTTACCGAGAGGCAATGCCCCGTCGAGCAGTTACCGGACAACGGACAGATCGAAGCGATTGGTGCCCTGGCGCCCCAAGACTAGGCTAACGGACGAGAGCGTAGGACCGGCGCACCGGGGACTTTCTCGCCCTTGCTTAGGATGTGCTCAGCGCCTTCGAGACCTTTTTTTGTGTGGCCCCGCCCATACGAGGTAATAGAGTGGGCCTCCCTGAGTATTACGAATGAGACGCCCCGAGGGTACGTGACCGAAAGCACCTCTGAGACGGTCACGATACCACTCCAGTAATCTGATGCCAGAGTCCGCCAGCTTTAGAGTTCTAGGGCCGAAAAGGTCTGCACTCTCCTCGTAGGCATGATCCCACCATTCTGGGGAGCCAAAGAACGAGTCGAGCATCTCACGCCAGCTGGGCCGGATCTCTCCCGATCGCACCAAGAAACGCTGGATTGCCATATTGAGAGGGAAGTTGACCATCACCTCGATCCCACCGGTGCGGCCAAGGTTTTCAATGACGGACCATGGGATGTGCATTCCGAAGGGATCGATGAAGACAACCGCGCGATAGCTACGCCAATCCAATTCCATGTCTAGGATAGCCTGTAGCTCCGTCCCAGCGTCACCCTCTCTCACAACAATGCGTCGGGAGCCCTCGTACTCGGCCTCGAGTGCGTGAAGCTCGGCGGCGCGCTGCGGATCTCGCTCGATGAAAACGTAGCGGGAAAACGGGTTTGCTATATCGAGCGCAGCTCGGGGCGATCCCTGAGAAACTCGACAGCCTCTGGATCAGTCTGCTGCGCTGCTTCTTCAAAAAATCCTTCAATGCTGGTCGCCCATGCCTTACTGTTGCTTCGAATCTTAGCCCGCCCTGGCTTAGCAAACGCATCGACAAAAATGGTTCCCTTACACCAGCGCCCCTGATTCTTGAGTACCTTGGTATAGAAGTCGAGGTATTCACCCAGCGCTTGGAGCTTTTCTCGAGCCCATGGCCCTACCCCATCCTTAGGGCGCTTACTCATTCGGCGACTTCCCTGAAGGAGTGTGAGGGCGTGTTAGGGAATTCGCTCCATTCGCGGCCATCTAGGCTACGTCCCCCAGCTTTAGGTAATCTTCCACCGCACTGTTTGAAAAAGAACGCGACGCCGGTCTCTACGCA
Organism: Beijerinckiaceae bacterium; assembly: GCA_036563505.1. GTDB lineage: Bacteria > Pseudomonadota > Alphaproteobacteria > Rhizobiales > Beijerinckiaceae > DATCMH01. The sequence goes on from DATCMH010000002.1 coordinate 608,610, forward strand.
TTGATCGCGCACCTCGCGTACCCAATCGGGATTCATGGGGCGCGCCCTGGGGCCGCTCTCACCACCGACGACAACCCAGTCGATCTCTCTCAAGTCTAGTTTGCCAACCGGCCCAATCAGAGGCTCGACCGAAAGGAAGCGAACACCAGCAGGTGCATCGCACAGATGCCGCACGCGGGAGAGCTTCGTGCCATTCTCGACCGAGACACCGCACCGGATGTTTGAAGGACCACGGCTGGAGCTATAGCGGCGGATCAGGAAGTCGCGCACGAGGGAAGAGCGCTTTGTGAGCACCTGGAAAGTATGCCAGTGCGCCCTCTCCATGGTATCGAAAACTCGTTCAATGAATTCCTGTGGTACTCCTTTGTGAAAAAGATCCGACATTGAATTTACGAATATCGGGCGTGGCTGGCGCCAGGACAGTGATTGAAGAAGGCGCTCGGGACGTAGAATTAGATCGAACCCGAGTTCAAATGGGCGTCTCGGCACGCCTCGGAAACGCTCAGAAAATCGTTCGGCATAGCAATTATCACAGCCAGCACTTATTTTCGCACAACCTGTTACAGGGTTCCAAGTTGCATCAGTCCACTCTATCGCGCTCTTATCAGCCATGGACCACCCGGGACATACAGTGAACATCCCGTAGCTGTGCAGAATCGGGAGGTTGTCAACTCGATGGCGCAGCGTGTTGCAGCAGCCACCACCGCGGCTCACCGCACCATCAGCGCCCAATAATCGAGGTCGAGGATCACGCTCGGGTGATAGCCCTCCCCCGCCCTGTCCGGGAAGCCGGCGCAGGGCTCGTTCTTCGTCGCGACCGTGCGCAGGCGCAGGGCCCCGATGTCGGAGCGTCCCGGCACCTCGGCGGTCTGCAAGACCTCGGTCCAAGCATAGACCGTGTCGCCGGCGAACAAGGGCGCGACGTGCCGGCCGGCGTTGAGGGCCGCGACGTGGAAGGCGTTGGCGAGGCCGTTGAAGGACAAGGAGCGGGCGAGTGAAATGACGTGCCCGCCATAGATCAGCCGGCGCTTGAAGCGCCCCTGCGCCGCGGCGAACTGGTCGAAATGCACCTTGGCCGTGTTCTGGTAGAGCCGCGTGGCGAGCTGGTGCTCCGCCTCCTCCACCGTCATGCCGTCGACATGGTCGATGCGCTCGCCCGCCGTGTAATCCGCGAAGCGGTGCGGGCTGCCGGCAAGCCCCAAATCGTAGGCCGCCGCGTCCAGGACCGGCACGGCCTGCCCGAGCGCGGCCGCCGGCACGGCCTTGGGCAGGTCCGGCACGTGCTCCTCCTTCGGCTTCGCCGCGCCATCGCGCTTTCGCACCAGAACCCAGCGGCAATAGGCGAGGACCGCCTCGCCGGCCGCGTCGAAGCCCGTGGTGCGGACATAGACGACGCCCGTCTCGCGGTTCGAGCTCTCCTTGAGCCCGATCACCTCGGAGACAGCGCTCAAGGTCTCGCCGGGATAGACCGATTTCAGGAAGCGTCCGTCGGCATAGCCGAGATTGGCCACGGCGTTGAGGGAAATGTCCGGCACCGTTTTGCCGAAGACGGTGTGGAAGACGAGGAGATCGTCGAGGGGACTGGCCGGATAGCCGAGGGCCTTGGCGAAGGCGTCCGAGGATTGCACCGCGAAGCGGTGGCCGTAGAGCGCCGTCGAGAGGCTGGCATCGCCCGCCGTCAGCGTGCGCGGCGTCGCGTGGCGGATGGTTTCGCCTAAAGTGAAATCCTCGAAGAAGCGGCCCGGATCGGTCTTCACGGCAAGGCTCTCCCTCATGGCTTCAGGATCGGGGCGTCTTGACGCTTGCCGCTCACATCGCCGGCACCGGCAGCCCGCGGCGGCGGCAGGCTGCCTCGACGGTGTTGCGCAAGAGGCAGGCGATCGTCATCGGCCCCACGCCCCCCGGCACGGGGGTGATGGCGCCGGCGATCTGCGCCGCCTCGGTATAGGCCACGTCGCCGACGAGCCGGGTCTTGCCCTCGCCGAGATCGGGCGCCGGCAAGCGGTTGATGCCGACGTCGATCACGGTGGCGCCGGGCTTGATCCAATCGCCCCGCACCATCCCCGGCCGGCCGACCGCAGCGATCAGCACGTCGGCCCGCCGGCACAGCGCAGGCAGGTCGCGCGTACGGGAATGGGCCATCGTCACGGTGCAGTTCTCGGCGAGCAGGAGTTGGGCCACAGGTTTGCCGACGAGGAGCGAGCGCCCGAGCACCACGGCGTCGAGGCCGTCCAGCCTGTCGTGCACGCTCTTGAGGAGGATGAGAGAGCCGAGCGGCGTGCAAGGCGCGAGCGCCGGGAGCCCGCTCGCCAGCCGCCCCGCGTTGAGAGGATGCAGGCCGTCGACGTCCTTGTCCGGATCGAGGGCCGCGATGACGGCCTGCGCGTCGAGGTGGTCGGGCAGGGGCAACTGCACGAGGATGCCGTCGACCTGCGGGTCGGCGTTGAGCCTGGCGACAAGCGCGAGGAGTTCCGCCTGGCTCGCGGTTGCCGGAAGGGCGTGATCGAAGGAGCGCATGCCCGCCTCGACGGTCTGCCGCACCTTGTTGCGCACGTAGACTTGCGAGGCCGGATTCTCGCCGACGAGCACCACGGCGAGCCCCGGCGTCGCGCCCTGCGCCACGAGGCCTGCTACGGCGGCCCCGACCCGGGCGCGCAGCGCCGCGGCCTGCGCCGTCCCGTCGATGACCTCAGCCGCCATGCCCCGCCCCTCTCGCGATCGCGCCCGGCCGCGGGATCATCGGCTGAGGGCGAGCCCGCCCACGAGCTCGAAGACGAGGTTGCGGATGAAGAACAGGCCGAGGATGAGAATGATCGGCGCGATGTCAATGCCGCCGAGATTGGGCAAGATGCGGCGGATCGGTCGTAGGGCCGGCTCGGTGATGCGGTAGAGGAAGTCGCCGATTTGCGCCACGACGGGGTTGCGGGCGTTGACGACGTTGAAGGCGACGAGCCAGCTCAGCACGGCACTGGCGACGAGGATGTAGACGTAGAGGGTGATGACCGTGTCGAAGAGCGACAGGAGCGAGCGCATGGAACCCCGGCAAGGCGATGAACGAGCGCGCGTCCGGGCGCCCTCAAAGCGCCCCGCGGCTCCGGAAAGGAATTGACACGCCGCGGCCCCGAAGCCTAGAAGGCGCGCCTGGCCGGGGCTGTAGCTCAGATGGGAGAGCGCCGCAATCGCACTGCGGAGGTCAGGGGTTCGAATCCCCTCAGCTCCACCAGGCATTCCGGCCAAAAACCCACTGTGTAAGTCTCGGCTGAGACCCTGGTGTATTCGGGGGTTTGCTGCCGCACCCGCCCGAGGGATCACGGGAACAGGCCGCGATCCCGCGCCGGTGCGGCGCCGGCTTCCCGGGCCCGCTTCTTACGTTTTCCGCGCTGGAATGAACCTGAGTGCGCGAGGTGGGTTCGCCAGACTGAGCGGCTTCAGCCCGCGCTGTCGCGGTCCGGTTGAGGATCGCTCCGATTCAAGCGCGGCTCTGCGGAAGTTTGCTCCCCTTCACTCCCCAGCCTTGACTTACGGCAGCGCGGCGGCTGCGACGCCGGCCTCGGTGCGCTCTTTGGCGTCCGCGCCGCCGATGGTGCGGTAGACGTAAGGGGGCGCCTCGCCGGCCCCGGCCTCGGCGGCGGCGAGCGCGCCGATGCGGGCGTGATGAGGGGAGAGCGAACAGGCCGGGTCGGTCGCGGCGGCGTCGCCGGTCAGCGCCAGCGCCTGGCAGCGGCAGCCGCCCCAATCGCGCTCCTTGCGGTCGCAGGAGCGGCAGGGCTCCGGCATCCAATCGGTCCCGCGAAAGGCCGCAAAGGCCGGCGAGGACACCCAGATCTCGGCCAGCGACCGCTCGCGCACCGACCAGAACGCGAGCCCAGGGATGGTCTCGGCCGCATGGCAGGGCAGGACGCGCCCCGACGGCGTCACGTTCATGAGGCGCCGGCCCCAGCCGCCGGCGCAGGCTTTCGGGTAGGCGGCGTAGTAGTCCGGCACCACGAGGTCGATGACGAGCTGGCCCTCGAGCGCCTTGCGCGCCGCTTCGACGGTCCGGATCGAGCGGTCGACATCGGCCTTGGCCGGCATGAGCGCGGCGCGGTTCGCGTAGGCCCAGCCATAATACTGCGTGTGGGCCACCTCGAGGCGCTTGGCGCCCAGCCGCACCGCGAGGTCGATGATACGCTCCACCTCGTCGATGTTGCCGCGGTGGATCACGGCGTTCAGGGTCAGCGGCAGTCCAAGCGCCGTCACGCGCTCCGCGAACGCCATTTTCTGGGCTTGAGCGTTCACCAGGCCGCCGATGCGTTCGCCATTCGCCGCGTCGGCCGACTGAATCGAGAGCTGGACGTGGTCGAGCCCGGCCTCAGCCAGGGCATCGAGCTTGGCGAGCGCGCCGCCGACGCCCGAGGTGATCAGGTTCGAGTAGAGGCCGACCCGGGCGCAGTGGGCCGTGATCGCCACGACGTCGGCGCGCGCTGTCGGCTCGCCCCCTGAGAGGTGCACGTGCAGAACGCCCAAAGCCGCAGCCTCCGACAGCACCCGCTGCCACGTCTCGGTGTCGAGTTCGGCCGAGCGGCGGTCGAGCTCGAGCGGATTCGAGCAATAAGGGCAGCGCAGCGGACAGCGGTGGGTGAGCTCCGCGAGAAGGCCGATCGGGGCGGGGGCGTTCATCGGTCGAGCACCCGCTTCTTCGCGAGATCGCTCAACATCGCGACCACGTCGCCCTCGATCACGGCGCGGTCCTCCGCGTACTTCGCCGCCAGCGCGTCGATGATGTCGCCGACGCTGCGGCTTCCATCGACGAGGCTCAGCACCTCGGCCGCGACCGCATCAAGGTCGAAGGCGCGCTCAGGCGCCAGCAGCACGTGCGCGCTTCGCACCTCATCGAAGCGCAGGCGCACGCCGCGGGGCAGGCGCGGCACGTCGGACAGGCTCAGCGCGTCGCTCACGGGGAAAGCTCCGCCCCTGGCGTCCAGGCGCCCGGTGGGGGCAGGCCCGGATCGACATAGGCGTGGTGCAGGGCGTCGAGCTGGCTCCAGAGCACGTCGCACTTGAAGGTCAGAGCCCCGAGAACCGCTGCCTGCAGCTCCGGCGTGGTCGCGTGCTGCTTGGCGTAGGCGAGGGCGAAATCGGCGTCGCGGGGCGCCTGGGTCATGCGCTTGTCGAAATAGGCGAGCGTGTCCTTTGAGACGAAGTCGTAGGCCGCGAGCATGCCGGCCACCCGCTCGGAGATGATGGTCGGGGCGAACATCTCGGTGAGCGATGACGCGATGGCCTCAAGCAGCGTCCGTTCGCGCACGAAATGGACGTAGGCCTCCACGGCGAAGCGGGTCGCCGGCAGGATCCCGCGGGTCGAGGTCACGTAGCCGCGCGGGAAGCCGAGACCGTCGGTGAGCTTGAGCCAGCGCTCGATGCCCCCGTCGCCGGCCGCCTCGCCATCGTGATCGATGATGCGATGACGCCAGATCCGGCGCAGCGCCGGATCGTCCATCCGGGCGACGATGGAGGCGTCCTTCACCGGAATCATCGCTTGGTAATAGTAGCGGTTGAGCGCCCAGGCGCGGACCTGGTCACGGTCGAGCTTGCCGCCGTGGAGCAGGCGATGGAACGGGTGCAGATTGTGGTAACGCCGCCCCCCGATGTCGCGCAGGGCCGCTTCGAGCTCCTCCGGGGTTCGGAGCCGGTCGGGCTGCGAGGCGGGAGTCGTCGCGGCGAAGGGCATGAAGGCAGAGCTCATCGCCTATTCCACCAGAGCCGCGGCGGTTTCCTCCGGCGCGAGATGGAGGGCCAGACCGTCGTGGGCGACCGTCCAGCCCGCCGCTTCGACGCGCCCGCGCTCAGCCGAGCCTTCGATGAGGACGGGATTGGTATTGTTGACGTGAACGAAGATGCGCCGACCGATCGTGAGGTCCGCAAGCCCCGCGATGGAGCCCTCGCGCCCGCTCATCGGAACGTGACCCATCCGCCAGCCCGTCTTTGTGCCGACGCCCGCCCGGATCATGTCGTCGTCCTCGAGCACCGTACCGTCGAAGAGAAGGGCGTCGACGCCGTCGACGCGACGGCGCAGCTCCTCGCTCACCCGGGCGCAGCCGGGCACATAGGCGAGGCGCCGGCGCCCGACCTCGACCAGAACACCCACCGTGCTCTCGCCCGCCTCGCCGATGACGGGGGCGGCGCCCTCAAGCCAGAGCGGCGCCTTGCCGGGAACAGGGAACAGGGTCACGCGCAAGCCCGGTAGGGGCTCGATGATCCGATCGAGGGCGACCTCGCGACGTTCCACGAACGCCGGGTTCAGCACGTCGAAGACGGGGTTCGCGCCAAGAGCCGTCAGGATCTCGCGCGTGCCGTAAAGCGCGAACGGCTGGCCCTCCCGCAACGAGAGCAGGCCCGCGATATGGTCGACGTCGCCGTTGGTGAGCAGCACCGCGGCGATGGGCGAGTGCCGCAGCCGGTCCCGCGGATGCAGCGCCGGATTGGCGCCGATCTGCTGCCGGATATCCGGGGATGCGTTGACGACGAGCCAGTGCTCCCCGTCGGCTGAGACGGCCAGGCTCGATTGCGTGCGCGGCCTGACCCTCGCGTCCCCGCCCCAGGCAAGGCTGCAGACCGGGCAGCGGCAGTTCCACTGGGGAACCCCGCCGCCCGCCGCCGAACCGAGGATGATCGCCTGCATCGGTCCGGAGGCCCCGCCCGAAGGGTCGGGCGTGGGCCGCGTCAGATGAGAACCGGATCGATCTCGGCCGACTCGTAGCTCGTCACCTCCATGCCGACGCACACTTCCTGAACAGACGGTTTCGTCCACTTCATGGTGTCCTCCTCGCGATCTTCAGAATCCTGCTGTCGCGGATCCTGGATCCATGTGACCGGGTGCTCGTCACGAATTAAGTATCGGGGCTCCAAGCGTCCTCGGCAAGCCCTGCGATCCCTCGCGCTCACGGCGCGATGTGGTCCGAAGGGGGTTAGCGCACCGGCAGAACCCGAGCGGAATGCGCCCTGAGGCGCTCCGGACAATGTCAAATGCGGTCGGGTCCGCTGCGATGTCCTGCACCTCGTTTCGACATGCGACCCTCGCCGCTCGCGGGACGCACGGCGAACGGGGAAGGATGCTTGCGCGAGCTTGGCCGCGGACCTAACAATCGGGGGCGCCGTTGCGCGAGAAGACTCAGGCGCGGCGCACAGGGGGCCTTGTCACCAGAACACTTACACAGCGGAGGAAACACCGATGACGCGCCGGATCAGCACCGTGTTGCAGTATGCGTTGTTAGCTTCGCTCGCCCTGCCGGGATTGGCGGTGGCTCAATCGGCGGGCGGAACGCCGACCCTGACCAGTACCACCGTGCTCAAAGACCGAGACAACGTCATCTGGGACATGGCGTTTCTGCCTGATGGCACCATGTTCTTCACGGAGCGATGCGGCGGCCTCTCGGTACGGCTGCCGTCCGGCACGGTCACTCCCCTCCTTGGGATCAAGGACTCCAAAGGCTACCCGCAGACGGCGTCCGATCTCTTCTGCGGCGGGCAGGCCGGCATGGCTGGGGTCGCGATCGATCCTGACTTCGCGACCAACCGCTTCATCTACGTGTATTCCGCCTCGAGCATGAGCGCGCCCGGCAGCAACCGGGTCCTGCGCCTGACGGTCAGCCCTGATCTGACCAGCGTCTCGAACCGCCAGGACATCGTCACCGACATCGCCTACAAGCCGGAGAAGAGCGACCATCCGTTCGGCGACCCTGGCGCGCACAACGGCGGCCGCCTCCGCTTCGGTCCGGGGGACGGTTTCCTGTACGTGACGACGGGCGACACCCATAACGGCGAGGTGCCGCAGAGCCCGACGCGCATCGGCGGCAAGGTGCTCCGCATCGATCGGGACGGCAAAGCGGCGCCGGGCAACAACCCGCCCCAGGGTTTCGATCCCCGCGTCTTCACCTACGGCCATCGCAACCCGCAGGGCATCTGCTTCCGGCCGGGCACCAATCAGCCCTTCACCTCCGAGAACGGGCCTTGGCATACCGACGAGGTGACCGCACTCGTTGCCGGCGGCAACGCCGGATGGGATCCTCGCCCGAATGTCGGCGGACGCGGCGACTGCCCAGACAAGTATTGCGGATACTCGCCCAATCAGATGGGCGCCATGGATCCCAAGGAACGGTCGGCCTTCATGCCGATGACCGACACGAAGACCTATCCCAACGCGATGAAGCCGGCCTGGACCAACGAGGGCTTGTCGCAGGGCATGATGGGATGCGCGTTCCTGAGCGGCGCTCAATGGAAGGACTGGAACGGCCGGATGGTCGTGACCTACACGGGCATCGGCATCCACGGGACGCCGGTGGGGAACCGCCTCGACGTGCTCGACATCACGCCCGACGGCTCGTCGGCCACCCGCACGACCGCGGCGCTTCCGATGCCGGCGGGCCGCTTCCGGTCGGCCGTGCAGAGTCCGGATGGCAGCCTCTACGTGTCGACGGACACGGGTGAAGTCTACCAGCTGAAGGCCAACTGAGCAGGTTGAGCGTCGGCCGCGCCGCCAGGTTGGCGGCGCGGTCCAGTGCGGTCGAGGTGCTCAAGGGTCCGTCGCAGAAGCGGGACCGCTCGAAATGGGAATGATCTTGATGGTCGACATCCGGCATGTCGCTGCGGCGCTCGCCGTTCTCCTGACCTCGCCGACCCTCGCCAGCCCGGAGCTGGCGCGGAGCAAGAATTGCGTGGCCTGCCATCATCTGGAGCGAAAGATGATCGGGCCCGCGTACAAGGCGATGGCCGAACGCTACGCGAAGGACGAGGGGGCTCTCCCGAAGCTGAGCGAGAAGGTGATCAAGGGTGGCGCGGGCAGTTGGGGGCAGACGCCGATGCCGGCGCAAGCGAACGTCACTCCGGCCGAAGCCGAAACTCTGGTGAAGTGGATCCTCTCGCAACAGTAGTCACGGCCGACGGCCAGCGCGCCCTCGACCCCGAACGTCGGCCTCACTTGCGGCAGAACACTTCGATCGCGTTCGGCTCGATGCGGAAGTGAGCCGGCGTGCTCGTGACGATCTCCCCGTCCGCGTTGACGGGCTTCGGTCTTCGCGTGAGCACGTCGAACTGCTTGGCACGCACCGCCCGGACCTCGTTCCAAGCTCCGTGCTCGCCAAAGCGGAACGAACGCGCCAGCAGGGCGAGCTTCCAGGCCTGCCGGAACTCGAGGCTGTAGAGATCGAGGTGCTGGTCATCGATCGCAGCCGTCCTCTCGACGGCGTTGCCCCCGCCATAGTAGCGGCCGTTCCCGACCGCGATCTGTAGCGTGGAGACCCGCACCGCCTCGTCCTCACCCTTGATCGTCGCTCGAAAAGGACGCGCCCGGGCGAGCGCCCGAAGGGCCGCGAAGGCGTAACCCACCTTGCCGTAGCGACGCTTGAAGTCGCGCGTGAGCACATGGGTGAGGTCAACGCTCAGGCCGATGCTGGCCACGTTGAAGAAGGGGTGGCCGTTCACGGTCCCAAGGTCGATCCGGCGGGTATGCCCCTCCGCGATGATCTTGACGGCGTCGGGGATGCTGTCCGGGATGCCGAGGGTGCGGGCCAAATCATTGGCCGTGCCGGCCGGGATGATGCCAAGCGGCAGGCCTGTCGCGACCAGAGCCGGGGCTGCCGCGTTCAAGGTGCCGTCTCCGCCCGCGACGACCACCCGATCGCATCGGTGCGCGCTCGCGAGGATCGCCTGGGCGAGGTCGTCCCGGCTCCCGCAATCCTGAACGACAGGATCGAGACCATGCACCCGAAGCTGCTCGAGGGTGGGCTCCAGCACCGCAGCGCCGCGCCGGCTCGTTCCATTGGCGATGACGAGGGCTCGGCCCTTGATCGTGGTTGCAGGGTCGACGGCAGAAGAGCTCATCGTCCTGAGATGGTGTGCTTGTCCTAAACTGCACCTTGCTGGCGGATGAATTCGTGGTCATCGAAAGGGACGGCCAGAGCGGCACCCGGTCGGCTCCTCGACGCCCCGGCTTTCGGCTGCCGACGAAACTCGGACCCTAGACGCGCCGGTCGTGGGTCCGAACGACCCTCTCAGGTTCGACCGCTCTTCCGGGACGCCGTCACGCGGCGCAGGACGCGCGACAGTTCCTCTGCGGCGTAGGGCTTCTTGATGAGCTCGAAACCGTGCCGGCCTTCCTCGGCCAGAACGTGGGAGTAGCCCGAGGTGAGGACCACGGGCAGGCCAGGATAGCGGCGCCGGATCTCCTGCCCGAGTTCGACCCCGCTCATGCCGGGCATCACCACGTCGGAGAACACCGCGTCGAAGCCGTCCCGGTCGGCCAGGAGCTTGAGCGCCTCGTCGGCGTTGGCGGCCCAGGTGGTCGCGTAGCCGAGATCCTGCAGGATCTGCGTCGAGAAGCGGCCCACCTCGACGTTGTCCTCCACCACGAGCACCCGGCGGCCGCGGCCATCCTCGTCGGCCAGCCCGCCGCGCGGCTCGCTCGCGCCGGCGACGTGCGTTCTCTCCTCCCCGGATTGCGGCAGGTAAAGGGTGAAGGTGGTGCCCCGGCCCACCTCGCTGTCCACCGCGACGTCGCCGCCCGACTGCTTGGCGAAGCCGAAGACCTGGGACAGACCTAAGCCCGTGCCCCGGCCCACCTCCTTCGTCGTGAAGAAAGGCTCGAAGATCTGGCCGAGCTGGTCCGCCGGAATGCCGTGCCCCGTGTCGGCGATCGAGACCGCGACGAACCGGCCCTCGCTGGCCGCCTGCCCGCGGATGGCGGGCATCTCGGCGATCTCGTCCACCCGGACCGTGAGCCGGCCCTCGCCGTCCATCGCGTCGCGCGCGTTCACCGCCATGTTGACGAGCGCGGTCTCGAACTGGCTCGCGTCCGCCTCAATGAAGCAGGTCTCGCAGCCGGCCTCGATGGCGATCTCGATGCGGGAGCCCACGATGGTGCGCAGCATCTCCGCGATGGACCGGATGCGCTGGATGGGATCGAACACCTCGGGCTTGAGCGCCTGCCTCCGGGCGAAGGCGAGGAGCTGGCCCGTGAGCTTGGAGGCCCGGTCCACCGTGTCCGAGATGGCGTCGACGTAGCGGCGGCGGCGGTCCTCGGCGAGACCGGGCCGGCGCAAGAGGTCCGTGGACGACTTGATGACGGTGAGCAGGTTGTTGAAATCGTGCGCCACGCCGCCCGTGAGCTGGCCCACCGCCTCGAGCTTCTGCGCCTGGCGCAGCTGCTCCTGGGCGCGCTTGAGTTCGGTGATGTCGCGGCCCTCGGCCACGAGCCACACGGCCTCGCCCCGCTCGCCGGGCACGGGCTTGAGCGAGAAGTCCACGGTGGCGCGCGCCTCGCCGGCGCCGCGCATCTCGTGCTCGTCGCGCACCGTCTCGCCCGCGGCCGCGCGCTCGATCCCGGCCTTGATCGCGGCTTGCAGTTCCGGATTGCCGCGCATCGGGGCGGCGAGCCAGAACGGTTTGCCCACGATGTCCTTCGGCTCGATCTCGCTCCAGCTCAGCGCCGTCCGGTTCACCTCCATCACGGTGCCCGCGGGCGTCAGCAGGGCCATGAACTGCAGGGCCGAGTCGAAGATGCCCCGGAAGCGCCGCTGGCTCTCGGCGAGCTCGCTCGTGCGCGCCGCGACGCGCTTCTCGAGCGTCTGGTTGAGGTCGCGAAGGGCCGCCTCCGTCCGCTTGCGCGCCGTGACGTCGATCGCCGTGCCGATCACCCGCACGCACCGGCCCTGATCGTCGAACACGCCCCGCCCCTTCGCGGCGACCCAGCGGACGACGCCGTCCTCCCTGCCGACCGTGCGGTACTCGACGTCGTACAGCGCACGCTGGACCGGGTCGCAGGCGGCGGCAAAAGCCGCGCACGTCGCCTCGCGATCGTCCGGGTGAAGGCCGGTGTAGAAGTCGGCCATCGAGACGGGTACGTCCGCCGAGAGGCCGAACATGGCCTTGACCCGCGGCGGCCAGATCAGGACGTCGTTGACCACGTCCACGTCCCAGAAGCCGACTTCGGCCGACTCCGTGGCGAGCCGCAGCCGCTCTTCGCTCTCGCGCAGGCGCTCCTGCTGGCGGTGGCGGGCCGTGGCGTCCCGGATGATGCCGACCGCCCGGGTTGCCTTGCCGGTGTCGGGATCGCGGATGACGGCGCCGTGCGAGGTGATCCAGCGCGTGCCGCCGTCTTCGGCCGGCACCGCGCCACGGAACTCCACGTCGTAAGCCGGCCCGCCCGGCTCCAAGGAGGCCAGGAACGCCGCTCCGGTCCTCTCGCGGTCGTCCGGATGGACCAGGCGTATCCAGGTGTAGGTGTCGTAGAGACCCGAGTCCTCGGTCAGGCCGCTGATTCTAAGCGCCGCCTCGTCCCAATGACCGTTGCCGGTAATCAGATCGAGGTCCCAAGTGCCGATCTGGGCCGCCTGCGCCGCGAGCCGCAGCCGCTCCTCGCTGGTGCGCAAAGCCTGCTCCGCGCGCGTCCGCTCGATGACGAGGCCTGCCGTGCGGACGACGACGTCGACCAGCTCGAGGTCGACGGGGGCAGGTGCCCGTGGCTCGCGATGATACAGGGCAAACGTCCCGAGCACCGAGCCTTGCGTCGAGACGATCGGGATCGACCAGCATGCTCTCAAGTCATGTGAGAGCGCGAGTTCCCGGAAGTCGGCCCAGAGCGGGTCCGTGGCGATGTCCGAAACGAAGACCGGCGCGTTGAGGTGAACCGCCGTGCCGCACGATCCGACGCCCGGTCCCACCCGAATGCCGTCGATCGCGGCGTTGTAGGCCGTTGGCAGGCTGGGTCCCGCCCCATGGCGCAAGTGCATCCCATCCTCGTCAAGGAGCAGGATGGACGCGAGGACGCCGGAGGAGGACAGCTCCTCCACGGTGGTCACGATGGCGTTCAAGGTGTCGGCAAGCGGCACATCCTGCACGGCGCACTCGAGGACGCGGCTCTGGGCAGCGATGAGTGCCTGTCCTCGCTCGCGGTCAGCGGCCGAACGCACCCGTTCGATATGCGCCCACGAGCGCGCGGTCACCTCGCGCAGCAAGCCGAGCTCAGCCTCGGTCCACACCCGGGGCACACGGTCGTGGATCGCCATGAGCGCGGTGAGCCGGCCTTCCTTGACGAGCGGCATGCAGATCGTCGCGGCGATCCCGATGCTCTGGAAGGTCGCGGCTTCTTCCGGCGCGAGCTCGCGCAGGTTGTCGTTGACGACGAGCGGCAGGCCGGCGCTCAGGTTCTTGACGGCCAGCGTTCCGAAGTCGGCGAGGCTGTAATGCCCGACGATGCTCCTCGACCCAGGTGCGGCCCAATCGCCGCGGATGGTGAAGCCGTCCTCGTCCTCATCCATGTCGGCGTAGGCGCAGACCGACAGACTCAAGTGCTCGCCCAAGAGGCGGGTCGTGGTCGCGAGCACCGCGTCGGGGTCGGCCAAGGGAGCGGTCTCGGCCCCCAAACGGTCGAGGAAGGCGAGCCTGGCCTCGCTACGACGCAGCGCCTCGCTGCCGCGGTAGACCTCCGTGGTTTCATAGCCGCCGACGAAGAGGCCGGTGACCGTGCCGGACTCGTCGCGGATCGGTTCGAGCACGAAGTCGACGTATTGCGTGTCGTCGCGGCCGTGCAGCCGCAACTCCATGCCGCGGAAGACAGCGCTCTGCCCGCTGCGGAAGGCGTTCTCGAACGCTTCGAAGAAGCCCTGTCCTTCGATGTCGGCGAAGACGTCGCGAAACCGACGCCCGATGAAGTCGGTGCGCTCGGAGATCGTGACGTAGGCATCATTGACGTAGGTGTAGACGAGGTCCGGACCCGACAGCATGCCGACGAACCCAGGCATCTGCCGCAGCATCTGCCGTTGACGTTCCTGGACCTCCGCCGCGCGCTTCTCCGCCAGTACCTGGCCCGTGGTCTCGTTCAAGGCGCAGAAGAAGCCTGCGACCTCTCCGGTCTCATCGCGCACCGGCGTGTAAGAGAACGCGAAGTGCGTCTCCTCCAGGTAGCCTTTCCGCAGCATGACGAGCGTGATGTCGTCCATGTGCACCGGCTCGCCCGCGTAGGCTTGCGCGACGATCGGCACGAGGTCGGCCCGGATCTCGGACCAGACGTCGAGGAAGTTGCAACTCAGGGCCGTCGGGTGCTTCCCGGCCAGAACCTTGACGTAGGGGTCATTGTAGAGCAGGGCGCGTTCCGGCCCCCAAGCCACGAACATCGGCTGGTTGGAGCCGAGCATGACGCCCACGAGCGTCTTCAGGGCCTGGGGCCACTCATCGATGGGGCCGAGCGGGGTCGAGGCCCAGTCGAAGGCGCGGATGAGCACGCCCATCTCGCCGCCATGGGCAAGAAAGTCGAAGGCGGAGGATCCGCTCTCAAGCCTTCGGCGCACGCCCGTCCTTTCCGGGGCCGCGTCGTGGGCCGCGTCCTTCTCGGTTCGCGTGGGTCGGGAGACGCCGCCCGGCTCCCACGTCCTCGCCATAGCCCGAGGCGATCTGGGCGGGGTGGAACGTGTTCCGTTCGGCCGTGAGCGAGACGGTGCGGGTCTGGCTGATGGGCATCATGAACCGTTCCCATGCAGGGCCGGGGTTGTCAAAGAGGAGGATGCTCCTGCACACAGGCCCGCGACCGCGTGCCGATCAGAATCTCGGCAAGGCCGCGTCGCGTCGTGCCGAGCGATGACTCGAAGGCTCCCTACACCGCCTTCTCCAACTCCCGCGCCTCCCGCTCGGTGATGCCGCGCTTCTGTCGCCAGTCGATGTAGCGCATCGCCGGCGTGACGGTGGCGCCGTGGAGCACGATCGAGACAAGCACGATGAAGGCGAGCGTGCTCCACATGAGTTCGGCCTCCGGATAGTTCGCCTTTTGCACGGCGTAGGCGAGATAGTAGATCGAGCCGATGCCGCGGATGCCGTAGAAGCTGATGACGGCGCGCTCGGTGGCGGGGCAGCGCGTCCCCGCCAAGCCGAGCCAGCCCGACAGGGGGCGGACCAGGAACAGGGCGATCAGCCCGAAGGCGACGCTCTCCCAGGTGAGGCTCCGGAACAAGCCGCCCGAGGTCAGCGCACCCCCGAAGGCGACGAGCAGAACCATCATGAGAAGCCGTTCCAGCTCCTCGGCGAAGGCGTGCAGCTTGTCGTGATAGGCGTGCGAGCGCTCGGCGGAGCGAAGCGAAAGCGCCGCGACGAACACGGCGAGAAAGCCGTAGCCGTAGGCCATCTCGGTGATCGCGTAAGCGATGCAGGTGATGCCCAGCGCGACGAAGCCGTCGCCCGTGCGCGAGAGCTTCGCGCGGTTCGGGATCTTGAACAGAAGCCATCCGAAGGCGCGCCCGACGACGTAGCCCACCGCCAGCCCCGCCGCGAGCTTCCACACGACGTAGACGGACAGCCATTTTCCGAACCAGGCCTCGCCGGTCTGGGTTGCCGCGGCGATCAGGATGGCGGCATGGACGAAGGGAAAGGCAAGACCGTCGTTGAGGCCCGCTTCCGAGGTCAGCGCGAAACGGGTGTCGTCCTCTTCCCCTGAGGCCGGCGGGCCGACCTGGATGTCGCTGGCGAGGACCGGGTCGGTTGGAGCAAGCGCCGCGGCGAGGAGAAGGGCGGCGGCGGCGCCGATCCCTAAGAGGGCGTAGCCGAGCAGGGCGAGGGCCGCGATGGTCAGCGGCATAGCGATGCCGAGAAGCCGCCACGTGATCATCCAGGAGCGCCAGCCGATGACCCGGTCGATCTTGAGGCCCGCGCCCATAAGCGAGATGACGACGACGAGCTCGGTCAACCGTTCGACCACCGCTGGATGATCGGCGGGATGCGCGGCCTGCGCGGAAAATCCCGGGATGGCGAAGAGACCCGCCCCGATGGCGACGCAGGCCATGGGCAGGGAGAGGGGAGCCTCCTTGAGCACCATGGGGAGCCAGGCCGTGAGCAGCACGAGGGCGCCGAAACCGGCCAGTACGACGAAGTAGGAGTCCATGACGACGACGATCAGGTCCAGCGCGCGGATCGCGGCAGAGGCTCAGGGCAACGCCACCTGCGCCGCATCGTTCAGCCAAGCCCTTCGCCAGCGACGTTGATCGCGTGGACCCGTTCCGGTGCACCGAGCGCGAGAGCGTTCGGGGGAACACGGTTGGCTGGGGCCTGTTCCTGCGGCGAACTTCGAGCAGAGGGATCGTCGCTTGTGCTCATTCGAGCGTGCCCGCGCGCCGAAGCCGCCTGCTTTGGAACCACAGGACGGTTCGCGTCTTGACCTGCGCTCGGAGGACAGCCTCATGCACCGCAATCGTCAGCAGAACGCACAGAATGCCAATGCCGGGAAGGCCAACGCCTTAGACGGGCACGGCGCCAAGAACGGCGGGGCCGGATCGCACAAGAAGGCGAAGGACAAGACCGAACAGGGCAGCTCCGACCGCAAGAGCTGAGGGCACACTCGCCCACGCACCATGAACGTTCGAGGGAGATGACGATGGCTCGCAAAGCGCGCATGCGGCCTTCCTGGAAGAAGGGCCAGCGCCGCAAGCAGAAAGCGTCCGGCTCGCGCAAGGAGCGGGTGACGCAGAAGAGCTGAACGGGAGGCGGTGGGGCCAGTGCGGGTCGCGTCCTCCGCCGGGCCGCACGGCTCAGGCGTGGAGCGGGCTGAGGCTGCGATGTCGCGCCCCGGCCCCGAGCAGATCGTGCTCCAGGCCGTTGGTTCGTGCCGCGCTTGCGAAACGGCTGCCTCTCCCCACGGAGACGGCCGGCGATGTTGCGCTCGCCCACGATCGCGGTGAAGTCGGGGGTCTCGTGAGCCGAACCTGTCCCGGGCCGGAGTGACCCGGGACCTTTGGCCTGACGCTCGGTCCGAGTGCCCGCGTCAGCGGGCCCCGAGCAGCTCCACCTCGAAGATCAGCGTCGCGTTGGGCGGGATCACGCCGCCGGCGCCACGGGCGCCGTAGCCGAGCTCGGGCGGGATCACGAGCGTGCGCTTGCCCCCTGTCTTCATCGTCGCGACGCCCTGGTCCCAGCCGGCGATGACTTGGCCCTGGCCGAGCGTAAAGCTGAACGGCTGGCCGCGGTCGCGCGACGAATCGAATTTCGCGCCTTTCTGGCCGTTGCGATCGAGCCAGCCCGTGTAATGCACGCTGACCGATTGCCCCGCTCGCGGCTCGGGCCCGGTCCCGACGACCTCGTCCTGGTACTTGAGGCCTGAAGGCATGGTGGTGAGGTTCTGCGCGGATGCATCAAGACTCATGGCGATCAACGAGGCTCCGAGAAGGGTGGCGGTCAAGCGAGGCATTCGAGAAGCGTTCCTGGTGGTGACGGGCCCGCCAACTAGGGTCGTCCAGCGTTGGCTCAACGGCTGGCCGTGGTTCTCGGATCCGAAACCGCCCCAAGCGTCGTTCCCAATGTTTCACCGACCTGGCGTTGCCACCCGCGCGGCTCGCTCACGACTCGTTGGATCAGAAGCCCTCAAGTTCCGGTCTCATATGGCGGGAAGCCGTCCACGCACTCTGAAGCCGCCTTCGCAGGGGCGCGCGAGCGGAGATGGAAGCGCTGAGGTGTCGGCCGCGCGAGGGCATACCGCGGCTTGATCTCAGGCAACCTCGAACGCCCGTTCCGGGGCAGCTCAGCCCATGGTCAGCCCCGGCCGCCCCGCCTCGACGACGAAGCTCCGGCGCGTCGCCATCGCCGCGCCGGGGACGGTGACGCGCTCGGCTTCCTGGTAATCCGCCCGCCACTGACGCGGGGTCACGGTGTGGCGGGTGTAGCCGCGCCGGTCGCTGAAGAGCTTGAGGTGGGGGTTGTCGGCCCGCACCATCTCGAAGGCCGCGTCCGGCCGGCCGTCGCCGCCGGAGCTGATCGACGTCGCCAGGAACTCGACGCCGGCACAGCCCGGGCCGCCGACCCGCCCGTCGGAGGGGATCTCGAGCGCCATGCCGAAATGGGCGTCGCCCGTCAGCACCACGGGGTTCCTGACGCCGGTGCCCCGCCACAGGTCGAGCATCCGGCCGCGGGCGGCGCTCGCGCCGTCCCAGGCGTCGAGATTGCGCGTGCCGGGCACCTTCTCCCGGACCCAAGGGAAGCCGCGGGCCTCAACGGGGGCGAACAGCACCTGCTGCGCGAAGACGTGCCAGGTCGTGTCCGCCGCGCCATCGCTCAGCCGCTCGCCGAGCCAGCGCTCCTGGGCCTCGCCCAAGAGGGTTCGCTCAGGCCGGTCGATCTCGGCGCAGCCTGCTTTGAACCCGTCGCCGCAGGGCTGGCGCGAGCGGTGCAGGCGCGTGTCCAGCACGGCGAGATGCAGGAGCCGGCCCAGCCGCAGGTCGCGATAGGCGACGAGGTCGGGCCCGCGGGGCAGCGCCGCGCGCCGCACCGGCTGGTGCTCGTACCAGGCCTGAAGCGCCGCCTGACGTCGCAGCAGGAAGAGCTCGGGCGGCGTGTTCGCCGGGTCGCGGTCGTCGGCCCAGTTGTCGACGATCTCGTGGTCGTCATAGCTCGCGAGAAAGGGGCAGGAGGCGTGGGCGGCCTGGAGGTCCGGATCGGTCTTGTAGAGCGCATAGCGCCGCCGGTAGTCGGTGAGTGTGTAGCAGACGCCGAAATCCTGGGGCATGCCGCGCGGCAGCGGTGGGTTGCGGCTCTCCGGCGCGATCGTGGCGTATTCGTAGATGTAGTCGCCGTAATGGGCGACGAAGTCGAGGCGCTCGGCGGCGATGGCGCGCCAGGCGGTGTAGAAGCCGCCCTCCCAGGCCTGGCAGCCGGCCGAGGCGAAGCGCAGCTCGGCGACGGCGCTTCCCGGGGCGGGCAAGGTGCGAGCCCGTCCGACCGGGCTCTCCACCCCACCGGCGCGAAAGCCGTAGAAGTAGTCGCGCCCGGGCTCCAGGCCCTCGACTTCGACGTGGACGGAATGGGCGAGCTCCACGCGCGCCAACGTCTCGCCGGTTCTGACGACGTCGCGCAGTGCCTCGTCCCGGGCCACGACGAAGGTGACCGGCACGGGTGACGAGCCCATGCCTCCGCGGCCCTGGAGCGGCTTGGGAGCCAGGCGCGTCCAGAGCACGAAGCCGTCGGGCGACGGGTCGCCCGACGCGATCCCGAGGGTGAAGGGGTCGGCGGCGAAGGCGCCTTGCGCGCGGGCCAAGCCGCCGGCGGTGAGCGTGCCGGCGGTGACTCCAAGGCCGGCGAGCACGGAGCGTCGGGTCGGGCGAATGATGCTCACGGCAAGGTCTCGCGGGTCGCGTCGTTATCACGTTAGCGCCGATCCCGCAGGCTTCGCCAGGAGCTTGGTCCGGATCGGCGGCGCGTAGCCGCCTCGCCTCCTTCCTTGGCTCGATGACGTGGTTGTGACGTTGTCCCGCACCTGCCGAGCGGCTATGCGTCGGCGATGCCGAACACACCGGTCGAGGAGGCGCGAGCCGTGACCCTGCGCGCCGAAGCCGACCGCATCGCCTCCGAGATCGAGCGCAAGGCGGGGGGAAGCGACCCCTTCGCCGCGGCCGTGCGCGCCACGCGCATGCCGATGCTGATCACGGATCCGCGCCAGCCCGACAACCCGATCATCTTCGTCAACGACGCGTTCTGCCGGCTGACGGGTTACGCCCGAGAGGAAATCCTCGGGCGCAATTGCCGGTTCCTGCAGGGGCCGGAGACGGATCAGCGGGACGTGGACCGCATCCGCGAGGCGATCGCCAACCAGCGCTCGATCGAGCTCGATCTTCTCAATCACAAGAAGAACGGCGAGGTCTTCTGGAACCGTCTCCTGATCGCCCCCGTCTTCGATGAGCATGGGAGCGAGTTGCTCTACTTCTTCGCCTCCCAGTTCGACGTCACGCTGGAGCGCGACCGGCTCGTGCGCCTGCAACGGGATCGCGACAGCCTGGAGGCGGTGGTCGAACGGCGAACCTTCGACCTCGGCCAGAGCGAGGAGCGCCTGCGCTTCGCCCTCAAGGCCGGTCGGCTTGGCTCCTGGTCGCTCGACTTAGCCACGCGGCAGCTCGTGACATCGGAGGGGTTCCGGGAGAATTTCGGCCTTCGTCCGTCGGACCCGTGCGGATACGAGGATGCCATTGCCGCGATCCCCGAGGAGGACCGCGCGCGCGTCCTCGCGGCGGTGGACGCCTCGGTCGCCCAGCGGTCGGATTACGATCTCGAGCACCGCATCCTGACCCCCTCGGGAGAGGTGCGCTGGGTGCACATTCGCGGGCAGCCCGCCTATCGCGCGGACGGAACGCCGCTCAGCCTCGCGGGAGTTTCGCTCGACGTCACGGATCGCAAGCGTGCCGAGGAGCACCGGGCCCTGCTCGCCCGCGAACTCGACCACCGGGTCAAGAACACCTTGGCGACGCTCCAGGCCATCGCCAACCAGACGCTGCGCACGGCCGCCTCCATCGAGGAGGCGCGCGAGACCTTGAGCGCCCGCATCCAATCGCTCGCCGCGGCGCACGACGTTCTCACCCGCGAATCCTGGAACGGGGCCGCGATCGCCGAGGTGGTCGACGGCGCGCTGGCAGCATTTCGAAGCGGCAACGCGCGCCGCCTTCGCACCAGCGGGCCCGACCTGCGCCTTCCCCCTCGCATCGCCCTCGCCTTGGCGATGGCTTTGCACGAGCTCGCCACCAACGCCGCGAAATACGGGGCCTTGTCGAACGAGATCGGCCACGTGCGCTTCGACTGGGACGTGATCGACGGGTCGAACGGCGAGCGCCTTTGGCTGCGCTGGGAAGAGTTCGGCGGCCCCCCGGTGACGCCGCCCACGCGCCGCGGCTTCGGCTCGCGCCTGATCGAGCGCACGCTGGCCACCGAGCTGGGCGGCACGGCGGAGGTGGACTACCGATCGAAAGGTTTGGTGTTCACCGCCGAGGCGCCGCTGCCCGACCCGCGCGAGGAGGACGGAGCACGGCTCGTCACCCCTGCCGATGAAGGCCGGAGCGAGCGGTCCGCTGGTGAAGAGATCTGAGAAGCGCCCTCGGGCCCCCTGGCCGTTCCGATCTCAACCCGCGATCGGCGTGCCGATTCCGAGCAGGGCCTCTCCCTTGTTCACGGCGAGGCTCGTCAGCCGGTAGAGGATGAACCCGTCCTTCTCCGATCGTATCGTGGCGAGCACGGCGCCGAACACGTCCCGGATCTCGCCGAGCACCTCCCCTGCCCTGACGTCGTCGGGGATGTCCTTCGCAGGATACCAGAGACCATCGACCGGGGCGGAGGGCACCCACATGGTGACGAAGCGCGGCTCCGGCAGGGTCTCGCCCGGGCCGGCCTCGACCATGCCGAGATGCGCCATGACGCGGCGGATGCCGGCCGTCATCTCGGCGACGCTGTCCTCGCCCCAGAGCCCGTTCCCGCTCACCTCCGGCAGCAGGCTCGGGACGCCGAGCTTGAACGCGGCGTTCACGGTGTAGCCCTCGCCGCCCGATGCGACCGCGACCGGGATGCCGAATGCCCGCGCCAGGTCCTTGGAGCGTTCGCAGCCGTTCGGGAAGATCGTGAACGGCGCCAACGCCTCGTCGAGGTCGCCGCCGTGCAGATCGAGATAGGCGTCCGCCTGCGGGTAGACGGTGGTGACGAGCCAGTGCGCCAGGCGCTGGCTCGTGGTGCCCTCAGGGTCGCCGGGAAAGATGCGGTTCAGGTTCTTGCCGTCCTCGGGCATCACGTAGATGCTGCGCCGGCGAAAACCCTGGACGTTGAGGATCGGCAGCACGACGAGGGTGCCCCGGATCTCCTCCGGCTTCGTTCTCATCAGGCGCAGCGCCGTCTCGATCGAGCAGTACTCGGAGCCGTGAACGCCGGCCGTGACGAGGAGGGACGGTCCAGGCTCGGCGCCCTCGACGATGCCGAACGGGATCTCGACGCCCTCGAACGGCGCGACATGGCCCTGTTCGACGCGGGCGCGGCCGGTACGCAGGGCGGGCAGGCTGGTCATGCGGGATGTCCCAGTGCAGGAAGTGAACGCGGGCGAAGGCTCGACAGGCGCAAGCCCCCGTCACACCCAGCCGCCGTCCACCACCACGTTCTGAGCCGTCATGGCGCCGGCCTCGTCGGAGGCGAGGAAGAGCACGACTTTGGCGATGTCCTCGGGCACGAGCTCGCGCTTGAGGCACTGCCGGCGCATCAGCTCGTCTTGGCCCTCCGGGGTGAGCCAGAGTTCGCGCTGGCGCTCCGTCATGATCCAGCCGGGCAGGATGCTGTTCACCCGGATATTGCGCGGGCCGAGCTCCCGCGCGAGCGCACGGGTCAGCCCCGAGATCGCGGATTTCGCCGTCTTGTAGACGACGAAGTCGTCGGGCGAGACGAGCCAGGACACGGAGCCGAGATTGACGATCGCCCCGCCGCCGGCGGCCTCCATGTCGGGGAGTACGGCCTGCGTGGCGAAGAACTGGTGGTCGAGGTTCGTCGCCATGCGCTCGCGCCAGAACTCGGGCGTCACCTCCTCGATCCGGTGCCGGTCGTCGCGGGCCGCGTTGTTGACGAGGAGGGTGATCGGCCCGAGCCGGGCCCGAACCTGGCCGATCGCTTCGCGCAACGCCTCGATGTCGCGAAGGTCGACCGGGGCGAAGGCCGCCTGCGGCCCGAGCCGGTCGGCGAGCGCGCGACCGGCCGCGGCGTCGAGGTCGAGGATGCCGACCCGGGCACCTTGCGCCGCGAAGGCCCCGGCGATGGCGGCGCCGATGCCGGAGGCGCCGCCCGTGACGAGGGCGGTGCGGTTCGCGAGGGAGGGGAAGGTGGCTGGCATCGATGTCTCTCTGGGCATGGTCCGGCGCGGGTGGATCGAGCCGGCCCTACAGCTCGGTCCAGGCCGCGTCGCGCTGCGACGAGCGCACGGCCGCCTCGATGAAGCGCACGCCCCGGACACCGTCCGTCACCGTCGGCACCTGGAGCGCGAAGGCGCTCGGCTCGCGCCCTTCGAGGCGGGCGGTGAGTTGCTCGGCGATGTCGGCGTAGAGCTGGGCGAAGCCCTCGAGGTAGCCCTCCGGATGGCCGGCCGGGATGCGGGTCGCGGCCCTGGCGGCCTCGTCCGTGCCGGCCCCGCCGCGCCGGATCAGGCGGGGCGGCTCGCCGAGCGGCGCGTAGGTCAGGACGTTGGGGTTCTCCTGCCCCCATTCGAGCCCACCGCGCTCGCCGTAGACGCGAAGGCGCAGGCCGTTCTCGTTGCCCGTGGCGACC
The DNA here is from genome assembly GCA_036563505.1 of Beijerinckiaceae bacterium. Classification (GTDB taxonomy): domain Bacteria; phylum Pseudomonadota; class Alphaproteobacteria; order Rhizobiales; family Beijerinckiaceae; genus DATCMH01. Next base: position 631,668 of record DATCMH010000002.1, read on the forward strand.
TGGCTGCACCAGAGCTGTCCTCGCGCCCCGCTTTGAAAGCGCAGCATCATGTGGGCGTTGTCGTCGAGGACTCGGCCCTCGACGAAGCTGTGGAGATCGGCCGCGAGGCTCTCAACGGGCTCACCCGCCACGAACTCGGCGAGGTTGAAGGCATGGCTGCCGATGTCGCCCACCGCGCCGGCGGGACCCGATTTCGCGGGATCGGTGCGCCAGGCGGCCTGCTTCTGGCCCGTCTCCTCGACCCGGGTGGCGAGCCAGTCCTGGGCGTACTCGACCTGGACCACCCGCAGCCGCCCGAGAATTCCCGCGGCGACCATGGCCCGGGCCTGCCGGACGAGGGGGTAGCCCGTGTAATTGTGGGTCACGGCGAAGAGCAGGCCGCTCTCGCGGGCGAGCCGCGCCAGATCCTCGGCGTCGGCCCGCGTGGTGGTGAGCGGCTTGTCGCAGATGACGTGGATGCCGGCCGCCAGGAAGGCGCGGGCCGCCGGGGCATGGGCGTGGTTCGGCGTGACGATGGCGACGGCGTCGATGCGGTCGTCGCGGGCCCGCTCGGCTTTGGCCATGGCCTCGGCGCTGTCATAAACCCGGTCGGGCGCCAGGAGCAGGTCGGCGCCCGAGGCGCGGGCGCGCTCGGAATCGGAGGACAGGGCCCCCGCGACGAGCGCCCAGCGGTCGTCGAGACGGGCGGCGATGCGGTGCACCGCGCCGATGAAGGCGCCGCGTCCGCCGCCGACCATGCCGAGGCGCAGGCGGCGGTTCAGGCGTCCGCCGCCCAAGGCTTCGATCGTCATCGTGCTCTCTCCCCGGTCACTCGGCGGCCCGGCGGTCAAGCGGCGCGTCGAGGCCGAGCAGCCGCCGGTTCGCCGCCTCGTCCGTGCCGCCCGCGGCGAAGTCGTCGAACGCCTTGTCCGTGCGGCGGATGATGTGGTCGCGGATGAAGACCGCGCCCTCCCGGGCGCCGTCCTCCGGAGCTTTCAGGGCGCATTCCCATTCGAGCACGGGCCAGGAGGCGTAGCCGTATTGGGTGAGCTTGGAGAAGATCGCCTTGAAGTCGACCTGCCCGTCACCGAGGGAGCGGAAGCGCCCGGCCCGGCTCACCCAGGGCTCGTAGCCCCCGTAAACGCCGACGCGCCCGTCCGGGTTGAGCTCCGCGTCCTTGACGTGAAACGCCTTGATGCGCTCGTGGTAGAGATCGATGAAGGCGACGTAGTCGAGCCCTTGCAGCAGGAAGTGGCTCGGATCGTAGTTGATGCAGGCCCGGGGGTGTCCGCCGACCGCGTCGAGGAAGCGCTCGAAGCTCGCGCCGTCGTGCAGGTCCTCGCCGGGGTGAATCTCGTAGCAGACATCGACGCCGGCCTCGTCGAAGGCGTCGAGGATGGGGCGCCAGCGGCGGGCGAGCTCGGCGAAGGCGGTCTCGATGAGGCCCGCCGGCCGCTGCGGCCAGGGGTAGACGTAGGGCCAGGCGAGCGCACCGGAGAAGGTGACGTGGGCGTCGAGCCCCAGCCGCCGGGAGGCGTTCGCGGCGAGCCGCATCTGCTCGACGGCCCAGGCGGTGCGGGCCTGCGGGTTGCCGCGGACCGAGGGCGCGGCGAAGCCGTCGAAGGCCTCGTCGTAGGCCGGGTGCACGGCGACGAGCTGGCCCTGCAGATGCGTCGAGAGCTCGGTGATCGCCAGGCCGTGGCGGGCGGCAACGCCCTTCACCTCGTCGCAATAGGCATCGCTCTCGGCGGCCTTGGCGAGGTCGAAGAGGCGAGCGTCCCAGCTCGGGACCTGGACGCCCTCGTAGCCGTGCGAGGCCGCCCAGCCGCAGATGGCGTCGAGGGAGTTGAACGGCGCCGCGTCGCCCGCGAACTGGGCGAGGAAGATCGCCGGGCCTTTCATGGTGGTCATGGTTTAGCTCCGGGTGCAGCGGAAGACCCTCTCCCCTTCAGCGGGAGAGGGTGGCCCTCGCGTCAGCGAGGGTCGGGAGAGGGAGCGCCGAAAGGCGCTCGCGCAAGCGAATGGAAGGCCGGGCGGCACGGGTAGCGATTGGCTGAAGCCGAGCGCTGCCACCGCAGCGCCCCCCTCTCCCGACCCCTGCTGACGCAGGGGCCACCCTCCCCCGCAGAGGGGGGAGGGGTCGTGCCCGCTCTCAGAACGGCGAGTTCGGGAAGTAGTGGTCCTTGGCGTTGTCCTTCGTGATCAGCTGGGCGTTGAGCACGTAGGTGCCGCGCATCGGGGCGTTGGAGTAGAAATGCGCCGCGGTGATGCCCATGGCGGTGGCCACCATCGCCGGCGGATAGGAGACATTGGCCGGGATCATCTTGTCGCCGTCCATCACGCGCTTGACCATGTCCTTCATGCCGGCGCCGCCGAGGACGAACTTGATGTCGTCGCGCTTGGCCTGACGCACCGCCTCCATGACGCCGAGCGCCATGTCGTCGTCGGAGGCCCAGACCGCGTCGATCTTCGGGTGCTTCTGCAGGAAATCCTGCATGACGCGGAAGGCGTCGTCGCGATTCCAGTTGGCGTATTGCTTGTCGACGACCTTCACGCCAGAACCTTCCAGCGCCTTCTCGAAGTTCGAGACCCGCTCCTCGTCGATCACGGTCGGGATGCCGCGCAGGACCACGACGTTGCCGGTCTTGAGGGTATCGGCGAAGTACTTGCCGGAGACGCGGCCGAACTCGGGATTGTTGCCGGCGACGTAGACGTCCTGGATCGAAGCGTCCTTCAGGCCACGGTCGACCACGGTGACGAAGGTGCCGCGCTTCTTCACCTCACGGACGGAGTTGGTCAGCTCGTCCGAGTTGAAGGGCAGCACCACGAGGGCGTCGACCTTCTGGGTCATCAGGTCTTCCAGGGCGTTGGCCTGCGCCGCGCCATTGGGCGAGGTTTTGACGATCACTTTGAGGCCCGGATAGCCCTTTTCCAGGAGCTTGGCCGTCTCTTCCGCGTGATAGACCACGCCGCCTGTCCAGCCGTGGGTCGCGGCCGGGATCGAGACGGCAATCGTCACCGACTTCTGCTGCGCGAGCGCGGCGCCCGCGCTGAACGCCAGGGCCGCGAGGCCCAGTCCGATGGTCTTCCTCATCTTCAACCTCCCTACACGAGCCGGAGGTCCGGCCGGCTCTTCTCCGGTGACCCGACGGGCTGCCCGCCAGGCAAGCTCTAAGTCCGTCGCTGCAGGCTGCGCTGCACCAGCATGGCGACGATGATGATGGCGCCCTGCACCGCTCCGACGAGGTATTCCGAGACGAGCGAAGACAGGACCATGATGTTGGCAACGAGCTCCAGGATCACGGCGCCGATCACCGTGCCCCAGACCCGGCCCGTGCCGCCCTTAAGCGCGGTGCCGCCGATGACGACGGCCGTGATCGCCTGCAATTCCCACAGGAGGCCGGTGGTCGGCGTGGCGGAGCCGAGCCGCGGCACGTAGACCAGCACGGCGATGCCGACGCACAGGCCCTGGATGACGTAGGCAAGGATGCGCACCCGATCGATCGGCACCCCGGAATAGCGCGCCACGTCCTCGTTGGAGCCGAGCGCCACGATGTGCCGGCCGAAGGCTGTCTTGTAGAGGATCACGGCGGCCACGGCGGCGACCGCGAGGAAAACGAGGATCGGGATCGGCACGCCCGCGACCGAGCCGAAGTAGATCGGGCGATACACCTCGCGCAGCTCGGAGCTGCGCATCGAGATCGTGCCGCCGGCCGCGAGCCAGACGATGAGCGCCCGGAAGATGCCCATCGTGCCGAGCGTGACGATGAAGGGCTCGATGCGCCCGTAGGTGACGGTCAGCCCGTTCGCGAGCCCGCACAGCAGGCTCAAGGCGATCGCGACGACGATCCCGGCGAGAAGCGCACCGGCCGGCGAGGGACCGACCAGCCCCGACAGGGCGGTCAGAATGCCCGGCGTGGTCGGGCCGGGACTGCCCACCGCGTTCATGACGAAGATCATGACGCCGGCGACGAGGGCCGCCATGGAGCCGACCGAGAGATCCAGGCCGCCGGAGGCGATGACGAAGGTGGCGCCCACCGCGATGATGGCGATGAAGGCCGAGCGCGTCGCCACGTTGACGAGGTTGTCGACTGTGAGGAAGCGGTCGCTCACCAGCGCGCCGAGGAGGATGAGGGCGGCAAGGGCGATGAAGGGCGAGAGCGCCTTGAGGTCGATAGCGGGCAGCCGTCGCGATGCGCGCGCGGGAAGGGCGGTGTCGGTCATGCGTGTCCGGCGCCCTGCGCCGCCTCCCCCGTCGTGGCTTCGCCCGCCGCGATGCGGGCCGCCTCGTCCTCGTGCACGCCGGTCGCGAGGAATACGATCGCGTCCTCGCTCATGCGCGATCCGCTCACCTCGCCGGCGACGCGCCCGTTGCGCATCACGATGACCCGGTGGCACAGGCCGATGAGCTCCGGCATCTCCGAGGAGATCACCACCACCGCGCAGCCCTTGGCGGCAAGGCCGGCGATGAAGCGATAGATCTGTTCCTTGGTGCCGATGTCGACGCCTCGCGTCGGCTCGTCGATGACGACGATGCGCGGCTCGAGCAGCATCATCTTGGCGAGCAGAAGCTTTTGCTGGTTGCCGCCCGAGAGCTGGGACGCGAGCAGGTCGGGCCGCCGGGCCCGGATGTCGAAGTCGCGGATCGCGGCATCGAGCGCGCGCTCCTCGGCGCCGACCTGGATCGCCGATCCTCGCGTGAAGCGCTTCAGCGCGGCGAGCGTGAGGTTGGTCCGCAGGTTCTGGCCGAGCAGGAGGCCCCTGCCCTTGCGGTCCTCCGTCACGTAGGCGAGGCCCGCGCGGAACGCCTCGGCGGCGTCACGGAAGCGCGTGCGCCGGCCTTCGACCGTGACGGTGCCCGAGAAGGGCCGCAAGCCCATGACGCCCTCGAAGAGCTCGGTTCGGCCCGCGCCGACGAGGCCACCGAACCCCAAGATCTCGCCGCGGCGCAGGGTGAAGGACACGTCGTCCACGAAGCCCGGCACGCGGGCGCCGTCGACCGACAGGACCGGGTCGCCCGCCGGCGCCGGCGGGATCTCCGGGTAGAGTTTCGACATGTCGCGCCCGACCATGAGGCGGGCCATGTCGATCGGCTCGAGGCCGTCCATCGCGCGGGCCGCCACCAGACGCCCGTCGCGCAAGACGGTGATCCGGTCCGCGATCGCCTTCACCTCGGGCAGGCGGTGCGAGATGTAGAGAACCGCCGCGCCGGAGGCGCGCAGCCGCCGGATCACCGCGAAGAGGCGCTCGGATTCGACCGGCGTCAGCACCGCCGTCGGCTCGTCGAAGATCACGACCCGGTGCGGTACGAGGAGCGCGCGGGCGATCTGGACGAATTGGCGCTCGGCGATCGAGAGGCGGCGCACTCGCGTATCGGGAGGAAGCACCGAGCCGAGTTCGGCGAGAACCTGCGCGGCGCGTCGCCTCATCGCCGCGTCGTCGACCAGGCCGCCGCGCCGGACTTCGCGGCCGAGAAAGAGGTTCTGCGCGATGGTGAGATCGTCCGCGAGGAGGATCTCCTGGTGGATCAAGACGATGCCGCGCCGCTCCGCGTCAACGGGCCCGGCGAGCGTCACCGACGCGCCGTCCAGCACCAGCCCGCCCCTGCTTGGGGCCAGATGCCCGGAGAGGATCCTCATCAAGGTCGACTTGCCGGCGCCGTTCTCGCCGATGACGGCATGAACCTCGCCCGCATTCAGCGCGAACGAAACGTCCGCGAGGACCTCGATCGGCCCGAACGACCGGGAGACGTGGTCGGCGCGAAGCACCGGGACCGCCGACGCGGGGCCGAGCTCAGGGGCGGACGGCATGGGCGTGAGCAGCCGACATCATGCGGCCTCGCGGGCGCTCGTCATGGGCGTTTTCCTCCACGGCCCTCTGGCGGAGCCTGATCACCGCTGACGCGATGTAATCGATTACATGAAGTTTGATGCGCGGCTCGACATCTGTCAATGGGAAAAGAATGCGACTCCGCTCCGCCCCTTCGATCCCGCCCGATCCGCGCCGTCCAGCGGGTCTTCGACCGGCGCGGATCGCCGACGTCGCGCGGCTCGCAGGTGTGTCGACGGCAACGGTCAGCCGAGCGTTGAGCACGCCTGAGCGGGTCTCGGCGCCCGTTCGCGTCCGCGTCCTCGAAGCCGTCGAGCAGGTGGGCTACCTGCCGAACCCGGCGGCCCGGTCCCTGCGCTCGCAGAAGAGCCGCATGGTGCTCGTCGTGCTGCCGGACCTCGCCAACGCCTTCTTCTCGCGCATCCTCCAGGGGCTCGAGGACGTGCTGTTCGAGGCCGGTTACGGCATGATCATTGGCAACCTCGACGGTTCTCCGGAGAAAGAGGCGCGCTTCGCCGCCTTTCTCGCGACCGGGCACGTCGACGGCGCCATCCTCCTCAACGGGCGGCTGATCGGTCAGACGCGCGACGGCCAGGGCGAGGCGGCGCCGACCGCGGTTCCCTTGGTGGCGCTCTGCGAAGCGATCCCTGGGGCGGCGATCCCCCAGGTCGAGGTCGACAACCGGGTCGCGGCCCGCCGGGCGACGCTGCACCTGGCGGGCCAGGGCCGCCGACGCATTGCCTACGTCGCCGGGCCGGCCGGCAACGTGCTGGAGCGCGAGCGCTTCGCAGGCTACCGGGAGGGTCTCTGCGAGGCAGGCCTCGCCTTCGACGCCGACCTCGTCCTCGCGGGCGACTACAGCCTCGAGGCTGGGGTCAGGGCGGCCGAGATCCTGATCCGCGGTCCGCTCACGGTCGATGCCGTCTTCTGCTCCAGCGACGCAATGGCCGTCGGACTGATGGGGGCGCTTGCCGACGCCGGCATCGAGGTGCCGCGAGCGGTCGCCGTGGCGGGGTTCGACGACATCGAGCTCGCCAGCATGGTCCGCCCGGCGCTGACCACGATTCACCAGCCGCGCCGCGAGATCGGGCGCATGGGCGCCCGCGTCCTCCTTGACCTCATCGCCGGCCGCGACGTGGCCCACCACACGGTGCTCGAGACCCACCTCGTCGTGCGCTCGAGCACGGGGTGACCGCCCAGCCCCTCACACGAACGCGAACGGTGAGACGCCACGCACGGTCTCGTCGACGAGGAGCGACTTCGAGAGCGGTGGCGCCGCCCGCTGCGGGCATGAGGCCCGCTCGCACAGGCGGCAGTTGATGCCGATCGGCGCCGCCTCCGAGGCCGCGAGGTCGAGCCCGCGCGCATAGGCCAAGCGGTGGGCGTGCTTGACCTCGCAGCCGAGACCGAGGGCGAATTGCGGGCTCGGCACCCCGTAGCGGCTCAGGGCGCGGCGCACGGTGCGCGCCACGGAGAACCAGCGCGAGCCGTCGGGAAGCTCGACGATCTGAGTGAGGATCTGCCCGGGCGTTTTGAAAGTGGCGTGCACGGTCCAGAGCGGACAGGTGCCGCCGAAGCGCGAGAACGGGAAGCGCCCCGAGGAGAAGCGCTTCGACACGTTGCCCGCGGAATCGACCCGCAGCAGGAAGAAGGGCACGCCGCGCATCGTCGGGCGGGCAAGCGTCGTTAGGCGGTGGGCCACCTGCTCGAAGCTCGCCCCGAACCGGGCGCCGAGCACGTCGATGTCATAGCCCAGTGCTTCCGCCGCGGCATGGAACCGGGCATAGGGCATCATCAGGGCTGCGGCGAAGTAGTTCGCCAGCATGATGCGGATGAGCCGCCGCGCGTCCGTCGCCTCCGGCTCGAGGCTGCCGGCCAGCCGCTCGATGGCGTCGCCCACTTCCGAGAAGGCGAGCTGGTAGGCGGCCTGGAACGTTCGGCCGGACGGCTCGACGAGTTCCGAGATTTTCAGCTGGCGCCGATGCCGGTCGTAGCGCCTGAGATCATGGCGCATCAGGTCGTCGGGCACGACGCTGACCCGGATGCCGTAGCGGTCCTTCAGGCGCTGGACGAGCGCGTAGAAGAGCTCGTGGCCTGAGACCCCGATGTCGAGGGCGAGGCGCTCGGCCGCTTCCTCCAGCTCGGGGAAGTGATTGCGGGCCTCCTGGATCACGGCGCGGACCCGGTCGACGGGATTCTCGACGTAGTGGCCCTCGGCGCGGTCCGCGTCGGACAGGTCCGGCGAGGCGGCGGCCGGACGGTTGCGCAATGCAACGTGAGCCTCGTAGAGGCGGCGCACCACGTCGACCATGGCAGGCGCGGTGTCGATGGCATCTCTCAGCTCGGCCCGCCCGAGCTCGATGCCCTTGAGGAGGGGATCGGCCAGGATCTCCTCGAGCTCGGCCACCGCGCGCTCGTCCTCGTCGGCGGAGAACTGGCGGGCATCGATGTCGAAGACGTCGGCGAGGCGGATGAGGATCTGCGCCGTCACGGGACGCTGGTTGCGCTCCATGAGATTGAGGTAGCTCGCCGACACGCCGAGCTCGTCGGCCATGCGGGCCTGCGTGAAGCCGAGCTCCCGACGCAGGCGCTTGAGCTTGGGGCCGACGAAGAGCTTGCGGGCGTAGTCCTTCATGAGTGTCAATATTTACAGACTGACAGAACCGTCCTGTCAATCGCACACCAACCGGCCTTTGAACCGCCCCCTAAGCTCTCTTTCCAGCAGCCCGCGCCGTCACGTTTGGCCCGGCAACGCTTTAGGTACTCGGGTCCGCGCACGGCCGAGCCGGCTACGGATCCGAGGAACGCGCGCCGCGGCGACGGGAAGGAGAGACGGTGATGAAGGGTGTGACGAGAGCCATTGTCGCTGCTCTGGCCTTGACGGGGCTGATGGCCTCGTCCGCCTCGAGCCAGACGACCTGGGAGCCGACGCGGCCCGTCTCGATCGTCGTGCCCGCGGGCACGGGCGGCGGCGCCGATCAGATGGCGCGGGTCATCCAGGGCATCGTGACGAAGCACGGGCTGATGAAGCAGCCCATGGTGGTCGTGAACAAGGCCGGCGGCGCAGGCGCCGAGGGCTTCATGGACGTGAAGAACTCGCGCTCCAACCCGCATACGCTCCTCATCAGCCTGTCCAACATCTTCACGACCCCGCTCGCCACGGGCATCCCCTTCTCGTGGAAGGACGTCACGCCCGTCTCCATGATGGCCCTCGACGAGTTCGTCCTCTGGGTTCATGCGGACTCGCCCTACAAGACCGCCGGCGAACTCATGGCCGCGGTGAAGGCCGCGCCCGCCACCGCCCGCCTCAAGATGGGGGGCACGGGCTCGAAGCAGGAAGACCAGATCATCACCGCCGCCATGACCCAGGCGGCGGGCGGCGACTGGACTTACGTGCCCTTCCGCGGCGGCGGCGAGGTGGCCGTGCAGCTCGTCGGCAAGCACATCGACGCCACCGTCAACAACCCGATCGAGGCGGTGAGCCACTGGAAGTCCGGCGCGCTGCGTCCGCTTTGCGTCTTCGACTCGAAGCGCCTGCCCTACGAGGAGAAGATCGCCGGCGGCCAGGCCTGGGGCGACATCCCCACCTGCAAGGAGGCGGGGCTCGACATCGAGTACCTGATGATGCGCGGCATCTTCATGCCGCCCGGTGTCACCCCGGCGCAGGTGAAGTTCTACGTCGACCTGCTCGAGAAGGTGCGCGCCACGCCGGAGTGGAAGGAGCTCATGACGAGCGGCGCCTTCAACACCACGAGCCTGACGGGCGATGCCTACCGGGATTGGGTGGCCAAGGAAGAGGAGCGCCACCGCAAGCTCATGAAGGAGGCGGGGTTCCTCGCCGCCACGAACTGATCGCCGGTCCAGAGATCGCCTGTCGAGGAGCACGCCGATGAGCGGACATCTGCCCTCGGCGCCGGACGGGGGTCTCTCCCGCCACGGCGTCGAGATCGTGACGGCCGCGGCGATCGCCGCCGTTGGGGCCGTCGCCCTGTGGGACAGTCGGCGCATCGGGGCCGGCTGGGGCGCGGACGGCCCGCAATCGGGTTATTTCCCGTTCTGGATCGCGCTGTTTCTGCTGGGCGTGGCGCTCGCGATCCTCGTCGAGGCGCTGCGCGGACCCAAGTCCGACGAAGCCTTCCTGACCCGGAAGCAGCTGCGCCTCGTCCTGTCGGTCCTGCTGCCGACGGTGGTGTACGTGGCCATGATCGCGCCGCTCGGCATCTACATCCCCTCGGCCCTGCTCGTGACCTGGTTCATGGCGCGGCTCGGCGGCTACGCCTGGACGACGGGCCTCGCCGTCGGCGCGGCCGTGAGCGTCGCCTGCTTCGTCACCTTCGAGTTCTGGTTCCTGGTGCCGCTTCCCAAAGGTCCGGTCGAAGCCGGGCTCGGCTTCTAGAGGAGCGCCGCCATGGACGAACTCGGCCTCCTGTTCAACGGCTTCGCGGTCGCGCTCCAGCCCCAGAACATCCTGCTGATGGTGGTCGGCATCGTGCTCGGCGTCATCATCGGCGTCCTGCCGGGCCTCGGCGGGGCAAACGGGGTAGCGATCCTCCTGCCCCTCACCTTCTCCCTGCCGCCGGTCTCGGCGATCATCCTCCTGTCCTGCATCTACTGGGGCGCGCTGTTCGGCGGCGCCATCACCTCCATCCTGTTCAACATTCCGGGCGAGCCCTGGTCGGTGGCCACTACCTTCGACGGCTACCCCATGGCGCAGCAGGGCCGCGCGGGCGAGGCGCTCACCGCAGCCTTCACCTCCTCCTTCGTCGGCGCCTTCTTCGCCATCGTCGTCATCACCTTCGTGGCGCCGGCGGTGGCGGGTTTCGCCCTGAAGTTCGGACCGCCCGAGTTCTTCGCCGTCATGTTTTTGTCCTTCGCGAGCTTCGTCGGTCTCTCGAAGAGCTCGCCGACGAAGACGCTCGCGGCGATGCTGCTCGGGTTCCTCCTCGCCGCCGTCGGCATGGACACGGTGACGGGTCAGATGCGCCTCACCTTCGGCTCGGTTGAGCTGATGCGCGGCTTCGACTTCCTCGTCGCGGTGATTGGGCTGTTCGGCATCTCGGAGATCCTGCTCTCCATCGAAGAAGGCCTCGCCTTCAAGGGCCGCGACGCCCGGCTGCGGCTCAACGTGGTGCTCAAGACCTGGGCCGAGCTGCCGCGCTACTGGCTGATCTCGCTGCGCTCCTCGCTCATCGGCTGCTGGATGGGCATCACCCCCGCCGGCGCCACGCCCGCCTCCTTCATGAGCTACGGCGTGGCGAAGAAGCTGTCGAAGGACGGGGCCGATTTCGGCAAGGGCCGCATCGAGGGCGTCATCGCGCCCGAGACCGCGGCGCACGCGGCGGGCACCTCCGCCCTGCTCCCCATGCTGGCGCTCGGCGTCCCCGGCTCGCCGACCGCCGCCGTGCTGCTGGGTGGCCTGATGATGTGGGGCCTGCAGCCGGGGCCGATGCTCTTCGTCGAGCAGAAGGACTTCGTCTGGGGCCTCATCGCCTCGATGTATCTCGGCAACATCGCTGGGCTCATCATCGTTCTGGCCTGCGTGCCGTTCTTCGCCGCGATCCTGCGGGTACCCTTCTCGATCATCGCCTCGGTGATCCTGGTGGTCTGCGCGGTGGGCGCCTTCACGGTGCACAACGCGGCCTTCGACATCGTGCTGATGCTCGTCTTCGGCGTGATCGGCTACGTGATGAAGAAGCTCGACTATCCACTGGCGCCCCTCGTCCTCGCCCTGGTGCTGGGCGATCGGACGGAGCAGGCCTTCCGGCAGTCGCTCCTCATGTCGCAGGGCGACCTCGGCGTCTTCTGGTCGAACGGCCTCGTCGCGACGATCATGGCGGCCGGCATCGCTCTGCTCCTGTGGCCCCTCGTGAACGGGGCGTACCAGGCGCTCGGCACGCTCGCCCGGCCGAAGGTGACGAACGCGCCGTGAATGCGGTGCAAGCCCGCGTCGAGAACCAACGAGGGCCGTTTTCACCGGCGTGGAAACGGCCCTAATCTGCCGCGAGAGCCCGGCCGAGAACCGGGCGCAAACGATGTTGCGAGGAGGATCGGATGACGAGCACGATCTGGGACGTCCTGTCCGCCGGAGGAGCGGAGCGCCGCGCCGTCGGGGCGCCGGGACGGCCCTGGCTGAGCTACGATGCGTTGAGGGCGCTCGCCCGCGAGACGATCGCGGCGCTGAACGCCGTCGGCATCGGCCGCGACGATCGGGTGGCGATCGTGCTTCCCAACGGCCCCGAGATGGCGACCGCCTTCGTCACGGTGGCCGCAGCCGCCACGGCCGCGCCGCTCAACCCGGCCTACCGGGCGGACGAGTTCGAGTTCTACCTCTCCGACCTCAAGCCCAAGGCGCTGATCGCGAAGACCGGCGACGAGACGCCGGCGCGCGCCGTCGCGGAGCGCCTCGGCGTGCCCGTGATCGACCTCGTCCCCGACGAGGCCGGCCCGGCCGGGCGCTTCACGCTGAGAGCCGACGCCTTGCCGAAGGGCGCGCCGCGGGCGGGCGGCCCGGCGCAGGCCGACGACGTGGCGCTCGTCCTGCATACCTCCGGCACCACGGCGCGGCCGAAGATCGTGCCCCTCTCGAATGCCAATCTCGCGGCCTCGGCGCGGCATATCGGGGCGACGCTGGCGCTGACGCCGGACGACACCTGCCTCAACATCATGCCGCTCTTCCACATCCACGGCCTCATCGCCGCGGTGCTGACGTCGCTGGGGGCCGGGGCTGCGGTGAGCTGTACGCCGGGCTTCAACGCGCTGAAATTCTTCGCCCAGCTCGATGACGTGGATCCGACCTGGTACACGGCCGTGCCCACCATGCATCAGGCGATCCTCGGCCGCGCCGGGCACAATTCCGAGCGCCTCGCCAAGGGCACGCGGCTTCGCTTCATCCGTTCCTCCTCCGCCTCGCTGCCGCCGCAGGTCATGGCGGAGCTGGAGCGGGTGTTCTCCTGCGCCGTCGTCGAGGCCTACGGGATGACCGAGGCTTCGCACCAGATGGCCTCGAACCCTCTGCCGCCCCGTGCCCGCAAGCCAGGCTCGGTCGGGATCGCAGCGGGCCCGGAGGTGGCGATCATGGACGAGGAAGGCCGCCTCCTGCCTCAGGGCGAGATCGGCGAGGTGGTGATCCGCGGCCCCAACGTGACGCGCGGCTACGAGTCGAACCCGGATGCTAACCTCAAGGCTTTCGCGGAGGGATGGTTTCGCACCGGCGACCAGGGCCGCCTCGACGAGGAGGGCTACCTCTTCCTCACCGGCCGTCTCAAGGAGATCATCAACCGCGGCGGCGAGAAGATCTCCCCGATCGAGGTCGACACCGTGATCATGGACCATCCGGCCGTGGCCCAGGTGGTCACCTTCGCCATGCCGCATCCGAAGCTCGGCGAGGAGGTGGCGGCGGTCGCCGTGCTGCGGGACGGGATGCAGGCGACGGAAGCCGAGATCCGGGCCTTCGCGGCCGCGCGGCTCGCCGACTTCAAGGTGCCCCGGCGGGTGCTCTTCGTCGCCGAGATCCCCAAAGGCGCCACGGGCAAGCTCCAGCGCGTGGGACTCGCCCAGAAGCTCGGCCTCGTCGAGCAGGCGGCGTGACGCGACGCTTGTCATTCCGGGGCAGGCCGGAGGCCTGAACCCGGAACCCACGACTGGCCTCACAGGCTGAACATAACCTAGTCTCTCCGTCTCACCCGGGCGTGGGTTCCGGGTTCTCGGCTTCGCCGAGCCCCGGAATGACGGCGATGTCCAAAGGACCTCTTATGACCTCTATCTGCGTCTTCGGCGCCGGCGCCATCGGCGGATACCTCGCGGCGCGGCTCGAAGCCGCCGGGACGCCTGTCACAGTGGTGGCGCGCGGCGCTCATCTCGACGCCATGCGCGCGCGGGGCCTGACCCTCGTCAGCGAGGGCCGGGAAACCACGACCCGCCCCCGCGTCGCCGACGACCCCCGGGCCGTGGGGCCCCAGGACTACCTGTTCCTGACCCTGAAGGCGCATTCCCTGGAGCCGGCGCTGCCGCAACTCCAGCCCCTGATCGGCCCGCAGACCACCATCGTCGCGGCGATTAACGGCGTGCCCTGGTGGTACACCTACCGGCTCGCCGGCCCCTACGAAGACCGGGTCGTTCGCGCCGTCGATCCCGATGGCGTGCTCTGGGAGCGTCTCCCCCCGGCTCAGGCCCTGGGCTGTATCGTCTATCCGGCCGCCGAGATCGCCGAGCCGGGTGTCGTCACCCACACCTACGGCGACCGGTTCAGCCTCGGCGAACCCGACGGCAGCCGGTCCGAGCGCGCGACGCGCCTCTCCGAGCTGATGATCAAGGCGGGCCTCAAGGCGCCCGTGCGCCCGCGCATCCGCGACGAGCTCTGGGTGAAGCTCTGGGGCAACATGGCCTTCAACCCTTTAAGCGCGCTGACGCTGGCGACGCTCGACGAGATCGTGGGCGACCCGGACACCCGGGCCACCGCCCGAGCGCTCATGCTGGAGGGCCAGGCGATCGCCGAGCGCCTCGGCATCCGCTTCGCCATCGACGTCGACAAGCGCATCGAAGGCGCGGCGGAGGTCGGCCGGCACCGCACCTCCATGCTCCAGGACCTGGAGAAGGGCCGACCGCTGGAGATCGAGGCCCTGCTCGGGGCCGTGGTCGAGATGGGAACCTGGGTCGACGTGCCGACCCCGATCGGCTCCGCCATCCTCAGCCTCGTGCGCCAGCGCGTGCGCATGCGCGACGCCCAGGCCGCGGTGCCGGCGCCCCAGGCCGCTTAAGGTCGAGGGATTGAAGCCGTGGACCTTGGACTGATGCTCCACCTGCTGGCCGTCCTGCCGGTCAGCCTGTTGGTGGCCGGTACGTGACGCGGGCCTGAGGCGCTCCCGTCAGGCGGCCGTCGGCGCGTGCAGGACGGGGCTCGCCGCGGCCTGCGCTCTGAGCAGCATGCCGAACAGGTCGCGCGGCTCGTCCGGGTCGGCGAGGAGGTCGAGGTTCTCGTAGTAGGGCAGATCGCGGAGCTTGGCCCGAACCCAGCGCAGGGCCGAAAAGTCCTCTACCGCGAAGCCAACCGAGTCGAACAGGGTGATCTGGTGCGCGCTCCGGCGGCCCGGAGCCCGTCCGCTGAACACCTCCCAAAGCTCCGTGACGGGGTGATCCGGCGCCAATTGCTGGATCTCGCCCTCAATGCGGGTCTGGGGCGCGTATTCGACGAAGATGTCGGCGCGCCCGAGGATGCCGGGGTGCAGCTCCGTCTTGCCGGGGCAGTCCCCGCCGACGCCGTTGATGTGCACGCCGGCCCCGACGAGGTTGTCCGTCAGGATCGTGGCGTTCTGCTTGTCTGCGGTGACGGTGGTGATGATGTCGGCGCCCTGGACCGCCTCCTCGACGCTGGTGCAGGCCTGCATCTCGAAGCCGAAGCCCGCGAGGTTGCGCAAGCACTTGGCGGTGGCGGTCCGATCGATGTCGTAGAGGCGCAGGCGGTCGACGCCGAGCAGGGCCTTGAAAGCGAGCGCCTGGAACTCGGCCTGCGCGCCGTTGCCGATGAGCGCCATGGAGCGGGCATCGGGCCGGGCGAGGTGCTTGGCCGCCAGCGCCGACATGGCGGCCGTGCGCAGCGCCGTGAGAATCGTCATCTCAGTGAGGAGGAGCGGGTAGCCGCTGCCCACGTCGGCCAGCACGCCGAAGGCCGCCACGGTCTGCAGGCCGCCCCGGGCGTTCTTCGGGTGCCCGTTGACGTATTTGAAGCCGTAGGTGGCGCCGTCGCTCGTCGGCATCAGCTCGATCACCCCGTCGACGCTGTGCGAAGCGATCCGGGGCGTTTTGTCGAAGGCGGCCCAGCGCCGAAAGTCCTCCTCGATGTGCTCCCCGAGTTCCACGAGGGCGCGCTCGACCCCGACCGCGAGGACGAGACGCATCATGTGGTCCACGCTGACGAAGGGCACGATGTTGAGCGCGGTCATGAGAAGCTCCGGGTGGGGCGGTCGAGGATACTCTTGCCGAACAGGCTCGCGGCGAGGTCGACCATGAGCAGGGCCGTGCGGCCGCGATCGTCGAGGAAGGGGTTGAGCTCCACGAGGTCCAGGCTGCGCACGAGGCCGGAATCGTGGAGGATCTCCATGACGAGGTGGGCCTCACGGAAGGTCGCTCCGCCCGGCACTGTGGTGCCGACGCCCGGGGCGATGCCGGGATCGACGAAGTCGACGTCGAGGCTGACGTGGAGGGCCCCGTCCGCCGCCGCGACCTCCTCGAGGAAGCCGCGCAGCGGCCGCACGATCCCCTCCTCGTCGAGGGTGCGCATGTCGAAGACCGTCACGCCCGCCTCGTTGATCGCCCGCCGCTCGGGCGGGTCGACGCTGCGCAGGCCCAGCATGCAGACCCGCCGCGGGTCGACCGGCGCCTCCACGACGGGCAGGTAGCCGGCAAAGCCGCTGCGTCCGGTGAAGTAGGCGGCCGGCACCCCGTGCAGGTTGCCGCTCTGCGTCGTGTCGAGCGAATGGAAGTCGGCATGGGCGTCGAGCCAGAGGACGAACAACGGTCGTCCCTCCAGGGCGGAACGCCGGCTCATGCCGGTCACGGTGCCGGCCGAGAGGCTGTGATCGCCGCCGAGGAAGATCGGCACCGCCCCCTCCGCCGAAGCCTCGAACGCCGCCTCCGCGAGAGCCGCCGTCCAGCCCTCGAACTCCGCGAGATGGTGCACCGCGGGGTTCGGGTGAGTGCGGACTGGCCGCGGCGCCGCCGCGACGTTGCCCCGGTCCTCGACAGACAAGCCCAGTTCCGCGAGCGCTTCGGCGAGGCCGGCCGCGCGGTAGGCGCTCGGGCCCATGTCGCAGCCCAGGCGCCCGGCCCCCGTCTGGACGGGCGCGCCGATCAGAACTGTTCGTGACGTCATCGATCCCTCGCTTCCATCCATAGTACGGAATGCCAGTGTCGGTTTGAAGCCGACGGCTTGGCAAAACTTCTGGATCGGCTATCCAGAGTGGTCATAAGACCTGCGCAAGATGACAGATCGATGGATGATCTCGACCGCAACCTGATCACGATCCTGCGCCATGACTGCCGGCGCACGACCTCGGAGATCGCCGCCGAGCTCGGCGTGTCGCGGGCGACCGTGAAGGCCAGGATCGAGCGCCTCGAACGCCGGGGCGAGATCGTCGGCTACACGGTGGTGCTGCGGGCCGATGCGGTGGCGGCTCCGGTGCGAGGCCTGACCTTGATCGAGGTCGAGGGACGCCAGGCCGACCAGGTCATCAGCGCGCTCAACGGCTTCGCCGAGATCACCGCGGTGCACACGACGAACGGCCGCTGGGACGCGGTCGCGGAGCTCGCCGTGGCGAGCCTGTCGGAGCTCGACGCCGTGCTTCGCCGCCTGCGCCTGATCCCGGGCGTCGCCAATTCCGAGACGCACCTGCTCCTCGCGACGCCCCGCAGCACGGGCGCCCGGCTCTGACCGGCGGCAGGGCGCTGGACTGGGGCTGGACGCCTGATCGGACAGGTCTATGGTCGTGAACCGGGCCGGCGCGGCATTGCTTTGAGGCCGTGAAAGTCCCATCGGCCGTCGCCACGCGTGAACGCGTGGGTTTCACGTGAACGCGCGTCAAGCGCGAGCAACACGGGAGAGAACGCCATGAAGCAGACCCGCCGCGGCTTCATCACCGCCGGTGCCGCCGCCACCGCCGGGGCCGCCCTGCCCAGCGCCGCTGAGGCGCAGGTGACGGCGCTCGCCAAGACGCCCTTCGCGGTGCCTCAGACCACGATCCCGATCGTCGGCTCCGACGAGGCCTTTCCGGTGCGGCGCATCTATTGCATCGGCCGGAACTACGCCGCGCATGCCCGCGAGATGGGCTCCGACCCGACCCGCGAGCCGCCCTTCTTCTTTCAGAAGCCCACGGACGCGATCCAGGTGGTGCTGCCCGGCCAAGTGGCGGACCATCCCTATCCGTCGCTGACCAAGAACTACCACTATGAGGTGGAGCTCGTGGCGGCGCTGACATCCGGCGGACGCAACATCCCGATGGAGCGGGCGCTCGACCACGTCTACGGCTACGCGGTCGGCCTCGACATGACCCGACGCGACCTGCAACGCGGCATGGGCGACCAGAAGAAACCCTGGGAGATCGGCAAGAGCTTCGACCTCTCGGCGCCCATCGGCCCCATCCACCCGGTGGCCTCCGTCGGCCATTTCGCCAAAGGCAAGATCCAGCTCCAGCTGAACGGGCAGACGAAGCAGGAGGCGGACCTGTCCTACATGATCTGGTCGGTGGCCGAGCAGATCTCCAAACTGTCCGAGGCCTTCGAACTCAGGGCGGGCGACATCATCTACTCGGGTACGCCGGAGAATGTCGGGCCCGTGGTGAAGGACGACGTGCTGCTCTGCACGATCGAAGGACTGCCGACCCTGTCCATCAAGATCACCGCCGGAGCGGCCTGAGGCTCCTCGCCGTATGTTGGGGCCGTGCGGAGGCGGGAGTCCGGGTCTGGGCTCACAGCTTTGCACGGCCCCGGAGGAACGGCGCGCCATAGTTGCCGTCTCGCTAGATCGAGCAGGGTGCGGCTGACCTAGAGTTGAGCAGGTCCCTTAGGGGTCCCCGTCGCGCCCGGAAGCCATGAAGGCGGCAAACAACACCGCCGCGCACCGCACGGCACCGATCATAGGCGTGTTCACAGGCCACGAACCGTGGCGATACCTGTCCCAACCTCAATTGGCGCGTCATCTATATCTACGTTTTACGCATAGACCCGATACAAAATCAAAGATCAATCCTCGCGATAAGACCGTCTTTGCATTATTCGTATTGCCCGGATATGCCAGCCACCAATGCTTAATGTGCAACATAGGATGCGAATACGTTCGCGATCGGATCGCCTTAACTGATCATCAATACACACCGGGGAAACATGGTTCACTCGTCCGCGTCGTGTCATGCGCCGCCCTTCTTCGTGGACCAAGACCATGCGCTTCCTCGACAACCTCAAATTGATCACGAAGCTCGCCATCCCCGCAGCTGTCGTGATCCTCGTCACGGTGGGCGTGATCGTGCTGGCCAAGAGCGGGCTCGATACGCTCGCCGCCGACACGCAGCGGATCGTCGAGGTGCATGCCACCCGTCGGGCCGTCGCGCTCGAGGCGAAGTCGGACGTGAACGAGGCGTCCATCCAGGAGAAGAACATCATTCTCCAGACCAACGCCGAGCGGATGGCCTACTACGAACAACGCTATCGGGAGGCCACGGCCGAGTCCCTGGAAGGGCTCGACCGCCTCATCGCGATGTCGGACACGCCTGAGCGCAAGGCGACGAACGAGGGCCTCAAGCACACGGTCGTCGAGTTCTTCGCCGTCATGGACAGAAGCGTCGCACTCGCGCTCAAGAACGAGAAGGAGGCCGCCTTCAAGCTGTCCAACAGCGAGGGGCGGACGGCCCGCGCGAAAGCCCGCGAGGCTCTCGAGCAGCGCGTCGAGGCGAATGGCAAGGCGCTGGTGGAGGCCAAGAAGGCGGCTGCCGACCTTGCCCATAGCACCTCGACGACGCTCATCGCGGCCTCCGGCGCGGGCCTCGCGGTCGCGGTCGCCCTCCTCGGCGCAATCGCGATGTTCGGCGTCGCAAGGCCCCTCGGCAGCATGGCCGGCGCGATGGACCGCCTCGCCCACGGCGATCTGACGGTGGCGGTCACCGGAGTGGAGCGGCGCGACGAGGTTGGCCTGCTCGCGCGCAGCCTGCAGGTCTTCAAGGATAACGCGCTCGAGACACGGCGCCTCGCCGCCGAGCAGGCCGCGGAGAACGAGGCCAAGATGCGCCGTGCCCAGGTGCTGGACCAGCTGACGCGCAGTTTCGAGAGCAAGGTGTCGTCGCTCACGCAAGGGCTCGCGGCCGCCGCGACCGAGATGGAAGCCACCGCACAGTCGATGACCGCCACGGCCGATCAGACGAACCACCAATCCATGACCGTGGCGTCTGCCGCCGAGCAAACCTCGGCCAACGTCCAGACCGTGGCTTCTGCCACGGAGGAGCTGTCGATCTCGATCCGTGAGATCACGAGCCAGGTAACGCATTCCTCGCAGATCGCAGGCTCCGCGGTGGAGGATGCCCGGCGCACGGACCAGATTGTGCAGACGCTCGCCCAGACGGCGGAGAAGATCGGCGGCGTCATCGCGCTCATCAACACGATCGCCGGCCAGACCAACCTGCTCGCGCTCAACGCCACGATCGAGGCGGCGCGAGCCGGCGAGGCGGGGCGGGGCTTTGCGGTGGTGGCCACCGAGGTCAAGGAGCTCGCCTCCCAGACCTCCAAGGCCACGGAGGAGATCAGCGCGCAGATCGCCGAGGTGCAGAACGCCACGCGTCAGGCGGTGGACGCCATCCAGGGGATCGGGCGCACCATCACCAACATCTCCGCCATCTCGACGAGCATCGCGGCCGCGATGGAGGAGCAAGGGGCGGCGACCCAGGAGATCGCGCGCAACGTGCAGGAGGCGGCGCGCGGCACGGAAGCCGTGACGGGCAACATCGGCGAGGTGAAGCGCGGGGCCGGCGAGACCGGAGCCGCGGCGGCCCAGGTGCTCGGCGCGGCCCAGGAGCTGGCGCGCCACTCCAACCACCTCGGCCAGGAGGTCGAGAACTTCCTCTCAGGCGTCAAGGCCGCCTGAGGGTAAACTCAGGACCATACCGCCGTCTGACGTTCAGGCGAGCCGCCTATCGCGGGCAGCTACGTCGCCGTCGGCTTTGCCGAAGGCTCCCCCTTCAGCAGCCCGAACACATGGAGCGAGCCGCGACGCGCGCGGTCGCCGTCTGCCGCTCGACGAGAGCATCCATGCGCACCAGCACGTTGTCGCTCTTCGCCACCGAGCGGGGTAGCGGCGCGACGTAAAGGGACGGAATCCGCACCTGATCCCGTTGCGCCCGCGCGCGCCGCGGCGCGCTCTCCCGGTCTTCGGCATCGGCCAGCGACGCATCGGGGGCAGGGTCGGCGTCGACGGCCGCGACCGATGAAGCCTGGGGCGCCGGAGACGCCGAGAGAACCGCGGGGCGACGGCCAGGTCGTCGGCAGACAGCTTAGCCTCGAGAGGATTGAGTCCCGAGCAGGCCGTCAAACCAGGAGCGGCAAGGCCGCAGCGATCAGAACTGAGCGAAACATCACAGCCTCAACATCGGCCGGCATCATTCACAAACTTCTCTCAATCGCGCAAGCGGGTGAAGCGCGGGCGCCAGATGCCGAGCACGACGTTGACCGTCGCGACCGCGAGCAGCACCCAGAGCGTACCGCGCTCGGCGCCCACCGACCCGCCGAGCGTCTTGGGATCGATGAGGCCCGCGAGGGCCTGCGCGCTCAGCCGCGCCTCTTCCTGCATCGGGCCGAGCACGCCGACGAAGCCGCTCTCGAACACGAGAATGCCGGTGCCGAGCTTAGCCCAAGCCCAGCTGGAATTGTGGTAGCCGGGGTTGAACCCGATCGCGAGCAGCCCCGCGACCAGGGTCAGGCCGAGGGAGGGGAAGAAGATCCAGGTCGCGACGTCCCCCATGGCGCCCCGTATCAGGGCGTAAGCAGCGAGATCGGTGGGCGCGGGCGTGTGGCTCAACAGGACGAGCAGCGCGGCCATCGCCCCCATGAGGCCGATCGCTCCCATCGTGTGCAGGAATTTCAGAGATCGCCGCATCTGCCCCAAGCCCCGTCACCGACCGCGCCCGCGTCGTTGCGCATGCTCTCCCAAGCCGCGCCCCGTCTCCCGCCTGTCTCGCGTGCGCGAAGACCCGCACTCGCAGGCGTTCTGCCCCGGGAGCCCATCCTCATCGTCACACATAGACCTTGGCCGTTTGCGGGGAAGGCCTGAACGATCTCACGCTCACGATCGTTCGGTGTCGTGCGGATGACGCCTCCTCCGCCCGAGCTTACCGCCTGCTCCGAAAGCGCAAGTAGCCGGCGACAGTCAGGATGAGCCAGGTCGTCTGGCTCACGAAGGAGGGCAAGTTGAACTCGTAGATGAGCGAGTAGAGGATCGCGAGGGAGCCGAGGCCGTTGAGCAGGGCGTAGCGCCCGTCCTCGACCTTGAGGACGCCGAACTGCAGCAGGCCGTAGGCGGCCAGATAGGCCGCGACGCCGAGAAGACCGATCGCGTCGGCGAAGGTCATGCGGCGGCCCCGGTCCGGCTGGTGAGCATCGGGACACCCGGCCCTGCATGAGTAGCGGACAAGACAGCCCGAGCAGGCGCTTCGCGGCTATAGCTCGGACTGGATGGCCTTGAGGACCCGGAAGCGCAGCGCGCTGTCGTTGCTCGTGAGCGCGATCACGAAGCGCACGCGCCCGTGCTTGGCAGTGTCGGCATAGCCCGCGAGCGTGCGAACGCCCGAGAAGGTGCCGGTCTTGTAGAACGAGCCTTCGCCGGTTTTCAGCAGGCCGGCATGGGGCGCGAAGAGCCCCAGCACTTTCACGAGGCCGCGGGCGGTGAGACGGTTGCCGCGGCTGATGCCCGATCCTTCCTCGAGCTGAAGCGCCTCGGTTAGGCCGTGCTTCGTGAATTCCTCCTTCGCGACCTGGAGCGACTTCTCGAGACTGACGGGTCCGCCCAGACGATGCCCGCCGATCTCCAGGAAAACCTGGTTCGCGATGTAGTTGTTCGAGTCGCGCAGCAAACCGGCCAGGATATGGGAGAGCGGGCGCGATTGGCGGTGCACGTAGACCGGCTCGAGCCCCTGCGGCACGGCCCCGGTCGAGATCTTGCCTCTGACGCTGCCGCCCGCCCGCCCGACGAAGGCCGCGATCAGCTCGCCCGCGTATTGCAAGCTCAAGCCAGGATCCTGCGCCAAGCTGATCCGACCCCGCCCCTGAGGCCCCCGCGCCTGGAACTGGCTCACGGCCAGCGGCGTGAGCGGGGTCTGCTCCTCGGCCGATTGAACCGTCTTGCCCTTTCGCACGGCGTTGATGGTGTTAAAGTTCACCGCGAGGGCGGCATTCAACGCGTTGTAGGCTTCGTCCGTGTTCTCGATGCCTGGAATGCGCAGGTTCGCGGGGTAGTAGCTGGCGTCCAGAACGATGCCGCCGAGCGGCTGCCGACCGGTCGCGGCGACGAGCCCCGCGGCGAGCTGGGCCAGTTCCTCGGAGATCAGGAACGGGTCGCCGCCCCCGCGCACGTAGAGCACCCGGTCCTTGTCGAGGTAGAACCGTGTCTCGAAGCGGTAGTCGGGACCGAGCACCTCCGTCGCCAGCCAGGCGGTCACGACTTTCGCGACGGAAGCCGGCACGAATGGCGCGTCGGCGTTCTGGGCCACCACGTCCTTCCCGGCCTCGTCCACCACGAGCACGAGCCCCGACGGCGCGAGCGCCGCGAGCCTCTCCTTGACGCCGGCGAGCGCGTGGGCGGGCAGGAAGAGCAGCATGCAGGCGAGGGCGAGCTTCAGCATGGCATTATCATTCTCATGACTTGAACGAACAGCATTGGACCGTCTCTTCGCCTGCGAAGCGAAACGCCTCCGACATCCTCTTACATGCTAATGCGGACCAGGGAGGAGCCTCTCACCAGCGATTGCGTGGCCAGAGCATCGTGCGTGGCGGCGAACGCGGCCGTGTTGTCGTAGATGCACCAGCTCCCGGCGCCACGGGACGCCTCGCGCGTGAGCCGCTGGGCGACCTCGGCCACCGCTTCCTCGCTGTAAGGCGAGTAGTAGATCCGCGGCGATCCGTGCAGGCGCCAGTAGACGAGACCCGACCACCCGCCAGGCTCGCCTGCTCCGGGAACGGGCGCCGGATCAGCCGCCACCCGCGCGATCCGGTGCTCGACCAGCAACGCGCTGACCTCACGCGTGAACCAGGAGGGGTGGCGCGGCTCACACACGATCGATCCTGCGACGCGCGCTCGAAGGTTAGACAGGAACGTGCTCGAGATCTCGGCCTCGAAGGCGAGCTTGGGTGGCAGCTGAACCAGCAGCGGCCCGAGGGTCGCGCCAAGGCCCGCCACCTCGGACAGGAACCGATCGACAAGGTCGTCCACCTCGCGCAATCGCCGCTCGTGCGTAATGGAGCGGGGGACCTTCACCGCGAAGCGGAAGCCATCCGGCACGGATGCCGCCCAGCGCTCGTAGGTCGTGCGGCGATGGGGGCGGTAGAACGACGAGTTGATCTCGACCGCATTCAACACCGCCCCGTAGCGCTCCAGGTGCGAGCCTATGGTCGGAAACGCTGACGCGCGTGTGCCTTCGGGATGCTCCAGCCGGCCGTGCGGTGGACGCCGACGCCGGTTGCAGGGGTGACCATCGCCAGTCGGCGGCACAGCAAAGAATTTCAACACACCGGCAGAGGTCCGTCCCAGACCGCCCAATGACGGGTTCTCAAGTCGCTACCGGTCAGGTGGAACCGGCAGATGAGAGTGAACGCTAGACCGAGGCCGTGAGCCCGCCATCGACGAAGATCACCTGCCCCGAGATGTAATCCGACGCCGGAGAGGCGAGCAGAACGGCGAGGCCTGCGAGTTCGTGCGGCTCACCCCAGCGTGCGGCCGGTGTTCGCTTTCGCACCCAGGCATCAAAGGCCGGGTCGGCAATGAGCGCCTCGTTCATGGCCGTGCGAAAGTAACCTGGTGCGATCCCGTTAACCTGGATGTTGTGCGGACCGAGTTCCACGGCGAGCCCTCGGGTCAGCATCTTCAGCCCACCTTTAGCCGTCGTGTAGGGTACGACCGTCGGGCGCCCGAGCTCTGCCATGACAGACAGGATGTTGATGATCTTGCCGCGACGCCTCTCGATCATGCCGCGAGCCACGCCTCGCGCGAGCAAAAACGGCGCGGTCAGGTGCGTCGCCAGCATCACGTCCCAGCCCTGATCGGGAAAGTCGACGACAGGCGCGCGTTGCTGGATGCCCGCGTTGTTGACTAGGATCTCGACCGAACCGCGCGCCTCTTCAGCGGCGGTCACCAAGCCCCCGAGCGCCTCGCGATCGGTCACGTCGCAGACGAGGGAGCCGGCCTGCTTTGGCGCGGCATTGAGGCTCGCAACAGCCTGTTCCAGCTTCGCCGCATCCCGACCGACCAGCGTGATCGCAGCGCCCGCATTGGCAAGGCCCTGAGCGATCGCAAGCCCGAGACCTGAGCCTCCGCCCGTCACGAGCGCGTGGCGACCGCTGAGAGCGAGGTCGGGTGGACTCATGGCGAGGCGCTCCTGCATGGTGACGGCGCAGTGTGACGCAGGAGGCTGTACCGCTGCCAGGGCGGCACACCAAGCCTGCCGGTCCAGGTCAAGGCGAGTTGGCCAGAGGGAGACTTGTCACTCAGTGATTGTCGCGCGACTGCCTCAGCAGCCCGCCAGTCCGCCACTGCCGCCTTCTCTCCGGCCCCGGGAGAGACGCCGCAGGCGGGGTGACGCACCGCGGCTTTCACGGACACGGCCACGCGCCTACATACCCGCCATGCCCATCCTCCT
>DATCMH010000014.1:0-1687 GCA_036563505.1 Beijerinckiaceae bacterium
CGCCGATCGACGAACGCTCGCGATGGAGCGCGCCGCCTGGGGCAGCGTTTTCGCGGGCCTAGGGGCGCTGGCCTATTACGTCGCCTACGCCACGATCATCTGGCGTACCGTCGCGGGCGAGTTCAGCCTCGGCGATCTCACGTTCCTGGCGGGCTCGTTCCTGCGCTTGCGGGGTCTGCTAGAGAGCCTGCTTCTTGGCGTCTCACAGGTCGCCGGACAGGCCCTGTACCTCGAAGATCTATTCTCGTTCTTCGAGATCCGTCCGGCGATCACATCGCCCCCACGAGCCGTCCCTGTGCCTCGGCCGCCCCGGGAGGGGATCGTCTTCGAGAACGTTGGCTTTTGCTATCCCGACGCGAAGCGCTGGGCGGTCCGCCACCTCGATCTCAGCATCCGATCAGGCGAGGTCGTGGCGCTGGTGGGCGAGAACGGGGCCGGCAAGACGACGATCGTCAAGTTGCTGGCGCGGCTCTACGAGCCGACCGAGGGCCGGATCCTCCTCGACGGGCGGGACCTGCGCGATTTCGATCTCGCCGATCTGCGCGGCCGGATCGGTGTGATCTTCCAGGACTTCGTGCGCTTCGGCTTCAGCGCGCGCGAGAACATCGGGGTCGGCGCGATCGAGGCGGCGGACGATCAGGCCCGCGTTCGGGATGCGGCCGAGCGAAGCCTCGCGGACGCGGTCGTGACGGGCCTGCCGCTCGGGTACGATCAGATCCTCGGCAAGCGTTTCAGCACAGGGGTCGAACTCTCCGGAGGCGAGTGGCAGAAAATCGCCATCGCCCGCGCCTACATGCGCGACGCCGACATCCTCGTTCTCGATGAGCCCACCGCGGCTCTCGATGCCCGCGCCGAATACGAAGTGTTCCAGCGGTTCGGCGATCTCAGCCGGGGCAAGACGGCGCTCCTCATCTCCCACCGCTTCTCCACCGTGCGCATGGCCGACCGCATCCTCGTGCTCGAGCACGGGAAGGTGGTGGAGAGCGGCTCCCACGAGGAGCTGCTCGCCGCGCGTGGACGCTACGCGGCATTGTTCGAGCTCCAGGCTGCCGGGTACCGGTGACGATCGCTCAGGTGGCGCCAGTACGAGTGTTGAGTTGAGGTGCGCCGAGTCGCCCGCCCAGAACCGGCAGAGCCCGACCCGCGGCGAGAGGCTCGGCGGCGGACCGAGATGATCGGATCGAGCCATGTCCACGACCGCGGCACGGCGGGGCCGAATTGGAGGTCTGTTTTCGCTGCGTCACGCCGGACGCTGATCTCGTCCCGCATGTTGGTTTGAACCAACTCTTGAGGATGGAGAGGCGTCTAGTGCGGGCAGCGCGGGAGAGACGCGAGTTGCGCGAAGCCGCGTGAGGACCGACGTCGCGACCTGAACGCCCCGTCGATGCGAGATCAGGATCCCCGCGCCGGACCGTGGCCGGCCGGCTCAAGCGCACGCCGGGCTGCTGGCCCGGCCCGAAGACCCACTCCACACCCTGTCCGGACAGGGTTCGGGCGACGGCCTCGAGCGTGTCACCTCATCCGGTTAAGCCGTCAGTTCCGAACTCTCCTCGTCGCCCGCGGCGAACAGACCGAACTGCACCGCCGGATCGCGGTTCGGCTCGGGCAGGCCGAGGTGCCGGAAGGCGTGGGGGGTGAGTACGCGGCCCCGGGGGGTGCGCTGCACGAGGCCCTTGATGATGAGGTA
>DATCMH010000008.1:0-93383 GCA_036563505.1 Beijerinckiaceae bacterium
AGCAAGCGGAACGCAGTGGAGCGAGGGTGAGGGGAAGCCGGGCATAGGCCCGAGCGCCTCAGACCACACCCGTGTCGTTCGCGGGCTCGACCCGCGAACCTCGGCCCGAAACCCCGCTCACCCCCGAACCGAGATGGCCGGGTCGAGCCCGGCCATGACAGAGGGGACACCGGAGCAAACGTGCTCAACTCGCCGAGACAGCGGGTCGAGATCGCCCGGGTTCTCTTTTGCCACCGGACCGATTAAGTACGGGCTCTTCCGCGAGACCCCATCCCGAGCCCTGCTTCCGTGAAAAAAGTCTTCATCAAGTCCTACGGTTGCCAGATGAACGTCTACGACGCCGAGCGTATGGCGGATGTTCTGGCCGGCGAAGGTTACGCCGAGACGCAGGTGCTGGAGGAAGCGGACCTCGTCGTCCTCAACACCTGTCACATCCGCGAGAAGGCGGCGGAGAAGATATATTCCGAGCTCGGCCGCGTGCGGGTACTGAAACGCGAACGCGCCCTTGCTGGGCGGGAGACGAAGGTCGTCGTCGCGGGCTGCGTTGCCCAGGCCGAGGGCAAGGAGATCCTGCGCCGCCAGCCGGCCGTTGACGTCGTAGTCGGATCTCAGAGCTATCAGAATCTGCCCGCGCTCATTCGCGCGCCGGGCCGCGTCGTCGACACGGAGTTCCCGGCCGACGACAAGTTCGACCAGCTGCCGGCGCTTGAGCCTGCCCGCATCCGGGGGCGCGGCGTGACCGCCTTCCTCACCGTCCAGGAAGGCTGCGACAAGTTCTGCACTTTCTGCGTCGTGCCTTATACCCGCGGCGCCGAAGTCTCGCGGCCGGCCGCGAAGATCCTGGACGAGGCGCTGCGCCTCGCAGAGGCGGGCGTCCGTGAGATCACCCTCATCGGCCAGAACGTCAACGCCTACCATGGCGAGGGTTCGGGCGGCGCGGTCTGGTCTCTGGCGCGGCTGCTCGAGGCCCTGAGCCGGATCGAAGGCGTGGCGCGTTTGCGCTACACGACGAGCCATCCGCGCGACATGGGCGAGGATCTCATCGCTGCCCACCGCGATCTGCCGGCCCTGATGCCTTTCCTGCACCTGCCGGTTCAGGCGGGCAGCGACCGGCTGCTGCAGGCCATGAACCGACGCCACACGGGCGACGATTACCGTCGCCTCGTCGAGCGTATCCGGGCGGCGCGGCCCGATATCGCCCTCTCCTCCGACTTCATCGTGGGCTTTCCTGGGGAGACGGACGAAGAGTTCGAGGACACTTTGTCCCTCATCCGCAACATCGGCTTCGCCAGCACTTTTTCCTTCAAATACTCGCCCCGCCCTGGCACGCCGGCGGCGGAGATGGAAGCTCAAGTTCCCGATCCCGTGAAGGCCGAGCGCCTCGCCCGGCTGCAGGATCTGGTCGAAGCGCAGCGGCAAGCTTTCAATCGCGGAACCGTGGGCCGGACCCTCGACGTTCTCCTGGAGAAGCCGGGCCGGCATCCGGGCCAGATCGCGGGCAAGTCGCCCTACCTGCAAGCCGTCCAGATCGAGGGCGGCCGGGGGCGGGTCGGCGAGGTGGTGCGGGCCCGGATTACCGCGGTGGGGCCGAACAGCCTCTTCGCCGCGCCAGCTGAAGACACTTGGGCGCCCGCCTCGGCGGCGTAGAGGAGAGGCCTTTGAGGAGTGAGAGCGCGGCGCGCATGCGCGGCCGGACGACCCCGCCCGGGGTCGACGAGACGGCGGAGATCACCCTCGCCTTCGACGACAACCGCCTCGCAAGCCTTGTCTTCGGCCATTACGATCAGAACCTCGCCCATCTCGAGCGGCGGCTCGACGTCACCGCTACGGCTTTGGGCAACCACGTCGTGATTAAGGGCGCTCCGACCGATGCCGAGAAAGCCCGCCGCGTGCTCGAAGCGCTCTATGAGCGGGTGCGGCTCGGCGAATCCTTGAGCCTCGGCGACGTGGACGGCGCGGTTCAGGAGAGCGCCCTGCAGGGCTCGCTTTTTCCGGCGGCCGAGGCGCCGGCGGGACACGCCGTCTTCGACCAGATCGCGACGCGCAAGCGCGGCCCGGTTCGCGCGCGCAACGCGGCGCAGGATGCCTACATCAAGGCGTTGCGCGCCAACGAACTCGTCTTTGCGGAAGGACCGGCGGGCACGGGTAAGACCTGGCTCGCGGTGGGCCACGCGGTGCAACTCCTGGAGCAAGGCGCCGCCGAGCGCCTCATCCTGTCCCGTCCGGCGGTGGAGGCCGGCGAGCGCCTCGGCTTCCTGCCCGGCGACATGCGCGAGAAGGTCGACCCCTACCTTCGCCCCATCTACGACGCGCTCTACGATTTCATGGAGGCCCGCCACGTCGAGCGCGGCCTTCAGACCGGGATGATCGAGATCGCGCCCCTCGCCTTCATGCGCGGACGCACGCTCACCAAGGCCGTGGTGCTCCTCGACGAGGCCCAGAACACCACCTCGATGCAGATGAAGATGTTCCTCACCCGCCTGGGCGAGGGCTCGCGTATGATCGTGACGGGCGATCCGTCCCAGATTGACTTGCCGCCGGGCCAGAAGTCCGGCCTCGTCGAGGCGGTGAACATCCTCTCCGGCGTCGAAGGAATCGGGCGCATAACCTTCAAGGACGTCGATGTGGTGCGCCACGATCTGGTGCGCCGCATCGTCACGGCCTATGACGCGGCATTCAGTGCCGGCTCGACCCGGACGCCGTGAACGCGGCCTCAGTGATCGCCGTCGAGGTCGTCGCGGAGGACGAGCGCTGGGCGGCGCTCGGCGACGAGGACGCGATCGCACTCTGGGCGGAGCGCGCCGTCGCGGCCGCGCTCGCCGCTTCGGGGGAGGCCGATCTCGCCCGCGAGGTGAGCCTCCTGCTGGCCGACGACGCGCGGGTGCGCGTCCTGAACCGCGACTTTCGAGGTAAGGATAAGCCGACGAACGTTCTCTCCTTCCCCGCCCCGGACGGGCCTGCCCCGCCCGGTCCGCAGCCTCTCGGCGACATCGTTCTCGCTTACGAGACGGTGGTGCGAGAGGCCAATGACGAGGGCAAGACACTCGCGGACCACGCCACGCACCTCGTCGTGCACGGCACCCTTCACCTCCTAGGCCACGACCACGAAGAGGAGAGAGCAGCCGAGCGGATGGAAGCGTTGGAGCGACAAGCGCTCGCCCACCTTGGCATCGCCGACCCCTATCGTGATATGGACATGTGAGGCCGACGCCGTTCGGCCGCTGAAGAGACCCGCCCCGTTTCCATGAACGACGACCGAAGTCGCGGCCCCACCGCCGCGCAGGCCGCTCCCGACCCGTCGCCTCGGGAGAGCTGGCTCGAGCGCCTGCTCCATCGCCTGAACCCTCGTGCCCGCGACACCATCCGCGACGACCTTGAGGACGCCCTCGCCGAGGCCGGGGACCGCTTCTCGCCCCAGGAGCGGGCGATGCTCAAGAACGTGCTCGGGCTCCACCGCATTCGGGTCGATGACGTCATGGTGCCCCGCGCCGACATCGTGGCGGTGCCGGCCGAGATTTCCCTCGGCGAACTGCTCGCCACCTTCCGGACGGCAGGCCATTCGCGCCTCCCGGTCTACGGCGAGACCCTCGACGATCCCAAGGGGATGATCCACATCCGCGACTTCCTCGACTTCTTCGCCGCAAAGGCGGAGGCCGGCACGCGGCGTCGGCGCAAGGCCGAGGCCGCGACGATGCCCAATCTCGGCAGCGTCGACCTCTCGACGACCCTTGCGTCGGCGAAAATCCTGCGCCCCGTCCTCTTCGTTCCGGGCTCGATGCCGGCCGTCGATCTTCTCGTGCGCATGCAGGCGACGCGCACCCACATGGCCCTCGTCATCGACGAGTACGGCGGGACCGACGGGCTCGTCTCCATCGAGGACCTCGTCGAGATCGTGGTGGGCGACATCGAGGACGAGCACGACGTCGACGCCGCCCGCCTCATCGTCCCGGGAACGGACGAAACGCTTCTTGCCGATGCCCGGGTAAGCCTGGAGGAGGCCTCCGAAGCCTTGGGCGTCAATCTCTCCATCGAAGATCAGGCCGAGGAGGTCGAGACCCTGGGTGGGCTCGTTGTGACCTTGGCCGGCCGGGTGCCGTCCCGGGGCGAGATCATCGCCGGCCCCCACCATCTCGAGTTCGAGGTCGCCGATGCCGATCCGCGCAGGATCAAGCGGCTGCGCATCCATCGACGCGAAGGCAACGGGGTCGAGAAGGCATCGGCCGGCGGAGCGAGCGAGTCGGGCCCGCCCGCACGGGCGCCGGCTGTCGATCCCGTGCTCGCGGCAGTACCGCCGGTCGGGCCTCCGGCGCTTGGCGGCGAACCGGGGCCCATCCAGGCACCCATTCCTCCGCGGCAGGAAGCCCGGCCGGATACGGGTTCTCCCCCGAACGCGGGGCCGCCCGTCGCATGAACGCCCTTGCCAGCCGCGTCATCCTCTCGTGGGGTTGGTCGCGGGCGCTGATCGCCACCCTCGCCGGGGCAGTGGGGGCGCTCGCCATGCCCCCCTTCGGCCTCGTGCCGGCGCTGGCCGTGTCCCTGACCGTTGCCGTCTGGCTCATCGATGGCACGGCGCTGGGAGCAGACGGACGATCGCGGCTCGGCCGGACGCTCCTTGCCGCAGGGCTCACCGGCTGGTGCTGGGGTTTTGGCTACTTCGTCGCCGGCCTGTGGTGGCTCGGATCCGCTTTCCTCGTCGAGGCCGACCAGTTCGCCTGGGCCCTGCCTTTCGGGGTGCTCGGCCTGCCGGCGGTGCTCGCCCTGTTCTTTGCTTTCGGCTTTGCGCTGGCGCGCCTCCTCTGGTCCGGAGGCGCCGCCCGGCTCCTCGCCCTCGCCGTCGGTCTTGCCGTCGCCGAGTGGCTGCGCGGGCACCTCTTCACCGGCTTTCCCTGGAACACGCTCGGCATGGCCCTTGGCCAGAACCTCTGGCTCATGCAGGGCGCCTCGATCCTGGGACTCTACGGCCTCACCCTCGTGACCGTGCCCGTTCTCGCCGCACCGGCGGCCCTCGGCACCGGCGAGACGTCGCGCGCGCGCCTCGTTCCAACCGTGGCCGCTGGCCTCGTGCTCGCGGCGCTTGCGGCCTACGGCGCCGGACGCGTTCCAGCAGGGGCGGTGCCGACGGTGGCGGGGGTGAAGCTGAGGCTGATGCAGCCGAACCTGCCGCAGGACGCCAAGTTCCGCCCCGAGAACCGGGACGAGATCATGCGGCGCTATCTCACGCTGAGCGACCGCGCCACCTCGCCGACCTCGTCGGGAGTGGCGGACGCCACGCACCTGATCTGGCCCGAATCGGCCTTCCCTTTCCTGCTCCACCGCGATCCCAGGGCGCTCGCCCAGATCGCGGCCCTCCTGCCGCCCGGCGTCACCCTCGTGACGGGGGCTGCCCGGATGGACGAGCCCCTGCCGGGCGAGGCGGGACGGCGCTTCTACAATTCGATCCAGGTCGTGGGCGATGACGGCACCATCGGCGGCACCTACGACAAGGGCCACCTCGTGCCCTTCGGCGAGTATTTTCCAGGCATCCTCGACGCCGCGCTTCGACGGGCCGGCATCCGCCAGTTCGTTCACGTGCCGGGAGGCTTCGAGCCGGCCGCGAGCCGCTTGCCCCTCACGGTTCGAGGCCTGCCGCCGCTCGCGGCGACGATCTGCTACGAAGCCATCTTTCCCGAGGAGATCGCAGCAGGCACCGGCCGACCCGGCCTGATCCTGAACGTCACCAACGATGCCTGGTTCGGCCGCACGCCCGGCCCCTACCAGCACTTCGCCCAGGCGCGTCTGCGCAGCGTCGAGCAGGGTCTGCCCCTGGTGCGCGCGGCCAATACAGGGATCTCCGCCGTCGTCGATCCTTACGGCCGCGTGGTGGCGAGCCTGCCGCTCATGGTCGAAGGCGTGCTCGACGGCGCCTTGCCGCAGGCCCTCCGGCCCACGCTCTACGCCCAATGGGGTGAGTTTCTTTTCGCCGGGCTGACACTATGTTGTGTGGGCTTCGCATCGGTGGCCTGCCGCCGGCGTCGCCCATCCGCCGCTGCCGCGGCCAACGACTAAGAATGCATCGAGGCCGATCGCCTCGACGAGGGGCCGTCATGACGAAATCGCCCAACCCGATCGACAAGCACGTCGGCGCGCGCCTGCGCATGCGCCGCATGCTGGTCGGCATGAGCCAGGAGAAGCTCGGGCAGGCGGTCGGCATCACGTTCCAGCAGGTGCAGAAATACGAGAAGGGCACCAATCGCGTCTCGGCGAGCCGCATGCACCAGATCGGGCAGGTGCTCGGTGTGCCGGTGGAGTTTTTCTACGAGGGCGCGTCGGCTCTCGGCAGTGGTCAGGCGGGCTTCGCCGAGTCCCCCGGCGCGAGCTACCAGGCAGAGAACCTGCTGTCGACGAGCGAGGGCATTCAGTTGATGCGCGCCTTCACCCGCATCGCCGACTCCCGAGTCCGCCGGAAGATCGTGGACTTGGCCGAAGCCCTCGCCGAGGCCGACGGCAAGAGCGCCTGAACAGCTTTTCTCGAGCGCGTCAGCTCACTTCAACGCTCCCTTTGAGCTGACGGCCCGTCGTTCTGTATTCCGAACGCGTTCGCCAGCCTGCCTTGACCTGACCGGGAGTGCCTGTCACAAGCCCGCCCCATCATCGCACCCTCGAGGACTGCCGAGCCGTGGCCCGATCCAACTATCTCTTCACCAGCGAGTCCGTCTCGGAAGGTCATCCCGACAAGGTCTGCGACCGCATCTCCGATGCCGTCGTCGACGCTTACCTCGGTGCGATGCCGGAAGCGCGCGTCGCCTGCGAGACGCTGGCGACCACGAACCGCGTCGTCATCGCCGGCGAGGTGCGCGGCCCCGACGCGGTGCTCGAGCAGGTGGAGGAGCTCGCTCGCTCGGCGATCAAGGACATCGGCTACGAGCAGGACGGCTTTCACTGGAAGACCGCCGACGTCGCCGTTCACCTGCACGCCCAATCCGCTGACATCGCCCAGGGCGTCGATGCGGCCGGCAACAAGGACGAGGGCGCCGGCGACCAGGGCATCATGTTCGGTTACGCCTGCGACGAGACGCCGGAGCTGATGCCAGCGCCGATCTACTACGCCCACAAGATCCTGAAGGACCTCGCGGAGGCGCGCAAAGCCAAGCACAACGGCGCCGCCGTGCTCGGGCCCGACGCCAAGAGCCAGGTCACCGTTCGCTACGAGAACGGCCGCCCGGTAGAGGCGACGCAGATCGTGCTCTCGACCCAGCACCTCGACGAGAAGCTCGAGAGCGCGGACGTGCGCGCCATCGTCGAGCCCTACATCCGCGCGGCGCTCCCGGCCGACTGGATCACCGACAATACGGTCTGGCACGTCAACCCAACGGGCAAGTTCGTCATCGGCGGCCCGGACGGCGATTGCGGCCTCACCGGGCGCAAGATCATCGTCGACACCTATGGCGGCGCGGCGCCCCACGGCGGCGGCGCCTTCTCCGGCAAGGACCCGACCAAGGTCGACCGTTCGGCGGCCTACGCCGCCCGATATCTCGCCAAGAACGTGGTCGCGGCGGGCCTCGCCAAGCGCTGTGTCATCCAGCTCTCCTACGCCATCGGCGTGGCGAAGCCCCTCTCGATCTACGCCGACCTGTTCGGTACCGGCACCGTGGACGAGGCGCGCCTCGAGGAGGCCCTGACGGAGATCATGGATCTCTCGCCGCGGGGCATCCGCACGCATCTGGGCCTCAACAAGCCGATCTACGCCCGCACCGCGGCCTACGGCCATTTCGGCCGCCAGCCGGAGGCTGACGGCGGCTTCTCCTGGGAGCGCACGGACCTCGCCGATGCGCTCCGCCGGGCGCTGGCGTAAGCGTCGAACGGGGACGAGCTTCTCCCAGCCTCCAACCTCATCCTGAGGCGTGAGGCTTCAGCCGAGCCTCGAAGGAGGCTTCCA
Organism: Beijerinckiaceae bacterium; assembly: GCA_036563505.1. Taxonomy (GTDB): domain Bacteria; phylum Pseudomonadota; class Alphaproteobacteria; order Rhizobiales; family Beijerinckiaceae; genus DATCMH01. Next base: position 7,916 of record DATCMH010000008.1, read on the forward strand.
GGACCGGGCACGGCACTGAAGCCCGCCTTCAAGGCCGCTTCGCGGCACGTCAGGATGAGCTTGGGGATTGGGCACCCGCCACTTCGGACCGGATCACGCGAGCGACGGCGAGCGGGGCGGCGCCTTTTTCGGCCGGCGCAAAGGCAAGCGCCTTCGTCCCGGACACGAAAGCCTCGTCGAGACCCTGCTGCCCGCTCTACGCATTCCGGACACGGGACCGGTCGACCCGGCCGCCCTGTTCCCGCAGGCCCGAACCTACGCTCTCGAGATCGGCTTCGGCGGCGGCGAGCACCTGGCCGCCCGGGCGCGGGCCGCGTCTGAGACCGGCTTCATCGGCTGCGAGCCCTTCGTCAACGGGATGGCGAAGCTCCTCAGCATCGTCGAGGCCGAGGCGCTCGCCAATATCCGGCTTTGGGACCAGGACGCGACGGAGCTCCTGCCGCGGCTCCCCGACGCTTCGCTGCGCGAGGTCGTCCTCCTCTACCCCGATCCCTGGCCCAAGCGCCGCCAGCGCAAGCGCCGCTTCGTTTCGGACGCAACGCTCACCGAGATCGCCCGGCTCCTCGTGCCTGGCGGGGTCTTTCGATTCGCCAGCGACATCGACGATTACGTCGGCTGGACGCTCGCCCGCGCGCTGAAGCAGCCCGCGCTACGCTGGACCGCGGCCCGGCCGCACGACTGGCAAGAGCCCTTTCCTGGCTGGCCCGGCACCCGCTACGAGGCCAAGGCCCTGCGGGAGGGCCGCCGCCCGAGCTACCTGACGTTCGAGCGGATCTGACGCCGGCTCGCCGCCTCTTCGGCTGAGCGCCGCTGGGCGCCCTCCCGCACCTTGATGAAGTGCAGAACGCGCTGGGCCGTGGAGGGCGCCAGGCCCTCGTAGGAGATCTCCGCGCGCCGCAGGCGCTGGGGCGAGGCATCGGGCTCGCGCAGCTTAAGCAGCGCCTCAACGGTGGGCCATCCCCAGTTCTGCGACCGCGCGACGACGAGGACGAGATCGGCTTCCGGTCCGATGAACAGCCGCTCGGATGAAGTGAGGTTGAGCCCGACAAGGCGCGCCAGGGCGCAAACGCATTCGGCCAGGCGGTTGGCCTGGGCGAAGTCTCGCAAGTCCCGCTCGAGGAGAGGCCGTTGCTCGTACAAGGCCTCGACGACGGCGAGCCCCGCGCGGTAATCGCGCCCCCGCGACACGACCGCCGCCTCGACGGCGGCGGCGCCGCGCTCGAGCGCGCCGGCGAGCGCGGGGGCCGCGGCCTCGGGCAGGGCCTCGGTGAGGCGGCGGCGCGCGGTCTCGCGGGCGATGCCCAGAAGCTGGTCGAGATGGGTTGCGGGAAGGTCGTCTCGCTCGGCGAGCAAGGATTGGAGCGCTTCGTCGGCGCGGGCCCGCTCGACGAGGGCCGTGACGCTCGCCTCCGAGAGGCGCGCGCCCGGGTTGCCGGCCACAGCGTGGACGACCACCCGGTCGCCGCGGGAGACCAGAACGTCGGTGACCGGCTCGGTCAGAACGCGCCGCTCGGTGATGGCGAGCATGTGGTCGCGGCCCTTGGCCAGCGCCACCGCGACGAGGTCGTCGTCCGACAGCCGCTCGGAGCGGGTCAGCACGGGGCGCGCGACCCCGATCTCGTCCTGGGCCAGGCTGCGCAGGATACCTCGCGGCGCATTGGGCGCGTCGGCGAGGCGCTCGGCGAGCTCGGCCCGGGCGCGCGCCTCGATCGCCGCCGCGAGCCGCGCGATCACGACGTCGAACAAGTCGATCTGCTCGTCCGAGAGCATCTCGGCGTCGCGCAGGAACAGGTCTGTCACGCGGCGCAGAGCGTCGACGCGCTTCGATCCGGAGCTGCGGGCCAGCGATTCTTCGAGGTCGAGAAGCAACAGCGGCCCTCATGTCCGTTCGGAGGCCGGACCTTAGCCGGGCAACCCTGACCGGAGCGTTGCGGCGATCGCGCGAAAAAACTTGCTCGGGTGTTAACGTGCGCGAAACCAGGGCGCTCGCCCAACGAGACATCGACGACCGCGAAGGCCTCGTCCCGCTCTCGACAATCAATGGGTCATCGGGTCGGCCCCGAGCGGGCAGGGCACCTTGCGGAACCCGCGCGAAAGCCGTACATATCGAGCCAACAACTCCGGTTGCAGTGTCAGGCTGCGGTATGAGAGTGGGCCCCCCGGGGTCCGCTCTTTTCGTTTGTCGGGCTGTCCGGAGCCATGTCTCCCGAGACTGTCTCTCGGAAGACTTGCCTCAAGGCTTGCATGACCTCTGAAACCGACCCCCGCTTCAGCACCGAGACCGGCGTCGCCGCCCGCGTGGCCGCCATCGTCGAGCCCGTGATCGAGGATCTCGGCTTCCGGCTCGTGCGGGTGAAGGTGTCGAGCCAGAATGGCTCCACGGTGCAGATCATGGCCGAGCGCCCCGACGGCACCATGTCGGTGGCCGATTGCGAGGCGGTGAGCCGCGCCGTCTCTCCCGTCCTCGACCTGGAGGATCCGCTGCCCCAGGCCTACAATCTCGAGGTCTCCTCGCCGGGGATCGATCGCCCGCTGGTGCGTGCGGGCGATATCGAGCGTTGGACGGGCTACGAGGCCAAGATCGAGATGCGGGTGCCGCAGGGCAGCCGCAAGCGCTACCGCGGCGTGGTCGAGGCGCTCGATGGCGATCATCTCGTCCTGCGCCTGCCCGACGTGAAGGAAGGACTCGACCCCGTGGCCCGGCTGCCTCTGTCCGAGATCGGCGAGGCCCGGCTCGTTCTTACGGACGACCTCATCCGCGAATCGCTGCGCCGCGGCACCGCGCCGGTCGCGGACGAGGCAGAGGAGCCTGCCTCCGAGGCCGAGGAACCCACCGACGCTCCCGACCCGGCACCACGGCGCAAGCCGCGCGGCCCGGGCCGCTTCCGCTCCAACGCCTGAGTCTCACGAGAGAAGGACGAAACCCATGGCCGTCAGCGCCAACAGGCTCGAACTCCTGCAGATCGCCGACGCGGTGGCCCGCGAGAAGGTGATCGACCGCCAGATCGTCGTCGCCGCCATGGAGGACGCGATCGCCAAGGCCGCCCGCTCCCGCTACGGCGCGGAGACGGACGTGCACGCCGAAATTCACCCGAAGACCGGCGAGCTGCGCCTCTCGCGCCATCTCCTCGTCGTCGACGACAACGCCATCGAGAACGATAGCCGAGAGATCGGCCTGTCCGCCGCCCGCCGCCACCATCCCGGCGCCGAGATCGGCGACACCATCGCCGACACTCTGCCCCCCTTCGATTTCGGCCGCATCGCGGCCCAGTCGGCGAAGCAGGTGATCGTGCAGAAGGTGCGCGACGCCGAGCGCGACCGGCAGTACGAGGAGTACAAGGATCGGATCGGCGAAATCGTGAACGGCCTCGTGAAACGGGTCGAGTACGGCAACGTCATCGTCGATCTCGGCCGCGGCGAAGGCATCATCCGCCGCGACGAGCTCATTCCGCGTGAGACCTTCCGTCCGGGCGACCGGGTGCGCTCCTACCTCTTCGACGTGCGTCGCGAGACCCGCGGCCCGCAAATCTTTCTCTCGCGCACCCATCCGCAGTTCATGGCGAAGCTTTTCACGCAGGAGGTGCCCGAAATCTACGACGGCATCGTCGAGGTGAAGGCGGTGGCCCGCGACCCGGGCTCCCGCGCCAAGATCGGCGTCATCTCCCGCGATTCCTCCATCGATCCGGTGGGCGCCTGCGTCGGCATGCGCGGTTCCCGCGTTCAGGCGGTGGTGGGCGAGCTCCAGGGCGAGAAGATCGATATCATTCCCTGGTCGCCCGATCAGGCCACCTTCATCGTCAACGCCCTCCAGCCCGCGGAAGTGGTCAAGGTGGTGCTCGACGAGGATGCCGACCGCATCGAGGTGGTGGTGCCCGACGATCAGCTCTCGCTGGCCATCGGCCGCCGCGGCCAGAACGTGCGCCTGGCGTCCCAGCTCACCGGGTGGGACATCGACATCCTCACCGAGGCGGAAGAATCCGAGCGGCGTCAGAAGGAGTTCGCCGAGCGCACAGAGCTCTTCATGGGAGCGCTCGACGTTGACGAGGTGGTGGGCCAGCTCCTCGCCTCGGAAGGCTTCCGCTCCGTCGAGGAACTCGCCTTCGTCGAGCCGTCCGAGCTCGCCACCATCGAGGGCTTCGACGAGGAAACCGCGGCCGAGATCCAGGCTCGCGCCCAGGAGCACCTCGCCCGCATCGAGGCGGAGCAGGAGGCGCGCCGCACCGAGCTCGGCGTTCAAGACGAGCTCAAAGAGGTCGACGGCGTCACGGTGCCGATGCTCGTCGCCTTCGGCGAGGCTGGCATCAAGACCGTCGAGGACTTGGCCGACTGCGCCACGGACGATCTCGTGGGCTGGACGGAAGGCCGCGGGCCGGAGGCCGTGCGCCACAAGGGGGCCCTCGACGGGTTCGAGATCTCCCGCGCCGAGGCCGAGGGCATGATCATGGCCGCGCGCGTCAAGCTCGGCTGGATCGAAGCGCCGGCGCCCGCTGAAGAGGCGGTGGCTGAAGAGGCCGAGACGGAAGCGCATCCGACCTGACGGGCTTGTAGCCACGGCCGCCCAACCCTCCACGTCATCCTGAGGCGGCGCGCCAGCGATCTCGAAGGAGGACTCCAGTGACGGTAACGGTTCTGGAGGCCTCCTCCGAGGCTCAGGCTTACGCCTTTGCACCTCAGGATGAGGTGGGAGGGTTGGATCAGGCTACTCGAAGCGTTCGTCCAAGGACCCCGATGCCCCGCCGCGAGCCGGAACGCACCTGCATCGTCACCCGCGAGACCCGCGGGCCGGGGGAGATGATCCGTTTCGTTCTCTCACCCGAGGGCGAGGTCGTGCCGGACCTGCGTCATAAGCTCCCGGGCCGAGGCGCCTGGGTGACCGCGACCGCCGAGGCCGTGTCAACGGCAGTGAGGAAGCGGTTGTTCTCGCGCGCCTTCAAGACGGAGGCGAGGGCGGCACCGGACCTCCCCCAGCGCCTCGAGGCCCTGCTTCTCTCCGACCTGAGGCAGGCGCTCGCGCTCGCCAATAAGGCGGGCTGCGTGGTGACGGGCTTCGGCAAGGTGGAGGATGCCATCGCCTCCGGCGAGGCCCGGGCTCTAATCCACGCGGTGGAGGCGCAGCCTGACGGGCGAAGAAAGCTGGCGCAGGCGTTGCGAAAACGCCTCGGGGACGCGATATGGAGCGTTCCGGTGATCGACGCCTTGTCCCATGACGAATTGGGTTTGGCATTGGGTCGGTCTCATGTGATACATGCTGCCCTCGTCGCGGGCGCTGGAAGCGACGGCTTTCTCACGCGTTGGCGCCTTTTGAGCGCCTACCGGGGAACACCCACCGGCCAACAGGCCGATGCGGTGGGCACAGCCGTTTCCGAACAAGACCCAGCCGGCCTTCCGCGGGGAGCCGGTGCGAACGACGAGACGTGAACCCGCAGGATCCGAGGCGGAATGACCGATACGAAGACCCCGGGCGACAAGACGCTGCACGTGTCGCCCAAGACGCTGTCCCTCAAGCGCCCGGCCGTCGAGCACGGCACGGTGCGCCAGAGCTTCTCGCACGGCCGCTCCAAGCAGGTCGTGGTCGAGACGGTGAAGCGTCGCGCGCCTCTGCCGGGCCAAGCCGCTCCCGCGGCGGCCCCGGCCGCGCCGGTGACCGCTCGCTCGCCTCAGGCGCCGACGGCCCCGGCTGCTCCCCAGACCCCGGCCGCTCCGCAGGCTCCGGCGAGCCCCGCTCCCGCGGCTCCGGCCCGGCCGCAGGGCGGCTCGTCGCGCTCCGGCGTGGTGCTGCGGACCCTCTCCGAGCAAGAGCGGGACGCCCGCCTCTCCGCCCTCACCGACGCCAAGCGTCGCGAGGAGGACGAGCGCAAGCGCCAGGCGGACGAAGCCCGCCGCCAGGCCGAGCGCGCGGCTGCCGAAGAGCGCGACCGTGCCGCCGCCGAAGCGCGCAAGCGCGAAGAGGAGGAGCGCCGCCGTCAGGAAGAAGAGCGCAAGCGCCGCGGCGAGCAGGAGGCCGTCCGTCGCCTCGGCGAGGAGCCCCGGCCCCCGCGCGCCGGCACTTCGGCACGCCCGGCTCCGGCGCCCAGCGCCGCGCCGGCGCCCACCGCCACCCGCCAGCCGGGGATGGTGTCGCGCCTGCTCGACGCCCGCAAGCCGCAGAACCTCGACTTCATGGCCCGCCCGGCCCCGAAGCCGCCTGAGCCCGAGCCGAAGCCTGCGGCGGCCGCCGCCGCGACCCCGGCGAAGCCCGCTGCTCCCGCTGCTCGCCCGGCCGTTGCCGCCGACGACGAGGAGGGTGCCCGCGCCCGCCGGCCGAGCCTCGGCCTCAAGCCCGGCGCCGTGCCCAAGACGCCCAAAGTGGCGCCCGGGGCGGAGCGCCGCCGCGGCCGCCTCACCATCGCCTCCGCCACGGGCGGTGACGACGAGCGCACGCGTTCCGTCGCGGCGTTCCGCCGTCGTACCCAGCGCCTCACCGGCCACCGCCAGGTGGAGCAGAAGGAAAAGCTCATCCGCGACGTGGTGATTCCGGAGACGATCACCATCCAAGAGCTCGCGAACCGCATGTCGGAGCGCGGCGTCGACGTCATCAAGTTCCTGATGAAGCAGGGACAGATGCACAAGATCACGGACGTGATCGACGCCGACACGGCTCAGATCATCGCTGAGGAGATGGGCCACACCGTCAAGCGCGTGGCGGAGTCCGACGTCGAGGAGGGCCTGTTCGATACGCCCGACATCGACGATCACCTCGAGCCGCGCCCGCCCGTCGTGACCATCATGGGCCACGTCGACCACGGCAAGACCTCCCTGCTCGACGCGATCCGCAAGACGAACGTCGTCTCCGGCGAGGCCGGCGGCATCACGCAGCACATCGGCGCCTATCAGGTGGTCTCGCCCACGGGCGGAAGGATCAGCTTCATCGACACGCCGGGCCACGCGGCCTTCACCGCCATGCGTGCCCGCGGCGCCAAGGTGACCGACATCGTCGTGCTCGTGGTGTCGGCCGACGACGGCGTCATGCCCCAGACGATCGAGGCGATCTCCCACGCTAAGGCGGCGAAAGTTCCGCTCATCGTGGCGATCAACAAGATCGACCTGCCGAGCGCCAACCCGCAGCGGGTGCGCACCGAACTGCTGCAGCACGATATCCAGGTCGAGTCCATGGGCGGCGAGACCCTCGAGTTCGAGGTGTCCGCCAAGACCCGCGACGGTCTCGAGGAGCTGCTCGAGGGCTTGACCCTGCAGGCGGAGATCCTGGACCTGCGGGCGAACCCCGAGCGGTCGGCCGAAGGCACGGTCATTGAGGCCAAGCTCGATCGCGGCCGCGGCCCGGTCGCGACCGTGCTCGTGCAGCGCGGCACCCTTCACACCGGCGACATCGTGGTCGCCGGCGCGGAATGGGGCCGGGTGCGCGCGCTGGTCAATGACCAGGGCAGCCAGGTGAAGGAGGCGGGTCCTTCGGTCCCTGTCGAGGTGCTCGGCTTCAACGGCACGCCCGAGGCCGGCGACCGCGTCGCGGTGGTCGAGTCCGAGGCGCGGGCCCGCGAGGTCACGGATTACCGCGCCCGTCAGAAGCGCGATCAGCTCGCCGCGCGCGGCGCGTCGGCCGGCCGCTCGCTCGCCGACATGATGCGCGACCTCAAGGAAGGAGCCGGACGCAAGGAGTTCCCGCTCGTCATCAAGGGTGACGTCCAGGGCTCCGTCGAGGCCATCAGCGGCGCTCTCGAGAAGCTCGGCACCGACGAGGTCACGGCCCGCGTCCTGCACTCGGCCGTGGGCGGCATCACGGAATCGGACATCACGCTCGCGGGCGCCTCCGGGGCCACGGTGCTCGGCTTCAATGTGCGCGCTCACAAGGAGGCCCGCGAGGCCGCCGAGCGGGCGGGCGTCGAGATCCGCTATTACAACATCATCTACGACCTCGTGGATGACGTGAAGGCGGCGATGTCGGGCCTGCTCGCGCCGACGCTGCGCGAGGAGCGGCTCGGCGAGGCGCAGATCCTGGAGATCTTCAACGTCTCCAAGGTCGGCAAGATCGCGGGCTGCCGCGTGCTCGACGGCAAGGTCGAGCGCGGCGCCAACGTTCGCCTCATCCGGGACAACGTGGTCATCCACGAAGGCAAGCTCTCGCAGCTCAAGCGCTTCAAGGACGATGCCCGCGAGGTCACGGCCGGCCAGGAATGCGGCATGTCCTTCGAGAGCTACCAGGACATGCGCGCCGGCGACGTCATCGAGTGCTACCGCGTCGAGGAAGTCCGCCGGTCGCTCTAAGCCGTCACGCGAGATAACCCTCTCCCCCTCGTGGGAGAGGGTGGCCCCGCGAAGCGGGGTCGGAAGAGGGGGCGCTCGCGACAGCGAGCGCTCGGCGTTTGAGCCGTCGGAGGACCCGATCCCTCGCTTCGCGATGCGCCTTTGGCGCACCCCTCATCCGCCCGGCTTCGCCGGGCACCTTCTCCCTCGGAGGGGAGAAGGGGAGTTGCCCGATGCCCAAGCACACTGCTCCCACCGCCGGCCCCTCTCAACGTCAGCAGCGCGTCGCCGAACTGGTGCGCCACGCGCTGTCGGAGGTGCTCTCCCGCGGCGACATCCAGGATCCGGTCCTCGCCTCCCATGTCGTCACCGTGCCCGAGGTCCGCATGTCGCCGGACCTCAAGCTCGCGACCGCCTACGTCATGCCCCTCGGCGGGCAGGACGAGCGCGCCGTCGTCGAAGCGCTGGAGCGGCATAAAAAAGTGCTGCGCCACGAGGTGGCACGCCGCGTGAACCTGAAATTCGCCCCCGACCTGCGTTTCCGCCGCGACGAGACCTTCGACGAGGCTCAGCGCATCGACAGCCTGCTCCGCAGCGAGAAGGTGCAGCGGGACGTGGCCAAGGATCTGGCCAAAGACTCGGCCGAGCCCGGCGACGACGTCTAACGGACACCGATGACCGACACACCCGCTCCGGCGCCGCGGCGCCCCAAACCGCCGTTCCGCCCGCCGCACGATCGTCCGAAGCGGCGCGACGTCTCGGGCTGGATCGTTCTCGACAAGGGCGTCGGCATGACCTCGACCCATGCGGTCGCGGCGGTCAAGCGCGCGCTCAACGCCAAGAAGGCGGGGCACGCCGGCACCCTCGACCCGCTGGCGTCGGGCATCCTGCCCATTGCCCTGGGCGAAGCGACGAAAACCGTGCCCTTCGTCATGGACGGGCGCAAATCCTACGTCTTCACGGTGCAGTGGGGCGTCGAGACCGACACGGACGACGCCGAAGGCCGCGAGGTCGCCCGCTCCGAGGCACTCCCCTCGGCCGATGCGGTCGAAGCGCTTCTGCCGCGGCTCACGGGCACCATCGAGCAGGTGCCGCCCCGCTACTCCGCCATCAAGATTCAGGGCGAGCGCGCCTACGACCTTGCCCGGGACGGGGAGGTGGTGGAGCTCCAAGCCCGCCCGGTCGAGATCGACCGCCTGGCCCTCGTCGCCCATGAGGGCGACCGCAGTGTGCTCGAGGCCGATTGCGGCAAGGGCACCTATGTCCGCGCCATCGCCCGGGACCTCGGCCGCATGCTCGGCTGCTTCGGCCACGTCGCGGCCCTGCGCCGGACCCGCGTCGGCCCCTTTGCCTTGAGCGACGCCGCGAGCATGGCCGACCTCACCGAGGCGGCGAGCCCGGAAGAGGCTTCGGCCTACCTGCGCCCCGTCGCCACCGCGCTCTCCGAGCTTCCCGCCATCCCGATCTCGCGCGACGCCGCCAACCGCCTCATGCGCGGCCAGCCCACGATCCTGCGCGGCCGCGACGCGCCGCTGGACGGCAAGGTCTACGCGACCTGCAACGGGGTGCTCGTCGCGGTCGGCGACGTGACCCAGGGCGAACTCGTGCCGCACCGGGTGTTCAATCTCGGGGGGTGAGGGAGGGGTATGAGCCCCGAACGGCTCAACCCACCCCATGTCGTTCGCGAGTTTGACCCGCGAACCTCGGCGCGAAACCACCCCCACCTCCGAACCGAGATGGCCGGGTCAAGCCCGGCCATGACATCTGTGGTGGGAGACAAGGCTGAACAGTCGCGTTTCATGCGACTCACCCCCCAGCGGGCCAGGGTTGCGCCCGGGTTCCTCGCTTCGCCGCAGCGGATCACCTAAAGCCGGGCGTCTCCTCCTGCCCCAGCAGCCCTCCCGACCCGAATGGTGATCGATCCCGCCCGTTGTCCCGGCGACGCGACCCGGAGCTTGCGCTCATGAGTGGCCTCAGCCCACGCGCCGTCGCGGCCCTCGAGGCGGTCGCCGGCATCGCCCTGCTCTCCGTCATGGACGCCCTGATCAAGGGCGTCGCGGCCCGTGTCCCGGTGCTGGAGATCGCTTTCGCCCGTTATCTCTTCGGATCGCTCGCCATCGGGGTGATCTGGATCCTGGCCCGGCCCGGCCGACCCTCCTGGGAGACGGTGCGGGCCAATGGGTTGCGTGCGCTCCTCGTCGTGGTCACGGCGACGAGCTTTTTCTACGCGCTGAGCACCCTGCCCCTCGCCGAAACGCTGGCCCTCTCGTTCCTGTCGCCGATCTTCGTCGCGCTCTTCGCAAGCGCGCTCCTGAAGGAACGGGTCGAGCCGCGGGTGCTCGCGGCGCTCGCGGCCGGCTTCGTCGGCATGGCGGTGATCGTCGGCGGCAAGCTCGGCAGCGGCACGTTCCAAGGGGTGAGCCTCGGCGTCGCGGCGGTCCTTCTCTCGGCGGTCACCTATGGGCTTTCGATGGTGCAGCTGCGGGCCCGCGCCCAGCAGGACCCGGTCGTCACCATCGTGCTGATCCAAAATCTCGGACCGGGGCTGGTGCTGGTGGGGCCGGCCGCTTGGGTCTGGACCGCGCCTGCCGCCTCGGATTGGGCGCTGCTCGCTCTCATCGGCGGTCTCGGGGTCGCGGGCCACCTTCTCATGGCCCGAGCCTACGCTAAGGCGGAGGCGGCCCGCCTCGCCTCCCTCGAGTACACGGCCCTGCTCTGGGCGGTGCTGCTGGGCTACGCCGCCTATGGCGAGATCCCGACCGCGGCGACCCTCGGGGGCGCTGCCCTCATCGTCGGCGGGGCGCTTCTCGCCTCGCGGAGATAGCCGGAGGCACTCTCTCAGCGCCGACCGGAGAAGATCATGCAGGTTTCGGTGCCGTGGGCGAGCAGCCGGCCCTGCCCGTCGAGCACCCGTCCCTCCGAGGTCGCGATGCTGCCGCCGCGATGGATCACCACGCCCTCGCAGGTGAGCACGCCCGCTTCCGGCATCACGGCGCGCACGTAGTTGAGCTTCATCTCGAGCGTCGTGTAGCCCTCGCCGGCCTTGAGGGTAGAATGCACGGCGCAGGCCATCGCACTGTCGAGGAGCGCCGCGGTCCATCCGCCGTGGACCGTGCCGAGCGGGTTGAAGAAGTCTGCGCTCGGAACCCCCGTGAACACGACCCGGCCTGCCTCCACCTCGGTGAGAAGGATGCCCGTCGCCTTCGAGAAGGGCGGGGCCGGGTGGCGGCCCGCGATGAGCCCTTGCAGGAATAGGAGCCCGGGTTCGGCGGTGAGAGCCTCGCGGGAAACGACGCCGTAGGCGAGGGCAGCCTGCATGAGAACTCCCGTATGTGTAACTACACAGTGGAGCGATGGGCGCGGGGCGTCAAGGGATCCGCTCCTCCGCAGACCCCAGGCGGAACCAGCCCGACGGGAGCAGCGTTCGCCTCTCGGTCCCAGGTGAGCGGCGTGAGACCGAGCAACGGCTCGGGCAGGCGGCGGCCGGAGCGAGGAGAGCGCTCCGGCCGTTCGCGCGCCTAACGACCTGCCGTGCCCGTCGCATGCGCCAGCGCACGGACTTCGCCTTCGGGTGGCTGATTCGCGTGCGCTTCGTCTCGACTTCGCCGCATGCTCGATTATCAAGGGAGCGCGAGGGAGCGGCAGTAACGAGCAATGATGAGCGAGTCCCGGGCGGGCGAGGAGGAGGATCTCCTCACCTTCCTGCCTGACACCGAGCCGGAGGTGCCGGCGAAGCCCTGTTGGCGCATCGCCGTCGTCGACGACGACCCGGCCGTCCACGAGGGGACGCGCTTCGCGCTGTCAGGCTTCAGCCTCGACGGGGCGGGGCTCGAAATCCTGTCCGCCTATTCCGCGGCCGAGGCCCGCGAGCTGTTCGGCCAGCGCCGCGACATCGCCGTGGTGCTTCTCGACGTCGTCATGGAGAGCGACGACGCAGGGCTCGCATTCGTCAACTATCTCCGTCGCGACCTTCGCAACGAGACGGTGCGCATCATCCTGCGTACGGGCCAGCCCGGCCAAGCGCCGGAGCAGCGCGTCATCGTTGACTACGACATCAACGACTACAAGGCGAAGACGGAGCTCACGGCCGACCGCCTCTATACCAGCCTCATTGCGGCGCTTCGCGCCTATCAGCAGCTCAAGCGCCTGGAGGAGACGCGCCGCGGCCTCGAGATCATCATCGAGGCGGCGCCGACCCTCTTCGACCTGCGCTCCATGCGCCGCCTCGCGGAAGGCGTGCTGACCCAGGTGGCGAGCCTCCTCGACGCAAGCTGCGCCGGCATCCTGGTGCTTCGCGAGGACGGCGCGCCGGAGCGCATCACGGTGCTGGCGGGGTCCGGCTGCTACGAGGCCCATGCCGGCTGCGACGGCATCGATACCCTCGATCCGGACATCGCCGAGGCGGTCGTCGCAACCCTGCGCCAGCGCGCCAATGCCTTCGGGGAGCGCCAGTCGACGCTCTACGTGCGCGCCTCGGGCGGCCGCGAGATCGTGGTCGTGCTGCGCGCCGACCGCGCCTTGTCCGCCACGGACCGCGCCCTGATCGAGCTTTTCGCCAGCCGGCTCTCCGTCGCCTTCGACAACGTGTTCCTTTACGAGCAGGTGCAGGAGGCGAATGCCCGCCTCGAGGCTCGGGTCACCGAGCGCACCGCCGAGCTGTTGCGCGCCAACCGGCAGCTCGCGGCTCAGCGCTCGGACCTGCGCCGGGCCAACGTCTTCAAGAGCGAGATCCTGGGCACGGTGGCCCACGACCTGAAGAACCCGCTCTCCGTCATCCTGGCCCGGGCCGAGATGATGCGCGAGTTCCTCACCATGAACCCGCCCCAGCTCGGGCCGATGCTGGCGCAGATCGACCATGTCAGCGCTTCGGGCGCGCGACTGAAGGAACTCGTCGACGCCCTCATCGCCGACGCGATGAACGACGCCCTCGACATCAAGCTGCGGCGCGAGCCCGTCGACCTCGCCGGCCTCGCCGCGGAGGTCGTGGCCGCCAACGAGCCCCTGGCCGCCGAGAAGGGCCAGTCGATCACCTTGTCGGGAGAGATCAGGCTCGACCTGTGCGGCGACACGGAGCGCCTCAGGGAGGCCATCGACAACCTCGTCTCCAACGCGATCAAGTACACGCCGCAGGGCGGCGCTATCGCGGTGAGGGTCACCCGGAACGACCAGGAGATCGCCTGCACCGTCACAGACGACGGCCCGGGCCTGACGCCAGAGGATCTCGGCCGGGCTTTCGGCCGCTTCCAGCGCCTCTCGGCGCGGCCCACGGGTGGGGAAACATCGACGGGGCTGGGATTGTCCATCGTCAAGCGCATCGCCGAACTCCATGGCGGCCGCGCCACGGCGGAAAGTCCGGGCCCCGATCAGGGCGCCACCTTCGCCTTGCGGTTTCCGCCCATGGCGGTGGAGCTGCTTTAGAGGACGGGGGGCTGGCGCGCTGGGAGCAGTAAGCAGCGCCCAACTTGACGGAAGTCCTATCCCGTGGCGTGATCCCCTCGGTTCGCTTGAAGGCGAGGGCGCGTGTCCAGACGGCCGGTGACCTTGACGAGACGCTGTCTGCTGGCAGCGGGCGTAGGCTTGGCCGCGCCGGCGGTCGTGCGCGCGGACGCGACCTTGCGCCTTCGCCTCGGCCACGCCCTGCCTTCCTCTCATCCCGTTCACGCGGCGATGGAATTCTTCGCCGACCAAGTCCGCGAGCGGACCGGAGGCGGGATCGAGATCGCGCTTTTCGCTAACGGCGAGCTTGGCCAGGAGGTGCAGATCCTGGAGCAGATTTCCGCCGGCCGCCTGGACTTCGCCAAGGTGAGCGGCAGCGTGCTGGAGCGGATCGCGCCGGTCCACCAGATCTTCAACCTGCCCTACCTCATCCGCGACGAGGCTCATTGGGCCGCGGTCGTCACCAGCCCGGCGGGCGAGGAGATCCTGGCCTCTCCGATCCCAGGTTGCCTCGGCCTCACCTTCTACCACGCCGGCTCGCGCAACTTCTACGCGCGAAAACCCATCCGCCGGCCGGAGGATCTCGCCGGGCTCAAGATCCGCATCCAGCCCTCGCCGACGACGGTGCGGATGATCACGCTGCTCGGCGCGCAGCCGATCCAGCTGCCCTGGGCCGCGACCTACAGCGCGCTCCAGACCGGCCTCGTCGACGGGGCGGAGAACAACGTCTCCTCCCTCGTCGTCGGGCGCCACGCCGAGGTGACGAAATACTATTCCTTCGACGAGCACACGATGGTGCCCGACGTGCTCATCGTCAGCGAGCAGCGCTGGAACACCCTGAACGAGGCTCAGCGCGCCGCCCTGCGCGGCGCCGCCCGCGCCTCGTTCAGCAAGATGGCCGTGCTCTGGGCGGGCTACGAGGAGGAGGCGCGCCGCACGGCCGAGAGCCTCGGAATCGTTTTCTTGAGGCCGGACAAGGCCCCGTTCATCGCCCGGGTCATGCCGCTGCGGGCGGAGTTCGCCGCCGATCCGCGCTTTCGCGACCTGATCGCCCGGATCGAGCGGGCCTAGAGCCTCACGCCGCCTGACGGGACGGCTCCTCGTCGCGTTGGGGTGCTACGAGCGGCAGCGTGATCTGGAAGCGGCAGCCGGCGTTCGGCGCCGAGTGCAGCGCGATGCGGCCGCCGAGCTGGCGGGTGACGATGTTGTAGGCGAGGTGCAGGCCGAGCCCCGTGCCGCCCCGGCCGCGCTGCGTGGTGAAGAACGGCTCGAACGCGCGCCGCGCCACCTCCTCGCTCATGCCGCACCCGTCGTCGGCGAAGGTGATCTGGACCCGGTCGCCGGCGCGCTCGAGCGTCAGGGTGACGTGTCCCTCCGCGCCGGCGTCCTGGCGGTCTTGGAAGGCGTGACGCACCGCATTGAGGAACAGGTTGGTGAGCACCTGGCCCAAGGGGCCGGGATAGCTGTCCATGACGATGCCGGCGGGAAGGCTGGCCTCGAGACGAACCCGGGCGGCCTTCAGCTCGGGGCGCACGCTGGCGATGATCTGCTCGCAGGTCTCGGCGAGGTCGAAGCTGCGGCGATCGTCGAGGCTGCGATCGACCGCGATCTGCTTGAAGGCCCGCACGAGGTCGCCCGCCCGCATCAGGTTGGCGACGAGCTGGCCGCCGGCGTCGCGCACCCCCGTCACGAACTCGACGAGCTGGGATTTGCGCAAGCCTCCACCGCTGAGCTCGGCGGCGATGGCGTCGCAGCGCATGGTCAGGCTCGAAGCGACTGTGAGGCTGATGCCCACCGGATTGTTCACCTCGTGCGCGACGCCGGCGACGAGGCCGCCCAGCGCCGCGAACTTTTCCGCCTCGATCAGGCTCGCCTGCGCCTCGCGCAGCTCCGAGAGCGCCACTTCCGCCCGTTCCTTGGCCGCCCGCAGGTCGTTCTCGGCCCGCTGCCGCGCGATGGCGTTCTCCCGGAACACCTCGACGGCGCCGGCCATCTCCCCGACCTCGTCGTGGGCGTTGCGCCCCGGCACCTCCTCCTCGTAGCGGCCCCCGGCGATCGCCGTCATTGCCCGGTGGAGGCCGTGGAGAGGATCGATGATGCTCTTCGAGACCATCAGGCTCAAGACGGCGACCACCAGCACGAAGCCGAAGGCGACGGCGCCGAGCTTGGTCGCCGCGTCGGACAGCGTGTCGTCGAAGCGGGCCTGCGCCGCGCGCTCGGCCGCCCGCACCTCGGCGCTCACCCCCCGGATCATCGCCGACAGCCGGTCGGCGTTGCCGTCGATCTCTTCTTTGAGAAGGCGCGCCTGCGCGGCGAACTCGGCGGCGAGCGTCTCGACGCCCTGCGCGAAAGTGCTCGCCCGCTGGTCGAGGGCGTCGAGGGCCAAGCGCTGGATGTCGCCGTTCGCGAGGTCGACCATGACCGGCACGGTGCGGCGGATCGCGGCGGCCTGGCGGGCCACTTCTTCGGCTGCGTCGGGCGCGGTCGAGAGGTAGAACGCGTTCGTCGACAGCATCATGGCATGGTAGGCCTCGCGGGACTTCGCGAGCGGCGCGGCCACGAGCGAGCCCGGCGTCGCGGCCTCCAGGCCCTCGATGACGCCATAAAGGCCAGACATCTCCCGCGAGGGCCGGGCGATTTGGTCGTCGTAGATGGCCCAGATGCGGGAGCGGCCGTCGCGCAAGGCGTCGAAGCCGCCCACGAAACGGTCCGTCACATCGGTGAGCTGCTGCGCCACCCCTTTGAGCAGGGGGTCGAGGCGCGCCTGGACGCGCAGCCGGCTGAGCAAGGTCTCTCGCAGGCGGGTGATCTCGGCCAGGACCTCCGGCTCGGGCTGCACGATGTAGCGGTGGGTGAGGCCCTGGTGACGCTCGGTGTCACGGTCGATTTGGTCGAGGAAGCGCTCCGTCTGGCGCACCTGGCGCAGTTCCGTCCAGGCCCGCGATAGACCTTGCGCACCGTCCCAGACGATGAGCAGCAAGGCCAGGGCCAGCACCGAGTTCAGGGCGGCGATGGCGAGGATGCGCCGGCGGATCGGCCAGCGCCGCACCAAGCCCTGCAGCGGTTTGCGATCCCCGTTCACGACCTTCGCCCGACGTCTTTGTCCGAAAACGCAGGCCCCAGCGGCCTTCGCGGCGTCACTTCATCACAATCGGAGCGTCCCGGCTATATCGGGCGCTGGAAGGCCGTTGCCGGGCCGGACGGGTTGTCGCAGCACTGAAGATCCTGCGAACGAGGCTGCGGCTAAGCCGTTGCACCGCCATGCCGCCCGCCACGCAGACCTCGAGCATGACCGCGGCGGAGGCCGTCCCCGGCATCGAGGATTACGCCGTGATCGGGGATTGCCACGGGGCCGCCCTGGTCTCCCGCGCGGGCAGCGTCGATTGGTGCTGCCTCGAGCGTTTCGACGCCGACCCGGTTTTCTGCCGGCTCCTTGACCGGGACCGCGGCGGCGTCCTGGAACTCGGACCCGCCGACCCGGCCGGCTACGCGGTCACGCGCCGGTACCTCGATGGCACCAACGTCCTGCGCACCGTGTTTCGCGCCCGCGACGGCTCGGGGGAAGTCGCCGTGACCGATCTCATGCCGGTCGGCCGGCGGCCCGGCGCGGGGCCGAACGACTACGTCTCCCTGACCACCCCGCAGGCCCTGCTGCGCCTCGTCGAGGGCCGCTCCGGGCAAGTGCCGATGCGCGTGACCTATCGGCCGAGCGTCGCTTTCGCGCGGCGGCCGGCGCGGCTCGCCCTTCACGCGGAGGGCCGGGTCGTCGCCTGCGAGGACGGACCGACCCTGTCCGCGACCCTGCCCTTTACAGCGACGGGCGATCGCGCCCAAGGCACCATCACCGTGGCGGCCGGCGAGCGGCAGGCCCTCTGGCTCGGGCCGAAGGAGCGTGACCTCCAAAACCTTCTCGCCGATGCCGACGCCCTGCTCGACGTCACGACGGCCTTCTGGCGGGAATGGATCGCCTATTGCCGCTATGACGGACCGCACGCCGAGGCGGTGCGCCGCTCGGCGCTCCTTCTCAAGCTCCTCACCTATGCGCCCACCGGCGCTGTGGTCGCTGCGCCCACGACCTCTTTGCCGGAGGCGCTCGGCGGCGAGCGCAATTGGGACTACCGCATCTCCTGGGTGCGCGACGCCTCGTTCTCGCTCTACGCCCTCGTGTCACTCGGCTACGGCGGCGAAGCGGCGCGCTACTACGATTTCCTCGCCGACTGCTACGAGCGGACCCGGCCCAACCTTCAAATCATGTACGGGATCGACGGGCGGGCGGCGATGCCGGAACGCTCCCTCGATCACCTCGAAGGGTATCGCGGCAGCCGGCCAGTGCGAGTGGGCAACGACGCTCACCATCAGCATCAGGTCGACGTCTATGGCGAGCTGATCGAGGGCACCCATATCCTCAACGCCGTCGGCGGGGGCCGTCTCGTCGCCCGGCACCGCGCCTTCCTCGCCGAGATAGCCGACATCGTGGCGCGGCGCTGGCACGAGCCCGACAGCGGCTTCTGGGAGGTGCGCGGCGAAGGGCGCCGCCACGTCCAGGGCCGGGTCATGAGCTTCGTCGCCCTCGACCGGGTAGCGAAGCTGTTGGGCGACAAGCCGTCCTGGGCCGAGGCGCGTGAGGCGATCCTGCGGAACTTGACCGATCGGGGCGTCGATCCGGCCGGAGGCCATCTACGCTTTGCGGAAGAGGTCGACGCCGTCGACAGCTTCCTCCTGCTCCTGCCGCTCTACGACCTGCCGCTTCCCCGCCGACTCCTTGAGCGCACCGTGGACGAGACGCGCCGGCGCCTCGCGGTGGCCGGCACCCCGGATCTGCTGCGCCGCTACGACGTGGACGACCGCCTGCCCGGCCGCGAGGGCGCGTTCCTGCCCTGCTCCTTCTGGTTGGCGGAAGGCCTCGGGATGCTGGGCCGTACTGAGGAGGCGAAGGCCGTGTTCGAGGCGGCGCTGGCGCGGCGCAACGACGTCGGGCTCCTCTCCGAGGAGATCGATCCTGGCAGCGGCGCGCTTCTCGGCAACTTTCCCCAGGCGCTCTCGCACCTTGCCCTGATCCTCGCCGCCGGCCTGCTGCGGGGAGAGGAGCGGGGCGGCGCGACGGCGCTCGCCGGCTCGCATGCCGACCGCATCCGCCGCGGGGTCGGCGCCGTCTTCGGCTGGCGCGGCGCCTATGAGGCGCTCCGGCGCGAGGGCCACTGGCCGCGGCTGCGCTCCTCGCGGCGCTCCGTCATGCCGGAGCGCTTCGCACGCCATGATCCCGCCGGCGACGAGCCCTCAAACCCTTAAGTGATCAGGGTTGGCCCCGTCCTTGCCTTGCTCCTCCGCGCATCGGAACGGTGCTGGAATAGGGGAGCACGATCGTGAACATACTCCGTCGCACGCTGCTCGGCGGCGCGCTCGCCGGCGCGGCCTTGCTGAGCGGGCTGACCGCAGCCTCGGCCCAGGACACCATCAAGGTCGGCATTCTCCACTCGCTCTCGGGCACGATGGCGATCTCGGAGACGACGCTCAAAGACGTCATGCTCATGCTCATCGAGGAGCAGAACAAGAAGGGCGGGTTGCTCGGCAAGAAGCTCGAGGCGGTCGTCGTCGATCCGGCCTCGAACTGGCCCCTTTTCGCCGAGAAGGCGCGTGAGCTCATCACGCAGCAGAAGGTCTCGGCCGTGTTCGGCTGCTGGACCTCCGTGTCGCGCAAATCCGTGCTCCCGGTCTTCAAGGAGCTGAACTCGATCCTGTTCTACCCCGTGCAGTACGAGGGCGAGGAATCCGAGCGCAACGTGTTCTACACCGGTGCCGCGCCGAACCAGCAGGCGATCCCGGCTGTCGACTACCTCGCCAAGGAGGAGAAGGTCGAGCGTTGGGTTCTGGCGGGCACCGACTACGTGTATCCTCGCACCACGAACAAAATCCTTGAGGCCTATCTCAAGTCCAAGGGCGTGAAGCCTGAGGACATCATGATCAACTACACGCCCTTTGGCCATTCCGACTGGCAGACGATCGTCTCCGACATCAAGAAGTTCGGCTCGGCGGGCAAGAAGACGGCGGTGGTCTCCACCATCAACGGCGACGCCAACGTGCCCTTCTACAAGGAGCTCGGCAACCAGGGCCTCAAGGCCACCGACATCCCGGTCGTCGCCTTTTCGGTGGGCGAGGAGGAACTCGCCGGCATCGACACCAAGCCGCTCGTCGGACATCTGGCCGCCTGGAACTACTTCCAGTCGATCAAGACGCCGGAGAACGACGCCTTCATCAAGCAGTGGAAGGCCTTCACCAAGAACGACAAGCGCGTCACCAACGATCCGATGGAGGCCCATGTCATCGGCTTCAACATGTGGGTGAAGGCGGTCGAGAAGGCCGGCACGGTCGATCCGGACAAGGTGATCGACGCGCTTCCCGGCACCAAGGCGCCGAACCTCACGGGCGGCATGAGCGAGATGCTCGCCAACCACCACATCACCAAGCCGGTCTTCATCGGCGAGATCAAGGGCGACGGCCAGTTCGACGTCGTGTGGAAGACGGACGGCCTCGTGCCGGGCGACGCCTGGTCGAAGGAGCTCGAGGGCTCGAAGGACCTCGTCGCCGACTGGGTGACCCTGAAGTGCGGCAACTACAACACGAAGACGAAGAAGTGCGGCGGCCAGGGCACCTGAGCGGCTGAGCCTTCCTTCAATTTATCGGCGAGGGCTCACGAGCCCTCGCCTCTCTTTGCCTCAAGCCAGCGCGCCGGAGACCGAGCGATGTCGATGTTCCGCAGGTTGGCGGCCGCTCTCACGTTGGCTGGCCTCTGCCTTCTCCAGACCATCCCCGCCGGAGCCGCCGGCCTCTCGGACATCCTCCCGCGCTTCGCGACCGATAGCTACGGCGACACGGAAGCGGCCGTCGTGGCGGTCGCCGCGAGCGGGGACGCGCAGGCTCTGCCCATCATCGAGGCACTGGCCGAGGGAAGGCTCCTCGTCGCCCCTGACCGGCGCATCCTGATCCGCGACAGGGCTGGCGCTCTCTTCGACGCCGCCACGGGCCAGGCCGCGGCTCCGGCCGCCGCCGACCTCAAGCCCGTGCGCACCAACAACCGCGTCCGGCGCTCCATCGAGGCGTCCCTCGGCGGCCTGTCGCTCCTTGCCACGGATCCGGGCAAGCGGCTCGAATCTGCTCAATCCGTGTTCAAATCCCGTAGCGCCGCGGCCTTGCCGGCCCTGCGCACCGCCATCGAGCGGGAGCGCGACCCGCGCATCAAGCGGGCGCTGATCGAGGCCCAGGCGGCCATCGCCTTCACGGCGCCGGGCACCCCGGAGCTCGACCGGATCGTCGCCGTGGGCGTGCTCGCCGACCGTGCCGACATCGACGCACAAGCCGTGCTGCGCAGCCTGCCCGCCGACGCCTCGCCGCGTCTCAAGGAGGTCGCGGACAGGGCGATCGCCGACATCGACCGGCGCCTTGCCGTCGTCGGCCTCGCCCAGAACGTCTTCTACGGCCTGTCGTTGGGCTCCGTGCTGCTGCTGGCCGCCATCGGGCTCGCCATCACCTTCGGCGTGATGGGCATCATCAACATGGCCCACGGCGAGATGGTGATGCTGGGCGCCTACACCACCTTCGTGGTGCAGGAGCTGATCCGCGCCCGCGCCCCCGGCCTCTTCGACGTCTCGCTCGTGATCGCCCTGCCCCTCGCCTTCCTCGTTGCCGGGGGGGTAGGCGTTTTGATCGAGCGCGGCATCATCCGCTTCCTCTACGGCCGCCCCCTCGAGACCCTGCTCGCCACCTGGGGCGTATCGCTCATCCTGCAGCAGGCGGTGCGGACCCTCTTCGGCGCCAACAACCGGGAGGTCGGCAACCCGAGCTTCATGTCGGGCTCCTTCGAGGTGCTCGGCGTCGCGCTGACCTGGAACCGGGTCTGGATCATCGGCTTCGCGCTGGCCGTCTTCGCCGTGCTCCTCTTCGTCCTGCGCTTCACGAGCTTCGGCCTCAAGATGCGCGCGGTGGTGCAGAACCGGCGCATGGCAGGCTCCATGGGCATCCGCACGCCCTGGGTCGATGCGCTTACCTTCGGCCTCGGCTCCGGCATCGCGGGGATCGCGGGCGTCGCCCTCTCCCAGATCGACAACGTCTCCCCCAACCTCGGCCAGGCCTACATCATCGACTCGTTCATGGTCGTGGTCTTCGGCGGGGTGGGGAGCCTCTGGGGCACCTTGGTGGCAGCCTTTTCGCTGGGCGTCGCCAACAAGTTCCTGGAGCCCTTCGCCGGCGCGGTGCTGGGCAAGATCCTGGTCCTCGTCTTCATCATCCTGTTCATCCAGAAGCGCCCGCGCGGCTTGTTCGCGTTGAAGGGCCGGGCCGTCGAAGCATGATCCTCTCCCGCCTCGGCCGCGGCACCGTGCTGGCGCTGGCCTTCCTGCTCGCGCTGGCGCTCGCCGTCCCGGTCCTCAACCTCGCCGTGCCGCCCGGTTCCTCCTTCCACGTGCCGACCCATTGGGTCGTGCTCGTGGGCAAGTGGCTGACCTTCGCGCTCCTCGCCGTCGCGCTCGACCTGGTCTGGGGCTATTGCGGCATCCTTTCGCTCGGGCACGGCGCCTTCTTCGCGCTGGGCGGCTACGCCATGGGGCTCCACCTCATGCGCGAGATCGGGCCGCGCGGCGTCTACGGCCACCCGGTCCTACCCGACTTCATGGTCTTCTTGAACATGAAGGAGCTGCCCTGGACCTGGTGGGGCTTCTCCTCCTTTCCTTACGCCCTTGTTATGGCGCTGGCAGTCCCCGGGCTCCTCGCCTTCGCGCTCGGTTGGTTCGCGTTCCGCTCGCGGGTGACGGGCGTCTACCTCTCGATTATTACCCAGGCCATGACCTACGCCCTGCTCTTGGCGTTCTTCCGCAACGACATGGGGTTCGGCGGCAACAACGGGCTCACCGACTTCAAGGACATCCTGGGCTTCTCCATCCAAGCGCCCGGCACCCGTGCCACGCTCTTCGCCCTCTCGGCGCTGGCGCTGGCGCTCGGCCTCCTCGTCGCCCGGCTCGTGGTCACCTCGAAGCTCGGCAAAGTGCTGGTCTCGATCCGCGACGCCGAGTCCCGCACCCGCTTCCTCGGCTACCGGGTCGAGCACTACAAGCTCTTCGTCTTCACCCTGTCGGCGATGATGGCGGGCTTGGCGGGCGCCCTTTACGTGCCGCAGGTCGGCATCATCAACCCCTCCGAGTTCGCGCCGGCGAACTCCATTGAGGCGGTGATCTGGGTGGCGGTCGGTGGACGCGGTACGCTCGTCGGCGCGGCGCTCGGGGCCGTCATCGTCAACGCGGCGAAGAGCTGGTTCACGGGCGTGCTGCCGGAATACTGGCTCTTCGCACTGGGCGCCCTGTTCATCGGCGTCACACTCTTCCTGCCCAAGGGCGTGCTCGGCACGTTGACCACCCTGCGCCGTCCGCGCCGCGCCGCCCCAACACCGGCCCCCGTGGCCCAGCCGGCGGAGTAGGCCGATGAGCGCCAAGGTCACCGACGCCCTCCTCTACCTCGACGGGGTGAGCGTCACCTTCGACGGCTTCCGGGCCCTGAACGGCCTCTCCCTCGTGCTCGAGCCCGGCGAGATGCGCGCGGTCATCGGCCCGAACGGGGCCGGCAAGACCACGATGATGGATGTCATCACCGGCAAGACGAAGCCCGACACGGGCGCGATCCTGTTCCAGGGCCGCCACGACCTCTCGCGCCTCGACGAGGCGGCCATCGCCACGCTCGGGATCGGCCGCAAGTTCCAGAAGCCCACGGTCTTCGACCACCACAGCGTCGAGGATAACGTGTTGCTCGCCCTCGACGGCGCGCGCGGCGTGTTCGGCAACCTCCTCCACCGCCTCACGGGCGCTCAGGCCGACCGCATCGACGAGATCCTCACCCTCGTGAAGCTCGCCGACCGCCGCCGCGAGCCGGCCGGCGCCCTGAGCCACGGGCAGAAGCAGTGGCTCGAGATCGGCATGCTCCTGGCGCAGGACCCCGATCTCCTCCTCGTCGACGAGCCCGCCGCCGGCATGACCGATGCCGAGACGGCGCAGACCGCAGATCTTCTGCGCCGCATCAACGCCACCCATTCCGTGCTCGTCGTCGAGCACGACATGACCTTCGTGCGCGAGCTCGGGGTCAAGGTGACGGTGCTGCACGAGGGCTCCGTGCTGGCGGAGGGCTCCCTCGACCAGGTCAGCGCCAACGAGCGCGTCATCGAAGTCTATCTGGGGCGCTGACCATGCTGTCCGTCGAGACCGTCGACCTCCACTACGGCGCGGCGCAGGCCCTGCGCGGGGTGTCGCTCAAGGCCGCGGCGGGCGAGGTCACCTGTGTGCTCGGCCGCAACGGGGTCGGCAAGACGAGCCTGATGCGGGCGATCGCCGGCCAGCAGCGGGTTTCTCAAGGCCGGATCCTCTGGAACGGCGAGGACGTGACGGCGCTCAGCCCCCCCGAGCGGGCGCGCCGCGGCATTGCCTTCGTGCCGCAGGGGCGCGAAATCTTCCCATTATTGACCGTCGAGGAGAACCTGAAGACGGGCTACGCGCCCTTGAAGCGAGCTGAGCGGGTGATCCCGGACGACGTGTTCTCCCTCTTTCCGGTATTGTCGAGCATGCTGCGCCGGCGCGGCGGCGACCTCTCGGGCGGCCAGCAGCAGCAGCTCGCCATCGCCCGAGCGCTGGTGATGCGCCCGAAGCTCCTCGTCTTGGATGAGCCGACGGAGGGCATTCAGCCCTCCATCATCAAGGAGATCGGGCGCGCCATTCGGCATCTGCGCGAGCGCGGCGATATGGCGATCCTGCTCGTGGAGCAGTATTTCGACTTCGCCCGCGAGCTCTGCGACAGCTTCATCCTGATGGATCGCGGCCAGGTGCTGCAGGCCGGTGGCCGCGCGGGGCTGGACGACGGCCGGGTGCGCCAACTCCTTCAAGTCTAGGCGCTTTTCGGCGTCCGCCAGCCCTTGAACGGCGCACAAGAACCCCCATATCATCCTTATCCCAGCGGAAGCAGGCTTCACGACCGGCGCGGACGTCACCGCGGCCTGGGCGCGTTGCGATCGGGTCAGGACGGATGGACTCCGGCCCGGTCTCTCCTGCGGCGGCCCTGACGAGGCCGCCCGTCCCGCTGGCGACACCGATCAGCCCAGGCCCGTAGCGAGGGCGGACGAGGCGCGTTGCAGCGCCCGCCCGCCGTCCCGGAGCCTGGGCTTTTTCGTTACGGTCGCCCCCGCTCCGCCCGGAAGCGCTCCGCGTCCTGCGTGCCGCGGGCGTTGTTGCAGGCCCGGCAGGCGAGGACGAGATTGTCGAGGCTGAGCCGCCCGCCCTGGGATCGGGGTTGTACGTGGTCGAGGGTGGCGAGATCGGGGGCGCCGTGCAGGCCTTTGGCGAGGCGCCGCACCGGCACACCGCAATAGGAGCAGGCGCCGCCGTCGCGCGCCCACACGGCTTCGAAGAGCCGCGCGCGGGCCTCGCGCTTCACGGCAGAACCGTCCGGGCTGCGGAAACAAGGCCGAGTGCGAGGCGACACATCCGGGCGCGGGGAGCGCTGGTACACCCGGGGCATCGCTCGATCAGAGCTTCTCGCACAAGGATCACCGCCATGAAGACCCTCAAATCCCTCACCTGCCTGACGCTTGCCGCCGTCGTCGCGACGGGTTCGCTCGTCGGCACCGCCACGCAAGCCGAAGCCCGCGGCGGCGGCGCGCTCGCCGCCGGCCTCATCGGTGGCCTCGCGCTCGGCGCGATGGCGGCCCACGCCGCCGAGCGGCCCGTCTACGTCGTCGACCGCCGCCCGGTGCGCAAGGCGAAGCTGCACTATGTCGGCTCGCGCCGCTGCGGCTGCGTCGTCCACCACCACTACGTCGCCCGTTGAACGCCGATCGGCGAAGGCCGCCTCAGGCCGCCTTCGCCGTCCGCGACCCCTTCACCGCCTGCCAGATCGGCGCGATCACGGCGCTGGTGAGCGGGATCAGGGCCGCCCCGACCGCGAGCCCGACGAGCCCGGAACCCGCGGCCTCCACGAGCCAGACAGCGAAACCCCGCACCGGCCCGAGCGCCGACCCGACGACCTCCGCCCCGTGATGAATCGCGTGGCCGAGGGCCGGGAGCCCGTATTCCTCGAGCCCGTGCACGAGGATGCCGCCGCCGACCCAGATCATCGCGGCCGTTCCGATGACGCCGAGCGCCTTCAGGAACACCGGCATGCCGAGCACCAATCCGCGCCCGACGGCGCGCGAGAGGGCGCCGAAAGGGGAACGCGAGGCGTTGGCGGCGAGCGCCACGCCGACGTCATCCGCCTTCACGATGAGAGCCACACCGCCATAGACCGCCACCGTGATCCCGATCGCGACGGCGGCGAGCACCATGGCGCGGGTCATGAGGCTCCCCTCCGGCACCGCGGCGAGCGTGATCGCCATAATCTCGGCCGAGAGGATGAAGTCGGTCTTGATCGCGCTCGCGACCTTCTCGTCCTCTAAGGTCTTCGGGTCGATCGCCACCGAGCCGATCTTCTCTTCGTGCGCGTGGGCGTGATGGGGAACGAGGGCCTCGTAGACCTTCTCCGTTCCCTCGTAGCAGAGATAGGCGCCGCCGATCATGAGAAGCGGCGTGATCGCCCAGGGCGCGAAGAGGCTGAGCAGCAAGGCCCCGGGCAGCAGGTAGAAGATCTTGTTCTTGAGCGAACCCAGCGCGATGCGGCCGACGATCGGCAGTTCCCGGGCGGGGGAGAAGCCCGTGACGTAGCGCGGCGTCACCGCCGCGTCGTCGATGACGACGCCCGCGGCCTTGGCGCCGGCCTTGGCGGCCTGGGCCGCCACGTCGTCGAGGGAGGCCGCTGCGACCTTGGCGAGGCCGGCGATGTCGTCGAGGAGGGCGATCAGTCCGATGCTCAACGAGGGCTCCTGGGCTGGTCCGGGGTGCTCCGACCATAACCCGCGAGCGGGCCGATCGGGCAAGCCTCGTCGTTGCCGGATGTCTGCGCGCGTGGAACGATGAACTCAAGGACCCACGAACGCGAATAGGAGACGAGATGGCGCGGGCACCGGTGGCGGCGGTCACGGGCGGGCGGCAGGGCATCGGGCGCGGCATCGCCTACGCGCTCGCGGAAGCCGGCTTCGACGTCGTGGTAGCGGACCTCGTCGAGGACGAGGTCGCCGCCGAGACCCTGGCGGGGATCGAGGCACGCGGAGCGCGCTGCGCCTTCGTCACGGCCGACATCGCCGCCATTGAGGCGCGCGAGCCCGTGGCCGAGCGGCTCTTTTCCGCTTTCGGCACCCTCGACTGCCTCGTCAACAACGCCGGCGTCCAGGTGAAGGTGCGGGGCGACCTTCTGGACGTGACGCCGGAGAGCTACGACCGGGTGATGGGGATCAACCTGCGCGGCACGTTCTTCCTCACGCAGGCGGTCGCGCGGCGCATGGTGGCGGAGGTTCGCGCCGAGGACGAGCCGCACCGCTCCATCGTCACGATCTCCTCGGCCAACACCTTCATCGTCGGCGCCGACCGGCCGGAATACTGTTTTTCGAAGCTCTCGCTCTCTATGATGACCAAGGCCTTCGCGCTCCGCCTCGGCCCGCACGGCATCGCCACCTACGAGATCCGACCCGGTGTCATCCGCACGGACATGACGCTGCCCGTGCGCGACAAGTACACGAAGCTCATCGGCGAGGGGCTAACCCCCATCGCCCGCTGGGGCGAGCCGGAGGACGTCGGGCGCACGGTGGCGACCCTCGCGTCAGGGCTGATGCCCTTCTCCACCGGCGACGCGTTTCACGTCGACGGCGGCCTGCATATCCCGAAGCTCTGACGCTGAGCGTCAGGCCGCGAGCACGGCCGCGGCGGCTTCGGCGGCCGGGGCCCGGCGTCCCGTGCTCCGCGCGATGCCGCAGGCCGCGAGCGTCGTCAGCGCCTCGTTCTCGAAGACGTTGGCTTCTTCGGCGATCTCCCGGGCGACGAGGCGGGCAGCGCGGCTCGGACCGCCCGAGGCCAGGAGTACGCTCTTCAGCCAGGCCGCGGCTTCCTCCGAGACGAGGCCGGTCGGGCGCTCGGTCCAGACGAGCAGATCCGTCACCGCCTCCGCCAGGAACGCGGCCCAGGCCGCATCCGCCGAGGCGACCTGCCGGTCGAGGGCGAAGAGAGCTTCGGCCTCGTCGCGGGACGCGAGTCCGTCCGGCAGGACGTCGCGGCGCAGGCGCTGTACGTCACCGAAGCTGATGCGGCCTTTCAGGGCGAGCTTGGCGCAGAAGGCGGCGAGATTATTGGTGCTCATCGGTTTGACTCCTCCCGGCTCTTAGTGATGCCGGCGTTGTTCCTGTCTGGAAAACACCATGGCTCGGAGGATTTTGCTCGAAACTTAAAGGTCAAACTGAATCGACGTTCAGGTTAAGCAACTCTCACGGACCGGTTTAAGCCTGCATCAACCTTGTTCAAGCATCAGTTATGTGGGAATTTCAGGGGTGATTTTGAAGTTCCGACCGCCAGCATGCCTAGGTTCAGGACTCTTTACGTGGCAGCCAGAACATCACGATGGCGGCGAGGGTGATGGCGGACATGAAGGTGTGGGCGCAGCGGTCGTAGCGTGTGGCGACGCGGCGCCAGTCTTTCAGGCGGCCGAACATGATCTCGATCCTGTGGCGCATCCGGTAGAGGGCTTTGCCGTGGCGGATCGGCGCGAGGCGGCCTGATCGGCCGGGGATGCAGGGCTTGACGCCTTGGCCGCGCAGCGCCTGGCGGAACCAGTCGGCGTCGTAGCCCCGGTCCGCGATCAGCACGGACGTGGGTGGCAGCGCGGGCAGCATCGTGGCGGCACCCCGATAGTCGCTGATCTGGCCTTCGGTGAGCAGGAGCACGCGGGGGCGGCCATGCTCGTCGCAAGCAGCGTGGAGCTTCGAGTTCCGACCGCCTTTCGTCCGTCCGATGCGGCGCGGCTGGTCCCCCCTTTGCGCAGGCTCGCGGCGGTGCGATGCGCCTTAAGGTGCGTGGCGTCGATCATCAGCTGCTCCGCCGGCCCTGCTTCCGCTGCCAGCCCCGCGAAGATGCGCGAGAACACGCCGGCGCGGCTCCAGCGGACCCAGCGGTTGTAAAGGGTCTTGGGCGGGCCATAGACGGCAGGCGCGTCGCGCCAGCGCAGACCGTTCCGGATCACGAACACGATCCCCGAAAGCACCCGCCGGTCATCGACGCGAGGCCGGCCTCGCGAGCGCGGGAAGTAGGGCGCCATGCGCCGCATCTGCACTTCGGTCAGCATCGGCGCATCGGTCATGGCAGGACCCTCCTGCCACAAGGAATCCCCTACGCCGCCCGCCGTTCCATCCCGCCACGGTAATGGGTCCTGAGCCTAGCATAAATTCATTCTTACTGAGCATTGATTTCAACAAGGAAGCAATCATGGCAACGTCAAACGAGGATCTGCTACGAAGGCAGGGGGAGGAACTCGCGCACACGGCGTCTCTCCTAGCCATGATTCCGGGTGGACCCGAGCTTCTCGAATGGTTCGGCGACGTTCCTGAGTTTGCGGATGGCGAGATTGTCTGCCTGTCGCTCGACCGTTCTGGCTCAAGTGAGCTTCGGGTCTTTCTTGAGCACTTCGGAAAATCCGTCGTGATCGCGTTCAAATTGTCTGACTGGATCGATGTCGACGTGCGCGGCTTCAGTCATCAAAACGTGCTCGGCGGCCTCAAGCTCAGACGCCCGGAAGAACGTGGCGCTCAGCCTTGGGAACTCGGCGTCGGGCTGAAGCCGGGGGAGTTCGTGATCGAGCTGGAGCCGTGTTTCGGTGCGTACGGCAACATTCGCGCCAGCATCTCGCGGATTACGATAGAGGAGACCGCCGCGCGGGCGAGGTGGCTATAAAAAGGGAGCAATATCGCGACAGCGGTAAGGCTGGCGAAAACAGTCGCAGAGATCAGCGCGCCTTGGCGCGGGACGGGCGCGAAGGCGCCGGAGCGGCCGGGGGCCCGATCGGCGGCTCGGATGCGATCAGGTCCTCGAGGTCGAGGGCGCTCAGGCGGCGGCCGGCCAGGGGCGTGCGTGGGGCAGCGGGAGCGCAGGACGGATTGCGGCGGCGCTGGCCTCCCGTGAACAGCGCCTTCAGCGCCGCATCGTCGGCGTCCGGAGCGAGCCCGAGGCGATCGACGAGGCAGGCGAGGTCGGCGCGCACGAGCGGTGCCCCGCCGGCGCCGCAGGCATAGCCGATCAGCGAGAAGGCCGCGTCGGGCCGATAAAGTCGCACCGCCGCGCAAGATCGCTCCGTCCCGCCGTTCAGCGCCACGTCGGCGACCTCCGCCAGACCGAGTGCGGTGGCGAGGTCCGGGCCGGGCAGGCTGCGCTCGACACTCGCCCCGGCCTCGGCGGCCTGGCGCACGAGGTCGACAAAGAAGCTGTCCGGGTTCGCATCGGGGATCGGCCCGCTGCGGAGAACCAAGCGCAGCACCGGTCCCTCCGCGTCGAGGTCGCCCAGCGTCAGCACGTCCTCCCGGGCGCCGGACTGGTGACGGCGCGCTTCGACGGCCGGCGTCCGGCCGCGCAGGAAGGTAGCGTCGATTGTGTAGAGGGGAGCTCCTCGCGGCAGAACCTCCCAGGGCAGGGCCGGGGCGAGGAGGCGCGGCTCGGCGACCTGCACCGCCGGGCGCTCGGCCTCTTCCCGCGCCGCCTTCTCCTGCGCCAAGACACTCAAGAGTGCGACGAGGCCCGCCGAGGTCAGCGACAGGCGCAGCCACGGCAGACGTCGCCGCGTCCGCGCCTTGCGGCGCGGCTCCACCCGGATCTCGAACCGGTCCGGATCGACAGGAGGATCGGCGAACCGAGGCATGGGGCGCAGCGCATCTCCGCGACAGCCTGCGGCAGGCACAGGCGATGTAGGATTGCGCTCACGGCGTTGAGCTTGCGGTTACCAAGCCATGATGATCGCGGGTTAACCTGAATGCTTCGTCACAGAGGCCCACCGAGCAATCAACGATGCCCGACTTCGCCCTTGCCCTTGCGACCCTCGACGACGCTCCGGAGGTCGCATGGCTGATCCGCGCGCTTGACGTCCACTACCTCGGCGAGGAGCGGGCGCCTTCCGACGAGGCCGCCCGCGCCATGGTCGAACGTTGCCTTCGTGAACGCGAGGGAACGCGCTTCCTACTCGCGCGGCAGGGCGGGATGCCGGTCGGCATCGCCTGCTTCACTATCGTGCGGCCGGGACACCAACTCGGAGGCGTCCTGTTCCTGAAGGACCTGTTCGTCGTCACGTCAGCCCGCGGCGGCGGGATCGGCCGAGCGCTGCTGGCAGGTCTTGCGAACCACGCCCGCGACCATGGTACGACCCGCATCGACCTCACGACCGAGCCGGGAAACGCCGGCGCGCGGAAACTGTACGAGCGGCTCGGCGCGCGACAGATCGAGAAGGTTTTCTACCGTTTCGGGCCGGAGGCGCTGGCGGCTCTGTCGGAGGATGGGCCTTGACAGGAACGCGCCGCGACCCCTTCTAGATGGCGCGGCCGTCGCGAGCGCGGCTCCCGCAACGGATACCTCGTCGATGACGCGCGTTCGGACCAAACGCAAAACCGTCATGACGGCGGCCACCACGGCCCGCTGACCGTTCACGCTCGCCCCCGGTCCTCTCCCCCGAACCGCGGCGAGAGGGCGGGCGCTCCGGAAGGAGCGCCGCACTCCGGGGGTTCCTGATCCGAAGAGCGAAAGAGGAGATCACCCATGGGTTACAAGGTCGCCGTCGTCGGTGCGACGGGCAATGTCGGGCGCGAGATGCTCGAGATCCTGGCGGACCGCGCTTTTCCGGCGGACGAGGTCGTCGCCGTCGCTTCGCGCCGCAGCCAGGGCGTCGAGGTCTCCTACGGCGACCGCACGCTTACCGTGAAGGCCCTCGACACTTTCGATTTCTCGGACGTCGACCTCTGCCTCATGTCGGCGGGCGGCGAGATCTCGAAGGAGTGGAGCCCGAAGATCGCGGCCCAGGGCGCGATCGTCATCGACAATTCCTCGGCCTGGCGCACCGACCCCGACGTGCCCCTCGTGGTGCCGGAGGTGAACGCCGACGCAGTGCGCGGCGTCGCCAAGAAGGGCATCATCGCCAACCCGAACTGCTCGACGGCCCAGCTCGTCGTGGCCCTCAAGCCGCTCCACGACGCCGCCACCATCAAGCGCGTGGTGGTCGCGACCTACCAGTCCGTCTCCGGCGCGGGCAAGGAGGGCATGGACGAGCTCGATCGCCAGACCAAGGCGCTCTACACCCTCCAGGACGTGCAGGAGAAGAAGTTCCCCAAGCGCATCGCCTTCAACCTCATCCCGCAGATCGACGCCTTCATGGAGGACGGCTCGACGAAGGAAGAGTGGAAGATGATGGTCGAGACGAAGAAGATCCTCGACTCGAAGATCAAGCTCACGGCGACCTGCGTGCGCGTGCCGGTCTTTATCGGCCACTCCGAGGCGGTGAACGTGGAGTTCGAGCGCCCGCTCTCTGCGGAGGAGGCGACCCAACTGCTGCGCTCGGCGCCGGGCGTTCTGGTCGTCGATAAGCGCGAGCCCGGCGGCTACATCACGCCCCACGAGGCGGCGGGCGAGGACGCGACCTACGTCTCGCGCATCCGCGAGGACATGACCGTGGAGAACGGTCTGTCCTTCTGGTGCGTGTCGGACAACCTGCGCAAGGGCGCGGCCTTGAACGCGATCCAGATCGCCGAGGCCCTGATCAATCGCGGCCTGATGCCGGCGAAGCGGAAGGCGGCCTGACCGCCCTCCCGGCGAGCGCCCGGATCGCGGGCGTGCGCGGGTCCTCCTCGACGAGGCGCGCGATGAGGGCCACCTCTTCGGCGCGCGCCTGACGCCAGGCCTCATAGGCGGCGCGGCTCCCAGCGAGATGAGGTTCCACGGTGTCCGGCGCGAGCCGGGCGCCGAAGCCCTGCGCGGCTTCCTCCCCGCCCATCCGGGCCAGCACGATCTCGCCGAGCGCTGGGTCGAAATGCGAGGCTTCGACGAAGAAGCGCGTCGGTGGGTCGGCGGCGCGCGCGGGCAGGCTTTCCGTCGTCTCCGGCGCGGCGACGCCAAAATCGAAGAACCGCACCTGGCCGGTGCCCGGCGCTCCGTTAAGGTCGGCGGCCAGGCGCGCGAGGCGGCGCTTCCAGTCGTCGTAGGCGCCCGCGAAGCCGAGGCGCTCCTGCAGCTCGAGCCGCCAGGCATGGACGGGACTCGCCGCCACGTCGACGGCGATGCCGGCCGTTCTCAACGCTCTCAACGCCTCGCCGAGGGCGGCGAAGCGGGCGTCCTGCGCCGGCCCGTCGGCCACGAGGCTTGCCGCTGCGTAGAGGCTGAGGGCCAAGCGGCTCTCCCGCAGGAAGGCGGTGCGGGTCTCAGCCGGCGAGACGCGAAACAGCGGGTAGCGCCCGTTGACGTAGAACGGATGAGACAGGCGCTCGCCCCGGGCGAGCTGTCGCGCGAGCCCGAACGTTTCGCCGATGGCCTGCGTCGACCAGAGGTGCTGGAAGATGCCGGAGCCCAAATCCGCGCCTGCGAAGGCGGAGCGCGCGAAGTCGCCCGGGATGCCCGTCGGGTGGACGAAGGTCTCGAAGTCGAGGACGAGGACGACGCGCGTGAGCGGCGCGCGCCCTTGCGCGAAGCGCAGCACGGCGAGGTGCTCCGGCGTCGCGGAGCCCGCGAGCCCCGCGTTATAGGCGCGAGCGGTCCGCAAGGCCGGGCCGTCGGGGTCGAAGCCGTCCCCCGTGCGCGAGGTGCCGACCAGCAGCACGTTGGGCCGCGCCCGGGCGAGATGGAGCGCTTTCAGCACCCGGTCGCCGTTCATCTGAAGGCGCTGCGCGGCCGGAAAACGGTCGAGGGCCATCACCCGCGTGCCGAAGAGGCCGAAGGCGTCGTAGGCGAGCATGAAACCGGTGACGGCGGCAAGCGCTGCGAGGGCGAGACTCAAGGCCCGGAGCACGTAACGGCGGAAGGCCGCCGTGGCGGGCTCCGTCGGGGCGATCAGGGCGGGGCGGGCGTCCATCGCAGGGTCAGAACTGGAAATAGAGGAACTCGGTGGCGCTCCAGCCGGAGAGCACGGCTGCCACGAGGATCGCGGCGGCACCCGCGGCGAGCGCGGGATGAGGTTGCCAGAGAAGGCGCGCGACGCGCCCGGTCGGTTCGGGAATGGGCTCGAGGACCGGGTGATAGGCGCGCAGGATCGTCTGCGTGTTGGGCAGGGTGGCCGCAGCGGCGAGCGCGGCGAGTGCCAGGAGAAGGCCCGTGCCGCGTTTGGCGCCGGGCAACTCCGCGAGCCCGTTGAGGCCGAGCATGCCGGAGAGCACGGCCCCCGCGCTCGGAAGGTCCGCGGCGCGGAACACCACCCAGGCGACTGTCACGGCGAGCATTGTGAGCGCCCAGCCAATAAGCGTCGGCAGGGGCGGGAAGCTGAGGCCTCGCCAAGCATGTGCGACGAGGAGATAGAGCCCGTGCAGCCCGCCCCAGACCACGAAGGTCCAACCGGCTCCGTGCCAGAGGCCCCCGAGCAGCATGACCGTCATCAGGTTGAGGGAGCGCCGGGCGGCCCCCTGCCGTCCGCCGCCCAAGGGGATGTAGAGATAGTCGCGCAGGAAGCGCGAGAGCGTCATGTGCCAGCGCCGCCAGAACTCGACGATGGACGTCGCCTGGTAGGGCGAGGCGAAGTTCTGGGGCAGGCGCACGCCGAACATGCGCGCGAGCCCGACCGCCATGTCGGAATAGCCGGAGAAGTCGAAGTAGAGCTGGCCCGTATAGGCGAGTGCACCCTGCCAGGCCGGCAGGAGGCCGATGGTCCGCCCGTCTGCGGCCGCCTCGAAGACCGGGGTGGCGTAGAGCGCGAGCGTGTCCGCCACGAAGAGCTTTTTGGCGAGCCCCATGGCGAGCAGGGTCAGGCCGACGGCGAGGTTCTCCCACACGGCGTTCCGCTCGTGCGCCGCGCCTTGCGCCAGGCGCGCGAGCTGTGGCCGCACCTCCGCGTGATGGACGATCGGCCCCGCGATGAGCTGGGGAAAGAAGAACACGAAGAGCGCGAAATCGAGGAGCCGCCCGGCCCGGGCCGCGCCGCGGTAGACGTCGACGAGGTAGGCGATCTTCTGGAAGGTGAAGAAGGAGATGCCGAGCGGCAGGACGACGTTGAGCAGCACCCAATGGGTGCCGGCGACTTGGTTCGCTGTCGTGATGAAGAAGTCGGCATATTTAAAATAGGCGAGGAGCCCCAGGTTCCAGGCAAGGCCGAGGACGAGGATCGCTCGCGCGGGACCTCCTCCCCCCTTGCGGGGGAGGGTTGGGGAGGGGGGTGGAGCCGCTGGGTGGATGGCTCGGACATCATCCCATGCAGTCTCACCGTCATTCCGGGGCGCCGCAGGCGAGCCCGGAATCCATGACTGGGCCGTAATCTGCTCGCGCCCGCTCACCCGGTCGTGGATTCCGGGCTCTCGGCTGGCGCCGAGATCCGGAATGACGGAGGTAAGGTTCTGCCCCCGCGCCCCCTCGATCGCCCGTGCCAGCCCCCAATTCACCAGCGTCGAGGCGACGAGCACCAGGAGGAAGATCGGGCTCCACCAGGCGTAGAACAGCATCGAGGCGGCGAGCAGCCAAGGCACGCACCAGGCCGGCCGCGAGCGGAGCAGGAGGAAGCCGGCGAGCGTCACCGGCAGGAAGACGAGGAGGAAGACGGGGGCGGTGAACAGCATGCCGGCGTCACCCTGCCCCGGAGCGCTTGCCGTCCGGCGATCCTGTCGTCACGGGATCACAGGACGACGGGATCACGGGGCAGGTCGCCCGCCGCGACGCGCCGCGCGAGCGTCACGAGACTTTCCGGTTCGACCACCGCGTCGCTGACGCTCAGCGCCTCGAGGTCCCACCAGCGCACATCGAGCACCGGATTGTCCTCGGTCTCCGCGAGGCGGGCCGTATCGATGGCAGCACTCGGGAGCCTGACCACGGCGTAGCGCTCGCGCACGAAGCGGGCTTGGCGAAAGAGCGTGAACGCGGCCTCGCGCCGGGCGATCCAGGGCCCGAGCGGGGCGTCGGCGACCCCGATCTCCTCGTCGAGCTCGCGTTGCAACGCGGCTTCCGGCGTCTCGCCCTCCTCCATTCCGCCGCCCGGCGTGAACCAGAACGCGCGAAGCCCGGGCCGCGCCGGATCGACGTCGCGCACGGCCTCGTACTGGATCAGCAGCAGGCGGTTCGCCGGATCGAAGACGAGGGCCCGGGCGGTGTCGCGGGTGGGCAAGGCATGGGGCTGCCCGCTCACGCCGCGATCTCCGCGAGCCGGTTGAGATCGACGTTGCCGCCGCAGAGCAGGACGCCCACGCGCTCCCCCGGGCGCGGCCGGTAGGCGCCGCCGGTCACGGCCGCCAGCGCCGCGGCGCCGCCGGGCTCGCTGGCGATGCGCCAGTCGCGCCAGAGCCGCTTCTGCGCCTCCGCGATGGCGGCGTCGGGCACGAGGGTGACATGGTCCACGGTATCTCGGCACAGATCGTAGACGAGGGCGCCGACGTTGCGGGCGCCGAGCGAATCGGCCGCGACCGAGTTCACGTCCACGTCGACCGGCCCACCGGTTTCCAGCGCCGCGTGCAGCGCCCGGGAGCCTTCCGGCTCGACGCCCACCACCTTGACCCGTTCGCGCCACCACGAGGCGATGCCGCTGATGAGACCGCCGCCGCCTACGGCGACCAGAACCGTGTCGAGGGGCGGCCCGTCCTCTTCCCACTCCAGCGCCAGCGTGCCCTGGCCCGTCACGGTCTCGAGGGCCGAGAACGGGTGGACGCGCAAGGCGCCGCTCTGTGCGACGTGAAGGTCGCAGGCCTCCTGCGCGTCGGCGTAGCGCGCCCCGCCGATGACGATCTCCGCCCCGTGCAGGCGGATCGCGGCGATCTTCGCCGGCGAGGAGATCTCGGGCACGAAGATGCGAGCCGGCACGCCGAGGCGCCGGGCGGCGTAGGCGACCGCCGCGCCGTGATTGCCGCCCGATGCCGCAGCGACGCCGGCCTCTGGGATCGGCTTCGAGAGCAGGGTGTTGAAGGCGCCCCGCGTCTTGAAAGAGCCGGCGTGCTGGAAAAGCTCGAGCTTGAGGCTCACCGGCCCGTCATGCCCGAAGGCGCCCGGGGCAGGGGTCCAGACGGGGGTCCGGCGGGCATGCGGGGCGATCCGGTCGAAGGCGGCGCGGATCGTGGCCCGGGTCGGGGCGGCGGCGAAGGTGTCCATGGGGCGTGTGTAAAGCCCTTCGCGCCGCGGCGGAACCCGGCGCGGTCATCGGTTTGATCGATGGCGATCATTGACACATTCGCATCTTGCAAGCTTAGGCAGGCTCTCCCACTTCTCGTCTCGTGAGGTCCGGGCCCCTCTGGCGGCAGCGCTCAACGCTGCCGCGATGTCGGTCCTCCGTCGTACCCCGTCCGAGACGTTTCGGACCGGCCTTCGAGGCCGCAAGGCGACGGGAAGCCCGAGAACGGACCTTGCCCCGCTTGCGGACGAAAGCCGGTCGGAAGCGCCTCTCAAGAGAGGCCTGATTCCATGGATCCGATCACGTCCGTTTTCGCCGCCGAGCTGCTGGGCAAGCCCGCCTGGCTCTGGCTCCTGTTCCTCGGGATCGTCGGCGCGCTGCTGGCCTTCGACCTCGGCATCCTGCACAAGAAGGACAAGGAGCTCGGCATCGCCGAGAGCCTGAAGCTGTCGGCCTTCTACATTGCCATCGCGGTGGTCTTCGGCGGCTGGATCTGGTGGTCCATGGGACCTGAGCCGGGCATGCAGTATTTCACCGGCTACGCCATCGAGAAGGCGCTCTCGATCGACAACGTCTTCGTCATCTCCCTCATTTTCGGCACCTTCGCGATCCCGCCGCGCTACCAGTACCGGGCGCTCGTTTGGGGCATCGTCGCCGTCCTCGTGCTGCGCGGCTTCATGATCGCGGTCGGCGCGGCTCTGGTGCAGCAATACGACTGGATCCTGCTGCTCTTCGGCGCCTTCCTCGTGGCGACCGGCATCAAGATGCTGCTCACCGACTCCGAGGCCGACCACGACGTGTCGAAGAACGCCATGGTGCGCTTTCTCTCGAAGCGGATGCGGGTGACCTCCGAGCTCCACGGCGAGCGCTTCTTCGTGCGCCAGCCCGACCCGACGAGCGGCAAGCCGGTGCTCTGGGTGACGCCGCTCTTCCTGGCGCTCATCGTGATCAACGTCGCCGACCTCGTCTTCGCGGTCGACTCGGTGCCGGCGATCTTCGCCATCACCACGGACACCTACATCGTGTTCACGGCGAACATCATGGCGATCCTCGGTCTGCGCGCCCTCTACTTCGCGCTCGCCGCCATGATCGACCGCTTCGCCTACCTCAAATATGCGCTCGCCGGCGTCTTGGTCTTCATCGGCGGCAAGATCTTCTGGAGCTACGCTTACGGCAAGGTCGATCCGGCCCTCTCCCTCGGCGTGACGCTCGCCATGATCGCCGCCGGCATCGGGGTGTCGCTCTGGAAGACCCGCGGCATCGCTCCGCGGGAGAGCCAGGCGCTCTGACACGCTCTGACGCTCTCCGATCTCCTCGGCCGGTCCGCTCCCGGACCGGCCGCCCGACAGGAGCTCTCTCGTGACCATCCACGCTTCATCAATGTCCCCGAGCCGCTCGACCACCCCGGACGCGTCCGCTTGGTGCATCGACGCGGATACCCGCGACAACGTCATCGCCCGCCGCAACGTGCTCGCCGCTCTGTGGGCCGGCGAGCTCATGAGTCTGCCCGATCCCGCCCGCACGGCCTACGCGGTCGAGGTGCATCTCGCCGATTACGAGGTGAGCGGCGACGCGGACGTGGTCGCCAAGATCGCGCGCGACCTCAACGCCAAGGGCGTGGCCATCTCGGCCGGTGCCGTGCGCGAGAAGCTCTGCGCGTTTCACCGCCAGGCCTTGATGCAGCTCGGCGCCACCGACTAGGACGGCTGCGTCAGCGGTCCGGGGCGGACGAGGCCTGCGCGCCGAGGGAATGCACGATGTGGTCAGCGAGAAGTTCGGCGGGGCGGGAGAGCGCGCCGGGCGCGCGGTAGAGAACGATCTCGGTGTCGGGCAGGGCGGGCAGGCCGTGCTCGGCCCGGGCGAGGGTGACGAGATCCGCCGGCACCATCTCGCGGGGCAGGACCGTGACCCCCAAGCCCGCCCGCACCGCCGCCTGGAGCCCGGCGAGGCTTGGGCTCGTATAGGCGATGCGCCACGGGCGCCCCGCCGCGTCGAGGCTCGCCAGCGCCCCCTTGCGATAGACGTCCGGCACGGGCGCGAGCACGAGAGGCAAGGGCTCCTCCGGGCTCAGGGCCAGCCGCGGCGAGGAGACCCAGACCAGGCGCTCGCGCCAGACGCCGACGCCCGTCCCGGCGCTGCCCTGGGGCGCCCGCTTGAACAGCACGAGGTCGTACTGGCCCTTGGCGAAGCCGTCGAGCAGGTTGACGGTGAAGTCGCAGTTCACCTCCAGCGCCACGCGGGGATGGGCGCGGGCGAAGCGGGCGAGCACGTCGGGGAGATGGGCGGTGGCGAAATCCTCCGGCGTCCCGAGGCGCACCGTGCCGGCGGCGTCCGGCTCCATCAGGCGCGCGCGCGCCTCGTCCCCGAGCCGCAGGATCTGCCGCGCATAGGTGAGCAGGATCTCGCCGTCGGGGGTGAGCCTGAGGTCGCGCCCCGGCTCGCGCTCGAACACGCGCCTCCCTAAGCCGTCCTCGAGCTTCTTGATCTGCAGCGAGACGGTCGATTGCGTGCGCCCGACCCGCTCGGCGGCCCGCGTGAAGCCGCCGCTGTCGACGATGGCCGCGAAAGTGCGCAGCAGGTCGAGGTCGAAGGGCGGGAGCGGGGTGGGCATCGGGCCTCCGTCGCGTTCGTCGAGGCCAAGGAGGCCATCATCCCGGGCCCATCGGCGATCGGCGCGGGAAGGGCAGCCTCGTCCGTCGCGGGCCGCCCGGCTCCGCCTACTTGATGTTCATCGCCTGGATGATCGCCGGGGTCATGATCACGGCGAAGAGCACGGGCAGGAAGAACAGAATCATCGGCACGGTGAGCTTGGGCGGCAGGCCGGCGGCCTTCTTCTCGGCCTCGTTCATGCGCTGGTCGCGGCTCTCCTGCGCCAGGACGCGCAGGGCCACGCCAAGCGGCGTGCCGTAGCGCTCCGCCTGGGTCAGCGCCGTACACACCGCCTTCACCGCATCGAGATCGGTGCGCATCGCCAGATTCTCGTAGGCTGAGCGCCGGTCGGGCAGGTAGGACAGCTCCGCCGTGGTGAGCGCCATCTCCTCCGCCAGCGGCACTGAGTTCGTTCCGACCTCCTGGCTGATGCGCCGGAACGCCTGCTCGATCGACATGCCCGACTCGACGCAGATCAGCATCAAGTCGAGGGAGTCGGGCCAAGCCTTGCGGATCGAGACCTGGCGCTTCTGGATCGTGTTGGAGAGGTAGAGCTCCGGCGCCTTCACGCCGAGATAGACCGCGAAGAGCACGGCGCCGGCGCGGATGATGAACGGCTGGTCGAGAACCTGAAGGACGAAGACGTAGAAGGCGGCGAACAGGCCGAGGCCGATGGGCATCGCGAGCCGGAAGAACAGGAAGGCGATCTCGGCCTGCGGGCCGCGGTGGCCGGCGCGGAGCAGCTGGCGCTTGGCGGTCTCCGTGCCGAGCCAGTCACCGAGTTTCAGCTGGTCCACCACCTGCTTCATGTAGGCCTTGGGCGCCTGCCGCAGCGACGCCTTCGCCTCGCCCTTCTGGAGGCGCTCGCGTTCACGGGCGCGGATCTTCTCGCGCTCGGTCGCCACCGCCTTCATCCGGCGGTTGAGGCCGTCGCCTTCGACGAGCGGCATGGCGATGGTGAGCACCGTCGCGCCCGCGGCCACGGCAACGAGAATCATCGCCATGAACTGCGGGTCGGTGAGCTTCTGCATGATGAGGGCGAGCATCGGTCCTGGCCTTTCCTGGCGCCGTTCGCCGTCAGATCTCGAAGTTGATCATGCGCTTCATCACGAAAACACCCATCGCCATCCAGCACGCCGAGATCACCATCACGAACTGGCCCGTGGGGTGCTGCCACAGGATCTCGATATAGGCCGGGCTCGAGATGTAGGTGAGCAGCCCCACGATGAAGGGCAGGGAGGCGATGATCCCGGCCGAAGACTTGGCCTCCATGCTCATCGCCTTGACCTTGCCCTTCATCTTCTTGCGCTCGCGCAGCACCTTGGAGAGGTTGCCTAAGGCCTCCGACAGGTTGCCGCCGGATTTCGCCTGGATGCCGAGCACGATGGCGAAGAAGTTGGATTCAGGAACCGGCACCCGCTCGTAGAGCTTGGCGACGCTCTCCGGGATCGAGATCCCGAGTGCTTGGCCCTCGACGATCTGACGGAACTCCGAGCGCACCGGCTCGCGGGCTTCCGCCGCCACGATGCGGATGCAGTCGTTGAGCGGCAGGCCCGAGCGGATGCCGCGCACGATGACGTCCATCGCGTTGGGCAATTCCTCGAGGAAACGGTTGATGCGGCGGTTCTTGAGGAAGCTCAGGATCCAGCGCGGCAGGCCGACGCCCCCGGCGAAGAGCCCGGCCGCGGCGACGAGCGGGTTGCCGTTGAGCACGAGCAGGGTAAGGCCGAAGGCGATGCCGAGCAGGGCACTGAAGAGGAAGAACTTGGTCTTGGTCCAGGTGAGACCCGCCTGGGCGATGCGTCCTTCGAGAGTGAGCTTGTCCTTGGATCTCTGCTTCGTCTCGAGGTCCTTGAGGCTCTGGGCCACCTGCTCGCGCCGGTTAACGGACGTCATGGCGCCGCGGCGGTCCGCCTTGGCGCCGATGAGCGCCTGCTGGCGCTTCTCCGCCCGTGCGTCGCCGGAGATCAGGGGATAGACGAAGACGTAGGCCACGCCTCCCGCGGCGAGCGCCACGAGAGCGCCGACGGCGACTTGCGTCGAGATCATCGCGGCGGTCCTCCAGCCTTCATCACGTCGTGCCCTGCGCCTCGAGGGCGTCGAGGGCGACGGCGAGCTTCTTGTCCTCGCCGTAGTAGCGGGCGCGTTCCCAGAAGCGCGGCCTTCCGATGCCGGTCGACTTGTGCACGCCGATGAGCTTGCCCGAGGCGTCCTCGCCGTCGATGTCGTAGACCACCACGTCCTGGGTGATGATGACGTCGCCCTCCATGCCCATCACCTCCGTGACGTGGGTGATGCGCCGCGAGCCGTCGCGCAGGCGCGCCGCCTGGATGATGACGTCGACGGAGGAGGTGATCATCTCGCGGATGGTGCGGGAGGGCAGCGAGAAGCCGCCCATGGTGATCATGGACTCGATGCGCGACAGGCACTCGCGGGGCGAGTTGGCGTGGAGCGTGCCCATGGAACCGTCGTGGCCCGTGTTCATGGCCTGCAGGAGGTCGAAGGCCTCCGGGCCGCGCACCTCGCCGACGATGATCCGCTCGGGGCGCATGCGCAGGCAGTTGCGCACGAGGTCGCGCATGGTGACCTGGCCCTGGCCCTCGAGGTTGGGAGGCCGCGTCTCCAGGCGCACCACGTGGGGCTGCTGCAGCTGGAGCTCGGCCGCGTCCTCGCAGGTGATGACGCGCTCGTCATTCTCGATATATGCTGTCAGGCAGTTGAGCAGAGTCGTCTTGCCTGAACCAGTGCCGCCGGAGATCACCACGTTGCAGCGCACCTTGCCGATGATCTTCAGGATCTCGGCACCGGGCGCCGAGATGGCGCCGAACTTCACGAGCTGGTCGAGGGTGAGCTTGTCCTTCTTGAACTTACGGATGGTGAGGGTGGGCCCGTCGATGGCGAGCGGGGGCGCGATGACGTTGACGCGCGACCCGTCGGGCAGGCGCGCGTCGCAGATCGGCGAGGATTCGTCGACGCGCCGGCCCACCTGGCTCACGATGCGCTGGCAGATGTTCATGAGCTGCTGATTGTCGCGAAAGCGCACGCTGGTGAGCTGGATCTTGCCCGATACCTCGATGAAGGTGCGGCTCGCGCCGTTGACCATGATGTCAGCGATGTCGTCGCGGGCGAGCAGGGGCTCGAGCGGTCCGTAGCCGAGGACGTCGTTGCAGATATCGTCGAGGATCTCCTCCTGCTCCGCGATCGACATGACCACGTTCTTGAGCGAGATGATCTCGCCGACGATGTCGCGGATCTCCTCCCGCGCGGCGTCCGGCTCCAGGCGCGAGAGCTGGGCGAGGTCGATCGCCTCGATCAGCGCTCCGAACACCATGCTCTTGGTCTGGTAGTACTCCTCCGACTTCTTGGCCTCGGGCGCTGGCGCGGCGACGGTGGGGATCGCGCGGGCGCGGCCCTCCTCCGGCTCAGGAAAAGCGGGGGACGCGGCCGGGCTCGGCGCGGACGCGCGGGCGGGGTTCAGACCCGACGGCGGCTGGGCGGTGGCGCGCTTGCCGAACATGACGCGGGAAGCCTCCTAAAGGAGCGGGCCGGCCCTCACGACGCCTTGCGCCGGGAGAGCTTGGCCAGGATGGGGTCGAAGAGCCCGGCGCGGCCGCGCTTGGGCTCGGCGCGGCCGGTCAGCGAGGCGGCGAGGTCGGAGAACAGCTCCGCCACCTTGGCCCCGCCCTGCACCTCGGCGATCATCTGGCCGTTGTTGGCCGCGGTGCCGAAGAGCTGGCCGTCGAAGGGCACAACGGTGCCGATCTCCGTGCCGAGCGCCTTGGCGAAATCGGCCACGCCGATCTCGGGGCGCTTGGGCACCCCGGCTTGGTTGAGCACCACCTTGGGCTGGCGATCGTTGGGGCGGCTCTGGCGCAGGCTGTCGTAGAGGTTCTTGGTGTTGCGCAGCGACGCGAGTTCGGGCGCCGCCACGATCACGATCTGATCGGCCCCGACGAGGGTCCGGCGCGCCCAGGCCGTCCAGACATGCGGCATGTCGAGGATGATGGTGGTGACCGAGGCGCGCAGGATGTCGACAAGGCCGTCGACCGCCGTCTCGGGCAGGTCGACGGTGCGGTCGAGGAGCGCCGGCGCTGCCAGCAGGCTGAGGTGGTCGCTGCACTTCGAGAGCAGCCGATCGACGAGGTTGGCGTCAAGGCGGTCGGGGGCGAAGATCGCCTCGGCGATCCCCTGCGGCGGGTCCTGGTTGAAGTCGAGCCCCGCAGTGCCGAAGGCGATGTCGAGGTCGGCGATGACGGTGGAGGTTTTCAGACTCGTCGACACCGCCCAGGCGAGATTGTGGGCGACGGTGGAGGCGCCGACACCGCCCTTGGCGCCGACGACCGCGATGGTCCGTCCGACGGGGTCGGCCCCCGGCGCGGCGAAGAGTTCGGAGATCGACGCCACCACGTCGAGCACCGCCACGGGAGCGATCAGGTAATCGCTCACCCCGCGGCGCATCAGCTCGCGGTAGAGCACCACGTCGTTGACATGGCCGACGGCGAGCACCCGGGTGCCCGGATCACAGAACTCGGCGAGCGTGTCGAGCGGCCCGAGGAGCGAGGAGCGCTCGCCATGGGATTCGAGGATGATGACGTTGGGCGTCGGCGCGTTGCGAAAAGCTTCCACCGCCGCGGCGGGGCCGCCCATCTGCACTTTGACGTGCGTCTTGAGCATACGCCGGTCGGCCGCCGCCGCCTGGATCACGGCGGCGACGTCGGCAGTTTCGCAAAAGGCCTGGATCGTCACCCGGGGCACGGGCGCGATCACGCGGTCCTCGGAGTCCCTCACGTCGGACATGGTGGTTCGCCTCTGAGAACGGCCCTACTGGCCGAAACTGCTGATCTTGCCTTTTTCATCTTGACGGTA
Organism: Beijerinckiaceae bacterium; assembly: GCA_036563505.1. Taxonomy (GTDB): domain Bacteria; phylum Pseudomonadota; class Alphaproteobacteria; order Rhizobiales; family Beijerinckiaceae; genus DATCMH01. The sequence goes on from DATCMH010000008.1 coordinate 52,301, forward strand.
CGTCGTTGACGGATCCTTGCCCTGACGGATGCTCTCAAAGTCCCGGCTGCGCCGGACCGTGTCGATGCGGCCCTCCTGGCGGCCTCGGACGAGATCAACGGGGTCGGCGACCTGGGCCGCGACGTTGGTCTGCATGGCGCAGCCGAAGTTCCAGTAGGTTTCGTTGCGGTTATTGAACCCTGCGTCGCTGACTCCGAGGTCCTGAGGCCAGAGCCCGCATTTGGACTCGACTTTGGCCTTCAGTCTCTGGAAAGACAGGCGGACCGGTGCCGCGGCCATCGGATCGGCGGGAACGTAGGACGCGACGGAGAGGTGCGCGCTCGGCACGCCGCCCGCCGCGAGGGCCGCGCGGATGCCGTCGAGCGTCATGTGGAGCGAGAGCGCGTGGCGCGTTCCGGCCGGCGCCTGAGCGACCAGCGCGCCCTGGCCGTAGCGGCGGTACTCCTCCGCGAAGGCCCGCACGTCGTCGCGCTGTCGGGGGTCGAGCCCGCCGGCGGAGGTGACGAACACGTCGAGCGTCCGGGCGCTCTCGGCGAGCACGATCGGGTGGCGCTGGGGCACGTCGTGCGGATAGGTGGAGCCGGTCACGGCCCGGTCGGCGGCGCAGGCGCTTAAGCCTGCGGCAAGACCGACGGCGGCGAGGCGGGCGGCGGCCCGGGGGGCGGCGGAGATCATGGCGTGGGTCCTCGCGGTCGGTGCGCGGCGGGTCATCGAGCGCCCCTTCAGTCGTTGATGAAGCCGAAGCGGCCCTTGAGCGCCGCGCCGGGCGGGGGCGCGCCGGCGACGCCGTAAAGGCGATTGAGCCGTCCGAGCAGCACGGTCTGAGCGTCGCTCGCCTCGACAAAGCCGTCGTCGGGACGCGCCACCTCCTTGGCCTCCATCGCCTTCGCGATGTAGGGCGTGACCAGAATCATCAGCTCCGTCTCCTTGCGCTGGTACTCGCGGGAGCGGAACAGGGTGCCGAGCACGGGCAGATTGAGCAGGCCTGGGATGCCGTTCACGGCCGCGTTGCTCGACTGCTGCAGGAGGCCCGCCGACATGATCGTCGCGCCCGACGCGAGCTCGACTGTGGTTTCCGTGCGGCGGACCTTGAAGCCGAAGACGCTGATGCCGCTGAGGGTGACCCGGCTCTCGGGATCGATCTCGGACACCTCGGTGTTCACCCGCAGGCTGATGCGGTTCTCGGACACCACGACGGGGGTGAAGTTGAGGGAAACGCCGTAGGGCTTGAACTCGACGCCGACGGTGCAGGCGCGGCCGACGATCGAGCAGTCGGAACTGCGCGGAACGGGCACCTCACCGCCGGCTTTGAAGCTCGCCGACTCGCCCGAGATCGCGGTCAGCGTCGGCTGGGCCAGGACGCGCGAGACACCGGCCCGCTCGAAGGCGCGCAAGGTCGCGTCCACGTTCGGCAGGCTCCCTTTGCCGAAACCATTAACGGTGTTGTTCAGAATACGATCGATGACTTGGCCGGTCACAGGATTGATTTGCTCTTTGTAGACCGACTCGGGGAAGGGAGAGACGTTCAGTGGAAACGGCGGCGCGCTGTTGAAACGAAAGTTGCCGAAGTTCGCGTGCGTCTCGACTCCGAACTGCTTCAGCACCGCGCGCCCGACCTCGGCGACGGTGACGCGCAGCATCACCTGATCCCGTCCCTTGATCGTGAGGCCGTTAATCACGGCGCCCTTCACGTTCGTCTGGCCGACGAAGGCGTTGGCGATATCGGCGGCCTGCTGGGCTTCGCCCGCCGAATTGACGGTGCCCGTCATGAGGACGGAGTCGCCCGCCGGTTTGATCTCGATATTGGCGTGGGGAAGCGTGGCGCGCAGCGTCTGCTTCAGCACGTTGAGGTCGCGCCCGACATTGACCTCCAGCGCCGCGATCTGCTTGCCGTCCGCGTCCATGACGAAGATGGAGGTGGCGCCGTTCTCCATGCCGATGACGAAGAGCTTGCGAGTGGACCGCACCACCGCATTCGCCACCTTGGGATTGGCGACGAAGATCTCCTTGGCGTCGCGGGGCAGGTCCACGATCACAGAGCGGCCGATGGAGATCTCCATGCGCCGGGCGACCGCCTGCTCGTGGGCGCCCACGCTCACCACCGGAGCCGGGGCGACGAGGCCCGAGCTCTTGCCGGCGGCGCCGAGGTCCTGCGCCAGCGCGCCGCCAGTGAGAAGGGCGCTCGCGGCGAGGAGGGCCAGGGTGGCGGCCCCCGAGCGGAGAGAGGATGCGGTCATAAATTTATCTTCCTCGTCTGCGGGCGCTCAGCGGCGGGGCGTCTGCTTGGGGACGCCGTAGCGCACCACCGTCAGGCCGGACTCGCTCCTTTCCTCGCGGATCGGCTCCTGCGAGGGCGTGGAATGTGCATCGGCGAGGCTGCGCAGCGCCAGCGTGAGCTGGCCCGTGCGCTGGGCGAGGGACACGAGTTCCGTCTGGGCGGGGGTGAGTTCGAGCGTCGCCGTCTCGCCGGTGACCACCTTCTCGCCGTTGCGCTCCTGGACGTTCTGGCCGATGGCGAGCACCCGCACGTTGGCGAGGATCGTCTCGGAGACGTGGACGTCGCCGCCGCCGGCGCGGGACGATTCCTCGTCGCGGTAGATGCGCAGGATGTCGACGCGGTCGTTGGGCAGGATGAAGCCGCCGGCCGAGGTGGCGCCGCGGGTGTCGATGGAGATCGCCATGGCCCGGGAGCCCGAGGGCAGGATCGCCGACATGAAGCCGGACCCGTCGGCCTTGATCAGCTTCTCCTTGCGGATGGGCTCGCCGGCGAGGAACGAGGAGCGCACGATGGAGCCCGTGGTGTCCTCAAGCGCGCTCGGCACCTCGGAGCGCTTGATGAACCCAACCGGCACGGAATCGGCCGGCCAGCCGAGCCACCGCAGGTCAGGCGCCTTGAGGGTTTGCCCCATGGGCAGGTCGGCCGCGGCGACGAGCACGTCCACCGTGTTGGCGGGGGCACTCGCCTGCACCACGACGGTGGGCGGCGGCGGGCTGCCGCTCATGAGATAAGCCGCCCCGAGGGCGGCGGTGCCGGCGATGCCGAGGACAGCGATGCGGGCGGGTTTCATGCGACTGGTTTCCGGGACGACGCAACTCGTCGTCCGCCCAATACCAGCAGCGATTCGTCAACTTATGGTTAAGAGGAGGTATATCGGGCGGCTGCGGCTCACCCCGCGAGAAGAGCCCAGGCCTGCGACTGCGGGAAAACGAGGAGCGCGGCGCCGGCGAGCGCGATGCCGTAGGGCACGCCTGATTTCTGGTCGTGGAGGCGGGCGAGCCACGCCCAGCCGACCGCGAAGCTCGGCAGCGGCAGGCCCCGGAGGGCCAGGATGGCCAGGGTCAGGGCGCCGCCGCCGATCGCCGAGATGGAGAGATACTCGATGAGGGAGCCGAAGCCGAGCCAGAGCGCGGTGGCAGCCGCGAGCTTGGCGTCCCCGCCGCCGATCCAGCCGAACGAGAAGAGGGCAAAGGCCACGACGAGAACGACCGCTCCGGCGGCAAGGTGAGCGCCGAACGTGGCAAGGCTCATCCCGCTCAGGCCCGCGAAGGCGAGGAACGCGGCGATGAGCGCGAGCGTGATCCGGTTCGGGATCGTCATGGTCAAGAGATCGCTCGCCGCCGCATAGGCCATGAGCCCGGGGAAGACGACGAAAGCGACGGCGTTCAGCATAGGAGTGCTCCAGCATAGGCTCGACAGCACGGCCCACTGGCGTGGAACCCGCTTCGATCCTGGCCCCGGCGCCTTTTCGGATCGCGTGAGCCGATGCCCATCCCGATCGAAAACGTCCTCGGGTCTAGTATGCCAAAAAGGGCTTGCCGAGACGTTGCTTCGGCAAGCCCGCAAAGAACAAGCCCCGGCCTCAGGGCCGGGGCTTTCGGTCGATTACGTGCCGAGGCCGGTCGAGATCGCCGTGAACTTCGTGTTCAGCCTGCCGCCGATCGTCGTCAGAACGGAAATGATCACGACGGCGATGAGGGCGGCGATGAGGCCGTACTCGATGGCGGTGGCGCCGGACTCGTCCTTGATGAAACGCTTGAAGGTCGTCATGGGGGTGCTCCTAAACCACGGTTGCTTCACTGTCGTCCGTCGGCCCTTGTTGCGTTTGGGGTCGATCAGAACCGAGGTCAACGTTAGGTGGCACCTCTTTCGACAGTGTTAAAATCGGCAGCCTGATCGATCTTGGCGCGGCCAATACTGAGGATGGTTAACCTGTTGTTGCGCAGTGATCTTATGTAGATCATTATCCCACCACGTTCTTGTTGCGTTGTCGCATGTCTTGGCGTGGTGGATATTTTGTTAAATCATGCAACCGCCCGATGCTGTCGATCCAGAGGGTGGGAGAGAGTCCGATCGGACACTGAAGTTCCGCCCCGGCCGGAACGCAGATGCGGTCCAGAACTGGGATCGCGGCGTTGGATTAGCGCTTCGTTCACCATTTCCATCGCACAAGGGAGGCTCGAACAAGCAACGACGGCCTCGGAGATCGATCAGATGACCGTGGAATGGACGATGCGGGGAGGAGCGCTCGCCCTCGCCCTCTTCTTCGCGGCTCACGCGACGGCCTCGGCGCAGAGCAGCGTGCGAACCATTCCGCTGCCTGGCAGCCCGGCCGAGCCCGTGGCGACGTCTCTGCCCCAGGTCCCGCCGCCCGGTGCCTCTGCCCCGCAGGAGGCTTCCTCTTCCGAGGGCGGGACGGCCCAGGCTCCTGTGCCCTCGCCGCTGCCGGCTCCCACCCCCGTCGCCGTGCAAGTTCCGGCCGCTGCGCCCCAGCCGACCCCCGGCCCGCGCGGCCGGACGGCGTCCCGTCCCGCAACCTCGTCGGCGCGCGACACGGTGACGGTGATGATCGATCACGCCAAGGTCATCCGCTTGCCCGAACGCGCCCAAACGGTCATCGTCGGCAACCCCATCGTCGCGGACATCACGGTGCAGAAAAACGGGGTACTCGTGGTGACGGGCAAGAGCTACGGCGTGACGAACCTCATCGCGCTGGACGCGGCAGGCGCCATGCTGGCCGAGTCCCTGATCAGCGTGCAGGCACCGCCGACCGAGTCCCTCGTCACCGTCCAGCGCGGCTTCGAGCGCGAGTCGTATTCTTGCACGCCCAACTGCCAGCCCTCGCTTCTCCTCGGCGACTCGGCGAAGTTCTTCGGCGAGGTTGGCGGCCAAGCCGGGCAGCGCAACTCCCTCGCCACCCAGCGCTGAGCGCGAAGGCGGGTCGGTCGCAGGTTGCCCTAACCCTCTCGCAAGGTTTGCCGATTACATCCTGTGCGAAGACATCGTCGCCAGGAGTGTTCCGCCGTGCCGGATCAACGCCCCGCCCCCGATCGGCCCGTCCCGCGCCTGCCGCGCCTCGTGGGCCGATTCCGACGCGACAAGCGCGGAGCGACCGCCGTCGAGTTCTCCCTCATCGGCCTGCCGTTCTTCGGCTTGCTCTTCGCCATCATGGAGACGGCGCTCGTCTTCTGGTCCGGCCAGGTGCTCGAGGTCGCCGTCGCCGACGCCTCACGCGCGCTCTACACCGGCACCTTCCAGAACGACGCGAACAACGCCTCGAATGCTGCCACCAAATTCAAGGAAAACATCTGCACCAAGGCGGGGGCGCTCATCCCCAACTGCACCACCACCGGGCTCTACGTCGATGTGCGCGTGCTACCGAAATTCGGCGCCAGCAGCAGCATACCGCCCGTGCTCGTGAACAAGGAAATCAACACGGCCGCGTTCGGCTACACGAAGCCGGAGGCGAGGCAGGTCGTGCTCGTGCGGGCCGCGGCCGTGCTCCCGGTCTACGCCTCGCAGCTCACGCCCGGTCTCGCGAACCTGAGCAGCGGCCGGCGCCTCGTCCTCGCGACCTCCGCCTTCATGACCGAACCCTTCGCCACGAACTGATGACCCGACGAGAGCCCGCCATGACGATGCCTCGCTCGCTGCCCCTCGCCCGGCTCCGCTTTGCGGCGCCGTCGAGCCGCCGGATCGCGCGGCGGCTGCGCCGTTTCACCCGAGCCGCCGACGGCCTCGCCGCGGTCGAGTTCGCCCTGATCCTGCCGGTGATGATCGCCCTCTACTTCGGCATGGCCGAGGTCACGGTGGGCATCATCCAGGACCGCAAGCTCGACCTCGTCGCCCGCGCCGTCGCCGATCTTCCGGGGCGCGCCGGCACCATGGACGACGCGACCATGAAGACGATCTTCGCGGCGGCCGCCAACATCATGGCACCCTACGACACCAGCAAGGTGAAGATCACCGTCACCAGCGTGGTCGTGAAGAAGAACTCGGGCGGGGCGCTCGAGGCCAAGGGGTGCTGGAGCAAGACGCATACCCTGGGCAACTTCGACACCGTCAGCGACGGAGCGCGCAAGGACCAGACGATCACGCCGATCGCCGAGGGTTTCCAGACCGAAGGGGTGTCCTACATCTGGGCCGAGGTGGAGAAGCCCTACAGTCCGACCATCGGCTACAAGATCACCGGCGAGATCAAGCTGACCTCGAGCACGCCCTGGCCGGTGCGCAACGTGACCCAGGTGTCCTACGACACGGGCTCGAGCACGCCCAAGACCTGCTGAAGCGCATCCTCAGATCGTCTGGTTGTAGGCTCCGACCTCCGGGTTTTCGCGCAGGATCCCGTCGACGGCCGCGAACATCTCGCGCATGCGCGCCTCCGAGACGGGGCTCTCCACCACCACGACGAGCTCCGGCTTATTGGAAGAGGCGCGCACCAGGCCCCAAGTGCCGTCCTCGGTCGTCACGCGCACGCCGTTGACGGTGACGAGGTCGCGGATCGGCACGCCGCCCACCGGTTCGCCTTTTTCCTGCATCGCCTGGAAGCGGGCGACCACCTTGTCGACGATGCCGTACTTCACCTCGTCGGCGCATTTCGGCGCCATGGTGGGCGAGCCCCAGGTCTTGGGCAGGGCGCGGTAGAGGTCGGCCATGCTCTTGTCCGGGTTGCGGTCGAGCATCTCGCAGACCGCGATCGCCGTGAGGATGCCGTCGTCGTAGCCCCGGCCCACGGGGGCATTGAAGAAGAAGTGGCCCGACTTCTCGAAGCCCGCCAGCGCGGAAAGTTCCGTGACGCGGCGCTTAATGTAGGAATGGCCCGTTTTCCAGTAATCCGTCTTGACGCCGCTGGCGAGCAGCTCCGGATCCGTGGCGAACAGCCCGGTCGACTTCACGTCGACGACGAAGGTGGCGCCGGGATGGAGCTTGGAGAGGTCGCGCGCCAGCATGACGCCGATCTTGTCGGCGAAGATCTCCTCGCCCTCGTCGTCCACTACGCCGCAGCGGTCGCCGTCGCCGTCGAATCCGAGGCCTACATCCGCTCCCGTCTCGCGGACCTTGTCCGCGATGGCGTGGAGCATCTTCATGTCTTCCGGGTTCGGGTTGTAGCGCGGGAAGGAGTGGTCGAGCTCGGCATCCAGCGGAATCACCTCGCAGCCGATGGCCTCGAGCACCTGCGGCGCGAAGGCGCCCGCCGTGCCGTTGCCGCAGGCCGCCACGACTTTGAGCTTGCGCTTGATCTTCGGCCGGTTCGCGAGGTCGGCGAGGTAGACCTCGCGGAACCCCTCGACGAACTCGTAGGAGCCGCCGGGCTTCAGGATGAAGGCGGCGTTCAGGACGATGTCGCGCAAGCGGCCCATCTCCTCCGGGCCGAAGGTGAGGGGGCGGTTGGCGCCCATCTTCACCCCGGTCCAGCCGTTGTCGTTATGGGAGGCCGTCACCATCGCGACACAGGGGCAGTCGAGGGCGAACTGGCCGAAATAGGCCATCGGCGACAGGGCGAGGCCGACGTCCTTGACTTCCATCCCCGCCGCCATGAGGCCGGAGATGAGGGCATACTTGATGGACGACGAGTAGCCCCGGAAATCGTGTCCGGTCACGATCTTGGGCTGAACGCCCACCTCCTGGATGAGGGTGCCGAGGCCCATGCCCAGCGCCTGCACGCCCATCAGGTTGATCTCCTTCTCGAACAGCCAGCGCGCGTCGTACTCGCGAAAGCCGGTGGGCTTCACGAGAGGGCTCGACTCGTAGGCGTAGGTGTTCGGCTGCAGGGAGGCCTGGGGCTTCGGATACATGAAGGGGCGCCGCGTGCGAGGGAGATGGCGCGCGAGATAGCCCGTTCCGCGAGGGAAGCCAACCGGTCGGGGCGTCAGCCCCGAAGCGTCAGGCGGCCGCCGGTGATCTCGAAGCCGCCGATGCGCTTCAGGAACGACATGCCGAGCAGGCTCGTCGCCAGCGCGCCTTTGGGCAGCACCACGGCCTCGACGTTGCGCACGACGATCTCGCCGATGCGCACCTCGGCGAGCCGGATGGGCGCCGCGGAGACGATCCCGTTGGCGGTGCTGATGCGGGCGGTGAATTGGTGCGGCTTGACCGCGACGCCGGCGAGCTGCGCGTCCTCATGGCTCAGGGCCACGATGCTGGCGCCGGTATCAACCATCATGCGCACGCGCTTGCCGTCGACGGCGGGATGCACCGTGTAGTGGCCGCGCAGGTCCGCCGAGAGGGTGACGACGCGCCCCTCGCTGCCGGCGACGGCGCTGGGCTGCGCACCCGAGCGGGCCGCAAGCCGCTCCGCGGCGCCCCCGCCCCACAGGGCAGCGAGCCCCGCCACGCCGAGCGCCCAGAGAACCGCCCGCGCCATCTCGAACCTCCCTCGCAATTAGGGCTGAGAATGGCTCGATCCGCCTTCCGAAAGGTTGTCGCGGCTCTCGGGCCGGCTCCGACCCGCGGCGCTGGTTAACACTTCACCGCCGTCAGGGCCCCGCGAGGATGCGGGTGATCCCGGCGACGAGGGCGGCCTCAGGGTCGAGCACCGTCGCGTCAACGCCGTGGCGCGCGAGAGCCTCGACGTAGAGCCCCGCCCGCGGCGCACCCGCGACGATCGTCACGGTGCCGACGGGGCCGAACTGGGCGAGGGCTCCACCGACCTCGTCGCCGGTGAGAAGCCCCGAGAGGTAGGGGCCGAGGCGCGCCGGGCTCAAGCGGCCGGACACCGTCGCCGCCCGGGCGCCGAAGAGGAGATGCGTGAGGCCGACGCCGCGGCCGCCGGACTGACCCCCGTTCCGCTCGGCCGCGGCGAGCCCTTCCGCGAAGCCGGCCTCGTCCGCGGGCTCCGTGGCCGGTCGGCCGATCATGGAGTGGTTGCGCAGGAGCGCATAGAGCTCGCCGGTCATGTAGCTGGCGAAGCGCTCGATCCGGCCACCGCGCATCAGCACCCATTTCGAATGCGTGCCCGGCAGGCACACGAGCCCGTCCGTGACGCCGGCGCCGAGCACCAGGGTCTCCTCGCCGCGCATCACGTCGGCGGCGCCGGGTGCCGGCTCGGCGAGGAGGCCCGGCACGATGCGGGCCTCCCGGCCTCCGCCGAGGTCGACGGGGATCGTCGCCGCTGCGATCTCCGCCGGTCCGGCCGGGCAGCGCGCGTAGGGCGCCTCGCGCCAGCCCTCGCGGCTGCCCACCATGCCGACGAGGATCACCGGCGCGTCCGGCTCCGCCTCGAGCCAGGCCCCGGCCTGGCGGCGGAAAACGCCCGCGTGCTCGCCGGCTTTCAGGGCCGAGACGCCCTCCTCGGAGGACAGACGGTCGCGGATGGCGCCGTTCTCGACGCGGTAGGCGCGAAAGCGGGTGGTGCCCCAGTCGGCGAGGATGAAGCGCATGGCGGATGCTGGCTGCTGAGTGCTGACTGCTTGGAGCGACGAGACGCCAACCACTGCCGCGGTCAGCGCGTTCCGTACATCCGGTCCCCGGCGTCGCCGAGGCCCGGCACGATGTAGCCGTGCTCGTTGAGGTGGCTGTCGACGGCCGCGGTCCAGATCGGCACTTCGGGATGGGCGCCGGTGAGCTTGGCGATGCCCTCGGGCGCCGCGAGCAGGCAGACGAAGCGCAGGTCCTTGGCGCCCCGCTCCTTCAGTCGGTCGATGGCCGCCACCGCCGAATTGGCCGTGGCGAGCATCGGGTCGAGGACGAGCACGGTGCGGTCGGCGAGGTCGGAGGGTGCCTTGAAATAGTATTCGACCGCCTGGAGCGAATCCGGGTCGCGGTAGAGCCCGATATGGGCGACGCGGGCCGAGGGCACGAGGGTGAGCATACCGTCGAGGAAGCCGACGCCGGCGCGCAGGATCGGCGCCAGCACCAGCTTCTTGCCGGCGATCTGGGGCGCCGACATGTCGGTGAGCGGGGTCTCGATCGCGATCGACTGCAGGGGCAGGTCCCGGGTCACCTCGTAGCAGAGCAGCATCCCGATCTCGTTGAGGAGCTGCCGAAAGCCCTTGGTCGACCGGCTCTTGTCCCGCATCAGGGTGAGCTTGTGCTGGACGAGCGGGTGATCGACGACGGTGACGCCCTGCATGTGCGATCCTGATCTGGCCGGGGAGAGGGGACGAGAAGAGCCAGCCACTCTAAGCCGGGCCGCGGGCCGGCGGGAAGCGTGTCGGCTGCGAGAAATCCGCATCGGCCGAAGCCCCGTCGCGAAACGCCCCCAAGCATGCCATGCTGGCCGGCGCCGATGCTGCGCCTTCTCGCCTTTCGTCTCCTCTCGCTCCTTTTGACCCTCGCCGCCGTCTCCGCGGTGATCTTCGTCGTGCTCGAAGTGCTGCCGGGCGATCCGGCCGCCGTGATGCTCGGCACGGCGGCGCGGGAGGATACGCTCGCCGCGCTTCGCCTCCAGCTCGGCCTCGACCGGCCGGCTCTCGAGCGCTACCTCCTCTGGGTCGGCGGGCTCGTCCGCGGCGATCTCGGCACCTCGATCACCTATCAGCTGCCCGTCTCGACCCTCGTCGCCGAGCGGCTGTGGGTGACGATCCCCTTGAGCCTTCTCGCGATCCTCGTCTCGACCCTGCTCGCCTTGCCCCTCGGCGTTCTCGCCGCGGCGAACCGGGGCGGCTGGGTTGATCGCGGGGTGCTCGTCTTTTCCCAGGTCGGGGTGGCGGTGCCCAATTTCTGGATCGGGCTTCTCTTCATCCTGCTCTTCTCCTCGACCCTCGGCTGGCTGCCCGCGGGCGGGTTTCCAGGCTGGGGCGCGGGCTGGGGCGCAGGCCTCAAAGCGCTCCTCCTGCCGGCTCTCGCGCTCGCTTTGCCTCAGGCCGCCGTGCTCACCCGCGTGACCCGCTCGAGCATGCTGGAAGTGGTCGGCGCCGACCACGTGCGCACCGCCCGCGCCAAGGGGGTGGGCCGGGCCGGGCTCCTGGCGCGGCACGTGGTGCCGAACGCCCTCATCCCGGTCACGACGATTCTCGGTCTCCAGCTCTCCTTCTTCGTCGGCGGGGCGGTGCTCGTCGAGAACGTGTTCAACCTGCCGGGCCTCGGCCGCCTCGCCTATCAGGCGCTCGCGCAGCGCGACCTTGTGGTGATCAAGGACGTGGTGCTCTTGCTCGCCGCCCTCGTCATCGTCGTGAACGCCCTCGTGGACCTGAGCTACCTCCTCCTCGACCCGCGCCTCAGGAGACGGGCGTGAGGCGCATCACCCTGCCGCTCGCGTTGGGCGGCGGGCTCACCCTCCTCCTCGTCGCGACGGCGTTCCTGTCGCTAGCCTGGACGCCGGAGGCGCCCGCGCGGGTGCGCATCGCTTTGCGCCTCAAAGCGCCTCTTGTCTCCGGGCTCTTCGGCACCGACCATTTCGGCCGCGACGTGCTCTCGCTCCTGATGGCGGGCGCCTGGAATTCGCTCGCCGTCGCCGTGCCCGCGGTGCTCGCCGGCGCGGCCCTCGGCGTGGCGCTCGGCTGCCTCGCCGCGAGTCTGCGCGGCCTCTTCGACGAGATCGCCATGCGGGTGCTCGACGTGGTCTTTGCCTTTCCCGCCGTGCTCTCCGCCGTGCTGCTCGCCGCGATTCTGGGCCCGGGGCCGGTCTCGGCGATGGTGGCCATCGCGGTCTTCAACGTGCCCGTTTTCGCCCGCGTCGCGCGGGGCGTCGCGCTCCAGGTGTTCTCGACGGATTACGTCGCCGCGGCGCGCACGCTGGGCAAAAGGCCGGTCCGGGTGGCGGTGGAGGACGTCCTGCCCAACATTGCAGGGGCGCTCATCGTGCAGCTCACGATCCAGCTCGCGCTCGCGATCCTGACGGAGGCGGGCCTGAGCTATCTGGGGCTCGGCGTGCGCCCGCCGGACCCGAGCTGGGGCCGCATGCTCGCCGATTCGCAAACCTACCTCGCCCAGGCGCCGCACCTCGCCATCGCCCCAGGACTCGCCATCGCGCTGGCCGTGCTCGGCCTCAACCTCCTGGGGGACGGCTTGCGCGACGCCCTCGATCCACGGCTCAGGGAGCGCATTTAGGGCTGAGGCCAGGGCCGCTGCCGCTCGCGCATCCGCTCGAAGGCGCGGGCCAACCGCAGCACGCCGACATCGTCGAAGCGGGGTCCGATGATCTGGATCCCGATCGGCAGGCCTTCCGCACTCCAGCCGGCGTTGATCGAACAGGCGGGCTGGTCCGACATGTTGAAGGCCACCGTGAAGCCGATGTGTTCGAAAGGCCGCGCGGGGTCGTTCAGCGGCGAGGGTAGTTCCGCCGGATAGGCCGGCATCGGCGCCACGGGAGAGATCACGGCGTCGAACCCGGCGCAGGCCGCATGAGCCGCTTGGCGCAGGCTCAGCATCTGGCTCATGCCGTCATAGACCTGAGCTCCGGTCAGGTCGCGCCCACCCTCGGCCCAGGCGCGGATGTAGGGCAGGATCTTCGCGCGCTCGGCCTCGGGCAGGGCACCGATGTCGGCCCAGGCGCGGGCCCGCCAGAAGCGGTCGAGCCCGTCGAGCATGGTGCGGGTGAGGAAGGGCGCGACCGGCTCGATCCGGGCGCCGGCGGTCTCGAAGAGCCGGGCCGCATCCTCGATAGCCGCCCGCACTGCGGGCTCGACGGGGGCCCCGACCCCCGCCTCGAGCCAGAGGCCGAGGCGCAGGCCCTTTACGTCCCGGTCGAGGTCGAGCCAGGGCAGGTCAAGGGGTGGCAGGCTCATCGTGTCGCGCGCGTCGGGACGGGCGAGCGCCGTCATCATCAGCGCGGCGTCCTCCACCGTGCGGGTCATCGGGCCCGCGACGCGGCCGTAATAGGGTGGATCGATCGGCACCCGGCCCTGGCTGGGCTTCAGGCCGAAGACCCCGCACCAGCCCGCCGGTAGTCGGATGGAGCCGCCGATATCCGTGCCGACATGGAAGGGCGCGTAGCCCGCCGCCGCGGCCGCCCCCGCGCCCGCCGAGGAGCCGCCGGGATTCTTGTCGAAATCCCAGGGGTTGCGGGTGAGCGGGTGGAAGCTCGACAGCCCGGACGAGAGCATGCCGTAATCGGGCATGGTGGTCTTGGCGAGGAGGATGGCCCCGGCCTCCCGCAGGCGCGCCGCCGGCGGCGCGTCCGCCGGCGCCGGGTCGAGGACCCGCGCCGCCGTGCCAAGCGGCACCGGCGTGCCTTTCGTGGCAATGTTCTCCTTGATCGTCGCCGGTACCCCGTCGAGGGGCAGCGCCTGACCTTGCCGCCAGCGCTCCTCGGAGGTCCGCGCCGCGGCCCGGGCGCCCTCGGCATCGAGGGCGTAGAGCGCCTGCAGCCGCGGCTCCCAAGCCGCGATGCGGTTGAGCGCCGCCTCCACCACCTCCACGGGCGAGAACCGGCCGGCCGCGTAGCCCCGAAGGAGCGAGCCGGCGTCGAGATCGGCGAGATCGGTCACGAGTGTCTCCAAGCTCCGGCACTCGCGCGAGGTTGCCCGCAGGCGCCGGATCGGCTATCGACGGACGTCGCCTCCGGCGCGTCAAGCACCCGTAGCTCAGCTGGATAGAGCGTTGCCCTCCGAAGGCAAAGGTCTCAGGTTCGAATCCTGACGGGTGCGCCAACGGCTTCAGCAAGCCCGCCGCTCACGGCATGGCTGCCGCCATCTCGGACGTGATCTCGTATTCGAACAGGTGACAGGCGGAGCCGAACGGCAGCACGGCGCATTTCGCCTCGTCGAAGTAGATCACGGTCCAGTCGGGCGGGGCCGTCCTCACGGCTTTCGCGATCGAGAGGCCCTTTGCCGAGAAGGCGGAGACGTCGAAGTTGTCCTCCGGCTCGGCCTCCTCGCCAGCAAACGCATCACGCTCCTGATCTGTGCCTGAACGGGAGCCGTTCGGAGCGTAAGCGCATTCACTCCCGTCGGCAAAACCTGTTGGACGGCAGCTCGAGCGCTCGTTCTGTCCCGCAACGACCAGGCGGCCCGTTAGCCCCGTTTACCCGCCCTTAGCGTCTCTGACCCGATCCTTAAGCAGCTGAGTTGGAGTTGAAGCGATGCGCGTTTTGCTGGTGGAGGATGACGCTTCGGTGGCGCAGAGCATCGAGCTGATGCTCAAGTCCGAGAACTTCAACACCTACACGACGGACTTGGGCGAGGAGGGCGTCGACCTCGGCAAGCTCTACGACTACGACATCATCCTTCTCGACCTGAACCTGCCCGACATGTCGGGCTACGAGGTGCTGCGCTCATTGCGCGTGGCAAAGGTGAAGACCCCGATCCTGATCCTGTCAGGGCTGGCGGGCATCGAGGACAAGGTGAAGGGGTTAGGGTTCGGCGCCGACGACTACCTCACCAAGCCGTTCCACAAGGACGAGCTCGTGGCACGCATCCACGCCATCGTGCGGCGGTCCGCCGGCCATGCGGAGCAGAACCTGGTCTGCGGCGACCTCACCCTGCGCCTCGGGAGCCAGCAGGTCGAGGTTGGGGGCGAGCGGGTGCATCTCACGGGTAAGGAGTACAAGCTCCTGGAGCTTCTGGCCCTGCGCCAGGGCTCGACCCTGAGCAAGGAGATGATCTTGAACCATCTCTACGGCGGCATGGACGAGCCGGAGCTCAAGATCATCGACGTGTTCATCTGCAAGCTGCGCAAGAAGCTGAGCACAGCTTCGGGCGGGCAGGACTACATCGAAACCGTGTGGGGCCGCGGCTACATGATGCGCGAGCCCATGCGGCACAAGATGGCAAGCTGAGCGACCACGCCCGAGACAAGCCTGCTTGGGGTGCGCGCCGCGCTTGCGGTCCGCGCCCCGCGCGAGGATCATGCCGCGATGAGACCTCCCAATCGTTTCCGCCCGAGCGATCCGCGCCAAGCGGCCGAGGCCGCGTTCAAGCGCGCCACAGCCCCAGCAGCCGCGCCGACGCCCACTGCTCCGCCCGCGCCGACCGGCGTTCCCGCGGCCAAGGAGATGGTGTCGCTGCGCCTGGACCGGGACGTGCTGGAGCACTTCCAGGCCGAAGGACCAGGCTGGCAGGAGCGCATCAACGCGGCCCTGCGCAAGGCCGCGGGAAAGTAGAGGTACGGTCAGGCGAGGCCGCGGTCACGTGATCAGGCGGGCGAGGGTGTCGAAAACCCGGGCCGGGCCGCACTGAGCCACGTTGAAGCGCAGGTACCGCCCGGCGCTTTGGCTGACGCTGAAGGCGTTGCCCGGCGCGAGCATCACGCCCTCCGCGACGGCCTTGCGCGCGACCGCGCCGGAATCGAGACCGTCCGGCAGGGCGGCCCAGAGGAACAGCCCGCCCCGCGGCTCGGTCCAGAGCGCCAGTCCGGCCTCGTCCAGGCGCCGCGCAGCCTCGCCCATGGCGCGCGCGAGCTTCGCGCGAACTCCCTCGACGTGCCGCCGATAGCTGCCGTCGGTCAGGAGGCCGTGGACGAGCCGCGCCGCAAGATCATTGCCGCCGAAGGTGGTGGCGAGCTTCAGGTCGGTGAGCGCCTCGATGAGATCGGGCCGCGCGGCGATGTAGCCGCACCGCACCGCCGCCGAGAGGGTCTTGGAGAAGCTCCCGACCTGGATCACCCGGCTCAAGCCTTCGAGAGCAGCGAGCCGCGGTGCGGGCGGGCCGCCCTCGAGATCGGCGAAGATGTCGTCTTCGACGATCGTCACGTCGTGCGCCTCGGCCAGCACGAGGAGCCGATGGGCGATGGCGGGCGCGAGGCTCGCTCCCGTCGGGTTCTGGAAGGCGGCCGTGGTGAGATACAGCCGTGGCCGATGCGCCGCGACGGCTTGGGCGAAGGCCGCCATGTCCGGACCCGCGGGGGTGAGCGGCACGCCGACGACGCGGGCCCTGTGCGCCCGCGCCAGGCCGAGAAAGTTGAAATAGCAGGGATCGTCCACGAGGAGCGTGTCGCCGGGCTCGACGAGAAGCCGGCACACGAGGTCGAGGGCGTGGGTGCCTGAGTCGGTCAGAAGCACCTGTCCCGGCGATGCCTCGACGCCGCGCTCGAGAAGGCGCCGGGCGAGCGCGGACCGGAGGGGCGGGAAACCGAGCGGCGAGCCATACGCGACGAGGGCCGTGTCGCCGCACCGGGCCGCCGCGGCCCGCAGGCCCCGCCGGATCGCCGCGGCCGGCATCCAGGTCTCGGGCAGCCAGCCGCAGCCGGGTTTGAGGAGGCCGGGCCCCGGCCCCGTCGCGTCGACGTCCTCCAGCGACTGGCGCATGACCCAGAGAGGATCGATGTCGCGCTCGCGGCGCGGCGTGTCCTGCGCGAGAACCAGCGGCCGGGTCTTGCCCGTGACGTAGAATCCGGAGCCCGGGCGGGCGGCGATGACCCCCTCCGCCACGAGCCGCTCGTAGGCTTCCACCACCGTCGCGTTCGACACGCCCTTGCTTCGCGCCATGCGGCGGATGGAAGGCAGCCGGGCGCCTGAACCCAGCGCGCGGGTCGCGATCCCAGCGCGGATCTCGGCGGCGACCTGCTCGATCAGCGTCGTGGCAGGGGCCGGCGGATGCGGGGTTCGGTCGAGCATGTGTATCGCTCCGGCGAGCAGTACAGTTCGGACCTATCGTAGCGGTCTGTCCCTCGTTCGGCGAGGCCGCAGGGCGTAAGATGCGGCGATGACCGATCCCACGCTCTCGACCGCTCCCGCCGCAGCCCCGCCGTTCGCCGCCGACGCGTCGGCTTGGCTGAACGGCTTTCTCGGTGTCGCCATCTTCAGCGCCTCGCTGCCGGCCACCCGCGTCGCGGTGATGGATCTCGATCCCCTGTTCCTGACCTTTGCTCGCGCGACGATCGCCGGCGCGGTCGGCCTCGCCTTGCTCCTCGTCACCCGGCAGCGTCGGCCGGCGCGGGCGGATTTCGGCCCGCTCGCCGTCGTGGCGCTCGGGGTGGTGGTGGGATTTCCCCTTCTGACGGCGCTGGCGCTGCGCCACGTCACCTCCGCTCACGCCATCCTGTTCATCGGCCTGCTTCCCCTCGCCACCGCCCTGTTCGGCGTGGTGCGCGGGGGCGAGCGGCCCGGGATGCCGTTCTGGGCCTTCTCCCTCGCGGGCAGCGCGTTGGTGGCCGGCTACGCCGTTTGGATCGGCGGCGCGGAAGGCTCCCTCATCGGCGACGGGCTCATGGTGGCGGCCGTCGTGGTCTGCGGTCTCGGCTACGCCGAGGGAGGTCGCCTCGCGCGCCGCTTAGGGGGCTGGCAGGTGATCTCGTGGGCATTGGTCCTGGCGCTGCCCGTCATGGCACCGTTGACCCTCCCCACCGCGCCGACGTCGCTGGCCGGGGTCGGCTGGCCGGCGCTGCTCGGTCTGGCCTATGTCTCCCTCTTCAGCATGCTGATCGGGTTCGTGTTCTGGTATCGCGGCTTGGCGCAGGGCGGGATCGCAGCCGTGGGCCAGCTCCAGCTGCTCCAGCCCTTCCTCGGCTTCGCCCTTGCCGCGGCCCTGCTCGGGGAGCCCGTCGGCTGGGGGCTGGTCGTGGTCGCGGCCGGCGTCGTGCTGTGCGTGGCCGGCGCAAAGCGCTTCGCCGCCTGAGGCTTAACCAGCTCGGGCGAACTGATGGGCGGGGCTTCTCCCGATGCGCGGCAGCAAGTCCGGAGCGGCCCATCTCTGCGCGTCGAGCGACCGAAGACTTAAGGCGAGCCCGTAAACTGCGCTTACCGTCGACCCCTCAAACCGGGTAGGGTCCGGTCACGGCGGCCAGGGAGAGCCTCGCCGTCCGTCGCTGCGGCGCGTCATCGAGCCGCTCGCAGGGCTGAACTCGAAGGGAGTGTCATGGCTGCCACCGCAGACCCGATCGCGTCCGGGATCGATCCCACCGACCCCTACGAGCGGGCCGAGCAGACCTTTCCGCGCCTGTTGCCGGAGATGGCCGGGCGGGTGGCGGCCTACGGCACGCGAGAAGAGCTGCCCGCCGGTACGCTCGTGTTCCAGCGCGGGGAGCGCAGCGTCGACTTCTTCCTGGTGCTCCAGGGTTCGATCGAGATCTTCGACCTCGATGCTCAGGGTGAGCCCAACGTCTTCACGATCCACGGCGAGCGCCAGTTCACGGGCGAGCTCGACCTGTTCAACGACCGCCAGATCCTGGTGTCGGGCCGCACCGGCGAGGACAGCGCGGTGGTGCGGATCAAGCGCGCCGACTTTCGCCGCCTCGTCACCGCCGAGCCCGACATCGGCGAGATCATCATGCGGGCTTTCATCCTGCGCCGGGTCGGGCTGATCCGCCACGGACAGGGCGGCGTGGTGCTGATCGGGCCCGGTCACGGCGGCGACACCTTGCGGCTCCAGCGATTCCTCACTCGCAACGGCTACCCCCACCGCCTGCTCGATACGGAGGCCGACCCGGACGCGGGCGGCTTTCTCGCCTGCTTCGACCTCTCCCCGGCCGATCTCCCCGTCGTGATCGGCACGGATCAGCGCGTGCTGCGCAACCCGGCGACCGCCGCGGTGGCGGACGCGCTCGGGATCACGGAGGCGCTCGATCCGGCCAAGGTCTACGATCTGGCCGTCGTCGGCGGCGGGCCGGCGGGCTTGGCCGCGGCGGTCTACGCCGCGTCGGAAGGGCTCGCGACGGTGGTGATCGAGGGCATCGCGCCGGGGGGCCAAGCGGGCACGTCGTCCAAGATCGAGAACTATCTCGGCTTCCCGACCGGCATCTCGGGGCAGGCGCTCGCGGGACGTGCTCAGACGCAAGCGCAAAAATTCGGCGCGCGCCTTCTCGTCTCGCGCTACGCCGCAGGGCTCGACTGCGCGACGCGCCCGTACCGGCTCACGCTGGACGACGGGCAGATGGTGAGCGCCCAGGCCGTGGTGATCGCCAGCGGCGCGCGCTACCGCAAGCTCGACGTGCCGGGCTATGCGCGCTTCGAGGGGCAGGGCATCCACTACGCCGCGACCGCGATGGAGGCGAACCTCTGCGCGGGAGAGGAGGTCGTCGTCGTGGGCGGCGGCAACTCGGCGGGCCAAGCCGCCGTGTTCCTGGCGCGCCACGCCGCGCACGTGCACATCCTCGTGCGCGCCGAGGGGCTTGCGGCGACGATGTCGGACTACCTCATCCAGCGCATCGACCAGAGCCCGAAGATCACGCTGCACGCCCGAACCGAGATCACGGTGCTGGCCGGCGAGGATCGTCTGCGCCAGGTGACTTGGCGGAACCGGGCGACGGGCGCGAGCGAGACGCGGCCGGTCGGCAACGTCTTCGTCATGATCGGGGCCGAGCCGAACACGGACTGGCTGAAGGGTTGCCTGCCGCTCGATGCCAAAGGCTTCATCGAGACGGGGCGGGACGAACAGGGGATGGCGCTCGCCTCGCCCTATGCCACGATCAAGCCCGGCATCTTCGCGGTGGGCGACGTGCGCGCGGGCTCGGTCAAGCGCGTGGCGTCGGGCGTCGGCGAAGGCTCGGTCGTGGTCGCGGCCGTCCACCAGTTCCTCGCGCCCGGAGCCGCCTGATCGGACTCGTCCCGAGGCCAGGTCGGGTAGCGTTCACGACGAATGATCCTCGGCCTCATCGACCGGGAGCACGAGGGTCGCGCGCAGGCCTTCCGGCTCGAAGGCGAGGTCGACGGAGCCGCCGCGGGCCGCATCCGTCAGCATCCGCCGCATGAGCTGCGAGCCGAAGCCCTTGCGCTCGGGCGGAGCGGTGATCGGCGGCCCGCCTCGCTCGAGCCAGGTGAGCTCGAGCAGGCGGCCGCGAGCCGCGGTGCCCTCGCCGACGGAGGAGTGCCGAAGCGTCCAGGTCACGATCAGGCGTCCCGTCGCGACGGAGAGCGCACCGTACTTCGCCGCGTTGGTGGCGAGTTCGTGCACGGTGAGACCAAGCGCCAGGGCCGTGTCGGACGGCAGATCGACGCCCGCGGGCGGGTCGCCCGAGAGATGCACGCGAACAGCCCCGGAGTCCTGCAAGACCTCATAGGGCTGCAGCTCGCCGGTGAGCAGATCGAGGAGCGGGATCGAGACCCAGTTGTGCTCCATCAGGAGCGTGTGCGTTTTGGCCAGCGACACCAGCCGGTCGGTGAAGGAGGCGCGGAACGCGTCCAGGCTGTTCGCCTGACGCGCCGTGGCGTTGGCGATCGCCTGCACGGTCGCGAGCGTGTTCTTGACCCGGTGGTGGAGCTCGCGCGTCATCACCTCGCGCTGCGCCTCGGCCCGCTTGGCTTGCGTGATATCGACGTTGCAACCCGTGTAACCGAGGAAGCGGTGGGCGTCGTCGAGCCGCGCGACACCCTCGCAGCGCAGCCAGCGCACCTCGCCCGCACGATCGCGGACCCGAACCTCGGCCCGGAACGGCTCGCGTGCCGCGAAGGCGCTGAGGAACGCCGCTTCGAACGCCGCGACATCCTCAGGGACGACGATGGCGCGCCAGCCCTCGCCCAGCATCTCGGCGGCGGGGCGGCCGAAGATGTGGTCGTAGTGCATGTTGGCGAAGGTGACCCGGCCCTCCTCGTCCGTCATCCAGATCAGCGCCGGCGCGGAATCCGCCATGTGCCTGAAGCGCGCTTCGCTCTCGCGCAGACGCTCCTCGATGCGGCGACGGTCGGTGCGGTCGCGCAGGATCTTGAGGAAGCCCTGGAGAGAGCCGTCGCGCAACGGCGTCAGCACGCCCTGACCCCAGAACCGGGTGCCGTCCCGCTTCACGTGCCAGCGCTCGTCCACCGCCCGGCCCAGCGCGAGCGCCGTTTGCCTCTCCTGGTCGGGTGCGCCTGCGTCCCGGTCCTCGGGCGTGAAGATGACAGCCCCGTCCTGGCCCATGATCGCGTCGGCCGGCCAGCCGAGCACCCGCTCGGCGCCCGTGTTCCAGCTCGTGACGTGCCCGGTGAGGTCGGTGGTGAAGATCGCGTAGTCGGTCGCGCTCTCCAGGATGGCGCGGTAGCGGTCCTCGCTGGCCTGGAGCCGAGCGCGGCTCTGGGCGAGGTCCTCGTTCGCGCGCGTTAGCGCGGCGTTGAGCGCGGCCGCGGTGGCCCGAGGGGGGACCTCCGCTTGGGCGGCGCTCGCCGATCGGTCGGCCCTCTGGCGGGCGGCCCGCGTCAGCTGCGCCTTGAGGGCGGCGTTCTCGGCCTCAAGCGCGGCGAGGCGCCTTTCCAGCTCCATCTGCGTCATAGGGCCTATGTGCCCTCGCGAGGCATGGGCCGTCCATTGTTTCCTCAAAGGACGCCTCGACGGCGGATACGTGGCGGAGCGGCCCGTTCCCGCCTCGGGTACCGAGCGGCCCTGTCCCTGGCACATGGCGGCCTCTCCGAAAACGCCGCCGCCTGGTCCACGAGCGTTGCTTGACGCCCGCGCGAACAGGTGATTGCCTCACGATCTGTCGACGACGGACTGTTGTGCGACGCAATATTTCAAGTGCGGGGATCAAGATGACATTTCGCTTCAGACTGGGCGTGGGCGCGGCGGCGGTCGCTTTGGGCCTGACGGGAGGTTCGGCGCTCGCTCAGCAGGCTTCCGGATCGGCGAAGCAGGTGATCTCGACCCCGAACGCGCCGGAGGCGATCGGGCCGTATTCGCAGGCCATCAAGTCGGCGAACATGGTGTTCCTGGCAGGCCAGATCCCGATCGATCCCAAGACGAAGCAGTTGATGAAGGATGCGAGCATCGAGCATCAAACCAAGTTGGTGCTCGAGAACCTGAAGGCCGTGCTCGAGGCCGACGGGCTGACGATGGACAACATCGTGTCGACCCAGGTTTTCATGACCGATCTGAACGAGTTCCCGAAGATGAACGAGGTCTACGCGACCTTCTTCAAGAGCGCTCCGCCCGCGCGGGCGACCGTGCAGGTCCCGCGCCTGCCGCGCGACGTCAAAGTGGAGATCGCCGCCATCGCCGTTCGCTGACCGCTCCGCCGGCGCCCCTCGACGGGCGCCGGTTTGCTTTCGACATCGAGAGCCGTCGTGGGGGCTCCGCACATGAGCGAATGAGAGAGCCGATCATGACCCAGAACCAAGCCGACGCCTCCCTCGCCTTCGATCCGAACCGCCGTGCTTTCATGCGCATGCTGGCGGCAACCACCGCGGCGGCCGGTCCGCTCGCCGCCATGGGCGCCTCGAGCGCCTCGGCCCAGGCCGCGAGCGCCGCGACCACTGCTCAAGCCGCGCTCAAGGACGACGCGGCCTTCTGGCGGGAAGTCCGGACCCTCTTCGACCAGAAGCAGGGGGTCCGCTTCATGAACATCGGCACGGCCGGCTCCATGCCGGTGGAGAGCCAGAACCTGCTGGATGCCGAAACGCGCCGCGCGGCCCGGGAATCGGCCAGCGGCTACGGCAATTTCCTGGCGCATCGCCAGACGCTCGCCAAGAGCTACGGCTGCGACGCCGACGAGATCGTCATGTCCGGCAATACCTCGGACGGCATGTGCCATGCCCTTCTCGGCCTGGTCTGGTCGCCCGGCGACGAGATCGTCACGACCAATCACGAACATAGCGGCGGCAACGCGCCGATGGCGATCCTGCAGGACCGCTATGGCGTCTCGATCAAGCGCGTGACCGTGCCCGTCGGCAACAATCAGAAGGCCGAGGATTACGTCGAGCTGTTCTCACGGGCGATCGGCCCGAGAACGAAGGCGATCGTGTTCTCCTCGCCGACCTACAAGACGGGAACGCTGCTCCCTGTGAAGATGCTGGCCAAGCTCGCGCAGGAGAAGGGGATCGTCAGCATCTGCGACGGTGCGCACCTTCCCGGCATGATGGTGACGAACTTCCGCGACCTCGGCGTGGACTTTTTGGCAGCTG
Organism: Beijerinckiaceae bacterium; assembly: GCA_036563505.1. Taxonomy (GTDB): domain Bacteria; phylum Pseudomonadota; class Alphaproteobacteria; order Rhizobiales; family Beijerinckiaceae; genus DATCMH01. The sequence continues at coordinate 75,202 of DATCMH010000008.1, forward strand.
CTGGCCACAAATGGCAATGCGGTCCGCTCGGGACCGGCATCCTGTACGTCCGCAACAAGGTTCTGCCGCAGTACAACCCGCTCCCGTTGCCCGCCTACTTCCCGGTGGTGACGAGCAGCTACCCGGCGACGGGCGGCCTCCCGCCCCGCACCAAGACCGAGAAGGAAACCGACGACATCGCGGCGCGGATCCAGAGCGCGGGCAGCCGCAACGCCCCGGTCTACGCGGCGCTCGTGAAGTCGAACGAGATCTGGGACCGCATCGGCCGGGACAAGATCGAAGCCTATACCGTCGGCATGTCTCAGCACCTCAAGGAGAAAATCGCCGAGAAGTGGGGCGTGGGTGCGCTCTACTCGCCGAAGGACGATCCGCGGCTGGCCTGCGCGCTGACGGGCTTCAACCCGTTCCGCAACCCGGACCTCGTGAAGGACAAGGCGCGCTCCGATCAGTTCGTTAAGCGGATGCTCGACGAGTACGGCTTCGTCATCCGCAACGTGAGCTTCCCGGTGCCCGGTTCCGACAAGGACCATTACGGCGTGCGGGTCTCGACCCACCTCTGGACCAATTACGACGAGGTCAATCAGCTCGTCGACGCCATGTGGGAACTGTCCGGCAAGATGAACGCGAGCTAGCCGAGACGCTCATCGCAAAGCGGCCCGGGAGCACCGGGCCGCTCCGCCGTCCTGCACGAGACTGGTTCGTCCCGTCCGAGAACATCCGCGGAAGCCTCGCGGTCTGACACACTTGCCGTCGCTGAGGCGCTGAGCTGTCGGGCCGGCGCAGGAGTTGAACCATGCCGGATCGGCAGCGTCCCGTCGTTCTCGTCACCGGCGCGAGCCGAGGCATCGGCGCCGCGGTGGCCTGCCTTGCCGCGGAGCGCGGCTACGACGTCGCGGTGAACTACCGGTCGGACGCGGGTGCAGCCGACGCCGTCGTGGCCCGCTGTCGCGCGAGCGGCGCGCAGGCTCTCGCCTGCGGGGGTGACATGGCCGTCGAGGCGGACGTGCTGCGCGTCTTCGACGAGGCCGCCCGGCTCGGCCCCCTTCGGCACGTCGTGAGCAATGCCGGGATCACCGGGCGCTCGAGCCGCCTCGAGGCGGCGGCAACCGAGACCATCCGTGCCTGCATCGATCTCAACGTGACCGGGGCCCTGCTGGTCGCCCGCGAAGCGGCGCGACGCCTCTCGACGCGCCGGGGCGGATCGGGCGGATGCCTCGTGACGATCTCGTCGGTCGCGGCCGGCCTCGGCAGCCCCGGCGAGTTCGTGTGGTACGCGGCCTCGAAGGGGGCCGTGGACGCCACGACGATCGGTCTGTCCAAGGAGCTCGCGCTCGACGGCATCCGGGTCAACGCCGTCTCTCCGGGGCTGATCGACACCGAGATCCACGACCGCAGCAGCGGAGATGCCGGCAGGCTGGAGCGGCTCCGGCCGTTGATCCCCGTCGAGCGGCCCGGCACGGCCGACGAGGTCGCCGCCGCGGTGCTGTTCCTCCTCTCCGATGAGGCGTCCTACGTCACCGGCGCGAACCTGCGCGTCTCGGGCGGGCGGTAAGGCCTGAGCGGGGCCCTCACGCTCGGCTGCCAGCCGCCGCCAGCTTGGCTCAGCAAGCTCTCTTGGCTCAGCACGCGCCCAAGAGGCGGCAGCGGTTCAGGTGATAGGCTTCGCTCAGCAGGAACCCGGTCCAGCTCCCCCAGCCCGTGTAGCGGGTGGTCGGCGTCGGGGACGGGCGGGCGTTGAGGCCAAGGGCGCGGGCGATCGCCACCGCGCGGCGCATGTGCAGGGGATCGCTGACGATCAGAACGCGGTCGAGCTGGTGCGCCTTGAGCAGGGGAACGCTGTTGGCGATGTTCTCGCGCGTGGTGCGGGACCGCGCCTCGACGAGGAGGGCCGTTGGCGGCACCCCTTGCTGCCGGGCCCATTCCGCCGCTGCCTCACCTTCCGAGAGATGGTCGCCGGCCGCCCGTCCACCCGTCATCAGCAGGACGCGGACCCGGCCGGCGCGGTGCAGCATGACCGCGTGGCGGATGCGCTCGCGGAACACCGGGGAGGGACGATCGTCGTAGACCGCCGCGCCGAGCACGATAGCCGCGTCGGCGGGTGCGTCGTCGCCGTGGCGGCTGTAGATCGCGACCTCGATGAAGGCGGCGGCGCAGAGGACGCCAGCGGCGAGGAACACGGCGGCCAGAACGGACCTCATGCCAACCGTGGTCTCATATCAGGGCCGCGGGTGCATCCTTGGAGAGGTTGGCGCGTGAGGTGCTCCCCTGCAACCCGGTTCTGCTTCGGGGTGGAGCCGGCCTGGTGACGGATGCGCCGGTCACCGCGCCGCATGACGGGCGCTCCGCTACGCGATCCGGGGACGTGACCTGCGGTGAGCGCGGCCCTGGCGTCCCGCGAGCTTGTCCTGGACCACGACCCGGAGCGGCTGGTCGGGCACCTTGATCCACCCGCCGACCCGCTCGACGTCGTGCCGGGCCGAGCTTTCCACGACGTCCAGAGCGGCCTCGTCCAGCCGGTCGACCTGGACCAGGGCCTGCGCGGTCTTGTGGCGTGACCTGCGGTTCTCCAGGGCCTTTCGGCGCGGAACGGCCTTGCGCGCCGCCTTGTCGTTCTCGCCGTAGGTGTTGCGGCGGTCCCGCTCGAGGCTGAGCGCCTTCTTCTCCTGAGGCGATCTCTCGCGCTTCTTGGTCATTGGGGCTCTCTTTGGCGGCCGGCACCGCGAGTCAGAACAGGGTGTCGTCAGCTCTGCGATCCCTGTGTTTCGCGCCGATGTCGCACGGGTGCCTTCCCAAGCCAGCCGGACGCTCAGAATGTGATCAGGCACCCGCCCGGCTAAGTCTCCTTGATCCGACCGCTGGCGCCAAGGGAACCGGGTCCGGCGCGAGCGGTTGTTCCGCCCGATGACGGAGGACAGGCGATGATCAACCTCAGCGCGATCCGGGAACACATGGAGGTCGTCGGCGCCGACGGCGTGCATGTCGGCACCGTGGACAAAGTCGAAGGCAACCGCATCAAGCTGACCAAGAAGGACAGCGGCTCGCACCACGATCATCACCACTACATCGCCGGCAGCCTCGTCGCCGCGGTCGAGGGTGACCGGGTCCGGTTGTCGGCGAACGGCGACGCGGCGGCGCTGCTCGAAGAGGAACAGGGCGGTGAGCCGATCGCGGACCACCGGCCGTAACCTCGACCTTCGGACGCCCGCTCGCGGGGGTCGCGATGGGCTTTGCGCTCACCGCGAGAACAGGGTGGCCGAGCGCGAGGTCGACACCATCATGTTGTAGTCGTTCACGATCCAGGTGATGTCCCGTCCGGCCCCGCGCCGCGCGTCGCCTTTGGCGCGGGCGAGCTTCTCGTCGAACTCGCGCAGCTTGCCGAGCAGCGAGCGGGGCTGGCTCTCGAAGACGTGGAATGAGTTCGGATTGGCTGCGCTGTACGTGTCCATGTCCTTCACGGCACTGGCGTAGCGGGCGAGCGCGGCGTCGAAGGCCGACATGTCCACCACGGGCTTGGCGTCGGTCGGCATGAGATCCAGGACCTTGCGGGCCTCGATCATGACGTTGGTGACGTGCCAGCGCGCCTTGCGGCCCTCGCGCGCCTCGAGCGCCGCGAGCTCGGCGACGTCGCTCTTGGCCTTCTCGACCTTGAACAGGGCATCGACCTTGGCCCGCTCGGCCAGGAAGGCCGGCCCGGCCACGGCGAGCTTCGCGTGGAGCGCCTTGCCCTGGGCCATCTTGTCGGCCCGGTAATCCTGCCGCTCGTAATAGCCCTCCGCTTCGGTGATCGTCGGGGCGAGCTCCCGATAGGCCGCGATGTAGCCCTTCATGGCCTCGTCGAGGCCGGGCATCGCGGGCATTTGCGTCATCGCGGCTTCCGCTTTCGCGATCTCGTCGCGGACGTCGTAGAGCCCGTAGAGGCCGTAGATGATCCGCTCGCGCCCGGTCGGGCCGGTCTTCGCATTGACCCAGCTCTGGTAGCGCGAGAGCGATTCCTGAGCCCTCAGCGTGCGGTTGAGGAGGCCGACATAGGCGTTCAGCTTGCGGATCGTGGCCTGTTCGGCGCTCTCGCTCGGCGTCCGCGATGGCGCACCCGGCGCGGGCGCCTGAGCCGAGGCGGGCGATGCGGCAAGGAGTGCCAACAGGATCAGAGAGGCTGTCTTCGTCATGGTGACCGTCAAGCTCGCATAAGAAAGGGCCGGAGGTGAAGCACGGGGCTTAGATCGTCGCCGCCTCACCGCCAGAGAAAAGCGTGTCCGTTTCGGGAGGGTGTCGCTCGCGCGAAACAAGTGTGCCAGATTGAGGACGGACGAGCGGATCGCGGACCGTGACATGAAGCACGCCACAGCGGAGATCGTGTCGAGCCGGACCGTCCAGGACGGGCGGCAGGCGCGCCTTCTCGCGCGAAGCTTGGGCCATGACGGCCAGACCTCGGGGATGGCGCCCGGCTACGTGCAGGGCAATCTCGCGATCCTTCCGCGCGATGTGGCGAGCGACTTCCTGCGCTTCTGCCACAAGAACCCGAAGCCCTGTCCGCTGATCGGCGTCTCGGATCCTGGCGATCCCCGGCTGCCCGACCTCGGGCCCGATCTCGACATCCGCACCGACCTGCCCCGCTACCGCGTCTGGCGGGACGGAGAGCTCGTCGAGGAGCCAACCGACATCCTGAACTGGTGGAGGAACGACCTCGTCGCCTTCGTCATCGGGTGCTCGTTCTCGTTCGAGGAGGCCCTCGTCGCCGATGGGATCCCGATGAGGCACATCAGCTGCGGCACGAACGTTCCGATGTATAAAACCAACGTCCCCGTGGCTCCGGCCGGGCCCTTTCACGGGGAGCTCGTGGTGTCCATGCGCCCCCTCAAGCCCGCGGACGCGATCCGCGCGGTGCAGATCACCTCGCGCTTTCCTTCCGTGCACGGCGCGCCCGTCCATCTCGGCAAGCCGGAACTCTTAGGGATCGCCGACCTGAGCCGGCCCGATTACGGCGACCCGGTCGCGGTGGCGGACAACGAGCTTCCCGTCTTCTGGGCCTGCGGGGTGACGCCCCAGGCGGTCATCGCGGCGGCGAAGCCGTCCTTCGCCATCACGCACGCGCCCGGCTGCATGCTGGTCACGGATCTCAAGAACGCGCATCTTTCGATCATCTGAGCTGGGGGAGAACGCAGTTGAAGACGATCCAACGCATCATCGGGACCGCCGGCATCGCAGCCCTCCTCGCGGGCGGGGCGTCCGGTCTTCAGGCCCAGGGCACCTTGCCGGCGGGCCCCAAGGTGAAGGTCGTCATGGTGACCCAGCCCGGGCCCGGGCTGCCGCAATACTCCACCGTCGACGTGCCGATGCTGAAGACCGGGGTGCCGCAGAAGTCCGGCGGCCGGATCGAGGTGGAGCTCGCGAGCTGGCCGGAGCGCAACCTGAACGGACCGGAGATCATTCGCCTCGTCCGGTCGGGGCAGGTCGACATCGGCGCGGCGCCTCTCGCCACCGTCTCGGGCGACGTGCCCTTCCTCGACATCGTCGATCTCGCCGGGCTCAACCCCACCATCGAGCAGGCGCGCAAGGTCGCCCAGGCGGTGCTGCCGCAGGCCAACAAGGCGCTCGAACGGTTCAACACGCAGATCATCGCGGTCTACCCGTTCCCGGCGCAGGTGCCGTTCTGCCGCCAGCCCGTCAACAGCCTCGACGAGCTCAAGGGCAAGAAGGTGAGAACCCATGGCGGGTCGCTCAACGATCTCATGAGCGCCATCGGGGCCCAGCCGGTCGGGATCGGCTTCCCCGAAGTGTACGGCGCGCTCGAGCGCGGCGTCGTCGACTGCGCCATCACCGGCACCGCGTCGGGCAACGGCGCGCGCTGGTACGAGGTGGCGAAGGGGATGTACGCCCTTCCCGTGGGATGGGCGGTGGCGGCCTACTACGTCAACACGACCTGGTGGAACAAGCTCGACCCGCAGGTGCGCGCCTTCCTCGAGCAGACGATGAAGGACGTCGAGACGGCCCAGTGGGATCTTGGCGCCAAGGCGACGGAGGACGGGATCGCCTGCAACACGGGCAGCAAGGACGGGTGCAAGATCGGCAAGCTCGTCGAAGCCAATCCGATGTCGGTGGCGCGTCCCACGAAGGCCGATGAGGAGGCGCTCCGCAAGCACCTCGCCGAAACGGTCCTGCCCGCCTTCGTCAAGCGCTGCGGCGCTGCCTGCGGGGAGCAGTACAACAAGACGGTCGCGCCGGTGACAGGCATCCGCTTCGGCGGCTGACAGGCGCGACGCGGCCGACGTTCAGGCCGCCCTCGACGTCTTGCGGGGCGCGGTAGTCGTTCGAAGCGCGGTGCCTGCCCGACGGGCGCCGACCTGCGAGCCCATGCGTGACAGTTCGGCTGCGGACGGCTTGTGGTGGCTTACCAGGACGTGCAAGCTTCGGACGCGGCACGAACCTAGCCGAACGGGCCGGATACAGGGGGATGACACAGGTGCTTTCTCGTCTGCTTGCAGCCCTCCTCCTCGGCCTCGCCGGACCGGCCCTCGCCCAGGAACTGCCGCCGGGGCCGCCCGTCTCCGTCACGATGGTGACCCAGCTCTCGCCGACGATCCCGCAATATCTGAAGGTCGACATCCCCAAGCTCCGGGAGGGCATCCCGCAGCGCAGCGGCGGCCGGGTCCAGGTGACGCTCGCGAGCTGGCCCGAGCGCAACCTGACGGGCCCCGATCTCCTGCGCGTGCTGCGCGCGGGGCAGATCGATCTGGGCGGCATCGCGCTGCCGACGGTCGCGGGAGACGTGCCCCTTCTCGACATCATCGATCTCGCCGGCCTTCTCTCGTCGCACGAGCAGGGGCGGCGCGTCGCCGACGCGATGCTGCCGGATCTCAACCGCGAGCTCGAACGGTTCGGGGTGCGCATCATCGCGACTTATCCGTTCCCGGCTCAGGTGTTCTTCTGCCGCGATCCGATCACGAGCCTCGCCGACCTGAAGGGCAAGCGCGTCCGCACCCCCGGCGGCTCGCAGAATGACTTCATCCAGGCGATCGGAGCCCAGCCGGTCGCGATCGGCTTCCCCGAGGTCTACAGCGCGCTGGAACGGGGCGTCGTCGACTGCGCCGTCACCGGCACCGCCACAGGGAACGGCGCGCGCTGGTATGAGGTCACGCGCCACCTGTACACGCTCCCGGTCCAGTGGGGCGTCGCCGCCTATGGGGTCAATCTGGCCTGGTGGAACAAGCTCGATCCGGCCGTTCGCGACTTCCTTCAGAAGGTCATGAAGGAGGTCGAGGACGAGCAGTGGAAGCTCGGGCTCGAGCTCACCGAGGACGGCGTGGCCTGCAACGCGGGCGACCGCGCCGGCTGCAAGGTCGGCCGCGTCGTCGAGAACCGGCCGATGACGGTGACCCGCGCCACGCAAGCCGACATGGACACGCTCCGGACCTCCCTGACCAGCGTCGTGCTGCCCGCCTGGGTGAAGCGCTGCGGCGAGCGCTGCGGGGAGATCTACAACCGCCTTGTCGCCCCGATCACGAACGTCCGCTACGAAGCCCGCTGACGTCGGCGCGTCGTGCTGGGCCGCATCGCTGATTGGCTGACTGCCCTCCGGCGGTCGGTCGCCTGGGTCGCGAAGATCATGGGCTACCTGGCCGGCTGGGGCTTCATCCTTTGCGCGGTCTTCATCACCTTCGACGTCCTCGCCCGGCGCTTCTTCGCGTTCAGCTCGCAATCGACGACGGAGATCACCGGCTACGCGCTCGCCTTCGGCATCTCGTGGGCCCTCGCCCATACGCTCGCGGCGCGCTCCCACATCCGCATCGACGTCGTGATCAACCACCTGCCCTTAAGGCTCCGGTCCGCGATGCATCTCGTGAGCCTCGCCGCGCTCGGCGTGTTCATGGGTTTCATCGCTTGGGGGGCGTATCAGCTCGTCGACGAGTCGCTCCTGTTCGGTGCCACCGACATCAGCCTGCTGCGAACCCCTCTCTGGATCCCTCAGGGGCTCTGGGCCGGGGGGATCGCCGTGTTCCTGCTCCTCATCGCCGTCATGTTCCTCGAGAGCCTGGTCCTGCTGCTGGCCGGCCGCGGCGCGGAGGTCGAAGCGCGCCTCCACGCGCGGACCTATGACGAGGAAGCGGCGGAGGCTTTGCACGCGGTCGGGGCGGACACCGCGGAGAAGCTGCGATGATTGCCGTCGCCTTCCTGCTGATCCTGCTCGTCCTGACGGTGGGCTTGAGCCTGTTCGGCGGCCACGGCGGGCCCGTTCCCGTCGCGGAAATGGTGCTCCTGGTCGGCCTGTTCATCGCCTTTTTCGGGGCCGGGATCTATGTCGGCGCGGCCTTGGGCGTGCTGGGCCTCATCGCCGGCTTCGCCTTCTCCGACCGGCCGTTCTGGGCCTTCTTGGGCCAGACCGTGTGGAATCCGTCGTCCAGCTTCGTTCTCGTCGCGGTGCCCCTCTTCCTCCTGATGGGCGAGATCCTGCTCCGGGCCGGCCTGTCGGACCGGCTGTACCGGGCGCTCAACGTCTGGCTCGACCGCCTGCCGGGCGGATTGCTGCACACCAACATCGCGGCGTCGGGCGTCTTCTCGGCGATCTCCGGCTCCTCGGTCGCAACCGCCGCCACGATGGGGTCTGTCGCACTGCCCTTCTTCAAGGGCACCCGCTACGACCCGAAGATGGTGCTCGGGTCGCTCGCGGCGGGCGGCGCGCTCGGGAACCTGATCCCGCCGGGGATCACCTTCATCGTCTATGCCCTGATGACCGAGACCTCCGTCGGCGCGCTCTATATCGCGGCCGTCGGGCCGAGCATCCTCGTCACCCTCCTGTTCGTTCTCGTCATCGTCCTGAAAACCCGACGAGGCACAGCCTTGGATCGTCCGGCAGCCTCGGTGCCGCTCGGCGTCAAGCTTCGCAGCCTCGTCGATCTCCTGCCGACGGCGCTCCTGATCCTGATCGTGCTCGGGACGATCTACGGCGGGCTCGCCACCGCGACCGAATCCGCGGCGCTCGGCGTCGTTGCCGCCATCGTCTTCGCGGCCCTCGGGGGCAAGCTGTCGTTGCGCATGCTCAACGAATCCGCGGAGGCCACGGCGCGCAACACCGCGCTCATCGGCTTGATCCTGTTCGGGGCCTACGTCCTCAACTACGTGCTGGTCGGCCTCGGCGTGCCGCAGGCGCTCGCCAAGCTCGTGAGCGGACTGCCCCTGCCGCCCTGGGGCATCATGCTCCTGATCATCGGGTTCTACCTCGCCCTCGGGACCTTCATGGAAGGGTTCTCGATGATCATCACGACGATCCCCATCGTCTTCCCGATCGTGACCGCGCTCGGTTACGACCCGATCTGGTTCGGCGTGATCGTGACGATGCTCGTCGAGATCGCCTTGATCTCGCCCCCTGATGGGACGGTGCTCTACGTGCTGCAGGGGATGCGCAAGGATGGCGGCCCGATCACGGACGTCTTCTCGGGCGTCCTGCCGTTCATGGCCGTGTACATCCTGGCGGTCGTTGTGCTGATGATCGTGCCCGAGCTCGCGCTCTGGCTCCCGTCCCAGTGGAGACCGTGATGACGCGACTGACGTTCGAACGGGAGGGCGCCGCGGCCGCTACGGTGGACGTCGAGACGCTCGTCATCGCGGGGTGGACGGGCCGCGACGAGGCCGCGCTGCGTCACCACATCGAGGAGCTGGCCGCCATCGGTGTTCCCCGGCCGTCGAGCGTTCCCGTGTTCTACCGGGTCGCCGCGTCGAACCTCCTCCAGTCGAGCCGACTGGACGTGTTGGGCCCCGACACGTCCGGCGAAGCCGAGCCGGTCGTGGTCTCGCTGCCGGACGGTTTGTGGCTCGGCGTCGGCTCGGATCACACGGACCGCAAGGCGGAGACGATGGGAATCGCCCTGTCTAAGCAGCTCTGCGGCAAGCCGATCGGAACCGCTCTCTGGCGCCTCGACGAGGTGGAGCCCCGCTGGGACCAGCTCGTCCTGCGCAGCTGGGCGACGATCGACGGGGAGCGCGTCCTCTACCAGGAGGGGCCCCTCTCGAACATGCGCAAGCCCGCGGACCTCATCACCCGCCTCCCTGCGGGGCAGCTCGCGCCGGGCGCCGTGATGTTCTGCGGCACCCTCGGCGCGATCGGCGGCATCCGTCCGGCCGCTGACTTCACGGTGGAGCTTGAGGACCCAGCCGGGGGCCGAACGCTCCGCTTGTCCTACGCCATCACGCCTCTGCCCGTGGTGTCCTGATCGGTCCGGTGCGACGCCGGACTCGGAGATCGGCCGCCACGCCGCGGTCGAGCCTTGGGGCGTGAAGCCGCGTCACAGCCGGCAGTCACCTGAGAACGCTTCCAAAGTGAAACTGTTCTAAAGTACTGATTTCATTTTGCTTTCGTGTCCTCGCTGCGTTAGCGCAGGTGCCATGGGTGCGGCCCGCCCCTTCGCGAGGCCGCCGAATCTTGGCTTCAGAGGACCGCCTCATGCTGCTCCCGACGCGCTTCCGAGCGCTCGCGCTCGCCTGCCTCTCGTTGGCGCTCCCTTTCGCGTCGCCGCCGTCGGCGCGCGCGCAGACCCAATCCGCAGCCTCGGCGAGGATCGTCGAGGTCAAGGATGTGGCCGGCCGGACCGTGAAGGTGAAAGCGCCCGTCGAGCGCGTCATCCTCGGCGAAGGGCGGCAGATCTACTTCGTGGCGGCCCTCGACAAGGAGGACCCGTTCCGCCGCGTCGTCGCCTGGCGCGACGATCTCGCCAAGGCCGATCCGGGCACGTTCAAGCTTTACCAGGCGATGAGGCCCGCCATCACGAAACTCCCTGCCTTCGGGGGTATGAAGGAAGGCTCCTTCGACGTCGAACAGGCCGTGGCACTCAAGCCCGACGTGCTCCTCATGAACATCGAGGCCAAGGTCGCGAGCGACGAAGCGCGTCTGGTCGAGAAGCTCGCGGGCGTCGGCATTCCCGTCGTCTACGTCGACTTCCGCGAGAAGCCGTTCGAGAACACCGAGCCCTCCATGCGGCTCATCGGCAAGCTCTTCGGCCGCGAGGCGGTGGCCGAGGAGTTTATCGCCTTCCGCGCCAAGGAGATCGCCCGGGTCGAGGACAAGCTCAAGGCCGCGAACCTCTCGGACGCCAAGAAGCCCCTCGTCTTCGTGGAGCGCGCCGGCGGCTACTCGGACGATTGCTGCATGTCCTTCGGCCGAGAGAATTTCGGCCGCATGGTCGAGCTCGCCGGTGGGCGCAACCTCGCGTCGGGCCTCATCCCCGGCACCTTCGGCACGGTGAACCCGGAGCAGATCGTGGCGGCAAAGCCCGACGTCGTCGTCGTCACGGGCAGCGCCTGGGACGCCTACGTGCCTGGCGGCGCCTGGGTCGGCGTCGGGCCGAACGCCGACCAAGCCGAAGCGCGGCGCAAGCTGTCAGCCCTGATGCAGCGCCCTGCCTTCCGCACTCTGCCGGCGGTGCAGGCGGGCCAGATCCACGCCATCTGGCACCAGTTCTACAACAGCCCGTACCAGTTCGTGGCGGTGCAGCAGATCGCCAAGTGGCTCCATCCGGAGCTCTTCCGCGACCTCGACCCCGACGCGACGCTGCGCAGCCTGCACGAGCGCTTCCTGCCGATCCCCTACCAGCCCGGCTATTGGGTGTCGCTCCAGGCGAACGGCTGATGGCGGGCGCAGCCGTCACCGCCGGGGCTTTGCCCACCGGGGAACGCGTGTCCGGGCGTGCGGCCTACCGCGCCCTCGCGAGGCGCAAGAAGCTGGTGCTGGCCGGTCTCCTCGCCGCGCTCGTCGCGAGCATCCTCGTCGACCTGATGACCGGGGCGGCCCGCTACGGCGTGGCCGAGGTGATGCGGGCGCTCCTCAGCCCTGAGAGCGTCCCGGCGGCCCTGCGTGTGGTGATCTGGGAGATCCGCCTGCCTGTCGCGCTGATGGCCGTTGTGGTCGGCGCTTCGCTCGCGGTGGCCGGCGCGCAGATGCAGACGATCCTCAACAACCCCCTGGCGAGCCCCTTCACGCTCGGCATCTCCGCAGCGGCGAGCTTCGGCGCCGCGCTCGCCCTGGTGCTCGGTCTCTCGATCATCCCGATCGCCATCGACTACATGGTGCCGCTCAACGCCTTTCTCGCCGCGGCAGGCGCCGCGCTCCTCATTCACGCCTTGAGCCAGCGGCGCGGGGTCAGCACCGAAACGGTGGTGCTGCTCGGCATCGCCCTCGTCTTCACCTTCAACGCCCTTCTCTCCCTCCTCCAGTTCGTCGCCTCCGAGCAGGCGCTGGGCGCCGTGGTGTTCTGGACCATGGGAAGCCTGACCAAGGCCACCTGGCACAAGCTCGCGATCACGAGCGCGGTTTTCGCGGTCTGCCTGCCCCTGTTCCTGCGCCGCGTCTGGGTGCTGACGGCCCTTCGCCTCGGCGAGGACAAGGCGGCGAGCTTCGGCATCAACGTCCGGCGTCTGCGTCTCGAGACGATGCTGCTGGTGAGCCTGCTCGCCGCCGTTCCGGTCTCCTTCGTGGGCACGATCGGTTTCGTCGGCTTGGTGGGCCCGCACATCGCCCGCATGCTCATCGGCGAGGATCAGCGCTTCTTCCTGCCGGCCTCCGCGCTTGCCGGCGCGACCCTGCTCTCGGCGGCCTCCGTGGTGAGCAAGTCCCTGATCCCGGGCCTCACCTTCCCGATCAGCATCGTGACGGCGCTGGTCGGCGTGCCGTTCTTCTTCGCCCTCATTCTCTCGAACAACCGGAGATGGCGCTCGTGGTGACGCGTCCTTCCCTGCAGCTTCGCGGCGTCGGGGTGCGCTACGGCGCTGCTGCTGCGAGCCGCTTAGCGCTCGCCGACGTGACGACGCCGGTTTTCTCAGGAGGCGAGGTGGTCGCGGTCATCGGGCCGAACGGCGCCGGCAAGTCGACCCTGTTTCGCCGCGTCGCCGGGCTCTTGGGAGGACCCGGTGAGGTTCTGGTGACCTCGCACTCCGGGCGGCCACCCTGCTACCTGCCGCAGGATACGGCCGCCGCGGCCGTGCTCACGGTCTACGAGGCGGTGCTTCTCGCCCGCAAGCAGGGCGGGCGCGGCGGCTGGCGCGTCGATGACGCGGATCTCGCGCTCATCGACGGGGTACTGGGCGACCTCGGCATCGCGGAGCTTGCCTTCCGCAATCTCGCCGAGCTCAGCGGCGGGCAGCGCCAGCTCGTCTCGATCGCCCAGGTGCTGGTGCGCGAGCCCGAGATCCTGCTCATGGACGAGCCGACGAGCGCGCTCGATCTGCATCGCCAGATCGAGGTGCTCGCCCTCGTCCGGCGCCTCGCCTCCGCGCGGGGCCTGTGCGTGCTCGTTGCGCTGCACGATCTCAACCATGCCCTGCGCGTGGCTGATCAGGTCATGGTGTTGGCAGACGGCCGCCTCGTTGCGGCGGGCCCTCCGCGCGACGTGATCACGCCGAGCCTTCTCGAAGAGGTCTATGGCGTGCGCGCCCGCGTCGAGCCCGGCGGTCCGGGTTCTGTGCCCTACCTCGTCGTCGAGGGCTCGGCCCGCGACGCCGCTGCGCGGCCCGACGCTTCCGTCGCTTATCTCCGCGCCGCCGAATGACGGGGATCCTAGATCACGCGTCCGATTGATCGTCGGCTCTTCGACCGTTTCGTCCTGCTGGCGCACCGCCGCAGGACGTCAGGTTCGGCGGTGCGGTCAGCCGTTCTTCACGCCGGCGGCTTCGCGCAGGCTCTGCGCGCGGATCACCGTGCGGGCGTACTGCTCCCACGACGAGCGCAGGCCGAGAAGGTTCGTCGAGAGGGCCTCGACGACGGCCTCCAACTCTTCCAGCGTCTGCTCGTTGCGGGCGAAGGCCGCGGTTAAGTCGCTGGTGATATCGCCCTGCTTCGTCGTCGCGAGGAGCGCCTGCAGCTCGCGGCTGCTCTCGCGGGCCGCCGGGGCGCGCTGCTCCAGCGCTTCGTAGAGCCGGTCACGATCGGTCTCGGCCGCTTCGACCTGCAAGCGCTGCTGACGTAGAAGCCGAACAACGGCTCGGAATTCCTTGCTCTGCTGATCGAGATCCGCGCTGAGGCCGTGGAAGCCGCCGATGATCTCGCGCGGCAATCCAACCATGATCTCGTCGCTGACGGGCGGCACCGGAGTCGTTCCGGCCGTCTTCAGAAACTCGACCAGTGGCCTGACCGGGTCTTTGCGCGACGCCATGGTGACGGCATTCCCCAATTCTTCGGCAACCTTGGACATCTTCGGGTTTCCCTTCGCGGTGACGTTGTTGATCGGGCCAGGTGCGGCATGATGGTTTGCACGAACATTATGGGCCGTCCACAACATACCTAATCTTTAGTTAATTGCCCAAAGTGCCGTTAGGGCAGCATGCGTGGCGAAAGTACAACAGGCTTTTGCGACGTTGCGCCCGATCCTTTGTTGCTCCTTCGCGAAGGCGTGGCCGTGCTATGGCGGAGTCATGCCCGGCACCGATGATTCTCCCTCCGTTTGGTCCCGTCTCTCCTCCTTGGAGGCCAGAGCCGATAGGCTCGACGGGCAGGCGGATCGGCTCGCGGCTCATGCGAGCGATTGCGACCGTTGGGGGCTCGTCTGCGCGGCGCGGGATGCCTGGAACGGCGCTCGTGAAAACCGTGTACAGGCTATTCTGTGCAAGGCCGAAGCCGCTGCCCTGCGGCAGCGCTTTCAGGAGTGAGGCCGCGTTCGTTGAGCAAGGTCACACTTCGGTGAACCTTGGCTTTTGAAGTGCATCGTTTCGGCTCGCAGAGGTGAAGCCGAAGGGCTTGGCGCCTCGGCTTCGACCAACTCACCATAACGGCATCAGGGCCTGCCGCACGGGCCGAGGCGGAGCTCCGGCGCGGCCCCGCTCACGGAATTTTCAGCCGAATGCTGGCCACGGCGAGCCGGCCGCTCCGCAAGGTGAGCGTCACCGGGTCACCGAGGGTGATCTCAACCGCTCCGTCCGGCGGCAGCTCGATCGCCTCGCCGGCGAGGTCGAAGCGAGCCCCGCCGTCGAGAGCGTAGAGCACGGCCAAGTCGCCCTCGACCGTTGACGCGCCCGGCTCAACCTGGATGACGAGGTCGATCGCCGCCCGGTCGCGGTCCGCGATGAGGTTGAGGACGCCGACCGGCCCCGCCTCGAGCTCGCTCACGATGCGCCACTCGCCGGGAAAGCGCACCGGGGCGAAAGCTCGGGTCACGTCGATCACCGGCGCCTCGGCGGGGCGGAGCCGGAGGCCGGACCCCTTGATCACGGTCAGGATGCGGTCGCAGCCGCTGAGATCGGAGAAAGGGCCGGGCACCTCGATGCGGGTTCGCCCGAGTCTCCAGACGAGCCCGTCCCAGCCGCCGGGGTCGAAACCGGGCCGCATCGCGCCGGCGATGTCGACCGTGGTACCTCCGCCGTTCTTCCACGGGGTGCTGCGGTACAGGGCGGGATCGAGGCGCTTCATCAACGATCGCCTACCCATACGACCTCCGCTCGCGTTCCAAGCGAGCGCACGATGGCATAGGCCGGGGGAGACCGGAAGCAGCCGTGCGGCCCTGACGTCTCCGGACGGACTGGCTCTGATCCTGGGCCGTTATTCGGCTGGCAGAGGACCGCGTCCGCCAGCTTCGCAAGCGAGCTACGCTCAAGGGAGCCGGATTTTTTATGGGGTCCAAACCGGGACTGCGACGACGCGTTCGTGAGCACCAGCCTTCCCATGAACGTTGATAGCTTGACGCACCCTTCAGCCCTGGAGCCCTCTCATCGCCTCCGATCTGCCCGAGCTGCCGCCCCGCGCCTTCGCCAAGGCGGATCCCTCGCCCGATCCCCTGTTCTACCGCCAGCCGCGCTTCGTCACCCACATCGACGACGCCGCGATCGCGCATGTGACCGACCTCTATCGAGGGCTGTTCCCGCCCGGCGGGGCGGTGCTCGACCTGATGTCGAGCTGGGTGAGCCACCTTCCCCCGGAGGTCGGCTATGGCGAGGTCGTCGGCCATGGCCTGAACGCGCACGAACTCGAAGCCAATCCCCGGCTGACGCGCGTCTTCGTGCAGGATCTCAACGCCGACCCCACCCTGCCGCTCGCGGATCGGAGCATGGACGCGGCGGGGTGCTGCGTGTCGGTTCAGTACCTGCAGGCGCCGGTGGACGTGTTTCGGGAGGTCCGGCGGGTGCTGAAAGCGGGCGCGCCCTTCGCCGTCACCTTCTCCAACCGGTGCTTTCCCACCAAGGCCGTGGCCATCTGGCAGGCGCTCACGGGCGACGATCAAGCCAGGCTCGTGGCGCTCTACCTCGAGCGTGCCGGGTTCACCGGAGTCGAGACCCGAAGCCTGATCCGTCCGGGCGCCGGGGGAGACCCGCTCTGGGGCGTGGTCGGTCGAGCGCCAACGATCTAGGGCGTCCGATCGCGGGACGCGACGTGTCGCGGCTGGGGCCCGAACGCGTCGCCGCGGGCGCCCAGATCGGCGGCATAGGCGAACAGCGCCTTCATGTAGCGCCCGTCGAACGGTCCGCTGGCGGTGGCCTGGAACGCGTCGGGCATGGTCGCGATCCTCAGATCGATCTCGGCCCGGCGGGCAAAGTCCTCGTGCGCCCGAATGGCGAGCCGCGTTCCAGCCTTTACCGCGGCCGTCAGGGACCGGCCGAGCACCCCGAGCGTCATGGACGGCGTCACCGCGAAATCCGGGGCGAGCTGATTGTTGACGATGACGTAAACCTGCCGCGCGGGAAGCCGAGTGCCGGTCGCGATCACGCTCTCCGGCGCGACGAAGAACGGGGTCGTGACGCCGCCGTCGACGTGCATCTCGCGAAAGCGCCGGCCGTTCGTCTCGACGTCGATGTAGACGGGCGGGAACAGCCCGGGGATGCTCGACGACGCGAGCAGCACCTTCTGGAACAGCGCCTCCGCCGAGGCGGCGCCGGAGGCCGCGATCGCCCCCATGTTCCAGGCCACCGGGCGTCCGGTGTCGATGTTGGTGGTGATCACGAACAGTCTGCGGCCCCGCCGATGCTCGGCGGCGATGTCGGCCAGGAGTTCGGCCGTCACCTCGCGGTCGATGAGGCGCTCAAGCGGCCAGGTGTCGAGAAGGCTCTCCTTGGTCGCGCCGAACTCGAAGACGTCGGCGGCTGTGACCTCCGTATAGGCGCCGCGCAGCCGGGCGTCCCAGCGCGGTCCGGCGAAGACGAAGGGCGCGGTGAGCGCGCCGGTGCTGATCCCGGTGACGACGCCGAAGGCGGGGCGGGTGCCCGCGGCACTCCAGCCGGTGAGGAGGCCCGCCCCGAACGCGCCGTTCTCGCCGCCGCTCGACACCGCGAGCCAGGGAGCTTGGCCGACGATGGCATCCCCATCGAGCGCGGCGGCGAAGGCTTCAGGCATGTCGGCCATGAATCGCGCGTTCGCGATTCCTGAAACCGTCGTGGCTTCCGGGTCGGCGACGCCGAAGGAGGCTCGCCCGGTCTCCTCCTTAAGCTTCGGGGCGCGGGTCGCGGCGCGGGCCGAGCCTGAGGCGGCCACGGCGAGACTGAGGGACGTCCATCCGAAAGCGCGGCGGGTGATCATCGGGGCGGCCTCCTCGCGAGGGCTCGAACGGCGAGACTTGGTGACCTCAGCCGCGGCGCTCGGCGCGCCAATGGCCGGAGCAGGTGCGGGATCCGGTCCAGGTCCAGCGGCCGGTGCCGGAGGCATCCGCGAGCTGTCCCGTGACGTTCGCGCGAGTCTCGCCGTAGGCGATGCTGACCTTCACGCTGCCGCTCGGGGCGACCTTGCCCGACACGGTGATGGGCTCGGCGCCGGCGTAGCGGGCCTCGCCGTTCTGGACGAGCACCGCGTAGCGGTACGCCCGATCGCAGGCGCCGGCCTCGGTCACGACCTCGATGCTCCAGCGCCCGTCGTGCTTGGACGAGAGCGTGGCGTGGGCGGGCGCGGCCTGCGCCAGGGTCGACGCGGCCAGGCCGACCACGAAGGCGCCGCCGATGAGCAGCCCTTGGACGAGCTTGTTCTCCAGGATCGCGGGCATGACGGCCTCCGGTCTGGTCTGGGATGGTGAAGGCGCGGCGGGGTTCGTGCCCCGCCGCGCTGGTTGCGTTAGCGGACGATGGCCGGGGCCGTGGCGCCGAGACCCATGCGGGCGCTGCCCAGCGCGAAGCTGAAGCCGGCCTGGCCCGAGTGGTGCACGGGCTGGAGCACCACGCGCTCACCGCCCTGGTCGAACTGGAGCTGGGTGCCCGGACCCCCGAACAGGGTGGCCTCGGCCGAGGCG
>DATCMH010000015.1:0-134675 GCA_036563505.1 Beijerinckiaceae bacterium
GTGCGGCGCGAAGCGGCGCACGGCCGACAGGCCGATCAGGCTCTCTCCGCTTCACACGTCCTGTTCGCTTCGCGAGGCGCTGCGCGCCACCCCTCATCCGCCCGGCTCACGCCGGGCACCTTCTCCCTCAAGGGGAGAAGGCAATGCCCTTACTCCCCCAACAACCCCGCCACGAAGTCTGGCAGCCCCACCTGCCGCTCGCGCTTCAGCCGCTCCGCGGCGAGGATGGATTTGAGGTTCTCGAAGGAGCGGCCGAGATCGTCGTTGACGATGACGTAATCGTACTCGCTCCAGCGCTCCATCTCGATCCGCGCGTTCTCGAGGCGGCGCGCGATGACGGGGGCCGGATCCTCGGCGCGGCGCTCGAGGCGCTGCTTCAGCTCGGCGAAGGAGGGCGGCAGGACGAAGATCGTCACCACGTCGGCGGGCAGCTTCTCCCGCACCTGCCGTGTGCCCTGGTAGTCGATGTCGAAGATCATGTCCCGGCCGGCGCCGAGCGTCTGCTCCACCGGACGCCGCGGCGTGCCGTAGTAGTTGCCGTGCACCTCGGCCCATTCCAGGAGGTCACCCCGGTCGCGGCGGGCCAGAAAATCGTCCACGTCGATGAAGTGGTAGTGCCGCCCCGGGATCTCGGACGGGCGCTTCGGACGGGTCGTTACCGAGATGGAGAGCTCGCCCGCCCCTTCCGCGACGAGGTTGCGGGTGAGCGTGGTTTTGCCGGCCCCCGAAGGCGAGGACAGGATCAGGATGAGGCCCCGTCGTCCGATCGGGCCGGGGAGGCTTGAGAGGGGCCGGGTCGTTTGATCGCTCACCGGGCTCACTCCACGTTCTGAACCTGCTCGCGGAACTGCTCGACCACGGCCTTCAGCTCCAGGCCGAGCCGGGAGAGCTCGACGTCGTTGGCCTTGGCGCAGAGGGTGTTCGCCTCTCGCCCGAACTCCTGGGCGAGGAAGTCGAGGCGCCGGCCGACCGCCGTGCCGGAGGCGAGGAGCTCGCGGGCCGAGGCGATGTGGGCCGCGAGCCGGTCGAGCTCCTCGCGCACGTCCGCGCGGGTCGCGACGAGCACCGCCTCCTGGTGCAGACGGGCCGGGTCGAGACCCGTCGATGCGTCGACGAGCTGGGCGATGAGGCTCGCGAGCCGGGCCCGGATCGCGTCGGGTTGGC
Organism: Beijerinckiaceae bacterium; assembly: GCA_036563505.1. GTDB lineage: Bacteria > Pseudomonadota > Alphaproteobacteria > Rhizobiales > Beijerinckiaceae > DATCMH01. The sequence continues at coordinate 1,165 of DATCMH010000015.1, forward strand.
GGCCGGGATGGGTTTCGGCCCGCTGGACCAGGGTCTCGATGGCCGCGATCTGGCCCGCGATCGTGTCGTGCAGTGCCCGGCCCTCGTCGCGCCGCGCCGCGTCAAGCGCCTCCGCCAGGCGTCCCGCGGCGGCGAGAAGGTCGGCCTGGAGCAAGGCGGCGGCCGCGGGATCATCAGCCTCTTCGTCGATCTCGACGACGCCGCGCACAGCGAGGAGCCCGTCGAGGGAGGCGGGACGGATGTTCTCGGACGGCGGCAGGCTGCCGAGCGCCTCTGTCAGCGCCGCCAGCACCTCCCGGTTCACCTTGACCCGCGGGCTCGTCGCGGCCCGCGTCACCGAGAGGCCGAGCTGGCAGGTGCCGCGCGAGAGCTTCTGGGACAGGAGCTTGCGCGCCTCCTCGGCGACGGCATCGTAGCTCGGCGGCACCCGCGCGCGGATGTCGAGGCCGCGGCCGTTCACGCTCTTGATCTCCCAGGCCCATTGGAACGGCCCGGTGGTGCCGGCCTCGCGGGCGAAACCGGTCATGCTGGCGATGGCCATGGAATCTGTTCGTCCTCGCGCCCCGTTCGTCGGCGCGGACCATAGGGCAGGCGCGCCGGAAACGGGAACCCTGAATCGCCCGCCGTCCACGACGGCGGATTTCTCAGCGGGTCGGCTGCTGGCGCCGGTTGACGGCCGGCGTCGCGGGCTTGACGTCCGCAGGCACGGTCTTGGGCGTCGTGAGATCGAAGCTGCGATTGAGGAGCGGATCGCGCGACGTGCCCTCGCTCGCGTCGAAGCCCCCACCTCGCCGCGGTCCGGCCTCGCCCGGGGTGGCGGCGAAGGCCGACGGCGCGCCAGCGCCCGTCGCCGGCGCGTCGGTGCGCGTCTCCGGCAGCGGCGGCTCGGCCCGGTCGACCCCGGCCTCGGGGGCCGCCCGGGACCGCTCGATCTGGCGCCAGCGGGCGACGTTGCGCAGGTGCTGGTCGTAGGTTTCGGCGAAGACGTGCCCGCCGGTGCCGTCGGCGACGAAGTAGACGTCCTTGGTGCGCGACGGATTGGCGGCGGCCTCGAGCGCCGCGCGGCCGGGATTGGCGATGGGCGTCGGCGGCAGGCCCTCGATGACGTAGGTGTTGTAGGGTGTCGCCCGCTCGATCTCCGAGCGCAGGATGCCCCGGCCGAGCGTTCCCTTGCCGCCGACGAGACCGTAAACGATCGTCGGATCCGACTGGAGCTTCATCCGCTTCGACAGGCGGTTGATGAACACGCCCGCCACGCGGGTACGCTCGTCGGCCCGGCCCGTCTCCTTCTCCACCACCGAGGCGAGGATCACGAGTTCCTGCGGCGTCTTGATGGGAAGATCAGGGGAGCGGCGGGCCCAGACCTGGTTCAGAACCTCGCGCTGCTTCTGCTGCATGAGGTTGACGATGGCCTGGCGCGTGGTGCCGCGCTCGAAGCGGTAGGTGTCCGGCAGGAGCGTGCCCTCGCGCGGCATCTCCGCGACCTCGCCCGTGAGGATCTCATTCTCTTTCAGGCGCGCGACGATCTGCTCGCTGGTCAGCCCCTCCGGCAGGGTGACGCTGTGAAGGATGGCCTTGCCTGAGATGAGCGTGTCGATAGCGTCATCGACGCTGGTCCTTGCCTTGAACATGAACTCGCCCGCCTTCAGCGCCCCGCGCTGGCGGTTGAGCAAGGCGTAGAGCTCGAACAGGTAGGGCTGCTCGATCACCCCCTCGCGGCGCAGGATCTCGGCGATCTCGCTCGTGCCGCTGTTGCGGGGCACCAACACCATCTTGTCGGCCGCGAGCGGCCCTGGCGCGCGGGCCTCCCGATCGACGAACACGGTGGCGAGGATCGCGCCGATGGCAATCACGACGGCGAAGGTGAGGAGGCCGCTCAGGGTCGAGAGCAGGCCGCCGCGCGGCCGGCGCGGACGCTCGGGCGGCGGAGGCGCCATCGTCGGCTTGATGGCCTCGCTCGGGCTGCGCGGCGCGACGCGCGGCGGCGAGACCGGGTTCAAGGGTTCGGCAGGCGTGGAGGGTACGTCTTTGCGTCGGCCGAACATCTCGCACGCTCAGGATGACAGGCGGCTTCGGACAAGGTCGCCGCCCCGGTTCACGGGCGCGATGACACTACGTCCGAATATGGCGAAAGCACAGCGCGAAGGGATCGCGGCGGGTTTCGCCGGCCTCTGCGCCTCACGCCGCGCGTCGCAGGACGAGGGACGCGTTGGTGCCACCGAAGCCGAAGGAATTGGACAAGGCCACATCGATCTCCCGCGGCTTGGCCGTGTGAGGTACGAGGTCGATCGCCGTTTCCACGGAAGGGTTGTCGAGGTTGATGGTCGGCGGCACGACCTGGTCGCGGATCGCGAGCGTCGTGAAGATCGCCTCGACCGCCCCGGCGGCGCCCAGCAGGTGGCCAATAGCGGACTTCGTCGACGACATGGCGAGCTTGCCCGCCGCATTCCCGACGAGACGCTCTACCGCCTTGAGTTCGAGCTCGTCGCCGAGCGGCGTCGAGGTGCCGTGGGCGTTGATGTAGTCGATGTCTGACGAGGTGATGCCGGCGCGCTTGACTGCGGCCGTCATGCAGCGGAACGCCCCGTCACCGTCCATCGACGGCGAGGTGATGTGATAAGCGTCGCCCGACATCCCGTAGCCGACCACCTCGGCGTAGATCTTCGCGCCGCGCGCCTTGGCGTGATCGTAATCCTCGAGCACGACGATGCCGGCGCCCTCGCCCATGACGAAGCCGTCGCGATCCTTGTCGTACGGGCGGGAGGCGCGGGCGGGATCGTCGTTGAAGTTCGTCGACAGCGCCCGGCAGGCGGCGAAGCCCGCCAGAGAGAGGCGATTGATCGGCGATTCGGCGCCGCCCGCCACCATGACGTCGGCATCGCCGAGGGCGATGAGCCGCGCCGCGTCACCGATGGCATGCGCGCCCGTCGAGCAGGCGGTGACCACCGCGTGGTTCGGACCTTTCAGCCCGTGCTCGATCGACACGTAGCCCGAGGCGAGATTGATCAGTCGGCCGGGGATGAAGAAGGGCGAGAGACGCCGCGGACCCTTCTCGGCCAGGATCAACGAGGCTTCGTAGATGCCGCCGATGCCGCCGATGCCGGAGCCGATCAGAACGCCGGAGGAGGTCTGCTCTTCGTAGGTCTTCGGGTGCCAGCCGGCATCGTCGAGGGCCTGCTTGGCCGCCGCCATCGCGTAGATGATGAACGGGTCGACCTTGCGCTGCTCCTTGGGCTCCATCCAATCATCGGGATTGAAGGCGCCCTCGACGTCTCCGCGCGGGAGCTGCGCCGCGATCTTGCAGGCGAGGTCTCCGATCTCGAAGCCCTCGACCCGCCCCGCGCCGCTCTCGCCGGCGAGCAGCCGCTTCCAGGTGACATCGACGCCGCACCCCAGGGGGGTCACCATGCCGAGGCCCGTGATGACGACCCGCCGCATTCTATTCGTGTCCTGTACCATGACCGGAAACAACAAGGATGGAGCCGGGCGGAAAAGGCCCGGCCCGCCCGGTCAGGCCGCGTTCTTCTCGAGGAACTTGATCGCGTCGCCGACGGTGACGATCGTCTCGGCGGCGTCGTCCGGGATCTCGACGTTGAACTCTTCCTCGAAGGCCATGACGAGCTCGACGGTGTCGAGGCTGTCGGCACCGAGATCGTCGATGAAGTTCGCGTTCTCGGTCACCTTCTCGGCCTCGACGCCCAGGTGCTCGACCACGATCTTCTTCACCCGCTCAGCGATGTCACTCATCCGTCGTCCTCGTCTGCTCGTCGTTGGATGTCCGCCGCGCGAGGGCCGGACACGGGAATAAGAAACGGGCGCCTCGCGCTCAAGCGGCTCCCGCACGGCAGGTGCAAACCCGCATTCGCGGTCGTGGTCAAGCCCCCGCACCGTTCGAGGCCGCTGATTAGCACAGCACCTCAACCCTGACGAGGGCCGGCGCCGGCCTCCGTCGGAGGCCGCTAGAACATCGCCATGCCGCCGTTGACGTGGAGCGTGACGCCGGTGACGTAGGCGGCTTCAGCCGAGGCGAGATAGGCCACCGCGGCGGCGACGTCCTTGCCCTCGCCGAGGCGCCCCATAGGTACGCTGCCGAGGATGCCTTCGCGCTGCTTGTCGTTGAGGGCATCCGTCATCGGCGAGGCGATGAAGCCCGGCGCCACGAGGTTCACGGTGATGTTGCGGCTCGCGACCTCGGCGGCCAGCGCCTTGGTGAGGCCGATGAGCCCCGCTTTCGAGGCCGCGTAGTTGCCCTGGCCCGGGTTGCCGGTCGAGCCCACCACTGAGCCGATATTGACGATGCGGCCGTAGCGGCGGCGCATCATGCCCTTTACCGCCGCCCGCGACAGGCGAAAGGCGGCGGTGAGATTGACGTCGATGACCGTCTCCCACTCCTCGTCTTTCATGCGCAGGAAGAGGTTGTCCCGGGTCACGCCGGCGTTGTTGACGAGGATGTCGAGCCCTTCCATCGCGGCCTCCGCGGCGGGCACCAGGGCCTCGACGGCCGCCTTGTCGGACAGGTTCGCCTCGACAACGTGGACGCGCTCGCCCAGCTCCGCGGCCACCGCGTCCAAGGCCTCACGCCGGGTGCCCGAGAGGGCGACGGTCGCCCCTTGCGCATGGAGCGCCCGAGCGATGGCGCCGCCAAGACCGCCGCTGGCGCCGGTGACGAGGGCCTTGCGGCCGGAGAGGTCGAACATGGGGCTTTTGATCCTCAGCTCTGGAGCGTGCGGTGCAGGGCCGCGACGTCGTCGGGCGTCCCGACGGACGCCGTCGTCGCGCCAGCGGCGATGCGCTTGATGAGGCCGGCGAGCACCTTGCCGGAGCCGACCTCGACGAAGGTGTCGACGCCGGCCGCGGCCATAGCATTGACGCTCTCGCGCCAGCGCACGGTGCTCGTCACCTGGCGCACGAGGGCGTCGCGGATCGCGTCCGGATCGGTGATCGGCGCTGCCTCGACGTTGGCGACGACCGGCACCACGGGCGGGCGAATCTCGACCGTTTGCAGCGCCTCGCGCATCACCTCCGCCGCGGGCGCCATGAGGGCGCAGTGGAAGGGCGCGGAGACGGGCAGCAGGATCGCCCGCTTGGCGCCGCGCTCCTGCGCCAGGCGAACCGCGCGCTCGACGGCGGATTTGTGGCCCGAGACCACGACCTGGCCGGGGCCGTTGTCGTTTGCCGCGTCGCAGACCTCGCCCTCGGCTGCATCCCGCGCCACCGCGACGGCGACCTCGACGTCGAGGCCCAGCAACGCCGCCATGGCGCCCTGCCCGACCGGCACGGCCTTCTGCATCGCGTCCCCGCGTATGCGTAAAAGTCGGGCCGTGTCGGCGATCGAGAGGCTGCCCGCGGTGGCAAGCGCCGAGTATTCCCCGAGCGAATGGCCCGCCACGAAGGCCGCGTGCCGCTTCAGGTCAAGCCCTGCCTCCGCCTCGAGCACGCGGATGGCCGCGAGGCTCACCGCCATGAGCGCCGGCTGAGCATTGGCCGTGAGCGTTAGCTCGTCCGCAGGCCCCTCGAACATGAGGCGGGAGAGGTTCTGCGACAGTGCCGCGTCGACCTCCTCGAACACGGCTTTCGCCGCCGGAAAGGTCTCGGCCAACGCCCGGCCCATGCCGACCGACTGACTGCCCTGCCCGGGACAAACGAAGGCGCGGGACATCCTTGAACTCCTCATCGCGGGGGATCGGCGACGGCGCGGGGGGACTGGCGCGGACGCCTCGGCTTGTCAAGCGGTCGGACGGTCTGCGCCTTGCCGGCGCGGACCGCGGCTTGTATAGGACGCGATCAATCCTGTTTTCGCTATCCTCGAGAAGGAGCCGCCGATGGCTCGCGTCACCGTTGAAGACTGCATCGACAAGGTCGACAACCGCTTCGAGCTCGTTCTGCTGGCAAGCCACCGCGCCCGCCTGATCTCGCAGGGCGCGCCCCTCACGATCGACCGCGACCGCGACAAGAACCCCGTCGTGGCTCTGCGCGAGATCGCCGACGAGACGATCCAGCCGGACGATCTCAAGGAGCAGCTGATCCACTCGCTGCAGAAATACGTCGAGGTCGACGAGCCGGAGCCGGAGACCGTTCCGCTCCTCAGCCAGACCGCCGTGCCTCCCGCGGCCGCGGCGTCCACCACGGACGACAGCGAGGTCACCTTCGATCGCATGAGCGAGGAAGATCTCCTGCGCGGCCTCGAAGGCCTGGTGCCCCCGGCGGCGAGCGACGACGAAGACTGATCGCGCTCCGCGCGGCCCGCGAACAAGCCCGGCTTCGGCCGGGCTTTTTCTTTCGGCCTTGGAATGTCGCACCCTGCTTGCGGGCAGGGTTGTCAGCGCAATATCACTGGAATCAGAAACGATTGGCGCGATTCGTTCAGGAGAGGGCAGCCGGCGGATGATGCGGCAGTACGAGCTCGTCGAGCGGGTTAAGCGCTACAACCCAGCCGCCGACGAAGCCCTGCTCAACAAGGCCTATATCTACGCCATGCGCGCCCACGGCACGCAGAAGCGCGCCTCTGGCGACCTATACTTCGGCCACCCGCTCGAAGTCGCGGCAATCCTCACCGACCTGAAGCTCGATGACGCCACGATCGTCGCGGCGGTCCTCCACGACACGGTCGAGGACACGGCGGCGACGCTGGAAGAAATCGAGAAACTCTTCGGCCGCAACATCCGCGACCTCGTCGACGGCCTGACCAAGATCAAGCGGCTGGACCTCGTCTCGAAACGGGCGGCGCAGGGCGAGAACTTCCGCAAGCTCCTGCTCGCCATCGCGGCCGACGTGCGCGTGCTCCTCGTCAAGCTCGCCGACCGGCTGCACAACATGCGCACGCTCCATTTCGTCTCGCCGGAGAAGCGCAAGCGCGTCGCGGAAGAGACGCTCGAAATCTACGCCCCGCTTGCCGGCCGCATGGGCATCCAGGAAATGCGCGAGGAGCTGGAGGACCTCTCCTTCCGCCACATCCACCCGGAAGCCTACGCCACGATCAGCCGACGCCTCGCCGACCTCTCGGCCAAGAACGAGCACCTCGTCGAGGAGATCGCGAGCGCGCTCACCGAGCGCTTCAGCGCCCGCCACCTCGCGGCGGTCGTAAAGGGCCGGCAGAAGCGCCCCTACTCCGTCTGGCACAAGATGGAGCGCAAATCCGTCTCCTTCGAGCAGCTCTCCGACATCTACGGCTTCCGCGTCGTGGTGGACGACCTCGACGAATGCTACCGGGCGCTCGGCGTCGTCCACACCACCTGGCCGATGGTGCCCGGCCGCTACAAAGATTACATCTCGACGCCGAAGCAGAACGATTACCGCTCGATCCACACCACCGTGATCGGACCGGGCCGCCAACGCGTCGAGCTGCAGATCCGCACCCGCACCATGGACGAGGTCGCCGAGTACGGCATCGCCGCGCACGCCCTCTACAAGGAGGGGGCGACGGAGGATTCCCGGCTCGCGAGCGAGAGCCTCGCCTACCAGTGGCTGCGGCGCACGATCGACCTCCTGGCCGAGGGCGACAACCCGGAAGAGTTCCTGGAGCACACCAAGCTCGAGCTCTTCCACGACCAGGTGTTCTGCTTCACCCCAAAGGGGCGCCTGATCGCCCTGCCCCGCGGCGCCACGCCCATCGACTTCGCCTATGCCGTGCACACCGACGTCGGCAACACGGCGGTGGGCTGCAAGGTCAACGGGCGCATGGCCCCGCTGTTGACCGAACTCGCCAATGGCGACGAGGTCGAGATCCTGCGCGCGGAGGGGCAATCACCGCCCGCCGCTTGGGAATCTCTGGTTGTGACGGGCAAGGCGCGGGCCTCGATCCGCCGGGCCACCCGCGCGGCGGTGCGCCGGCAATATGCGGGGCTCGGCCGCCAGATCCTGGAGCGGGCCTTCGAGCGGGCCGCCAAGCCCTTCTCCGACGAAAAGCTGCGCGGGGCCCTGCCCCGGCTCGCCCGCACCTCCATCGAGGACGTGCTCGCTGCTGTCGGACGCGGCGAGATGTTCTCGGGCGACGTGGTGCGCGCCGTCTACCCCGACTACAAGGAGGAGCGCCGGGCGGGAACGCCCGAAGCGGCGGGCGCGGGCTGGCACAGCCCGGGCCAGGACGCCGCCGTGAAGGTGCGCGCCCCGAACGGCGGCGACGAGAGCCACGCGATCCCGATCCGCGGCGTCGACGGCGACCTGCCCGTGCGCTTCGCCCCCGAGGGTGCGGTGCCGGGCGACCGGATCGTCGGCATCATGACGCCGGGGGAAGGCATCACGATCTATCCGATCCAGTCCTCGGCGCTCGCGGCCTTCGACAACGAACCGAACCGCTGGCTCGACGTGCGCTGGGATCTGGAGGCCCGGGCGCCGCAGCGCTTCCCGGCCCGCATCAACCTCGAATCCATCAACGAGCCGGGGTCACTCGCCCAGATCACCCAGGTGATCGCCGACCACGACGGCAACATCGACAACGTCGCCATGCGCCGCCGCACCCAGGACTTCACGGACATGACGATCGATCTGGCCGTCTGGGACCTCAAGCACCTCAACGCCATCGTCTCGGAGCTGCGCACCAAGCGCGTGGTGAGCAGCGTGACGCGAGTAACGGGGTGAGGCTCGTCATTCCGGGGCGATGCGCAGCGTCGAACCCGGAAACCATGACTGGGTGAAAGGTCAGCAAGCAGCAGCCAGCCTGGACATGGATTCCGGGCTCCGCTTCGCGGTCCCGGAATGACGAGCCGCGAGCACGGAACCACACGGCCCTCCCCCGCGCCGCTCACCGGTTGACAGTCTCGATCCGCCCCACCTATATCCCCGCCACTTCGACGGCCCTCACGAGCCGCGGGGCGGAGTAGCTCAGTTGGTCAGAGCACGGGAATCATAATCCTGGGGTCGGGGGTTCAAGTCCCTCCTCCGCTACCACTTAAAGCCTACACCCCCGGTCGCGGGACATCCCGCCCCCTCGATAGAGCGCTGGACTTCCCCAACGGAAACCGTGCTAGGCCGACCGGATGAAGCGCATCGCTTGGCTCATCAGTCTCGACGCCGCCTGCTCCGCCTTGGCCGTAGCCGCGGCGCTGGCCGCCACAAATGCCTGGTCGGACCTCGACATGCTGGGCGAGGCTGCCGCTGCCGTGGCGAGCGTCATCCTGACGGCGATGCCGCCGTTCCAGCTGCCGACGTTCTGAGGCGGTTCGCTCCTCGCTCTCGGGTCGGGGCGCTCACCGATCGAGGATGCGCACGACCCGCCGGTCTGCCGGATTGACCACGACGACCTTGTTGTTCGGCGACACGAAGTAGGCGTAGCCCCGCAGGGTCTGTGTCGTTTGATCGCCGAACGGTTCGAGGTCGACGTCGGCGGGGATGATGCTCCCGGGGCGGACCGTGATGCTGCCCGTCGTTGTCGGTCCGAGATCCTCCACGATCGGCCCCGTGACCGCCGGACGGCGTCGGATGATGTACTCCCGAACCACGACCTCCTCGTCCGGCGCGATCTCGATCGTTCCCGGCGAACCCAGTGGGCCGGACAGGGTCGCTTGAGCGAAGGCGGGGCCGCCGGCGGCGAGCAAGGACCCGAGCGCAAGAGTGGCGAGGTGAGCAGATCGCATGGCAATCTCCGTCAGCCGTGCCGCGCTTTGGCGCGAGGTCGCAACGGCCAGGATGGAAACCCGGCCGCGCGACGCTTCGTTCCCGGCCGACCACCCACGAGCGCCAGGCTCCGCAGCGGCGTTGGGCACGAAGTCAAGGCTGCCGTGGGACGCGCCGGCTGCACCGCCGATCCCGGTTTCGCCCGCGAGAGCGCCTTCCAGGCATGCCTGCCCTGGGTGTATGCCGCGGGCCGGCCCACACAGCCCGACGATCCCACTCTCTGCCACGGTTCGCTCGCCCGCTGGGGGCACGGGTGGGGAGGGCTGGCGGCCGGGGGGCGCCGGCCCTCTTCGCGTTAGGGCAGAGCGGCCCGGCGGGGCCTCGCGTCACGGCCTCAGGGCGGGCGTCTCGATCGGGAGGCCGGCGGCGCGGGCGCGCAGGTGAAGTTCGAGCTCCACGTATTCAGGGGCGCCGTAGGGAAATGGCTCGGCGCGCACGCCCGTGAGGCAGTTGCGCATGCGGCGCTGGAGCGAACCCAGGGATTGCCATTCGAGGCGGTAGAGCGGGTAGCCCGTCGCCTGCCCCTGCGTGATGGGGCTCGCGCCGAGGCGCTCGCGCCAGTTGAGGTCATGGCAGCCCGAGCAGGAGAGGTCGAGTTGCCCCATGCGGCGGGTATAGAGCGCCCGGCCCCGCCCGAGGGCCGGCGCAAGGCGGAGATCGCGGGCCGGGTCCTCGATCGGCACGCCGCGCGAGAAGGATGCGACATAGGCCGTGAGGGCGAGAAGCGCGGGGCTCTCCCGCGGCAGCGGCTCGGCCTCCTGGTGCCGCGCGCGGCAGAGGTTGACGCGACCGGCAAGATCGACGGGGCCCCCGCTCGCCTCGTCGAAAGCGGGGTAGCGCGCGGCAACGCCGCGGGGCGGGCCGTCGTGGCAAGAGGCGCAGGCGCGCTCTGCCCTCCCCTCCGGGCGATGCCACAAAGCCTCGCCCTCCCCGAGCCAAAGCAGGGCCGGGTTCGCGGCCTCGTCCCGCTGGAGCGCCTGGGTTTCCGGGCGCATGAAGGTGGCGCCTGAGCGGCGCTCGGGTGGCGGGGGCTCCTGCGCGCTGCCTGAACCGGCGAGCAGCACGGCCGCGACGGCGATCCTGATCCCTCGCAAACGTCGCATCACTCGCGCTTCAGGCCACCGTCAGCCGGGCCGTATGCGTTTGCAAGAAGCCGTTGTCGCCCTCCCAGTTGAAGACGAGGTCCCCCGTCTCGACCGCAAGGGTCGTGAAGGCGAGATAGGGATTGGCGGTCAGGGCGGGAAAGAGGTCGGCGCTGAAGACCTCGACGCCCCCGTAGGTGCACGAGAAGCGGGTGATGATGTCCCGCGGCAGCATCTGGCCTTCCGGGCCGACGCGGTAACCCGTCTCCATGGGATGGGCGATGAGGGCCTTGATCTCCACCACCTCGCCGCGCTTGGCGGTCGGCGGCACGTTCACGAGGACGCGGGCGGCCATGGGTCAACTCTCCACGCAGGCGGCGAGGGTGACGATGACGTCGGCGCGCGCCGACCAGAAGCTGCCGTCGGAGAGTTCGGCGACGGCGATGACGGTCTGAGTGTCGGCGAGGCGGATGCGGGTCGACACCGCGGCCCGGCCCGCCCGCGGGCCGAGGGTGAAGCGGACGACCTCCGGCTGCGGGTTCTTCTGGTTGAACAGCGCGATCCGGCGCACGTGGTCGGCCTCGGTCATGGGGCTGTCCACGGCGATCGTGACCGGCACCGAATTGCCGTTCTCGACGAGGGGCGGCAGGTCGAGCCGCACACGGCCCTCCTGGACGGAGCCTCCTTGCGTGAACTGCTTCAAGGCTGCCGCCATGCTCTCGGGCGTCGCCTGGGCGGCGCTCGGCCGCCCCAGGACGACGAGGGCCGCGCCGGCGCCGAGGATGGTGCGTCGGGACAGCCCCGCCAATGTTTTCCCGTCTCGTCCGGCGTCCGTCATGGAGACTCTCCCTGGCTCTCGCCCGGCTCGCGCAAGGCCGCGAGATAGGCCACCACGTCCTCGATGTCCTGGCCCGCGAGGATCGGCCGCCCGGCCCAGGCCGCCCCGACGCGCGTGAAACCTTCCGTGCGGGCATAAGACGGCATCAGCGTGTCCGGGTTGAAGGCGCGCGGGTCGACGAGGCGGCGGCGCAGCGCCCCCCGCGACCAGCGGCTTCCTGCTCCGGCGAGGCTCGGGGCGAGGCTGCCCTGGAAGCGCTCTTCCGGGATCGGCCCCGTATGGCACAGGAGGCAGAGCCCCTTCTGGCGGTCCGCCACGATGGCGCGTCCCCGCGCGGGATCGCCGGGCGCGGCGAGCGGCTCATCGAGGGATGGCACGCCATCCTGCGCCGCAGCCGCGCCGGCCGCTGTGAGCGCTGCGACCATGATCGCCACGAACGCGGTCACCCGAACACCTCCGCCGTGGCGATGTCGAACCAGGCATGCGCGTATGCCGCCTCGAGGGCCCGCGTCTCCGGCGGGGCGTCGAGCGGGCTCGTGCCGCCTGCGCCCTCGATGTCGGCGAAGAGCCCTTGCGCGTTCGGCCGGTAGACGCCCGCGACCGAGATGCCGTGGTCGGGCGCAACGAGGCTGTAGCAGGTGTTGATGAGTTTGGGCGCTGCCGGCTCGCGGCCGGCGAGGAGCGCGGCGAGCGCCGCGGCGCAGGCCTTGCCCGCCGCATTCGCGGCGAAGGCGGATTTCGGTACCGCGCCGCCGATGGCCGCGTCACCGATGACGTGGATGCCGGGGACGAGGCGGGACTCGAAGGTGGCCGGGTCGACCGGGCACCAGCCCGTCCGGTCGGCGACGCCGGCTGTCCGCGCGATGGCGGCCGCGCGCTGGGGCGGAATGACGTTGGCGACATCCGCCTGATGACGTCCGAAATCCGTGACGAAGGTACGGGTCGCAGGCTCGACCGCGGTGACCTGCCCGCCGCCGGCGAGCGGCACGTATTCCAGAAGCCCGGGATAGAGCGCGGCCCAGGCGGCCTGGAACAGGCGCTGCTTCGAGAAAGCGTCCTTGGCGTCGAGGACGAGGAGCTTGGAGCGCGGCTTTCGCGTCTTGAGGTAGTGCGCGACGAGGCTCGCGCGCTCGTAGGGACCGGGCGGGCAACGGTAGGGATTCGGCGGCACGGAGATCACGACGGTGCCGCCGTCCTCCATGGCCTCGAGCTGGCGCGCGAGGAGAAGGGTCTGCTCGCCTGCCTTCCAGGCATGGGGCATCGCCTGCGCCGCCTCCGCGCTGTAGCCCGGCAAGGCCTCGAAGCGCAGGTCGATGCCGGGGGAGAGCACGAGGCGGTCGTAGGGCAGCGCGACGCCGTCCGCGAGGGTGACGCGCCGCACTCCCGGATCGATCGCCGTCGCCGCCTGGTGGACCACCGTGACGCCGGCGCGGCGCACCCCGTCGTAGCCGAAGAGCTGCCCCTCCCAGGGCTTCAGGCCTACGAGCACGGCATTGCTCATGGGACAGGCGGCGTAAGTGGTGTTCGGCTCGACGAGGGTCACCGTGACGCCCTCGGCCGCGAGGAAGCGCGCGGCGGTGGCGCCCCCGAACCCGCCGCCGACCACGACGACCCGCCCGGGCGCGCCTTGCGCGAGGGCGGGCGCGGCGAGCGCGACAGCGGTTCCGGCCCCCACGGTCAGGAGCCCGCGCCGGGTCAGGCGAACGCTCAACGGTGCGCCTCCAGCCAGGCCGCGAGTGCCTCGGTTTCCGCCTCGCTGAAGCCTTTGGCGATGCGGTCCATCACGGTGGCCGGCCGTGTACCTGCGCGGTACTCGCGCATCGCCGCCGCGATCTCGGCGGCGGGCCGGCCGTGGATCGCCGGCATGACGCTACTTGTCCGCGGCGAGGGGGCGTGACAGCCCGAGCAGGCCGCCGCCCCGGGCGGTGCGAGGGTTCCAGGCGATGCGAGGGCTCCGGGCGCGGCGACCGCCGTCGCGCCCGTCGTCAGGATCAGGACGAGGCCGCCCGCCAGAGCGGCCAGCCGGAGGACGGTCATGCCCGCCTGAGATCGTGGTTCTTGAGCGGCAGCTCGCGGATGCGCTTGCCGGTGGCCGCGAAGATCGCGTTCAGCACCGCCGGGGCCGCCACCGCGATCGTCGGCTCGCCGACGCCGCCCCAGAAACCGCCGGACGGAACGATCACCGTCTCCACCTTCGGCATCTCGTCCATGCGAAGGACATTGTAGGTGTCGAAGTTCTCCTGCTCGATCTTGCCTTCGGCGACGGTGCACTCGCCGTAGAGCAGGGCCGAGAGCCCGTAGACGAAGGAGCCCTCGACCTGGGCCTCGATCTGCTGCGGATTGACGGCATAGCCCGGGTCGGTCGCCGCGACGATCCGGTGGATCTTCACCTTGCCGTCCTCGCCCACCGACACCTCGGCCACGGCTGCGACGTAGGAGCCGAAGCCCATGATCTGGGCGAGCCCTCGGTGAACGCCGGGCGGGGTCGGGCTGCCCCATCCCGCTTTTTCCGCCGCCGCGTTCAGCACCGCGAGGTGCTTCGGATGGTTGCGCATCAGCTTGCGGCGGAAGGCGAGCGGGTCCTGGCCCGCGGCGAGGGCCAGCTCGTCGACGAAGCACTCGAGATAGATCGCGTTCTGATTCAGGTTCACGCCGCGCCAGAAGCCCGGGCGGATGTGAGGATTCCGCATCGCGTGGTCGATGAGGAGGTTCGGCACCGTGTAGCCGATCTGGAAGTCGGGGCCTGAGGCGTTGAGGCCCTGGAAGGTGGCCGGGTCGCGCCCGTTCTGGAGGTTCTGGGGCAAGAGGCCGGCGAGGATTGATTGGCCGGAGATGCGCATGTGCAGCCCGGTGAGCTCGCCCGCGGCGTCCAAGGCGCCGGTGAGCTTGCACTGCGTGATCGGGTGGAAATAGCCGTGCAGCATGTCCTCTTCGCGGGACCAAGTCAGCTTCACGGGCGTGCCCGGCATCGTCTTGGCGATGGCGACGGCTTGGCGGACGTAGTCCGATTGGCCGCGCCGGCCGAAGCCGCCGCCGAGATGGATCTTGTGCACGTCGCAGCGGGCGGCCGGCAGGCCGGACGCCTCCACCGTCGCCGCGAGCGCCGCCTCGCCGTTCTGGGTGGGACACCAGACGTCGCAACGCTCCGGCGTCCAGAGCGCCGTGGCGTTCATGGGCTCCATGGTGGCGTGGTTCTGGAACGGGTAGCCGTAGACGGCCTCGACCGTCTTCGCTGCGCCCGCGATCGCGGCCTTCGCGTCGCCGCTCTGGTTGCCGACGAAAGCCTGCGACGCCCCAAGCCCCTCTTTAAGGGTCGCGGCGATGGTGGCGCTCGACACGCCCGCGTTCGGACCCTTGTCCCACTCGATCGGCAGAGCGTCGAGGGCGGTCTTGGCGCGCCACCAGGTGTCGGCGACGACCGCGACGGCGCTCTCGCCGACCGGGACAACCTTCTTGACGCCCGGCATTTTCTCGACGGCCGCGGCGTCGAAGCTTTTGACCCGCCCGCCCATCACGGGGCAGTCCTTGATGGCGGCGTTGAGCAGGCCCGGCAGCTTGAGGTCGATGCCATAGACTTGGGCGCCCGTGAGCTTCTCGAGGGTATCGAGGCGCTTCAAGGGCTTTCCGGCGATCGTCCAGTCCTTTGGATCCTTGAGCGGCACGTCCTTGGGCGGTTCCACCCGCGCCGCCGCGTCGGCGACCTGGCCGTAGGTGGTCGAACGTCCGGAGGCCGGATGGGTGATGACGCCCTTCGAGACCCGGCAGTCGGCGGCCGGCACGCCCCATTCGTTCGCGGCCGCCTGGACGAGCATGATGCGAGCGGCAGCGCCGCCTTTGCGCATGTAGTCCTGCGACTCGCGCAGGCCGCGGCTGCCGCCGGTGGAGAAGTTCTGCCAGATGCGGCCACGGGCAAGGCTCTGCCCGGGCGTCGGATATTCCGTCGTCACCTTCGACCAGTCGCATTCGAGCTCTTCGGCCACGAGCTGGGCAAGCCCCGTGAGGGTGCCCTGCCCCATCTCCGAGCGGGCGATGCGCACCACCACCGTCTCATCGGGCTTGACGACCACCCAGGCATTGATCTCGGGCGCGGCCGGCGCGGCGCCCTGCGCCGCGGCCTCACCCAAGCCGAAGGGAACGTGGAAGCCCAGCGCGAGGCCTGCGCTCGCGCCGGCGCCGGCCAGGAAGCCGCGGCGGGAGAGGGCGGATTCGGTTCGGATCGTCATGATGTCGCCCTCCCTCAGCCGCCGCGCACTTCGCCGCCGTCGGCGGCGAGCTTGATGGCCGCGCGAACCCGGTTGTAGGTGCCGCAGCGGCAGATGTTGGTCATCTCCGCGTTGATGTCCGCGTCGGTGGGCTTCGGCTTGGCTTGGAGGAGAGCGGCCGCGCTCATAATCATGCCGGTCTGGCAGTAGCCGCATTGCGGCACGTCGAGCGCCGCCCAGGCCTTCTGCACCGGATGGCTGCCATCGGGCGACAGCCCTTCGATGGTGACGATCTTCTGCCCGTCGTTGAAAGCCGAGACCGGCAGGGCACAGGTGCGGGTCGCCACGCCGTCGACGTGGACCGTGCAGGCGCCGCATTGCGCGACGCCGCAGCCGTATTTCGTGCCTGTCAGGCCGAGCTGCTCGCGGATCACCCAGAGAAGCGGCGTGTCGGGCTCCGCCTCGAACTCCACCATCCGTCCGTTCACGTTAAGCCGTGCCATCCGTGATCCTCCGCTCCGGCCCCGGGCGGGCCCATCGGCTCCGGCGAGGCTCTCTCGTGCGCCGACGACGACACCGTCCGGCAGCGACAGGCTAAACCCACCGCCCCGTGCAGCACTAGGTCGCCCTCGCTTAGAATCGATCAAAGTTCCGTGTGGCGCTCGGGCGGCTCCGCCTCGGGGGCGGCTCGTCGCGAGCCGCCCTCCCCCGCGATCCGAGAGACCCTACTCCCCCTTGTTCACCGCGATCGGCTTCAGGGCGTTCGCCTGGAGGCCGTACTTCTTCAGGATCTCGTCGTAGGTTCCCTTCTGCTGGAGCCGGTCGAGCGCTCCCTTGACCGCGTCGCGCAGCTGCCCGCCTTCGGCCGTCTTCGGGAACGGGATGCCGGACAGCGAGGTCGTGAAGGCTTCGCCCAGCACGACATAGGTGTTGGGCTCCTGCGACTGGAACCAGGGCAGGGTCTCGTTACCCTGAACCGCGCCTTGGATGCGCTGCGTCTTGAGCTGGGTGCGCGCGTCCGCCGAGCCTTCCGTGCCGACGACGGTGATGGCCGGCTTCGATTTCGCGACGCAGTTGGCGTCGCTCCAATCCTTGATCTGGCTCGGCCAGTTGGTGGAGCGGCTCGCGCCCACGCTCTTGCCGCACAGGTCGTCGGGCGCCTTGATCGAGCCCGCAAGCGCCGTGATCGTATAGAATTGCGCGCCCGACTTCATGTAGTTGACGAAGTCGGCCGTCTCCCGCCGGGACGGCAGGTCGCTCATGCCGGCCATCACCATGTCGACGCGGCCCGTCTGAAGCGAGGGCAGCATCTGGGCGAAAGCGATCTCCTGCCAATCGGGAGACAGCCCGAGCTCCTTGGCGATCGCCTCGCCGAGTTCGACGTCGAAGCCGGTGAGCTTGTTCGTGGCCGGGTCCTTGTAGGTGATCGGCGCGTAGTTCGGCATCGTCGCGATGACGAGCTTGCCCGCCTTCTTGACGCGCTCGGGCGCGTCCTGCGCCGAGGCAGCGCCCGCCGCGATGAGAGCCGCCGCGAGGGCGGCGAGGCCGAATGCTGTCTTCATGGTCGTTCCCCTGTCGTGCGACGGGCCGCGATCAGGCGATCACGGCGGCGATGAAATCCTGGGTGCGTCGCTGGCGCGGGCGCACCAGCACCTCCTCGGGCGAGCCTAGCTCGACGACAGTGCCGCGGTCCATGAAGACGACGCGGTTCGCGACTTCCCGGGCGAAGCCCAGCTCGTGAGTGACGACGATCATCGTCATGCCGGACCGGGCGAGATCGCGCATGACCGCAAGGACCTCGCCCACGAGCTCGGGGTCGAGGGCGGAGGTCGGCTCGTCGAAAAGCATGAGGGTCGGCTTCATGGCGAGCGCCCGGGCGATGGCGACGCGCTGCTGCTGGCCGCCCGAGAGCTCAATCGGGTAAGCGTCCCGCTTCTCAGCGAGCCCGACGCGCTCGAGCAACGCCATCGCTTCGTCGATCGCCGCGCGGCGCGGCCGGCGCAGCACCGTGACGGGCCCCTCGATGACGTTTTGCAGCGCCGTCATGTGGCCGAACAGGTTGAAGCGCTGGAACACCATCCCGCTCTTGAGGCGCTGGCGGGCGAGTTCCGCATCTGAGAGTTCGTGCAGGGCATCGCCGACCTGGCGGAAGCCGACGAGCTCCCCGTCGACCCAGATCGCGCCTTCGTCGGGGCGCTCCAGCTGGTTGATGCAGCGCAGGAACGTGCTCTTCCCCGAGCCCGAGGGGCCGATGACGCAGACGACCTCGCCGCGCGCGACGTCCAACGACACGCCATCGAGGGCACGCAAACTCCCGAACGTTTTGGCGACGTCCCGGGCGACGACCATGGGAGCCATGTCAGGCCGCCCCTTTCGGCGCCGCCATGGCGTGCCGCCCGGCGCGGCCCTTTGCGAAGTGTCGCTCCAGGAAATACTGGCCGATCTGCAATACGGTCACCGCAAGGAGGTACCAGACGGCCGCGACGATCAGGAGTTCGATCACCCGGGCGTTGGCGTAGTAGATCGTCTGCGCGTTGCGCAGCACTTCGGCGTAGCCGATGACGCTCGCGATCGAGGTGAGCTTGACCATGCTCACGAACTCGTTGCCGACCGGCGGGATGATGACCCGCATGGCCTGGGGCAGCACGATGCGCCGCAGCGTCGTCAGGCGCGTCATGCCGATGGCTTTGGCCGCCTCCGTTTGCCCGAGATCGACGGAGAGGATGCCGCCGCGCACCACCTCCGCCGTGTAGGCGCCCTGGTTCATGCCGAGCCCGAGCAGCGTCGCGACGAAGGGCGTCATCACATCGACGGTGCGAGCCTCGAAGAGGCCGGGCAGGCCCATGGTCGGGAAGACGAGGGCGAGATTGAACCAGATCAGGAGCTGGAGGATCAGGGGCGTGCCGCGGAAGAACCAGATGTAGAAGAGCGCCACGCCCTTCAACACAGGGTTCGGCGACATCACCATGACCGCGAAGGTGACACCGAGCGCGATGCCGAGGGCCATGGCGCAGATCGTCATAACCACCGTGTTGACGAGGCCGGAGAGGATCGCGGGGGCCGTGAGGAACTGGCCGACGACGCGCCAGGCAATCTGCCCTTCGGCGAAGGCCTTCACGATCCAGGCCATCACGACGAGGATCAGCAAGACGGCGATCCAGCGGCCGACGTGGCGGCGCCGGACATTGCGCAGGCCGGCAATGCTGTAGGTTGCTTCTCCCCCCATCGTCGCGGCGCTCATGAGCCGACCTCCATCCTCGGCCCGTCATAGGACGCCGCCCAGCCGCGCTGCTCTGCCACCACGACCCGCAGGCGCTCGATCTGCTCCCGCACCCGGGCCGGCGCCGTGCCGCCATACCCGGATCGGGCGGCGAGCGCCGCCTCGAGCGTCAGATGCTCCCGCAGCTCCGGGGTCAGGCGCGGGTCGATGCCGGCGAGGTCCGCGTCCGAGACCTCGTGCAGCTGGAGACCGCGCTCCTCGCAGAGCCGGACCAGGGCGCCGGTGATCTCGTGCGCCTCGCTGAAGGGCACGCCCTGCCGGCTAAGCCAGTCGGCTACTTCGGTCGCCAGGGTGAAACCCTCGACGGCCTCCGCCGCGAGGCGTCGTTCGTCGACCCGCATGGTGCGGATCATTCCCGCCATAGCCGGCAGGACGATGAGGAGCTGGTCCACCGCGTCGAAGGCGGCGCGCTTGTCCTCGGCGAGATCACGGTTGTAGGCGAGCGGCAGGCCCTTGAGCGCGATCAGCATGGTCGCGAGGTCGCCGATGAGCCGGGCAGCGCGGCCGCGGGCGAGCTCGGCGATGTCCGGGTTCTTCTTCTGCGGCATGATCGACGAGCCGGTGGCAAAGCCGTCATCGAGGACGACGAAGCGGAACTGGCGCGAGGTCCAGATGAACACCTCCTCGGCGAGCCGCGACACGTCGGTCGCGATCATCGCCGCGACGAAGAGGAATTCCGCAACGTGGTCGCGGGCCGCGACTGCATCGATGGAATTCTCGCACGGCGCCTCATAGCCAAGCTCGCGCGCCGACAACTCGGGGCGAACCGCGATGGCCGACCCCGCGAGCGCCGCGGCGCCGAGCGGCGAGCGGGAGGAGCGGCGGTCCCAGTCGATCAGGCGCTCTCCGTCGCGGGCGAGGGCCTGCCCGTGGGCGAGGAGATGGTGCCCGAACACGATCGGCTGGGCGGGCTGCAGATGGGTGAAGCCGGGGGCCGGTGTCTCGGCGAGGCGCTCCGCCTGTTCGAGAAGCGCGCCCTGAAGATCGCAGACGGCGTCGAGCACCCGGCGGGCGTGATCGCGCAGGTACAGCTTGAGGTCGTTCGCGGCCTGATCGTTGCGCGAGCGCCCGGCGCGCAGCTTGCCCCCGAGCGGCCCGAGTCTCTCCGTCAGCACGCGCTCCAGGAAGGTGTGGACGTCCTCGTCGGCGGGCGCCGGCGCGACCCGGCCGGCCGTGACATCCACCTCCAGAGCGTCGAGCGCTGCGCGCAGGTCGTCCCCCTCCCCTTGTGTCAGCAGCCCTGCGCGCACGAGTTCGTTCGCGTGGGCCCTCGAGC
Source organism: Beijerinckiaceae bacterium (assembly GCA_036563505.1). Classification (GTDB taxonomy): domain Bacteria; phylum Pseudomonadota; class Alphaproteobacteria; order Rhizobiales; family Beijerinckiaceae; genus DATCMH01. The sequence continues at coordinate 21,455 of DATCMH010000015.1, forward strand.
CGGCGAGATCATAAGGCACGAGGCGAAAATAGCTCGCCTCGGCGCGGGACAGGCGCATGAGTGCCGGGTCCGGCGGGGTCCGAAACCGCGCGCCCCAAAGCCTCGTCTCACCTTGCGCCATGCTCGAAGTCTCTGCCTTGCCTCAAGCCTGACTGTTCCAGGGCCTGGGCCGCCGCACAACCGACATCGCGGCCTGCGGGGCAGTCCGGCAAGGAATAGCTTTGGATCGTCGCAAGGCGCGTCGCCTCGCCTGACCATGCTGCGCCGCGATCCGGCCTCCTCGCTGTCCACGCACGGCCTTGGAAGGAGGTGCGTCACGGCTGGGACCCGAATCTCTGGCCAGGCCGCCTCGCCTCGGTCACTGTGCGTCCCGACACGCATGCCGCCCCGCCCTTCCCTCCCCGTCCCGCTCTCAAAGGCGCGCGCTCGACGCCTTTGGCTCCGCGCACAGCGCCTCGACGCTTCAGAGCCTTTCGGGGCCGGGCCGCAGGCCGTGCGCGCGGCGGTGGAGCACCTCGGCTACGTGCAGATCGACACGATCAACGTCGTCGAGCGCTGCCACCACCACATCCTCTGGAACCGCATTCCGGCCTACCGGCGCGAGGACCTGCGTGCCGCGCAGAGCGAGGAGAAAAGTGTCTTCGAGTACTGGACACACGCGCTCTCCTACGTGCCCACCCGGGATCTCCGCTTCTTCCTGCCCGCGATGCGCCAGCACCGGGCCACGCCCGCCGCCTGGTACAGCTCCGTCTCGCGCCAGGACCTGCGGCGGGTGCTGGCGCTCATCGAGACAGGAGGCCCGCTCACGATCCGCGACATCGAGGACGATGTCCTCGTCGAGAAGGATCACGCCTGGGCGAGCCGCAAGCCGTCGAAGCGCGCCCTCCAGCGCGCCTTCTATGCCGGCGACCTCGCGATCAGCGCGCGCACCGGCATGCTCAAGACCTACGAGCTGTTCGACCGGCACTTCGGCTGGGAGGCGAGACCCCGCGCGGCGTCCGAGCGGGAGATCGGCGCTTACGTCCTCGACCGGGCGTTGCGCGCGCAAGGGATCGTGAGCCTCGACTCGATCTGCTATCTCGACGCGAAGCGAAAGCCCCTTGTCCACGCCCTGATCGAGGCGCGGGTGAAGCGGCGGGCGTTGCGGCCGATCGCGATCGAGGGGCTCGAGAAGGCGGCGTTCTGGGCGGAGCCTGAGGCGCTGGATCAAAGCCACGAGCCGCTCGACGAGCGGGCGCAGATCCTCTCGCCTTTCGATCCGCTGGTGATCCAGCGCGCGCGGCTGGAGCAGTTCTTCGGCTACGGCCACCGCTTCGAGGCCTATGTACCGAAGGAGAAGCGCCAGCTCGGCTACTTCGCCCTGCCCGTGCTTGTCGGCGACGCCGTCGTGGCAGCGATCGATGTCAAGGCCGACCGGACGGCGCGGCGCCTTCTCATCCAGCAATGGACTTGGATCGGCGAGGACGCCGCGCGGCACAAGCCGGCGGTGGACGAGGCGCTGCACCGCTTCGCGGATTTCCAGTTCCGGGCGTGAAGGCACGGCCTCGGTCAGGGCAACCCTCGTGTGCGTCCGCGCGGGCTCGCCTGCGCCGGCGCTTTGCGCTCAACTCAGGCGCGAAGCCACGGAACGTGGCGCGGGGAGGATCAGGTCGCCATGGAGATCGCGCGCGTCGAGCCCTTCATCCTGCACGTGCCGCTGCCGGCGACGAGCATCTCGGACAGCACCCACACCGTCACGCATTGGGGCGTCGTCGGCGCCCGGATCGAGACCCGGGACGGGCTGACGGGCTACGGCTTCACCGGCACGCACGCGCATCTCGCGAGCGACCGGCTGATCACCACCTGCATCGCGACTTGCTACGCCCCGCTGCTCGTCGGCGAAGATTCTGCCGACATCACGCGGCTCTGGCGGCGTCTTAACCGCCACCCGCCCCTGCAATGGGTCGGGCGCAGCGGCATCACCCAGCTCGCCCTCGCCGCCGTTGACGTGGCGCTCTGGGACCTCAAGGCGAAGCGGGCCGAGGTGCCGCTCTGGAAGCTTCTGGGCGGCGCGACCTGCCGCGATCTCATGGCCTACAACACCGATATCGGCTGGCTCAGCATCCCCGACGAGAGGCTCGTCGCCGGTGCCCGGGCCGCCGTCGAGGAGGACGGCTTTCGCGGCGTCAAGATCAAGGTCGGCCACGACGATCCGCGCCGCGACCTTGACCGGCTCGAGGCCGTGCGAAAGGCCGTCGGCCCCGGCACGATGCTCGCCGTCGACGGCAACGGCCGCTGGGACCTGCCCACCTGCCAGCGCTTCTGCCGCGCGGCGGAGGCCCTCGACCTGTTCTGGTTCGAGGAGCCGCTCTGGTACGACGACGTGATCGGGCACCGCGAGCTCGCGCGCTCCACCTCGATCCCGATCGCGCTCGGCGAGCAGCTCTACACCGCAGACGCCTTCGCGAGCTTCCTCGACGCCCGCGCCGTGCACTACGTCCAGCCGGACGTGACGCGGCTCGGCGGGATCACGGAGTATATCCAGGTCGCGGACATGGCCCATGCCCGCCGCCTGCCCGTCGTCGCCCATGCCGGCGAGATGAGCCAGGTCCACGTCCACCTCGCCTATTGGCACCCGGCGAGCGCGATGCTGGAATACATCCCCTGGATCAAGGACAGCTTCGTCGAGCCCATCGCCGTGGAGAACGGCGTGTTCCGCTTGCCCCAGGAGCCAGGCGCCGGCACGACGCCGACGGCGCAGGCCTTCGAGCGGCATGCGCAGCCCCTCACCTGACCGGGCGCGGGGTTGGAACGCAGCAGGAGGGCAAAGATCGGGCATGGACGCGCGGGACGGGAAGCAGGCGGGCGACGAGCCCTGGCAGTGGGAGGAGGCACGCTGGCGGGCCGCCGTGGCCCGGGTGCGGGCCGGCCGTTCGCTCAAGCCCGAGCGGTGGAAGGACGGAGCGCGCTTTGCCGTGGCGCTCTCCTTCGACGCCGACCACGAGACCTCGGAGCTGCGATTCGGGGCCAAGTCCATCGGCAAGATGAGTCAGGGCGAGTTCGGGGCGCGGGTCGGCTCACCGCGCATCCTGAAGCTTCTCGAGCGTCACGGGGTGCCCGCGACTTTCTTCATGCCGGCGGTCGCCGCCCTCATCACGCCGGACGAGCCCCGCGCCGTGGTCTCGGCCGGGCACGAGATCGGGATCCATAGCTGGATCCACGAGTTCAACTCGACCCTGCCCTTCGAGGCGGAGCGGGATCTCACCCTCCGGGCGCGGGACGTGCTGACGAAGCTCTCCGGCGTCGAGCCCATCGGGATGCGCACGGCCTCCTGGGATTTCAGCCCCGGCACCCTCAGGATCATCCGCGAGATGGGCCTTCTCTACGACAGCTCCCTCATGGCCGACAGCGAGCCCTACGAACTCGTGGAGGCCGGCGAGGCGACCGGCATCATCGAGTTGCCGGTGGAGTGGATCCGGGATGATGCGATCTACTTCAACATGGACCGGATGAGCGGCCTTAGGCCCTACACGCCCCCGGATGCCGTCTTCGACATCTTCCGCCGCGAGCTCGAGGGGGCGCATGCGGAGGGCGGGCTCTTCGTGCTCACCATGCACCCCCACGTCATCGGCCAGCGCTCGCGCATCTGGATCGTCGATGAGATCATCCGGCACGCCAAGGCCCTGGGCGGCGCATGGTTCGCCACTCATGCGGAGGTGGCGCGCTACTGCGCTGCTGAGGCAGGGATCGTGGCCAAGTCCTGACGGGGCCGTCAGCATAGGCGGCCGGTCCTGGGCGAGGATCGAGGCGGCCGTCTCTTCTAACCGCCTTCCCTGAGCGCGCGCTCGACGTCGTCCTGGGCTTTATAGCCGAGGAGCCGGCTTGTCTCGGCGATGTCCCAAGCCATGCCGGTATTGGCCGACATGCCGTTGACCACGATGCCCGGGGCGGGCCAGCCGGCCGGATCGGCGACGAGGGCGCGGGTCAGGAGATGGGCGAAGTCGCGGTTCGACAGCCACATGGCCCGAAACCAGGTCAGCTCCCGCGAGGGCGGCTCCGGCGGGCCGTCCTCGGCGCCCGGCACGCCGGTGGTGTTCAGCGTGCGGGCCAGGTTCTCTCCCGGCTGGCACCAGCCGATGCGAATGGCCACCGCGGTCAAGGCGCCGCCCGACGCGGCCGCCGCGGCGAGGCAGGCCCGCTCGCCCATCAGCTTGGAGGCGGCGTAAGCGACGCCGTCGATCGGCTCGCCCCTCACGGTCCAGCGCGTTCCAGGGCCTGGCGTCAGCGCGGTCGTGAGCCGACCCGGCCCGATCTCATCGGCGAGCGGCGGGTCCTTGTAGCGGCCCATGACGTGGTTCGACGACGCGAACACCACCCGTCGAACGCCGGTCTCGGCCGCGGCCGAGAGCAGGTTCGCGGTCATGTCGAAGGACAGGCAGGCATCGTCCCAGGACGCGCCGGGATAAGGGTTTTGGGCCGCGAAATGCACCACCGCATCGACCGACGCGAGGGCGCCGCGCCAGTCTCCCCGGGCGTCCGTCAGGTCCGCCGCGACGCGTCGGATCGGGATGGCCCGATCGTCGGCGAGGCCGTTCAGAGCTTCGAGCGCGGCGTCATCGCGGTCGAGGGCCACGATCTCCTCGCACCAGGAGGCCTCGGCGACGAGGTGGGCGATGAGCTTGCGCCCGAGATTGCCGCCGGCCCCGGTCACGGCGATCCTGGTCGGCACGGCATAGGGGTCAGCCATCAGCATAGATCCTAACGCGCGTTCGAGCGGGCCAGAGGCGCGACGCCGGCGCCGGAACCCTCGCGCCCGAAGCGAGAGCAGGCGGCGGGGTCGCAAGATCCTGCACGCGGCGGGTCCCGTCAACGACGGCTCGGATCGCTGCGGGCGTAGCGGAGTTTGAGCTGAACGAGGATCGCGGCGGCGCGTGCCGTGCAGAGCGGGAGGACACCTTGCCACGACAGAGCGGCTCTGCGCGCCGGGCATCACCGAAGGTGCGGCTTTCGCATCCCGACCGGGTGTTCTGGCCCGATGTCGGCGTCACCAAGGAAGGGCTCGCCGCCTACTACGCCGAGATCGCTGATCGGGTTCTGCCCCACGTCGCTGATCGCCCCTTGTCGTTCGTTCGCTGCCCGGACGGCGTGGCTGAGAAATGCTTCTTTCAGAAGCACGCCTGGGCCGGGTTGGACGAAAAGCTCGTCCGCCGCGTCAAGGTCGGCGACGACGAGGCGCTGAGCATCAGGAACCTCGACGGCTTGCTCGCCCTCGTCCAGGCCGGTGTCCTCGAGATCCATCCCTGGGGCGCCAAGGTGAGAAGCCCGGAGAAGCCGGACCGGATCACCGTCGACCTCGACCCGGGCGAAGACGTGCCCTGGCCCGTGATGCAGCAGGCCGCGCGCGAGGTGCGCGAGCGTCTCCGGCTCGTCGGCCACGAGAGCTTCCTTAAAGTCACGGGCGGCAAGGGTCTGCACGTGGTCGTGCCGCTCAAGGCCCGCGCGGGCTGGGACGAGGTGAAAGCCTTCGCGCAAGGCGTGGCGAGCGAGATGGCCCGGGACGCGTCTGACCGCTTCACGGTCGATATGACCAAAGCCGTTCGCCGGGGCCGGATCTACGTCGACTACCTGCGCAACGGCCGCGGCGCGACGGCGGTGGCGGCCTACTCGACCCGCGCCCGGGCCGGCGCGCCGGTCTCGACGCCGCTGGACTGGGAGGAACTCGATACGCTCACGTCAGGGGCGTTCTACACCCTCGCCAACGTGCCGGCGCGCCTGGCTCACCTGTCCACCGACCCATGGGCGGAAATGGACGAGGCCGCGCGACCCCTCGTCAAGGTCGCGGCTCACCGGAGCCGCGCTCGCACTTCGGCCCCTCGCTGACAAGGATGGTTCGCGCCGCGGCAGGCCTCAACGCACCGCGACCTGATCCTTGATGCGGGCGTAGGTGGCGCGGTTGAGGATGCGCTTGGCGAGGAGATCCTCGGCCGAGGCGTAGGGCCGACCCTTGATGATCGCACGCCCGACCATGCCGGCGCCGGGCAGGGCATTGAGCTGTTCGAGGCTCGCCGTGTTCAGATCGATGGTCGCTGTCGAGGATGCCGCGGCGATGGGTGCCGGCGGCGCGGGGGTTCGGTCCGCCTGTGAGGATGGCGATGCGGGCGCGGCAAGGGCAGCGAGGGTGACAGGCGTGGGCGGCGTCGGCTCAGGGGCGGACCGCTGCGGCTCGCCAGCCTTCGGCGCGGGCTTGGCCGGCGGGGCCGCCTGGGCCGTCACGGCACCGGTGTAGACCACCCGAACGCCGCGCTGGTCCTGTCCGCTTTGCGCCTGGGGCGGTGTGGTCGGAGCGGGAGCGTTGGCCAGCGCGGCCGAGGGCTCGACGCGCGCGGCCTTCAGTGAAGGCTGGCCGTCGGCGGCATTGCCGGACAGCTCCATCATGACGAGGCCCGTGCCGCCGAGAACGGTCATGAGGCCAACCGCGCGTAGAACCGTACTCACCTTCAGCATCATCGCCTCCCCGAACCTCTGATTTACGCGCTTTTCACTAAACAAAAGTATCGCTGCCCTGACCGCTCAGCAGACCGGCTAGCACGTCGAGATCGATGGCAAAGCGGTCGGTGAGCGCCGCGTAGAGCTCCTCCGCCGGAGCTTCTCTCAGCTCGACCCGGGCGAGAGCCGCCGCGACCCGCGCCCGATCGATCAGCACCGGCTTCAAGCCGAAAAGCCCGGCGCTCGGCGCCAGCGCGGCGATCAATGATTGCGAGAGCGCAGACATCGTTCAGCGGGCCGTGATCGGGCCGACATAGACGATCCGCACCTTGCGCGAGGCGGACATCTCGGAAGGGGCGCCGCGCGGCTCCGAGACGGCGGCGGGCTGTGAGCTGCCGGCAGCCTCAGGAGCAGCGGCTTGAGCCGTCGCCGACGCACGCGCCTCGCCCGGCTTGACCGGAGGCGCAGCCAGGCCCGGTCCGGCGACGGCCAGCGCGCCCATGGCCGAAGCGAGGGCAAGGGCCGCGATCGTCGTGGCGGGACGGCTGTAATGGGAACGCATCGTCGTCTTCCTCGTTGGTGGACGATCGATTAGCGCGCTAATCGTTTTGACGCAAGCCGTTTGCGTGCTACTTTGGGCTATGAAGTCAATGGAAAACGCGTCGCCGTCCGCTGCCCCCGATCCGCTGCACCTGGATCAGCAGCTGTGCTTTGCGGCCTACACCGCGGCGCACGCCTTCGCTGCGGCCTACAAGCCGGTGCTGGAGCCGCTCGGCCTGACGTATCCGCAATACCTCGTCCTTCTCGTCCTCTGGACCCAGGACGGCCTGAGCGTGAAGGAGATCGGCACGCAGCTCCACCTGGATTCGGGCACGCTGACGCCTATCCTCAAGCGCATGGAAGGCGCGGGCCTGCTCAAGCGGCGGCGCGACCCGAACGACGAGCGGCACCTCAGGATCGCGCTGACGGAGCAAGGTCGTGCCGTACGCGACACGGTCGCCACTGCGCGCGAGCGGGTCGTGTGCGCGCTCGGTGGCGACGAGAAACCGATCCAGCAACTCAAGGACGAACTCCACGCCGTCGCGAAGAAACTCCGCGAGAGCCTCTGAGAACTGAGAACCTGAGCCTAGCAGGGCTCTGGATTTCGCAGCGATGACGAGCACGGCCCAGCAATCGTCGGTGGTCTCAAGATCACCTGACGAGACCCCAGGGAGTGCGAAGCTCAACCGAGAAATCCCGCGTGGCGCTCTGGGCGCGAACGGCCGCTCCGTCTCCGTCGACGATCATGCACGCCGATCGTGCGAGCCATTCGTTTATCGCATTGCGCAACTCGGGTTCGACCGACACCTTGCCGGCCCGGAGGCGTCCCGACCGCCGTGGGAACCTGAGTCGAACGCGATGCGCATCGTCTTTCACGGCGCCAACGCCGCCTCGTTCAGCGACGGATTCGCTGAGAAAGTCGGGCCGGCCGCGACGGTGAGGGTGCTGCCCGACGCCCTCGCGAGCGAAGCGGACCGCCAGACCTACGCCGAGGCCGAGGTCGTGATCGGCGTCCGGTTCGACCCGACGCTGCCGCGGCCTGAGGGCCTGCGCCTCTTCCAGGTGCCCGGCGCCGGCTATGACGCGGTCGATCTCGACGCCGTGCCCAACCGGGCGCGCGTCTGCAATTGCTTCGGGCACGAGCCGGCGATCGCGGAATACGTCATGGCGGCGCTCCTCGCCCGCTCCGTCCCCCTCGCCGCAGCGGACCGCGACCTGCGTCAGGGGCGCTGGACCTACTGGGCCGGCGCCGCGGACCGCGTTCACGGCGAGCTTGCCGGGTCGACGATCGGGCTTCTAGGATACGGGCATATCGGCCGGGCGATCGCCGCCCGCGCCAAGGCCTTCGAGATGAACGTGGTCGTCGCGAACCGCACTCCGGTCGCCCCGTCGCCGCAGGTCGACCGCGCCTTCGGGCTCGATGCCCTGCCGGTCTTCTTCGCGGCCGCGGACGCCTACGTCGTTTCCCTGCCCCTCACCGCCGAGACAACTGGCCTCGTGGGCAGGGAGGCCTTCGCCGCGATGCGGCGGGACGCGGTGGTGATCAATGTCGGGCGCGGGCCCGTGATCGACGAAGAGGCGCTTTTCGATGCTCTGTCGGAGAACTGCATCGGCGGCGCCGTGATCGACACCTGGTACGCCTACCCGCGCAGCGCCGAGGCCGTCACCGCGCCCGGGCGGCTGCCGTTCGAGCGCTTGCCCAACGTCGTCATGACGCCGCACATGTCCGGCTGGACGAGCGGCACCATCCGCCGACGCCAGGACGTGATGGCCGAGAACGTCCGGCGGATCATCGCCGGGCAGGACTGCCTCAACGTGGTGCGCGCACCGCGGCACTGAACGGGTCCGTCGCTCGCAAGACCGCGCAGACGGTCGGGCACAGACTGCAACATGATCGGCGCCATCCGGCGTCTTGGGAGGAACGCATGACGTCAAGTTGGAAACGCATCGCCGCCGCCGCCAGCGTCGTGCTCGCGCTCGGGTTGAGCGCGGGAGCCGCCTCGGCCCAGACCGTCAGCGACATCATCAAGCGCGGCAAGGCGCGGATCGGCGTGCTCATCGGCGCGCCGCCCTACGGCATGGTGGACGCGCGCGGCAATCCGATCGGCTACGACGCGGACGTCGCGGCCGCCATCGGCAAGTATCTCGGCGTGCCGATCGAGATGGTGGGCCTGACCCCGCCCTCCCGCATTCCGGCCCTCGAAGCCGGCAAGGTCGATTTCCTGGTCTCGACGCTGGCCCCCACCGCCGAGCGCGCCAAGGCGGTGATGTTCTCCATCCCCTACAGCGCCTTCCAGGTCGGCATCTACGGCAAGAAGGACGACACGATCAAAGGCTGGAGCGACCTCAAGGGCAAGAAGGTCGGCGTGAACCGCGGCTCGAGCCTGGAGGCGGAGCTGCTCAAGAACAAGGGCAACGGCTACGAGATCGTCTACTTCGAGGATGACGCGACCGTGCTGCAGGCCCTCTTCGCCGGCCAGGTTCAGGCCGTAGCGAGCCCGGACGCGCAGGCCAACGCGGCGATGAAGCTGCGCAACGACACCTCGTCCGAGATGAAGTTCTTCTTCGGCAAGCAGCCGAACTCGATGGCGATGCGCAAGGACGCTTTCGAGCTGCATCAGTATCTCAACACCATCATCTACAACATGAAGCTCAACGGCGAGCTCGATGAGCTCAGCCGCAAATGGGTCGGCTCGCCCCTGCCCGAGCTGCCGACGTTCTGAGCCGGCAGCGTCGCTGAACGATCGCGCCCGGCATCGTGCCGGGCGCGGCCCCACGGCCCCAGGCGCCCCATGCCCTTTCAGTTCCAGTTCGATCCCGTCATCGCCGAATGGCGCATGATCGCCGCCGGCGTGCTCCTCACGATCCAGCTCTCGGTTGCCGCCATCCTGCTGGGGTTCGGCGTGGCGGTCCTGATGTCGGCCGCCCGGTCCATGGGGCCGCGCTGGCTGCGGGTGGCCGTCGACGCCTATGTCGAGCTGCTGCGCAACACACCCTTCCTGGTGCAGCTCTTCATGGTGTTCTTCGGGCTGCCGGAACTCGGCATCCGCCTCTCCGCCGCGCAGGCGGCGCTCCTCGCCATGACCTTGAACCTCTCGGCCTATGCCACGGAGATCATCCGGGCCGGCGTCGAGTCGATCCACCATTCCCAAGTCGAGGCGGGCCACGCCCTCGCCTTAACGTCCCGGCAGGTATTCCAGCACGTCATTCTCATCCCCGCCGTCGCCAAGGTCTGGCCGGCCCTGTCGAGCCAGTTCGTCCTGATGCTGCTCGCCTCGAGCGTCACCTCCTTCATCTCGGTGCAGGAGCTTTCGGGAACGGCGGCCGTGATCGAGTCGCGCAGCTTCCGCAGCTTCGAGAGCTACATCGTCGCGACCGTGATCTATCTCGGCCTCGCGCTGTGCCTGAAATCGATCCTTTACGGCGTCGGACGGTTCGCCTTTCCGCGGGTTTCGGGCCTCGCCCGGGTCCAGGCCAAAGGCGAGAGCGCGTGATGGGTTTCCTCGGCACGGACGAGCTCTCGTTCCTCATCGAGTCCACGGGCTGGACCCTGCTGCTCACCGCGATCGCCTTCGTCGCCGGCGGGCTCATGGGAGCCGGCATCGCGATCCTGCGCCTGTCGCGCAACCGGATCGTGAAGTCGGTCGCGATCGCCTACATCCAGGTGCTGCAATCCATCCCCGTCCTGATGGTGCTGTTCCTGTCCTATTACGGCTTGGCGCTCGCCGGCTTCGACCTGCCGCCCCTGCTCGCTGCCTCGATCTCGCTCGGCCTCTACGTCAGCGCCTATCTCGCCGAGATCTGGCGCGGCTCGATCGAGGCGGTGCCCTACCAGCAATGGGAGGCCTCGGCGTCCCTCGCCTTGAGCCCGGCGCAGCAATACGCGCACGTCATCCTGCCGCAGGCCGTGCGCATTTCCCTGCCGCCGACCGTCGGGTTCCTGGTGCAGCTCGTGAAGAACACCTCGATCGTCTCCGTCGTCGGGTTCGTCGAGCTCGCCCGCGCCGGGCAGCTCCTGAACAACGCCTTGTTCAAACCCTTCGCCGTCTTCGGCGCCGTGGCGGCGATCTACTTCATGATCTGCTTCCCGCTCTCGCGCCTGAGCCGACATCTCGAGAAGGTATTCCATGCCGGCCGTCGTCATTGAGGACGTTCACAAGAGCTTCGGCGCGGTCGAGGTGCTCAAGGGCATCTCGCTCACCGTCGAGCCGGGCGAGACGGTGGCGATCATCGGCCGGTCCGGCTCGGGCAAGAGCACGCTGCTGCGCTGCGTCAACGGCCTCGAGCGCTTCCAATCCGGGCGCATCGAGGTGGCGGGCCACGCCGTCGATCACGACCCGAAGCGCCTACGGGAGCTGCGCAAGGACGTCGGCATCGTCTTCCAGAGCTACAACCTGTTCCCGCACCTGACGGTGGCGCAGAACATCATGCTCTCGCCGCGCCTGACCCAGGGCGTCGAGAAGGGCAAGGCCCGTCAGCTCGCGGAAGAGGTGCTGGCGCAAGTCGGCCTGGCGGACAAGTTCGACAGCTATCCCGACAATCTTTCGGGCGGGCAGCAGCAACGGGTGGCGATCGCGCGCTCTTTGGCCATGAAGCCCAAGGTGATGCTGTTCGACGAGGTGACGAGCGCCCTCGACCCCGAGCTCACCGGCGAGGTTCTCCTCGTGATGGAGGAGCTGGCGAAGGGCGGCATGACCATGCTGCTCGTGACGCACGAGATGAGCTTCGCCCGCAGCGTCGCCGCTACGACGGTGTTCATGCACCAGGGGCGCGTCTGGGAGCATGGCCCCTCGCGCGAGCTCTTCGCGCAGCCGCGCACCGACGAGCTCCGGTCGTTCATCCGCTCCGACCTCAAGTAAATCGCGAGCGCGTCAGGCGCGCAGATACCCTCCCGGGCATGGCCGGCACGCCCCGCGATGATGCTCGCTCGGGCGTGAGCGCCGCGCACACCCTCCCCTTTCCGGGTCCGCCAGCCGACGATCGAAACCGCTGATCGACGGCTTGAAGCAACGTTCGAGGTGCCCGCACGCACCACGTGCGAAACAATGGGACGCTACACAGGCATCCAGTGTCGGAGACTGGTTCGCAACGCAGTTCGCATCCGGGCGCGGGGGCTCGCGTGCGTGGATCGAGAGGTCCCGACGCCGGCACAGCGGGAGAGGACGTCATGATGCAGGATCTGCCCCGCTTCCGCACCGTTCTCGCGGTGAGCCTCGTCATCGGGGCGGGTACGGTGCTCGTGCCCGCATCCTTGGAGAAGCTGGGGGCGTTCGGAACGGCGGTCGAGCGGCGCAGCGAGCCCTCGACGGCGATGCGCGAGCGCCAGCGGCTCACCCGCGACCTCTTCGTGGCCGGACAGATCGATGCCGGCGACATCGCTCACGCCAAAAGCCTCGGCTTTCGCACCGTGATCGCCCTGCGTCCCGACGGCGAGGCGGCCGGCCAACCGGATTCCGTGACGATGGGCGTGCTGGTGCGCGAGAGCGGTCTCGCCTTCGCCTACGTGCCGGTGCCGCAGGGCGAGTTGCCCGACGCGGTCGCCGATGCTCTCGGGGCTGCCCTCGCCCGGGCCGAGGGGCCCGTTCTCCTCTATTGCCGGAGCGGCCGCCGCGCCGCCCGCGCCTGGGCCGTCGCGGAGGCTTCGCGCCCAGGCGGACTGGCCCTGGATGACATCCAGGCCGCCGCCGCCGGGACCGGCCACGCGGTCGACGATTTGGCCGCACGCCTGGCCGAGCGCCATGCGCAGCGCGCGCCGCGAGGCTGACATGCACGGCACCCTCCCCGATCTGCACGCCCCGGACCGCCGCGCCGTCCCCGACCCCGATCGGTCGCAGGTGGCGGCCTGGCTGCTCCGGGGCGTCGTCGCCATCTTCGGCCTGGGCCTCGGCTTTCTCATCGGCCTGATCGTCGCCCTCAGCACGGGCCTGACGCAGCTTTGCTGAAGTCCTCCATACCAATCCACGAACAGCGCGCTTCCAATGCGGGCCGAGACCCCGAGCGCCATCGGACCCGTCGATCAAGAGCGACGGGTCTCAATTGACATGACACACCCCTGCCGTCCCGGCCCGCTTCGCCGCGGTGCTCTGATGGTCGCGATGATTCGCGCCTGCCTCGGCTTCCTGGCCCTGGCAAGCGCGAGCGTGTTGCCGAGCGCCGTCCTGGCCGAGCATTGCTCCCCGGGTCCTCGATGCAAGGCAGCGACCGATCGGGCCCTCGTCTACCTGCAGGGGCCGGCCCGAGAGCTGCTGGCCGGCGGAGGAGACCAGGCCCGTCTCAGCACCTTTTGCGTGAGCCGGGCCGCGGCGGAAGCCGGCCGCGTCTGCGCCGACGAACTCAAGGTCAGCGGCCAGTCGACCTGCGCGTCGAAAACGGCGCAGACGGCTCGCTCCTCCCTACGCTCCGCGAACGGGCACGAGGCGTCGGTGAGAAGGTTGCTCGCCCGATCGCCCAATTAAGCCGCTTGTCGGTTCGGCGGCTGAACGCTCTGCGCCCGCGCCTCGGCGACGTTCCTCGCCGTCATCCCTGATCAGACGGCGAGCGCCCGGGCGGCTTCGCGCGCCGACGTCGAAACAAGAACCAGCCGAACAAAGTCATGAGAAGGAGCGCGATCTCGATCAGGTCCAGGATGCTCACGTGTACGCTCACGAACGCGAACGCCAAGTCCATCGCGGAGGAGTGCGGGCCGATCCGGCGCAGGGTGTCCTTGATGCCGTACAGAGTCAGCCCGACGCCGACTGCGCAAACGGCGACGACGAGGACGACGAACCACAAGCGTTTCAGGAATGCCGTGTCCTGGACCATGCCGGCCCCTCGCGTGCAACGGTCCGCGGGCGCTGTCAGACGCCCTGGTCCGGGTCGCCGTCGACCACGAACCACACCTCGCCGTCGTGGACCTGGACGAGACGCTCCGGGTCGTCGTCGGCTTCGCTCCACATCACCTCGCGAAAACCCTGCTCGCGAAAGCCATGGGGCATGATCAGCCCCCACTCGCGCGCGAGGGAGCGCTCAGGATGCAGCGGCGTCCATTGCTGGTAGCGACCGGTGCGGTCGGCGAAGGTCGCGAAGTAGGCTGGATCGTAGAACACGCAGATCCGGCTCGGGAACATGTCGGGCAAGGTGATCAGCACCGTCACCCTGACGTCACCACGATCTTGCGGCCGAGCGGCGAGGAGGCGCGCGGCCCCGTCGAGGAGCGCCTGCGCGGCGCGGGCCTGGATCGCCGGCGTGGTCGTGGGCGGGTCCACCAGGGCGCCCGAGACCGGCAGCTTCCAGTCGTCGTGAATGTCGGCCGCGGCGCCTGCGGGAAAGCTCTCGCCGAGGGTGCGGGCCCAGCGTTCGAGCGCCCGCAGCTCGCGTTCCACGGTGCGCGACGGGAGGGGGCCGTTCGGCCGGCGCAAGGTCAGTCGGCGCGGCATGACGGCTGCGAGCCCGGGCGGTTAGGAGAAATCATCGAGGCACCTTGCGGGACTAGACGCCGTATCTCGCACCGCCCTGCTTCCGGGCGGTGTCGCGCGAGACCCGATCGCGTGTCGCCGCTTGTGACCGACGCGGCGCCTGCCGAAACACGGCGGCGGCGCGGCGCGCCTACGCTGAAACACGCGGCTGGGACAAGCGGGACAGAACAGTTCTTCTCGCCCGGAGTCGCCATCCCGTGCCCCTGACGCATCTGTTGTTGGCGTCCTTTGCCCTGATCGTCTCGCCGTTTCGCCCCCAGGCCGGCCCGAAAGAACGACGTTCTCCGGGCGAAGAGGCGAACGCCCCTTCCGTCATCGTCGCGGAGTTCGTGCGATGAGCCAGCTTGCATTGAACCGCCGCGCCCTGCTCGCGGGCGGCTGTGCTCTCGCGGCAGCGGCTCCGGCCCTGGCCCAGAGCATGGACACGCGGCTGAGGTTCTTCTTTCAGCCGGCTCCAGGCTCGACGCTGCGCTACGAGGTGACGGAGGCGGAGCGCCTGTCCGGCGGCACCCCCGCCAGTTCCTACCTGCGGTGGCGTCATCGCGTCACGCTCACCTTAGGCGAGCCGCAGGACGCGTTTTGGCCGGCGACGCTCACGATCTCGGGTGTCACCGTCGAGGAGGGCCATGGATCGTCGCTGCACCTCACACTGGCGCGGATCGCGGAAGGGCGGCCCATTCCCGTGCGCCTCGACCGGCGCTTCGGCTTCGTCGATGGGGTGGTGGACTGGCCGGCGGTGAAGGACGAGCTCAAGCAGGCCTTGCGCACCCGGGTCTCGGCCGAGGACGCGCTCATGGTTCCGAGCGTCCTCGATCAGCTCGACGCCGTTCAGGGTTCGACGGCGGTGGGCCGCCCCCTGCACCTGATCAGCGGCGGTTATGCGATGCCGTTTCGCCCCGACGGCGCGCCCGTCACGATCGAGGACTGGCAGGGCGGCAGTTCGTACATCCTGCCCTCCGGGCGCAGGCTCACGAGCACGCTCGGCCTCTACGACCGCGAGAAGGGCCTCATCGGCGTCGACTGGAGCCTCGCGACCGACGCCGCCCTTGCCGCGCGCCACCTCGGGCCGACCTTCCGCGCGACCATCGCCTCCGGCTCAGGTCCGGACGTCGCGCGGGCGCGCCGCGAGCTCGACACGGCGCTCGCGGGCGGGTTGGTCGAACTCAAGGAGCAAGGCCAGGTGGCCTACGAGCGACAGCGCCGGGTGATCACGCGCTACGCAACAAGCTCACGGTCGAAGTCGGTTCGCACCGGACCGAGCGCGGCGTCTTCGCGGAGCTCGTTCCAGCATGACCACGGGAACCCCGAGGCCACGGAGGTGCCCCGTGCTCGCCATCCTTATCGTGGCGCTCGCCTCTCCCGCGCTGGCCGGGGAAGCCGATCGCACGGCCTCAGCCTGGAAGGCGCTGCGCGAGCACGAACTCCTGTCGATGAAGCAGCTCGGCTGCGCCTACTTGATGGAACGGGACGACAGCACGGCGCGGCGCGTCAAGGTCGGCGTCTACGAGACCCACGATGCCCGTTGCGGCGGCGACCCGGACGTCACCCACCGCCTGTTCGACCTCGAGCTCGACCGGCGCAAGGGTCGTGTCCTGTGGGACAACAACCCGGATCAGGAAATGCGCCCCGTTCCGCCACGCCGGCGCTGACGGAGACGGGCCGGGAACGGCCCTGCCGTCAGGCCGCCGCGCGACTCGCCAGCATGGCCCGGGCCCGCGCCGCCTGGAGGTAGCGCCCGATCAGCTCCGCGTAAGCTTCGGGTTTGAGGCCCCGAACGCCTAAAGAATAGAGGGTGACCAGGCGCTTGCGGCGGCTGATCCCGGCCCGCATCGAGCGCCCTGCCTTGCTCGGGAGGGGACTGTCCGGCTCGATGGCGAGGATGAGCGAGAAGCGCTGGTCCTGCACGACCTGGTAGCCTGCGATGTCCCGCCAGGCGATCGGCTCGTGCAGGAGGGGCGAATGCAGGGCTTGCGCGTCGAGGACGAGGAAGGGCTTGCGCCCGCGGCGCAGCACGACGGCGACGTAAGCGGCGCTGCCGAGCGCGGCAACGAGGAGGAACCCGACGAGGCCCGCCAGCAGGACGGGGTCGCTGCCGAGTCCGAGCGGCCTGGCGAAGGCGAGGAGCGCCGCCGCTGCGGCTGATGCCAGGACGGCGATGACGCCGAAGGTCCAGGCCGCGATCTTCACGTTCTCGTAGAGTGTGGTTCTTTCCGCGGGCGCGGCCGCGGCCGCGTCCTCCAGCACCGCCTGAAGCTCGGCCTGTTGTTGATGCGCTTGTCCGACGAAGTCGGTGGTCAGCCGCCGGCACAGGCCGGGCCAATCCGCGAAGAGGCCGCGGGCGAGAGCGTGCTCCTCGGCACCGACCGGGCGCGCCGCGGCGGCGAGGAGGCGCTCGTCCACAGTCACGCCCAGGGCAGCGATGCGCTGACGCACCGGCGGGTGCGTGTCGGTCGGGTGAGGCTGCCGGTCGTCGAGATGGGCGGTCGGGTCGGGCAAGGCGCGCGCGGGCGTTTCGAGCAGGGCGACGAGATCGTCGCCCGTGCGCCCGGGTCGATCGGCCGCGTCGTCGAGCACGGCCGTGATCGCGGGCGACACGGTGCTGGTGCGCAGGAGCGCGCTCGCCGCAGCCTCCGGTCCACTGACCGTGCTGCCGTGGCGATCGGCCTCGAACTCGCGCAGGCGGCGCCAATGGGCGACCGCCCGGTCGAAACCGCCGATGATCTGCGCGCCCAGCGCCAGGGACGGCCAGAGCACGATGGCACCGCCGTTCTCGGCCAGAGCCCCGAAGGCGTTCTCCAGGCTGGCGTAGATCGGGGCGAAGCGCTGCGAATAAGCGGTGTCCTCGCCCGTGAAATGCGCGAGTTCGTGCCCGACGATGGCGGCCACCTCGCGCCCGTTCAGGAGAGCCAGGTAGGTTGCCGGCACGTAGAGCGTTCGGCCCTGCGGCAGCGCCCGATCCTCCGGCCAGAGGCGGACCGGCGCGGCGGTGACGAAGAAGCCGTCGGTCAGGCCGACGACGATCCGGTCGGGGGCGACCGCTCCCTGGCGGCGGGCGAGCTCGCGGGTGAAACGCCACAAGCCCGGCGCCTCGGCGTCGTCGACCGCGCGCCCGAACACGTCGATCGGCTGCGGCGCGAACAGGGCAAAGCACCGCCGCAGACCCACGATCGCGAGGTAGACCGCGTAGAGCATGGCGGCGAGCACGAGGCCGCCGCCGAGCACGAGCTTGATCTCCCCGACCGAGACCCGCTGCGCGAACCACAGGCCACCCGCCTCGAAGAGGCTCGCGCCGAGGCAGGCGGCGGCGAGGCCACCCATCTGGGCGCTGAGCAATGGCGGCAGGGCGTGACGGACGAGGGAGAAGGCGCGCACCAACTGCTCGCGCGACAGGCGCGCCATGGCCCCCGCGACGGTCGAAAGCACGAGGCCGATCAGGCCTGCCGCGAGCGCGAGGCCCGCGCCGACGAGGGTCGTCCAGGCGGAGGCATGCCGCCCCTGCGCCACGAGGCGGTCGGTGGCCAGTTGATCGACGCGCTCTTGAACGCGGCTCACCGCCAGCTTCGCCGAGAGAGCCGTCGGCACTCCTTCGAACCGCACGACCGCGTTCGGGTCGCGCTTGGCGAGCGCCTCAAGGCGCTCGAGCACGGGCGGCAGCTCGGCCTGCACCCTGTCGAGCTCCGCCGCGCTCCGCCCCGCCCGGTCGAGCTGCCAGACACCGAGGGCGAGCAGCAGGAGAGGCAGCAGGACGACGTAGCCGACGAGGCGTGCGACCGGGCTGAGGCGCGAGGCCAGGGAGGGAGCCTCGACGGGAGACGGCGCGCGGTCCTCGAACGCGTGGTGCATGGGACGCTCCAGGAAGATGTCTGGCCGACGGCCTGCGAGAGCACATGGCCGTCGAGCCGCGAATCTGGTGCGATCCTGCCCGCATCCGCGAACGAGCGGTGAGTCGCTTCGGCCACACCCCTTCCGTAAAGGAAGCTTGGCAGGCTACGACGGGAAGATTTCGGCAGGGCGCGTCAGGCGCCGAAGCGGGCCACCATGGCGCGGCGGGCCTGCAGGGCCGGCGACGCGGCATTTTCCGTGACGTCGTCCTCCGTCACGATCCGACCGGCCAGCACGTCTCGCGTGAGCGTGACGCCGTGCGCCAGACCGATCGGAAGCGCCTTTAAGGCCAGGCTTCGCCGGGCGGGCACGACCTTGCCGTAGACCGTGTAACCGCCCTCCCCGTCGAGGCGCTCGCCGGTCTTCAGATCCCGCTTCGCCACGGCCGCCACGTCGCCGCGCCATTCGCGCGTCGTGCCGGTGGGCTCGCCCCGCAAGGCCGCGCTCAGCACGGAGATCGAGAGCTCGAGCCCGATGAGGTGGAAGGGCTTATACATCGCCGCGTAGCGGCCCGTGGCATCGGTTGGCAGGCCGTATTGCTTGAAGCAGGCGGCGGCGTAGTCGTTCGGGGCTTTCAGCACGACGTAGACGCCCCAGCGCAGGTCGCGGAACACCTGACGCCCGTCGCGCTCCAGGGACGAGACCACCTCGACCATGCCGTCGCGCTCCAGCATCCCGCCGACGCTGCGCGGACGCAGGACGTGGGCGAGGTCGTCGACCCCGCAGGGCGGAAAGGAGAGCCCGTCCTCCGGCACGTCGAGCCCGCAGGCATTGGCGATCGCGGCCGCTTCGATGGCGGATTTCGTGCCGTCGAGGAAGGAGTTGAACATCTGCGGGTTCATGCCGGCCACCCGGGCGGCTTCGGGCGTGAGCCCGTAATGCGTCCACACGTCGTCCGGCGTCACGCCGTGGTAGAGCGGCAAGTACTTGGTGCCTTTGCCGGCCGCCGCGACCGTGAACCCGGCGCTACGCGCCCAATCGACCATTTCGGCGACGAGCGCGGGCTGGTCGCCGTAGGCCATGGAATAGACGGTGCCGCGCTCGCGTGCCCTCTCGGCGAGCAGGGGCCCGCACAGCACGTCGGCCTCCACGTTGACCATGACGATGTGCTTGGCAGCCTCGATCGCCGCCTGGGCATGGACGACGCCCGCCTCGGGCGAGCCGGTCGCCTCGATCACGACCTCGACGTCGTCCGCGCCGCAGACCTCCGTTCCCTTGTCGACGAAACGCGTCCTCGCGATCCGATCCTCGTCCCAGCCGACAGTGCGGCATGCAGCGCGCGCCCGGTCGGGGTCGAGATCCGCGATCCCAGCCACCTCGAGACCGGGGATCGTTGGCACTTGCGACAGGAACATGGAGCCGAACTTGCCCGCTCCGATCAACGCGACGCGCACGGGGCGGCCAGCCGCCGCGCGGGCAGCGAGGAGCGAAGTGAGGTTCATGACGGCTCCGTTCGGGCAAGCGATTCCGTGCAGGCTACTCCCGATGCGAGATCGCCTCCATGGCGCAGCCTGGCTTGCTCGACCTCACAGGGTTCGGCGTCCGGCCAGGTTCGAAGACTGGCTGCAGGACCGGAACGAGGCACGGCGTGGAGGGTCAGGGAGAGCCGGCATTTCGTCGATGTTCCTGGCTGTCGAACGCTCGAAATGGAGCGCGGCCGTTCACGACCAACCGGCGAAACAAACTCTCTTTAGATGATCCTCATCCAAGAAACAGAAGGATCACGAAGATGCCGACCTACAATGGTGACAACACGCCTAACAAGATCAAGGGCAGCAACAGCGTAGACACGATTAACGGTTATAAAGCAAATGACCTTCTCTAGGCTATGGCGGAGCCGATAGCCTTTTCGGAGGCGATGACGATGACGCCCTCGAAGGGGGGCTGGGGCCGGTACTATCAATGGTGGCGACGGCTTCGATGCGGCGATGTACACTGAGTACACCGGCGCGAGCCAGACCATCGACCTGATGAACCCTGGCAACAACACGGGCGACGCGGCGGGAGACATCTACATCAGCATCGAGAACATCGCCGGCTCGAACTCGGTCGGAACGCTCGACACCCTCTACGGGGACGACGCGCCGAACCAGATCACCGGCTTCGCCGGGAACGACTACCTCGACGGACGCGGCGGCATCGATGGCCTTGTCGGCGGCGAAGGTGCCGACACCATGGCGGGCGGCGCCGGTCAGGATGTGCTGTTCGGCGAGAACGGCGACGATCTGATCTACGGCGGCGCCGGTGCGGCCGATCCCAACGATGCCAGCGACATGATCGATGCCGGCGTGGGCAACGATGCCGTCTATGGCAACGGCGGGAACGACGTCGTGTACGGCGGCACAGGCCTCGTTGACCCGACCGACGCGGCGGACGAGATTTATGGCGGCACGGGCGCCGACAAGATCTACGGCAACGGCGGCGATGACGTCATCTACGGCGGCTCGGGCCTCGTCGACCCGCTGGATGTTGCCGACGAGATCTACGGCGGCGGCGGGAAGGACACCCTCTACGGCAACGGCGGCAACGATCTCCTGATCGGTGGAGCGGGCGACGACGGCCTCTACGGCGGCGCGGGAGCCGACACGTTCGCGTTCTACGCGGGCGAAGGCAGCGACGCGATCGTCGGGTTCAACGCAGCCGAGGGGGATCGGATCTTCATCAACGGCCAGAGCTACGCCGCGGCGGATACGTTCGGCGGGACGCTGCTGACGCTCTCCGGTGGCGGCACGATTTTCCTGGCCAACATCGCGGCGCAGGACGTCGGCGGGGGCTTCTTCATCTGAGCTTGGTGCCGCAGCCGACTCTGCGCCACGCCTCGAACGGCCCCTGACCCAGACCGCCGCCCGGCCGCAGCGATGCGCGCCGGGCGTCGTCACATTTCGGCGCGCGCGGCTCAGCCGCCCGGGCAGCGCGCGTAGCGCTGGGAGCCGCGCTCGCTCGACCAGGTCAGGGTATCGCCGTTCACAGCGAGGCGAACGTTGGCCGTCCAGCTCCGACGCCCGTCGGAGCAGGAGGCGCGAAAGCTCCAGGTCGTGCCTTCGCGGCGGCCGTTGGCGAAGGCGCAGGAGACTTCGCCGGCACGGGCGCCCGTCGGGTTGATCCAGGCTGGAAGGAAGCGGGTCGGGTTGCGCGGCGCGCAGGCCGCGCGCACCGGCGCCCAGATGCCAACATAGCCGGGATTGGCCTGGGCCGAGGGATCGAGGAGCCCGCGGTCCGCGGCCGATGTCGAGGCAGCCTCGCCGAGATCCTGCGCGGCCCGCGTCCGCTCGAGGTCGGCGAGATCGCCGGCCTCGGGCCGAGCCGGCGGCTCCGGCACGAAAGCGGCGGGCGGCCCTGCGTCCGGCGCATCAGCCGGGCGCGCGCCCTCCTTGTAGAGCAGGCTCAGGACCGTCGCGAGTTCCGTGGGCTGCGCCGGCTTGTCGGCCCAATCCCGCTCGGGCGCGGCGAGGGGCGCCTTGGCCTCGGGCACCGGCGCGCTGCTCTCGCGCACGAGCGAGAGGGCGCCCGCGACGACCGCCACGCCGCCCAAAGCCGCCCAGAGAAGGGGCAGCCGGCTGCGCGGCTCGGGCCGCGGCGCCGGGGTTTGCAGGACGGGAAGCCTGTGGGGGGTGTGAAGGTCGTTGCCGAACTTCGCTTCGGCCGTGCTCATCATGCCGTCCTCGCCGAAGCGGACAAATCTTCAGGGATCGGCGCCGCCAGACGGACGCGAACCCCGTCGGGGGCGAAATCGCGCTCGATCGTTCCCCCGAGTTGCTGGGCGAGGCGATCGAGGAGGGTCGTCCCGAAGCCCTGGCGTCCCTCCGGCACCTCGGGGGCTTTCCCGACCTCGCGCCAATCGAGGGACAGGACCGACCCGCCCGGAGCCTCGTCGACGGCCCAGGACACGGTCAGCCGACCCGTCGGAACGGCGAGCGCCCCGTGCTTCGCCGCGTTCGTCACGAGTTCGTGGACCACCATGCCCATGGCGAGCGCCATCTCGGCAGGAATTTCAAGGGGTGGGCCGTCCAGCGCGACGTGCCGGTTGGACTGGTCCTCGTAGGCCTCGAGCTCGTTGCGGAGCAGCGCCTCCAGCGGAGCCCCGGCGTGGCCGGCGCCGACCAGGAGGTCGTGCGTCTTCGCGAGGGAGCCGATGCGGCTCGTCAGCGAGCGCCGGAGCTCGTCGACGGAGCCGCTCGAGCGCGCGGCGAGGTTCGCGATGGCCTGGACGGTGGTGAGCGTGTTCTTGACCCGGTGGTGAAGCTCGCGGTTGAGGAGCGCCTGCCGCTCCTCGCCCTGCCGGATCGCCCGTCCCGCCTGCTGCAGCGCCCCCGCGACCTCGTTGATCTGGGTGATCGGCGTCGCGAGCTCGACGGTGCGGCGATCGCGCCCGAGGGCACCCGCCGCCTGTGACAGCTGCTCGAGCGCCCGGACGATGCGTCGTCCGAAGGTCACGGCGAGCGCGTAGGAGAGCAGGGCCAGAGCCCCGCCTGTGGCGGCGAGCTGAAGCAGGAAACGCCGGAACGGCGCCCGCAGCGCATCCTCGCTCACGGCGGCAACGACGGTCCAATCCGCTCCGGCGAGGCGGACCTGCTCGATGAGCAAGGGCGTACCCTCCGGGGACGTCGCGCGGGTGCGGCTGCCGGGCCGCGCCATCTGGAGGGCGAGGGGCGACAGGTTCGGAACGTTGACGGCGCCCTGCCCCCGCGCCGTCGCGATCACGCCGCCGCTCGCGTCCAGCACCGTGGTGCTGACGCCAGGCGAATGCTCCTCGCGGTTGACCGCCCGCGCGATCCGCTCCGGGCCGATGGCGAAGCTCAGGAGATAGCGCGGCTCGTCGCTCCCGGGGCGCGGAACGGGTGCGGTGACGGTGACCTGCCCGCCCAGCACGGACGGATCGGTGGTCGCCGAGATCACGGCGCGGCGCGCGAGAAGCGCCTGCTTCTCCGGCTCGGTCAGGTCGCCGGAGGAGACCGCGCCACCGGCCGTGAGGATCGGCTGACCCGAGGCGCTGCGCAGGATGATCGGCATCCCAAGCGCGGCGGCAAGGTCCCGCAGCGGCTGCTCCGCCGCGGCAGCGTCCCGCCCCGCCAACAGGGGCGAGCTCGCGGCGAGCTCCGCCATGGCTTTGAGGAGCGAGAGGTCGCGTTCGACGGTGGTCGTGACGCGGTCGAGCGTTTCGATGCGCTGCTGTTCCAGGCGCAGGCGTTCGGTACGGGTGTATTCCCACAGCACCCAGCCCACGAAACCGAGGACGGGCAGGATGAACACGGCGCAGAGCACGCCGAGATGCCATTGAATTGACCGCGCGACGACGGGCTTGGCCCGGCCGGTCGAGCCGGCCGCGGTGCGTGCCATCGCGAGAACGTGCTGCGCGGACATTCCGAGGCCCCCCGAGGCCGCGTTCCATTCGATTCGCAGCGTAAGCCACCAAATTGCGGCTGAACACGGGAACCGTGAGCGGTCGATCACGTTATTTTGTCCCACCTCGGGACTTTGTGCGCCTCGAGCAACCGGCAGCCAGGGCCGGCGTTGTCCTGGGTGCCGCCGACCCTGACCGTCATCATCCCTGTTTGGAACGAGGCCCCGCTCATTCGCGACGCGATCGCCTGCGCCCGCCGGATCGCCGACGAGGTGATCGTCGTCGATGCCCACAGCCCGGATGGGACGGCCTCCGTCGCCGAGGCGGAGGGGGTACGCGTCGTCCAAGCTCCCAAGGGGCGCGGCCCGCAGTTGCGGGCCGCCGCGGCCGTGGCGCAGGGCGACGTTCTCCTCTTCCTTCACGCCGACGCCCGCCTGCCCGCCTCGGCCCGCGACGCGGTGCTCGCCGCGCTCGCCGACGAGCAGATTGTCGGCGGGGGGTTCTACATCCGCTTTCTGCCCGCTTCGTGGTTTACGCGGCTGCTCGAACCTCTGAACAGCCTGCGGCGCAATCTGACGCAGCGCTACTACGGCGATACGGGCATCTTCGTGCGCCGATCGGTCTACGAGTCGCTCGGCGGACATCGGCCCTGGCCGGTGATGCACGATTACGACTTCTCGGGCCGGATGGAGCGGGCGGGACGCTGCGTCTACATCCGCCACCCCTCGATCTACGCCAGCGCGCGCCGCTTCGAGGGACGGGAGATCCGCACGCGGATCCTCTGGCTGTCGATCCAGAGCCTCTATCGTGTGGGCGTGCCGCCGCGGCTTCTCGGGCTCGCCTACCGCGACGCGCGGGGCAGCCCGGAGCAGGATTCGGCATTCTTGGCCCTAGCGCGAGCGCGGACGGAGGAACCGGGCCGTTGACGCCCGCCGCGACCGAGCCCTACCGTCCTCATACGGGAACGGGAGGTTGGGCGATGGGCCATCGGCGGCAGAATGCTTTCAGAGCGATCTCGGGCATGACGTGGCGGGTGCGCGGCTGCCTCGCCGCCCTCGCGGCCGTACTCGTGTTCCCTGCCGCGGCCGCGGAGGTTCGCATCCTGACGAGCGGCGCCTACAAGCCCGTCGTCGAGGAGGCCGTGCCGCTCTTCGAGAAGGCGACCGGCCACACAGTGCGGGTCTCGAACGACACCGCCGGCGGCGTCCTGCGTCGGGTCGAGGGCGGCGAGAGCACCGACCTCGTCGTGCTGACGCCCACGGGCCTCGACGGGCTGGCTAAGAAGGGCCGGGTCGTCAGCGAGACCGCCGCCGAACTGGCCAAGGTCGGGATCGGCGTCGCCGTGAAGGAGGGAGCGCCGAAGCCGGACATCGCGACGTCGGACGCTCTCAAGAATGCGCTGCTCGAGGCGCGCTCGGTGGCGATGATCGACCCCGCCGCCGGCGGGTCGAGCGGCATCTATCTGTCGAAGCTCTTCGAGCGCTGGGGCATCGCGGACCAGGTGAAAGCCAAAGCCGTGCTCATGTCCGGCGGTTACGTTGCGTCGAAGCTCGTGACCGGCGAGGCGGACCTCGCGTTGCATCAGGTCAGCGAAATCCTCGCGGTCAAAGGCGTCACACTCGTCGGCACGCTGCCGGCCGACGTTCAGAACTTCACGGTCTATGCCGGCGCGGTCGCGTCGGGTGCGGGCGATGCGGAGGCGGCCCGGGCCTTCCTGCGCTTCCTCGCCGGCCCTGAGGTCGCGCGCGTCCTGGCGACGAAGGGCATGATGACACCCTAGAGCGGTTCAAGCCCGCTTGCGCAGCCGCATCATCTTAAAGAAGCCCGCCGGGAACAGGGGCTCGACGCCGAGCACCTCCATGTCGCCCCGCGCCCTGGCCCAGGCTTCGACCCGGCTGATGCGGAAGGCGGAGCTCCAGCCCACCGCCTTCACGATGGGCGCAACGGCCTCTTCCACCTTGGCGACGACCCCGGCGTCATAGCCGAGCTTGCTCGAGATCACGAGGGCGCCGCCCGGCTTCAGGACCCGGGCCATCTCAGTGAGGGCGCGTTCCGGATCGGGCACGAGAGTGATGACGAAGGGCACGGCCACCGCGTCGAACGCGGCGTCCGGGAAGCCGAGTTGCTCGGCGTTCATCGCGGCGACCCCGCGAACGTGGCGAAGGGGTCCGTTCGCGACCTTCTCCACCGCCTTGCGCAGCATGTCCTCCGACAGGTCGACGCCGACGACGCGGGAGGTGGCGGGGTAGTAGGGCAGGACGAGGCCCGTCCCGACGCCGACCTCCAAGATGTCCGGTCCGGCCGCCGCGGCGGCAGCCGCCGTGCGGCGATGCGCGTCCGAGAGCAGCTTGTGGTAGACCTTGTCGTAGAACGGTGCCCAGCGCGCGTAGATGCGGCGCTGGCCTTCAAGGTCGTACTGCACGGCCATAGGGTCGGTCCGGTCGGGCGAAAATAGGAGAAAGTTCAGGCAGCCGCGGCGATCGCTTCGGCGCGGGCGATGGTGCCGCCGCCGAGCACCCGGGCGCGGGGATCGGCGCTGTCGTAGATCACGCAGGCCTGACCCGGCGACACGCCCTCCTCGGGAGCAAGCAGCTCGACCTCGGCGCCCGTACCCGTCCAGCGCAGGAGCGCCGGCCGCGGCTGGCGCGTAGAGCGCACCCGCACGGCGACCTCCAGGCCCGCGGGACCGGCTTCCGCGAGGGTCCGGTCACCGAGCCAATTGAGGTCCCCGACCCGGATCGTGCGGGTGGCGAGCGCCTCCCGCGGGCCGACGACGACCCGGGCGCGCTCGGCGTCGAGACCCAGAACGTAGAGCGGCTCGCCCACCGAGAGCTTGAGGCCGCGGCGCTGGCCCACCGTGTAGTGGATGATGCCCTCGTGCCGGCCAAGCACGCGCCCATCGAGGTGAACGATCTCGCCCCCTTGCGCCGCGCCAGGCTTGAGGCGCTCAATCAGGTCGCTGTAGCGGCCCTGCGGCACGAAGCAGATGTCCTGGCTGTCGGCCTTGTCGGCCACGGACAAGCCGTAGCGGCGCGCGAGTTCCCGGGTCTCGGCCTTGTCGCGCTCCCCTAAGGGGAAGCGCAGGAGCGCGAGTTGCTCGGCGGTGGTGGCATAGAGGAAGTAGCTCTGGTCCCGCTCGGGGTCAGCGGCGCGGTACAGCGCCCGGCCGCCATTCGGGAGTGCCCGGCTCGCCACGTAATGGCCCGTCGCCAGCGCGTCGGCGCCGAGATCGCGGGCGGTCTCGAGGAGGTCGCGGAACTTGATGGACCGGTTGCACTCGACGCAGGGGATCGGCGTCTCGCCCGCAAGATAGCTCTCGGCGAAACGGTCGATCACCGCCTCGCGGAAGCGGCTCTCGTAATCGAGGACGTAATGCGGGATGCCGATGGTCTCGGCGGCGCGCCGGGCGTCGTGGATGTCCTGCCCCGCGCAGCAGGCCCCTTTGCGGTGGGTCGCCGCGCCATGGTCGTAGAGCTGGAGCGTGATGCCGACGACGTCATAGCCCTCGTCCTTGAGCAGCGCCGCAACCACCGACGAATCGACCCCGCCCGACATCGCCACGACGACGCGGGTTTCGGCCGGAGCCTTGGGGAGGTCGAGGCTGTTGCGCATGGTCCCGTTCGGTTCGGCCCGGGACGAGGCTCGGGCTTTGGCTCCTGTATAGCGATGGGGGCCCGAAACTTCCAGACCGAGCCCGGGTGCTGACTCGGCAGGATCTTCCGGGCGGGTAGCTCGCTTCTGCCGAGTTTTTCGAGTCAGTCGGGCGGGAAACGAAGCCGAATCCCATTTGATGGCAAACGCTTAAGGCGTCTCCGCCGGCATGGCGTAGGATTTGCGCCGCACCGGTCGCCTTTCGCTTCCGAGCCGTGATGCGCGACCTGTCGCCCCCTCGCCTAACCGACCTCCCCGCACCGCCGCCCCGCGGCGCGTCTCGCGTTCGCGACGCTTCTTCGCGAGAAGACAAGCCGCGCTTCGACGCGGTACTGCCGAAAGCCGAGCGCGCTGCGCCCGCCTCGTCCAGATCGGCCGACGATCGCGGTGCCGCGCAAGGCCGCGAAACGCCGGGCAACGAGCTGCGTCCCCGTCCGGCCGACGCTCAGGCGCCCGATGCGGCCTCGGGCAAGAAGGCGAGTAAGGAAGCGGACAAGAACGCGAACGACGATCCCGGCAAGGATAGCGACAAGACCTCGGAAAAGACTGCGGTCAAAGCTCCGGCCGAGACTCAAGCACCGGCCCTGACCACCGTCGAAGAAGCGTCGGCGACGGCCGGCGAGCCCGATCAGTTGACGAACCCGCTCACCCTCGCGGCGGACGCTTCCGCCGGATCAGCGTCCGACGACGCGCTTGCTTTGCAGGCGCTCACCTCGGAGCCCGCCGAGGCTAAGGAGACCCTAGCCGAGGAGAATCCGCCCCCAGCCGTCCTCGACGGCTCCGGTGTGGCTCCGACGGCCCAGCCGGCCGAGCCGTTGCCCATTCCACTTCCTGGCATGTCAGCGGTGCCGGCCCCGGGCCGAAGCGTCGTGGTCCAAGGCAACGACGCCCTGCCCGGGGGCCAAGCGCCCGCGCCCGCCGCGTCCGCGGCGGTTCAAGGGACGGCGTCCGCCGGCGTCCCGGGCTCGGCCGAGGCCAAAGCAGCCGCCCCTGCCCTGCCCGTGCGGGAGGCCGGCAGCGACAAGGTTTCCGGCCCGGACGCTCTGTCCCTCGGCCAGCCGACCGCCGACGGGACCCACGGCAGCTTCGCCGCCGACCTCTCCGCCTTCGCATCTTCCGCGCCTCCGACGAGCCAGGGGTCAGCCGCCACGGGCGGGATCGGCCAGGGCCCGGCGGCCGTCCAGAGCGCGCCCACCGCAAACGCTTCCACGCCGCCCGTGCCGCTCGGTGCCGTGCCGATCGAGATCGGCCTGCGCAGCCTTCAGGGTTCGACGCGCTTCGAGGTGCGGCTCGATCCGGCCGAGCTCGGCCGGATCGACGTGCGGCTCGACATCGACGACGAGGGCAAGGTCAAGGCGCACCTCACCGTCGAGCGGATCGAGACCCTGAACCTGCTTCAACGCGATGCGCGCAGCCTTGAGCGCGCCTTCGAGCAGGCGGGTCTGAAGCCGAGCGACGGCGGCATCGATTACACGCTGCGCGACCAGAGCTCCGGCCGCGGCGGGCAAGGCCAGCCGGGCGCACGGACATCGCCGGGCGACGGCGCGCCCGCGGTGCGCGACGATACAAACCCGGTTCTCCCTCCTGAGCGCCTCTTGCGCCGCGGCGCGGCCGGCATCGACCTCCGGATCTGACAGGACACGCCATGGCCACCTCAGCCGCCCCCGCCGCGACCGGAACGTCTGCTGCCGCAACGGTTTCGCCCGCCGACAAGAGCCGCACCACGATCGCACAGAACTTCAACTCGTTCCTGCTGCTGCTCACCACGCAGCTCAAGAACCAGAACCCGCTCGAGCCCCTCGACACGAACCAGTTCACCCAACAGTTGGTGCAGTTCGCCTCCGTCGAGCAGCAGCTCAAGTCGAACGACACGCTGAACGCCCTTCTAACGAGCGCCAAGTCCACCACCGCCTCGAACGCGGCGGGCTTCGTCGGTATGCAGATCACCGCCGACGGGGCGACGACGACGCTCTCTAAGGGCAAGGCGGAGTGGGTGATCAACCCCGCCAAGGCCTGCGCCCAGGCGACTGTCACCATTCGGGACGCCAAAGGGAACGTCGTCTCGAGCAAGACCCAAGCCTTGGCCGCCGGCTCCCAAACCTTCGCCTGGGACGGCAAGGACACGACAGGCCTGCAGGTTCCGCCCGGCGACTACACGATCAGCGTCACGGGCCGGGACGCGGCCGGGCAGCCCGTCTCGGTGAAGACGGAGATCTCGGGCAGGGTCGACGGCGTCGACCTCTCCGGCGACGCCCCCATCCTCCTCGTCGGTTCGGCGCAAGTGCCGCTCGCCAAGGTCAAGGGTCTGAAGAGCGGATCGTGATGACGTCGGGTCAGGACAGGGGCTCGATCGGATCGAACCGCGTGAAGCTGATTGGTCCACTTCAGCAAATCTTAAGCGCAGCCGTCCTATGGTCTTTCTCGACTAGGTCAGTCGAGTGTGAGCGTATCATGACTGAACCCCATCGCCCGAGGGTGAAATACGTCATCGGGCCAGACGGCAGCCCTCTGACGATCGCGGACTTGCCGCCGTCCAATACCCGCCGCTGGGTGATCCGGCGCAAGGCAGAAGTCGTCGCAGCGGTGCGCGGTGGACTCTTGAGCCTCGACGAGGCTTGCCAGCGTTATACGCTGACGACGGAAGAGTTTCTGAGCTGGCAGCAATCGATCGACCAGCACGGACTTGCCGGCCTGCGCACGACGCGCATCCAACACTATCGTCAATAGCTGCATCTTCTTTGGGTTCGACGACGCCGCCCTTCCAACCGGAGCGGCGCCGTTCGCGTTCGTCCGAAGAAAAATGCTCCCGGCGCCGCTGAGGGCAGCCGGGAGCCAGTGGGAGGGAGAGGGATCCGGCTGGGATCGATCCTCCCCCGATCGCCGCCAAGGGCAGCCGGCGATGGGTGTGAGATTGACGCGCCTTCGTTTCGCGCGCCGTGCGCCGGAGCACGGACCAGCCGCCTCCGGCACAGGTCTCCGATCAGATCATCCAGGCCTCGCTCGGGGCGGCCGTCGGCAGGTGCACCGTGAAGGCGGGTCCTTCGTTGTTGCCCCAGCCCTGGGCGGTGAGCCCGGCCACCTCGGCCGCGCTGGCGGCTAGGTGGTGCTCACCCGTTTGCGGACGGTAGAAGCGGGTAAGCGTCAGCCCGCCGCCGTCGAGCACGTCGCCGGCTTGCCCATAAGCCTGGAACGCCACGCCCTCGTAGGTGAAGTTCTTCAGGTTGGCGATAATCGAGTCCCGCTCGGTCACGTCGGTCGTGTAGAAGTGCGTGCCGTCGTTCTTGTAGAAGCGGTACACGTCGATCGTATTGGCACCCTTGTCCGGGGTCGACCATTGGGCGCCTTCAAAGTTGATGTGCTTGAGGTTGGCCTCAATGTAGTTCTTCTCGTTCACGTCCGTCGTGTAGAGATGATCGCCGTTCTGCGTGTTCCAGAACCGGTATACGGGGGTGAGGCCGAGCGAGGTGTCGATCGTGCGATCGGCAAATTGCACCCGCTCAATATTGGTGATCGTGTCGGTGCCATCGCTGCCGGTATGGGCCACCGTGAACGAGCTGCCCACCTTGGTGATCGTGTACTCCGAGCGCGCACCGGAGAAGGTGGCGACGTCGAAGCCGGCCCCGCCGTCGATCGCGTCGTTGCCCGCGCCGCCGGTGAAGGTGTCGTTGGCTGCGCCGCCGGTGAGATTGTCGGCACCACCTTCACCGAAGATCGTCACGGCGCTGGCGCCGGCGACGAAGGTGTCCACGCCGTTGGTGAGCCGGAAGACCTCGAAGTTGTTGACCACATCACCGGCCGCGACGCCGGCATTGAGGGCTTGGTTGGTGAGGTTCAGGGTCAGCCCCGAGCCGTCGGCGAGCCACGTCGCCGTGTCGGTGCCGGTGCCGCCGTCGAGGGTGTCGGCATTGAGGCCACCCGCGACGGTGTCGTCACCGCCGCCGGCGTTGATGATGTCGCGCAGACTGTCGCCGGTGAGCGTCTCGTTGGTGCCGTCGCCGGTGGTGGTGCGGACAAAATCCGTGACTTGGGCGGACACGTGCAGACCCGAGCCGTCCAGACCCGTGGCGGCGCTGTCCTGCCAGGCAGCGACGAAGCGACCATTGGTGCCGAGGCTTGCCAGGGCGGAGGCCGTCTGCGTGCCGGCAGTAACCTCGAGGTTGAACTCGGGTCCGACCTTGGCAGCGTTGAAGTCGAATACCTGGGCAAAGATGTCGTCGTTGCTGTTGCGGTTTGAGGTGTAAGACACTGCGAAATAGCTATCGGAGATCACCGCGATGTCGGGGCGTGAAATGAGATCCGCGCCGACGTCGATGATCGAGGTTGCACCAACTTGGGTGCCCGTCGCATTATACGCGCTGATCTCGAGCTGATTATCAGTGACACTGCCGCTGAACTGATCGCGGATCACAACAGCGAACCCGCCGTTCGGCAGCGCCACGATCGCGGGCTGTGATTGATCGTCCGTCTCTGTGCTGACCGAGACTTCGGCACCTTGCGCAACGCCGTTGGCATTGAAGACCCGGAATTTGACGTTGAGGTCCCCGCCGCCGATGTCCTCGCGCCAGCTCAGGACGAAATTACCGTTCGTCAGACCCGTGACGTTGGTGTCGGTTACGGTCAGGGACGTTCCGGAGCCGCCGCCGATGATCGCTCCCGTTCGCGCCGTACCATCGTTATTGTAGATGACGAACTCGGCGTTGTAGTTGGTCGCGCTGCCGGCGAATTGGTCGACATAGGCCACCACGAAGCCGCCCCCGGTCAGCGCCGCGACACGCGGGTTGAATTGGGTGTCGGTCGTCTGTCCTTCGGCCTGCGTGACGATGTTCTGGGTGTTGATCGCGACGCCGGCGGGCGTGTGGATGTGGAACTCGACGTCGTCGTCGGGGCCGCCTTCGTTGTCCTCGTTGACGATGACGATGTTGCCGTTCGAGAGGACAGCAACCGCAGAATCGTCCTCGTCGTCGGTGTTGGCGCCTGCGGAAACGACAAAATCACTCGCGTCAAGCGCCGTTCCGGTTGCCGAGAAACGGCGGAACATGACGTCTTGGAAAGCAGGGTTCGACGGGCTGTCAGTGTCGAACGTGAAGAAGAGGTTGCCGTTGCTCTGCCACACGACGTCCGGGTCGAACTGATTGTTGGCCGTGGTCTGGTTGACGACGAACTCGCTGACGACGTTGCTGAACGAATAAGTGATCGTTGCCATGGGTGATCTCCCGTTGGGAACGGTCGCTTGAGAGGTGCTGATCCGCCCCGGTACGACGAGGCGCCCGGCGTGTTTCCGGATCATGTCGTAACGGCAGGGCTCAGAAACATTCGGCCTCGGTCCGGCGGGGATGAGCCCACGACCGGCGCCTCTGAATTCGAGCCGCGCGGCGCGCCGCGTTAACCAGCCGCTAACCCTGCTCTGGGCAATTTCTGCCGGGTGCGGCGGCTCATGGGTGGGCCGGCGTGGAGGCGGATCGGTCGCGGTGAACGCAGCCCTCGAGATCCTGACGAAGTTCGGCCCCGGGCGCCTCGCCGCGATGGGCGCGACGACGCTCGCGCTCATCGGCTTCTTCGCCTTCGTGATCCTGCGCGTCTCGCAGCCCGCGATGGGCGTGCTCTACTCCGACCTCTCGCCCCAGGACGCGGCCGCCGTGGTGCGCGACCTCGAGACCCGGGGCATCGCCTACGAGGCCCGGGGCGACGGCCAGACCATTCTCGCGCCCAAGGCCGAACTGCCCAAGCTGCGCATGGATTTCGCCGGCAAGGGTCTGCCCTCGGGCGGCGGCGTCGGCTACGAGATCTTCGACAAGGGTGACGCCTTCTCCTCGACGAGCTTCGTCCAGGGCATCAATCATCTGCGGGCGCTGGAAGGCGAACTCTCGCGCACGATCCGCGCCATCGGCCGGGTTCAGGCGGCCCGGGTCCATCTCGTCATTCCCGAGCGGCGCCTCTTCGAGCGCGACCGGGAGGCCCCCCGCGCCTCCATCGTGCTGAAGCTGCGCGGCGAGCTCGAATCGGGTCAGGTTCGGGCGGTGCGCCACCTCGTGGCCTCGGCGGTCGAGGGTCTCAAGCCGGAGCGGGTATCGATCATCGACGAGCAGGGACGCCTTCTCGCCGACGGCGCCCAGGGCGACGCGACGCTCTCGGGGCTTGCCGTCGAGGAGAAGCAGACCAGCGTCGAGCGGCGCCTCAGGGGTCAGGTCGAAGAGATCGTCGCCCGCATCGTCGGCCAGGGGCGCGCGCGGGTCCAGGTCGCGGCCGAGCTCGACCTCAACCGTGTCGAGAGCCGCCAGGAGAGCTACGACCCCGAGAGCAAGGTCGTGCGCTCCACGCAGACCCGCAGCGAGAACCAGAGCTCGGCCAACGGCGAGGGCCAGGTCAGCGTCGGCAACGAGCTGCCCGGCGCCAACGCGCAAGGAAACGGCCAAGGCAAGGACGCGTCGAACAAGAACGAGGAGGTCATCAATTACGAGATCTCCCGCACCACCCGCACCGAGGTTCTGGAGGGCGGCCGGCTCAAGCGCCTCTCGGTGGCGGTGCTCGTCGACGGCGTCTACGCCAAGGGCACCAACGGCGAGCCGGTCTACCAGCCCCGGCCTCAGGAAGAGCTCGACCGGATCGCAGCCCTCGTCCGCTCGGCGATCGGCTTCGACCGCAACCGCGGCGACCAGATCGAGGTGGTGAACCTGCGCTTCGCGGAAGCGCCGCAAGGCGTCGAGCTCAAGCCGGATTCCCTCATCACGAGCCTGTTCACGCCGACGAAGGAGGATGTGCTGCGCCTCGTCGAGCTCGGCGTGCTCGCGATCCTCACCCTCATCGTGCTCTTGGCGGTCGTTCGTCCGATGCTGCGCAAGGCGCTGGGGCCAGAGGCCGGCGCGCGGGCGGCCGTCGGCGGAGCGGCCGGCGACGTGCCAGCCCTCGCTCCGCCAGCCGGGAGCGCCGCGGCGCTGTCCCGCGACAGCGCCGCGGCCAAGATGATCGAGCTCGCCAAGGTCAACGGCGAGATTCAGGCCGACTCGCTGCAGCGCATCGGCGAGATGGTGAAGACCAACCCGTCAGAGACCGTGGCGGTGCTCCGCCAGTGGATCCACGAGCGTTCGTGAGCCGATGATCAACACCAGCATCCCCTTCGACCAGCTCACCGGACCCCAGCGCGCCGCGGTGATCCTGCTCGCGCTCGGCGAGGAGCACGGCCGTCCCGTCTGGGCCAGCCTCGACGAGGACGAGATCCGCACGATTTCCCACGCTATGGTGCAGCTCGGCGCCGTCGAGGCCGACACGGTCGAGGAGCTCATCGTCGATTTCGTCTCGAAGCTCTCCGCCGCGGGCGCGGTGATGGGCACCTACGACCGCACCGCCCAGCTCCTCGCGGCCCTGCTGCCGGCCAAGCAGGTCGAATCCATCATGGAGGAGATCAAGGGCTCGGCGACGCGCTCCATGTGGCAGCGCCTCTCTCACATCGACCCGGAGATCCTGGCGAACTACCTGCGCAACGAATACCCGCAGACCGTTGCCGTCATCCTGTCCCGCGTGCGCGCCGAGCACGCCGCCCGGGTTCTCGCCATCATGCCCGACGACTTCGCCGTCGACGTCGTCAACCGCATGCTCAAGATGGAGACCGTGCAGAAGGAGGCTCTCGACCACATCGAGGAGACGCTCCGCACGGAATTCGTGACCACCATCGCCCAGACCTCGCGGCGCGACGCGCACGAGGCCATGGCCGAGGTGTTCAACGCCTTCGATCGCCAGACCGAGGCGCGCTTCCTCACGGCCCTCGACCAGACGAACCGCGAGGCGTCGAAGAAGATCCGCGAGCTGATGTTCACCTTCGAGGATCTCACCAAGCTCGATCCGGGCAGCGTCCAGACCCTCATGCGCCTCGTCGACAAGGACACGCTCGGACGGGCGCTGAAGGGCGCGCCGGAAGGCGTGCGCACCTTCTTCTTCTCCAACATGTCGAGCCGGGCGGCCAAGAACCTCCAGGACGAGATGGGCTCGATGGGCCCGATCCGCCTCAAGGACGCGGACGACGCCCAGAACAAGATGGTCGGTCTCGCCAAGGACCTCGCCGACAAAGGCGAGATCATGATTTCCAAGAACCGCGCCGAGGAGGAGCTCGTCTACTGACGAGCACGGATCATGTCCCAGGCCAGCCGCTTCCTGTTCGAACGCGACTTCCGCTCTCCGCAAGGGGACGCAAAGTCAGCGGCCGACGCTGCCGCCGCCGAGGAGCGCGGCTATCGGCGCGGCCTCGCGGAGGGGCGCGCGCAGGCGGAGGCCGAAGCCCAGGCGGCACTGATCGACGCGACGCAACGGCTCGCCACGGCGGCCGCCACCCTCCTCGCCCAAGCCGATGCCGATGCCGCGGCGCGGGAGGAGGAGGCCATCGCCTTCGCCGCGGCGCTCGCCCGAAAGCTCGCCGGCGCGGCGCTGAAGGAGGAGCCGCTCGCGGCGCTGCGCGACGCGGCGGAGGCGGCCTTCGAGCACCTGCGCGGCGTTCCCCACCTCGTCGCCCGGGTGAACGACCTGCTGGTCGACGACGTCGACCGGCTCCTGCGCCAGCTCGCCCGCGAGCGCGGCTTCGAGGGCCGCGTCGTCGTCCTCGGCGAGCCTGAGATCGGTCCCGGCGAGGCGTGCCTCGAATGGGCCGACGGCGGCGTCGCCCGCGACCGAACCCGCGTCGAGACTGCCGCGCAAGCCGTCGTCGCCCGCCTCTTCCCGTACCAGCCCTGACCCGAGCGAGCCCGTTCCGATGCCGAGCGACAACGACCTCTCCCTCCCCCGCCTCGACGAGCACGACATCGCCTTCAGCGACATGGACGGCACGCGCGACGCGCCGGTGGCGGCGAAGTCCGCCCTCGACCTGGAGCAGGTCTTCGACGTTCCGGTCACGGTCTCGGCGGTGCTCGGCAACGCCCGCATGCCCATCGGCGACCTTCTGAAGATCGCCCCCGGCGCGGTGCTGGAGCTCGACAAAAAGGTGGGCGAGGCCATCGACATTTTCGTCAACAACCGCCTCGTCGCCCGGGGCGAGGTGGTCCTGGTCGAAGAGCGCCTCGGCGTCACCATGACCGAGATCATCAAGGGCGACCACTAAAGCGTTTTCGAGTGAGGTGGACACCGGCTCACGTGACGAAAACGCGACGATACAAAGCAGAGAGCTGATCCCACGTCAGTGACATCAGCTCTCGACCCATAAAGGACAGACGCCATGCGCCTCCTCATCATCGGCCGCCTCAACGGCGAGCTCATCGCGGCCTCCAAGATCGCCATGCAGCGGGGCGCGAACGTCACGCAGGCGGACGGCGTCGAGCAAGGCCTGAGCGTGCTTCGCGCCAAGGGAGCGGACCTCGTCATGATCGACGTGTCCCAGCCCGTCCGCGACCTCGTCCAGGCCCTCGAAGCCGAGCGCATCCGCACCCCCGTGGTCGCCTGCGGCACAACGACGGACGCCCGCGCCGCCGTCGCGGCGATCCAGGCCGGCGCCAAGGAGTACATCCCCCTCCCGCCCGACCCGGAGCTGATCGCCGCGGTGCTGGAGGCGGTCGCCGCCGACGGCCGCAGCTTCGTCTGGCGCGACCCGGCCATGGAGCGCGTCGTCAAGCTCGCCGAGCAGATCGCGCGCTCGGAAGCCTCCGTGCTCATTACCGGCGAGAGCGGGACCGGCAAGGAGGTGCTCGCCCGGCACGTCCACGCCCGCTCGGCCCGCAAGGACAAGCCCTTCGTCTCCGTGAACTGCGCCGCGATCCCGGAGCACCTTCTCGAATCGGAGCTGTTCGGCCACGAGCGCGGCGCCTTCACGGGCGCGGTGGCCCGACGCATCGGCAAGTTCGAGGAGGCGAGCGGCGGCACCCTGCTCCTCGACGAGATCTCAGAGATGGATGTCCGGCTGCAGGCTAAGCTCCTGCGCGCCATTCAGGAGCGGGTCATCGACCGGGTCGGGGGCACGCAGCCCGTCAAGGTGGACTTGCGCATCCTCGCGACTTCCAACCGCAACCTCAATGACGAGGTGAAGAAGGGTACGTTCCGCGAGGACCTGCTCTACCGCCTCAACGTCGTGCACCTGCGCATCCCGCCTTTGCGGGAGCGCCCGGCCGACATCCTCGAACTCGCGGCCTTCTTCGCGAAGCGCTACGCCGAGCTCAACGGCTTAGCCTTTCGCCCCCTCTCGGCAGAAGCCCGACGGCTCGTCGTGAAGAACCCCTGGCGGGGCAACGTGCGCGAGCTCGAGAACACGCTCCACCGCGCGGTTCTCCTGGCGTCGGGCGCCGAGATCGGCCCCGAGGCGGTGCTGAGCCCGGACGGCGAGACGCTCGCGCCCGCCGCATCCGACCCGGTCTCCCGCGCCGCGCGCACCGCGGAAGCCGTCACCCGGTCGCTCGTCGGACGAACGGTGGCCGATGTCGAGCGCGACCTGATCCTCGACACCCTCGATCATTGCCTCGGCAACCGTACCCACGCGGCGAAGATCCTCGGCATCTCGATCCGAACCCTGCGCAACAAGCTCAACGAGTACACGGCCGAGGGCGTGCCGGTCGCCGAACCCGGCCAGGTCAGGGCCGGCATGATCGGCTGACGCCCCATCCAGTGAGCTGAAGCGCTTTGCCTTTTGCGGGCACTTTCGCCATGGTGTGAGCTCGAATCAGGCGGCCGCTCGCGACGCGGCGCCGGTGAACGCTCACTCGCAGACTTCCGTGCCGTCGTCCCTCTCCGAGCCGGCCCGTCCGGCCGAAATCGCGGAGCCTTCGCCCGCGCCCGACGTCTCGCGTTCGGGGGAGCCCGGCATCGCCGGGCTGGGCTCCGCGCGCCCGGGTTTCGCGGCCTTGTGGGCGGCCGCGATCCTGGTGCCCCTCGCCCTGTTCCTGGCCGCCGCGGCCTGGACGTGGCGCGCGACGGAGCAGGACGCGCAGAACCGCCTCGCCCGCACCGTGGGCATGCTCCACGAACACGCGCTGCGCGCGTTCGAGACCCAGGAAGCGGTCCTGGAAGCCGTCGACCTGCGAGTGAGCGGCCTGTCCTGGGACGAGATCGCGTCGTCCCGCCCCGTGCACGAGTTCCTCGCGGCGCTTGCCAGCCGAACGGCCCCATCGGGCGGCATGATCCTCGCCGACGCGAGCGCTCGAACCCGGGCCGCGAGCTACCAATTTCCCGCGCCGCTCATCGATCTCGCGGACCGGGACTACGTCGCGGCCCACCGCAAGTCGCGACTCGGGCTCTATGTCGGCGCGGTGATCCTCTCGCGGCCGCAGAACACCACGGTGTTCAGCGTAAGCCGCCGGCGGTCGGCCGAGGAGGGGCACTTCGACGGCCTCGCCGTCTCGTCGTTCAAGCCGGGCTACTTCGAGGACTTCTACCGCACGGTCACGGAATCGCCCGACGACGTCGTCGCCCTTGTGCGCGACGACGGCGCCTTGCTCGCCCGGATGCCCGCCCCGAGCGATCCTGAAAGCTACCGGTCGAGGCTCGAGAGCGGCCCGTTGGCCGCCGCCCGCGAACAGGGTCTCGCCGTCGCCCGGGGGCGTTCGCCCCTCGACGGGCGCGAGCGCCTCTACCACTTCCAGAAGGTCGGCGCTTACCCGGTCTTTGTCGTCTACGGCCTTGATGCCGCGGTCGTCCGCGGTGCCTGGCTCCGCCAACTCGCCGTGGTCGGCATCACCTGCGGCCTCGCGGCCGTTCTGCTCCTCACCTTCATCGGGCAGGCGCACGCCGCGGTGCGGCGTGAGAGCGCGGCGCTCGCCGCGGCCCGGGCCGAGGCCGAGCGGCGCACCGAGACGGAGGCGCGCCTGCGCCACGCCCAGCGCATCGACGCGCTCGGGCAGATCGTTGGCGGCGTGGCCCATGACTTCAACAACGTCGTCATGTCGGTGATGGCCGGCGTGCGCACCATCGAGAAGCGCATCGACGACCCAAGCCAGATCCGCCGCATCACTGGCCTGATCCTCGCTGCCGCCGAGCGGGGCGGCCGCCTGACGAGCCGTATGCTCGCCTTCGCCCGCCGCGAGGATGCGCGCACGGAGGTGTTCGCCGTCGGCGACGCCATGCGTGGCGTGTGCGAGCTTCTGGAGGGCACGCTCGGGTCGGCAACGCGGCTCACGTGGTCCTTGACCGACGGTCTCGCCCTCGCCCGGGGCGATCAGGCCGAGTTCGAGAGCGTGATCGTGAACCTCGTCGTCAACGCCCGCGATGCGATGCCGGGCGGCGGCACGGTGACTGTGACGGCCGAGCCCGTCGCCGTAGCGGAGGACGAGGTCGAAGGACTCGAGGCCGGGTCCTACGCCCGCATCACCGTCGCCGACGAGGGAACGGGCATGGACGAGGCGACGCTCGCCCGCGCGGGCGAGGCTTTCTTCACCACCAAGGAACCGGGCAAGGGCACGGGCCTCGGGCTCGCCATGGCCATCGCCTTCGCCAAGCAGGCCGGGGGAACGCTCACGATCGCGAGCGCGCCGGGCGAAGGCACGACCGTGATCTTTTGGCTCGCGGCCGCGGAGGCGTGAGGCGGGAGCGCTCGCGACAGCGGTGCGTCTCCTCTCTCTCCCTTTGAGGGAGAGGGTGGCCCCGCGCAGCGGGGTCGGGAGAGGGGTGGCGCGAGGCACGAGCGCCCGGCCGAAAGGCCGATCAGAGGCTCCCCATAACATGCATTCTGTTCGCTTCGCGAGGCGCCGTGCCGGTGCCACCCCTCATCCGCCCTGCTTCGCAGGGCACCTTCTCCCGCAGAGGGGAGAAGGGGAGCGCACCGCCACCCCTCATCCCTCCCCGCCTGCGGGGAGGGTGGCCCTGCGCAGCAGGGCCGGGTGGGGTGA
Organism: Beijerinckiaceae bacterium; assembly: GCA_036563505.1. Lineage (GTDB taxonomy): Bacteria > Pseudomonadota > Alphaproteobacteria > Rhizobiales > Beijerinckiaceae > DATCMH01. The sequence goes on from DATCMH010000015.1 coordinate 61,576, forward strand.
GCGCCGGGGCAGCCGAACTGCCCTCCCGAAAGCACCCGGCCAAGCCCGTCCGCCCACGCACCCTGCCCTCTCCATACAAGCGGGGAGAGGGTTCAAGCGCCTCGATTAACCGCCCGCTAACCATGTTCCCGCCAAGACTGGGCCGGACCCGGCAAAATCTGCCGGGCGGAGTCTGACGGGCGAGTCGATGAGCGACGCGGCGACGGCAAAGGCGCCGGGTTTCACCCTCCCGAGCATGGGCGAGCTTGGCGGCTTGGCGCGCCGGCCCGACCTGCTGCTCGCGCTCGGCGTGATGAGCATCCTCGTGGTGCTCGTCGTTCCCTTGCCCCCGCTCCTCCTCGACCTGCTGCTCGCCGTCTCGATCATCGTCTCGGTGCTGATCCTGATGACGTCGCTCTTCATCGAGGAGCCGATCGAGTTCTCGTCCTTCCCGACGGTGTTGCTCATCGCGACGATGCTGCGGCTCGCGCTCAACCTCGCCTCGACGCGCCTCATCCTGGCGCACGGGCACGAAGGCACGGCGGCGGCCGGCCACGTCATCGAGGCCTTCGGCAAGTTCGTGATGGGCGGCAACTTCGTGATCGGGGTGATCGTCTTCGCGATCCTGATCATCGTGAACTTCGTCGTCATCACGAAGGGCTCGGGCCGCATCGCCGAGGTCGCCGCCCGTTTCACCCTCGACGCCCTGCCCGGCAAGCAGATGGCGATCGACGCCGATCTCTCGGCGGGCCTCATCGACGAGAAGGCGGCGCGCGAGCGCCGCAAGGCGCTCGAGGACGAGGCGAGCTTCTACGGCGCCATGGACGGCGCCTCGAAATTCGTGCGCGGCGACGCAGTGGCGGCGCTCCTCATCACCTTCATCAACGTGGTCGGCGGCATCATCATCGGCGTCGCGCAGCAGTCGATGAGTTTCTCCGCCGCCGCCAAGACCTACACCCTGCTCACCGTCGGCGACGGCCTCGTCTCCCAGGTGCCGGCCCTCATCGTCTCGACGGCGGCGGGTCTCCTCGTCTCGAAGGCGGGCGTGCGCGGGGCCGCCGACAAGGCGCTGGGCAAGCAGCTCTCGAACTACCCGAAGGCGCTCGGAATGTCGGCGGGCGTGATGGGCGTGATCGGCCTCCTCCCCGGCATTCCCATGCTGCCCTTCCTGACGCTGGCCGGCGGGGCGGGCTACCTCGCCTGGAAGCTCGATCGGGTGGTGAAGAGCCGTCCCCCGGAAACCGCCGCGGACGGCACGCCCGTCGACCCCGCCGCGGCGGCGGGCTCTCGGGACGAGCCGATCACCGACGTCCTCAAGTTGGACGACCTGAAGGTGGAGATCGGCTACGCGCTCCTGCCCCTCGTCAACGGCGAGGGCGGCGCCGACCGGCTGACCGAACAGATCAAGGCCCTGCGCCGCCAGCTCGCCGCGGAGATGGGCTTCGTCATGCCCTCCGTCCGGCTCCTCGACAACGTGCAGCTCGAGGCGAATGCCTACGTCATCCGCGTGAAGGAGATCGAGGCGGGCACGGGCACGATCTTCCCCAACCTCTTCATGGCCATGGATCCCATGGGCGGCCAAGTGCAGCTGCCCGGTCACCACATGCTGGAGCCCACCTTCGGCCTGCCCGCGACCTGGATCGACGCGGGGCTGCGCGACGAGGCGCAGATGCGCGGCTACACGGTCGTCGATGCCGCGACCGTGCTCTCGACGCACCTGACGGAGTCGATTAAGGCCCACATGGCCGAGCTTCTCTCCCATGTCGAAGTGCAGAAGCTCCTGAAAGAGCTTCCGAAGGAGCACACCGATCTCCTCAAGGAGATCGTACCGAGCCAGATCTCGACCACGGGCATCCAGCGCGTGCTGCAGACCCTCCTGATGGAGCGCGTGTCGATTCGCGACCTCGGCGCGGTGGTCGAGGCGATCTCGGAGGTGGCGGGCAGCGTGAAGAGCCCGCGGGACATGGTCGAGCACGTGCGCGCGCGGCTCGCCCGCCAGATCTGCGCCCAGCACACGGCGCCGGGCGGGCACCTGCCGATCATTACGCTCTCGCCGGCCTGGGAGCAGTCCTTCCTCGAAGCCATCGTCGGCCAGGGCGAGGAGCGGCACCTCGCCATGCAGCCGTCACGGTTGACGGAGTTCGTCCACGCGGTGCGCGACCGCTTCGAGGATGCGGCGCGCCAGGGCGAGATGCCGGTGCTCGTGACCTCGGTTCAGGCCCGGCCCTTCGTGCGCTCCATCATCGAGCGCTTCCGGCGCGAGACGCCGGTGCTCAGCCAAGGCGAAATCCACCCGCGCGTGCGGCTGAAGACGGTCGGGAGCGTCTGAGCGGTTACATCCCGGGCGGGATCGTCGGCGGGACGACGGCCGTGCGGGTGCGCAGGACCTCGGCGAGGCGCGAGCGCTCGAACAGCACCACGACGACGAGGGAGAAGGCGAGCGGGATCAGGAGATAGAACAGGCGAAAGACGAGAAGGGCCGCCAGCACCTGAGCCGCCGGGATGTCCGGCATGGCCTTCAGGAAGATGAGCTCGAACACCCCGAGCCCGCCGGGCGCGTGGCTCGCCAGGGCCGCGGAGAACGAGGCCAGGAACACCGCGAGGACCACGAAGAAGCCCGGGTTCCCGACTTCCGGCAGGGCGAAATAGATGATGCCTGCGGCGCCGATCAGCTCCATCGGCGCCATCACGAGTTGGCGCCCCGTGATCTCGGGCCGCGGATACTCGATCTTGAAGGAGCGGATCACGAGCGGCTTGAATCGCAGGATCGAGCCGACGACGTAGATCGCGACGAAGCCCAGCAGCGCGAGGCCGATGAGGCGCGCCGTGGTGGTGTTCGTCAGGACATCCGGCAGGAAGTCGCTCAAGCGGCCCAAAACCTCCGGTTCGAAGGTCAGCACGAGTCCGCCGAGCAGGATGGTGCCCAATCCGAAGGTGAAGGAGCACAGGGCCACCAGCACCGCGATCTCGGCCGCCGACAGGCCCTTCGTGCTGTAGGCCCGATAGCGCACCATCGCGCCGGAGAACACCGACGCGCCGATATTGTGCGAGAGCGCGTAGGTCGTGAAGGAGCACAGGGCGATGAAGGTCCAGGAGATATGCTTCACGCCCAGATGCAGGAGGGCGATCCGGTCGTAGCCGGCGAGCGCCGCGTAGGCGACGAGCGTGGACAGGGCGGCAAGGGCATATTGATGCCCGCCGATCGCACCGAGGCTGTTGGCGATATCGCGGAACGAGACCGCGTTAAGTTCCTTGAACAGAAGCCAGAACGAGAAAACGACGGCGGCGAGCCCGATCACGGGCCACACGTACTCAAGCTTGTTCTTCATACCGACGTCTGCCTGCCCCTTGTCGGCTCCTCTGTGCCCGAGCCATCCCGTCGCTGCAAGGCCGACTCTCGGCCAACGCAAGGCTCCGCGCCGGTTGCGAGCCGCTAGAGAGCTTTCTCGTCGAGCCAGTCGACGATCGTCCGCGCCACGCCCTCGGCTCCGATGTCGAGGTGGAGGTAGTGGCCGAGGCCCTCGAAGGTCCGGTGCCCGGCCCCATGGTACAGAGCAGTGCGCAGCGTCGAGGGGCGCCACACGAGCCGGTCGTCGGTGCCGCCGAGGACGAGAGTCGGCACGCCGACGAAGGCCGCCGAGGCGATCGGGGCCGGAACATGCGCGTCGGCCAGCGCCGCGGGCGCCTCAGGGGTCATTCGCCCCGCGTAGCGCGCGGCCGTCTCCGGCGGCAGCCCTTCGGAGAACAGGATGCGATGGTTGGCCGCCACGATCGGTTGCCGCTTGCCCGCCGCCGACCCGGCGAGAGCCTCCAGCCAGATCATGGGATCGGTGAGGGCGAGCCGCGGCCCGACGAACAGGAGACCCTCGGGCGGGAGCGATGCCATGAGGACGAGGCCGCGCATCGACACGCGACCGAGGAGCCGCTGCTCGAACAGTCCCCCGAGGGAATGGGCGACGATCACCGGGGGTTCGTCGAAGTTGCGCAGCACGCGGCGCAGGTCGGCGAGGTAATCGTCGAGACGCGTCTCGCGCAGGCTCTCGCGGCCCTTGCTCGCCCCGTGCCCGCGCAGGCTGAACGCTGTCGAGGCACGGCCGCGCCGGGCCAGGTAGGGCATCAGGATCTCGGCCCAGGTCCAGGCGCCGCCGAAGGCGCCGTGGACGAAGAGGATGGGCGGGCGCACGGCCCCGCTCTTTGGCAGCGCCTCGATCATCTCCAGCGCCGGCCCCTCCGCGTCTTGCGCCAGCATGCGGCGCGCCAGGAACGCCTCGCCCGGAGGCGTCAGGGGAACGACGTTCGAGACCGGCATGCGCGGCGCGCTTTCCCTTCGATGTTGAAGACGCGACGGGGACCGCCCGTCACAGACCCTTGCGCTTGAGCAGCGCCTGCATCTGCGCGACCTTGCGCTCCTGGGCCGCGATGACCCCTTCGGCGAGCCGGCGCACCTCCGGATCCTTACCATGCTGGAGGACAACGCGCGCCATGTCGGCGGCGCCTTGATGATGCGGAATCATGGCCCGCAGGAAATCGGCCTCCGGATCGCCCGAGAGCGGCGTGGCCACCGCTTGGTGCATGCGCTGATGGGCCGTGCGGAAGGCTGCGGTCGCCGGGCTTTCGGCCGGGGTCGCGGTCGCCGGCTCGCCGGTCTGACGGCCCTGGCGGTCGCCGTCGCCGCCCGTGGTCCGGTCGACTTCGGTCTGCGCGGGCGCTGGGGCGGAGCCGGCAGGACCGCCCTGGGCCAGAGCCGCCGAAGCGAGGCTCATCGTCGAGAGGAGCGCGAGGGCGAGACGGACCATGGCGAGGCTCCTTCGCGGACGCGGGTCGGCGTTGACTTTCCGGGAGAGTGCTTCCTCCATAACGCCCATGCGAAGCTTTGGTTTTCCGAAACTGGCGCGGGGGCGCCCGGCCGAGTCGTCGCGGCGGCGGACGCGGCCGATCCTCGCGGACGGCTATACCGACGTCGCCCCGGGCAAGGTCGCCACGGTCGTCACCTACCTGGAGATGCGCGCCCGGCCGGGCGGGACGGGCTCTTCTCTGCCACCGGGTTGCAGCCTGGAGCCGATCGGAGCCGATCCGGCGCGCTACCGGGCGCTGTTCAGGGCCGTGGGCGAGCCATGGCTCTGGTTCAGCCGCCTCGTCATGCCGGAGACGAGCCTTGCCGCGCTCCTCGCCGACCCGCGCGTTCACGCCTTCGCACTGCGCCAGGATGGGCGGGATGTCGGCTTGTTGGAGCTGGATTTCCGTCGCGGCGAGGAGGCGGAACTCGCTTTCTTCGGGCTCATCCCGGATCGCGTCGGCTCAGGGCTCGGTCGGGCCTTGATGAGGGAGGCCCTCACGCGTGCCTTCGCGGCGCCGATCCAGCGGCTGACCGTGCACACCTGCACGCTCGACCATCCGGCCGCGCTGGGCTTCTACATCCGGTCGGGTTTCGTGCCGGTCAAGCGCGCGGTCGAGATCGCCGACGATCCGCGCCTTCTCGGTCAGCTGCCGCTGGAGGCGGCGCCGCATCACCCCGTGATGCGGCCTTGAGCGCCGTCCGGCTCTAGAGGCCGGCGCGCGCGGCGCGAGCGAGGCCGATCTGGTTCATCGCGGCCTGCTCCCGGGCGTTGTCGAGGGCCCGCTCGGCGGTGCGCTCGCGATCCTCGAGGATCTCGACCTTCTTGAGTTCCTCGAACGCCCCGCCGAGGGCCGCCTTGGCCTCGTCGAGTTGGTCCTGCAGGTCCTGCGCCGAGCGGCGCAGGTTGTCGCGCCGCTGCTTGGCGGCCCGGGCGTAGGTCGGGTAGGCGAAGTGCCCCGGATCCGAGATCCCGGCCTTCTGCTCCTCCGAAGCGATCTCCCGGTCGAGATCGACCGCCATGCGATCGAAATCGGCGATCATCATCTCGATCTGCGTGACCCGTCGACGTTTCTCGTCGACCTGGAAACGCTTCAAGCGGATGAGCGTCTCTCGCGACTTCATCGTGTCCACCTCCTGCGCCGTGACCCGCGAGACGGCGTTCAGCCGTCACTGAGGATCCGTGCGAGACGGGCATAACCATCGCCGATGGAGGTTGACTCTTCCTTACCCTGCGCGAGGAAGGCGTCGAGCGCCGGAAAGAGGCGGATCGCCTCGTCCACCTCGGCCGACGCGCCGGCCCGGTAGGCGCCGAGCCGGATGAGTTCCTCCATGTCGGCATAGGTGGCGAGCACCTGCCGCGCCTGACGCACCACCGGCCAATAGGCGGGGTCGCAGGAGCGGGGCATGGTGCGCGAAACGGATCTGAGCACGTTGATGGCCGGATAGCGCCCGCGCTCGGCGATCGCCCGCTCCATCACGATATGGCCGTCGAGGATGCCGCGCACCGCGTCCGCCACCGGCTCGTTGTGGTCGTCGCCTTCGACGAGCACCGTAAAGAGGCCCGTCACCGTCCCCTCCCCCGGCCCGGGGCCGGCCCGCTCGAGGAGCCGCGGCAGTTCGTTGAACACCGTCGGCGTGTAGCCCTTGGCGGTGGGCGGCTCGCCGGCGGCGAGGCCGATATCGCGCTGGGCCATAGCGAAGCGCGTGATCGAGTCGATCATGCACAGCACCGAGGCGCCCTGATCGCGAAAATACTCTGCGAGAGAAAGGGTCAGATAGGCCGCGTTGCGGCGCATCAGGGCCGGCTCGTCGGAAGTCGCCACGACCACGACCGAGCGGGCGAGGCCTGCCGCGCCGAGATCGTCCTGCAAGAACTCCTGCACCTCGCGGCCGCGCTCGCCGACGAGCCCGATCACCGCGACGTCCGCGGCGGTGAAGCGCGCGAGCATCGAGAGCAGCACCGACTTGCCGACGCCGGAGCCGGCGAAGATGCCCATGCGCTGCCCCGAGCACATGGTGAGAAAGGTGTTGAGTGCCCGCACGCCGAGATCGAGCGGGGCGCCGACCCTCCGGCGGGCGTGGGCCGGCGGCGGATCGGCGCGGAAGGGATAGCTCGCGGGGCCAAGCGGCAGAGGGCCGAGGCCGTCGATGGGTCGGCCCAGGGCGTCCACGACCCGGCCGAGCCAGGCCGGGGTCGGCCTCACCCCGCCGGCCTCGGCGCGAACGTAGGCCGCGCAGCCGCGGCGAACGCCTTCGAGGGAGCCGAAGGGCATGGCGAGCGCCCGATCGCCGGAGAAGCCGATCACCTCGCACGGCACGAGGGCGCCGCCGTCGATCGCGACGTCAAGCCGGCCACCGAGGCGCATGGCGCCGACGGGACCTGAGACTTCCACCAGAAGGCCGCGCACCGCCGAGACCCGACCATACACGTCGAGCGTCTCGATCGCTTCGACGGCCGCGCGGGCTGCGGCGAGACGGCTTTCTTTTTTCTCTCTCACCCGGCCTCCGATCAACGTTTCGTTTACCGGCCTCGTTAACACTGGACAAGCCGACCTCCCAGCCGTCCCGGATGGGAGAAGGTGCGAGTCGTGAGAGTCGCTTAAACGGTTTTCTTCACGTCACGCTCGAAGCGTATGTCGACCGAGAAACCACACTGGTCCAGCAATTTACGTCGATTCGTCGAAGTTTCGGCGAGTTTCGCTTGCGCACCGGAATCAGGTTTTGTTAACCATTCGGTCATAGCGTTTCGAGTCGGAAGAAGAAGGGCGGTTGCCGCGCATCCGGGACGGTGCGGGGCAAGCGGGCGGCGAAGCCGTGCCCGTGGGCTCGAGGGCTAGGCTGGGGATCGATCATGCGCGTACTTCTCATCGAAGACGACAGCGCTACCGCGCAGAGCATCGAGCTGATGCTCAAGTCCGAGAACTTCAACACCTACACCACGGACTTGGGCGAGGAGGGTGTCGACCTCGGCAAGCTCTACGACTACGACATCATCCTTCTCGACCTGAACCTGCCCGACATGTCGGGCTACGAGGTGCTCAGGTCGCTTCGCGTCGCCAAGGTGAAGACCCCGATCCTGATCCTGTCGGGGCTGGCTGGCATCGAGGACAAGGTGAAGGGGTTGGGCTTCGGGGCTGACGACTACCTCACCAAGCCGTTCCACAAGGACGAGCTCGTGGCGCGCATCCACGCCATCGTGCGGCGGTCGAAGGGTCACGCCCAGTCGGTCATCACCACGGGCGACCTCGTGGTCAACCTCGACACCAAGACGGTGGAGGTTGCTGCGAACCGGGTGCATCTGACCGGCAAGGAGTACCAGATGCTGGAGCTCCTCTCCCTGCGCAAAGGCACGACGCTCACCAAGGAGATGTTCCTCAACCATCTCTACGGCGGCATGGACGAGCCGGAGCTCAAGATCATCGACGTGTTCATCTGCAAGCTCAGGAAGAAGCTCGCGAACGCCTCTCAGGGCAAGAACTACATCGAGACCGTGTGGGGCCGCGGCTACGTGCTGCGCGAGCCCTCCGACATGGACGACCGCATCGCGGTCTGACCCACCCTCCCCCTCGACGGCGACCAACCCCGCTTCGGCGGGGTTTTTCGTTGGTTCGTGGGAAAGTGGCGTGTCGCAGTGTTCGGGCTGCCGCAGAGCCTGGGGACGATCCTTAGACGCCTTTCGCGGCGCGAGAGGCACCGGCCCAATACGGCCGCCGAGCCTCAGCGGCTCGCCGCGACCCGGAGCGCCGGCATGGCGGGGGCGTCGGCCTTCGCGCGAACGTAGAGGCCGCGGTGATCGGGATGGGGGCTGAGCGCGTCGGTCAAGCCGATGACCGTTTCCGCCGCGCCGAGGAGCACCGCGCCGTCGGGGGCGAGCGCGGCGCCGAGGCGCTTCAAGACATCCGCCTTGGTCGCGGCGTCGAAATAGATCAGGACGTTGCGGCAGTAGATCAGATCGAAGGTGCCGAGCGGCCCGAAATCGCGGATTAGGTTGAGCGGGCGGTAGCTCACCATGGAGCGGATCGCTGGCGCGATCTGCCATTGGTCGCCGACCTGCGTGAAATACTTGAGCAGGAGCTGGATCGGCAGGCCGCGCTGCACCTCGAACTGGCTGTAGAGGCCGGCTTTGGCCTTCTCCAGCACCTCGACGGAGAGATCGGTGCCGAGGATCTCGACGTTCCAGCCCGCGAGGCGCGGTGCCATCTCGCTCAGGATTATCGCGAGCGAATAGGGCTCCTGGCCGGTCGAGGCGGCCGCGCACCAGATGCGCAAGCGCTTCGTGCCGGCCCGGGCCGCGAGCATGCGCGGCATGAGCACGTCGCGAAAGAGGTCGAAGGGCGTCTTGTCGCGGAAGAAGAAGGTTTCGTTGGTCGTCATCGCCTCGATGACGTCCCGCTCGAGCGTGGTGTTGCGGCCGAGGCGCACCTCGGCGATAAGCGCCGACAGGGAAGCCAGGCTGGCGCGCCGGCAGATCGGCCCGAGGCGGCTCTCGACGAGGTAGCGCTTCTCCGGGGTCAGCGCGAGGCCGGACCGCGTCTTGAGGAAGCTCCGCAGGAACTCAAAATCGGCGTCGGTCACGCGGCGCCTCCGGTCATGAGCGTCTTCAAGGCCGGCGCGATCTCCTGGAGCGGCAGAACGTCGTGGGCGAGCCCCGCCTTGGCGATGCTGCCGGGCATGCCCCAGACCGTGCTCGTCGCCTCGTCCTGCACCACCACCGCGCCGCCCGCCTCGACGAGGGCCTTGGCGCCGTGGGTGCCGTCCGACCCCATGCCGGTGAGCACGACCGACAGGGCGGAGGCCCCGATGAGCGCGGCGGCGTCGCGGAAGAGCACGTCCACGGCCGGCCGGCAGAAGTTGACCTGAGGCCCGTCGTCGAGGCGCAGGACGATCTGTCCGTTCTCCTTGGCGAGACCCATGTGGCGCCCGCCCGGCGCCACGTAGATATGTCCGGCTAAGGGCCGCTCGCCGTGAGCGCCCTCCTTCGCCGGCAGGCCAACCTGCGTGCGCAGGTGGTCGGCGAAGGCGCTCGTGAACACGGGCGGCATGTGCTGGACGACGAGGATCGGCACGCGCTGGGCGGCAAGGCCGAGATGGGAGAGCACCTCGCCCACCGCCTTCGGACCACCGGTCGAGGCGCCGACGAGCAGGTAGCGCGGCGCAACGGCGAGCGCGCGGGGCCGTGGCGATGGCCGCGGCATCGGCGCTGCGAGCCTGGCCGCGGCGGGTCGCCCCGGCTCGGCTTGGCCGAGGCGGCGCCGGCGGGACGTCGCCAGTGCCTGGAGTTTCATGACGAGTTCCTCACGGAAGCTCGTCGACGTGGTGACGTGACGGTTCGATTCAGGTTTCGGCAGATAGTCGACCGCGCCGAGGGACATGCACCTAAGGGAGATGTCGGCGTTGCGCTGGGTCAGGGTCGAGACCATGACGACCTGAATGTCCGGGCGCTTGGCGAGAAGCAGCGGCAGCGTGCTGATGCCGTCGAGCTCCGGCATGTCGATGTCGAGCAGCACGATCTCGGGATCGACCCGGTCGAGCGCGTCGACGGCGGCACGGCCGTTCGAGGCGGTGGTGACGACCTGGAAGGCGCCGCTTTCCTCGAGCCAGCGGGCCATAAGGCCGCGGACGACCACGGAGTCGTCGACCACCATGACGCGCGGTCGCGAGGGGGCGGATGACGGCGGGGAGACGGCGAACGCGGCGCTCATCGGGGCGGCTTTCGGGTGAGCTTGAAAGGGAGCGTCGGTGTCGCTTGACGGCTCAGACGAGCCCGACCTCCTGGAGCTTCGCCGCCATGATCTCCTTGTCGAAGGGCTTCATGATGTACTCGTCGGCGCCGGCGTGCATGGCGCGCGCGATATGGGCGACGTCGTTCTCCGTGGTGCAGAACACCACTTTCGGCTCGTTGCCGGTGGGCAGCTGTCGCAGGGCCCGCAGGAACTCGTAGCCGTCCATGACGGGCATGTTCCAGTCGAGGAGCACGGCGTCGGGCATCTGCGAGCGGCAGGCGACGAGCGCCTGGCTGCCGTCCTCGGCTTCCGAGACGCGGAAGGCGAGCCCTTCGAGGATGCGGCGGGCCACCTTCCGGATGACGGCGGAATCGTCGACAACAAGGCAATGCTTCATGGCAATGGTCTCCGCGGGCATCAAGCGGCCCGGGCTTCGGCGTCAAAAGCGAGGACGGCGTCGACGTCCAGGATGATGAGGAGCTTGTCGTCGAGGCGGTGGACGCCCTGCGAGAGCTTCACCCAGCGCTGGTCCATGTGGACCGGGTTCGGCTCGCGGGTCTCGGCCGAGAGCTTCATGACCTCGCCGACGCTGTCGATGAGGAGGCCGTAAGACTCGCCCTGGTGCTCGATCCCGACCGCCATCTCCTGAGTGGAGCCGTCGCGGTCCGGCAGGCCGAGCCGCCGGCGCAGGCACATGGCCGTGACGACCCGGCCGCGCAGGTTCAAGAGCCCCATGATCTCCCGCGGCGCGAGAGGGACGCCCGTGAGCGAGCTCGTGATGAAGACGTCGTGGACCCGGTCGATGGGCAGGCCGAACATCTGGCCCGCCACGATCACGGTGACGTACTCGTCGTAGTCGCCGGCGAGCGCCCGGGCGTCCGCGGAATTGGCGTTGGCGGCGATCATGCGGCTTCTCCCAGCGCGGCTTGGGTCTCGGCGAGCGCGGCGACGAGGCCGCTGCGATCGAACTTGGCCACGAATTCGTGGATCCCGAGGCGTCGGGCTTGGTCGAGCTGGTCGGGGGCGACAGTCGCGGCGAGCGCCACCACCGGCAGGCTCGACGAGCGCGGCTGTCCGCGCATGGCCTCGACGAGTTGGAAGCCGGAACGCCCGGGCATCTCGATGTCGGTCACGACCACGTCGAAGCGTCCGCCGTTGGCCAGGAGCCCCAAGGCTTCGTCGGCGCTCGCGGCCGTGGCGACCCGGTAACCGGCCGCCTTCAGCACGGGGCTCAGCATCTCGCGGAAGAAGGCCGAGTCGTCGACCAGCAGCACGGTTCGCGGCGCCGCGGCCTTGACCGGGCCGGAGCGGGTCCAGTCCTCGTGAGCGAGCGGCAGGTAATGCGCGACGTTGACGATCTCGGTCGCCCGGCCCCGCACCACGGCCGAGCCGACGAGGTCGGAACGGTCGGCGACGAGCTCGATGTCGAGCCGCTCCTCGACGATGTCGACGATCTCGTCGACGACGAGCCCCATCGAGCGCTCACCGTCGGAGAAGACGACGAGGGCCTGGGCTCCCTCGCGCTTGAGGGCCACAGCGGGATCCGCCGGAACGAGGGGCATGAGGCGCCCGCGATACTGAACGAGCGGCCGGCCGCCGACCCATTCGATCTTAGCGGCGTCGATCTCCTCGAGCCGCGTGACGAGGGAGAGCGGAACGGCTTTCAAGCTCTCGCCGCCGCCGCGGAACACGAGGAGCGTGACGCTGTCCGCCTCGTCGTGGGCCTCGTCCTCCGCAACCTCCTCCGTGTGGAGCTGGTTCTCGGCGGTGCCCGAGCCCACCATCTTGGCGATGCCGTTGGGGTCGATGATGAGCACCACGGCGCCGTCGCCGAGGATCGTGTTGCCGGAGAAGAGCTGGATGTGGCGAAGCTTCGTCGACATCGGCTTCACGACGATTTCTTCCGTGTGGAAGACCCCGTCGACGAGGATGCCGAAGCGCTGGCGGCCGACCTGGGTCACCACGACGAAGCCCTCGTCGCCCGGCTCCTCGGCGCCGGCGAGCCCCAGCACCTTCGAGATCGGCACGATGGGCAGGAGCCGGTCGCGCAGACGAAGCACGGGTGTGCCGTTGATGCGCTCGATCGCGTGGTCCGACCCCGGGCGCACCCGCACGAGTTCGAGCACCGCCACCTGCGGGATGGCGTAGCGCTGGTCCTTCGCCGAGACGATGAGCGCCGCGACGATGGCGAGCGTCAGGGGGATCTTGATCGTGAAGACCGTGCCCTTGCCCTGCTCGGAGCGGATCTCGATGGTCCCGCCGATGAGCTCGATGTTGGTCTTGACGACGTCCATGCCGACGCCGCGGCCGGAGACGGCGGTGATCTGCTTGGCCGTCGAGAAGCCCGGGTGGAAGATGAACTTGGCGACCTGAGCGTCGCTCATGCGCTCGGCTTCGGACTCGCTGGCGAGCCCGCGCTCGGCCATCTTGCGGCGGATCGCGGCGTAGTCGAGCCCCTTGCCGTCGTCGGCGATCTCGATCGTGATCGTGCCGCCCTCGTGATAGGCGTTGAGGCGGATCGTGCCCTTCTCGGGCTTTCCGGCGGCCTTGCGCTCCAGGGCGCTCTCGATGCCGTGGTCGGCGGAGTTCCTCACCATGTGGGTGAGCGGGTCCTTGATGACCTCGAGCACTTGGCGGTCGAGCTCGGTCTCGGCGCCCTGCATCACGAGCTCGATCTTCTTGCCGAGTTCGCCGGAGAGGTCGCGGACGACGCGCGGCAGCTTCTGCCACGCCGTGCCGATCGGCTGCATGCGGGTCTTCATGACCCCTTCCTGCAGCTCGGCGGTCACGTGGGAGAGGCGCTGCAGCGGGACCTTGTAGGCGCTGTCGTCGTGACGCCGGGCGATCTCGAGGAGCTGGTTGCGGGTCAGCACGAGTTCCGAGACCATGGTCATCAGGTGCTCAAGCGTGTCGACCGAGACGCGGATCGTCTGGACCTTGGACACAGCGTTCTCGCCGCCCTCGCCGGGCTCGATCCGCTCGACCTTGTCGGCCCTCATCGGGACGACGGTAGAGGGCTCCGGGACCGTGGCGGGCTCGGCATTGGCCGTCACCGGCTCGGGAGCGGTGGTCGTTGCGGCGACCGGCGCGGGCAGCGCGAACTCGTCCGGTCCCTCCGCCTCGAGGAAGGCCCGCTCGAGATCCTCGAGGGACACTTCGCCGGGCTTCAAGGCGCGCTCGACGATCGGGGGCAGCTCGGGTTCGGCGACGGGCACCGGAGCGGGGATCTGTCCCTCCGCCATGCGTTCCAGGTCGCCGATGAGGTCCTGGTCGACCCCCTCCGGCTCGGCGGCGGTGCGCTCGAGCTCGGCCAGGATCTCCTTGATGCGGTCGAGGGTGGCGAGGATGATGGAGACGGCCTGGGTTGTGACGGGCATGCCGTCACGGAACTTGCCCATCAAGGTTTCGGCGGCGTGGGCCAGGGTCTCGAGGCGCGGCAGGCCGAGAAAACCGCAGGTGCCTTTGATCGTGTGGACGAGCCGGAAGATGTTGGCGAGAATTTTCTCGTTGTTCGGGTCGCGCTCGAACCGAACCAGTTCCACGTCGACCGTATCGAGGTGCTCCCCCGTTTCGGTCAGGAACTCGCGCAACAGATCGTCCATCCGACTACTCTACTCAACGCTGGAAGGCCCGCGTCGAGAAGTGTCGCCTGGATGCGTTTATGATCCCTTTCGGCGATTCGCGTTTTTTCGGATCAGGCCGGCAAGGCCCTGATCGTGACCTCGTCACCCTCGATCGAGAACGCCACGCTCATGCCGGCCGCCCGGGCGACGAGCCCGGCGTAGAAGGCTTGGATGCCGTGCGCGTCGACGGTGCCACTCTCGGGCGCACCGGCCAAGAGTCCCTGCACATGGTTCGGGATGCGCGCGTTCGGCCCCTTCGAGAGGAGTAAATACTCACAGCGCTCCGCGTCGCCCGTCACCGCGACGGTGATCGAACCGCCCCGCGGGATGGCACCCGTCGCGACCACGACGAGGTTCAGCAGGAGCTTGACCTTGTTCTTCGGGAAGAGCGCCCGCGGCGCCGACCAAGACAGGGTGATCTTGTCATCCTGGAACATGCCCCGGGCCACCTGCTCGGCGTCGCCCAGATCGATGGACGCGCCGGCCGATCCCGCCGCGCCGAAGGCGAGACGCGCGAATTGGAGCCGTGCCGAGGCCTGGCGCGAGCTCTTGCGGATCAGGTCGAGGGCGAAATCCTTCATCGCGGGATCGCTCTCGTCCTCCAGGACCTCGAGCCCGTTCACGATGGCGCCCACGGGCGAGATCACGTCGTGACACACCCGGGAGCACAGGAGAGCCGCGAGATCGAGCGCGTCGAGCGTGACCGGGGTCGCGGGAGGCAGCTCCGAGGCGGGATCGGACATGGGGGAACGGTCTCTCGCGGATGGGACCGACGCGGCACGTCGGGAACGATGGTGCGATAGCCGGCATTGAGCCGGTTGAAAAGGTGACGAAGTGTCGACAGGCTAGAGATCCCGCGAGAGCGGTAAGGGATCGGGTAACGGATCGCCATGAGGCTCGACGAAGAGGCGCGGGACGAAATCGCCGCCAAGCTCACCGATGTCGCGGTCGAGGCCGGGCGCCTCCTGCGCGCCATGGAGCGCCCCGGGGCGGATCATCGGCTCAAGAGCGACGGCAGCCCGACGACGGACGCGGATCTCGCCGCCGAAACCCTCATCATCGAGCGCTTGGGCGTCCTGTGGCCCGAGATCCCGGTCGTCGCCGAGGAAACCTCGAACGCGGCGCTGCCGGGCGACCTCTTCTTCCTCGTCGACCCCCTCGACGGGACGCGCGACTACCTGCACGGCACCGGCGAGTACACCGTGAACATCGCGCTCGTCGCGGCGGGACGACCGGCCGCCTCCTGCGTCGTTGCGCCGGCCCTCGCCAGGGCCTGGGCTGCAGGACGAACGACGCGGGAGAGCACGATCTCGGAGAGCGGCGCGTTCGACTGGCGCGAGGTCAGGGTCCGCCAGACGCCTCCCGACGGGCTCGTCGCCCTGGTGAGCCGCCGCCATGGCGACGCGGCCACGGAAGCCTGCCTGTCGACCCTGTCGATCGGCACCCGCCGGACGGCCTCGTCGGCCCTCAAGTTCTGCCTGATCGCTTCGGGCGAGGCCGACATCTATGTTCGCTGCGGTCCGACGATGGAGTGGGACACCGCGGCCGGCGACCACATCCTCACCCGGGCCGGCGGAACCGTCGTCAAAGGCGGCGGCGGGGTGATGACCTACGGCCACCACGGGCGGGGCTACGTCAACGGCCCCTTCGCGGCTTTGGGCGACCCGTCGCTCTCGGCCCAGCTGAACCTGCCGATGCCCGCGGCGGCCTGAGAACCTCCGTCAGGGGTGGACGAGTTCCCGGCGCAGTTCTGGCCAGCGCGCCTCCGCGGCGCGGCCGAGGTCCGGATCGGCCTCGAATTGCGCCCGTGCATCGGCCGTGCGGAAGAGGTAGAGCCCGCCGCCGCGAACGGAGGCGAGCATCGGATCGGCCTCGACGAGGAGGCCCCGCGCGGCCGCGAGGGCGTCGTGGCCGCCGAGCCGCGGGCCATACGAGTGCGGGTTCGCTGCGAAGGCCGCCCGGTTCGCCTCGCTCGAGAAGCGCCACGCGACCCCGCCCCAGAGATGCTCGATCTCCGCGCGCCCCGGCGCGGGCCGGCCAAGATGATACGAAACGGGATCGAAGCCGCCCAGGGCCAAACCCGACGCTCCGTGCTCGGCGAAGGTCTCGACGGCGCCGATGACCGGCGGCAACGGGAGACCCAGCGCTCTTCCGGGAAACAGGCCGCAGAGCGCGAGGCCGACCGCGAGCGCGGCCGTTCGTCCGCCTTGAGACATTGTTAGCCTTATCCGAGTGACAATGAGGTTCGCGGAGCCGCGGCCGGGCGAGAACTGGACCAGCCCGATCGCGCGTCGCGGCGGACCATGCGGCGCGACCGCCTAACGTTTCCTGACACCGTTCCGGACAAAGGGTTTCAACTCATGCGAGAGCACAGATTGCGGGCCGGCATCGGGGCCCTGGCTCTTCTCGCGGCGAGCGCCGCCCTCATCTCGACGCCGGCCGAGGCCCAAGGCGCCCGGCCGACGCGTGTCCAGGCCGAAGCGGGCGAGCCCGGCACGTTCAGCACGGGCGAGCTCGTCGATTCCGGACATCAATTCTTCGGCACGGTCTCCCGCAGCCTCGCCCTGACGGTCCAGGAAGCGGTCCGGCGCTGGGGCGAGCCGAACGGGTACGTGCTCGGCGAAGAGGCGGCGGGCGCCTTCTTCGGCGGTCTGCGCTACGGCGAGGGCACGCTCTACACGCGGGGCGCGGGTCGCCGCCGGGTGTTCTGGCAGGGTCCTTCGCTCGGCTTCGACGTCGGCGGCGAGGGGGCGCGCACCATGATGCTCGTCTACAACATGCCGTCGAAGGAGGCGCTCTTCCGGCGCTTCGTCGGCGTCGACGGGTCCGCCTACCTCGTGGGCGGCTTCGGCATGACGGCGGCGATGGCCGACGAGATGGTGGTGGTGCCGATCCGCTCCGGCGTCGGCGCGAGGCTCGGAGTCAACCTCGGCTACCTCAAGTTCACCAGCGAAGCGACCTGGAACCCGTTCTAGCCCGGCGCATTGTCCGGGAGGCTCGAACGCGCTGGCATCATCGGCCGGCGCGTGGCAGGGTGCGGCCCGGCAAACCGACAGGAGCGAGGCGCGCGGCCCGGTGATCGAGAGCATCATGATCTTCGGGCTCGGGTTCCTCGCGGCGACCCTGCTCGCACTCCTCATTTTCCCGGCGGTCAACCGGCGCGCCGAGCGCTTGTCGCGCCGCCGGCTCGAAGCCTTGTTCCCGCTCTCCATCGCTGAGATCACGGCCGAGAAGGACCACCTGCGCGCCGAATTCGCAGTCCTGCAGCGCCAATTCGAGCAGAAAGCGGAGCTGGCGCTGGCGGCCAAGCACGAGTCGCAGGGAGAGCTCGGGCGCCGGGCCGTGCGCATCCACGCGCTCGAGACCGACCTGAAGACCCGGGACGAACGGATCGGGGCGCTCGAGGCCGACCTCGCCGAGACGCGCCGGCGCCTCGCGATGACGGAGGAGGATCTCTCCGGAACGCGGCATTCCCTCGACCTCACGCGCGACACCCTCGGCGCCATCGAGGAGGCGCACCGGCGAACCCTCGACGAGCTCGGCTCGACCCGCACCACGCTGGAGACCACGGCCACCCAGCTCGCCGAGACGCGCACGAGCCTGGAGAGCACCCGCGAGCGCCTCACCAAGCGCGATGGCGACTTCGCCGACCTGCTTCGCCGTCACAACGAGACCCTGAGCGACCTCGACGCGCGGCGCATCACCATCTCGGACCTCGAGACCCGTCTCTCGACGCAAACGACGCGCGGCGACGAGTATGAGCGGGCCTTGAGCGACGCGCGGGCCGCGCTCACCGCGGAGCGCGGACGCCTGTCCGACCTCGCCAAGGGGCTCGTGACGGAGCAGGAGCGGGCGCTGTCCCTCGAGCAGCGTCTGCGGGCTGCGGAGACGGAACGCGAGACACATGCCGCCGAGGCGGCGCGGCTCATGGCCCAGATCGCGGAGCAGCCGGCCGTGGCTGCGGCCGATCCGTCCGACGCGACGCGCGACACCGCGCTCCTGCGCCGCCTCGATGAGGTCGCCGACGCCATCATGGCCCGAGGCGAGCCGGCGCCGGTCGAGACCGTGCGAGAGCCCGCACGCCGCAGCGCCAAGCGCTGATCCCGCGAACCCGAGTCCAAAGTCGCCACCAGAACGGCGCGCGATTCGTTTGACTTGGCTCGCCCGGCCATGCTGCGATGCGGCACACAGCTGATAGGCGGCATCGGAGGGGGATCATGAAGAAGGCGTTGTGGGGCGGCTTGGCTGCGGCGATGCTCGTCGCGGGCACGGCGTCGGCGCAGGAGACGAAAGTTTCCCTCGGGCTCTCGGGCTGGACGGGCTTCGCGCCTCTGACGCTCGCGAAAGAGGCCGGCATCTTCAAGAAGAACGGCCTCGACGTCTCGCTGCGCAAGATCCCGCAGGCGAGCCGGCACTTGGCCATCCAATCGGGCGACATCCAGTGCGCCGCCACCACCGTCGAGACCTGGATCGTGTGGAACGCCAACGGCGTCGCGACGAAGCAGATCTTCCAGCTCGACAAGTCCTATGGCGCGGACGGGATGGCCGTGAAGAGCGGCATCGGGAAGATCGCCGACCTCAAGGGCAAGACGGTGGCGGCCTCGGCGCCGGGCACCGCGCCCTACTTCACCCTGGCCTGGTTCCTGAAGAAGAACGGGCTGTCTGTGAAGGACGTCACCGTCGTCAACATGGAGCCGGGCCCGGCCGCCCAGGCCTTCATCGCCGGCCAGAACGACGCGGCGATGACCTACGAGCCCTACCTCTCCTCCGTCCGCAACGCGCCGCAGGCCGGCAAGATCATCGCCACCACGCTGGACTACCCGATGATCATGGACACGGTGGGCTGCACGCCGAAATTCCTCGAGGACAACCCGAAAGCGGCCAAGGCCCTCGCCGACAGCTACTTCGAGGCGCTGGAGATGATCAACAAGGAGCCGGCCAAGGCCAACGAGATCATGGGCGCCGACGTCAAGCAGACGGGCGAAGCCTTCGCCAACTCGTCGAAATTCCTGCGCTGGCAGGACCGCGAGGCCAACAAGAAGTTCTTCGCGGGCGAGTTCGAGACCTTCTCGAACGAAGCGGCCGACCTGCTGCTCGAGATCGGCATCATCAAGCAGAAGCCGGACATCAAGAGCATCGTGGACACGCGGTTCATTCAGTAAAG
The DNA here is from genome assembly GCA_036563505.1 of Beijerinckiaceae bacterium. GTDB lineage: Bacteria > Pseudomonadota > Alphaproteobacteria > Rhizobiales > Beijerinckiaceae > DATCMH01. The sequence continues at coordinate 80,902 of DATCMH010000015.1, forward strand.
GCTGTCATTCCGGGGCTCGGCGCAGCCGAGAACCCGGAACCCAGGGACGACGCCGTTCTGCCATGGGTTCCGGGTTCCGCTGCGCGGCCCCGGAATGACGAGCTTGGACCAGCCGTGCCGTACTTCGTCTACATGACGGCAAGTCAGAAGAACGGGACGCTCTATCTCGGCGTGACCAACAACGTCTCCCGTCGGATCTGGGAGCATAGATCGAAGGTCTACACAGGCTTCTCCGCGAAGTACGACGTCGACCGCCTAGTCTGGTACGAAACCTACGATCGCATCGACGAGGCGATCGCTCGTGAGAAGGCGATGAAGAAGTGGCGGCGAGCCTGGAAGATCGCCTTGATCGAGGACATGAACCCGAGCTGGCGCGACCTGTATCTGGAACTCAACGGATAGCTCCTTGGGTTCCGGGCTCTCGCTTCGCGAGCCCCGGAATGACGGCGTAAGCCCATGCCCCGCCCCCTCGAACCCGTCGCCCCCGGCACCCGCGTCGTCCTCGGGATCTCGTTCTTCGTGCTGTTCGCGGCGGCCTGGGCCTTCGCGACGCTGGGGGGCTACGTCTCCAAAACCTTTCTCGCCGACCCGATCACCATGGTGCGGGACGGCTGGGAGCTGCTGACCCGCTTCAACTTCCTGTACGACATCGGCATGACCGTTTGGCGGGTCGTCGGCGGCTTCGTGGTGGCGGCGCTGGTCGCCGTGCCTCTTGGCATCCTCATGGGCGCCTACAAGCCCGTGGAGGCTTTCTTCGAGCCCTTCATCTCTTTCGCGCGCTATCTTCCAGCCTCCGCCTTCGTGCCCCTCCTGATCCTCTGGGCGGGCATCGGCGAGACCCAGAAGCTCCTCGTGATCTTCATCGGCTCCGTGTTCCAGCTCGTGCTCATGGTGGCGGTCGCGGTGGGCCAGACCCGGCGCGACCTCGTCGAGGCGGCCTATACGCTCGGTGCCTCCGACGGCGGCGTCGTGCGGCGCGTGCTGATCCCGGCGAACGCCCCCGAGATCGCAGAGATCCTGCGCCTCGTCCTCGGCTGGGCCTGGACTTACGTCATCGTCGCCGAGCTCATCGGTTCCTCCTCCGGCATCGGCCATATGATCATCGACAGCCAGGCGCTCCTCGCCACGGGTCAGATCATCTTCGGCATCATCGTGATCGGCCTCATCGGCCTCGTGTCGGACTTCGCCTTCAAGGCGGTGAACCGGACGCTGTTCCCCTGGCGGCTCGCGTGAGGGCCAAGCTCCTCATCGACGGCGTCTCGCGCACCTTCCCCGGCGTCCATGGCGGGACGCCGACCCGGGCGCTCGAACCAACGCATCTGGGGGTCGCCGAGAATGACTTCCTGACCATCCTCGGCCCGTCGGGCTGCGGAAAATCCACGCTGCTGCGCATCGTCGCTGGGCTCGATCGGCCGAGCGCCGGCCGGGTGCTCCTCGATGGTCGCGCCGTGACGCGGCCAGGCCCCGACCGAGGCATGGTGTTCCAGTCCTACACCCTCTTCCCCTGGCTGACGGTGGCCGAGAACATCGCCTTCGGCCTGAACGAGAAGCGCGTGCCCATCAAACGGCAACGCGAGATCGTGGCGGCCTATGTCGAGAAGGTCGGCCTCAAAGGCTTCGAGAAGCACTACCCGAAGCAGCTCTCCGGCGGCATGCAGCAGCGCACGGCCATCGCCCGGGCGCTCGCCAACGATCCCGAGATCCTCCTCCTCGACGAGCCCTTCGGGGCGCTGGACAACCAGACCCGCGCGCTCATGCAGGAACTTCTGCTCGGCATCTGGGAGCGGGAGCGCAAGACGGTGCTCTTCGTCACCCACGATATCGAGGAGGCCATCTTCCTCGCCTCCCGGGTCATCGTCATGTCCGCACGGCCCGGGCGCATCAAGGCCGACATCGCCGTCGACCTGCCCCATCCCCGGCACTACCGCATGAAGACAAGCCCCGCCTTCTCGGAGCTGAAAGCCCGCCTGACGGAGGAGATCCGCGTCGAGGCAGTTCTGGCCGATGCCGCGCATTGAAGGTTCGCCCCTGCACCATCCTGCAACCCCTTGCGTCTAGGCAGGGCGGCAACACGCGCTTATGGTCCGCGCCGCCGCGCCATCGCGCGCGGCGCTAAGCTTCAGCGGGGCCAAGAGGATTCAGCATGGGCATGGCGGAGGTCATGAACGCCGTCGCGGCGTTCGTCGCCAAGACCACTTGGCCTGAGGCGATCGGCTATGTCGGCGTGGTGCTCTCCATCGCCACGAGTTCGATGCGCACCATGATCCCGCTGCGGTTCATGGGCATCATCACGAACGTCACCTTTCTGGTCTATAGCGCGCTCTGCGGAATCTACCCGACGCTCCTCGTCAACCTGGTGCTCCTGCCGCTCAACGCGACGCGCCTCGCCCAGATGCTGCGCCTCGTGCGCGACGTGAAGCGGGCCTCCGCGACCGGCGACCTCTCCATGGAATGGCTCACGCCTTTCATGACCCGTCGCGCCGTGCGCCAGGGCGAGATGCTGTTCCGCAAGGGCGAGATGGCCGAGAGCCTCTACTACACCCTGTCGGGACGCTATCGTTTGCGGGAATCCGGCATCGCCATCGAGGCCGGCCAACTCGTGGGCGAGATGGGCCTCCTCGCGCCAGGCAACTGCCGGACGCAGGGTCTCGAATGCGTCGAGGATGGCGAGGTGCTGAGCCTCACCTACGACGAGCTGCGCCAGCTCTACTTCCAGAACCCGGAATTCGGCTTCTACTTTCTTCGGCTCACGAGCAGCCGGCTGTTCGAGAACATGGCCCGGCTCGAGACGGAGCTCGAAGCCGCGCGGGCCTCTCAACCCGCGCGCGCCGCCGCCTGAGGCTCGGCGGGCGGCTCGTTCCAGGGCGCTTCCCCCGGCGCGCGCGCGCGCACCACGGTGACGTTGCAGGGCGCTTCCGCCACGATCCGCGACGAGGTGCTGCCGAGGAAACGCCGCACGGCGGAGGCCGCGCGGGCCCCGACCGCGATGTGGTCGACGTGCGCTTGCCGGGCGTAAGTCAGGAGTGCATCCGCGGGATCGGGCGATTCGAGCACCGCATAGGTGACGCGTTCGTCCGTAAGGCCGAGCGGGCGCGCCCAATGCTTGAGCTCGACGAGACGGCGCACGTGCAGGCTGCGCCCCTGCTCGTCCTCGCCGAACTCGACCGCGAGCCGCGCCGTCCTCAGCACGTTGACGCAGGCGAGGCGAGCGCCGGGTTCGATCGCAAGGATGCGCCGCACGATGAGGCGGAGCGCGTCGGCGAGTTCCGCCTGATCCGGCGCGAGATCGACGGCGGCCATGATGATCGGCGCGCTGGCGAGATGCCGGGCCACGGCCGGCGCGGTCGTCGGTTCACGGCCGATTGCCTTGAACCAGCGCCCGGCCACCGTGCGCAACCCGGCCCGGCGCACCCGTTCTGCGCGTTCAGTGAGCGGGACTTGCTCGGGATGGCGCAGGGCCAGCGCGACCTGCGCCGCCGTCGCCGGCCGATTGCCGGGTTCGGCTTCCAGGCAGGCCAGGATCACCTCCTGCAGCCAGGGCGGCACGGCGGGATTGAGCCGGCGCGGCGGGTGCGGATCACGCCAGAGCCGTCGCTTCAGTTGCCGCCCACCCGGGTTGCCGAAGGGCCGCGATCCCGTCGCGAAGAGGTACAGCATGACGCCGAGCGCGAAGAGGTCGCTGCGCGGGTCCGTGCGGTCGCCGAGCACCTGCTCCGGCGCGATGTAGGGCGCCGTGCCAAGGGGCAGGTGGAACTCCTCGGCGAGGAGATCGGGCAATTGGTCGTGGCGCGAGAGACCGAAATCGATGAGCACCGCCTCACCGCTCGCCCGCCGCATGACGTTGCTCGGCTTCAGGTCGAGGTGGAGCACGTGTTGGCGATGGAGATCATGGAGCGCGGTCGCCACCTCGGCTCCGATCGTCGCGACGCGCTCCGGCGCGAGCGGCGCCTCGTCGATGACGGGCAGGAGGGACGACCCGTCCAGGCGCTCCATGACGATGAAGGCCTGGTCCGTGAAGTCCGCGCTCGCGACGAAGCGGGGCACGTGCGGGCCGCATAGCCGGGGCAGGATCATCTGCTCGACTTCGAAGCCGACGATGGCGCCCGGACCCTCGCCGTACTCGACGATGGGCACCTTCATGATCATCGGCAGCGGATCGTGATCGGGATGGGTGACGCTCCACAGCATCGCCATGCCGCCGCGATGCAGGTTGTGCCCGAGGCGGAAGCCTCCGACCTCGTCGCCGGCCTTGAGCCGCGCCGCCACCCTCAGCGCCCCTCGTGGAGGCGGGCCGCGAGGCGGGCCGGCAGCCCCGCCGCGAGGATCTTTCTGGCGGCGGTCTCGACGTCGTAGGGCACCCGCATGGTGGTGAGCGTCGCGGTCTCGGCCTGGAACAGGGCGTAGGCCGCTGCCGGGTCGCCGTCGCGCGGCTGGCCGACGGCGCCAACGACGCCGAGCCAGCGCCGCTGCTTCAGAAGAGGGATGCCGATCCCGGTGACGGGGCGGAAAGGCACGGCCGGCTTGTCCGGCGCCATGTGGTAGAGGGCCGGCACATGGGTGTGGCCGCAGAGCGTGATCCGCGCCGGCGTGCAGCGCATGGAGCGCTCTGCGGCGGCTGCCCCCGTCACGTAATCCCAGCTCTCGGGCGCGGCAGCGGTGGCGTGGACGTAGAGGCGCTCCCCATCCTCGGCCGTCAGGGGAAGGCTCGCGAGAAAGGCCCGGTGCGATGCCTCGAGCCGCATCCGCGTCCAGGCGATCGCGGCCTGGGCCATGGGGTTCATCGCCTCGTCGCCGCGGTCGAGGGCCCGGTCGTGGTTGCCGGCGAGGGCCACGGCGCCGGCCGCCACGAGGCCGCGCACCCGTTCGACGACCCAGGCGGGATCGGCGCCGTAGCCGACGTAATCCCCGAGCAGCACGGTACGGTCGGCCCGCAGGCGTGCCGCGTCGTCCAGGCAGGCCTCAAAAGCCTCCCGATTGCCGTGGATGTCGGAGAAGATCGCGATGAGCATGACGAGCGCTGCCGAGGGTGGAGCGGCCCGCAGCAGCGCGCAAGCGCGCCAGCGCACACCTCCACCGCGCGTTCAGCGAAGGTCGACGACGTCGGGCAGAGGAATTTCGATGGCCGCTCCGAGCCGGCCGTCCGCAACCATCGCAGTGGCCGCCGCGATGTCAGGAGCGAAGTAGCGGTCGTCCGTGAGGCGGGGAACGTCGCCCCGCAGCAAGGTCCGCACCCGCTCCAGGGCCGGGCTCGACGGCAACGGCGCGTGAAAGTCGCAGCCTTGCGCGGCCGCGAGGAGCTCGATGCCGACCACCTTCACGGTGTTGCCTGCCATCCGCAGGAGGCGGTAGGCCGCGTGCGTCGCCATCGAGACGTGGTCCTCCTGGTTGGCGGAGGTGGGGATAGAATCGACGCTCGCCGGGTGGCTGAGCTGCTTGTTCTCCGAGACGAGGGCCGCCGCCGTCACCTGGGGAATCATGAAGCCAGAATTGAGCCCCGGGTTCGGGGTCAGGAAGGCCGGCAGGCCCGACAGGGCCGGATCGACGAGCATGGCGATCCGGCGCTCGGCCAACGATCCGATTTCGCAGAGCGCCAACGCGATCGTGTCGGCGGCGAAGGCCACCGGCTCGGCGTGGAAGTTGCCCCCTGAGATCACTTCGCCCTCGGCGGCGAAGACGAGGGGGTTGTCGGAGACGCCGTTCGCCTCCGTTTCGAGCGTGCGGCCGGCCTGACGCAGGAGATCGAGGCAGGCGCCCATCACCTGCGGCTGGCAGCGCAGGCAATAGGGATCCTGCACCCGCTCGTCGCCGATGCGGTGCGATTCGCGAATCCCTGAGCCCTGCATCAAGGCTCGCAAGGCCGCGGCCGCCTCGATCTGCCCCTTGTGGCGGCGTAGCGCCTGAATGCGGGCATCGAACGGCCCGTCCGATCCCTTGGCCGCGTCGGTCGAGAGCGCGCCGGTGATGAGGGCACCTTGAAACGCCCGCTCGGCCTCGAACAGGGCGGCCAGCGCCAGTGCCGTCGAGACCTGTGTGCCGTTCAGGAGTGCGAGGCCCTCCTTCGGCCCGAGAGCGAGAGGCGCGAGCCCGGCTTGCGCCAGCGCGGCGCGGGCCGGCCGGGCACGGCCCGTAACCGAAAACTCCCCCTCCCCGATCAGGGCTGCCGAAAGGTGCGCCAGTGGCGCGAGGTCGCCGGAGGCGCCCACCGAGCCTTGCGCCGGGATGATGGGCAGGAGTCCAAGGTCGAGACAGGCCTGGAGGTGCTGGAGCGTCTCCCACCGCACGCCGGAGGCGCCCTGCGCGAGGCTCGCGAGCTTCAGCGCCATGACGAGGCGCACCACGGCGTCCGGCAGAGGGTCGCCCGTACCGGCGGCGTGGGAGAGGACGAGGTTGCGCTGAAGCTGGGCGAGGTCCTCCGCCGCGATCCGCACGGAAGCGAGTTTCCCGAACCCAGTGTTGATGCCGTAAACCGGCTCGCCCTTGGCCAGGATGGCGGCGATAGCCGCGGCGCCGGCTTCGACCACCGGGCGAGTGCCCTCGTCGAGGCGGGCCGGGGCTCCGCGGTAGATCGCGCGCCAGTCGGCGAGCATCATGGCGCCCGGTTCAAGTTTGATCACGGTCACTGGCCTCTCCAGATTCGCGCGTGAAGCGGTGCCGGGCCGATCCAGGCGACGATCTCGGCCAGCCGCTCGACGTTCCAGATCGCGAGGTCGCAGCTCTTGCCGGGCTCGAGAGTGCCGGTCTCGTCGAGGCGGCCGAGCCCCTTCGCGGCGTGGCGCGTCATGCCGAGCAGGGCCTCGGGTACCGTCAGCCCGAAGAAGGTGCAGGCCATGTGGGCGCACAGCCGCAGGGAGGCGATGGGCGAAGTGCCGGGGTTCAAGTCGGTTGCGAGCGCCATCGGCACGCCGTGGCGGCGGAAGAGTTCGACGGGCGGGCGCTGCGTCTCCCGCAGCGCGTAGAAGGCCCCGGGCAGGAGGACCGCAACGGTGCCCGCCGCCGCCATCGCCGCGACGCCCTCCTCGTTCGCGTATTCGACGTGATCGGCCGACAGCGCGCCGTGGCGCGCGGCCAGCGCTGCGCCGCCGTTGTCGTTGAGCTGATCGGCGTGGAGCTTCACGGGCAGGCCGTGCCGGCGCGCGGCGTCGAATACGGCGTCCGTCTCCTGCGCCGTGTAGGCGATGGTCTCGTGGAAGGCGTCGACGGCGTCGGCGAGCCCTTCGGCCGCGATGCGCGGGATCGCCTCATCGCAGATGGTTCGCAGATACGCGGCCCGGTCCGTTCCCGGCGGGATGGCATGGGCGCCGAGATAGGTCGGGCTGATCGTCACCGGCCGCTCGGCCCCGAGCCGGCGGGCGGCGCGCAGCAGCTTGAGCTCGGCTTCGGTCTCGAGCCCATATCCGGACTTCACCTCCACCGTCGTCACACCCTCCGCGAGGAGCGCGTCGAGGCGCGGCAAGGCTTGGCGGACGAGGTCGCTCTCGGACGCCGCCCGGGTCGCGGCGACGCTCGCCGCGATGCCACCGCCCGAGCGGGCGATGTCGGCATAGGACTCGCCCGCGAGCCGCCGCTCGAACTCGTCGGATCGGTCTCCGGCGAAGACGAGATGCGTATGGCAATCGATGAGGCCGGGCGTGATCCAGCGCCCCTCGACGTCAATCGTCTCGGCGGGGCGCAGATCGCCCGGCAGCTCCGCCTCCGCGCCGGCGGAGACGATCCGCCCGTCGTGCGACGCGACGGCTCCGCCCTCGACGAGCCCGAGCCCCTCCCCCGTCATCGTGGCGAGCCGCGCGTTGCGCCACAGCCGGTCGACCTGCATCGCGTCCTCTCCTGCGCGGTTCTGGTTAGGCAGGGCGGAGCCGGGGGGCAAGGGCCCGCCTGGCATGGGAAGGCCGCGGCCGCGCATGAGCCGTCGCGGGATCAAAGGCCCAGCGTGGCGGTTGTCTCAGGCTGACCGCCCGCGAGGCCCTTCGTGCAAACCCTGTCCCGGCTCGTCTTCGGCCTCGCTGCCGCTGCCCTCATGGTGCTCGCCGTCGGGCTGATCGCTCAAGGGATGTGGGGCTCCCTCAACGGCCTCAGCGACATGGGCGGGTCCGGCAAGACGGCGCTGCTCGGGGCGGTGGGCTACGTCATCATCGCCATCGCGGTCTTCGACGTCGCCAAATACCTCATCGAGGAGGAGGTGGTGCGGCGCATCGAGCGGCGCAGCGCCACAGAAGCCCGCTTGAGCCTCACGAAGTTCATCTCCACCATCTCGATCGCGGTGTTCCTCGAAGCCCTCGTCACGGTGTTCCGGGTCAGCGGCGAGAAGCCGTCGGACATGCTCTACCCGACCCTGCTGCTCGTCGCGGGCGTTTTCCTCGTGTTGGGGCTCGGCGTCTATCAGCGCCTCAGCGTGGGGGCCGAGCAGGTCATCAGCGCGGACGATGATCTTGATGATGGAAAAGAGGAACCGCCCCCGCGATGAGTCCAGCCCTCGCGGTCAGCAGAAGCGCAGATCCTCGTCCGTCGTTCGGTGAAGGCTCGCAGGATGACAGCCGGGCCGGGCCCTTGTAAGCGGGGCCGAAACCGTCCGGAGAGCACCCATGGATCTCGGCCTTCAAGGCAAGCGCGCCCTCGTCCTGTCCTCCAGCCGCGGCCTCGGCCGGGGCGTCGCGGAAAGTTTGGCCCGCGAGGGCGCGGACGTGTTCATGACCGCCCGCAGCGCCGAGCGGCTCGAGGCGGCGGTGGCGGAGATCAACGCTCGCGGCCAGGGCCGGGCGCATGCCCATGTCGCCGACCTGAAGGGCAACGCCGAGAGCATCGTGGCCGCCGCGATGGAGCACCTTGGGGGGATCGACATCCTCGTCGCCAACACCGGCGGGCCGCCAGCCCGGACGGCCGGAGGCGTCAAGCCCGAGGAATGGGTGCCGCAGTTCGAGGCCATGGTGCTGCCGGTCCTCACCGCGGCCGGTCTGGTGCTACCGGGCATGCGCGAGCGCGGCTTCGGCCGCATCCTCGTCATCGCCTCCTCGGGGGTCATCCAGCCGATCCCGAACCTCGCGATGTCGAACGCCCTGCGCGCCTCGATCGCCGGCTGGGCCAAAACCTTGTCGAGCGAGGTCGCCGGTGACGGCGTGACCGTCAACCTCGTCCTGCCGGGCCGGATCGAAACCGACCGCACCGGCGAGCTCGACGCAGCGAACGCCAAGGCGCAGGGGCGTAGCGTGGAGGACATCGCCGCGACGGCGCGCGCGAACATCCCCGCCGGCCGCTACGGCCGGGTCGAGGAGTTCGCGGATACCGTGTGCTTCCTCGCCTCGCAGCGGGCGAGCTACATCACGGGGACGATGGTGCGAGTCGACGGCGGCGCGACGCGCTCGGTGGTGTGATCACCCCAATGTCATTCCGGGGCGCTGCGAAGCATCGAGCCCGGAAGCCATGACTGGGTGAGCGTCAGCGATCAACATTCGGCCCGGTCGTGGATTCCGGGTTCTCGGCTCCGCCGAGCCCCGGAATGACGGTCGTCAGGCGTGAACCGGCTGCTGTCCCTTGAGCGGCCGGGTGTAGTTCTTGGGCCGCCGCGCCGTGTCCTCGGGGGCGACGCGCGGCGGGGCCGGGGGACGAGCGGCGAGGCGGCGCTCCCGCTCGCGGCGCTCCTGCTCGGTCAAGCCGATGGCGAAGACTTCCCGCACCGCCTTGGCTGCTTCCGGCATGGCGAGGCCCGCCGAAACGAGCGAGGCGACCGTCGCCGCCTGGCAGTAGCCGCACAGCGCCCGCGTCTCCTGCCACTCTTCCGTCCCGAGCTTCACCGCCGTGGCGAAGTCATAGAGCGTCTTTGCAGCGAGCAGGATCGGCAGGGTCGGGTTGTCCCGGGCCCGGTCCTTGCCGCCCGCGCCGGCGAGAACCGCCGTGGCGGCGTAGCTCGCGAGCATAAGGAGCGCGTCCGGCGTCTGCAGGCGCTTGTAGGCATAGGGCTGCTTGTCGACCTTCGTGGCATCGAAGGGCTTGACCGGCAGATCCGGCAGCCGCTTGAGCATGCCCATCTGGTAGAGCCCGACGACCGCGCCGGCCGCCGTTCCGACGAGAGACAGGCCGACGATCCAGCGCCGGCGCTGCATGTCGTCGGTGCGAGCCTTGCGAAGTTCGTAAGAAAGCTGGGCGGGCGAGGGCATGAGATTCCTTATTTCGGCTGGATGCGCTGGGTGCCGCCGGCCTCGCCGGGCGGCGGGATCACCGGCGTCGTGCCCGGATTGGGCACGGGCGGAGCGACCCGCATGTCGGGGCTGGCGTTGCCGGGCGGCGTGATGACGCCCTCGGTCGCGCTGAGCTTGTCGCTCAGGGTCTGACCCGTGGCGCCCGTGGTCGCGGGCTCCTGCGGCGCGATCTTCTCGGCCGGCACGGTCTTCGGGTCGGGCATGTTCGGGTCGCGCGGCTGAGCCGGCGCTTGGGCAAACGCCACCGACGCGGCGAGGCTCGCCGCGGCAAGGGTCGGCCAGAACAGGTCAGGCTTGCGGATCATGGATCGGCACTCCTCAGAGGTCCGAGGGGAACCGCCGCCGTCGCGGTCTGGTTCCGATCCTCAGCTCTTCGAGCGCCGGAAGAAGCTCGTCAGGCCGCGGCGGCGGGGGCGCCGGCCATCTCCAGGTAGAGCTGGCGCAGGCGCCGCGTCTGAGGACCCGGCTTGCCACCGGCGACCGTGCGATCATCGATCTTCACCACGGGCATCACGAAGGACGAGGCGCTCGTGAAGAAGGCCTCAGCTGCCCCGTGCGCCTCCTCGACGGTGAAGAGCCGCTCCTCGATCTGGAGGCCGCTTTCCTGGGCCAGGCGCATCACGGACAGCCGCGTGATCCCGGGCAGAACGGCCGTCGAGAGCGGCCGGGTGACGATACGGCCGTCTTGCGTGATGATGAAGGCGGTGGAGGAGCCGCCCTCGGTCACGTAGCCGTCCTCGACCATCCAGGCCTCCGCGACGCCGGCCTCGGCGGCCTCCTGCTTGGCGAGCACCTGGGCCAGCAACGCCACCGACTTGATGTCCCGCCGCTTCCAGCGCAGGTCAGGCACCGTGATCACGGCGGCACCGGTTTCGGCCAGCGGCGAGCGGGTGATGTTCTTGACCTGCGTGAACATCACGACGGTCGGCGTCGCATCCTTCGGGAAGGCGAAGTCCCGCTCGGCCACGCCGCGGGTCACCTCCATGTAGACGAGACCCTCGACGAGGCCGTTGCGGCGCACGAGTTCCTCCTCGAGCCGCGTCCAACCCGCGGCATCGTAGGGGTTCGGGATCCGGATCTCCGTGAGGGAGCGGTCGAGGCGGGCCAAGTGCGCCTCGTTGTCGACGAGGCGGGAGTTCAGCACGGCGCTCACCTCGTAGATGCCGTCGGCGAAGAGGAATCCCCGGTCCATGATCGGGATGCGGGCCTCCTCGTAGGGTACGAATTCGCCGTTGACGTAGACGATGCGGGCCATCGCGCCTCTCCCCTTCGCGCTCTGTCGGTTGGGCGTCACAGAGCACGGGGGCGTTCTGCGGGCAAGATGGGTCGGCCCCGTGCGCGGCGGCGTTGCGCCCGGCGCATTCGAGGCGCTAAGCCCTAAGGGCAGCGCCCTACTCGCGAGGACCACAGCCCATGCTCGATGCCAAAGCCGCCGGCGTCTACGTCATCGCCCCGACGCCCTTCCACGAGGACGGACGGGTCGACGACGCCTCCGTCGATCGAATGACGGATTTCTACGTCGGGGTCGGCGCGACGGGAATCACGGTGCTCGGTATCATGGGCGAGGCGCCCAAGCTCGATCAGGCGGAGGCGGTCGCCGTCGCCTCGCGCGTCATCCGGCGGTCTTCCGTGCCGGTCGTCGTCGGCGTCTCGGCCCCGGGCTTCGCCGCCATGCGCTCGCTGGCCCGCTCCGCCATGGATGCCGGCGCGGCGGGCGTGATGATCGCCCCCTCGCCCGGCCTCAGGACCGACGATCAGATCGTCACCTATTACGCCCAGGCCATCGAGGCGATCGGCGCCGACATCCCCGTCGTGGTCCAGGACTACCCCCTGACCCTCACCGTGGTGATGACCCCGGGCGTGATCCGCCGCATCGTCCAGGCGAACCCGTCGGTCGTCATGCTCAAGCACGAGGACTGGCCGGGCCTGGAGAAGATCTCGACCCTGCGGGGGTTCGAGAAGGACGGCTCGATGCGGCCGATCTCGATCCTTACCGGCAACGGCGGCCTCTTCCTCGATTTCGAGATGGAGCGCGGCGCCGACGGGGCCATGACGGGCTATGCCTTCCCGGACATGCTCGTCGACGTGGTGCGCCTTTCCAAAGAGGGCCAGCGCGACGCGGCGCACGACCTCTTCGACGCCCATCTGCCGCTCCTGCGTTACGAGCAGCAGCCCGGCATCGGCCTCGCCGTGCGCAAATACGTGTTGAAACGCCGCGGCGTTCTGGCGAGCGATGCCCAGCGCAAGCCCGGCGGCGCGCTGACGCCGGCGGCGAAGGCCGAGGTGGATTACCTTCTCGCGCGCCTCGCCCGCGGCGACGCGCGGGCCGACAAGCTAGCGGCCTGAGGCCGGCTACTCCGCCGCCTGCCGCCGGGCCCAGGCCTGCTCGACATGGGTGGCCAGGCCTTCCGAGGCGAGGTTCTTGAGCTTCGCCTCGACCTCGAAGTCGGCCCAGATCATGTGTGCCGCCACGAGGTCGTTGACTGCCTCGTTCCACATCAGGTCGGAATGGGCCCGCAGGTCGCGGGCCTTGATGCCCGTGGCCGTCAGCGCGGCGAAGTCCGGCCGCGTGAAGAGGTCGTGATCGGCGAGCAGCTCCTCACGCGGCACGCTGATATGGGCGATGGGCCGAACGCCGCGCCAGGAGGCGATGACCCGGGCGATGCGGGGGTCGTCGGGCTCGATGTACTCGCCGCCGCTGGCGATCCAATGGTGGTGGAGGTCGAGGACGATCGGCAGGCTGTCCTCGAGGGCGAGAAGGTCGTCGAGACCGTAGGAGACCTCGTCGTTCTCGACCGTGATCAGGTTGCGCGCGGCCTGCGACAGCCGTTCCAAGCCCGCCCGAAAACCCTCGACGCCGACGGCCCGGGCCCCGGCATGGATGTTGATGTGGGCACCGTGCGGGTGCCAGCCCGAGCCGTAGCCGAGCAGGGACATGATCTCGGTGTGGTACTCGAATTCCTGCACCCCGTTCGTCAGGGCGCTCGGGTTCTCCGAGGCGATAACGCAGAACTGGCTCGGATGCATCGAGAGCCGGACTTCGCCGCGGCGGGCCAAGTCTCCCGTCTCAGCGAGGCTGCGCTCGATGAGCGTGCGGAGATCCGCGTCGGCGTAGTAGGGCCGAACGTCGGGGTGGGTGTAGCCCGGCAGGAGGTCGCTCGGCAGGCGGTGCAGGCGTTCGATCGCGGGCCGTGTGGCCACGTGGGCGATCTGGAGGCGTAGCGCTTCCAGATTGTGCTGGACTACGGCCGAGATGCGGTCGAACGCGCCCTTGGCGTCCTGCCGGCTGAGGAAGGCGATCGTGGTGCCCGTCGTGTTCATGGCGCGCAACGACTCGGCGTCGCCGTCCTTCGGGATGAACTTGCAGCAGAAGCCGAGGCGGGGGAGATCCTGTCGCATGAGGGTTCAACGCGCGAGGGCGATGATCGTCGCAAGCTCAACCTTCGTCGGCGATGGTCGTCGCCGGGAATGCTCACGAAACCGCCTCCGTCGAAAACGAATCGGCACGGTCGTTTCACTAGGCTGGATCGGAAACTAAGCTAGGCCGTAGCGAAACCAAGTCTATACCAGGACCGGTCCTAACCTCGGCAAAACCCGGAACCTGAGCCGATATGGGCCGTTGAACTCCCGAGCGTCGGACGCTCGCGGCACGCTATTCCCGCGCGGCGCGGACGCACTCGAACCTCGAGACCTGACCTCAAGGAGCAGATCGCGATGAAGAAGATGATCCTCGCCGCCGTGGCAGTGACCGCCCTGGCCGCCCCGGCCTTCGCCCAGGAGCCCGCCCGCGTCAACGGCGGCAGCCGCACCAGCGGCACCCAGGCCAACGACCCGATCGACCAGCGCGGTTCCGGCACCAACGCCGGCGGCCCGGCCAACGCCCTGCCCCGCGGCACCGGCGGCGCGGTCGCGATCAACCCGGAGGAGCCCGCCCGCGTGAACGGCGGCAGCCGCACCAGCGGCACCCAGGCTTATGATCCCCCGAGCCAGCGCGGTTCGGGCGTGAACGCCGGCGGCCCGGCCAACGACGTGCGCCGCGGCGCGCCGACGACCGGCACGATCGTCGATCCGAACGACCGCGCCCGCGTGAACGGCGGCAGCCGCACCAGCGGCACGCAGGCCAACGATCCGATCGATCAGCGCGGCTCCGGCAACAATGCCGGCGGCCCGGCCAACAGCCTGCCGCGTCGCTAAAGCAAAGTTGTGACGGCGAGGGGCTTCGGCCCCTCGCTTTCTTTATGGTCGATCAAACGCAACAAGAGCGCCGTGCGGCCGCACGGCGCTCTTGTTGCGTGGCTCGGTCAGGTCGGCGATGTCAGCCGCGGCGGCACAGCCCCTCGATGGACTGCACGATCGCCCGCTCCTCGTAGGGCTTCGGAATGAAGCGGGCATGGCGCAGGTTCTGCGGCAGTTCCGCCGGACGGGAGGCCGAAACGAAGGCAAAGGGCACGGCCCGGTCGCACAGCGCGCTCGCGATCTCGTAGCTCTTGCCGTCGGCGATATCGACGTCGAGGAGCGCGAAGTCGAACTCGTCGCCGACACGGCGGCGCGCCGACGCAAGGGACGCGCAGACGTCGACGACGTCATGCCCCTCGCCTTCCACGATGGCCTGCAGGTCCAGAGCAATCAGGGGATCGTCTTCCAAGATCAATACGCGCACTTGAAAACTCCCAACTGAAAAGGTCTCGGCCAAGTCGCCTCGGCCGGGTAGGCTCGCCAGGTTTCCGAGGCGACGCCGTCGCGTGTCGAACAGGAGGAGAACGGAACACTCAGCAGCGAGTTCCGAGAACCTTGCTCGTCTCGCTAAAACTCTAGTCGTCCATGGTTAAGCATACGTAACCATAGGGAAAGCACCGTTCGTATCGAACGGGGACTTGGTTCCATCTACTGAATGCTGGTTTTGTGCGTTGACCAGGCCGGCGCAGGTCAGGCCACGGCGGCGCGGGTCTCACGATCGAGAGGCAGCCGCAGCACGAGGCTGGTTCCAGCCGCGTCCGGCGCGACGGAGAGGCTGCCGCCGTGCAATTCGACGATCCGGTGAACCAGGGGAAGGCCCAAACCCAGTCCCCCGGCGGCGCGGATCAAGGGCTCGCCGTCGCGCCCGAAAGGCTCGCGGCAGCGCTCGAGGATGGTCGGGGCCAGCCCGTGCCCGTGATCCTTGACGCGGATGAGGGCTTCGGCGTCCGCCGTTTCGACGCTGACGTCAACGGCGCTGCCGGCGGGCGCGTGGCCGATCGCGTTGGTCACCACCTCCGACAACGCCGCGGACAGTTGTCCGACGTCGCAGACGACGGGGATCGCGGCCTCGGTCCCGCCGACGCGCAGCGCGACGCCGGCCGCCTCGGCCCGGGCGCGCAGGGGGCGAACCACTTCGGCGACGAGATGGGCAAGATTGATGCCCTCGCGGTCGAGGGCGAAGGTGCCGCTCGTGATCTGCGCGAAGTGGAAGATCTTGCGCAGAGTATCGTTCAGGTTCCGCGCAGCGCCCACCACGTTGTCGATCGCGTCGGATTCAGAAGCAGACGGCACGGGAGAGGTGCGCAGCATCTCGGCGTAGCCGATCAGCGCGTGAAGCGGGGTGCGCGTCTCGTGCTGGAGCAGCGTCATGAGATTGCGCTTCAGCTCGGCCGCCCGGGCGGCCTCGTCGCGGGCATGGCGCATCTCGGCTTCGAGCCGGCTTCCGCGCAGGATGTAGCGCAGCTGATAGCCGAGCAGGCGCCAGTTGACCGGCTTCGTGACGAAGGACGTCGCGCCGACCTCGTAGGCGCGGTCGATGGCGAACATGTCCTCCCGACTCGTAATGACCATGATCGGAAGGCCCTCGAAGCGCCGGTCAGCCCGAATACGCTCCACGAGCCCGAAGCCGTTGAGAACAGGCATCTCCAGGTCGGTGAGGACGAGGTCGAACGGCCCTTGCTCGTTGAGCGCCGTCCAGCCCTCCTCGCCGTCGTTCGTCGTGACGATCGTGCCGCCCGGCATGGCGAGCTGGGACGCGGCGAGTTCCCGCAGGATGGCATCGTCGTCGACCACGAGAATGCGCGGCGGCTTCTCGAAGACGTAGACCGGGCCGTCGATGGTGCGTCCGAGGATCATGGTTCGCGCGGGAGGGCCAACGTCTTGCTCTTACCCTGCGAAACCTCTCCGGCCGGTAAATTCGACGATTAATCCGATGAAGACGGTTTCGGGGTGAAGATGTGACGCCGCCCCCCACTGGCCCGGGGCAGGGTAACGTCTTCGACGAGAGCACCTTCAGATGACTGCGTCTTCGCGCGTGCGACGCTCCATCAACTACAAGCTCGGCCGACTGGTGCTGATCGCCGTCACCGCGGCGCTCGCCTTCGGCAGCATGCTCAGCCTGTGGCAGGAGACGAGCCGCTACGCGGACGCGAAGCGCGTGGGCCTCACCGCGACGGCAGGGGCCTTCGCCGCCGCGAGCGCGCCCGCCGTCGCGGCCCGCGACGCCGGTCAGGCGGCCCGCGCGCTCAACGGTATCGCGCACGTGCCGGGCCTCGCCTTCGCCATCATTCAGGACGCCGACGGTATCGTGCTCGCGGAGATCGGCGCCGCCGTGCGCCTCGAAGGCGAGGTCGACCTGACCGAAGGGGCGCAGGTCTCTCCCGTGTCCCTCATCACGAGCCGCACCGTGCAAGTGTCGCTGCCGATCGTGAGCGCTGGCGTCTCGGTCGGGCGCATCACCCTCGTGAGCGACACGAGCGATCTCTTCGACCGCTATCGGTCCGTTCTCGCCACCGCCGCGCTCGGCGCCAGCCTCGCGCTCATCGTCGGTCTCCTGATCTCGATCCGCCTCCAGCGCTCGATCACGCGGCCCCTCATCGCCCTCTCGGGCGCCATGACCGAGATCCAGCGGAGCCACGACTACCGCTCGGCCGTCGAGACCAACGCCGACGACGAGGTCGGCGTGCTGGCGCAGAGCTTCAACAGCATGATGGCCGAGGTGCGCGAGCGCGACCACCGGCTCGCCCGCCACCGCGAGCGCCTCGAGGACGAGGTCGCCGAGCGCACGCACGATCTCAGCCAGGCCAAAGAGGCCGCGGAGGCGGCGAACACGGCGAAGTCCGAGTTCTTGGCCACCATGAGCCACGAGATCCGCACGCCGATGAACGGCATGCTGGTGATGGCGGAGCTCCTCGCCTCCGCCGACCTGCCCGACCGTCAGCGCCGCTACGCCGAGGTCATCGCCCGATCGGGGCAGAGCCTCGTCGCCATCATCAACGACATCCTGGACTTCGCGAAAGTTGAGTCGGGCAAGCTCGAGCTGGAGCAGGTGGCGGTCGATCCGTCGGAGCTCGCCGATACCGTCGTGACCCTCTTCGGCGAGCGCGCCCGGGCCAAGGGGCTCGACCTCGCGGCGCGGATCGCGCCCGACGTGCCGGCGAGCTTCGGCGGCGATCCGGTGCGTCTCAACCAAGTAGTCGGCAACCTCGTCAACAATGCCCTGAAATTCACGGAGTCAGGCCACGTCCTGATCGCGTTCGAGCGCGCGCCCGAGGATCCCCGCTCCCTTCGCATCGCCATCAGCGATACCGGCATCGGCATCCCGGCCGACAAGATCGGCGCCATCTTCGAGGCCTTTTCCCAGGCGGACCAATCGACGACCCGGCGTTTCGGGGGCACGGGCCTGGGTCTGTCGATCTGCAAGCGGCTCGTCGAGGCCATGGGCGGCGGCATCGCGGTCACGAGCGTGGTAGGCGAGGGCTCCACTTTCGCGATCACCCTGCCCCTCGTGGACGACGTCGCCTCAGCCGAGGCGGCCCCGGTCGCGAGCGCGCGGCCCGTCGTGGTGGCCGCGGGCGGATCGGCGACGCGCGCCGCGCTCCTCGCCGACCTCCTCGGGCGCGGTTTCGACGCGCGCGCCGGCGAGCCCGACGCCACGGTCGATGCGGCGGACTGGATCATGGACGCTGCCGACCTCGTGCGGTGCTGGCGCCCGCCCGGAGCCGTGCGCGTCGTCGCGCTCGCGGCCATGGGCGATCGGCAGGGCGCCCTCGCCCTGGAGCGCGGCCTCGCAGACACCCTCTTGCGCCGGCCGCTCGCCCAGGCCGAGTGGCGCCCCGCCCTGGAGACGCTCGCCTCCGACAAGGCTTTCGCGCCGGCGGCCGTGACCTCCGGTCAGACTGAAACCAGCCTCCCGCGCTATTCCAGCGCCCGGGTGCTCGTCGCCGATGACAGCGCCGTGAACCGAGAGGTCGCCTGCGAGGCGCTGGCGCGCTTCGGCATCACCGCCGCCACCGTCGACGACGGGCGCCAGGCCGTGGAGGCGGTGGCGCGCGAGACCTTCGATCTCGTCCTCATGGATGGCAGCATGCCGGAGGTCGACGGCTTCGAGGCCACGCGCCTCATCCGCGCTGCGGAAGCCGGGTCCGCGCGCCGGACGCCGGTCGTGGCGCTCACCGCGCACGTCGTCGGAACGGGCGCCGAGGCGTGGCGCGAGGCCGATATGGACGGCGTCCTGACGAAGCCGTTCAGCATGGCCAAGCTCGCCGAATGTCTCAGCCGCTGGCTTGCCGAGGCACCCGTCGGCGCGGCTCCCACCGTCGCGCCCGAGCCCGTCTCTCAGCCTCGGGGCCTGTCGAGGGTCTCAGATCTGCTCGATCCGGACATCCTGGCCCAGCTCGACGACATGGCAGCCGTCAGCGGCCCGAGCTTCCTCGCGCGGATCCTGGGCCTCTACGCCGAGCACGCGCCTGGGGCCGGCACGGAGATCGCGGAAGCTGTCCGCAGCGGCGATCATCAGCGCGCCGCGCGGGCGGCTCACGCCCTCAAGTCGATGAGCCTCAACGTCGGTGCCGCGGCTCTGGCCGGAGCGCTCGAGACGGTCGAGAGCCGGGCGCGCAGCGGCGCTGGCCTGCCTGACGACGCCGAGCTTGCGGCCGTCGCCAGCCTGCTGGAGCGGACGCTCGAGGCGCTTGCGGCCCGGATGCCCGCGTCATCGCCGAACGCCCAGGCCGCAGCGGCTTGACACCTGCGCAAAACGAAAGCGCCGAGCCTTTCGGTCCGACGCTTCGTTGCAGTTCGCAGAAGATGAGCGATCAGTGGCTCTGGTAGCGGTTGCCCGGACGGATCGCGCCCTCGTCGGGCCGGTTGCCCTCCTGCCCGCCGAGGCCGGAGGCTTCGTCTCCACCGGCACCCTCGACGATCTCGCGGCCGCGCTGCGCGGCCTCGTGGGCGTAGCGCATGCCTTCCTCGGTCAGGCTCTGGGCGTAGCGCCGGCCCTCTTCCGTCAGGCTCTGGGCGTAGCGCATGCCCTGCTCGCGAACCTCGTCAGCCCACTCGCCGAGCACCTCTTCCTCGCGGCGGGTGCGCGGCAGCAGGGCGCCGAGAAGGAGGCCTGCCGCGAGGCCGACCACGCCGACCATCACGGGGTTTTCGGCGACGAAGCGCGTGACGCTCGAGCCGGTGCGACGCGAATAAGTGCTGGCCTGATCGGCGTAGCGCGGCGCCTGCCGAGACTGCTCAGACGCCCAGGCGGATACGTCCTCATACTTCTCGCGCGCCCAGTCGGTGGCCTGCTCGTAGAGTTCGCCGGCGCGCTCCTGGGCCTGATCGGCCGCCTGGCGGACGCTCTCGGTCGCCGACTTGGCCTGATCGCTGCCCGAGGACGAGCCGCTCGCGTGACCCGCCCCTCCGCCAGCCTGGCCGACGTGACGGCCGAACTCGTTGTTCTGCGACCCTTGTGTCTGGCCGGCGGTGCCGGCGCCCGTGGAGCCGGCGTTGCCGCCCAGCGGCTTCGAGGTGTGGGAGGCGAGCGTCGCGCTCTGGGTCGGCTTCGACGTCTCGTGGGGCATGGCGGTGCGGCCGACGTCGCCCACTGACGTACCGGCGGAGATCTTGGCCGCCGAGAGCGTGTCGGATCCGCTCGAGGTCTGACCGGGGGTCGAGGCGCCCGTCTTCTTGGTGTCGTCCATGGGAGGTGCTCCTGATAGGCGGATAGAGAACAGGCGTCAGGTCAGGCCCGGGCGCTCAAGGAGCGCCGGCTCTCGAGGCTGTCCTGGGTCGGATGGCGCGGAGACACGTCAGGGTCGTAGACCCGGGCCGCCCCCGTGTTCAGGACCGGCACGTCGTCGGCGACGACGGGCGGCTCGGACGCGACCCGGACCCGGCGGGACGCGACAGACCGCTCGCTCTGGGCCATGCGATGCAGCAGGAGCCCGATCCCAACGGCGACGAGGGCCACCGGCACGGGATTGCGCCGCACCACGTTGAGGGCGTGATCGTAGACCGCGTTGAGGCTGTTCGTGCGCCGCGAGGCGCCCAGCATGTCGTCGAGGACGCCCGAGACCGACAGCCGGCCCTGCAGCCGAGTGATGGTGTCGTCGAGGCGCGCGCGGGTCGTCTCGATGTCCTGCTCGAGATCGGTGATGGACTGCGTCATCCGGTGACCCTTTCCGAGAGGACCTCTCCGTCACGCTTGATCGAGCGCACGGTGCGCTGAGGCGTGAGGGAGAACGAGGAGATGGCGCTGCGGCCCCAAAGTCCGAGCCCGATCGCGAGGAGAAGCAGCGCCCCGCCGACAATGAGCGCCGCGAGCGCTTCCGACCCGACCACCGTCGCCAGCCATTCGACCAGCGCCTGGGTGAAGAGCATGATCGAAGCGATGGCGAAGACGGCTGCGACGATCAGGAGAGCGAGCCCCATGACCATCGTGCGAACGTTGTCGGTGAGCTCGGTGCGGAACAGCGCGAATTCCTTGCGCGCCAGCTCGCTCGAGTCGCGCAGCGCCTCCCCGAGGAGGTTGTGGATGGTGTTGTCGCGATCCGCCATGATGCCCCTCCTCAGAGCCGGCGCGAGGCGCGGGCGACGGGATCCTGCATCGACCGGCCCTGCGGGCTGGCGAATTCCGACCGCGCGCCGTCGGACGAGGCCTTGATCAGGCGAGCCAGGAAGAAGCCTGCCGCGAACGTGACGGCCGCGACCGCGCCGGGGCGCTGGCGCATGGTCTGCTCGACCTCACCATATAGATCCGTGACGCTGCGCGTGCGGATCGAATCGGCGAGCTGGTCGAGCCCCTCGGCCGCGGTATCGACGAAGGCCTTGATGTTCGGCCGGTCGTCGAAGGCTTTGGTGCTCTCGCGCAGCGAGCTCGCGAGGTCAGCGACCGACTGGGCCGCGTCGTCCTTGCGCTTGTCGGCGTAATCCGTGACCTGGCTGCGAGCGGTGTCGACGAAGTCGCGGCCGCGCGCCACGGCGGCGTCCGCGATCTCGGATACGTCGCCCTTCAGGGTCTGCCAGTCCGGGGTCTCGTTCTCGGCGGGAGCTGACTTGCCGCCGTTCTCATAGCCCACGCTCATGGGAAACCTCCTGCTGATCTCGGGACACTAACCGTCGAAAACGGGGCCGGTTCCGAAGCGTCGCCTTTCGCGCCTCCCGGCCCCGATCGTCCGCCAAATCCTTGCGATATCTCGCCTTGCCCGGCGCGCCGGGCCGAAGCGTCAGGCCTTCGCGGGAGCCACGGTGTCGGCCATGCGGGCACCGCGGGTTCCGAGCGGCTTGTGAGCCCCCTCGGTGGTGTCGTGCGCCGTCTGGTGCTCCATCTCGGCGTTGATCTCGCCGCCGATCAGGATGATCGTGGTCGAGAGCCAGATCCACGTCATGAAGCCGACGACCGCGCCGAGCGAGCCGTAGGTCTCGTTGTAGCTGCCGAAATTGGCGACGTACCAGGAGAACAGCATCGAGCCCACGAGCCAGGCGAAGCCGGCGATGAAGCTGCCCCAGGTCACCCAGCGCCACTGCGGCTTGTCGCGGCTCGGGCCGTAGCGGTAGAGGGCGGCCAGCGCGAAGAGGAGGACCGCAAGCAGGATCGGCCAGCGCAGCAGGGACAGCAGCCATTCCGCGGCCTTGCCCAGGCCCACGAAGTTGAGCACGACCGGGATCACCACGATGCCGACCGCGGCGAGGATGATGAAGACGATCGCGCCCAGCGTGAAGGCGAGGGAGCGGAGGTTGAGGCCGATGAAGCTGCGCTTCTCTTCTTCCTCGTAGACGATGTTGAGCGCGTCGAAGATCGCCTTCATCCCGGCATTGGCGCTCCACAGCGAGATCGCGAGGCCGGAGAAGAAGGCGAAGCCGAGCGCCCCGCCGCCGTTCTCGGTGATGCGCTTGACCTGCTCGCCGATGATCTCCGTCGCGCCCCCGGGCAGGAAGCCCGACAGGCTCGCCAAATGATCGTTGATGGTGACCGGGTCCGCGACGAGACCGTAGAGTGAGACCAAGGCGGCGACGGCGGGAAACAAGGCGAGCAGCGCGTAGAACGTCACGCCCGCCGCCACGGAGAGGACGCGGTCCTTGTTGATCTCCTCGTAGACGCGCCAGAGGATGTCCTTCCAGCCCTTGGCCGGGATCTCGCTCGGCGTCGAGGCTTGGCGGCCGCGGTCGCCTTGCGACGCGGCGCCCGGACCGGCATCCGTGGCGCCCGGCGCGAAACCGCGCTCCCCTCCCCTCGGGTCGCCGCCGGAGCGCCCTGCGGCGCCGGGCGCCCGGCCCCGGGCCGGCGCAGCTGACCCAGTGGCGCGGGCCGTCACGAGCCCGAGCAAGGCAGCGCCGAGGAACACCGTCCAGAGGGTCGAGGACGGCCCGGTCGGCTGCGGGGGCGCGGTGGGAGAAGCGTCGGTCGGCATTTGTCCCAAAGCTCGCGATCCGGATCGGTTGCGATAGGCCCGGCCGATCCATTGGGCCGAGGCTTGAGCATAACGGGACGACCCGCGACCCGTTCCAGGCTGCTCATTGACTCGGCGCAATTGGGTTGTCGGATCACAGGATCCCTGGATCTTTGGATCCGAGGATTGGGCGCGTGACCGCTCGGCCGGGAGGCGAATGCGGAACCAACCCCCGCGGGCTCGGCTTGTTGCACCGAGTTCCCCACCCCCGTGATCGACCGGAGGCCTGTGACCGATGAGGTTGCCCCTTCTCGCCGCTCTTCTGAGCACCTGCGCCCTCGCCGGGCCCGTCCTTGCGCAAGCGACGCCGCCTTCCGCGGCGGGAGCCGCACCCACCCAGACGCCCGCAGCGGAATGCGACCGGCTTCTCGCGCGCCTTGAGCAGCGCGGCGACGCCCCGGCCCTGCGCAGCCAGGCGGAAGGGTGGCGCAACGCCAGCGATGCCGGCGCCTGCCGCGAGGCGCTGGCGCGCCTCGAAACCGGCAGCCCGGGCGGCGAGGCGAGCCGGATCACGGTGCAGCAGGCCGCTCCGGCCGTGCGGGTCGAGCAGGCGTCGCCCCAGGTGACGGTGCAGCAGGCCCCGCCGGCAGTGTCTGTCCGCCAGGCCGTGCCCGAGATCATCGTGCGGCAGGCGCCGCCCATCATCCGCGTCGAGCAGCCCCAGCCCGAGATCATCGTGCGGATGCCCGAGCCCGAGGTGAACGTCGCAGCGACGCCGCCGCAGGTCACGGTCAACGTGCCGCCACCCAACGTGCAGGTGGTGCAGCCGAACCGCCCCGACGTCCAGGTGCAGCCCGCGCAGCCGAACGTCCAGATCCAAGCGCCCGTTGCGGGCGTCCAGCCCAATGTCCAGGTCGAGCGGGCGCAGCCGAACGTTCGCGTCGAGCGCACCGGCGAGCCGCAGGTGATCTTCCAGCAGGCGGAGGGCCAGCCGACGATCCGCGTCGAGCGGCCGGGAGAGCAGGCTGCTGCGCCGGCTCAGGCCGTGGGCGTTCCGCCTCAGGGCTCGCCGAACGCCCCGGTCGTCGCCAATACAGCCGTCCCCAACCCCCACGGCAGCGGGCCGGCGACGGCCCAGGTCGAGCGGCGCTCCGTGCCGACCGATCAACTCGCCAACCTCGAGGTCGTGAACGCCAAGGGCGACCGGATCGGAACCGTGAAGCGCCTCGTGCGCGTCCAGGACGGCGCCACGCAGGTGATCGTCGGACACGGCGGCTTCCTCGGCCTCGGCGAGAAGGAGATCGCGGTTCCCGCCGAGCGCCTCGCCCTGCATGGCGGCAAGCTGATGCTGCCCGACGCCAATGACGAGGCGCTACGCGCGCTGCCGGCCTATACCCGCCAGTCGGGCCAGTCGGAACTGCCTTTCGACCGGAGCACGCAGGTCGCGCTCCTGGCGATCCCGCCGGCCGAGGACCAGGGCTCGCCGCGCGCCGCGGCTCAAGCCGGCTACGGCGCCGGCCCGGCGGGGCAGGCCGGGATGGGCCAGCAGGCCGCGCAGGCGCAGCTCAATGCCGGCAGCACATCAGCGACGCCGGGGTCCGAGCCGCAGGCGACCGGCGCGGTCCCCGGGCCGGCCCAGGCCATGGCCGTGAACAAGCTCGCCGAGTTGGACGTCTACACGGCTCGAGGCGAGAAGATGGGCGAGGTCGAGGAGGTGTTGATCAGCAACGCCGACGAGAAGCCCTACATGGTGGTCAGCCACGGCGGCTTCCTCGGCCTCGGCGTCAAGCAGGTCATCGTGCCCATGGAGAAGATGGCGGTGCAGGGCGATCGTCTCGTCCTGCGGGAATTCACCGACGAGCAGATCAGGGCGCTGCCGGTCTACAAGGAGGACCGCCAGGTCTTCCGCGTCCTCGACGAGGACGACACCGCCCCGATCATCGTCACCCGCTAGACGCTCAGGAAGGACCTTTGGTCATGATACGCTCCTCCCTCATCGCGCCGCTTCTCGTCGGTCTCCTCGCGGGGCTCCCGGCGGCGGGCGCCGCTTACGCCCAGGCTAGGCCGGGTCCGAGCGACCGCGGGGCCGGCGGCACGGGTCCGTCCGGCGGGCAGCCGGCGCCGAACGAGGCGTCGGAACGGCCCGGCGCCCAGCCGAGCCCGGCTCCGTCCTCCACCGGTTCGCCCCAATCGGCCAACGGCGCCAACAATCGCGAGCCCGACTCCACCGGCGCAGTTGGTCCGACCCAGTCGGTCGCCATCAACGCGCTCGTCAAGAAGCGCGTGCAGTCCCGCGAGAACAAGGACCTCGGCGAGGTCGAACGCGTCGTCGCGGACGAAGCCGGCAAGCAGTACATCGTCGTCGCGGTCGACGACGGCATCCTCGGCAAGGTGTCGAAGCGCGTGCTCCTCCCGAGCGCTCAAGTCGCGATGCGCGGGGACCAGCTCGTCGCGCCGCAGGTTGACGAGCAGCAATGGCGCCGTCTCCCGGCGTGGGACTACCAGAGCCGCAGCTATCGCCCGGTCGAGGAGAGCGGGTCCATCACCGTCGGCGGCACGCCTTGACGAGCCGGCCACGGGCTCGCGTCGCGGCACCGGCACCTCCGCCCGCACCCGCGGCGCGCTCGTGGCTGACGCCGCGGGAAGAGGGCGAGGTCGCCTTCTTGCGGCGCGTTCTCATCGTCGCGGGCGTCGCGACGCTCCTGGCGCTCGCCTGGCAGCTCGCGGAAGTCCTGCTTCTCGCCTTCGGCTCCGTTCTCGTCGCGGTTCTCCTCCATACCTTCGCGAACGTGATCTCGGCCCGCACGCCCGTGCCGGATCGGTGGGCGCTCGCGGTGGCGAGCCTCACGGTCTTTGCCGTGGTGCTCGGCATCGCTGCCCTGTTCGGCACGCAGATGCGCGCCCAGCTCGCGGGCGTGGTCGAGCAGTTGCCGGGCGGCCTCAACAGCCTGTCGCGCAGCTTCGGCTTCGGCGACATCTCGAACCAGCTGCCGCAGATGTTCGGCGCCAATCCGGGCACGGCCATCCTCTCCCGGGTCGCGGGCCTCGGGGCGACGGTGTTGGGCGGGCTCACCGATTTCGTGCTCGTCGTCGTCGCCGGCCTGTTCATCGCGGCGGACCCGAAAGTCTACCGGCGGGGCCTCGTCAAGCTGTTCCCGCCGAGCCAGCACGACCGCGTCGAGGGCTCCCTCGACGCCTCGGGGGAGGCCCTGCGCCTCTGGCTGATCTCGCAGCTCATCGCGATGGCGGCGGTCGGAATCCTTACGACATTTGCCATGTGGCTGATCGGGCTCCCCTCGGCGCTCGCGCTCGGGCTCATCGCGGGCTTCTTCGAGTTCATCCCCTTCGTCGGGCCGATCCTCGGCGCCGTGCCCGCTCTCCTCATCGCCTTCACCATCGACGCCAAGACGGCGCTGTGGACGGCGCTCGCCTTCGTGGCGATCCAGCAGATCGAGTCGAACGTGCTGTTCCCGATCATCGAGAAGCGCGTGGTGGCCTTGCCGCCGGCGCTCGCCCTGTTCGCGATCGTCGCGGGCGGCGTGCTGTTCGGGCCGGTGGGGCTGATGGTGGGCTTTCCCCTCGCGGTCGTGGTCTTCACCCTCGTGAAGAAGCTTTACGTTCGTGAGACCTTGGGCGAGCAGACGCCGGTGCCGGGCGAGAACCACGCCGCCCCGACCTGACCTGTCACGCGTCCTCGGTCGGCCAGTCGACGACGCGGTTCACGATTTCGGCCAGCGTGAAATCCTCCTCCGGCCCGGCGACCCGGTCCTGCACCGAGATCCCGGCCCGATGGACCGTCCCGGGATCGCCAGAGACGAGGGGGTGCCACCAGGCCAGCTCCCGCCCCTCGGCGACAAGGCGGTAGGCGCAGGTCGACGGCAGCCAGCTCAAGGTCCGCACCGTCTCCGGCGTGAGGCGCACGCAATCCGGCACCTGCTCCTGGCGAGTCTCGTAGCTCCGGCAGCGGCAGGCATTTCCGTCGAGCAAGGTGCAGCCGACATCCGTGTAGGCGATCTCGTCCGTCTCTTCGTCCTGGAGCTTGACGAGGCAACATCGCCCGCAGCCGTCGCACAGGCTTTCCCACTCGGCTGGCGAGAGCGCCTCGAGGCTCTTGGTCCGCCAGAACGGAAGGGATTCGGTGGCGGCAGAGCAAGGCACGATGCGAACTCGGAGGAAACCGGCGCTGCGGTGACGGCGAGGGGCGACAACGGCCCCGACCCGCCCCATATAGCCCCGCGCGTCCCGGCTGCGAACCCGGGCGTCGCGACGCAGCGTTTCGACGAAGGTCGTGAGCCGGGGATGGACCCCGGGCCCGGCATCGGACGTTGAGAAGCGACGTGGAGACCTCGCGGATCCGCGCAAGAATTGATAATGTGTGAATGGGCCGGTTACGGCCTTACCTCAAGGGTCGACCGTGTCGTTCTCGCCTGCCCCCTCGCTCTGGACGCGGCTCAAGCGCGCGGCGCTCGGCTTCGACTCCTGGGTCAACGCCTCGCTTTACGACGGAGGCCGCCGCGCGGCCGATGCCTGGGAGGGGTATTCCGAGCGGGTCGCGAAATTGCGGGTGCGCGGCGCCAAGCGCGCCGTCCTCGACCTGACCAGCGAGGCCGTGACCCTGGGCGCCGGCGGCGCCGTGGTGCTCCTGGCGCTCGCCATTCCGGCCTTCCGCGAGACGAGCGAGAACTGGCTCAAGAAGCAGGACCTCGCGGTCACCTTCCTCGACCGCTACGGTCAGGAAGTGGGGCGTCGCGGCATCCGCCACGACGACTCGGTGCGCCTTGAGGAGTTCCCGGACTATCTGATCAAGGCGGCGCTCGCGACGGAAGACCGGCGCTTCTTCGAGCACTGGGGCATCGACCCCGTCGGCACCTTCCGCGCGCTCACGGTCAACGCCCGGGGCGGCGGCACGGTGCAGGGCGGCTCGTCGCTGACGCAGCAGCTCGCCAAGAACCTGTTCCTGTCGAACGAGCGCACCCTTGAGCGCAAGATCAAGGAAGCCTTCCTCGCGGTCTGGCTCGAGTTCCACCTCTCGAAGAACGAGATCCTGAAGCTCTACCTCGACCGCGCCTATATGGGCGGCGGCGCCTTCGGCGCGGCGGCGGCGGCGGAATACTACTTCGGCAAGTCGGTGAAGGACATCAGCCTCGCCGAAGCCGCGATGCTCGCCGGCCTGTTCAAGGCGCCGACGAAATACGCCCCTCACGTCAACCTCCCGGCCGCCCGGGCGCGGGCGAACGACGTGCTCACCAACATGGTCGAGGCCGGCTTCCTCACCGAGGGGCAGATCCAGACGGCGCGGCGCAACCCGGCGAGCCCCGTCGACCGCAAGCGCGAGACGACGCCGGACTACTACCTCGATTGGGCCTTCGAGGAGGTCAAGAAGCTCGCCGACGCGGGCAAGCTCGGCAACGACCGCGTGCTCGTCGTCAAGACGCCGCTCGACATCTCCATGCAGCGCAAGGGTGAGGAGACCCTGGAAACCCTGCTGCGCCAGCAGGGCCGGCAGTACGACGCCGACCAGGGAGCCCTGGTGGTCATGGACGTCGACGGGGCCGTGCGCGTCATGGTGGGCGGCCGCGATTACGGCCAGAGCCAGTTCAACCGCGCGACCGATGCCCTGCGCCAGCCCGGCTCCTCGTTCAAGCCCTTCGTCTACGCCGCTGCCCTTACCGCGATCCCGAGATATCGGCCGAACAGCGTCGTGGTCGACAGCCCCGTCTGCATCGGCAACTGGTGCCCGCAGAACTACAACCGGTCCTATTCCGGCTCGATGCCGATGACGACGGCGCTGGCGAAATCGATCAATTCGATCCCGGTGAAATTCTCCGTCGAGATCGGTCGCGCGGTGTCGCGGGATCAGAACTCCGCCAAGGCGGGACGGGCCGTCATCATCGACACGGCGCGTCGCATGGGCCTGACCCATCCGCTCGCGGACTCGACCTCTCTGCCCATCGGGGCGGCGGAGGTGACGGTGCTCGACATGACCGCGGCCTACGCGGTTTTCGCGAACGGCGGCCGGAAGGCTACGCCCTACGCGGCTTATGAGGTGCGAAACTCCAACGGCGACGTGATCTACCGCCGCGACCGGGACGTCCAGCCTCCTCAGGTGCTCTCGACGCGCGTCGTCGCCGACATGAACCAGATGATGGTGAAGGTGGTCGAGGAGGGCACCGGCCGGCGCGCCCTCCTCGACGGGGTGCGCGTGGCGGGCAAGACGGGCACGACCAATGCCTATCGTGACGCCTGGTTCGTGGGCTACACCGGCAACATGGCCGCTGCCGTCTGGTTCGGCAATGACGATCACACCTCGACCAACAACATGACTGGCGGCACGCTGCCGGCGACCGCCTGGCACGACGTCATGGCCTTCGCGCATCAGAATCTCGAGATCAAGCCGATCCCGGGCCTTGAGGCGGAGAAGCCGTCGGCGGTCGCCGCCAACAAGCCCGCGGCGCCCCAGCCCGGCGAAGCGCCAGCAGTCGCTCCCGGTGCCCTCTCGCGCCGCTCCTTCGAGGTGATCGACGGCTTCGGCGAATTGCTGCGCAAGGCGGAGCGGCCGCCTGCAGCTTTCTCGAGCCTTCCGGCCAGGGCTGCGGACAATTCGGGCCTGCGCTCGGTCGGCGGGCGGATCGCGACGCCTTGAGCGCCGGCGCGGCTCCGGCCGTCGACGGCGCCCTGCCTCGCCCGGCGACGAAGCGCCGGGCGCCGCGGCGAACCTCGACGGCAACCCTCATCCTCTACGCTCTCGCGGTGGGCGCGGGCTTAGGCTTGAGCTCGGCCTACCTGCTCGTCCGGCGCGACTTTCCGATCGGCGGGGTTCGGGCCGGGCCCTGGGTCGCCTGGCCCCGCGTCGGCTCCCGCGAGGCCGATCCTTACGCGCGCGCCATCGTGGCCCGCCGCGGCGAGGTGCCCCTCGGCGTCGGCGAGGGTCTGGCCTTCACCGCCGCCACCGACAGCGCCGGCCAGCCGCTCACGGCGACCTGCGAATATCGCATCGGCTCGGTGACGCCGCCCGCCCGCTACTGGACCCTGACCCTCTACGATCAGACCGGGCGGCCCGCGCTCGGCGATCTCGGGCGCGCCGGCTTCACCTCCGGCGAGATCATGCGGGAGGCCGACGGCCGCTTCGCGATCACGCTGGCCCGCGATCCTGCCCCCGGCAACTGGCTGCGCCAGCCGGCGGCCGGTCCCGTGCGCCTCGTGCTTCGCCTCTACGACACGCCCGTGGCGGCCGGCTCCGCGGCGCTCGACGCCGCGTCCCTGCCCGCGATCGAGCGCGGAGTCTGCGCGCCATGAGCGAGAGCGCCCGTTTCGTCCTCGCCACCCTGTGCGGCCTCGTGATCGCCGGCATGGTTCACCTGTCGGCAGTCCTCGCGATGCCTTGGCTCTCGGAGAACGACGCCTTCTCACGCCTGGCCGGCACGCTGTCCGCCGACCGCGCCCAGATCGTCGCGGCGCCCGCCACCGGCGAGACCTGGCTGCCCCAACCCGATCCCAACCTCGCGATCTCGGCCTGCGCCTACAACCTCGCAGACGGTCCGGTGCGCATCGCGACGCGCACGGGACGGCTGTTCCAGTCGCTGTCGTTCCACGCGCGCGGGGCGGGCGTGTTTTACGCCGTCACCGACCGGGCGGCGATCCGCGGCAGCCTCGACCTCGTCGTGATGACCCGGCGCCAGCTCGATGAGATCCTGGCCCGCGAGGACGAAGAAGACCCATCCCGCGACGTGCGCATCGTCGCCCCGAGCAGCGAAGGTTTCGCGGTGGTGCGGGTCCTCGCCACGACCCCGAGCCAGCGGCAGGAGGCCGAGGAGGTCGCCCGCTCGGTCGCCTGCACCATCGACCCCCTGCCGGGCGCGCCGCGGCGCTGAGCAGACCTAGCCTTTCGCGGTGACGGGGAGGCTCGGCCCGAGCGGGGCGAGGCTTGGGCTGCCCCCGCCGCAGACGCCGCCTTCGAGGGCACCGACATCGAACCCGTCGAGAGTCCGGCGATGCACCTCAAGGGTGCGCACGGCGCGCTCCGCCGTCACCGCTTCGTCCTGGGGCGTCGCGACGACGAGGCGCTCGAGGGCGAAACGGTAGGATGCCACCCGGGCGCGGCTCTCATCGCGCACCCAGGCGACGAGGCAGCGGTTCTCCGCGATCCGGGCCGCCGCGTCCCGCAGTTGGGTCTCCGAGAGGTCGCGGACATAGGCCAGGCTTCTCAACCGCACCTGGTCGGCGGCGAGGACGCGAACGGCCGTGCGGGCGAAGGGCTCGACGAGGCGCGCATCGGCCAGGGCGTCCTCAGCGAGCCGCCCGTAGCGAGAAGCGGGCGAGCGGGCGCCCTCGCCGGAAAGCGCGGCGAAGTAGCCGTCCCGCCACCGTGGACGCTGGTCGAGGGGCAGAAGCCGGGTCCGGACGAGCTCGGCGACGGAGCGGTCGAGCCAGGCGCGCTCGTGCGCCGGCATGACGAAGCGCCACGCGCGGTCGCGCAGCTCGTCCTCGGCATCCGTGAGAGGAAACCCAGAGACGGGTTCGCCGCGGGCCCGAGCCGCGAGAGAACCGGTCGCGGGCAGGGCCCAGTCGCTCAGGATGGTGGGCTTTGGCCGACCGAGATCGCCCGTCTCGACGCAGGCCGCCAACAGCGGGGCGGCGAGGAGTGTGATGCCGAGCTTACGAGCGACGCCGACGGCGCCCGCCCCGGGCCTGGCGGTTCGAGACAAGGGGCGAAGGCTCGGGAGCCGGCTCGGAGCCGGGCTCGGGCAGTCGCTCATAGCGCACACCGGTGAAGAGAAAGACTTCGCCGTGCGGCTCACCACTGTCGAGAGGACGACGCGGCGGGCGAGCCCGTGCGTCAGGGAATGGGATGACCTCGCCCATTCGTCGCGCTGAGACCGCGCCCATGCTCCATCCTCCGCCTGCGGCGGGCTGCCAGCTTCGCCAAACAGCCCACAGAAAAGAGCGTCATGGTTAACGAACCGTTTCGCTCCGGCAGGTGCGGCCTCGCACGAAACGGCCTCGCTCTACAGTCAAGTCACTGAGATCGGCCGAGGTTCCCGGCGCGCAGGACAGCGACGAAAAAAGCCCCGTTCGCCACACGAAGCGAACGGGGCTCGAAAGCCGCTGTGGGATACGCGGAAGGAGGGAGCGCGAGCACTCCATCCCTTCTCCGAGACTGCCCCGAGTCGCGGGCCGGCGCCCGCGCAAGATCGGCAGACCTCTCATGCGCTGGCGGAAATGCTTGACCCGTCAGCCGCAGCCGTTAAGTCCGGTCCCTGTCTCTTCGCCGGCCAAGACCGGCTCGTTTCCTTTAGGGAGGAAGCCCCATGAAGCGTCGTCAATTCCTGCAGACCGCAGGCCTCGGAGCGGCCGCTACGGCCGTGGCCGCGCCGGCCATCGCCCAATCCATGCCGGAGGTGCGCTGGCGCCTCCAGTCCGCGTTCCCGAAATCCCTCGACACCATCTACGGCGCGTCGGAGACGCTGGCCCGCTACGTGTCCGAGGCGACGGACGGCAAGTTCCAGATCCAGGTCTTCGGCGCGGGCGAGGTCGTCGGCACCTTCCAGCTCGCGGACGCGGTCGGCAACGGCACCGTCGAGATGGGCCATGCTACGATGTACTATTACGTCGGCAAGGACCCCACCTTCGCGCTCGGCTCGGCTATCCCCTTCGGGCTCAACTCCCGCCAGATGAACGCGTGGCTCTACCACGGCGGCGGCCAGGACCTCCTCAACGAGTTCTTCAACAAGAGCGGATTCACGAGCTTCCCGGGCGGCAACACCGGCACGCAGATGGGCGGCTGGTTCCGCAAGGAGCTGAAGACCGTCGATGACCTCAAAGGTCTCAAGTTCCGCATCGGCGGGCTCGCCGGCCAGATCCTGTCGAAGCTCGGCGTCGTGCCGCAGCAGATCGCCGGCGGCGATATCTACCCGGCGCTCGAGCGCGGCACCATCGACGCTGCGGAGTGGGTCGGCCCCTACGACGACGAGAAGCTCGGCTTCAACAAGGTCGCGCCGTTCTACTACTATCCCGGGTTCTGGGAGGGTGGACCGGCTCTGCACTTCTTCATGAACAATGCGAAGTTCAACGAGCTGCCGAAGACCTACAAGGCGCTCCTCGCGACGGCCTCTGGCCTCGCCAACGTCGACATGCAGGCGAAGTACGACGCCCGCAACCCGGCCGCGCTTCGCCGCCTCGTCGGCGCCGGCGCCCAGTTGCGGCCGTTCAGCCAGGAGATCATGGAGGCTGCGTTCAAGGCTTCGAACGAAACCTACGACGAGCTCTCGGCCAAGAACCCGGACTGGAAGAAGATCTACGACAGCTACCGCGCCTTCCGGAACGAGGAGTACCTCTGGTTCCAGGTCGCCGAGTACACCTTCGACAACTTCATGATCCGCGCCCGCGCCCGCGGCTGACGCGAACTCGCTGACCCAACGAGCCCGGCCGCGCAACCCGCGGCTGGGCTTTTCTTTTCCCGCTCGCGACGACGCACAGGCAAGGCTTCGTTCACCATGGGCCGCTAGGGTTCGGGCTCGTCCAAGGTACGAAGCGTCGCGTATGTCGTCCCAGGTCTCGCCGCCCCAGGTCTCGCACACGCAGGCCTCGCACTCGCAGGTGCTCGCCGACCTGTCGGGCCTCGCCCAACTCGCCGCCGATCCGACGCTCGACATGCGTCCCGTGCTGCTTCGGGTGCAGACCGACCTGTTCGCCGCCGCGCCCGCTCGCGACCGTGCGACGGTCGAAGCCTACGAGGCGCTGGCGCTCGGGCTCCTGCCCATCGTCGAGGACGAGGTGGTGGCCGCGGTCGCGCGGCGCCTCGCGCCTCTGCCCGAGGCGCCGATGAGGGTTCTGAGCGCCTTCCTGCGCCGGGGTGGCGAGGCCCGCGCCGCGGTGATCGCGCTCAGCCCCGCCCTTCCGCCCGAGATCGACCCCGATCGCCTCGTTCTCCGCGGCGGGGTCGACGCGCTCGCGCTCGCCGCCCGGGCCGACCTTTCGCCAGCTCGCATCGCCGCCCTCCTCGACAGGACCGATCCAACCCTCGACCGGGCCTTGGCATCGTCCCCTCATCCGCTCCCCGACGACGCCCTCGCCCGATTGACCGATCGGGCGCGCCGCCGGCCTGACCTCGCTACCCTGCTCCTTGGCCGCAGCGATCTCTCCCTCGCGGACGAGGCGGCGCTCTATCTCCACGCCACCCCGGATCGGCGTGAAACCATCGTGGCTCGGCTCGGGGCTTCGGCCCTGCATGCTCCTATACCGCCGCGTGCCGCGCCGAGCCTCGCGGAAGACCTCGCTGCCTGCCTCAAGGCGAGGGGTCTCTCCGGTTTCGAGACGTGCCTCGCCGCGTCGCTCGGGAGCGGCGGCGCCTTACCCCTGCAACAGGACGGGACGAACGTGCCCGACCTCCTCGCCCTTACCCTGACGGCGGCCGGTCTCGCGGACGACCAGATCGTGCGGCTCTTCCTGTTGCGCGGGGACGAGGTATCCCGTTCGGCGCCCGAGGTGTTTCGCCTCGCCGCGCTCGTGCGCGCCACGCCGCGCCCGGTCGCGATCCGTCTCGTCGAAGCGATCCTCGGTCACCGCCTCGGCCTGACACCGGCCGGCGCCCGCCATGCCCCCTACCTCGCACCGCAGACGCTTCCCGCGCGGACCAGCGAGCGCCGAGAAGCTGCGACCGGCCGGGAGCGGCAGGCCGGGTGAGGTCTCAATCCTCCGCGGCCAGCGGCAGGAAGTGACGGCCGGCTCGGTCCTCGAGTTCGATTAGCCAATAATCCGGGTCGAAGCGGGCCTCGCGCTTGAGGCGCTCCTCGACGTCGAGCGGCGTGACGTCGGTGAGGACGGGGACGAAAAGCCGATCGCTTTCGCGGTCCTCGACCAAGCTTTGCGGCGCCGGCCCGTAAAGGCTCGCCGTGCCGTCGAGGCGGTCGACCTTGACGAGGATGGCCCCGGCTTCGGCCGCGCCGCGGCGGCGCAGGTAGGCGTCGACCCCCTCCACCGCGCAACGGCGCAGATGGGCCGAGACCCAGAAATCGGCGCGCAGCCGGGCCACGAGGCGATGCCGCCCTACTCGATCGCGAAGCCCGCGGCCGTACCGAGCTCACGGCTGGTCCGGGCGCCGAGCTCGCCGGTGACGGCGAGCTTGCGGTCGCGCTCGAAGCGTTCCAGGGCCTGGCGGGTGCCCGCCCCCATGACGCCGTCGGCCTTCAGCGGGCCGTAGCCAAGTTTCGTGAGCGCCCGCTGTGCGGCAGCGACCGGCTTCTGAGGCTCAAGGCGCAGCGAGGCCGTCTCGCCGGCGCGGATGAGCTCGTTCAAGGCTTCCCGCGAGGGTTTCGCCGGCGGTCCGGGCGGACGGGCAGGCGCTTGCGCCGGGGCTTCCTGGCCGCGCAGGACATCCGCGATCGGGTCGCGGGCCGAAGCCTGAGGCTGCACAGCTTTCGGCGGCACCGTGGCGGACTGGGCGGGGGCGGCCTGCGCCGGGGCCTGGGCGGGCCTTGCCGCCCTCGGCTGCGCCTCGGGCGGGCGCACCGGTTCCGCCTTGCGAAAGAGCGGGGCCGGATGGCGCATCGTCTGGGACGAGAGCGCGTTGACCGTCACGAGGCCTGCAGCCCCGGCGATCAGGGCGCCGCCGAGCACGGTTCCCGGCCGCTGCAGGGCAAAGCGCAGCGGCGCCCGCCAGAGAGCATGCCACCGGGCTTCGCTCCGGCCGGTCTTGCGGCGCGCGGGGCCGGCCGCGACGAAATCGCGGGTGGATCGGGCAGCGAGAGCTTCGCGCACGCGGGTCTATCCTGTCTTGAGGGCAAGCGTTTCGCGGCGGCGCGGAAAGGCCAGGACCTGGACGGCGCCCGTCCCCTGGACCGAACCGCCGTCGCGGCAATCGAAGGGAAGAGCAACGGTGACGCAGGTGCCCTGCCCCAGCCCGCTCTCGACCGAGAGGGTGCCGCGGTGCAGGCCGACGAGGCCCCGCACCACCGAGAGGCCAAGGCCCGTACCCTCGTGCTTGCGCTCGAAGACGGGTCCGGCCTGGAAAAACGGATCGCCGAGCCGCGGCAGATCCTCCTCGCCGATGCCCACGCCCGTGTCCGTCACGGAGAGCAGGACGCGGTTGCGCTCGCGCCGCAGGGCGACGGTGACCTGGCCGGCGCGGGGCGTGAACTTGACCGCGTTCGAGAGCAGGTTGATCAGGATCTGCCGGCAGGCGCGGCGGTCGGCCACCACGTCCGGAAGGTCCGAGACGATGTCGCGGATCAGGCGAACGCCCGCCTGCTCGGAGCGAAGGCCGATGAGATCGCAGCAGCCGTGGATGAGCTCGGCCAAGTCGAAGGCCTCGGGCGCGAAGTCGACGTTGCCGGTCTCGATCTTGGACATGTCGAGGAGCGTGTTGACGACCTCGAGCAGGTGGTTCCCCGAGCCGCGGATGATCTCGGCGTATTCGCGCCGCCGCTCCTCCTCCACTGCGATGCTCGTCGAAGCGAGGATCTCGGAGAATCCGATGATGGCGTTGAGCGGGGTACGCAGCTCGTGGCTGACGGTGGCGAGGAAACGGCCTTTCAGGAGATCGGCCTTCTCGGCCGCGGCGCGGGCCTGATCGAGCTCCTCGGTCTGGCGCCGATGCTCGGAGATGTCGCGCGTCACGGCGACGACCGCGCAGCCCTCGTCGGTCGCTGACGTCTCGATGCGGTGCGCCCGCATCTCGACCCAGAGCACCCGATGCACGCCGGATGCCGGCTCGCCGAGGTGAAGCCGGAAGGCCACGGCGACGGGCCGCTCGGACATCGCCGCGTCGCTGATCGCCTTCAGGAAAGCCGGCCGGTCGGAGACGTGGACCCGGGCGAAGAGCCCGCGACCGTTGAGCGCCGCCGGAGCGACGCCCAGCAGCTTCGCCGCCGCCGGGCTCGCCTTGATCACATGGCCGTTGCGGTCGTGCCAGGTGACGAGATCGTCGATCGCCTGGAGCAGGATACGATCCTGCGCGTCCCGCGCCCGATCCGCATCGCGGCGCACGGCCTCGCTGCGCACGCTGACGAAGGCGAGGCTCGCCGCATGCGCGAGGGCCGCCAGCGTGAAGACCGGAACGGCAAGGCTCGGCAGCCAGGGCTCGACCGTGGGAAGAAGGCCCGCCGCCTCGAGCGCCGCGATCAAAAGGGCGCCGAGCGCGGCGACGACCGTCGCTGCCACCGCAGCCGACCGGGAGCCGGAAACGAGGGCTTCGAGAGGCACCGCGACGAGCCAGATGGCGGCCGCCGAGGAGAGCCCTCCAGTCCAGGCGGCCGTGCAGGCGATGAGCCCGGTGAAGGCGAAGGAGGACACGCCGTGCGCCAGCGCCAGCGAGCCGGTCCGGATGAGCAGCACCGCTGCGACCAGCGGCAGCACGAGGCAGATGAAGGCAAGGTACTCGCCCGTCGAGGGCACGCCGCGCCAGACGAGGCAAGGCGGCAGGCAGGCCAGCGCCACGGTGCCCGTCGTCATGCGGCTCACGATGAAGCGCTCGTGCCGGGCGCGCTCGGTCGCGTCACCCTGCGCTTGCGCATGGACCAGACCGGCGAGACGGGAACCGATGACCGACACTAAGCTCACCTGACGCAACCCGAGCCCGCGCGCGGCTTTCAGTCATCGCCGCGCTCTCGTCTTCTCAAAAGGCAGGATGTCAGACCGGCCTTAATCCAACCCTAAGGCCGGAAGCCCCTGCCAGCGTCGATCAAATCGAAACAACCGTGTACTCCCGTTGACGAAGCATCAACCTAAAGATCAGCGCGTGGCCGCATCCGTGGTTACTCACCGTTTTTCAACGTTAAAGATCGATGAATAGCCAACAATGACGCCTGGTGATCCAAGATGAACTTTTTCGTAAGCGCTCCTGCTCTTCAGTCATGATCGCGCGATGCGAGAGAGGCTTCTCGCCAGATCGGTTGGAGTTCGCCCCGTGTTCACCATCCTGCGGGTCGTCGTCGTCATCGGCGTTCTTGCCTGGCTGTCGCCGGCGCGCCAGAACGGAAACCAAGAGGATTTCGACTTCCGGACCGGCGCCGAATCCGCCCTCGTCGAATCGCTCCTGGCCGGCGGCGACCAGCGCCTCGAAGCCGTTTGGGCGACGCTCCCGCCCGAGACCCGCCGCGCGGTGGCACAGGCCCTGCTGCGGTCGGGCGAGACGAACAGGCTTGCGGCGTTGAGCGATACGCTGACCCGGGAGGACCGCCAGCCGGCCTGGCGGGGGGTGGGACGGGTCACGGAGGCCCGACCGTGAGCAGGATCACTTTGCTTTGAGCCGCGCCGCGACCTCGTCGGCCGCGCGCTCCCCCTCCGCGTAGGCACCGCCGGCGGTGCCCCACTGCTCTTGCGAGAGGGCTTCGCCTGCGAACCAGATCCGCTCCGCCACCGGCCGGCGCAGGGCCGTGCGGATCGAAGCCCGGCCCGGCGGGACGGTGACCCACGAGCCGAGCGACCACGGGTCATGCCGCCAGTCGCTCACGGCGGGCACGGCGAGGCCGTGGATCGCCCGGTGCCCAAAATGCGCGGCGAGCACGGTGCGCACGTAAGCCGCCGCCGCGCGCGGCCCGCCCCGCTCGAGCACGTCGGCCGCCGGCTCGTCGAGTTCGAAGTAATGGAAGGGAGAGCCTTCGATCCGCGTCAGGAGCCCCGGCGGGCGGTGGCGGGTGCCGAGCAGGGTCGCCAGGCGGTCGGCGCCGCGGAATGGCGCGCCCGGCCAGTGCAGCACGACGTGCTCGTAGGTGCCGCGCTCGAAGCCAGCGATGGCCTCCGCGGTGTCGGCGGGCAGCGCCGGCACGAAGGCGAGGCGCCCGGCCTGGAGGACGCGCACGGGCGCTGTCACGACGGCGGCCCTGGCCCGGAGCGACCCGGCCGCCGTCTCGATGGTGACCCCCTCCCCTGACCAATCGAGGCGGGTCGCCGGCGCGCCCAGCCGGATCGGCAAACCCGCCGCAAGCCGC
This sequence comes from Beijerinckiaceae bacterium, assembly GCA_036563505.1. Taxonomy (GTDB): domain Bacteria; phylum Pseudomonadota; class Alphaproteobacteria; order Rhizobiales; family Beijerinckiaceae; genus DATCMH01. The sequence goes on from DATCMH010000015.1 coordinate 119,632, forward strand.
GCCAGATAGGCTCCGTAGCCGCCGGCGATGAACCAGTTGTCGGCATATTCCATCGACGGGAAGTCGTGCAGGCTCACGGCGTCGAGGGGCCGGCCGCTCACGAGCCCATGCACGCCCCGAACCCGGTCCGCGTAGGGGCCGAGACCTGCGACCGGCAAAGCGCGGCCCGCTGCCAAATCCTCGGGGCCGCGGGCTGCGCGCGTCATGGCGCGATCGGCCGCATCGAAGGCGCGGTCGAAGGCGTCGCGTTCCGCGGGAGAGGCGAGGCGCCCGCCGATGACGAGGTGACCTTTGACGGGCGCCTTGCGCAGGACCTCTCCCCGTTCGAGCCCGAGGCGCACGAGCGGGTTGATCGGCCCGGCATGGAGCCAATGCGCCCCGAGATCGATCGCCCGGCCCCGCAGCATCGCCGTCACCGCCCGTCCGCCGACGCGGGGGCGCGCCTCGATAACCGCGACGGTGAGCCCCCGCGCGAGGAGCCGTCGGGCGGCCCCGATCCCCGCGGCCCCGGCCCCGAGCACGACGACGTCGGGTTCCCGGGACGGCTCGGGGAAGGCTCGCGGGCCGAGGATGGACAGAGAGTTGAGCGGATCGATGGTCACGGCGTTCGCGCTCAAGGGCGGGAGGGTCGACAAGCGAGGAGATAGGCGGGAGCGCGGCCGGCGCTACCCTCAAGTCCAGACCAGGGACCCCATCCGCGCAAGAGCGCCAGAAGCGGGATGAGGGCCGGCGCCGTTCTCGACGTCCGGCCCTCCCGGTCGCCCCCGCGCGCCCGAGATCGGATGCCGGAGTTCGTCCGACCGGGCAACGCGCGGCGCGCGGTTCGGGTTCAGGAGCCCGAAGAGGCCCACGGCGCACCCGGCAAGTCTCTCGCCTTGCGGCCCCGGACGGCGGCCCCTACTTGCGGTCGGGGCCGCGAGAGGCGACACGAGGACATGCTGATCCAAGCCGCCTTCGCCGCCTGGCGGCAGGTTTTCTCTCCGCCGCTGCGCCGCATCCTCTGGCTTTCGCTGGGCCTGACGCTCGGCCTCCTCTTCCTGCTTTGGTTCGGACTGACGCGGCTCCTTGGAGGCTATCTCCAGGGTCATCCGCTCAGCGCCGACTACCCAATCCTCGACTCGATCGCCTTCTTCCTGGCCGGCGCGGGCCTCTTCGTGGCGCTCGCCTACGTGCTGCCGGCGATCTCAGCCATCGTCGCAGGCTACTTCCTCGACGACGCGGCGGAGGTGGTCGAACGCACCGACTACCCCGCCGATCCGCCGGGCCAGGCGCTGCCGCTGGGCAAGGCCCTGCTCTACGGTTTGCGCTTCGCCGGGCTCTCGCTCCTCGTGAACCTCGCGGCCCTGATGCTGGTCTTCATCCCGGGCGTGAACCTGATCGCCTTCTTCGCGGCCAACGCCTATCTGCTCGGTCGGGAATACTTCGAGCTCGCCGCCGGCCGTTTCCGCCCCCTGCCCGAGGCGGGACGGATGCGGGTCGCGCACCGCCGCACGGTGCTCGCGGCGGGCGCAATGATGGCAGGCCTCGTGCTCGTACCCATCGTGAACCTCACAGTGCCGCTCTTCGGCATCGCCCTCATGGTTCACGTCCACAAGCGCCTCGCGGCGCGGGATGCCCTCGCCGGGCCGGGCAGCGTCCCGCGGCTGCAGGCTTAGACGGCGCCCTACCCCGCCGCTTTCTGGCCCATGGCGGGTCCGGGCGCGTTCTCGGGATCGAGCTGCGAGCCCGGGCCGCCGGAGACGGGCGCGACCTGATCGGGCGCCTGCGAATCGGGCTTGCGGGCGCGGTCGAACTGACCCGTCTTGCGGAAGCGGACGAGGTAGCCCGGCGCGACGGCCTCGAGGGTTTCGGGCGTGATGCCGATCCCCTCCAGCGTGCGCCCCTCGCTCGCCGCCTCACTCGACACCACGTTGTCGCGCCCGAGCAGGGTGACCTGGTCGCGGGTCAGCTTGATCATGTCGGGCATGAGGCCGAGCGTGAGGCGGTCGAGCGTCTCGAGCACGGTGGCCTGCGCGCGCGCCGCAGCTTGCGGCAGCGGCACCACGAGGCGGCGGCGGTTCGTCACCCGTAGCACGAACTCGATGAGCTCCTGGAGGGTGCGCACCTCCGGTCCCCCGAGTTCGTAGACCCGGCCGGGCGCAACCGCGCCGTCGACGGCGCGGGCGATGGCCTCGGCGACGTCACCGGCATAGACCGGCTGGAAGCGGGTCTGAGCGCCGGCGAGGGGGAGCACCGGAAGCGCCCGCGCCAAGCCCGCGAAGCGGTTCAAGAAGGTGTCGTAAGGCCCGAAGATCACCGACGGCCGCATGACGATGGCGTCGCGCTTGGCCCCGAACGCCGCCGTCTCGCCGTGCGCCTTGGTGCGGGCATAGGCGGATTCGGAGTTCGGATCGGCGCCGATGGCCGAAACGTGGACGAGGGTCGAGCCCTCGGGTGCCGCCTCGGCGACGGCGTGGGCGCCCTCCGCCTGCACCGCGTCGAAGGTCTGCCGTCCGGTGGGTTGCAGGATGCCGACGAGGTTGACGACCGCGTCGGCGTTCGCTGCGGCCTGAGCGACCGAGCCTGGATAGCGCAGGTTCGCCTGCACGGCGTGGATCTGCCCGACGAGCCCCATGGGAATGATGTAGCCGGCAAGATCCGGCCGGCGCACCGCGACGCGGATGCGGTAACCCCGCCGCGCCAGCGCCCAGACCACGTGCCGACCGAGGAACCCCGACCCGCCGAACACCGTAACGAGTTGCGACGACGGCGTGCGCACCGCGCTCTTCATGGGACCTCTCATCAGACCTGACGCGCCGCGAGGCTTCGCGCCCCGCGCAATTCTGAGGGGTGTCTAGTCCCCACCGTCCGTCCTGTGAAGGCCCGGCCCCGGCGGCCGCGCCCCGCATGGCACATTGACGCCGCCCGCGGCCGCCGCTAAACGCACCTTACCGCTTCGCGGCGGGCCCAGGTGGCGGAATTGGTAGACGCGCTGGTTTCAGGTACCAGTGGTGCAAGCCGTGGAGGTTCGAGTCCTCTCCTGGGCACCAACCACTTTCTAAGTGGTTGAGCTGCAGACAAAATCAGCAAGATCATAGGCTTGGAGCTGCCTGAGTGGTACACACAGGTGGTACACATGGCCCTTGCGATGACCCGTCCGTGGAAGCACCCCAAGACAGGCGTTTACTGGCTCCGTAAGCGCGTCCCTGCGGACCTCGTGCCCGTGCTGCAGCGGCACGAAGAGAAGCAAAGTCTCAAGACAAAGGATCCTGCTGAGGCCAAGCGCGCGCTTGTCGCGGCTTTAGCGGCGATTGAGACCCGTTGGGCCAACCTGAGGCAGGGCCCTCAGACCCTCACTGAACGAGAAGCGCATGCGAAGGCGCAGGTTGTTCATGACGGCTGGCTCGCCTGGCATCGCGACAACCCGAGCGAGCAAACCTTCTGGCCCGTTCAGTTGGGCGACCGCGTCCTTGCGCCGCCACAGGCCAGCCCTGCTCCGTTTGATCCGGAGACGGCCTACCGCATCTACCCCGACCAGCTGAAGGTGCGGGAGCTCGAGGCCTGGTGCCTCGCGCAAGCCGATGACGGGCTGGCAGCCCTGGGCCTCGTGGTGGACGAGCCAGGCCGGCACCGTTTCGCCCGCGCCATCGCGATGGCCAGGCGAGCGGCGTCTCGGTGCGGGTCGCCATTGCGGACACACCAGGAGCGGCCTGGGCTGTCGCGCGCTTTGCCCCGCGCGAGCCCCTGATCGCGCCAGGATGTCAGGCGCTGCTATCGCCGAGCTGCCGGTGCGGGCGCTGCGCCTCTCGCCTGCCACGGTGGAGGGCCTCGTCCAGCTCGGGATCGAGCGCGTCGGGCAGTTGGCGGCCAAGTCCCGCGCGCCGTTGCGCCTGCGCTTCGGAGACGAGGTCATCCGCCGCCTCGACCAGGCGCTCGGGCACTCGTCCGAGCCCCTCAGCTACATCGAGCAGCCCGACGTGCCCTTCGCCCGGCGGCCCTTCGCTGAGCCGATCTCGGCGCCTGAGACCTTGCAGAAGGTCACGGAACGGCTGCTGACGGAGCTGTGCAAGGGCCTGGAGGAGCGTGCGCTCGGCGTGCGGACGCTGGACCTCTTGTTCCGGCGCGTTGACATGCAAACGCAAGGCGTGCGGATCGCCACCGCCCGGCCCACCCGGACCGTGCGCCATCTGCTCAAGCTTTTCGATGAGCGCTTGCCCCTCGTCGATCCAGGTTTCGGCATCGACGAGGCGATGCTGATCGCGAGCCGGGTCGAGTGGTTTGACGCCAGCCAAGGCACCATGGCTGATCTCGGCGGCGGGGCAGGCGCAGCGGACACAAGTGAGCTGGTCGACCGGCTCGTGGTGCGCTTCGGGGCGGCGCGCGTGTTCCGCGCGGCTCCGATGCCGAGCGAGATGCCGGAGCGCTCGGTTCGACGTGTCGGGCCGCTCGTGCAGATCGCAGAGGCCACTTGGCCTGAGAGCCTGCCGCGGCCGGCGCGGCTCCTCTCCCCGCCGGAACTGATCGCGGTCGTGGCGCTCGCTCCCGATCACCCGCCGGCCGTCGTCGTCTGGCGCTCCGAGCGCTACCGCATCGCCAGAGCCGACGGGCCGGAGCGAGTGCACGGCGAATGGTGGGTGTCAGACGACGAGGCCGGGCTCGTGCGGGACTACTACCGCGTCGAGACGGGCGCGGGTGACCGTTTGTGGGTCTACCGCGACGCGCCGGTCAGCGAGGGCGGGCGCTGGTGGCTGCACGGGCTCGGTGAGGCTTAGGTGGTCGAGCTGCAGGTCACCACACACTATTCGTTCTTAAGAGGCTCATCGTCACCGAAGGAGCTGTTCGCCTCAGCCGCGCTGCTCGGCCACACGGCGCTGGGGGTGACGGATCGCAACTCGCTCGCCGGCATCGTCCAGGCGCACGATGCAGCCAAGGCCACCGGCTGTCGTCTCATCGTCGGCTGCCGGCTCGATCTGGAAGACGAGGGCTCGCCGTCGCTTCTCGTCTACCCGACCGACAAGGCGGCCTATGCGCGGCTGTGCCGGATGCTCACCGTCGGCAAAGCGCGAGTCGAGAAGGGTAAGTGCCGCCTGCACTGGAGCGACGTCGCCGAATGGTCGGACGGGCTCGTCCTGGTGCTCCTGTCCGACCAGCCGAACGAGCAGCTCCAGGCCGACCTCAGGCGCCTGCGCGAGATCGGAGGTGACCGCGCCTATTGTGCCCTGACCCGCCGCTACCGCCCGCAGGACGCGGCCCGTCTCGTCGCGATCGAGGAACTGGCCCGCGGCTGCTGTGTGCCCACCGTCGCGACAGGCGACGTGCTCTACCACGTGCCGAGCCGGCGCATCCTGCAGGACGTGGTGACAGCCATCCGGCTCAAGACGACGGTGGACAGCCTCGGCCATGCTCGTGAGCGCCACGCCGGCCGGCACCTCGTCTCCCCTTAGGAAGCCGGGCGCTTGATGGCGGCGCATTCCGCAGCACTCGCCCGCTCCGACGAGATCGCGGACCGTTGCCGGTTCAGCCTCGACGAGCTCACCTACACTTACCCGACCGAGGCGGGCGAAGATGGGCAAACGCCACAGGAGCGGCTTGAGGAACTGACCTGGGCCGGTGCCGAACAGCGCTATCCCGATGGCCTGCCGGACAAGGTAGCGGCGCAGCTGCGGCATGAGCTGACGCTGATCGAGCGCATGGGTTACGCGCCCTACTTCCTCACCGTCGACAGCATCGTCCGCTTCGCGCGCGGACAGGGCATCCTGTGCCAGGGGCGCGGGTCGGCGGCCAACTCCGCCGTCTGCTACGTGCTCGGCATCACCTCGATCGACCCCGTGCGTCAGGGGCTCCTGTTCGAGCGCTTCATCTCAACGAGCCGCGACGAGCCGCCCGACATCGATGTCGACTTCGAGCACGAGCGCCGGGAGGAGGTGATCCAGTGGGTGTTCAACACCTATGGTCACCACAGGGCGGCGCTGACCGCCACCGTGAACCGCTACGGCGCGCGCGGCGCCGTGCGCGAGGTCGGCAAGGCGCTCGGCGTGCCCGAGGACGTGACGGGCGCACTCGCCTCCCTCGTCTGGGGCTGGTCGCGCGACGGCGTGCAGGAGCAGCACGCGAAGGAGCTGAACCTCAACCTCGATGATCGACGGCTCCGGCTGACCCTGGATCTCGCACAGCAGCTCATCGAGACGCCGCGGCACCTCGGCCAGCATCCCGGCGGCTTCGTGCTCACGCTCGGGCGCCTCGACGAGCTCTGCCCCATCGCGCCGGCCAGCATGGAGAACCGGCAGACCCTCGAATGGGACAAGATCGACATCGAGGTGCTTAAGTTCATGAAGGTCGACGTGCTGGGCCTCGGCATGCTCGGCTGCATGCGCCGGGCCTTCGCGCTGCTCGCCACCCACAAAGGCATCTCGCACGACCTCGCCACGATCCCGGCCGAGGACGAAGCCACCTACGCCATGATCCGGCGGGCCGACACGATTGGCGTGTTTCAAATCGAATCGAGGGCGCAAATGGCGATGCTCCCGCGCATGGCGCCGAAGACTTTCTACGATCTTGTCATCGAGGTCGCGGTGGTTCGGCCTGGCCCGATCCAGGGCGGCATGGTGCACCCGTATCTGCGCCGCCGCGAGGGGCATCGAGCCCGTCACCTACCCGACAGAGGCGCTGCGGCGGGTGCTCGAGCGAACGCTCGGTGTCCCGCTCTTCCAAGAGCAAGCCATGCAGGTCGCGATCGTGGCCGCCGGCTTCACCCCCGACGAGGCCGACCAGCTCCGCCGCGCCATGGGCACGTTCAAGTTCACGGCGGGCGTCTCGAAGTTCCGGGACAAGCTGATCCAGGGCATGATCGGCAACGGCTACGACCAAGCCTTTGCCGAGCGCACGTTCAAGCAGCTCGAAGGCTTCGGCTCCTACGGCTTCCCCGAGAGCCACGCCGCCTCGTTCGCGCTCATCGCCTACGCCTCGTCCTGGATGAAGTGCCACCACCCGGACGTATTCTGCTGCGCGATCCTCAAGCCAGCCCATGGGCTTTTACGCGCCGGCGCAGCTCGTGCGCGATGCCGTCGAGCACGGCGTGCCCGTGCGGCCGGTCGACGTGAACCTGTCAGTCTGGGATTGCACGCTGGAGGGTGCCCCGCCGCCCTGGCTCGCGGTGCGCCAGGGCCTGCGCATGGTGAAGAGCCTGCACGCTGAGCATGGCGCCCGCATCGTCGAGCGCCGGCCAGCGGGTGGCTACCGCTCGATCGAGGAGCTGTGGCGCCGGGCCGAGGTGCCGGTCGTGTCCTTGCGCGCCATCGCGATGGCCGACGGCTTCGGGTCGCTCAACCTGAACCGCCGCGAGGCGCTTTGGTCCATCCGGGCCTTGGGCGAACGGCCGCTTGATCTGTTCGCGGCCGCGGACGCGCGAGACGGCTAGCTGCGACCGGAGCTGACCGAACAAGCCGTCGCACTCGTGCCGATGACAGAGGGGCGCGAGGTCGTCGAGGACTACCGAACCAAGGGCCTCACCTTGCGCCGGCACCCGCTCGCCTTCCTGCGTCCGGACCTCGACCGCCTGCGCTATCGACCCTGCGAATGGCTCGCAAAAGCGTGGAACGGTGAACGGGTGAGGGTCGCGGGTCTCGTGCTCGTGCGCCAGAAGCCGGGCTCGGCCAAGGGCACCATGTTCATCACAATCGAGGACGAAGGCGCCATCGCCAACCTGATCGTCTGGCCCAAGGTGTTCGAAGCCAACCGCCGGCTCATTCTCACCGCCGGGTGCCTCGGGGCCACGGGTCGGCTGCAACGGGCGAGCGGGGTGACGCACCTCGTCGTCGACCGCCTTGAGGATCTCACCCACCTGCTGCGCCGGATCGGCGATCGAGACGGACACGACGCTTTCCCGCTCACCACGGGGCGCGGCGACGAGGCTAAGCACGGTGGCAGCCCCGACCAGCGCGAGGCGCTCGGACGGCGCGTGCGGGACATCTACATTCCCGACCTCACGGTCGACACTGCTAAGGCGGAGCTGTTCTCTGACGCAGCCGAGCAGCGCTCGGCCATTCGCGTGAAGACGCGGGATTTCCGCTGAACACCCTGTGGACAAGTGTTCTGCATATGTTCCTATTCACGCCGTTCTAGGTTAATGTTCCTGACATGCCAGGAGCTGCCTATGTCCGACCACATCACCGAAGAACGCCGTCTCTCAGCCCTGTGGCTGAACATGATTGCGGCAACAACGATCTCGGCCGGCACCGGCGGACTGCTCACGACCGTGATCGTTCAACCCTCTGAGACGAGTGCTAGCCGCGCCGCACTGCTCGCGCTCGGCTCGCTCGTAATCGGCGGCGCCCTCCACCTGATCGCTCGCGCGCTTCTTAAAAGACAGCCTTGACGATCAACGAGCAATCGCAGCGCGGCCACCACGCGCCGGCCGCTTCGCCGGCCCGAGAGGTCGAGCGGCCTCGCTGATGCTGGCCCATGGATCACCGGCAAGGTGCGCCAAGCGCGCGGGCACGTTCGCCAGGGCGTAGAACGAGCCTGAAGCGAGCGTGTCGAGTTCCGCCCAATCGAGCGGCGTCGAGACCGGCGCTCCAGCTCTCGCACGGGTTGAGTAGGCAGCCACCGCCGTCGCGCCGCGGCTGTTGCGTAGATAATCGATATAGATGCGGCCGGTCCGGCCGGCTTTCGCCATGCTGACCGTGAAGCGGTCCGGTGCATCCCGCGCCATCTCGCTCGCGATCCCTTGCGCGAATGCCTTCACCTCATCCCAGCTTGCGCGCGGTTTGAGGGGCACGACCACATGTAGACCCTTACCGCCCGTCGTTTTGAGAAAGCTCTCATGCCCAATGAGCGCCAAGCGCTCGCGCACCTCGCGGGCGGCTTCCTGCATCACCGACCACGAGACCCGTTCACCCGGATCAAGATCGAAGGTGATCCGGTCCGGCTTCTCCGGGCTCCTCACCTTGGCGCCCCAGGGATGGATTTCGAGAACACTGGCCTGCACCAGGGCGAGCAGGCCATCGAGACTGCGGATGGCGAGCGCATCGTCGTCGCCGACTGTGATCCGTCGGACGAGCTTCTCGTCGAGGCCGGCCCAGGCATGCTTCTGGAAAAAGCACTTTGCGCCCGTGCCGTCGGGGCAGCGCACGAGCGACAAGGGGCGATCGACGACGTGGGGCAGAACCCAGTCGGCGATCTCAGCGTAGTAGGCTGCGAGCCCTTCCTTAGTGACCCCGGCATCGGGCCAGAGCACGCGATCGGGATGGGTTAGGCGCACCTTGGGCGCACTCACACGGGAGGAGCCGCCTTGTTTCGCGGGAGTGCTCTCTCGCTTCACGGCACGCGCCTCCTTGTCGTCGCGCAAGCCCTTGAAAGCGGCATGACGCACGAGCCCGTCTGCCGTCCAACCTCTCAGCTCAACCTCAGCGACGAGCGTAGGTTCAACCCATCGAACCCCGGCCGATGCCTCGCGAGGCAGGCCGGCAAACGGCGAAGCCTCGCGCCGGAGCGGCTCCAAACTCTGCCACAGCTCCCGAGCCGAAGAGGCCGTGAACCCCGTCCCGACTCTGCCAACGTGATGGAAGGTAGGGCCCTCCCAGAGCCCGAGCACGAGCGAGCCGATGGCCTGCTTCGTGACCGTCGCAGGCACGTAGCCCGCAATCACGAACTCCTGGCGATCCGTGCACTTGGCCTTGAGCCAGTCGCCACCCCGCCCGGAGCGATAGGGCGCATCGGCACGCTTCGAAACGATCCCCTCCAGACCCATCCGGCACGCATGGCGCACCATGCTCTCCCCGTCGGCGTCGAGGTGCTGGCTCAAGCGGATGCTGCCATCGGCGGGTAGGTCGTCGAGCAACGCCTCTAACACCCGCTTGCGGTCGCGGAGCTGCACGCCCCGCAGATCGCGGCCGTTCACGTAGAGAAGGTCGAAGGCGTAGAAGACGAGCCGCTCGGACCGGCCGGCCTTCAGCTCGGCTTGTAGGCTTGAGAAGCTCGACACGCCGTTCCCGTCCTCGACGACGAGTTCACCATCGATCAGAGCTGACGGGATCGCGAGGTGGCGGATGCGCTCGGCCAGGCCTCCAAAGCGCTCCGTCCAGTCGAGCCCCGAGCGGGTAAGGAGCTTGACCCGCCCGCCGTCGATGCGGGCTTGCACGCGATAGCCGTCAAACTTGATCTCGTGCAGCCATTCAGACCCGGACGGCGGCGTGTCGACCAGGCTTGCCAGGCATGGCTCGACGAAGGGGGGCAGGATGCCTTTTCGAACCCCCTCGAGCGCGTCGAGGCGCGTCGGAGCCTTCCGTCCGCTCTGCCCGGCGACGGCTTGGCGTCGCGCGTGGTCGACGCGTGTCTTTCCACCACTCACCAATTCGGCGTTCGTGCGTCCCGAGACGACAGAAGTCGTGTGCTCCTCGAGGATGTCGGGATCAGAGCTGGAGCGTGCCGCTGGATCATCGCTCTTCATCAAGAGCCACTGCTCTTTCCCACCGCGCGGACGCGTGCGGACGAGGTGCCATCGGCCGGACAGGCGCTCGCCCTCCAGCTCGAAGGTGAGGCGTCCCTTGGCGTAGTCCTCCCGCGGGTTGCCCTCTGGTGCCCAGGTGCCGCGGTCCCAGACGATCATCGTTCCCCCACCGTACTCGCCCTTGGGGATCACGCCCTCGAAGTTCAGGTAGTCGAGTGGGTGATCCTCCGTGTGGACCGCGAGCCGCTTCTCGCCAGGCACGAGACTCGGGCCGCGGGTGACGGCCCAGCTCTTGAGCACGCCGTCGAGTTCGAGGCGCAGGTCGTAGTGGAGGCGCGTCGCGTCATGCTTCTGCACCACGAATCGGAAGCCACTCGCCTTCGCCTTGCGGCCGCGGGGCTCGGGGGTCGAACCGAAGTTTCGTTTGGCCTTGTAGACGCTGAGCGGACTGGCACGAGCCGCTCGCTTCGGCGGCGCCTCGACCGGATCAGAGGTGGTTTTGCGGGGAATGGATCGAGGCTTTGCCATAGCCCGACTCGAACGTCAGCGCGGCTGCGATGTTCCCGGATCCAGAGTCGTTGAGAAGACAAGCCGAAGTAAAAGGAAGATTCGCTTAACCCGCAGCCTGCGTCGCCAGAGTCGGAACGATTCGCGACAGAGTCCCGTTGAGTCGAGCCGCGGGGCGAACGACTCTCACGGGAGGCGCTTCGACTCTGCGAGTGAAGTATTCGCGTACTGGAGGCGCTCATGGCAGGCCGCTCGAACTGGAAAGGACATCTGCGCCTCTCGCTCGTGTCCTGCGCGGTCGCTCTCTACCCGGCGGTGGGCGCGAGCGGGCGGCTCAAGTGCCACACGATCAACGTCAAGACCGGCAATCGCATCAACGAGGAGGTGGTCGACTCCGTCACCCGCGAGCCCGTGCCGCGCGAAGATCGGGTCAAGGGCTGCGAGGCCGCCAAGGACGAGTACGTGCCGGTCACGGAAGCCGAACTCAACGAGATCAGGCTGGAGAGCACGCACACGATCAACATCGAGAGCTTCGTCGACCGCGCGGAGGTGGACGAGCGCTACTTCGAGAAGCCCTACTATCTCGCACCCCAGGACAAGGTGAGCCGCGAGGCCTTTGCCGTGATCCGCGACGCCATGCGCGAGAAGGGCAAGGCGGGCCTTGGGCGGCTCGTGATCTACCGCAAGGAGCGCGTCGCGCTCATCGAGCCGTTCGGCAATGGCATGCTCGCGACCCTCTTACGGGCCCAGGACGAGATCCGCTCGCCTACCGCCGTGTTCGAGGATATCCTGGAGTTCGAGGCGCCGAGAGAGATGCGGGCGATGGCGTCCGAGCTGATCGAACGCAACGCCGGCAGCTTCGATCCGAACCGGTTCGAGGACAGGTACGAGCAGGCGCTCACCGCGCTCGTGCAGGCTAAAGCGAAACCGAAAGCGAAGGGACGGGGCAAGGCTGCGGCCGACGCCTCGCCGACGCCCGCGAGCGGCAACGTCGTGAGCCTCATGGACGCCCTCAAGCGGTCCATCGCGGCCGAGAAGGGGGCCGGTTCGCCCCCGAAGAGCCGTCCGGCTGCCACGCGAGCAAAAAGCGCGACACGCGCGCCTGCCAAAGCGCGATCCACGCCGAAGCTCCGCAAGGCAAGCTGATGACGGCGCGGCCCTATGCTCTCGTTCTCGGCCCCGACGAGGCGACCCGCGAGCCGCACTGTCGTGACCTGACGCGGGCCGGCTACGCGGCGATCGGCTTCGACGACTGTTGACAGGCCCTGGAGTAGCTGGACGAGGAGACGCCCGTCATCGCCGTCGTCAGCGCGATGCCCGAGGGGGCCTGCGCGCCCCTTCGCGCGACACTACGCCGGCGCGGTGTGGACGTTCGCTGACGCGGGCTGACCGCCGGTCGGGTGGCACCGACACTTGTCGATGCAGCATCGGACGAAAGTCGGGAGTCACGGCGCAGCTGGTCTGTGATTCATACGGATCGATCTCACGTTGGGGACGCTCGTGATCGACTGGCTTTTCGTGTTGGCGCTTGTCGTTGCTTCAAGCGTGGTGAGCACAGCCTACTTGGTAGGGCGGCGTCAGCGTCCCGACAGCCTCTTCCTCGTCGTCAAGGAACGATAGGACGAGCACTTGCTCCCCTAACTCGTTGTGCACGCAGACGAACCACTCGCTCCAGCGCGGATACCGGGGCAAGCGCCTCATCAGTCGCGTGGCGGCCGACTCAGCGAGCGCATGAACTTCGTGCTCACCGGTCAGAACATGCCCGCGCCGATCAAGGATGAGATTTTGCCCATCGGTGCAGTGTAAGTAGTAGCGAGGCATGATCTTGCGTCCTCATACAGTCGCAGGCGTACAAGCAAGCAGCTGAAGCGCTGTTCCTTCAGCTTGGTCTTGTCGAGCTGAAAACAGTGCACCCTCCCCGCTTTCCACTGGAGTCACAGGGTACGTGTCGTCGCATGTTCCTGTCGCCCATGCGGCTGCGAGTTTGGCTGCATCGGTCTTCTTGCGTTACCGAGATGGCGAAAACGAGCGCCTCAGATCGGATAACTCAACCGCAAGAAGGGGAGAACCCGTTGATTCATCATCGGCTCGACGCCGCTCCGGACACGGTCCACTGGGGCACTTTCGACGCACGGATCGCACCTGTTCTGACCGTGTCATCCGGCGATCAGGTGACGATCTCGACGGTTTCGGGCGGGCCTGACGTGCTCCCGAACGGGCCGTTCGAGATCCCGCCGGCCCTGCCCGCGATCCATCAAGCGCTGCGGCCGGTGCTCCCTGGCCATATCTGCACGGGTCCGATCCACGTGCGCGAAGCCAAGGCTGGCCAGGTTCTGGAGGTCAGGATCAAGTCGGTCGAGCTGCATTATGACTGGGGCTACACGCGCTCAGGACCGCAGAAGGGAGCGCTGCCCGACGACTTCGAGAGGGATGAGCTTCTCCACATCACGCTCGACCGTTCCCAGATGACAGGGCGCCTGCCCTGGGGCGACGAACTCGAGCTGCGGCCCTTCTTCGGTGTCATGGGGGTCGCCCCGCCTGCGAGTTGGGGAGCAGTGAGCACGCTCCCGCCACGTCGAAACGGCGGCAACCTCGACAATAAGGAGCTGATCGCCGGGACGACCCTCTACCTGCCCGTACACGTCGACGGCGCCCTGTTCTCGGTGGGCGATGGGCACGGCGTGCAAGGTGATGGTGAGGTCTGCGTCACGGCGATCGAGACGGGCCTGATCGGGACGTTCGAGTTCATCCTGCGCGAGGATATGCATCTGACGTGGCCGCGGGCCGAGACGCCGACGCACGTCATGACCATGGCCTTCGACGCGGACCTTGATGCCTGCGTAACCCTGGCGCTGCGGCAAATGCTCGAACTCGTGGCGAGCCGGACCGCGCTCACGCGGCAGCAGGCCTATGCTCTGTGCAGCCTCGCGGCCGACGTGCGGATCACGCAGGTCGTCAACGGCAACAAGGGCGTGCACGTCATGCTGCCGAAACGGCACTTGCCGCCAAGCGGTGGTTTAGCGCTGTGCCCTCAACCACGTTGAGTTCTCAGCTGAGACAGATCGTTCGGCCTAACCTGGCGTCCGCTTTGCGCCCATTGTGGTCGCAAGTTCCGGTCTGGCCAGTCCCGGAAAGCGGACATTTCTGAACCTCTCAGCCCGGCAAGTTCCATTCTGGGTTCCTTGAGGCCTCACGGGCCTTGGCCAGCGCCGCCCTGAAATATGCAAGCGCGTCGGCGGCTGTCATGGCTTCGCTCCGAGAGGAAAGCGACAAGCGCAGCGCGCCGGCGCTGGTCCCGGCGTGCTGCCGCTTACGGTTTCAGCGTCAACTGGATCCAAGTGTCGAAGAAGCGGTTCCGTTTGCGTTCGTCGAGGAAAATCAGCGACGCAGGGCTGAGGGGGATAATGTGGGTGGTTCCGCTTGGGCCGGACTCGGCACGCGCGCCGGCCGCTTGCCGGACCGCCGTTCGGCCGACGAGATCCTGGCCCTCGTCAGATAGGATGAAATCCACGAAGGACGTGGCCCACCGGGGTTCGCGCGCCGTCCGCGGGATGAACAAGCTGCGCAAGACGGCGAGCCGGTAATCTTGCGGTTCGATCATGGCGAGGCCGCGCTCGCGGGCCGCTTCGGTGACGTCAGCTGAGGCAGCCACGTTGTAGGCGAGGCTCGCCTCCCCGCGCTGAAGGGCGCCCAGAATCTCGAGGGTCTCGGCGGCGACCTGGACCTCCACGTCTCCCATAGCTTTGGTCAGGCGCCAGAACACGGGCGCGATCAGGGAGTCGAAGGTGGCGAAGACGTAGCCCATGCCGTTGAGGCCGACATGGTAGGTGATCACTCGCCGGCGGAACCGCTGGGGCTGCGTTTCGAGGAGCTGCGCCAGGCGCAGGCGCGTGCGGGGCGGCTCGTCGTCGGCGAAGGCGCGCGGGTCGTAGACCGTCACCACGGGCTCGAAGGTCACCGCGAACAACTCAGGCGACCGAGCGCCAGGGTCGCATGGCAACGCCGCTCCCGATCACGGGCGACTTCGCCGTCGAGGCGCAACGGGCGCTTGGCGAGAGCCTGATGCGCACCCTTGGCTTCGATTTCAGCCAAGGCCGGCTCGACGTGAGCT
>DATCMH010000016.1:0-326827 GCA_036563505.1 Beijerinckiaceae bacterium
GTAGTGCAACGCCACCGTGAGCTCGACCACACCGAGACCGGCGCCTAAGTGCCCGCCCGTCACCGACACCGCGTCGATCGTCTCAGACCGAAGCTCGTCAGCGAGCTGAGACAACTGCGATACGTCAAGACGACGAAGGTCTTGGGGCGTTTCGATCTCGTCAAGGAGCGGAGTCGAGGGGCGAGGCATCGTGGTCTCCCTCAGGCGAGCAAGGAGCGCGCGGTGGGCTTCGCGTCACGGGGACTTCCCGCGCCGCGCTCCGGTCCCCACCGCCGGCTCAGGTCAAAGAGATGGGCGACGAGCGAGGCGGCGAGCCAGGCTGCCACCCAGCCCCACCAGGCGTCGGTCAGCGCCGCGCGGAGCGCGAGCATGAGCGCGACGCCCGGGGCCAAGGCGGCTGCAACGTCGAGGACCGCGATCCCGCGCCGCCGGCTAAGCGTCATCAGCGCCAGTGATTCGAGAACGACGAGCGCGAGGATCAGGTCGATGATGCGGCCGCTGGCGAAGAGGTCGCTCATGACGAGCGCGCCGGGACGAGGCCGACGAGGTGAGCGAGGTCCTTGAAGAAGATCTTCACGTGGGCCAGGGGCCGCGAGCGCACCAGTTCCTTGTTCATGTAGGATTGCCAAGTCAGCCGCTGGACGTCCTTGTCCCCGCACATGCTGACGAAGCGCTCGCGCCGGCGGTCGGTCTTGTACCAGAAGCGCTGCATGATCCCGAGGATCCAGAAGACCCGGCCGTGCTCCTTCATGAAGCGCTTGCGGGCTTGGGCCAGCGCCCGGACGTCGCCCGTGACGAGGAAAGCCTGGATCGCCTCGCCGGCGAGGCGCCCGCCCAGCATGGCGTAGTAGATGCCCTCGCCCGACGCCGGGGCCACAACCCCGGCGGCGTCGCCGGCCAGGACCACGTCGCGGCCGTTGTCCCACCGCTTCAAGGGACGAAGCGGGATCGGCGCGCCCTCCCGGCGGATCGTCTCGGCGCCTTCGAGGCCGGCGACGTCGCGCAGCGCGCCGACGGCCCCTTTGAGCGAGAAGCCGCGCTGCGCGCTGCCGGTGCCGACGCTCGTGGTGGCGCCGTGCGGGAAGACCCAGCCGTAGAAGTCGGGCGACAGGGAGCCGCGGTAATAGACGTCGCAGCGCCGGCCATCGAGGTCGGGCGGCGAGCGGACGATCTCGTGGTAGGCGAAGACGAAGGGCATCCGGTCCGCGCCCGGCACGCACTGGCGCGCCACCGGCGAGAGGGCGCCGTCTGCGCCGATGACGGAGCGGGCGCGCACCTGGCGCAACTCTCCGCCGTCCTTCGGCAGGTAGCAGATGATCGCGGTGCCGTCGTCGTCTCGCGCGAGGTGTTCGAAGGTGCCGCTGCGGCGCTCCGCGCCGGCGGTGGCCGCCCGCTCCCGGAGCCATTCGTCGAACACGTCCCGGTCGATCATGCCGACGAAGCCGTCGTCCTCGATCGGCATGTCCACCTCGCGGGCGGAGGGCGAGACGATCCGGGCCGAGGTGACCTTAGCCACGAGGAGATGGTCGGGGATCGCGAAGTCCCGGATCGCGCGGGGTGGAATAGCGCCGCCGCAGGGCTTGATGCGCCCGGCCCGGTCGAGGAGCAGCACGGAGCGGCCGAGACGGGCGAGATCCGTCGCGGCGGTGGCCCCTGACGGGCCGCCTCCGACCACGACGACGTCGAAGGTGTCCAGCGCCTGCATCGTGTCAGCCTCCCGCGGAACCGCGCCATGCGAGCGTCATCTCCGCCGCCCGCCGTTCGGGCGCGGGCCGGCCGATGCGGGACGCCAGGACCGCCGCGACCAGGAACAAGGCGGCCTCGCCGCAGAAAACGATGGTGTAGGCCGCCACCGGCGAGCCGAGGGACCAGCGGACAAGGTCCACCGCCGCAGCGGCGAGGAAGCCGCCGAGACCGAAGGCCACGGCCTGGGCCGCGCCCCACAACCCCATGCGCACGCCCTCGCGCCCGCCGCAGCCCGCAAGCTCCATCATTGAACCGATGGCAGCGACGGCGAAGGCGCCGTTGGCGAGGCCGAGCCCGAAGACGGAGGTGCGCAGCGGCCAGGCCGGACCGTAGGAGCCGGCGAGCGACAGGGCCGCGAGCGCGAGCGCCGAGGCAAGGCAGCCGCCCACCGTCCAGAGGCGTAAGGATCCGAACCGCCGGCCGCCCAGACCCGTGCCGAGGAGCGCAACGGCGATCATGCCGACGAGCACGCCGCCGTTCTGCACGCCCGCGAGCGACGTGGACTGCCCGGGCGCGTAGCCGAACACCGTGCCGGCGAAAGGCTCCAGGATGAGGTCCTGGCCGCTATAGGCCAGCATGGAGACGAAGATGAAGATGGTGAAATGGCGGGCGCGGCTCTCGCCCCAGACCTGCGCGAGCGCGACCTTGAACGGGACGGGGCTCTCCCGCGGCTCCGGCCCGGGCGACGCGACGTCCGATTCCATCCCGCGCACGGCCAGGAGGGCGACGAGGAGCGCGCAGACGGACACCGCGGTCGAGACCGCGACGAGGCGCTCCGGCGAGAACGGATCGAGGAAGCGGCCGGCCAATCCCGCGGTGACGACGAAACCCGCGATCATCATCACCCAGACGATGGTCGCCGCCGCCGGACGCCGCCGCGGCTCGACCCGCTTCGCGAGAAGCACCAGGAGATTGGTCCCGGCCGCGCCGACGCCAAGGCCGATGAGCGCGAAGGCGAGGACGGCAAGCCCGATACCCGCGGGCAGGCTCGTGGTCATCAACGCCGTAGCGATGGCGGCCAGGATGCCCCCGAGGGCCAGCGCCGCCATGCCGCCCATGATCCACGGCGTCCGGCGCCCGCCGAGGTCGGAGCCGTGGCCGAAGCGCGGACGCACCATCTGCAACCCGTAGTGCAGCGCGACGAGGGCGCCCGGCAGCATGGCCGGCAGGGCAAGCTCCACGACCATGACCCGGTTCAGGGTCGAGGTGGTGAGCACCACGATAGCGCCGAGCGCCGTCTGGACGCAGGCGAGGCGAAGGATGCCGGTCCAGGAGAGGAAGGGGGCTTGCGTCATGAGGCGGGCCCGATCGCGAAGGCGCTGACCAGCATCCCGATCACGAAGAGCCCGACGCCTGTCGCGTTGTACCAGGTCGCGTGGCGGCGCGGGTCGCTGAGGAGGCGCGGCATCAGGGCGACCTGCACCGCGAGGAGCAGGGCGATGGCGACCGCGTAGACGGGCCGTCCCCACACGAACAGGAACGCCACGACGGCGATTTGGGCCGCGATCATCGTGAGGCAGGCGAGGCGCGCGGCGCGCTCGGCCCCGAGTTGGACGGGCAGGGAGCCCACACCCATGCGGCGGTCGCCCTCGATCGACTTGAAGTCGTTCAAGGTCATGATGCCGTGGGCGCCAAGGCTGTAGAGAAGGGCAAGGGCCAGGATACGGGCATCAGGCTTCGCGGCGAGCATCACCGCAGCCCCCGTGAACCAGGGCAGTCCCTCGTAGCAGAGGCCGACCGCCGTGTTGCCCCACCAGCCGTTGCGCTTGAGCCGGAGCGGCGGGGCGCTGTAGGCCCAGGCCAGACCCAAGCCCAGCACGGCGGCCCCGAAGCCCCAGGGACCCAGGGTCGTCGCCACGATGAGGGAGAGGCCCGTCCAGCCGAGCGCGATGTAAAAGCCCCACCGCCCGGGCATCCGCCCCGAGGGGATCGGCCGATGCGGCTCGTTGATGGCGTCGACGTGACGGTCGAACCAGTCGTTCACCGCCTGGCTCGTGGCGCAGACGAGGGGTCCAGACAGAAGAAGCCCCGCGAGGAGCAGGGGCAAGCGCTCCGCCGTGAGCGCGCCGGTGGAAACCACGCCGCAGGCGAAGGCCCACATCGGGGCGAACCACGTGATCGGCTTGAGGAGTTCCGCGACGGTCGAGAGAGCCGGCCTTGTCATGAAGGGATGCTATCCCTCGTTTCGGCTGACCGTCAACTAAAGATGACAGATGGATTGTCAGATTTTTCTGACGCTAGATTTCCGCCTCGCTCTCGAGATCGCCCAGGCCGTAGCGCCGCAGCTTCACGTAGAGACTCTGGCGGCTGAGGCCGAGAACCTCGGCGGCCGAGGCGCGGTTGTCGCCCGTCAGTTCCAGGGCCGCCTCGATGCACAGGCGCTCGATTACGTCCGTCGTCTCGCGGACGAGGTCCTTGAGCGGCACCCGGCCGACGAGGTCCGTGAGCTGGTCCATGGAGCGAGGCAGTTCGCGGACGGGCCGGGTCTCGGCGGGCAGGCGACGGGCGACATTGCGGATGACGAAGCCGAAGCAGGGCTGCGCCGGGTCCGGGACGGACACGGCGGAGATCTCGACCTGGACGGCCGCGCCGTGCTCTCCGCGCAGGGTCGTCCCGAACAGGCGAACCGTGCCGTGCTGGCGCAGGTTCGCGCTCATGACACTGAGATCGAGGCCCGGCCGGCCGAGCCAGCGATCGAGGGATTGTCCCCGCGCCTGCTCCTCGGAGGCGAGCTGGGCGAGTTCCAGGAAGGCCGCGTTGGCGAGGAGGATCGACCCGTCCGGATCGGTGACGACGAAGCCGTCGGGCACGCTCTCCATCACGCTCGGAACCCGAGCGCGAGGCCCTGTCCCCTCTGCCGCGCCGTCGACGGCAGCGGTCATCCGAACGAGAATGTAGGCGTTGTTGTCCTGCCGGAAAAAGGACCCCGCGACGCTGATCGGACGCTCGCCGTTCGCAAGGCGCGCCTGGACCTCGCCCGTGCGCCCGAGGGCGCGGGCCTGAGCGATCGTCGAGTTGATCAGCGCGGCGTCGCCCGCGTGGAACAGTTCGGACAAGCCGTGGTCGGTGATCTGCCGGCCCGCTCCTTCGAGCAAGGCGGTGGCCGCCGGATTGGCTTCCACGATGCGTTGCGTCAGGGCATCGACGATCAGAACCGCCTCGGAGGCGATCTGAAACATCAGCCGATAGCGCGCCTCGGCCTCGCGCAGGCGGGCGTATTCGCGCTCCATGGCCTGTTGCGCGTCGACGAGGCGCTGCTGGAGCGCCGCCATGCTCCGCAGGTCGCGGCCGACCGCGACGACGCGGCCGCTCTCGGTCACCTGGATCGTGGAATAGCGAACTGGCACGTCGGCGCCGTGCGCGGACGGATGGTTCACCTGCCGCCAGCGCGGGGGCTCCGCGGACGCCGCGCCGTCGAGCAGCTCCTCGATCTTCGGGCGGCTCTCGACGGTCACGGTTTCGACCCAGGGCCGTCCGAGCCAGGTGCCGTAGCCTTCCCGGGACAGCTCCTCGTTGCCGAACGCAACGTCCTGGATGACGCCTTCGCCGTCGAGGATCAGCGCCACGTCGGCCGCGGCCGCGATCAGCCGCCCAGCGACCTCGGCGTCGAGATCGCCGAGAGAGCTGCGCGGCGATCGGAAGTGCTGGGCGTCCCGACGGGAAACAGAAGCCTCCATGGAGTTGGGATGATCCTCTCCGCCCCGCGGCTCAGTGCCGCGCGGTACCGACTCTGGCCAGATGCCGCGTCGACTGGACGACCTGCCGTCCGTCGATGGCCGTCGCGTCCGCACCGACGCGGGCAACGTAGTCCGGATGGTCGAGGAACACTCGCCCTCCGACCATGACCCAGAGCTCCGGGTTGCGCGACGCTGTGCGGAGCTGCCGGATAAGCGAAGCCAAGCCGTCGAGCAAGCGCTCGCAGCTCAGCGACAAGCCGACCAATGCGAAAGGATGATCGCCGACAAGGTCAATGAGCTCGCCGTGGCCGGCATTGACCGGGCCGCAAACCTCCCAGCCGTCCCGCCGCAGGAACTCGGCGACCATCATCGAGCCGAAGGTATGCTGATCGCCAGGCATTGGCGCGATCAGGGCGCGGGCGCCGGGGTTGGAAACCGCGGCTTCGTTCTCGAAGGCAGGGCTGAGACGATGGACGATCTGGTGCAGCCGCATCAGCCCGACCGTCACGTCGGTGAAATCGCAGAGGTCCGCTTTCCAGAGATCTCCGAGATGGCGCGCCGTCGGCGCCAGGAGATCGAGGAAAACGGCCTCGAAGGACACGCCCTCGGCCCGCACGGCCTCGATGAAGCCAAGCGCGTTCGACACCTCGTAACCGAGGACGATGCTCGCGAATTGGACGACGTCGTCGGACCCAACGGTCCGCCCTGGCGGAAGCGGTTGCGGCGTCCGTAACGGGTTCGCCAAGGCTCCGGCGCGATGCGCCAGCATGAGCCTCGGGATGATCTCGCTCTCGACCGTGCGGGTCAGCGCCTGAAGTCGATCATCCTTCCGGTCGCGCTCGACGCTGGGCCAACGTCTCTCGTCCGCGCTTCTCTCGAGGAGCACTCGATCCGAGCCGGCGAAACTGCCGAACTCGAATGGCTCATGTAGGCTGGCCATCAGCAAACTCTCCTTGTGCAATTCTCCTCGGAGAGCGGCTGCGCGGAACTTCGATGTGCCCGCGCTGATATCTGAGATCGTTCGATGTCTCAGCCCGATGTTAAGGCTCGGATCCAACCCTCTGAATTTCAGCTAAGCACGTTCCCTGCTGCGACGCTAGGCACTGTGCACGAGATGGAACCCGACTGTAAAGTTTAATTTACGTCCAGTCTGGTTGACAGGTTGGAGCGGGCGGGTCTAGCCTTCGTTCGTCATCGGGCGGAGGTCGAAGTGCAGGGTCGGGTCGGGCAGGACCAGCGTCAGCCGCTCTACAGCGCCGATGAGCGGCGGCGCCGCGATGCCTCGCGCTGGACCTTGGTGCAGGGGATCCTCGCCCCCGTTCAGTTCTTGGCTTTCCTGGTCAGCCTGACCCTCGTTCTTCGCTTTCTTGCGACCGGCGAGGGCTACGCGGCCGCGACCCTCTCCATCGTCGTCAAGACGGCCCTGCTCTACGCGATCATGATCACCGGCTCCGTCTGGGAGAAGGAGGTCTTCGGACGCTACCTCTTCGCTCCCGCCTTCTACTGGGAGGACGTGGTGAGCATGGGGGTTCTTGCCCTGCACACCGCCTACCTCGCGGCGATTGTCGCCGGTTGGGGAAGCGCGCGGGCGCAGATGCTGCTCGCTCTCGCGGCCTACGCCGCCTACGTCGTCAACGCGGCGCAGTTCCTTCTCAAGCTTCGGGCGGCGCGGCGCGACGAGCACGTCTCCCTGCACGCCGCGGGGCTCGCGTCATGAGCGCGTCTCAAGGCTGCACCGACCGGCCCGTCCTGCGCGAACGCGGCCAGCGCGAGGTGTTCTGCGGCCTCACGGGGATCGTGTGGCTGCACCGCAAGATCCAGGACGCCTTCTTCCTCGTCGTCGGCTCGCGCACCTGCGCCCACCTGCTGCAATCGGCGGCCGGTGTCATGATCTTCGCCGAGCCGCGTTTCGCCACGGCCATCATCGAGGAGCGCGATCTCGCCGGCCTCGCCGACGCGAACGACGAGCTCGACCGTGTGGTGACCCGGCTGCTCGAGCGGCGGCCGGACATCCGCCTTCTCTTTCTCGTCGGGTCCTGCCCGTCGGAGGTGATCAAACTCGACCTGTCGCGGGCGGCCGCGCGCCTCTCGCAGCGCGTCTCGCCCGGCGTCCGCGTGCTGTCCTACTCGGGCAGCGGCATCGAGACCACGTTTACGCAGGGCGAGGACGCCTGCCTCGCGGCCCTGGCGCCCGGCCTGCCGAGCGAGGAGGAGCCGTCGCTCCTTGTCGTCGGCGCGCTGGCCGAAGCCGTCGAGGATCAATTCCTGCGGCTCTTCCAGGCGCTCGGCATTGAGCGGGTCCGCTTCCTGCCGCCGCGGCGCTCGACCGATCTGCCGCCCGTTGGCCGCAACACGCGCTACCTGCTGGCCCAGCCTTTCCTGGGCGACACGGCGCGGGCGCTCGAAGCGCGCGGGGCGACCCGCATCGCCGCCCCCTTCCCCCTCGGCGTCGAGGGAACGCTCCTCTGGCTTGCCGCGGCCGCGAACGCCTTCGGGGTCGATCCGGCGCGCCTCGCCGCAGTCACCGCGGCGCCCGCCGAACGCGCCCGCCGCGCCCTGGCGCGCCATCGCGCGGCGCTGTCGGGCAAGCGCGTTTTCCTCTTCCCCGATTCACAGATCGAGATTCCCCTCGCCCGCTTCCTCGCCCGCGAGCTCGGCATGGAGCCGATCGAGGTCGGCACGCCCTACCTGCATCGCCAGCACCTCGCCGAGGAGCTCGCCCTCCTGCCGGACGGGATCGCGCTGAGCGAGGGGCAGGACGTCGAGCGCCAGCTCGACCGCTGCCGCGCCGCGCGCCCCGACCTGATCCTCTGCGGCCTCGGTCTGGCCAATCCGCTCGAGGCGGAGGGCTTCACGACCAAGTGGTCGATCGAGCTGATCTTCACTCCCGTCCAGGGCTTCGAACAGGCGGCGGATCTCGCCGAGCTGTTCGCGCGGCCGCTGGTGCGGCGCGCCCGGCTGGTGGCTTAAGACATGCAGCTCTCCGTCTGGACCTACGAAGGTCCTCCCCATGTCGGCGCCATGCGGATCGCCACCGCGATGGAGGGCGTCCACTACGTCTTGCACGCCCCCCAAGGGGACACCTACGCCGACCTGCTCTTCACGATGATCGAGCGCTCCCAGAAGCGCCCGCCCGTCACCTACACCACCTTCCAGGCCCGCGATCTTGGCGGCGATACGGCGGAGCTGTTCAAGAACGCCGTCCGCGACGCCTACGAGCGCTTTCGCCCTGAGGCGATGATCGTCGGCGCCTCCTGCACGGCGGAGCTGATCCAGGACGATCCGGGCGGTCTCGCCCGGGCGCTCGGGCTACCGATCCCCGTCATCCCGCTGGAGCTTCCGTCCTACCAGAAGAAAGAGAACTGGGGCGCGGCGGAAACCCTCTATCAGCTCGTCCGGGCGCTCGCCGGCCCCCACGCGCCGCCGCCTGGCACCGTCCGGCCCGCGCGCGATCTCAGCCGCCGCCCGACCTGCAACCTGCTGGGCCCCACGGCGCTCGGCTTCCGCCATCGGGACGACGTCGCCGAGATCGGCGCGCTCCTTGAGCGCCTCGGGGTCGAGGTTCTGGTCACGGCGCCGCTGGGCGCCTCGCCCGGCGACCTGGCGCGCCTCGGCGAGGCGGACTTCAACGTCGTGCTCTACCCTGAGATCGCCGGACCGACGGCGCAGTGGCTCGCCCGCACCTTCGGCCAGCCCGCGACCCGGACCGTGCCGATCGGCGTCACGGCGACGAAGGCCTTCATCGACGAGGTCTGCGCGCTCGCCGGCCTCAATCCGGACTCCGCCCGCGCCGCCGGCGCCTCGCGCCTGCCCTGGTACTCGCGCTCGGTCGACTCGACCTACCTCACCGGCAAGCGGGTCTTCGTCTTCGGGGACGGCACCCATGCGCTGGCCGCCGCCCGCATCGCCTCGCAGGAACTGGCCTTCGAGGTCGTGGGCCTCGGCACCTACTCGCGGGAGTTCGCCCGCGACGTCCGCGAGGCGGCCAAGGGCCTCGGGATCGAGGCCCTGATCACCGACGATTCCCTCGAGGTCGAGACGGCCATCGCGGCGCTCCAGCCCGAGCTGGTGCTGGGCACCCAGATGGAGCGCCACGTCGCCAAACGCCTCGGCATTCCCTGCGCCGTGATCTCCGCGCCGGTGCACGTGCAGGACTTCCCGGCCCGCACCTCGCCGCAGATGGGGTTCGAAGGCGCGAACGTGATCTTCGATGCCTGGGTCCATCCCCTAATGATGGGGCTGGAAGAGCACCTGCTCGGCATGTTCCGCGAGGATTTCGAGTTCGCCGACGGCGCGCAGCCATCGCATCTGGGTGCCGGCGCGCCGGCGCCCGCTCAGCAACCCATCGTCGTTCCCGAGACCCTCGCCGCCTCGCCCGTTGCCTGGACGGGAGAGGCCGAGGCCGAGCTCAAGAAAATTCCCTTTTTCGTGCGCGGCAAGGCCCGCCGCAACGCCGAACGCTTCGCCACCGACCGGGGCGTCGCCCTGGTCACGCTCGAGACGCTGTACGATGCCAAAGCGCATTACGGCCGCTGACCGGACGCCCATCCGCGTCGTCATCGTGACGCTGGACAGCCACCTCGCCGGTGCGGTGGACCGGGCACGGGTGGCGCTGAGCGCCGAGATGCCCGGCCTGCATCTCGCCCTCCACGCCGCCGCCGACTGGGACGGCGACCCGAATGCGCTCGCGCGCTGCCGCGCCGACATCGCCTCGGGCGACATCATCATGGCCACCATGCTGTTCATGGAGGACCATATCCGCGCCGTCCTGCCGGACCTGCAGGCCCGTCGAGAGGGCTGCGACGCCATGATCGGCTGCCTCGCCGCCAGCGAGGTCGCCCGGCTCACGCGCCTCAACAAGTTCCGCCTCGACGGCGCCGAGCGCGGGCCCCTGGCCCTGCTCAAGCGCCTGCGCGGGCCCAAGCGCGGCGAGGGCAGCTCGCCGGAGTCCGGCGCCAAGCAGATGGCGATGCTGCGCCGCCTGCCCCAGATCCTGCGCTTCATCCCCGGCACGGCGCAGGACGCCCGCGCCTATTTCCTCGCCCTGCAATACTGGCTCGCCGGCTCCGAGCAGAACGTCGCGAACCTCGTCCGCCTCCTCGTCGAGCGCTACGCCGACGGGCCGCGGCGGGCCTTGCGCGGGGCTCTGCGCGCGACGCCGCCGCTGAACTATCCGGAGGTGGGCGTCTACCACCCGCGCCTCACCGGCCGTATCGGGGACCGCGCGGAGGCTCTGCCCGCACCGGCCTCGCCACGCGGCACGGTCGGGCTTCTGCTGATGCGCTCCTACCTGCTCGCCGGCAACACCGCCCATTACGACGCGGTGATCGGCGCGCTCGAAGCCCGCGGCCTCAAGGTGATTCCCGCCTTCGCGAGCGGGCTCGATTCCCGGCCGGCGATCGACCGCTTCTTCCGCCCAAATGGCCGCACCGCCGTCGACGCGGTGATCTCGCTCACCGGCTTCTCCCTCGTCGGCGGCCCGGCCTACAACGACGCCAAGGCTGCGGAGGAGACGCTCGCCGCCCTCGACGTGCCCTACCTTGCCGCCCATGCGGGCGAGTTCCAGACGCTGGAGCAGTGGGAGACCTCCGACCGCGGCCTGCACCCGGTCGAGCAGACCATCATGGTCGCGATCCCCGAGCTCGACGGGTCGATCGCGCCGATCCTGTTCGGCGGCCGCTCGGGCGACGCGATCGGCGAGACCGCGCGCAACATGCAGGCCCATCCGGAGCGGGTCGAGCGCCTCGCGGCCCGGGTCGCCCGCCTCATCGTGCTCCGGCGCGCGGCGCGGCGGGAGCGCCGGCTCGCGATCGTCCTGTTCAACTTTCCCCCGAACGCCGGGGGAACGGGCACGGCGGCCTTCCTCGACGTCTTCGCGTCGCTGCGAAACGCCCTCGCGGCCCTGAAAGCAGATGGCTACACGGTCGAGGTGCCCGACACCGCTGAGGAACTCCGCGCGCGGGTGACGGGAGGCAACGCCGCCCGCTTCGGCACCGACGCCAACGTCCACGCCCGCATCACCGCCGACGACCACGTGCGCCGCGAGCCTTACCTCGCCGAGATCGAGCGGCAATGGGGCCCGGCGCCGGGCCGCCACCAGAGCGACGGACAGGCGATCCAGGTGCTCGGCGAGCGCTTCGGCAACGTGCTGGTCACGATCCAGCCCTCCTTCGGCTACGAGGGCGACCCGATGCGCCTGCTCTTCGAGAAGGGCTTCGCGCCGACCCACGCCTTCTCGGCCTTCTACCGCTACCTGCGCGAGGATTTCGGCGCTCATGCCGTGCTGCATTTCGGCACCCACGGCGCGCTCGAGTTCATGCCGGGCAAGCAGGCCGGGTTGTCGGGCGCCTGCTGGCCGGACCGCCTGATCGGCGATCTGCCGAACGTCTATCTCTACGCCGCCAACAACCCCTCCGAGGGCACCATCGCCAAGCGGCGGGGCAGCGCGACGCTGGTCAGCTATCTGACGCCTCCGGTGGCCCAGGCCGGCCTCTACCGCGGCCTCCTCGATCTCAAGGCGTCCATCGAGCGCTGGCGCAGCCTGCCGCCGGACGCTCCCGATGGCGAGCGCGAGAGCCTCGCCGCCCTCGTCCAAGCCCAGGCCGCGACCGTCGACCTCGCGCCGGCGGAGCCGGCCTGGGTCAATGCGGAGGCGCAGGTCGTCGCCCTGACGACCGCGCTGCTCGACCTCGAATACAGCCTTATCCCGCACGGCCTCCACGTCGTCGGCGCGCCGACGGTGGCTGCTGAGCGCGTCGACCAGCTTCTCGCCATGGCCGAGAGCGCCGGTCAGCCGGTCGAGCGCGCGGCGGTGGAGGCCCTCGTCGGCGGCGCCCGACCGGAGGAGGCGCTCGTGGTAGCGGGGCTCGCGGCCGATGCGGATCGCCTCGCCGCGCTGACCCGTCTCGCCGAGGCCGACCGCCTCCTGGCCGAAGATCACGAGTTGCCCGGCCTGATGCGGGCGCTCGATGGCCGCTACGTCCGTCCCGCGCCGGGTGGCGATCTCCTGCGCAATCCCGCGATCCTGCCCACGGGCCGCAATCTGCACGGCTTCGACCCGTTCCGCCTGCCCAGCGCCTTCGCGGTGGCCGACGGCGCCCGCCAGGCAGCGCGGCTCCTAGAGCAGCACCAAGCGGGCGGTCACCCCCTCCCGGAATCCGTCGCCATCGTCCTGTGGGGCACGGACAACCTGAAGAGCGAGGGCGGGCCGATCGCCCAGGCCCTGGCGCTCATGGGCGCGAAGCCCCGCTTCGACGCCTACGGCCGGCTCTGCGGCGCCGCGCTGATCCCGCTGGACGAGCTCGGCCGGCCGCGCATCGACGTGGTGGTCACGCTCTCCGGCATCTTCCGCGATCTCCTGCCCCTGCAGACGAAGATGCTCGCGGAGGCCGCGTACCTGGCGGCCAGCGCCGACGAGCCGAGCGAGTTGAACTTCGTGCGCAAACGGGCGCTCTCCCACGTCGCGGCCCAGGGCTGCGATCTGGAGACCGCGTCGCTGCGCGTCTTCAGCAACGCCGACGGCGCCTATGGGGCCAACGTCAACCATCTCATCGACGCGAGCTGCTGGCAGGACGAAGACGAGCTCGCCGAGACCTATTCCCGCCGCAAGTGCTTCGCCTACGGACGCGACGGCCGCCCGGTGCGCCAAGCCGCCCTGCTGACGAGCATCCTGGAGGGCGTCGACCTCGCCTACCAGAACCTCGAATCCGTCGAGCTCGGCGTCACCACCATCGACCACTACGTCGACAGCTTGGGCGGCATCAGCAAGGCGGCGGGCCGGGCCCGGCGCGCGGCCGGGGCCGAACCGATCCCGGTCTATATCGGCGACCAGACCCGGGGCGAGGGCACGGTCCGGACGCTGGCCGAGCAAGTGGCTCTGGAGAGCCGCACCCGCGTCCTCAACCCGAAATGGTATGAGGGCATGCTCCGGCACGGCTACGAGGGCGTGCGCCAGATCGAGGCCCACGTCACCAACACGGTGGGCTGGTCGGCCACCACGGGCCAGGTCGCGCCCTGGGTCTACCAGCAGATCACCAGCACCTTCGTCCTCGACCCGGCGATGCGCGAGCGCCTCGCCGCGCTGAACCCCAAGGCCTCGGCCAAGGTCGCGAACCGTCTCATCGAGGCGCACGAGCGCCGCTACTGGACCCCGGATGCGGCGACGCTCGAGGCGTTGCGGCAAGCGGGCGACGAACTCGAGGACCGCCTCGAAGGCATCACGGAAGGCATGGCCGCATGACCGCCGCAACGACCGCTCTCAACATCCGGGCGCCCGTCGCCCGGCCCCTGCCGCCCCCCGGCCGCGCCGACGGCGCGGGCAGCGTGCAGGTGCACCTCGACCCCGCGATGACCATCGGCACGGCGAAGGTCTTCTCCGTCTACGGCAAGGGCGGCATCGGCAAATCGACGACCTCGTCGAACCTCTCCGTCGCCTTCTCCAAGCTCGGCAAGCGGGTGCTGCAGATCGGCTGCGACCCGAAGCACGATTCCACCTTCACGTTGACGAAGCGCCTGGTGCCCACCGTTATCGACATCCTGGAGACGGTGAACTTCCACTCCGAGGAGCTGCGCGTCGAGGACTTCGTCTTCGAGGGCTATAACGGCGTGATGTGCGTCGAGGCCGGCGGCCCGCCGGCCGGCACGGGCTGCGGCGGCTACGTCGTCGGCCAGACCGTGAAGCTCCTGAAGGAGCACCACCTTCTCGACGACACCGACGTGGTGATCTTCGATGTGCTCGGCGACGTGGTGTGCGGCGGCTTCGCAGCCCCCCTCCAGCACGCCGACCGCGCCGTCATCGTCGCCGCGAACGACTTCGACTCGATCTTCGCCATGAACCGCATCGTCGCGGCGATCCAGGCGAAATCCCGCAACTACGCGGTGCGGCTGGCCGGCGTCATCGCCAACCGCTCGGCCGGAACCGACCAGATCGACCGCTTCAACGCCCGGACGGGTCTTGAGACCATCGCGCATTTCCCCGACCTCGACATCATCCGCCGGTCCCGCCTCAAGAAGGCGACCCTGTTCGAGATGGAGTCGACGCCCGAGCTGGAAGCGGTGAAGACGGAGTATCTGCGCCTCGCAGCCTCCCTCTGGGCGGGCTCCGAGCCCCTCGCGGCGGTGCCGATGAAGGACCGTGACATCTTCGATCTGCTGGGATTCGACTGATGCCGTTGAGCGCCACCTACCGCGCCCGGCGCGGCGAGCTCGAAACCTACTTCGACCGCACGGCGGCCGCGGCCTGGGCCCGGCTGACCTCGGAAGCGCCGGTGAGCCGCATCCGCGCCACCGTGAGGGCCGGGCGCGACCGGATGCGGGGCACGATCCTGTCCTGGCTGCCCTCCGACATGACGGGCCTGCGCCTGCTCGACGCCGGCGCCGGCACGGGAGCGCTCTCCGTCGAGGCGGCGCGCCGCGGTGCGGAAGTCGTTGCGATCGACCTCTCTCCCACCCTCGTCAACCTCGCTCGCGAGCGTCTGCCCCGCGAGTTCGCTGCCCGGATCGACTTTCGCGTCGGCGACATGCTCGATCCCGCCCTCGGCGCCTTCGACCACGTCGTGGCGATGGACTCGCTCATCCACTACCGCGGGCCGGACGTCGTCGGCGCCCTGACGGGTCTCGCCGCCCGGACCCGCCGCTCCCTCGTCTTCACCTTCGCTCCCCGCACGCCGGCGCTGACCGTGATGCACGCCGCCGGCCGGCTTTTCCCGCGCGGCGATCGGGCGCCGGCGATCGAGCCGGTGGCCGAGGCGAACCTGCGCCGCCTCATCGCGGCCGAGAGCGGGCTCGCCGCTTGGCAGCCCGGGCGGTCGGAGCGGGTGGCAAGCGGCTTCTACACGTCCCAGGCGATGGAGGTCGTCCGGCGATGAGGAGCGACGGCCTCGCGCGGATGTGGATGCGGGTCGGGCCGCGGTTCCTGCCCTTCGCCGACGCGGCGACGGCGGAGCTGCCGCTCTCGCGCCTGCTGCGCCTGTCGCTGTTCCAGGTCTCCGTCGGTATGGCCGTGGTGCTGCTCAACGGCACCCTCAACCGGGTGATGATCGTGGAGCTCGGCGTGCCGGCCTCCCTCGTCTCGACCATGGTCGCGCTGCCCCTTCTCATCGCTCCCTTCCGCGCCTTGATCGGCTTCCGGTCGGACACCCACCGGTCCATGCTCGGCTGGCGCCGGGTTCCCTACATCTGGTTCGGGTCGCTCCTGCAGTTCGGCGGCCTCGCGATCATGCCCTTCGCCCTGCTGCTCCTGTCGGGCGACACGACAGGGCCGGCCTGGATCGGGCAGGTTGCCGCGGCGCTTGCCTTCCTCCTGGTCGGGGCAGGGCTGCACACCACCCAGACGGCGGGTCTGGCGCTCGCCGCCGACCTCGCGCCGCCCGACGCCCGGCCGCGGGTCGTGGCCCTTCTCTACGTGATGCTGCTCGTCGGCATGATGGTCAGCGCCGCGATGTTCGGGGCGGCGCTCGCCGAGTTCGGCCAGGTCCGGTTGATCCAGGTCATCCAGGCCGCCGCACTCGCCACCATGGCGCTGAACCTCGTCGCCCTGTGGAAGCAGGAGGCGCGCGATCCCTCCCGAACCGATCCTCGCCTGCCCCAGCCCGCCTTCCGCGACACGTGGCAGGCTTTCCGGCAGGACCCCGGCTCCATCCGCCTCCTCGTGGCGCTCGGCATCGGCACCGCCGGCTTCAACATGCAGGACGTCCTGCTCGAACCCTACGGCGGCGAGATCCTGAAGCTCGGCGTCGCGGCCACCACAGTGCTCACCGCCCTGTCGGCCGGCGGCAGCCTCGCGGCTTTCGCCTTCGCGGCCCACCGCCTCGGGCGGGGGGACGATCCGTGCCGGCTCGCGGCGAAGGGCGCGCTCGTCGGGCTCGCCGCCTTCTCGGCGGTGATCTTCGCAGGTCCCCTCGAATCCGCCCTCCTGTTCCAGGCCGGCGCGACGCTGATCGGCTTCGGGGGCGGCCTCTTCGCGGTCGGCCTCCTGACGGCCGCCATGGAGGGATCGTCGGACCGCCAGAGCGGACTGGCGCTGGGCGCCTGGGGAGCCGTGCAGGCCAGCGCCGCGGGGCTCGCCGTCGCCCTCGGCGGGGGCTTGCGCGACCTCGTCTCCAGCCTTGCCCTGCGCGGCGCCCTTGGCCCGGCCCTCGACACCGCCGCGGCGGGCTACACCGTCGTCTATCACCTCGAAATCGCGCTGCTTTTCGCCGCGCTCGTCGCCGTCGGACCGCTCGTCAGGTCCGCCGGCGTCTCACCCCGTTCCAAGCTCGGCTTCGCCGAGGTCCCCGGCTAAGCATCTGCGGAGGTCCCCATGCTCGGCGCCATCACCAGCAACATCGACGTCGCCCAGGTGACGTTGTACGTCTTCTTCGGCTTCTTCATCAGCCTCGTCTGGTACCTGCGCCAGGAGGACAAGCGCGAGGGCTACCCGCTCGATCGCGATCGCCCCGGCTCCGTCCTGGTTCAGGGCCTGCCGCCCATGCCGCCGCCAAAGTCCTTCCTCTTGCGCGAAGGGCACACCTACCAGGCGCCCCCGGGCAACACGGAGAACAAGCCCATCAACGCCATGGCGACCTCGTCCTCGCCGGGCTCGCCGCTGGAGCCGATGGGCGATCCGATGCACGACGCGATCGGGCCGGCAGCCTATGCCGATCGCGACGAGCGGCCGGAGCATACGGCGGAGGGCGACGTCATGATCGTGCCCCTGCGCGTCGCCGCCGACTTCTACGTCGAGCCGCGCGACCCCGACCCGCGCGGCATGCCCGTCTACGCCGCCGACGGTGTCGTGGCCGGCACCGTCCGCGAGCTCTGGATCGACCGCTCCGAGGTCACGATCCGCTACCTCGAAGTCGCCGTCGAGGGCCGGGACCGTCCGGCGCTGCTGCCGATGACCCTCGCCCGGATCCACGGCAAGCACGGCTATGTCAACGCCGAGTCGGTGACGGCAAGGCAGTTCGCGACGGCGCCGGCAACGGCGAAGCCCGACGAGATCACGCTGCGCGAGGAGGACCGGATCATGGCTTACTTCGGCTCAGGCCATCTCTTCGCCGTGCCGGAGCGCCGGGAGCCCGCGCTGTGAGTGCCGGCGTCGTCGGCCGCATCACCCTGCTCCCCGCGGGATCGGCGGTTCGGGCTGAGGCCGCCATTCCCGGCCTGCCCGGCCCTCTGCCCGCGGGAGAAGAGATCCTGTGGCAGGGCAAGCCGTCCTGGACGGCGCTCGCGGTCCGGGTCTTCCACGTCCGCAAAGTCGCTTTGTACTTCGCGCTTCTCGCGGCGTGGAGGGTCGCCGCCGGTGCGTCCGATGGGGAAGAGATCAGCAGCGCGCTTGCCTTCGCCCTGCCGCTCGTGCCGGTCGCGGCGGTGGCCATCGGCCTCCTCGCGCTCCTCGCCCGGCTCGCGGCCAGGAGTGCGACCTACACGATCACCACACGGCGCGTGGTGATGCAGGTCGGCATCGCGCTCTCGGTGACGTTCAACATCCCGTTCCGCATCATCGGGGGCGCTGGGCTGAAAGTTCGCCGCGACGGGACCGGCGACATTCCCCTCGCCTTGAAGGAAGGGCGCATCGGCTACGTGCACCTCTGGCCGCATGTTCGGCCTTGGCGCCTCAGCGCGCCGGAACCCATGCTCCGCGCCGTGCCGGACGCCGCGAAGGTGGCCGCGATTCTCGCGGGGGCCTACCTCGCGGCGCGGGACGCCGCCGCTCAGCCGGCGGACGAGCCCAGCACGGCGACCGATCCGGTCGCGGTGGCCGCGTGAAGGAGGGAGCGATGAGCCAAGCCGTCGATGGCGGTCACATGCCCCGGGGCGCCGCGCTCGGGATCGTCTCGCTGCTCGCTTTCGCGATCCTGGCCGCGGGCGCCGGACGGATCGGCGGCCTCGGCTTCACGTCGGAGCCCCGCGCCGCGGCGGTCGAGAGCCGCGCGCTGCGCTTCACCGACCGCGAGGACGGAACGGTCGCAGTGCACGACGCCGGGAACGGCGGCCTCATCGCCCTCGTTCGGCCCGGCGAAGGGGGTTTCCTGCGCGGCGCCCTGAGGGGCCTCGCCCATGACCGCCTGCGCCGCGACCTTGGACCGCAAGAGCCCTTCCTGCTCACCCGCTTTGCGGATGGCCGGCTTGCTCTCTACGATCAGGCAACCGGGCGCCGCCTCGACCTCGACTCGTTCGGGGCGAGCAACGCGGACAGCTTCGCCCGGCTGCTGAAATAGGGAGGGCGCCGGACGATGATCACCAGCCTGACAGGGGGACGACGGGTCGAGGTGCCTTGCACCGTCGACGTCGAGCACACGGCGGACAGCCTGCACGCCTATGTCGACCTCGAGGGAGTCGAGGTCGGCCCCGGTGACGCGGTCCTCATCCACGACGCGCCGGCGGACGTCGCGGCGGGGCAGCATGTCGTGTGCCGGCGTCGCGCCACGGTGTACCGCGCCGGCCCCCTCGGGCGTCTGTGGGCCCATGTCGAAGGCTATCTCGAATTGACCGAACTCTACGAAGTCAGCTTCTCGTCCGGGAGGGTGTCATGATCCCCATGGAAGGCGGCACGGGCCCCAACGCCTCGACCGAGAACGCCCTTCAGGACACTGTCCTGAGCCCGCGCTTCTACACCACCGACTTCGTCGCCATGGACCGGCTCGACATCGGGCTCGTGCGCGCGGAATGGGACCATCTCATCGCCGAGATGCAGAGCGACCCGAACCGCATCCATTTCAAGCGCGACGAGGAGTGGGACGCCGACCTCGACCGCCTGCCGCCGGCCCTGCGCGCCGAACTCGTCGACTTCCTCGTCAGCTCGGTGACGGCGGAGTTCTCGGGCTGCGTGCTCTACGCCGAGATCAAGAAGCGGATCACGAACCCCGACATCGCCGAGCTGTTCCGGCTGATGGCGCGGGATGAGGCCCGGCACGCGGGCTTCATCAACGAGGCGCTGAAGGAGTTCGGGATCGGCGTCGACCTCGGCTTCCTGACCAAGGCCAAGAAGTACACCTACTTCAAGCCGAAATTCATCTTCTACGCGACCTACCTCTCCGAGAAGATCGGCTACGCCCGCTACATCACCATCTTTCGGCAGTTCGAGCGGCATCCGGAGCGGCGCTTCCACCCGATTTTCCGGTGGTTCGATAAGTGGTGCAACGACGAGTTCCGGCACGGCGAGGCCTTCGCGCTCCTGATGCGCGCCCAGCCCGAGCTGTTGTCGGGTGCCAACCGGCTCTGGATCCGGTTCTTCCTCCTCGCGGTCTTCGCCACGATGTACGTGCGCGACCATGCGCGGCCGGAGTTCCACAAGGCGCTCGGCCTCGACCCGACCGAGTACGACTACACGGTCTTCCGCATCACCTCCGAGATTTCGCGGCAGGTGTTCCCGGTCGTGCTCGACATCGACAACCCGGCCTTCCGGTCGGGCCTCGAGCGGCTGCGAAAGCTCGGCGACGCGATCGCCGCGGCCAAGGCGCAGGGTGGAGTCGTCGGCGGGGTGAAGAAGCTCGGGCTGCAGCTTGCCGCCGCCGCGACTTTCGCCCGCCTCTACTTCCTGCCCGTCAAGGGCAACGAGATGCCGGCGCAGATCCGCATGGCTCCGGCCTGGTAGTGACCATGACCCAGCACGCGCCGGCGCTGCTCTACGCGCTGTTCCTCTGGTGGTTCAGCACCGGCGCCGTGCTGCGGCTGTGCCGGCGCGAGCTGTCCAACGGCCGGGCCTGGCTATGGGCCGGCCTCGCGGCCGTCTCGGGGCTGGCGCTGCTCGCCGCGAGCGCGTCGCTGGCGAGCGTCGCCGGCGCTTATCTCGCCTTCACCGCCGCCGTCCTGACCTGGGGCAGCGTCGAGATCACCTTCCTGACCGGCCTCCTGACGGGGCCGCGCCGGCAGCCCTGTCCCGCGGGAGCCCGCGGCTGGCGCCGCACGCGGGCCGCGTTCGAGGCCATCCTGTATCACGAGCTCGCGCTCGTCGCGGCCGGCGTCGCGATCGCCGCCGCGACCTGGGGCGGGGCCAATCAGGTCGGGCCGCAGACCTTCCTGGTGTTGTGGCTGCTGCGCCTGTCGGCGAAGCTCAACCTGTTCCTCGGGGTTCCGGTCACCAACGAGGCGATGCTGCCGGAGCGGCTGCGGTTCCTGGCCAGCTACTTCGCCCTGCGGCCGATCAACCCCCTCTTTCCCGTGTCCGTGACGGCTGCGACCGCGGGTCTGGCGGTCATCACCGTCCGTGCCCTGGCGCCCGAGGCCAGTGCCTTCGACGCGGCGGGATCGATCCTGCTTGCGACACTTTTGGCGCTGGCCGTGCTCGAACATTGGTTCATGGTTCTCCCGATCCCATCTGCGAGCCTCTGGACCTGGAGCCTGGGCACGCCCGCGGCCGTCCCCTCGCCGCTCCTCTCCCTCGTCGCGACCGACCAGGACACCCCTCTCGGAAGGAGGCCCACATGAGCTACGAAGACCTGTTCCGAGGCAAACTGGACGGCCTCAAGACCGAGGGACGCTACCGGGTCTTCGCGGATCTCGAGCGCCGCACGGGAGCCTTCCCGAAGGCCGTCCACCACCGCCCGGAGGGCGAGGCCGAGGTCACGGTCTGGTGCTCGAACGACTATCTCGGCATGGGGCAGCACCCGGCGGTGCTCGCGGCCATGCACGAGGCGATCGACCGCTGCGGCGCGGGGGCCGGCGGCACGCGCAACATCGGCGGCACGAACCACACCCACGTGCTCCTGGAGGCAGAGCTCGCCGACCTCCATGGCAAGGAGGCGGCGCTCCTCTTCACCTCGGCCTACGTGGCCAACGACGCCACCCTCTCCACGCTGCGCGAGCTCACCCCCGGCGTCGTGATCTTCTCCGACGAGAAGAATCACGCCTCCATGATCGCCGGCATCCGCCGCGGCGGCGGGCCGAAGGAGATCTTCCGTCACAACGACGTCGAGGATCTCGAGCGCAAGCTCGCCAAGTACCCGCGCCACACGCCCAAGATCATCGCCTTCGAGAGCGTTTACTCGATGGACGGCCATATCGCGCCGATCGCGGCCATCTGCGACCTGGCCGAGCGCTACGGCGCCATGACCTATCTCGACGAGGTCCATGCCGTGGGGCTCTACGGGCTGCGCGGCGGCGGCATCGCCGAGCGCGACGGGCTCATGGACCGGATCACCATCATCAACGGCACGCTGGCCAAGGGTTTCGGCGTGATGGGCGGCTACATCGCGGCGAGCCGCGCGGCCTGCGACGCGATCCGCTCCTTCGCGTCCGGCTTCATCTTCACCACGTCCCTCGCGCCCGCGATGGCGGCCGGGGCGCTCGCGAGCATCCGCCACCTCAAGGCAAGCCAGGTCGAGCGTGCCCGCCACCAGGAGCGGGCCGCGACCCTCAAACGTCGGCTCGCCGAGGCGAACCTGCCCGTGATGGACAATCCGAGCCACATCGTCCCGGTGCTCGTGGGGGACCCCGTCCACTGCAAGGCGGTGACGGACCTGCTCCTCACCCGCGACCGGATCTACGTCCAGCCGATCAACTACCCGACCGTGCCCCGCGGCACCGAGCGGATGCGGCTCACGCCGTCGCCGGTCCACACCGACGCGGACATGGACCACCTCGTGGCCGCGCTCACCCGCCTCTGGCACGCCTGCCCGCTCTCCGACGGGCGCATCGTCAAACTCGCGGCGGCGTAGGGGCGGAGCAGGCGCTTCGCGCTTCGGTTTGACGATGGCTGGCGCCGCGCGGGGATCAGCGCGGGCCGGCCGCGAGCGCGGCGAACGGCGCTTGTGACCCCGCTCGCTTCGCGCGCGGCAAAAACCTCGAGATGACGGAAATCAGGACTCGCCGGACGGCTCGGTCCAGGCGCGTGACCGGCGCGGCGTCCGCGGCTTCTTGCCCAGAGGTGGCGCCTCGATCGGCGTCGTCGCGACGGGTGCGTCCAGCACCGGCAACGGGTGGACCGTCGCGGAGGAGGTGAGGAGCTTGGGCTCCGGCGCGCGCTCGGCCGGATCGTCCTGCCCGAGTTCGCTGTCGCGCCAGGCGCGATGGTCGACGAGCAGGGCCGCGAGCAACCCGAGCACCAAGACGCCGAGGCCCGCTGGCGGCGAGCCGGCCCCTGCCATCACGGCGGCCACGAGGGCGTAGCCGAACACGATCAGCGTCGTGCCGCCTCCGGACAGGAACGACGAGCCTCCATCGGCGGGGCGCGAACGGGTCATGGCAAACCTCGCAGGTGAGCTCTCGGCAGCGCGAACCAACGATCCTAACGCATGATCCGCCCGGGGCTATCCCGGGCGGATCGATCACTCGTCGACCTCAGGCCACGATCGTGGTGCTTAAGGCGTGTAATTCGCCGGCGCGAGGCCGTGCTTGATGCCCCACTCGTACCAGTTGTCGACCGCCGTGCCCGTGAGCAGGATGCCGATGCCGCCGGTCAGCGTGGTGAGCACCGCGAACCACCAGGCCCAGCGATGGATGGACTCGGCCGTGGCGTTGAAGCCCATGGTCCAGCGCCAGAACAGCATGCCGCGCTCGAACGCCGTGCCCCGGTCGGTGATCTGCCCGATCTCGCGCTCGGCGCCGTAGCGCGTCGTGGCAAGCACCGTCGCCCCGTGCATCGCGAAGAGCACCGCGGACCCGTAGAGGAACGCGATCGAGAGCATGTGGAACGGGTTGTAGAAGAGGTTTCCGTACGAGAGCGAGAAGTTGTTGGTCCAGTCGAGGTGCGGGAAGATCCCGAACGGCACCGCCTCGCTCCAGCTGCCGCGCATGATCGGCCGGATGAAGCCGAGCACGAGGTAGAGCCAGATCGCCGAGGCAAAGGCCCAGGCGATGTGCGTGCCCATGCCGAGCGCCCGGGCCCGGCGGTAGACGCGCACCCACCACAACAGGATCGCGGTGGTGAGGAAGAAGCCCGCGATCAGCCACCAGCCGCCTTCCTTCAGCGGCGGCAGGATGCGCAGGCCGTGCTGCGGCAGCGGCGGGTCGAGGGCGAGCCAGGGCAGCTTGCGGATGAACTGGATCGGGTCCCAGTTCACCGAGGCAAGCATGTTGAGCCCGATGATCTCGATGGCGAGAAAGCCGCAGATCAGCGAGGTCAGTCCCGTCCAGCCCAAGTAGACCGGGCCGACCTGGGCATCGCCGAATTTTCCGAACCAATAATTGAAGCCCGGCTTAAGGTTGCGCACGTACCACCCGCGGGTGAGGGGCACGCCGGCATAGGCTGGACCGCGGATCTGAACCTGCGTGAAGATGTTCTGGTACTCGGCCATGACCGCTCTCCCTTACCGCTGAGCCCAGATCGGCATGCGCTGCCACCAGTTCCACCAATCGGCCCAAACGGCGCCCTCGGGCCAGAGGAAGGACGGGCCGCTGATCACGATGCAGATCGCCGAGAAGAAGCCGGCCGAGACGGCGAGGAACACCCCGAGCCGGTGGATGCCGAGCGTTCCGACGGACCAGCCGAGCACGTCGCGGAAGTAGGTGTTCTCATGCTCGGCGGTCTTGACCTGCTCACCCTTCTTCGGGTTCACGGCCGAGAGCACCAATCCGCCGTGCATCGAGAGCGCGAGCGCGTTCGTGAAGAAGAACGTGATCGCGATCATGTGCACCGGATTGTAGTGGAAGTTCCCGTACTTGTAGCCGGTGGTCGAGACCCAATCGAGGTGGCTGATGATGCCGTAGGGGAAGCCGTGCCCCCAGGCCCCCATCAGCACCGGGCGGATGACCACCAGCGTCACATAGGCGAAGATCGCGAAGCTGAAGGCCACGGGCACGTGCAGGCCCATGCCGAGCTTGCGGGCGATCTCGACCTGTCGCAGCGCCCAGGACGCGAAGGCCCCGATGGCGCAGAAAGTGATGATCTGCCACAGGCCGCCCTGCTTCAGCGGCGCGAGCGCCAGGCCGTAGCTGATGTCCGGCGGATTGATGCTGATCTTCCAGATGTTCCAGGTCGGCCCGATCGCGGCTCCGTAAATGATGAGCGCGGTGCCGAGGGTCGCGAAGAAGAGAGTGGTGACCCCGAAGAAGCCGACCCAGTACTGCCCGACCCAGAAGTCGAACAGGTCGCCGCCGATCAGCGTGCCGCCGCGGACGCGGTATTTCTTTTCGAAGTGAAGCATGGCCATGGCAGGAACCCCGGGTGAGCCGACGTCGCGGACCCTTTTGTCGTGAAGGGCGAACGGGGCGAGGGCTGACCCCGCGCCTCGTCCGCCTTTGTCGTTGCGCGC
Source organism: Beijerinckiaceae bacterium (assembly GCA_036563505.1). Taxonomy (GTDB): domain Bacteria; phylum Pseudomonadota; class Alphaproteobacteria; order Rhizobiales; family Beijerinckiaceae; genus DATCMH01. Next base: position 24,596 of record DATCMH010000016.1, read on the forward strand.
TTACCGCGGGGCGGTCGCGGCCGCGCGCGGGCCTTCCAGCCAGTTGAACCGGTCCGTGCTGAGCAGGATGAAATGGATCAGCAGGGCCAGCGTGAACAGGAAGGTGAACAGAGCGATCAGCGTGCGACGCGGATCGAACAGCAACCAAACTCGCCACATGGTCAGTCCTCCTATGCTGCGAGGGAGCGGACGGCCGTCAGGATCGGCTCGACGGCGTCGAGCGCCCCCGTCCGATAGCCCTGCGGGCCGGGCAGCCAGGGGCGCCACATCCAAACCAGGATGTGAGCGACCACGGCGACCGCGACGAAGCCGATGAAGCTCGTCATGAAGATCGTGTGGAATTCTTTGGCCTCGGGTTCTGTCATGCCCGACAGAGTCCCGGGTCTCCTTTCGATATCTACCGCCATGGGCGTCGTCTCCGAGAATGGGCCTTGCGGCCGTGGCCGCGCGGATCCCGCGCGGTGGGGCCGCCGGGGCGTGACACCGCCCTGGCGAGCCATCCGCCCGGCGAACCGGGAGGATTGATCGGGCTGTTCAGCCCATGAAAGCGAAGGCGACGCAGGTCCGAGCCGCCTGACGCGCCTCGCCCAGCACCGAGGGGCGCTCGGCCGCGCCGGGCCGCGCGAGCCCGACCAGCCGCTTGGCGAGGGTCGCGACGACGAAGGCGGGCAGGGTCGCCGCGAAGATCAGGCGAGCTTCCCAAGGCGCGCCGCGGGCGCGGTCGTCTCGATGGGCGAGGATCATGGGCTGGTCCCTCCATGGCCGGGATCGCCGGCCGCGAATGTCGGGTGGAAAGGGCGGTTCATGCCGCCTCTCCCCTTGGAAGCGAGACGTTGGCGACGCGCGCTGCATCGACCCGCGCCTCGCCGGCTTGGCGTGCCTCGCGCTCGGCGGCCTCGCGCAGGCGCTTGGCCGCGGAGATCCGCACCAGCACCGGCTGCTGCTCGATCAGGGCGTCCAGGGTCGCGCGGGCATCATCGTCCCAGGCGAGCTCGGGCTGGGCGCGGGCGGGCGTCGCCTCGACCCGGTCGAGCTCGGTGCCGAGCGGCAGGATGTGGAAGAGCGCGTCGAAGAGCGCGTTGCAGACCTCCTGCACGAGGTAGGTCGCGCCCGCGTAGCCCATGAAGGGCGTTCCCGTGTGGCGCCGGATCACCGCGCCGGGGAAGGAGGCGGGGATGTAGATCGCCCGGCCGCCGGCCTCGGCCAGATACATGCGCTCGTTGATGCTGCCGAAGAGGATGAGGGGCATCATCGTCCGCACCATCTCGCGGATGCCCGCGTTGTCCGTCTTCTCGCCGGCCCGGCGGGCCACCGCGAAGGTGCAGGGCAGGCCGAGCTCGTCCTCGAGGAAATGCCGCACGCCCCGCGCGTAGGTCTCGGTGGCGACGATGGCGAAGCTCGCCGTGCCGAAAAAATCCTGCGTGACCGAGCGCCAGAGGTCCCAGAGCGGCTTGATGGTGGTGTGCTTCTCGCGCTCGATGAAGGGCTCGGGGTCGAGATCGAGCAAGCCGCCCAGTGTGCGCAGGAACAGCGTGGTGGAATGCAGGCCGATCGGCGCCTGCAGGTAGGGCCGCTCGAGCGCCTCGCAGAGCAGGCGGCCGAACTCGCGATAGAGGCAGATGTTGGCGTCGGCGTTCGCGAGCTTGGGCACGTCGGCGAGGTGCGAGCCGAGCGGGAACACCATGTTCACTTCAGCGCCGATCCCCTCGACGAGGCGGCGGATCTCGGCGAGGTCGGACGGCGCGTTGAAGGTGCCGTAGATCGACCCGATGATGTTGACCCGCGGCTTCTCGCCCTCCTTGCGCTTGCGCTTCGGGACGATGCCGCGCTTGGCGCCGTACTCGTTCCAGAGCCAGGCGATCGCGCGGTCGGCGCTCTGCCACTGGTCCTCGTCGATGGTGCGGGGCAGGAAGCGGTGGATGCCCGTGCCTTCCGGCGTCACGCCGCCGCCGATCATCTCGGCGATGGAGCCCGTGACCACGACGGAGGGAAGGGTCGGATCGAGGGTGCGATGGGCGCGCTTCATGGCGCCCTCCGTGCCGTGCTGGCCGAGTTCCTCCTCCGAGAGGCCCGTGACCACGATGGGCAGCTCGTGCGGCGGCAGAGCGTCGGTGTAGTGGAGGACGGAGGTGACGGGCAGGTTCTCGCAGCCTACCGGACCGTCGATGATGACCTGCAGGCCCTTGATCGCCGTGAAGGCGTAGACGGCGCCCCAGTAGCCCCCGGCCCGGTCGTGATCGATGACGAGCATCAGATCATCTCCTCGGCCTTGCGCGCCTTGGCAGCGATCGCGAGCTTGCGGGCGTGGCGCTCGCGGAAATCCGGCCGATCCTGCGGCGTGTCGGTCCAGATGCCGGCCGCGTGGGCCTCGCCGACCCCGGCGAAGAAGGCGCTCATGGCGTCAAGGCGCGCCTTGCCGGCCATCGCCGCGTTGACGACCTGGGCGAGGGAGCCCGCGCCCGCCGCGCCCATCAGGGGCCGGGCCGAGATGAGGTTCGTAAAGTAGAGCGCCGGGATCGAGCGCTGCTTGGCCTTCTGCACCACGGGCGTCGTGCCGATTGCGAGATCGGGCCCGAACTCCTCGAGCGCCGCGAGGTCCTGCTCGAGGGAGGCGCGGAACTGGACGCGCACGCCCCTCGCCTCGAGCCACTCGCGGTCCGGGTCGGACCACCGCGTGCGCGGGCAGGCCGTGCCGACGTAAGGCACCTGCGCGCCGCTCTCGACGAGGAGGCGGGCGACGAGGAGCTCGGAGCCCTCGTAGCCGGAGAGCGTGATGCGGCCCTGGACCGGAGCGCCGGCGAGGGCCAGGGCGATCCCCGGCAGGATCCGGTTCTTCGCGGCGTCGATCTTTGCTTGGCCCACGCCGCAGGCGGCGCCGATGGCCTCGAGCCAGGCGGCCGTGCCCTCGCGGCCGACCGGAGCCGAGCCGACGACGGCGCGGCCCGCGGCCTCGAAGGAACGCACGGAGGCGGTGTAGAAGGGATGGATCGCGGCGACCACGGCGCAGTCGAGCGCGGCGTAGAGCTCCCGCCATTCTCGGGTCGGCACCGTCGGACCGGCGGCGAGGCCCAGGGGCTCCAGCATGGCGCCGATGCCGACGGGGTCGGCCGGGAACATCTCGCCCAGCAGCGTCACGGTCGGGCGGTCGCTGCGGCCGCTGCGCGGCGCCTGAACCGCGCCCTGCCCCGCCTCGGCCCGGGCGTAATCGAGCATGGCGCCGGCCAGCACGTCCTTCGCCTCGGCGTGCGTCGGGACGCCGAAGCCCGGCACGTCGATGCCGATGATCCGGACGCCGTCGATCGCCTTGGGGAGAAGCTGCAGCGGCACGCCGGAGGCCGTCGGGACGCACAGGTTGATGACGACGACGGCGTCGACCTGAGCCGGGTCGGCGAGCTTGAACACCGCTTCGCGGATGTCCTCGAACAGCTTGCCGGTGACGAGGCTCTCGGAGTTGAAAGGCACGTAGCCGACGGGCCGGCGCGCGCCGTAGAAGTGGGAGGTGAAGGTCAGGCCGTAGACGCAGCAGGCCGAGCCCGACAGCACGGTCGCCGTGCGCCGCATGCGCAGGCCGACGCGCAGGGAGCCGAAGGCAGGGCACATGCTCTGGGGCTGGTCGTGCGGCCCCTGCGGGTAGTCGGCAGCCAGGCGATCGAGCACCTCACTCTTGCCTGCGAGCGCCGCGGCCTTGCGCATCTCCTCGGCGCCGGCGTGGCAGCCGCGGCCGTCCCCGCCCGTCGCGGCGGACATCGGCCCGGAGGTGTCCCGGGCTTCGTCGCTCGCGATGTCGGTCAGGGCGCCGACATGGCCGTCGTCGAGGGAGGTCATCGGGGCCGCCTCAAACCGTGTCGTAGACGATTTCGAGGGAGGCTTTCGGCACGTAGGCCGCGCCGCACATGTCCTCGAAGGTGGCGGGCTCGAGCTGGACGCCGCGGCCCACCGCGTCGCCCTTGAAGAGACCGAGCAGCGCGTCGTGGGAGAGCGGCGTCGGGCGCTGTGGCGGGGCCGAGGCCACGTTCTCGCCCAGAGCCTCGAAGAGGGAAGCCCACTGCGTGCCGGGGCGGCCGATGATCTCGTAGTTCGCGCTCTTGCGACGGATGTCCTCATCGGCAGGGATGGCCGCGAGAACCGGGATGCCGACGGCTTCCGAGAAGGCCGCAGCCTCGCCCGTGCCGTCGTCCTTGTTGATGACCATGCCGGCGACGCCGACATTGCCTCCAAGGCGCCGGAAGTAATCGACCGCCGAGCAGACGTTGTTGGCGACGTAGAGGGATTGAAGGTCGTTCGACCCGACGACGATCACCTTCTGGCACATGTCCCGGGCGATCGGCAGGCCGAAGCCGCCGCAGACCACGTCGCCGAGGAAGTCGAGCAGGACGTAATCGAAGCCCCACTCGTGGAAGCCGAGCTTCTCCAGGAGCTCGAAGCCGTGGATGATGCCGCGGCCGCCGCAGCCACGCCCAACTTCCGGGCCGCCGAGCTCCATGGCGAAGACGCCGTCGCGCTTGAAGCAAACGTCGCCGATCTTCACCTCTTCGCCGGCGAGCTTCTTCTTGGCGGAGGTCTCGATGATGGTGGGGCAGGCACGGCCGCCGAAGAGCAGCGAGGTGGTGTCGCTCTTCGGGTCGCAGCCGATGAGCAGAACCTTCTTGCCCTGCTGAGCCATCATGTAGCTCAAGTTGGCGAGGGTGAAGCTCTTGCCGATGCCCCCCTTGCCGTAGATCGCGATGATCTGCGTGGTCTTGGTCGCGGGCACGACAGCGATCGGCTCCGGCTCGATCGAGGCCTCGGCCCGCAGGCGGTCGGTCATGCTGAGCTTCGTCACGGCGTTCATGCGAGCTCTCTCCAATCGAGCACCATCTTGAGGCAGGCCGGATCGCCGAAAGCGGTCCGGTAGGCATTCTCGGCGTCGCCAGCGGGCGCGCGGTGCGTCACGAGCCCTTCGAGCGAGAGGGAGCCGGCGGCCATCGCGTCGCGCACCGCGACGAGGTCGTCAGGCCGCCATTCGGCCGCGACCCGGATGCGGGCCTCGCGCAGGAAGGCAGGCGGGAAGGCGAAGGAGAGCGGCTCGCTGTAGAAGCCGGCAAGGACGATCTCGCCGCCGGGCGCGAGCCGGGCGATCAGCGTATCGAGGAGACCGGCATCGCCGCTCGCGTCGATGATGCACCGATAGTCGCGGCGGTCATCGGCGGCGGGATCGATCACGCGGTAGCCTTCGGCCCCCGCGGCTCGAACCGGGCTGCGTTCCCACACCGTCGGCGGCTCGGCGCCGGACAGGAGGGCAAGCCGCGCCAGGAGGCGCCCGAGCACCCCGTGGCCGACGATGAGGTCCGGCGCAGCCGCGCCCGGGTAGGCCAGGGCATGACGGGCCGTCGCGGCGAGCGCCAGCAGCACGCCCTCCTCACGGCCCTCGCCGATGGCCAAGGCTCGCGCGGCTGGGACGACGAGATGGGCAGCGGCGGCTCCGAAGAGGCCGCGCACGGCGCTGAACCCGCGGGAGCCGGCGACGAAGACCCGCTCACCCGGCATCCGGTCAACGCTGCGGCCGCACTGCGCGATGCGCCCGACCGCCTCGTAGCCCGGCACCAGGGGGTAGCCCATCCCGGGGAAGGGCGGCATGCGGCCCGAATAGAGCAGGCGCTCGGTTCCCGTGCTGATCCCGCTCCACTCGACCTCGACCACGACGTCACCGTCCTGAACCGGCGAGAGCGCGACCTCACGCAGGGCGAGGAGCTCCGGGGCGTCGAGAACGACGGCAATGGTGTTGGACCGGATCGTGCAGGCGTTCACGGCAAAGGTGCCCTCCGAGATGTCAGGCTACATTGACTGCGCCTGATGTCAACCTGACTTAACACTTGTCACGCAGTGGCTGTGATCAATCCGGTGACAAGGGGCATGGCGGTCGGCCGAACCTGAGCGCGCCGGAAACCGGCCTCCCGCAGCATCCGCAGGAGCTCGCTGGGCTTGCGCGCCCGCCCCTGCCCCATCGCGAGGAGGTAGAAGCCGAAATAGGCGTCACCCACGGTCTCGATGCCCGGCACGCCGGCCATCGGCTCGGCGAGGAGCAGAGTTCCGCCGGGAGGCAGAGCGGCGCGGACCGCCCGCAGGAGGTTCAGGGCCGGCCCGTCGTCGTGATCATGGATCACCCGCACGAGGGACACGATGTCTGCGCCTTGAGGCAGCGGATCACGGAAGAAGTCGCCGCCGATTGCGTCGGTGCGGCCGCTCAGACCGGCGTCGGACAGACGCGTCCGCGCCCGGGCAGCCGTCTCGGGCAGGTCGAAGAGGGTCAGGCGCAGGTGCGGCGCCCGCTCGGCCGCAGCGGTGATGAAGCTGCCGTCGCCGCCGCCGATATCCAAGAGGTGCCGATGACGGTCGATCGGGTAGGCGTCGAGGATCTCGGCGGCGACGAGGGGCTGCGAGGCTGCCATCAGGCTGGTGTAGGGATCGACCGCGTGCGCCGCGGCCTCGCCTGGCTGCGCGAGGCCGGCATAGGCCCAGTAGCGGTTCAGGCTGCCGGTCGCCTCGCCGCGCAGCAGGGCGACCGGGTCGCGCAGGTCCTCGTAGAGCATGACGTGATGCTCGATCATCGCGACGAGCCCCGGGTTGCCGACGAGGGCTGCCCCGAGGGGGCCGAGGCCGTAACGCCCTTGCCTGTCGGCCCGCACGAGCCTAAGCGACGCCGCCGCCTTCAGGAGCCGCTCCGCCGCGTCCTCGGCCAGACCGAGGCGGCGGGCCAGGCGGGGCAAAGCTTGAGGACCTTCGGCCAGAGCCTCGAAGACGCGAAGCCGAACGCAGGCGAGCAGGATCTGCGAGTAGACGAAGCCGGCGCACAGATCGAAGAGCGCCCGGGCGCGGCGGCGCGCCACCGGGCGCGTCAGTGGGAAAGCGGCGGCGTGGCGCCGGAACGCAGGGCTCGCGAGCAGGCGGTCGCGCCAGCCTGACCAGCGGTCGAGGACGGAGCGGATGAGGGGCGCGCTCGTCGCGAGCACAGCCCGGCTCACGCGGCGTGGCGCGCGAGCCGCTTCGGCAGGAACTGCATGGCCTCCCGCCGCATCAGCGTGCGCAACTCGGAGGCGCCCGCGCAGGCCGGGATCGAATCGACCGCCTCGTCGACCAGCCGCTCGAGGAGGGCCACCGCTCCCGCGATGCCGAGATCGGCCACGGCGCTCGCGCGGGCGAGCGCCGCGTCGCGGCCGACCGGCTTGCCGATATCCTCAGCGTCGCCGACCGCATCTTTGAGATCGTCGGCGACCTGGAACGCCTCTCCGAGACGCTCGCCGAGGAGGCGCCAAGCGTTCGGCTCGGCGCCGACGGCCATGGCGCCGGCCGTGGTCGCGGCTCCGAACAGCACTCCCGTCTTGGCGCGGTGATAGACCGACAGTTCGACCTTCGGCTCCGATTCCCAGGCCTGACCCGCGACGATGCCGTTCGGCGCGCCGACGGCGGCGCCGACATTGATGAGTAGCGCGGCGAGGCGATGGGGCGCCAGCGCAGCGCCGTGCGCCAGGGTTTGAAAGGCGAGGACGATGAGAGCGTCCCCGGCGAGCACGGCCAGGGGCTCGCCGTAGGCCCGGTGCACCGAGGGTCTGCCCCGTCGCGTCGCCGCGTCGTCGAAGCAGGGCAGATCGTCGTGGACCAGGGAGGCGCAGTGCAGGAGTTCGATGGCCGCGGCCGCGGCTTCCGTCACGTCCGGCGCATCCTCGCCGCAGGCCATGGCCACGGCGAGGGTGAGGCGGGGGCGGATGCGCGCGCCCCCAGGGAAGATCGCGTGCCGCATAGCACCGGCGAGGCGGGGAGGAGCGCCGGGGCGCTCGACTCGCTCGATCGCCGTCGTCAGAGCGCGTTCGATCCGCTGCCTCGCGTCCATGCGATCCTCCTGACCTGTTGTCAGATATAACTGACACTCTATACTGTCACGCATGTCGGACATCAGGTCAATCGATCAGCGCGGGCGATCGTCAGCCAGCGATCGGGCTGTCGTCGTCGGGGCCGGCATCGGCGGGCTGACAGCGGCCCTCGACCTTGCGGCGCAGGGCATCGCGGTCACCGTCGTCGAGAAGGCGCTCGCGCCTGGCGGCAAGATGCGCCTGGCCGAGTCGCAGGGCCGGTTCATCGATGCCGGGCCAACCGTGCTCACGATGCGCTGGGTCTTCGAAGACTTGTTCGCGGCAGCCGGCACCTCGCTCGACGCTCACCTCACCCTTCACCGCGCCGAGGTGCTCGCCCGCCATGCCTGGGTGGACGGCAGCCGCCTCGACCTCTTCGCCGATCCGGATCGATCCGAGGAGGCGATCGGCCGCTTCGCCGGGGCCGAGGACGCCCGCGCCTTCCGCCGTTTCCGCGACGAGGCGGCCCAAGTCTACGCGTGCCTCGAAGGGCCTTTCATCAAGGCGGCCCGTCCCAGCCTCGCCGGTCTCCTCGCCGGCGCCAGACTGCGCGATCTCTGGCGGATCCAGCCGTTCGCGACCCTCGCCGGGCTGCTCGCCCGCCGGTTCGGGGACCCTCGGCTGCGGCAGCTGTTCGGCCGCTACGCCACCTATTGCGGGTCGTCCCCTTACCAGTCTCCCGCGACCTTGATGCTCGTGGCCCATGTCGAGCAGGAGGGCGTCTGGCTCGTCGAGGGCGGCATGCATCGCCTCGCGGCGGCGCTGGCCGCGCTCGCCGAAATGCGCGGCGTCGCGTTCCGCTACGGCGCCGAGGTCGCGTCCGTCACGGTCGCGAACGGCCGCGCAGCGGGCGTGACCTTGATCGGGGGAGAGCGTCTCGACGCCGGCGCCGTCATCGTCAACGCGGACGCCGCCGCCGTGGCGCAGGGGCAGTTCGGGCCGGCGGCGGCCCAGGCCGTTCCGCGCGCTGCGCCCGCGCATCGGTCGCTGTCGGCGATGACTTGGGCGGTGACGACCCGCGCGAACGGGTTCCCGCTCGACCGCCACAACGTGTTCTTCGCCTCTGATCCGCGAGCCGAGTTCCGCGCCATCTTCGGCGAGGGCCGGATGCCGGCCGAGCCGACGGTCTACGTCTGCGCCCAGGACCGCGGCGCCGCGACGGCGGACCACGCCGGCCCCGAGCGCCTTCTTCTTCTCATCAACGCCCCGCCCGACGGCGACCGGCGCACTTACGAACCCGCGGAGGTCGAGCGATGCCGGCAGAACACCCTCACCCTCCTGGCGCGCAGCGGCCTCACCCTGGAACCGGCCACGGCTTCGGTGGCGACCCCAACGGACTTCAATCAGATGTTCCCGGGAACGGGGGGAGCGCTCTACGGCAGGGCGAGCCACGGCTGGCAGGCCTCGTTCCAGCGGCCGGGCTGTCGAACCAAGGTGCTGGGCCTGTACCTGGCGGGCGGGAGCGCTCATCCGGGACCGGGCGTGCCGATGGCGGCCTTGTCCGGCCGGATGGCGGCCTCGTGCCTCATCGCGGACCTTGTTTCGACCAGCCGGTCGCGCCGGACGGCTATGTCTGGTGGTACATCGACGGCGTCAGCGACGACGGCCGGCACGGGCTGACGGTCATCGCCTTCTTGGGCAGCGTCTTCTCGCCCTGGTACGCCTGGGCGCGCCGGCGCGGGCCGACCGATCCGCTCCAGCACTGCGCCGTGAACGTCGTCCTCTACGGTGCCGGCGGCAAGCGCTGGGCGATGACCGAGCGCGGCCCGTCGCAGGTCGCGCGCACGGCGACGACGCTCCGGATCGGCCCGAGCGGCCTGAGTTTCGACGGGTCGGTTCTGACGATCGATATCGACGAGGTCACCGCGCCGTGGCCGTCCCGCATCAAGGGCCGAATCATGGTCACGCCGGAGGCGCTGACCCAGCATCGGATCGCCCTCGACGAGGCCGGCCGTCACCGCTGGTGGCCGATTGCGCCCCGCGCCCGGATCGAGGCCCGGTTCGAGCGACCGGGCCGGTCCTGGTCCGGCTCAGGCTATTTCGACACCAACGACGGCGACGAGCCGCTGGAGCGCACCTTCACGCGCTGGCACTGGTGCCGCGGCGACGTTCGGGACGGGGCAGCGATCCTTTACGAGGCACAGGAGCGCTCGGGCGCGCGCCGCCTCGTCGCGATCCGGTGCGACCGGACCGGCGCGGTCGAAGAGATCCAGGCACCGCCACCGCGCACCCTGCCGCCGACCCGCTGGTGGCGTATGGAGCGCCCGACGCGCGGCGAGACCCAGCCGACCGTGCTCAGCACGATGGAGGACGCGCCCTTCTATTCGCGGTCGGTGATCGCCACGCAGATCGCGGGCGAGCCGGTGCGCGCCGTCCACGAGAGCCTGACCCTCGACCGGTTCCAGGCGCCCTGGGTTCAGGCCGTGCTGCCGTTCAAGGCGCCGAGAACCTGGAAATCGTGAGCCTGGAGATCGTGAGCCTACTCGGCCGGCGTCTGACGCGGAGGGACGCGCTCGTTGATCGGCGTCTCGTCGCCCGAGAAGGCGTGGCTCGCGATAGCGCGATTGCGGCGCTTGCGGAGGAAGAAGGCAAAAGCTCCGACCGCGATCAACAAACCCGCGATCAACGTCATCAAGTTCAGTGACGGAAGCAGTTGTTCAACGTTCATGACCGAACCTTCCACGAATAGAACTCTACGGAGCTAGGCTCCGGGATAGAGGTCAACGTGGACGCGGCAGACCTGATCCAGTCAAAGGCCGTCTGCGACAAAACGAAGCTTGGCTTTAGCTGACGTCAGCGCCGGGCGGAGGACGCTTCTCGTCCCGCCTCGTCGAGGGCCGGACCGACCACAGCTGATACCCTGCCCAGCCGAACACGGCCAGGACGATCAGCGAGACCTCGATCAGCGCGAGCCAGCCTTCCGTCATCGGCGTGAGATCCTCGGAGCGGGACGGCCTGTGTCTCCGGCAGCAGGCGGTGCTTCACGCGCAGCGAGAGCCAGAAACCGTAGCCGGCAAGCAAGGCCAGGAAGCCGGCAAGATCGAGGGGCGAGAGCACGCGGCCTCCGTCGAAGGCGGCGTAGATCAGCACCGCCTTCAGGCCGACATAGGCGAGCACGCCGAGGATCAGCGGCCGCGCGATCTGCCCGAACGCGGTCAGCGAACCCTCGGCGGCGCCCTCCGACGAGCGTCTAATCGCCACGAGCGCCCGCCGACGATGAAGCAGCCCCGCGGCGACGAAGCCTCCTGCAGCCGCGAGGCAGGCCAGTCCGATGAGGAAACGCATGCCGATCCTCCGCTCACGCCTCGGCGCGACGCCCGAGCCGGTCGAACAGTTCGAACACCCAGAGCGCCCGCGCGGAGAGGCCCGGGTCGCGGCGCGGCGGCACGGGCGCGGCGCTCAGGCCAGCCTCCACCAGGAACTGCGTCGCGGCAAGAGGCGGGCTGGAGGAGGGCCGCGCCAGCCAGGGAGCAATTCCGAAGGCTCGCGCCATCAGCTCGACCTTGCGCCGCGCGGGCACGACGGCGCGGGTCGAAAGGCCGACCGCGCCGCCCCGTTCCACGGATCGTCCGATCTCGGCGTAGATGAGCCGGGCGGCCAGGATCGCCGGGCGGCATCCGGACGGAAGAAGCGCGATCCCACCTTCGGCTCGCGCGTAAAGCCCGTCGGCGACGGCGAGAAGGCGCGCCACCACCCCGAACAGGGCCGGCGAGGGCTGCGGGTCCGCGAGCCAAGCCTCGGCGTCGAGGCCGGCCTCCTCCAGCCAGGCGAGGGGTAAGTAGAGCCGCCCTTGGCGGGCGTCCTCGGCCACGTCGCGGGCGATGTTGGTCAACTGCATGGCGACGCCGAGATCGCAGGCGCGGGCGAGAGCCGCGGCGTCACGCACGCCCATGAGCAGCGTCATCATCGCCCCGACGGTGCCGGCCACCCGGGCGGCATAGTCCATGAGGTCGTCGAGCGTTCGGTAGCGGCGCCCCTCGGCGTCCCAGGCGAAACCCTCGAGAAGCGCCATCGGCAGGGTCTGCGGCACGCCGAAGGCGGCGACGACGTCCGCGAAGGCCCGGTCGGCCGCGCTGTCGGCGGGCCGGCGGGCGTAGATCTGGTCGAGGCGCGCGTGCAGACGATCGAGGACCTCCGGTCCGGCGCCGTGGCGGTCGACCGCATCGTCGGCGAGCCGGCAGAAACCATAGAGGCCGTGCGCCGCGTCCCGGACGCGGGACGGCAGAAGGACGGAGGCGGCATGGAAGCTGCGCGATCCATCCCGGATGAGGCTGCGGCAAGCCGCGAGGTCGGCCGCGCTGGCGAGACCCGGCTCAGGCCAGAACGGCGGCATCGGCGTCTTCCGCATGGGGCAGCATCTCCGGATCCGGCACCACCGCGTCGAGGACACGGGCCGAGGACAGGACGCCGGGCAGGCCGGCGCCGGGATGGGTTCCCGCGCCGACGAGGTAGAGGCGCTCCACCTCCTCGCTGCGGTTGTGCGGGCGAAACCAGGCGCTCTGCGTCAGGACCGGTTCGCTGGCGAAGCCCGCGCCGCGATAGGACGAGAGCTCGTCCTGGAAGTGCTGCGGCGTGAGCAGGCGCGACGTCACGATCTCGCCCTCGAGGCCGGGCAGGAGCGTGCGGCTCAGGTGATCGGCGATCCGGCGGCGATAGGGCTCGGCCTGCACCGCCCAATCGGTCCCGCTGCCCAGATGCGGCACGGGCGAGAGCACGTAGAACGCGTCGCAGCCGGTCGGGGCGAGGGACGGGTCGGTCGCGGTCGGCCGGTGCAGGTACAGGCTGAAATCCTCCGCCAGCACCTTGCGCCGGAAGATGTCGTCGAGGAGCCCACGGTAGCGGGGCCCGAGCAGGATGGTATGGTGCGGCACCTCCGGGTAGCGGCGCCGCGTGCCGAAATACCAGACGAAGAGGCTCATCGACGAGCGGGTCCGCTCGACGCGCCGGTCCGTCCAGCGGCGCCGGTGGCGGGCCGGCAGCAGGTGCCGGTAGGTCCAAGCGGCGTCGGCATTGGAGACCACGATATCCGCCCGCACCGTTTCCCCGGATTCGAGGCGCACGCCCGTCGCGGCGCCCTCCGCCACGGTGATCTCGGCGACGCGGGCGCGGCACCGCACCCTCCCGCCCTGACCCTCGATCAGGCGTACGAGGCCCTCGACGAGCCGGCCTGTGCCGCCCATAGCGAAATGGACGCCGAAGCGGCGCTCCAAGTGAGCGATCAGGCAATAGACGGCGGTGGCCGAGAAAGGGTTGCCGCCGATCAAGAGCGGGTGGAAGCTCAAGACCGTGCGCAGGCGCTCGTCCCGGACGAAGCGCGAGACGAGCCCGTAGACGCTGCGATGGCCCGACAGGCGCAGAAGGTCGCCCGCGATCCGGACCATGTCGCCGATCGAGTCGAAGGGCACGTGGCCGAGCTGCTCGAAGCCGATGCGATAGGTCTCGGCGCTGAGGCGCATGAAGCGCTCGTAGCCCGGCACGTCGGCCGGAGAGAAGCGCGCCACCTCGGCCCGCATCTTGGCCGGGTCGCCCGAGTAGGAGAAGACGGCGCCGTCGTCGAAGCGGATCTCGTAGAAGGGATCGACGGCCCGCAGCTCGACGTCGTCCGCGAGGCGACGGCCGCAAAGGGCCCAGAGCTCCTCGAAGAGGAACGGCGCGGTGACGATGGTCGGGCCCGCGTCGAAGACGAAGCCGTCCTGGCGGTAGACCCGCGCCCGACCGCCGGGTTGGTCGAGCTGCTCTAGCACGGTGACGCGGTAGCCGCGGGCGCCGAGGCGGATCGCGGCCGCCAAACCGCCGAAGCCGCTGCCGATCACCACGGCATGCCGCCGCAGATCGGGTCGGGACGCTTCGCGCGGGAATGTCAACTCGTCCATGCAGACGCGAGCGTAACAACAATCTGACACATCGGCCAGCAGAACTTACCTGCCGCGAGCGGGTCGTGCCCAAACCTCTTCAGGTCGGCGGTCGGATGGCGCGCCGGCGGAAACGGCGCAGCGCGAAGGCGGTTGCGAGCAGCACGACGGGGATCATCGCCCCGACCACGGCGTCCGCGCTGAACGGAAGCCCGAAGGCGGAAGCGCCCTTCGCGAGATAAGCGATGAGGCCAACGATGTAGTAGGTGATCGCCGCCACCGAGAGCCCTTCGACCGTCTCCTGAAGGCGAAGCTGCAGCGCGACACGGCGGTTCATCGTCTCGAGCACGACCTGGTTCTGGCGCTCGCGGGCGATCGCGACGCGCGTCGAGAGCAGTTGCGTCGCCCGGGCGACGCGCTCGGACAGAGATTGCAGGCGCGAGGAGACCGATTCGCAGGTGGCCATGGCGGGGGCGAGCCGGCGCTCCATGAACTCCTCGAAGGTCTGCAGGCCGGGCAGGCGCTCCTCCCGAAGCTCCGCGATCCGACGCAGCACGAGGTCGTGGTAGGCGCGCGACGCGCTGAAGCGGTAATGGTGGTCCGCCTCACGGCTGTCGATCGCGGCCTCGAGCCGGGTGAGCCGGTCGAGGAGCGCAGGCTCGTCGACGGGTTTGTCCTCGGCCGTCATCGCCGTGGTAATCGTCGCGAGTTCGCGCTCGAAGCCGGAGAGCACGGGGGCGAGCTCCCGCGCGATCGGCAGGGCGAGGAGCGCCAGCATGCGGTAGCTTTCGATCTCGAGCAGCCGCTGCACCATGCGGCCGGCCTGGCGCGGGCTCATGCCCCGATCGAAGAGGAGGAAGCGGGAGAAGCCGTCCGGGCCGATCCGAAAATCCGTGAGCGCGGTGCCGGCGCCCCCGGCGATCCCCGAGCCGATCAGGACGTTGCCGCCGAACAGGGTGCGGGAGAGGGCCTCGTGATCGACCGGGCCTTGGTCGTCGTGACGGAGAACGACGACATGAGCCGCGACCATGAGCTGGCCGGGCAGTCCCGCGATCCAGCCATCCGGCAGGAGTGCCGCGGCGGGCTCGGCGAAGGGCCGCGTGCCGTCGCCCGGGGCGATGATCGTGTAGCGGGTGAACTCCGTGTGACGCTCGGAGGCGAGGCGGAAACCGTCGAAATCCGCGCCGTAGTGGCTGCTGCCCTGGATCGGCAGCGGCCGTCCCTGCCAGCGCGCGATGGCAGCCAGGGCCTCCCACTGGCGCTGACGCTCGTCGGGACCCGCCGCCACGAGGGCGAGGTAGGACAGCCGCAGCGGAGGGACGAGGGCTTCCGGCGGGCGGGCGTGAACCTCGTCGTTGAGCTCCAGGCGCCGGGGGTGGTCGGGTGGAAGCATGGGGCTTAGGCCCTCCGTCCCGCCCAAGGTAGCGGGTCGGCGGACCGCTGGCGACTGCCAAGCTGTCAGATAGCGCGACCGGCCGACCGGTGCGCCTCGGCCGCCGCCACGAGCGGTGTCGCGAGGAAGCGCTCGTAGGCGTCGAATAAGCGGTCTGGCTCCTCGAAATGCACCAGGGCGCCGGTGGGGAAGGGTTCGACCTGCCAGTTCGGGCGGTCGCGCAGCCAGCCGGCGTTCGAGAAATCCTGGAAGTCGCCGCGGGTCGCGTGGGGCATCCAGACAGGGAGCGTGAGGCGCTCGTACACGGTGCGGATGTCCCGGCTGAACAGGCGTCCCGAGACGAAGGCGAAGGGCGCGTGGCGTGCCCCGGGCTGGTGCGTCGTGAGGTAGTCGTAGTCGAGGAGGTCCTCGTCGATTTGCTTCGAGCCGTAGGTTTTCTCCAGGAAGAAGCGGATGCTGCGGCGGCTCGCGAGTAGGTCGAACAAGGCTTGGCCGAGAACCGGCGTCTGCAGCGAGCGATAGAGGCCGCGAACCTCCAGGGTTGCGCCCTCCGGGCCGCGCAGGCGGTCCGACCCCTTCTGGAAGCCGGTCGGGGTCACGAGGGCGAGGCTGCGAAGGTCGCCGGGGCGCTCGGTCGCCGCTCGCGCCAGGAACTCGCCGGAGAGCGAGACGGCGAGCGCGTCGATGGGCGCTCCGCCGGCCTCCTCGGCGATCAAGTCGAGCATGTCGTGGATCGCGTCGACGTAGAGGCGCATCCGGTACTCGCGCGGCGAGCGGTCGGAGAAGCCGAAGCCGGGCAGGTCCACGGCGTAGACGCGCCGGCCGGCGACGGCCCGCTCGAAGATCGGCTTGACCTCGTAGGCCGATCCCGCGGCGTTGATGCTGTGAATCAGAAGGAGCGGCGCGCCTTCGCCGGCGACGTAGTAGGCGAGCCGTCCGGCGCGCCCTTCCGTCTCGCGAAGCTCGCCGTCGAGCGCCGGCGGCAGAGGTAGGTCGTGCGGCACCGCGAACCGGCTCCAGGCGATCCCGGCCGCCATGGCGCCGAGGCCGGCAACCCCCGCTGCCTTGGCGGTCTTGCGCCCTGTCCCGTCCATCCTCGCCTCCTCGTCTCGCGGCCGCCACGGGTTCAGAACGCGGGGACGTTGCTTCCGTTCGGGCTGCGCCTTCAGGCCACGCCCTGCTCGGTCGCGAAGCCCACGATGCGCTCGGCGACCTCGGCCGGCTTTTCTTCGTGGGCCAAGTGGCCCAGACCGCGAAGGACGGTCACCCGGGCCGCCGGCATGATCGCGCGCAGGCGGTCGGCCTCGGACGGGGGGACCGCCCGGTCGCCGGACCCGACAACGAGGAGAAGGGGCGCGGCCAACCGGGGCAGGTCGCGCTGCAGCTCGTCCAGGTTCCAGTGCGCCATCATCCGCAGCGCCCCTTCGACGTGAGAGGGGTGACGCAGCAGGCGCCCGTAGAATTCGACCCCGCGCGGGTCGAGGGTCGAGCCCGTGTCGGACACGAGCCGCCCGACGGAGGCAGGCGAACCGGC
The DNA here is from genome assembly GCA_036563505.1 of Beijerinckiaceae bacterium. Taxonomy (GTDB): domain Bacteria; phylum Pseudomonadota; class Alphaproteobacteria; order Rhizobiales; family Beijerinckiaceae; genus DATCMH01. Next base: position 41,261 of record DATCMH010000016.1, read on the forward strand.
GCCCCAAGCGAAGAGGCGAGGCACGAGGGGATTCCAGACCAGGAGCTTCGCGAGGGGCGAGAAGATCTGGCCGGCAACGCCGCGAAATGGCAGGAGGGCGCCGTTGAGCGCGACGATCCCGCGCGGCGCGACGAGCCCGTCGAGCGCCATGCGCAGGAGGATCGCCGCTCCCGCGGAATGGCCCACCGCAAGCGCCGGCGCGACGTCGAGCTTGGCGCACAAAGCCGCCACGGCCTGGGCGAGGCCCGGCAGCGTCGCGCGGCCGGGCGGCGCGGCGTCGGTGAACCCGTGCCCCGGCAAGTCCGGGGCGCAGACCGTGAAGCGCTCGGCGAGGATCGGCGCGAGGTCCCGCCAGGAATGGGTCGCGGCGCCGGTGCCGTGCAGCAGGAGCAGGGCCGGACCCTGGCCCATCACCTGGACGTGCCAGCGCAGGCCCCCGGCCGTGACGAAGCGGCTAGCCTCACGGTTCGGCCAGTCGCGGCCCTCCACCGACCAATCCAGGCCGTCGCCGGACGGGCGCGCTTCCCGCGAGTCTTGTTGGCGCGGCTCCGTCACGACGCGCGAAGGGTTCTGTCCCGCGCCTCGCCCACCGCGCGGGAGAGCAGGGCAGCGTCGGCTTGCGGGAGGGGCAGATAGCGCGCGCCCAGGGCCGCGGCGAGCGCGGCGCCCTCGCGGCGCGGACGCGGGGCGATGTCGATCAGAAGGCAGGCCGTCCCCCGCGCCCGCAGGAGCTTGGCCGAGGACAAGGCTTCGCCGTCCGCCCGCGCCCGGTCGGCAATACCGTCGCGGGCGACGTTGGCGCGCCCATCGGTCAGCACCACGATGACGGGAGTCTCGCCCCGACGCCGCGCCGCCTCGGCGACGAGAGCCGCCGCGTCGAGGCCGGCCGCGAGCGGCGTGCCGCCGCCGCCGGGCAGGGCGGCCAGGCTGCGCTTGGCCCGAACGAGGGAGCGGGTCGGCGGCAGCAGGATCTCGGCGCCGCGCCCGCGAAAGGCGACGAGCGCCACCTGGTCGCGGCGCACGTAGCTTTCGGCCAAAAGCCGCTCCACCGCGCCCTTCGCCTCGGCCAGGCGCTGCAAGGCGGCGGAGCCGGAGGCGTCGACGGCGAAGATGGTGCAGGTTCGGGCGCGCTGGACGAAGCGCGTGACCCGCAGGTCGTCGCGACGGACCTCGATCCGGCGCGGCGCGTCGGCCGGCTGCGCTTCGCGCCGCAGGCGCTGCCAGGGCGCCGCCGCGCGCAGGGTTTCGACGAGAGCGAGCCGGCGCCCGGCCCGGGGGTCGCCGCGCCGGGCGCCGGCGGGCCGGCCTTTCAGCCCGCCGACCTGCGAGGCTCCAGCCCGCCCCCGCGTCCGTGCCCGCCCGTCCCGCTGCAGCTGCAGGCTCGCGAGGAGGTTTTGGGGGATCGCGGCCGACGTCGCGGCGAGGACGCGGTCTTCGAGGGTACCGTCGCGCTCCTCGTTCTGTCCGCTTTGGGCCTCCGAAGAGGTCTCCTGCTGCCCTTCGCTTTCGTCGGCCGCATCCGTCTCGGCCGGGGACGGCAACTGGGTCGCACGGGGCGCGAGGACGAGGCGGGCGGCGAGCGCCACGTCGTCCGGCGTGGCGTCGTCCCGGCCGGCGAGCGCGGCGGCGGCCCGGGCAGCGCGCAGCGCGAGGAGAGGCGCGCGCAAGGAAGTGACCCCGAGCGCGTGGGCCGCGGCGCACAGGGCGGCGACCGTGTCCGGGGGCACCCCAACGCCGCGGTCGAGGCAGGCCCGCGCTTCCATGATCTGAGCCGGCGTGGCGACACCCTCGCCGTCCCCGTCGCGCAGCGAGACCTCGGCGAGGTCGGGCGCGAAGGCGAGACGGTCGAGGAGCGCCGCCGGCAGCCGCTCGTCCTCCACGCCTTCGTCCAGGGCGACGAGGCCAAACCGGGCGCGCGCGCGGGAGCCGAAGCCGTCGCGCTCGCTCGCGACCTCAGCTTGGTCGAGTGCCGCCGCGAGGATGGCGGCGGTGCCGGGCTGCACGCGTTCGGCCATCGCCAGGAGGAGGCAGCCGCCGTCGGCCTCGGCCAACAGGCCGCGCTCGGCGACCGGCCGCCCCGTCGCGAGGGTCGCCGCGAGATCGAGCCCGCCGAGCAGGCGCCCGTCGGGGACGTTGGGTGGGATCTTTCTCAGGCCGAAGCCGAGGAGGCGGCCCAGATCGGCGAGCCAACGCTCCCGCACCGGCCCGGGGCGGGCCCGCAAGGCGATGCCGCCGAGACCCGCCGGATCGACCGCGAACAGGGCGGCCGCGAGGCTCGCGTCGCGCCAGGCTGGAGCGTCCCCGGTCGGCGCGTCCCCGGTCATGCCCCGAAGAGCTCGGCGACGGCGCGCTCGACGCGCGTGCCCGAGCCCGCCTCGTCGAGCGGGTCGCGGCGCAGGCGATGGCGCAGAGCGGCGGGGGCGATCCGGCGCAGATGGGCGTCGTCCACCGCGTCGTCCCCCTCGAAACTCGCCAGCGCCCGCGCGGCCCGGATCAGGGTCAGTTCGCCCCGCAGGCCGTCGGTGCCGAGTTCCATGCAGAGCGCGGCGGCCCGCTCGAGCGCGGCGTCGGGCACCGCGACCCCATTCAGGTGCTTGCGGGCGGCGGCGAGGCGCCGGCGCAGCCGCGTCTCCTCCTTCTCCCACCGGGCGAGGAAGGCCGCCGAGTCGCGCTCGAAAGCGTCGCGCCGGCGCACGACCTCCACGCGGGTCGGCAGGTCGCCTGGTGTCGCGACCTCGACGGAGAGGCCGAAGCGGTCGAGGAGCTGGGGCCGCAGTTCCCCCTCCTCCGGGTTGCCGCTGCCGACGAGCACGAAGCGGGCGGGATGGCGCACGCTCAAGCCCTCGCGCTCCACCACGTTCTCGCCCGTCGCCGCAACGTCGAGCAGGAGGTCGACGAGGTGGTCCTCGAGCAGGTTGACCTCATCGATGTAAAGGAAGCCGCGATGCGCCCGGGCGAGCAGCCCCGGCTCGAAAGCCTTCTCGCCCCGGCTCAAAGCGCGCTCGAGGTCGAGGGCGCCCACGACCCGGTCCTCCGTCGCGCCGAGGGGGAGGTCGACCACGGGCACCGGAACCTGATGGCTCGCGAGCTTGTCGCGCGCCTGGCATTCCTCGCAGAGCGCGCCGTTGGCTCCGGGATCGCAGCGGTAGCGGCAACCCACGACGGCGCGCATCGGCGGCAAAAGGCCGGCGAGCGCGCGAACCGCCGTCGATTTACCCGTTCCCCGATCCCCGAAGACCAGAACGCCGCCGACTCCCTGATCCACGGCGGCAACGAGCAGGGCCAGTTTCATCTCGTCCTGCCCGACGATCGCCGAGAACGGGTAAACGGCGCGCATCTGTGTCAATCGCTCCTGACCATCGTAGCTGCCAGCGACGATGACAGGTTGCGGAGCGGTCGTGAAGTCGGGTTCGACGAGCGCTCCCGCGGGAACTTTAACTGGAGCGAGGTCGCGTTCACGCCTCCGTCGGCGAACCCAGCGCGGAGAGGACGAAATCCGTGATCTCGTCCAGCGTCGGCCCTGGCTCGTGAGCGCACTGAACGATCAGCATGGGGTGGAAGAAGCGGATCACAGCGCATTGCACGCAGCGCGACGCGGTGAGCGCGTCCTTGGCCTTGAACTCGCCCCGGGCGATGCCGTCCGCGACGACGCGGGTGAAAATCTCGCCCTTGCGCTCGATATGGCCGTGGACGACCTGCCAGCTCTCGGACATCGCGGCCTCGACCATCTCGTACATGCGAAGGTCGTGCGTGTAGAGCGACGCGTTCATCTGGTGCATCGTCGCGATCATCTCGGCGAGGCGCGCAGGCGCAGGGCCGCGCCGGTCGGCGATGGCGCTGATCGCGCCTTCCACCTCGCGCATCAGGCGCTCGGCCACCGCCTCGTTGATCGCCTTCTTGGACTCGAAGAAGCGATAGACATTGGCCGGGCTCATCCGGAGCGCCTTGGCGATGTCGGCCACCGTGGTCTTCTGGTAGCCGATCTCGCGGAAAAGGCGCTCGGCGACCTCCATGATGCGCTGGCGCGTATCGGAGACCGGGATTTGAAGGGCAGCGGGACTCATACGTGTCGGGCCTGTTCGACGCCGGGCTGACGGGGGATAATCGCCCCGGAGCGGCGGCGCTCGCAAGAGAGGGCGGCTATTCCGCGGCAAGCGGCAGGGGATAGGGCTTCGCGGGCGGCGCCTCGTGGCTCTCCTCCGCGGCGGGCGCCTCGCCCCGCTCGTCGAGCCGCCGGCGGAACCACAGGGCGTAGAGGGCCGGCAGGAACAGGATCGTCAGGAAGGTGGCGACGAAGAGCCCGCCCATGATGGTGAAGGCCATCGGGCCCCAGAAGGCGGATCCTGAGAGCGGGATCATGGCGAGGATCGCCGCAAGGGCGGTGAGCACCACGGGGCGCGCGCGCCTGACGGTCGCTTCGACGATCGCCTCGCGCCGCGTCATCCCCTGCGCCACGTCCGTCTCGATCTGATCGACGAGAATCACGGTGTTGCGCATGATCATGCCGGCGAGCGCGATGAGCCCTAAGAGCGCCACGAAGCCGAACGGGCGGTTGAACAAGTTCAGCGCGAGCGACGCGCCGATGAGGCCCAGCGGCGCGGTGAGGAACACCAGGAAGAGCCGGGAGAAGCTCTGGAGCTGCACCATGAGAATGAGCAGCATCACCCCAACCATGAGAGGGAAAAGGGCGAAGATGGAGGCGTTGCCCTTCTCCGATTCCTCCACCGCGCCGCCGATCTCGAGGCGGTAGCCCGGCGCCAGACGATCGCGGATGGACTGCAGCTGCGGCCAGATCTGGTTCGTGACGTCGGGCGGCTGCACCCCGTCGACGACATCGGACCGCACGGTGATCGCCATGTCGCGGTTGCGCCGCCAGAGGATCGGCTCCTCGTGGGCGTACTCGATACGGCCGACCTGAGCGAGAGGCACGGCGACACCGTTCCGCGACAGGATCGTCAGATCCCCGATGCGCGCGAGGTCGAGGCGCTCAGGCCCAACCGCCCGGGCGACGACGTCGACCTTCTCCGTCTTGTCGCGCACCGTCGTCACCGTGACGCCGGAGAGAAGGGTTTGGAGTGTTTGGGAGACGGTCTGCGGGTCGAGGCCGATGGCCCGGGCGCGCTCCTGGTCGACGACGAGGCGAACCGACGGCGAGAGCTCGTTCCAATCGAGGTGCGGATCGACGGTGTTCGGATTGGCGCGCACCACCTCGCGCACCTGAGCCGCGAGGCCGCGCACCGTCATCGGATCGGGCCCGACGACGCGAAACTGCACGGGGAAGCCCACTGGCGGGCCGAAGTTGAAGCGGTCGACCCTCACCCGCGCCTGCGCGAGGGCGCCGTCCGCCACGGCCTTCTCGACCCGCGCCTTGATCCGCTCCCGCGCCTGCACGTCGCGCGAGACGATCACGATCTCCGCGAAAGCCTCGTTGGGCAGTTGCGGGTTGAGGCCGAGCCAGAAGCGGGGCGAGCCCTGGCCGATATAGGTGGTGTGGGTAAGAATGTCCGGGTCGTCGCCCAGAAGCTTCTCCGCCTGGCGGGCAGTGTCCGTCGTCACCCCGATCGCGGTGCCTTCGGGCAGGCGCATCTGGAAGAACAGTTCCGGCCGCTCCGAGAGTGGGAAGAACTGCTGCTGCACGGAGCCGAAGCCGACGACGGAGGCGGCGAAGATGCCGATCGTCGCCAGCACCGTGAGCCCGCGCCGCTTAACGCAGGCCTGAATCACCCGCCGCAAGCCGCGGTAGAGCCGGGTCTCGTAAATCGCGTGCGGGTCCGCGTGGGCGTGGCTCGCGAGGGAGGCGGGCAGGAGCTTCACGCCGATGAAGGGTGTGAACACCACGGCCACGATCCACGACGCAACGAGGGCGATCGCCACGACCCAGAAAATGCCGCCGGCGTATTCGCCGACCGATGAATTGGCGAAGCCGATGGGCAGGAAGCCAGCCGCCGTCACGAGCGTGCCGGTAAGCATCGGAAAGGCGGTGGAGGTCCAGGCGAAGGCGGCCGCCCGGACGCGATCCCAGCCCTGCTCCATCTTCACCACCATCATCTCGACGGCGATGATGGCATCGTCGACGAGAAGTCCGAGCGCGATGATGAGGGCGCCGAGCGTGATGCGGTGAAGGTCGATCCCGAGCACCGCCATGACCGCGAAGGTGATGGCGAGCACGAGGGGCACGGACAAAGCCACCACGATACCCGTGCGCCAGCCGAGCGACAGGAACGAGACCACGAGCACGATGCCTAAAGCCTCGAGGAAGGAGCGCTCGAACTCGAAGATCGCCTCGTCCACCACCTTGGGCTGGTCGGCGACCTGCTCGATCTCGATGCCGCGGGGCACGGTTCCCATGAAGGCGTCAGTGGCGGCTTTCACGTCGGCACCGAATTTCAGGATGTTGGCGCCCTTGGCCATCACCACGCCGACTCCGAGCGCCGGCTGGCCGCGCTGGTGGACGACGTAGTCCGCCGGATCCTCGAAGCCGCGGGTCACGGTTGCGATGTCGCCCAGCCGAAAGACGCGGCCTCCGGCCTCCACGGGCGTCTCCTCGACGGCCCGCGCGCCGTCGAGCGCCCCTGAGATGCGCACGGGAATGCGCTGCGCCCCGCTCTCCACCGTTCCGGCGGAGACGACGGCGTTCTGGCGCGCGAGCGAATCGAACAGGGACTGGGGCGGGATGCCGAGCGTCGCGAGCTTGGCGTGGCTGAACTCCACGAAGATGCGCTCGTCCTGGACGCCGTAGAGGTTCACCTTGGTGACGCTCGGCACCTTGAGCAAGGTCTGCCGCAGCCCCTCGGCGACGACCTTCTTCTGCGCGTAATCGGCGTCCCCCGTGATCATGGAGAGGATCGAGTCGACGTCGCCGTACTCGTCGTTGACGTTGGGGCCCTGCAAGGTGTCCGGCAGCTGCGAGCGCAGGTCGGTGAGCTTCTTGCGCAGCTGGTAGAAGAGCTGCGGCACGTCCTTTGCCGGGGTGTTGTCCCGGAACTGCACGTTCATCGCCGTGAAGCCGGGCTTCGTATAGGTCACGACCTTGTCGAACCAGGGCAGCTCCTGGAGCCTTTTCTCGATCCGGTCGGAGACCTGGTTCTGCATCTCGCCCGCGGTCGCGCCGGGCCAGCTCGCTGTGACGATGACGTTCTTGATCGTGAAGTTCGGGTCCTCGGCGCGCCCGAGGCGCGTGAAGGAGATGTAGCCGCCGATCGCGATCCCTAAGATCAGGAAGATGATGAGCGGCGGGTGCCGAACGGCCCATTCCGAGAGGTTGAAACCCTTCATCGCGCCCGCTCCCGGATCAGAACTGCAGGGCCTGAACGATCCGAACCGTCTGGGCCGGATCGATCTTCTGGACGCCAAGCGTCACCACCTTGTCCCCGTCGGCGATCCCGCCGCGGACGAGCACGTCCTTGGCCTCGTAGGCCACCACCTCGACCGGGCGCAGCACCGGCCGCCCCTCGCCCTCGACGACCCAGACGGAGGGAGACGAGCCCTGGTTGAACAAGGCCGAGAGCGGCAGCCGCACCACCGGCTCGCCGCCGGCCGCCGCGAGCTGCAAGGTTGCCGTCATGCCGAGATCGACCTTGGCGTCGGCTCCCCGCAGCGTGAAGCGGGCGAGATAGGTGCGGGTCGTCGGGTCGGCCGAGGGGGCGAGTTCGCGTAAAGCGGCCTCGTAGCGGGCCGTGGGGTCCGACCAGAGAGTGATCGAGGCCCGGCCCTCGCGCACGGCGGCCACCTGAGCCTCCGGCACGGCGATCACCGCCTCTTTCTCTTCGGTGCGGGCAAGACGCATGGCAGCCTGCCCCGCGGCGACGACCTGCCCCGGCTCGACGAGGGTGGCGGTGACGACGCCCGGAGCGTCGGCCACGAGGCTCGCGTAGGACAAGGCGTTCTGGGCGAGCGAGAGCGCCCGCTCGGCCCGGGCCACGCGCCCGCGGGCCTCCTCCGTCGCCGCCTTCTGCCGATCGAGGCCGGAGACCGTCGACCAGCCGTTGCGCACGAGGCTCGAGATGCGGGCGAACTCCGCCTCAGCTTGCGTGAGCGCCGCGTTCGCGGCCCGGATCTCGGCCTCGGCCTGCTCCTGCTGCAGGCGCAGGTCGATAGGGTCGAGCACGGCGAGGGTCTCGCCCGCCTTCACCCGGTCGCCGACATTGACGAGGCGCCGGGCGATCTTGCCGGCGACGCGAAAGCCGAGATCGCTCTCGATGCGGGGACGGATGGTGGCGACGAAGGTGCGCTCGCGGACCCGCGGCGCATAGGCCACCGTCGTGACGAGAACCGGCCGGTCGGGCTTGGCGATCGGCTTCGGTTCCTCCTTGCAAGCCGCCAGAAGCAGGACGCCGCAGGCCAGGGTTATGGTCCGCATGAACGACACAGGGATCTCCAGGCCTTCTCTCGACGTAACCACATGCTGTGGTGATGAGTGACGAATGTCAATATTCGTCAGTCTGTATCGTTAAGCTTCCGCTTGGCCGCGTTGTCGCAGGGCAGAACCCGTGGTCCGGCTCAGCCGCGAACGCAGGTGAATGGACGCGCGCTGAAACTCGTTCTCTTGGCCCAAAGACGGGCCGCGCCTACGGCACGACCCTCGCCGTCACCGCGACCAGCGAAGCCGAACTCAACCAAGCCAAAACCTCGTTCCGGTCCGCGATGCGGCGCTTCTGACGGGCGGCGCAGAGTTCGACAGCACTTCTTTACGCGGGCCGCGGTAAGCTCGACCCGCGATGGCCATCGTCCTCACCTTCATCCTCAACGCGGGGCTCAACTTCGCCCTAGGGCTCGTGGTGGCCTACGGCCTGGGCCCTGAGGATTTCGGGCGCTACGCGCTCGGCGCCGCCGTGGCGGTGGCACTCAATGCCCTGCTCTTCGACTGGCTGCGCTTGGCCGCGACCCGGTTCTACTCGGCCAAAACCCGTGCGGACGAGCCGGCCCTGCGCGCGACGCTCGAGCTCGGCTATGCCGGCTTCTCGCTCCTTCTCGCGGCGGTGGTCGTCGGCGCGGTCTGGCTCGACCTCGACCTCGGCCTTCCCGCCCTCATGCTGGCGGCGGCAGCCGCCACCGGCATCTGCATGGGTCTGTTCGACTACCAGGTCGCGCTCGCCCGCGCCCTGTTCCAGGAGCGCAGCTACGCCCTGCTCGTGGCGGTCAAGAACCTTGCCGCCTTCGCCCTCATGGTGGTGGGCGCGTGCCTGCTGAAAGACCCGACGCTGACGCTTCTCGGCTCGGGGCTGAGTGCCGCCGCTGCCCTCTTGATCGCGCGCAAGGCGCTTGCCGAGCCGAACCTGCGCCTCGACGCGGCGCGGCTCAATACGGCCGCGGCTTTCGCGCGCTACGCCCTGCCTTTGGTGGTGGCGAACGTCGCCTATCAGTGTCTCCCCCTCCTCAACCGCGGGGCGCTCGCCGCGACCGACGGCTTCGGCGCGGCGGGGCGCTTCGCGCTCGCGGCCGATATCGGCGCGCGCCTCTTCATGACCTTGGGGTCGGCCCTCGACATCGCCCTGTTCCAGCTCGCCGTGCGGGCCGACGAGCGGGAGGGCCGAGCGGCAGCCGAGGCGCGCGTGGCGACGAACGCGGCCCTGATCGCGGCCCTTCTCCTGCCCCTTGCCGCCGGCTACGCCCTCATCCTGCCGGTCGTGGAGGCGCTGGCGGTGCCGGCCGAATTTCGAGGAGCCTTCGCCAGCCACTCGCTCGTTCTGATTCCGGCTTTCCTCGCCTTCTCCCTGATCCTCTACGCGCTGAACCCGGTGTTCCAGTTGCGCAAGGAGACAGGCCCCCTCGCCGGCGCTGCACTCGTGGCGGTGGCGGTGAACGCCCTCCTCCTCGTCGTCCTCCCGGCCCACCTCGGACCGGTCGGCGTGAGCGCGGCGCAACTCGGCGGCTTGAGCGCGGCGCTTGCGGTCGTGCTCGCGGCGGCGCTCGCCCGGGGCTTCCGGGCGCCCTGGGCGGCGTTCGGCAAGGCGGCGCTCGCGACGATGGTCATGGCGCTGGCGGTGGCGCCGCTGCGGGAGGCGGGGCCGCCCGTCGCGGCCCTGGCCGCGATGACGGGAACGGGTCTCCTGGTCTACGCCGCCTGTGCGGCGGCTCTCGACGTCGCCGGCCTGCGAAGCGTCGCTCTGCGCTGGTGGCGGACTCGGAACGAGGTTCCGGCCGAGGCCTGAGCGCCCGCCTTGCGCGAGATCAGGTTCAGTTGAACAGGGCGTCGATGTCGGTCTGGTCGACGTGCCCCGCATCCTCGTCGAGCTTCGGCCCGTTGAGGAGGGAGCGGTGGTCGTCCTCGGAGATGCGCGGGCCCTCCGCGCCGGCCAGCGACTTGAAAGCTTCGAGCCCGCCCCAGACGTCGATCATCTTGTCGAGGCGCTCCTCGACGAATTTGAGCACGTTGACGATCTTGTTGATGCGCTGGCCCGTCAGGTCCTGGAAGTTGCAGGCTTCGTAGAGAACGATGACCCGCTCCAGGATGGCGCCGACGCAGTCGTTGTTGCCCGTCTCGACCCCGGCCGCCCGCAGCATGTTGGCGTTGGTCTCGATCTCCTCGACGGAGGTGAGAATCGAGGAGGTGGCCCGCTCGGTGGCGTCCACCACGGCGTCGAGCTCGCCGGCGACCCGGCGCATGCCCTTGCCCTCGTTCTCCGAGCGGTAGAGGGAGGCGATCTCCTTCTTCGTCGAGGCGATGGCGTCCTTCATCGTCTCGAGTTCGTTGCGCAGCTGGTAGACCTCGGCGATCTCGCGCCGGTAGGCCTCGACCACGTCGGCCTGGGCACGGGTGGCGGCCGGGTCGAGGCTGCGCTTCAGGTCCCTCAGGGTGTCGAGGATCTCGGAGAGCCGAGGATCGTCGACCGCCTCGGTCGAGGCCGCGGCCGGCATGTCCGCGCGCAGGTGCTGCTCGATTCGGTAGCGTTTGGCGGCAATCGACATCGAGCCCCGTCGGCGGTCTGAAGAGTGAGGGAAACCGCGCCGATCCTGACGCGGAAAGCCTTAAATCTTTGTTCTAAATGCTAGCGATCGGCGGATTCACCGCTCGTTCAGGGTCTTTCGCAGCCCGCCGGTAACCATACGGAAAGCTTTCGTGGAAACCGCGAAAGCCGGGCCGTTCGATTCACCTTTTGCTTCCCGCTCGCGCCGCTTCCTCGAAGCCGCGAACGACGTGCCGCGAGCCGCGGGCTGGCGGAAAAGGAGCGAAAGTGATGTTGGCAGCTTCGGTGAGAGGGCGCGCGGGACGCTTCCTCTTCGTGGCGGCGGCCTGGGCCGTCGCCCTGGTCGCGGCCGGGCGCGCGACGGCGCAGGAGAGCTACGCGTCCGGCGCGGTCGCGGCGGGATCGCTGCACCGGCGCGCTCCCGTGATGGAGCCGCAAGCCGGGCAGTATGGCGGCGGCTTCATCGAGCTCCTGATGACCGGGCGCGACCCGACCCCGTCGATCCGACCGTTGCGCGCCAACCCGCTCGCGGGCGCTCCCTCCCGGGCGCCGCGGGCCTACGGCGCCCCGGCGCACGATCCGCTCGTGATCTCGGCCGATCCTGCGATCCCACTTCCGCGCGGCGCCCGCATGGCGGCGCTGCCCGGCTCACCGATGGGCGAGCCGATCGGCGTCGGGCGCGTCCTCGATCCGCGCTACGAGCGGCAAGAGGTGGCCTATGACGGGCCGCACAGACCCGGCACGATCGTTATCGACACACCGCGCAAGTTCCTGTTCCTGGTGCAGCCGGGCGGGCGGGCGATCCGCTACGGCATCGGCGTCGGGCGCCCCGGCTTCACCTGGGCCGGCCTGAAGACGGTGTCGATGAAGAAGCATTGGCCGGACTGGACGCCGCCGCCGGAGATGCTCAAGCGCCGCCCCGACCTGCCCCGTCACATGAAAGGCGGCGAGGGCAACCCGCTCGGCGCGCGCGCGCTCTATCTCGGCTCGTCGCTGTATCGCATTCACGGCACCAACGAGCCGCACACGATCGGCCAAGCGGTGTCCTCGGGCTGCATCCGCATGCTCAACGAGGACGTGATCGACCTCTACGACCGCGTGCCGGTGGGGGCGAAGGTCATGGTGATCTGAGGGCGTTATCGCTGCGCCCTTGGAGAACATGGCCGGGCTTGACCCGGCCATGTCGGTTTGAAAAGCGCTGACGGCTTCGCATGAGGGTTCGCGGGCCGAGCCCGCGAACAACAGGTGCGGTCAGTCGAAACGCTCGGGCCTCAGGCCCAGTCGTCGCCGCCGGAGTCGCTGCCGAAATCGGCGTTGTCGAACGACGCGTCATGGAAGTCGGCGCCGCCCTGGTCGAAGCCGCCGCCCTGGTCCGCGGCCGGCGTGGGGGTGCCTGCCGTGCCAAAGGGGCTTAGGTCGCCGAAGCCCGAGCCGCCGGCGGCCGCGCCCTCGGCGCCCCCGCCGAAGAGGCCCCCGGCTGCGCCGCCCGCACCGCCAAAGGCGTTCGACAGCGCGCTGCCGAGCATCACGCCGCCCGCCACGCCCGCGGCAGTGGCCATGGCCGTGCCGAGGAAGCCGGAGCCCTGGCGCTGGGGCATCCCGCCCATCATTCCGGGCTGGCCGCCCATCATGCCCGGCTGCATGCCGGGTTGCATCCCCATGCCCTGCGGCTGGCCGTAGCCCGGCTGCTGCTGGCCGTACCCGCCCTGAGGCTGGCCCCAGGGTCCGCCGGCCGCCTGGCGCGGATCCTGACGGTATTCAGGGCGCGGCTCGGGACGGGAGCCGCCGCCGAAGAGGCTCGACAGGAACCCGCCCGAGGACGAGCCCTGCGCCCGCTGACGCTCCAGCTCCGCGTGGAGCTGCTGCACCTGGGCGTTGAGGTTTTTCAGCGCTTCCTCCTGCACGACGATCGCCTGCGCCATCGCGTAGGGCGCGTAGGGCTGCTGGCGAACCTGGTCGGCGATGAAGCGCTCGGCCTCCGGGTCGCGCGGCTGATGCGCGACCTGCTCGAGGCGCTTGAAGACGTCGGCGATGATCTGTCGTTCCTGGTCGTTCACGATGCATCTCCCTCAGCGGGAACCGTGCGGCCACGGCCCTGCGGTTAGGTAGGGAGGGGGTTGCGTTTTTGTCAGGGGGTCTCCGACACGGGCCGTTTCGAAGCGCTCGGGCTTCGCCTCTCGTCTCCCTATCTCCCGGCCGGCGCCCTTGCTAAGGGCAGACAACGATCACGAACGAGGGAGAGCGCCGATGGATCGCGTCGAGGTGTCCGGCCTGCAGGTGGCCCGTGTCCTGCACGACTTCGTCGAACGGGAGGCGATCCCCGGCACGGGCGTGAGCGCAGCGGCGTTCTGGGACGGGCTTGCCGCCCTCGTGCGCGACCTTGGCCCGCGCAACCGCGAGCTCCTGCGCGTCCGCGACGACCTTCAGGTCAAGATCGACGCCTATCACCGCGAGCGGCGCGGGCAGGCCGTCGATCAGGCCCATTACGAAAGCTTCCTGCGCGAGATCGGCTACCTTCTCCCCGAGCCGGACGCCTTCGCGATCGCCACGCAGAACGTCGACGACGAGATCGCCCGCATCGCCGGCCCGCAGCTTGTGGTCCCGGTTTCGAACGCGCGCTACGCCCTCAACGCGGCGAACGCCCGCTGGGGCTCGCTCTACGACGCGCTCTACGGCACCGACGCCATCCCCGACGACGGGGGCGCGGCCCGGGGCCAGGGCTACAACACGATCCGCGGCGCCAAGGTGGTGACCCGGGCCCGGGCCCTCCTCGACGAGGTGGCGCCCCTCGCGCGCGGCACGCATGCCGACGCCACGGGCTACCGGGTCGAGGCCGGCCGGCTCGTCGTGGCCCTGACCGGCGGCACCACGGGCCTGCGGGACGAGAGCCAGTTCGCGGGCTACGACGGCGACGCGGGCGCGCCCTCCGCCGTGCTCCTGCGCCACAACGGCCTGCACCTCGAGATCAAGGTTGACCGCTCCCACCCGATCGGGCGCGACGACCCGGCGGGCGTCGCCGACCTCGTGATGGAGGCCGCGGTCTCCACCATCATGGACCTGGAGGATTCGGTCGCGGCGGTGGACGCCGAAGACAAGGTGCTGGTCTATCGCAACGTGCTCGGCCTCCTGAAGGGGACGCTGGAGGACGCGTTCGAGAAGGGCGGGCGCACGGTGACCCGCCGCCTGAACCCCGATCGCACCTACACGGCGCCGGACGGCTCAAGCCTGACGCTGCACGGGCGCTCCCTCATGCTGGTGCGCAACGTCGGCCACCACATGTTCACGGACGCGGTCACCGCCGACGGCGCCGAGATCCCCGAAGGACTCCTTGACGCCCTCGTCACGGGCCTCGTCGCGATCCACGACCTGAAGGGCAGCCACGCCCTGCACAATTCCCGCACAGGCTCGGTCTACATCGTGAAGCCCAAGATGCACGGGCCGGACGAGGTGGCCTTCGCCAACGAGCTCTTCGGGCGCGTCGAGGACATCGTCGGCCTACCCCGCCACACGCTCAAGATGGGCATCATGGACGAGGAGCGGCGCACCACCGTCAATCTCGCGCGCTGCATCCAGGCGGCGTCCGACCGCGTCGTCTTCATCAACACGGGCTTCCTCGACCGCACCGGCGACGAGATCCACACCTCCATGGAGGCCGGCCCGGTGGTGCGCAAGAACGACATGCGCGCCACGAGCTGGATCAAGGCCTACGAGGACAACAACGTGGATGTGGGTCTCGCCTGCGGCCTGCCGGGCAAGGCGCAGATCGGCAAGGGCATGTGGGCGGCCCCCGACCAGATGGCGGCCATGCTGGAGCAGAAAGTCGGGCATCCCCGCGCCGGCGCCAACACGGCCTGGGTGCCCTCGCCCACCGCCGCCGTGCTCCACGCACTCCACTACCATCAGGTGAGCGTTGCCGCTCGGCAGGAAGAGCTGAAGAGCCGGACGAAGGCTGCGGTGTCGGACATCCTCACCATCCCCGTCTCGCGCTCGAACTGGGCGCCCGAGGATGTCGCACAGGAGCTCGACAACAACGTCCAGGGCATCCTGGGCTACGTGGTGCGCTGGATCGACCAGGGGGTGGGCTGCTCCAAGGTGCCCGACATCCACGATGTCGGGCTGATGGAGGACCGCGCGACCTTGCGCATCTCCAGCCAGCACATCGCCAACTGGCTCCACCACGGCGTGGTGAGCGAGGACCAGGTCATGGAGGCCTTGAAGCGCATGGCGGCGGTGGTCGACCGCCAGAACGCCGGCGATCCGCTCTACCGGCCCATGGCCCCGGCCTTCGACGGCCCGGCGTTTCAGGCGGCCTGCGACCTTGTCTTCAAGGGCCGCGCCCAGGCCAACGGCTACACGGAGTGGATCCTCCACGAGCGCCGCCGCGAGGCGAAGGCGAAGGGCGCCCCCGCCGCGCACGAGCGGGAGGGCGCGTCGACCTCCGTCAGAGCCTGAGCATCTGGCTGGACAGAACGGTCACCTCAACCCCAAACCTCATCCTGAGGCGGCGCGCCAGCGCCCTCGAAGGAGGGTTCCAGTGACGGTAACGGTCCTGGAGCCCTCCTTCGAGGCTCAGGCTTCGCCTTCGCACCTCAGGATGAGGTGAGGGGGTGGGGCCACCTCAGAGGAGCGTATGTCCTTAGAGGCCCGCGGCGCCCCCGTCCGAGCGGGGGTCGTGCGCGGCCTCGATCCGGCCGTCGCGGGGGTGACGCATCAGCATTCCCGCGTGGCCGAGCGAATCGAGGTAGGGGCCGCCGAGCGGCTCGACCGCGTGCCCAAGCTTCTCCAGGCCTGAGATGAAGGACGGATCGAAGCGATCCTCGACCTTCACCGTCGTGGTGTTGGCGCCCCAGGTGCGGCCGAAGAGCCAGCGCGGGGCGTCCACCGCATCGGCGAGGCCCTGGCCGTGGTCGACGGCGCGGGTGAAGACCTGCGCCTGGAACTGCGGCTGACCCTCGCCGCCCATGCAGCCGTAGGAGAGCACCCGGCCGTCGTCGAAGGCGGCGAGCGGTGGGTTGAGGGTGTGGAACGGCTTGCGGCCGGGCTCCAGCGAGTTGAGCGCAGCCGGATCGAGGGAGAAGGACACCCCCCGGTTCTGCCAGTGGATGCCCGTGCGCTCGAGGACGCAGCCCGAGCCGAATTCCCAGTAGATCGACTGGATGTAGGAGACGGCGAGGCCCGAGGCGTCGGTGGCGCCCATCCAGATCGTGTCCCCTTCCGCCGGCCGCGGCAAGGGATAGGGCGCGGCGCGGTCGAGGCTGATTGCCGCCGCCTCGCGGGCGAAGACCTCCGGGGTGAGGAAGGAGGCGGGGTCGTGGCGCAGGCGGGACGGGTCGGTCACGACCCGGTCGCGGATCGCGAAGGCCCGCTTCGTCGCCTCGATGAGGAGATGGGCCTGGGCCGGCGAGTCCGGATCGACCTTGGGCAAGCGCTCGGCGATCCCGAGGAGGAGGAGCGACGCCAGCCCCTGGGTCGGGGGCGGGAAGTTGTACAGCGTGGCGTTCCCCCGCCGCGCCGCGAGGGGCTCGACGAAGCGGGCGCGGAAAGTCTCGAGGTCGGCCCGGGTCACGGGAGCGCCGATGGCCTCGAGGTCGGCGGCGACCTCGCGGCCGATATCGCCGCGGTAGAAGTCGTCGAGCCCGGCATGGGCGAGCTGCTGCAGGGTGGCGGCGAGCGCCGGCAGGCGGCGGGTCTCGCCGGCCTGATAGGCCTCGCCATCTTTCAGGAACATCTTCGCGAAGCCGGGCGCGCCTCGGAGCGCCGCGATCTCCTTGGGCACGTAGCGCGCTTCCGAGCGCGACACGGGGCAGCCTTCGCGCGCGTGGCGGATCGCATCGGACAAAAGCTCGCCCAGCGGCAGCTTGCCCCCGAGATGGCCGGCATAATCGAGGGCCGCCTGCCAGCCGCCGACGGCGCCGGCCACCGTCACCGCAGCGTCGGGGCCGCGCGGCGGGATGGCGTCGTAGCCCATGCCCCGATAGCGCTCGATGGTGGCGAGCTTTCCTGCGGGACCGCATGCCTCGATGGCGCGCACCTTGCCGCCGGGCTCGCGCACGAGCCAGAAGGCGTCGCCCCCTACGGCGTTCATGTGCGGGTAGACGACGGCAATGGTCGCGGCCATGGCCACCATCGCCTCGACGGCGTTGCCGCCCTCGGCGAGCACCGCGCGGCCGGTCTCCGCCGCGAGGTGGTGGGGCGCGGCGACGGCGGCCTTGGCGAAGACAGGGGTCTCGGGCATGCGGGCGGCTCCTGACGACGATGAGGCTGCTAAAGAGCGGCCTGCTCGAGCCGGTCAAGCCTTATTCTTGCCCCGGGCCCAGGCTTTAGGATAGTCGCTTGCCCGCGACACCGTCCGACGAAGAGAGCACCCGTGGCCGACACCTCCCGTAACCGCTGGACCAACCTCACGACCGTGATCAGCCTCATGATCCTGGTCGGGGCCGAGGTGTTCGGCGTGGCGATCGCCGCCGGCTGGGCCATGGCAGGCCTGTTCGAGCTCGGCGACACCGTGAGCTATGCCCTCATGGGCCTGTTCAGCCTGCTCGGGGCCTACATCATGCTCGTCCTATGGCGTCGCGCCACCGCGGTGGAGCCGATCACCGGGCGGGCGTGACCCGCGACCGGTAGGGGCGGTCCTGCGCCGTCCCGGCCCGTCGATTGACTGCCCCTCGCCTGCCGCTACAAGGCGCGCGTCCATAAAGACGTCCCGGGTTCGCGCATGATCGACCGTCGCACGCTCCTGACCAGTGCCTTCGGCACGGCCGCGCTCGGCGCCGCGGGGTTCGCGCCGGCCGCGCTGGCCCAGGCCGGCCTTTCCTTCGGCGCCTCGCGTCCCTTCTCCTTTGAGGCCCTCAAGACCGAGGCGCGGACGCTCGCGCGGCAGCCCTACCAGGCCGCGCCCCCCGTCGCGCCGGCGGTGTTGGAGCGCATCGACTACGACGCCCACGGCAAGCTGCGCTACCGCGCCGACAAGGCGCTCTGGGCCGAGGGGCCGAGCGACTTTCCCGTCACCTTCTTTCATCTTGGCCGCTACTTCCAGACGCCGGTCCGCATGAACGTCGTCGAGGGCGGGCAGGCGCGGGAGATCGTCTACGACGCCAGCCTCTTCGACATGCCGGCCGACTCGCCGGCCCGCGAGCTTCCGGCGGGCTCGGGCTTCGCGGGCTTCCGCTTCCAGGAGCGGCGCGGCGGCAAGCTCGACTGGCGCCGCAACGACTGGGTCGCCTTTTTGGGCGCCTCGTACTTCCGCGCCATCGGCGAACTCTACCAGTACGGCCTCTCGGCCCGCGCCGTCGCCGTGGACACGGCCGTCTTCGACAAGCGCGAGGAGTTCCCGGCTTTCACCCGGGTCTATTTCGAGACGCCGGCGCCAGGCTCCGATACGGTGGTGGTCTACGCCCTCGTCGAGGGCCCGAGCCTCGCTGGCGCCCTGCGCTTCGCCATGCGCCGCACGGAGGCCGTGGTGATGGACGTCGAGGCCTCCCTGCACCTACGCCAGGACGTCGCCCGCCTCGGCCTCGTGCCCCTCACCTCCATGTACTGGTATTCGGAGAAGGCGAAGCCCGGCGCCATCGACTGGCGGCCGGAGATCCACGATTCCGACGGCCTCGCGCTCTGGACGGGCGCCGGCGAGCGCATCTGGCGCCCGCTCAACAACCCCTCCCGCACCATCGCCTCCGCCTTTTCCGACCGCAGCCCCCGCGGCTTCGGCCTCCTGCAGCGCGACCGCGCCTTCGACCACTACCTCGACGGCGTCTACTACGACCGCCGCCCGAGCCTGTGGGTCGAGCCTCTGGGCGATTGGGGCACGGGCTCGGTGCAGCTCGTCGAGATCCCGACCGACGACGAGATCCACGACAACATCGTCGCGTTCTGGGTGCCCGGAGAGCCCGCCCGCGCCGGCCAGGCGCACGAGCTGCGCTACCGCCTCCACTGGGTGGCGAACGAGCCCTACCCGTCCCCGCTCGCGGCCTGCGTCGCCACGCGGCTCGGCAACGGCGGGCAGGCGGGCACGCAACGCCCGCAAGGCGTGCGCAAGTTCATGCTGGAGTTCAAGGGCGAGCCGCTGACGAAGCTCGCCAAGGGCGAGATCCCGGAGCCGGTGCTCTGGGCGTCGCGCGGGACCTTCTCCTACGTGCGCGCCGAGGCCGTGCCGAACGACGTGCCCGGCCATTGGCGCGCCCAATTCGACCTTACGGCGACGGGCACGGAGCCCGTCGAGATGCGCTGCTTCCTGAAGAGCGGCGACAAGGTTCTGACCGAGACTTGGCTCTATCAGTATCACCCGGCGGGGTGAGATCAGGAACTACTCCAACACGGACCGGTTGTAAGCCGCTTGCTATCTCCTTGACGGCAGAAAGTCCGCTAGTACGATCCTATATAGCTTGAGAGAAATTATCGCCGTGCGGCCTCAATCTACCGCCGCGCTATAATGATTGACGCTGCCAAAGCGAAAGCTGCAGCGCCGAAAGCAAATGACGGTTTATAAATCGCGTATATAATCGCTGCTGTCACTATAGCTCCAATATATACAATTTTATCTTGACGCTTCATGGGTAAAATTCCGAATTGTAATTTTCACACGTCGCTCTGCCTTAGGGCGGTGACGTCAATTAAGAGAGCTGAAGACTATCACGCCCAGATCGCCACCCGCAGCCCGTGCGCGTCGCAGCCCGGCGGGTCGGGATGGGGTTGCGCCTTGCCCTGCAGGATGCGTCGGGCGGTCAGGAGGTTGGCGAGGGCGTCGAGCAGGTCGTCCCGCGCCGCCCCACGGGGCGGTCTAGCGTCAAGAGCTTCTGGCGCGATGCCCCCGGCGGCGAGAAGCCTCACCCGCTCCGCCTCGCCCGCTGGATGCCCGCGGCCGGCGAGCTTCTTCGGCTCGGCGAGCGGCCGATCACCGTTGAGCCGCCGGAACGACAGCTCCGGATGGGCCTCGAACACCTTGGCCCGCAGCTCCGGGCAGGCGCGGAGTAGGGCATCGAGCTCACGGATCTTGGGGAAGAGATGAAAACACTGCTTCGACACGGCGCGGGGCGGATCGGAGGTGGCCCGCGCCGCCGCGCAGGCGCTCGGGTAGTCGGGAGCTTCGACGGCCGCGCGCGAGGGCACGGAGAACACGGAGGAGCGCCGCGCGCCGATGAGCCCGCGCACGATCGCCTCCGGCCCGCGCCCGCCGGGGCCGACCCGGTCGGGCAGGCCGAGGGGCATGTCGATCGCCGTGACCTGGGGCGCTTCAGGGCCGTCGAAGAGATCAGCGAGGCGCGGCAGGACGCGCACCACCGGCCGGCTCACGTCGTCGGCGGGACTGAGCGCCACGACCCAGCCCTTCGGGCAACCGTCGACGCCGGCGATCAGGGTGGTCGGGAGGGTGGTGCTGGTCATGACGGAGGCCCCTCGCGCGACGGGCGGCCCACGTCCAGAGCCACCGTCGCCGCAGGACGGGCTCTCTGGCGCGAGGGTTATGGTGTGCTCCCTTCTCCCCTCGTGGGAGAAGGTGCCCCGCGCAGCGGGGCGGATGAGGGGGTGCTGGGCGTAGGCTTAGGCGGCTGCGGAGAGTACCCCCTCACCCCCGCTCCACTTCGTTGCGCTCGTCGCGTCGGCCGGTGCGCCGACGCAACCCTCTCCCCTGCCGGGAGAGGAGGGACGCACTCTGCCGTGTCAGACACACGAACACAGAACCGAAACTCGGATGCTCAACCCCTCTCCCTTCCGGGGAGAGGGCTTCGCCTGCGCACCGGCAGGCGAAGCAAGCGCGTCAGCGCGAAGGTGAGGGGAAGCTGGGCATAGGCCCGAGCACCTCGGCATACTCCCCTGTCGTTCGCGGGCTCGACCCGCGAACCTCGGCGTGAAGCCGTGCCCGCCGCCGAACCGAGATGGCCGGGTCAAGCCCGGCCATGACACAGGATGAAGCGGGGATGGGTAGGGTGAGCGTTGAACATCGACCTTCATGTCCTGAACGCATCCCCGGTTTTCTCCACACCCCCATCTCCACCCTGGAACGGGGCGTCGAAATGTTATAGTAGAACATCACGATGTCCTCGCACCCGCACAGCCACCATCACGCCGTCGCGGCGGAGCCGACGCTCTCGCTGTTGCGCCTCTCGGCGGCGGCGCGCTGCCTTGGCGGCCTCGTCCTGGCGGGCGGGCTCTGGATCCTCATCGCCGCGGCGATCGCATGAGCGCGCGCGGCACCGCGATCCGGTTCGAGGACGTCACGCTCGGCTACGGGCGCCGTCCCGCCGTGCATCACCTTCAAGGGACGATCCGGGCCGGTAGCCTGACGGCGGTCGTCGGCCCGAACGGGGCCGGCAAATCGACGCTGCTGAAGGGCGTCGCCGGCGCGCTGCGCCCCCTCCAGGGACGCATCGCCCTCTCGACCGGGGCCGGCGCTCGCCTTGCCTACCTGCCCCAGGCCGCGGAGCTCGATCGCTCCTTCCCGCTGCCCGTCTACGACCTCGTCGCCATGGGCCTGTGGAGCCGCACCGGCCTCTTCGGCGGGGTCGGGCGGGCGGACAAGGCGCGCATCGAGGAAGCGCTCGCGGCGGTGGGCCTGACGGGTTTCGAGCGCCGGCCGATCGGAACGCTCTCGGGCGGGCAGATGCAGCGGGCCCTCTTCGCCCGGCTCCTGCTGCAGGACGCCGGCGTGATTTTGCTCGACGAGCCCTTCACGGCCATCGACGCCAAGACCACCGCCGATCTCCTCGATCTCGTGCGGCGCTGGCACGACGAGGCCCGCACGGTGGTGGCCGTGCTGCACGACCTCGACGTGGTGAAGCGCATCTTCCCCGAGACCCTGCTCATCGCTCGCGAGCCCGTGGCCTGGGGCGAGACGGGCGAGGTTCTGAGCGCCGGCAACCTGCTCAAGGCCCGTCGCCTCGTCGAGGCGCACGACCCGCACGCCGACGCCTGCGCGCGCTGACGGGCGGCGACCGTGTACGACCTCCTCGTCGCGCCCTTCGCCGAATTCGACTTCATGCGCCGGGCGCTCGTCGGCGTCGTCGCGCTGGCGCTCGGCGGCGGCCCGGTCGGGGTCTTCCTCATGCTGCGCCGCATGAGCCTGACCGGCGACGCCATGGCCCATGCGATCCTCCCCGGCGCCGCGGTGGGATACCTCGTCGCCGGCCTGTCCCTCCCCGCTATGACCTTCGGAGGCATCGCGGCCGGCATCGTCGTGGCGCTGCTCTCGGGCCTCGTCGCCCGGGTGACGGCGCTGAAGGAGGATGCCTCGCTCGCGGCCTTCTACCTCCTGTCGCTCGCGCTCGGCGTGACCCTCGTGTCGCTGCGCGGCTCCAACGTCGACCTGCTGCACGTGCTCTTCGGCACGGTGCTGGCGCTGGACGACCCGACGCTGATCCTGCTCGGCAGCGTCGCGACCGTGACCCTCTTCGCCTTGGCCCTTCTCTACCGGCCCCTCGTCCTCGAATGCGTCGACCCCGTCTTCCTGCGCTCGGTGAGCCGGGCCGGAGCGCCGACGCACCTCGTTTTCTTAAGCCTCGTGGTACTCAACCTCGTCGGCGGCTTTCACGCGCTGGGAACGCTGCTCGCCGTCGGCCTCATGATGCTGCCGGCAGCCGCGTCCCGCTTCTGGAGCGCCGACGTGACCGCGATGCTCGTCCTCTCGGCGGCCTTCGGCATCGCCTCGGGCTTCGCGGGGCTCCTCCTGTCCTACCATGCCGAGCTGCCGTCCGGCCCCGCGGTGATCCTGGTGGCGGGCGGCCTCTATCTCGTGTCGCTCGTCCTCGGCCCGGAGAGCGGGCTCCTGCGCCTCGCCCTTCCCGGCCGTCATCTCGAAGCTTAAAGCCACCCACCTCGGAGGCACTCTCATGCCCTGGTTTCGCAACGTTACAACATTTCTGATCGGAGCGGCGCTCGTGGCGGGCACCTGGGCGGCCCCGGCCCTCGCGCAGGACAAGCTCAAGGTGGTGGCGAGCTTCTCGATCCTCGCGGATCTTGCCCGCAACGTCGGCGGCGAGAGGGTCGAGGTGGCGACCCTCGTCGGGCCCGGCGGCGACGCGCACGTCTTTCAGCCGACGCCCGCCGACGCGCGCAAGCTCGGCGAGGCGAAGGTCGTCGTGGTCAACGGGCTCAAGCTCGAGGGCTGGTTCGGGCGCCTCGTCAAATCCTCCGGCGCCAAGGCCGCGATCGTCGAGGCGAGCCGGGGCGTGAAGGCGCTGAGAAGCGAGGAGAGCCCGGGTCACGACCATGGACACGATCACGGCCATGGCGGGCTCGACCCTCACGCCTGGCAGGACGTGCGCAACGCGAAAATCTACGTCGCCAACATCCGCGACGCCTTCGTCAAGGCGGACCCGGCCGGTCAGGGAACGTACGAGGTCAACGCCAAGGCCTACACCGAGGCCCTCGACGCCCTCGACGCGGAGATCCGCGCGGCCGTGGCGCGCATCCCCGCCGAGCGGCGCAAGGTGATCACCTCGCACGACGCGTTCCGCTACTTCGAGGCGGCCTACGGCCTCGACTTCATCGCCCCCCAGGGCGTGTCGACGGAAACCGAGGCCTCGGCCAAGGCGGTCGGACGCATCATCCAGCAGATCAAGCGCGAGAAGGTGCCGGCCGTCTTCGTCGAGACCATCACCGATCAGCGCCTCATCGAGCGCATCGCCAAGGAGACGGGGGCGAAGATCGGCGAGACGGTCTATTCCGACGCCCTCTCGGGCGCCGAGGGCCCGGCAGGCACTTACATCGACATGATGCGCCACAATATAAGGGCCTTCAGCGCGGCGCTGTCGTCCTGACCCTTCTTCTCAAGCGCCGTCATTCCGGGGCCGCGCAGCGGAGCCCGGAATCCATTCGCCTCCTCGGTGGTATGGATTCCAGGCTCGGCCTTGCAGGCCGCCCCGGAATGATGGGCACGGAGCTCCCTCGATGCCCGACAAGATCCCCGTCACCGTCCTCACCGGCTATCTCGGCGCCGGCAAGACGACCCTTCTCAACCGCATCCTCACCGAGGAGCACGGCAAGCGCTACGCCGTCATCGTCAACGAGTTCGGCGAGATCGGCATCGACAACGACCTCGTGGTGAACGCCGACGAGGAAGTGTTCGAGATGAACAACGGCTGCATCTGCTGCACGGTGCGCGGCGATCTCATCCGCATCCTCGACGGCTTGATGAAGCGCCGCGGCAAGTTCGACGCCATCATCGTCGAGACCACGGGCCTCGCCGATCCGGCGCCCGTGGCCCAGACCTTCTTCGTCGACCAGGACGTCTCCGACGCCGCCCGCCTCGACGCCGTGGTGACGGTGGCCGACGCCAAGTGGCTCTCCGACCGCCTCAAGGACGCGCCGGAAGCGAAAAACCAGATCGCCTTCGCCGACGTCATCATCCTCAACAAGATCGATCTCGTGAGCGAGGAGGACTTGAAAGCCGTGGAAGGGCGCATCCGCGCCATCAACCCCTACGCCAAGCTCCACCGGGCCAAGAACGCTCAGGTGCCCATCGCGGAGGTTCTCGACCGCAAGGCCTTCGACCTCGACCGCATCATCCAGCTCGAGCCCGACTTCCTGGAGGAAGGACACCACCATCACCACGATGAGGACATGCAGTCCGTGTCCTTCCGCCACCGCGGGCCGGTGGATCCGGAGAAGTTCATGCCCTGGATCTCGGACCTCACCCAGCGCGAGGGGCCGAACATCCTGCGCTGCAAGGGCATCGTGGCCTTCCCCAACGAGGACAAGCGCTTCGTCTTCCAGGGCGTCCACATGATCCTCGACGGCGACCTCCAGCGGGAATGGCGCGCCGACGAGCCGCGGGAGAGCCGCGTGGTGTTCATCGGCCGCGACCTCGACGAGGACGCGATCCGGGAGGGTTTTCTCTCCTGCGCGGCGTGATAAGCGCTGTCCCATGACCGCCACCGCCGCTCCTTCCCTTCTGCAAGCCGTCCAGCCCTTCGCCTTCGACGCGGAGGTGACGGGGCTGGGCTGGCTCAAGGATACCGCCGCCTTCGCCCTGGCGGATGGGGCGGTGGCGCTTGCCCGCGGCGCGGAGAGCCACCGCAGCGCGGCCCATCCCGACGGCGTGATCCTCGTCGCGGGGAGCGACGGCGAGCGCTTCGTCACGGGGGGCGACGACGGGCGCCTCGCCGTCACCGGGCAGGACGGCTCGACGCGGACGCTCGCCGAGGCCAAGGGCTGGATCGACGCGCTCGCCGTCCATCCGGGCGGCAGCATCGCCTATGCCACGACGAAGCGCGTGGTCTTTCGCGACGAGAAGGGCCGCGAGAAGGTATTCGACGCGCCCTCGACGGTGCGTGGCCTCGCCTTCGCGCCCAAGGGCACGCGGCTGGCGCTCGCCCACTACAACGGCGCGACCCTCTGGTTTCCGAACCTCGAGACCAAGCCCGAGGTTCTGGAGTGGAAGGGCTCCCACCTCGACGTCACCTGGTCCCTGGACGGGCGCTTCGTCGTGACGAGCATGCAGGAGAATGCGCTCCACGGCTGGCGCCTGCAGCCCGACCGCGGCCACATGCGCATGTCGGGCTACCCGGCCAAGACCCGCTCGATGACCTGGTCCTCCGACGGAGCCTGGCTCGCCACGAGCGGTGCGGAGGCCGTGATCATCTGGCCGTTCGGCTCGAAGGAAGGGCCGACCGGCAAGCCGCCGCGCGAGTGCGGCGTGCGATCCGCCAGGGTGACCCGGGTCGCGTTCCACCCGACGACCTTGATCGTGGCCGCCGCCTACGAGGACGGCTGCATCCTGCTCATCCGCCTCAACGACGCTTCCGAGCTCCTGATCCGACCGGTGGTGCGGGGCTCCGGTGTCACGGCGCTCGCCTGGGATGCCAAGGGCCGCCGCCTCGCCTTCGGTTGCGCCAACGGGCAGGCCGGCGTTCTCACTCTGCCGAGTTGATGCGTCGATGGCGGGCCGGCTCGCTACCCTGCTGCGCGAGACCTTCGGGCGCCGCAAGGCCGAGCCCGCGGCGCTGGCCCAGGTGAAGGCCTGGGCGGTCACGGCCATCCCGGGGGCGGCCTTCACGGTCAACGAGATCGTCTGCCCCGACCCGGCCTGCCCCGGCTACGAGACGGTGATCCTCGTGATGGCCCCGGGCCAGCCGACCCGCGCCGCCAAGATCCCGAAGCTCGTCGATGAGGTGACGGAACAAGACGTGCGCGCCGCCCTTGTTCCTGACGGGGGCTGAGACCCTCCGCCCGGAGGACGTCGGTGCCGCGGATCGCCCGCACCTTGAGCTTCGCCATGGGCCTCTTCGGGGCGCTCGCCGCCTCGCAGGGTCCTGAATACGCGCAGCAATACCGTCAGCGCTTAGGAGGTGCTATCGACGAGGTGCGCCGCGAGGTCGAGCGCTTCGATGCCGACGCCCAAGGGTCCGGCATGGGTCGTGACCAGGCGATCACGCGGCTCCAAGACGATCCGGACCCGTTCCTGAAACGTCGCGGCGACGCGGCACGGCTCACGGTCCGCCGCCTCGACAGCCTCGAGCGGCAGCGCCAAGTCTTCGCAGAGGCCGGCTCCTTCGGCCGCCTCGCGGCGCTCGCCCGGGAGGCCGACCCGACGATCGCCCGCGCGGCCTATCGCGATTTCGAACCCGCCGTGCCGACCACGACCGAAGGCCTGACCCTCGCGGGCGCCGGTTTCCTCGCCGCCTGGCTCGTCACGCGGCTCTTCGGGGCGATGATGCGACCCCTCGTCGTGCGGCGGGGCCGGCGGCTGCGGCCGAACTAGCCGCCCCGCTCCGGCCGGCCCGCCAGCGCCACGTAGAAGCCGAGGCCGTCCGCGGCCGGCAGGGTTTGGAGGCGGTCAATCCAGCCGCGGCGCTTGGCGTCGAGGAGCACGCGGCCGACGGGCTGGAACAGGGTCTCGCCGCCTCCCTCAGGCGGTGGGGCGAGCCGGATGGCCACCGTCTTCCCTTCCGCGAAGCGGCTGCGCTCCAGCATATCCTTCAAGGAGGCTTCGGCCTGAGGCAGGGTGGCCACACGAAGATCGAGCACGGCCTCGGCATCGGTGACGCCGAGGGTGCCGCGCAGCTTTGCAGCGTAGAAATCATCGAAATGGGGCAAGGGAGTCCTGTCAGGCGGAGAGCACGTCGGCGTAGAGCGCGGCGACCGGGAGCGTAAGTTCGAGTTCCGTGAGCGTGATTGCCTCGCCGGGACCATAGGCCCGGACAACCCAGGCGCCTTCTGCGTCCCGCTGCCATGCCTCGACCAGCGATTGATCCTGGTGAACCACGAGAAAAGTCCGCAGCGAGGCCAAGGTCTCGTAAAAGTCCGCCTTTCGCCCACGGTCGTTGTTGCGCGTGCTCGGCGAGAGCACTTCGGCGATGAGCACGGGGTCGCGGGCATAGCCGTCCGGCAGCGGCGGCCCGCAACGGACGATCACGTCCGGGATCGGTGCATAGGTATCGATCTCGTCGTTCAGGATGCCGAGGCCTGGCAGCACTTTGCATCCCTTGCCTCGGGCCGCCGGATCGAGCGTGCGAAGCAGGTTCATGACGATCGTCTGATGCCGCTCGCTCTGTGGCGACATCAGCACGGGTTCGCCGTCGAGGAGTTCCCAGCGCTCCTCGTCGGGATAGGGGCGGATCATCGCGATGAAATCCGCCACGGTCATGGGCTGCCGGCGTCGCGCGGCCAGGTTCATGAGGCCTCCTCCGAACGGGAGGGATAATAGCACACGGGTTGCGATCAATCCCTCGTCATTCCGGGGCCGCGCAGCGGAGCCCGGAATCCATGACTGGGCCGGACGCTGCTCGCCCCCGCTCACCCAGCCGTGGATTCCGGGTTCTCGGCTTGCGCCGAGCCCCGGAACGACGGGCATCAGAGATCGAGTTGCATAAAGCAGTCGTCCAAGACCTCGCCCGAAGGCAGGCGCATGGCCCGGGGCTCGATACCCCAGGTCACGAAGCCGAGGCTCTCATAGAGACCTCGCGCCCGAGCGTTGTGCGCGGCGACGCCGAGCACGATCGCTTCGAGGCCGAGGCGGCGCGCCTCGGCGACCACCCGCTCCATGATGCAGCGCGCGAGACCGCTGCCGCGGTGCTCGGGCGCGAGATAGACGTTCCAGACTTCCGCCTTGTGGCGCAGCTTGGCGCTGGTGCGGGGCTCAAGGGCGAGCACCGCGCAGCCGACGAGCGTGTCGCCTGCGAAGGCGCCGACGACCACGTTCCGGGTGATGCGCGCCGCGGCCTGAGACACGGGCACGTCCCAGTCCTCCGGCGAGGAGTGATAGCTGTCCGGGTGCTCGCGCAGCGAGCGCTGGCGCAGCGCCAGGAAGGCGGGAGCATCCGCCTCGGTCAGGAGGCGGATCGCGACGTCCGTCACCGCACCAGCACGTTGCGGAACTGCCACGGATCGCTCGCGTCGATGTCCTCGGGGAAGAACCCCGGACGATCGGTGAGCGGGGTCCAATCGGTGTAATAGCCCCTCACCGGCCCGAGATAGGGAGACTGCACCTCGAGGCAGCGGCGGAAGTCCATCTCGTCCGCCTCCACGATGCCGGCCTGCGGATTTTCCAGAGCCCAGACCATGCCGGCGAGCACGGACGAGGTCACCTGCAGCCCGGTGGCGTTCTGGTAGGGCGCGATGCGGCGCGTCTCCTCGATCGAGAGCTGAGAGCCGTACCAGTAGGCGTTCTTGGCGTGGCCGTAGAGCAGCACGCCGAGTTCGTCGATGCCGTCGACGATCTCGGTCTCGTCGAGGATGTGGTGCTCCTCCTGAACCTGGCCGCCGTTGCCGAACATCTCGTGCAGCGACAGGACGGCGTCGTTCGAGGGGTGGTAGGCGTAGTGGCAGGTCGGGCGGTAGACCGGCCGGCCGCCCTCGCGGACGGTGTAGTAATCCGCGATCGAGATCGACTCGTTATGGGTGACGAGGAAGCCGTATTGCGGCCCCGGCGTCGGGCACCAGGTGCGCACCCGGGTGTTGGCGCCGGGCTGGAGCAGGTAGATTCCGGGCGCGTCGGCGGCATCATGACCGCCCGCGTTCGCGGGCTTCCAGGTCTCGTGCGTGCCCCAGCCGAGTTCGGCCGGCTGCATCCCCTCCGACACGAAGCCTTCGACGGACCAGGTATTGACGAAAACGCCCGGGGGCTTCGGATGCTTGGCACGCTGCGTGTCGCGCTCGGCGATGTGGACGCCCTTGACGCCGAGCGTCTGCGCTAGCCGCGCCCAGTCCTCGCGAGACCGCGGTTCCTGGTGCTCCAATCCCGTGTCGCGGGCGATGTCCATGAGCGCCTGCTTCACGAACCAGGACACCATGCCGGGATTGGCGCCGCAGCACGACACCGCCGTGGTGCCGCCGGGATTGCGCCGGCGGGCGTCGAGGGTGATTTCGCGCAATGCATGGTTGGTACGCGCGGCCGGGCCCTTGCTCTTGTCGAAGTAGAAGCCGGCCCAGGGCTCGTTCACGGTGTCGATGTAGAAGCAGCCGAGCTCGCGGCACAGTTCCATAATGTCGACGGACGAGGTGTCGACCGAGAGGTTGACGCAGAAGCCCTGGCCGCCCCCCGCCGTCAGCAAGGGCGTGAGGATGTCGCGGAAGTTCTCGCGGGTGAGCGCGGCCTGAACGAAGCGGATGCCGCGCTCGTCCAGGAGCCGCCGGTCGGTGTCGACCGGATCGATCACGGCCATGCGGGCTTTGTCGTATTCGAAATGGCGCTCGATGAGCGGCAGCGTACCGCGGCCGATGGAGCCGAAGCCGATCATCACGATCGGACCGCTGATGCGGCCGTGGACGGGCCAGGTGGTCATCGAGGAGATCTCCGGGAAGGAAGGGACGGGTCGCGGCGCAGGGATAGTTCAGGATGGCGCGGGGTCAATGCCGCTGCGGGCTCAAGTGCCAGAAACACGGGGCTTCGCGCTGCGACGATCCGGAAACACCTTGCTGTCAGGATAGGTCCATGGCCGCGAAGGCCCGGATGGTACGTTCATGAAGCTCCTCATCGACCTCGACCGCGCGCTCGCGGATGGAAGCCTTTCGCGACAGGAACATGACAAGCTCAAGACGATCGCCGCCGGGCAAACCTCGGAGTTGGCGTTCAACACCCTGATCGGCTTCGGCGTCGTCGCGGTCGCGGCCGGTTTCCTTGCCCTGGTGCAATCGACGCTGGCCGTGGCGGTGACCGGCGGGCTGCTGGCGGGCCTGGGGCTCGCCCTGCGTTTCGCAGGCGACAAGCGGCGCTCCCTCGGGGAGCTTTTCCTCGTGATCGGCACACCGATGCTGGCGAGCGGCGTCGTGATGCTCGAAGACGGGTCGCTCGCCGGCTTCCTCAGCGCTGCCGCCATCCTCGCCGTCGGCGCGGTCGTGGCGGAGAGCGGGCTCCTCGCGGCGGCCGCGGTGATCGCGCTCTCGGGCGCGCTCGGCGCGGCGACGAGCTACAGCCATGCGCGGTACACACTGATGATCGAGCGCCCGACGCTCAACATCCTTGTCTTCCCGGCCGTGGCGCTCGGCCTCGTCTTCCTGGCGGAGCGGTTGCCTCGGGCTCTCGAGAGGATCGCCCTCATCGCGGCGCGCACGGCGGCCCTCGTCGCCGCCATGGGCTTCTGGATCGCCTCGCTCTGGGGCGACAAGCTGAGCGGCATCACCGTGCCGCGCGGGCTCTACGTCGTGCTCTGGGCCGTCGTGCTCGCGGCCGTCGGGACCTGGGCGTGGCGGACGAATCGGCGCTGGCCCCTCATCACCGCCGTCGTCTTCGCCGCGATCCACTTCTACACGCAATGGTTCGAGCGGCTGGGCGCCAACCCCGCGGCCGTCCTCCTCGGGGGTGCAATCCTCGTCGGCATCGGCTTCGGCCTGAAAACCGCGCTCACCTCCATGCCGGCGCGCCCCGCGACCTGATCGCCCCCCTACGTCTTGCCGGACGTCGGCGGAGGGGCTTTGATCCCGGCCCTTCCCCGACCGTCCGGAGAGACGCCCGTGATCCAGTTCTACTACAGCCTCGCCCCGAACCCGATGAAGGTCGCCCTCATGCTCGAGGAGACGGGGCTCGCCTACGAGCCGGTCCCGGTCGACACCCGCAAGGGCGAGCAGCACGGGCCGGAGATCCTGAAGCTCAATCCCAACGCCAAGGTGCCGATCATCGTCGACGGTGAGGCCGTGGTGTTCGATTCGAGCGCGATCCTGATGTATCTCGCCGAGAAGACGGGGCAGTTCGGGCCCGGCAACAGCCCGAAGGAGCGGGGCGATTTCCTGTCCTGGCAGTTCTTCGTGTCGAGCGGCATCGGCCCCTATTCGGGCCAAGCGGTGCACTTCAAGCACTTCGCGCCGGAGCCGATCCCCTACGCGCAGACCCGCTACATGTTCGAGGCCAAGCGCCATTACGCCATCCTCGACGAGCGCCTTAAGCACCACCGCTACATGCTGGGCGATGCTTACACGATCCTCGACATGAATGTCTGGGGCTGGACACGGATGGTGCCCTTCCTGTTCGGCGAGGAGGGGTACGCGACCTACCCCAACGTCAAGCGTCACCTCGACGAGATCAGTGCCCGGCCGGCGGCCGCCCGCGTCAACGCGTTGCGCGAGCGGCACGCCTTCAAGGCCGAGATGGACGAGGAGGCGCGCCGCCACATGTTCCGCCACCTCGACCAGAGCGCGGCCTGAGGCGCCGTCTCGCGAGAGCGCCGCTCCCATCGACCTCACCCTGAGGCCCGAGGCACAGCCGAGCCTCGAAGGGGCTTCCAGGACCGTTCACGCCTCTGGAACCCTCCTTCGAGGCCGCGCGAGCGCGGCACCTCAGGATGAGGAGCGGGGTTGGGCAGCGACAGTTCGGGCAGCTTTAGCGAGAAATCTCACGCCGCGCGGCGCGGGGCCGTGTCCTGCGCCGCGACGCTCGCGAGAAGCGCCGCGAGGCTCGGCAGCGCCTCGCGCTCGCCGGTCGCCGAGACGAGCCCGCGGGCGCCGTCGAGCGCGCCGGCCGCGAGTTCGAGGCCGAGGAAGCGCTCCCGCTCGTAAGGGCCGGGCAGCCAGAGACCCTCGGTCAGCGCGCCTGAGAAGCCGAACCGGGCGTAGTAGGGCGCGTCGCCCACGAGAATGACGGCCCGATGGCCCAGCGCGCGCGCTTGGTCGAGGCCGTGGCGCATCAGCTTCGCGCCGATGCCGAGCCCCTGCAGGGACGGATCGACGGCGATCGGCCCGAGCATGAGGGCCGGGCGGCCCGGTCCGGCGGTGACGTGCCAGAAGCGGAGCGTCGCGACGAGGCGGCCGTCCATCTCGACGACGAAGGCGAGATCGTCGGCCGGCAGGCGCCCTTCGCGCAGGCGCTCGCAGGTCTTCTGGAAGCGTCCTTCGCCGAAGCAGAGGTCGAGCAGGTCCTCGCGGGCCTCGACGTCGGTCGGGCGCTCGGCGCGGATGGTGAGCATGGCCGTGGCCTCCCAGAGTGTGGGGTGAGCGACAGCCCTCGCACCTGCCTCGAGGAGGCAGGCCGTCCGGGACGGAAAAGGGTGAGGAGGGTCTCTCCCCGCGTAGGCGGGGAGAGGAAGCTCAGATCACGTAGGACTTGAGCGGCGGGAACCCGTTGAAGTGGTTCGCCGAGTAGGTCGTCGTGTAGGCGCCGGTGCCCTCGATCAGAACCTTGTCGCCGATCTCCAGGGAGATCGGGAGCAGGTAGGGCTCCTTCTCGTAGAGCACGTCCGCCGAGTCGCAGGTCGGGCCGGCGAGGATGCACGGGATCATGCGGTCCTCGTCGTGCTCCGTGCGGATCGGGTACCGGATCGACTCGTCCATCGTCTCGGCGAGACCGCCGAACTTGCCGATGTCGAGGTAGACCCAGCGCACCTCGTCCTCGTCGCGGCTCTTCTTGGAGACGAGCACGACCTCGGACTCGATGATCCCCGCGTTGCCCACCATGCCGCGGCCCGGCTCGATGATCGTCTCCGGGATGCGGTTGCCGAAGTGCTTGGACAGGGCCTGGAAGATCGACTGGCCATAGGCCTCGACCGCCGGGATGTCCTTCAGGTACTTCGTCGGGAAGCCGCCGCCGAGGTTGACCATCGACAGGTGGATGCCGCGCTCCGCGCAGTCGCGGAAGATCTGGGAGGCCGAGGCGAGGGCCTGGTCCCAGGCTTCCGTGTTGCGCTGCTGCGAGCCGACGTGGAACGACACGCCGTAGGCCTCCAGGCCGACGCGGTGGGCGTGCTCGAGCACCTCCGTCGCCATCTCCGGCACGCAGCCGAACTTGCGCGAGAGGGGCCACTCGGCGCCCGCGCCGTCGCAGAGGATGCGACAGAACACCCGCACGTCCTCGGCGCCGGCCGCGGCCTTGGCGCGGCCGATCTTCTCGACCTCGGCCTCGCAATCGACCGCGAAGAGGCGCACGCCGAGCTCAAGCGCTCGGACGATGTCCCGCTCCTTCTTGATCGTGTTGCCGAACGAGATGCGCTCAGGCGTCGCGCCGGCGGCCAGCGCCAGCTCGATCTCCACGACGGAGGCCGTGTCGAAGCAGGAGCCGAGCTCGGCCAGGAGCTTGAGCACAGCCGCGTCGGGATTGGCCTTCACGGCGTAGAACACGCGCGTGTCGGGCAAGGCCCGGGCGAACTTGGCGTAATTGTCGCGAACGACGTCGAGGTCGACGACGACGCACGGGCCGTCTTCGCGTCGGTTGCGCAGGAACTCGCGGATGCGCTCCGTCATGGCGCTCTCCCCACCAAAGGTTCAACGGCGGCGCTCGTGGCCGCGATGTCGAAATCAAGGCGGCGAACCGCCCGGCGTCAGCAGGGGTGATCGAGTCAGGGCCCGACGCGCGATGGAGACGCGACCGGCCATGACGGGCTCACCACCCGAGATGCTGCCTTGGATTGGAACGGGAGACCGCTCCGCACGTGGGGCAAAGAGAAACAAGCCTCTTCGGTGTCGGCCTTTGGAGGGCCGACGAGACCAAAAAAGCCCGTTCGTCGTTGCTTTAAGCTGCGTCCCCCGTGGAGTGCGGGGTTCGCCGGTTTCGCCTCCGGCTGCCGGTTGTTGTCTGGGATCCGGTTCATTCACCGGGACCGCCGCCGAGGGGTTCCCACCCCGTTGGCATCGGCCCTTTCGATCCCTGGCGGCTGTCCGGCCTCTTGTCCGGATGCCCACCAACCGGCACGCGGCCACAGGCACGTGCGAAATTGGGCAGGGCTTATGTACGGTCGGCAGCCCCCCATCGCAAGCGTTTTTCGCAGGGCAACGCGCGATTTTTCGTTCGGTGGACGTTCACCTCGCTGGGGCTTTATGTGCGCTTCGCCCGACCCCTTGAGATCCGGCCGCCCCGATGCCCCGTCCCACCCGCCGCTCCGTCCTGTCCGGCCTCGCGACGCTCGCCGCCGGGCCGGTCCTCGCCCAGCCGCAACCCGCCGCGCCGCCTCCGGCCGGCGGGCCGCCGGCGCCGAACCCGTTCCGCACCGAGGACGTGGTGCGCCGCGCCCGGGAGATGGCCGGCGCCCCGTTCGACGCCGGGGTGCCGCCGCTGCCGGAGCCCTTCAACCGCCTCGACTTCGACGCCTACCGCGACATCCGCTTCCGCCCGGACCGGGCGTTCCTCGGCTCCGCCGGCGGACCGTTCCGGATGCAGCTCTTCCACCTCGGCTTCCTTTATCAGCGGCCGGTGGTGATCAACGTGCTGCGCGACGGGGTGCCGACGCCGATCCCCTACCAGCGCGAGCTTTTCGATTTCGGCCGCACCCGGGTCGAGCGGCCGCTGCCCATCAGCCTCGGCTTCGCGGGCTTCCGGCTGCATCATCCGCTCAACAGCCCGAGGGTGTCGGACGAGCTCATCGCCTTCCTCGGCGCGAGCTACTTCCGTTTCTTGGGCCGCGAGCAGCGCTACGGGCTCTCGGCCCGAGGGTTGGCGGTGAGCGTACAGGGCGGGGCGCCGGAGGAGTTCCCGTTCTTCCGCGAGTTCTGGGTCGAGATCCCGTCAGCCGGCGCCGAGCGGGCCGTGATCCATGCCCTGCTCGACGGCCCCTCCGTGACGGGTGCCTACCGGTTCGAAGTTTATCCCTCCCCGGAGACCACGGTGGAGGTGACGGCAACGCTCTTTCCCCGGCGCGCGATGCCGGCGGTGGGCCTGGCTCCCCTCACCTCCATGTTCGTCACCGGCGAGACGGACCGCCGCCGCACGGACGATTTCCGGCCCGAGTTCCACGATTCGGACGGACTCCTGATCCAGACGGGGGCCGGCGAGTGGATCTGGCGCCCGTTGCGCAACCCGCGGGTGAAGTCCGTCTCCACCTTCATGGACACCAACCCGCGCGGCTTCGGGCTGATGCAGCGCGACCGCATCTTCGAGAACTACCAGGATCTCGAGGCGGCCTACCACCTGCGTCCGGGCTACTGGGTCGAGCCTGTAGGCTCATGGGGCGAGGGCCGGGTCGAGCTCGTCGAGATCCCGACGCCGAACGAGACCAACGACAACATCGTGGCCTACTGGCAGCCGCGGGCGCCCTACGAGCCGGGCCAGGAGGTGACCCTGGCCTACCGGCTGCGGGCGATCGGCGCGACGGATGCGATGCATTCCGGCGCCAAGGCGGTGAACACCTTCTCCGCCCCGGCGCGGGCGAGCGGCTCCGCCGATCCCGCCGACCCCGGCATCCGGCGCTTCATCGTGGATTTCGCCGGCGGCGACCTCGAATACTACCTGTCCGACCCGGGCCAGGTGCAGCTCGTGCCCTCGACCTCGGCGGGGCAGATCACACACACCTTCCTGGTGCCGAACGAGCACACGAAAGGCTTCCGGGCCGCCATCGACGTCAAGCTGGAGCCGGGACAGATCGCGGATCTCCGCGCCTTCCTGAAGGCCGGGCCGAAGGCACTGACGGAGACCTGGACCTATCCCTGGATGGCCGAGTGAGCCCCTCGCGCATCCGGCCGGCCACGCTCGACGACCTGGACGAACTCCTCGCAATCGAGGAGGCGGCGTTCCCCGGCGACCGGATGTCCCGACGCTCGTTTCGCCACGCCGTGGGCTCCCCGACCCTGGCCCTTCTCGTCGCGCCCTCCCGCGCCGGCCTCCTCGGCTACGTGCTGGTGGAGATGCGACGCACCGCTCGCCTCGCCCATGTCAGCTCCATCGCGGTTTCGAAGCGCGCGCGGGGCCAGGGCCTGGGGCGCCGCCTGCTACGCGCCGCCGAGCGCCTCGCCCGGGCCGACGGCCGCGAGCGCATCCGCCTCGAAGTGCGTGCCGACAACGCTCCCGCCCAGGCGCTCTACGAGCACGACGGCTACGTCCGCACCGGGGTCGAGGAGGACTACTACGAGGACGGCACGGCGGCCTGGCGCTACGAGAAACGGCTCAAGCTTCGAGGGTGAAGCGGTCGACGTCGCGCAGAAGCTCGACGAAGGCGCGCGCGGCATGGTCGGCCACCGCCTCGCCCTTAGGCCGGGTCGCGGCCGCCGCGTTGCCCATGGCGCCCTTCGGGTGCAGGTCCTGGGACATCCAGGCGAAGGCGGCGGGGCCGGTGGCGTTCAGATGGGTGAAATCCCGCTCCATCGCGGCCATGCGGGGCACGAAATCCTCGGCCTGATCCATCCGCACCGTCTCGGGCCGGAAGGCCAGCATCAGGGAGGTCTCCATGTCGCCGGCATGGATGCCATGGCGCAGTTCCTCGGGCGGGAACATGCCCCCCGGCGTGCCGAAGCGCGCCCAGGCGCAGGTCACGGCGACCATGCTGAACTCCACCCGCAGCTCTCGGGCGACGATGTCCATCACCGGCACGTTGCCGCCATGCGAATTGACGATGACGAGCTTGCGGCAGCCGGCTCGGTGGACGCTGGCCCCGATCTCGATCCAGGCCCGGATCGCGGTCGCTGCGGAGAAGGTGAGGGTGCCCGGGAAGGCCACGTGCTCGTTCGATTTGCCGACTGCCTGCACGGGCAGGGTCAGGACATCGAGGTCATCTGGAACGAGGGCCATGGCCCGGGCCATCATGCCCTCGGCGATGTAGGTGTCGACGCCCACCGGCAGGTGCGGCCCGTGCTGCTCGACGGCGGCGATGGGCAGGATGGCGATCGCCCGGCCCATGTCGCGGGACCGGAACTCCTCGGTCGAGAGGTCGAGCCAGGGGCGGGCGGGCATGGGCGATCCGGACGCGAGGGACGAGGCTGCCGCTTAGCAGCTTTCCCGCGCGAGGGTCAGGCC
Source organism: Beijerinckiaceae bacterium (assembly GCA_036563505.1). Lineage (GTDB taxonomy): Bacteria > Pseudomonadota > Alphaproteobacteria > Rhizobiales > Beijerinckiaceae > DATCMH01. The sequence continues at coordinate 78,242 of DATCMH010000016.1, forward strand.
TTCTGCGCCTTGAGGCCGAAGAACTCGTGGACGATCGCGTCGTGGAGCCGCCGCAGCCAGCCTTCCGCTTCCGCGGCGCGGGCCTCGGCTTCGCGGAGGCGCGTCGCGAGCTCGCCGGCTCTGAGCTCCGCCTCGTCGGCGCGGGCCTCGGCCGCAAGGACGCGGGCATTGGCTTCGCGCATCTCGGCATGGGCGCGCTGAACGAGATCCTGGGTGCGGGCGTCCGCCAGCCGCACCGTCTCGGCGGCTTCGCGGACAAGGTCGAGGGCCATGGTCCAGTCGCGGGCGGCGGGTTCCGGCGCGGGGCGGGAGGCCGGCTCGATGCCGCGCCGATGCGCGGCGGCAACGAAGGGCAGCACCCGGTCGAGCCCCTCGAGCACCCGCAGGCGCTGGTCTTGGTGATCGGCCGCGTCGTCCGGCCCATCCCACGACATCTGCCTCGCCCGGTCCATGCTCCGCCCCTTCTGCGACGATCGCGACTCATTCTGGTCGCGGACGGCCACTGCAGGGCGTCATGGTTAAGGAGCGGTTAACGCCGCCGGATCGGGAGCGTCCTCGTCGACGCGCGCCGCCACGACCTCCACCTCGACCTTGAACACCTCCCGGGCGAATCCCGACACGATCATCAAGGTCGAGGCGGGAGGCGGCGCGGCGACGTGTCGGTCGCGGGCGGCCATGTAAGCCTGGAGATGGGCGCGGTCCGTCACGTAAGCGTTGATCCGTACGAGATCGGCCAGGGTCATGCCGGCCTCGGCGAGGATCGCGCGGATCGCCGTGAAGCAGAGGTCGGCCTGCGCGCCCGCGTCCTCCGGCACCGTCTCGTCCGGCCCGATGCCGAGTTGCCCCGAGGCGAAGACGAGCCGGGCGCCCGGGGGCACCTCCACCGCGTGGCTGTAGCGGGCGAAGGGCGGACGGATGCCGGCTGGGGTGAGGTGGCGCAAAGGGGCAGGCGAGGAGGCAGGCAAGGAGGCTGACATGGCGGGCAGGATAGCGACGGCACGTCGCTTGCCAAGGTTCCGAGGCCGGCGCACAAAGCGCCGGGATCCCGTAAGGGCGAGGACGTGAGGCGATGACGAGAGCGATGACGGTCGCGGCATGGTGTGCCGCTTTTGTGGGCATCCTCGGCGCGGGCGCCGCCCAGGCTCAAGGGCGCCTCGACGAGGTTCGCTACGGCACCAACTGGGTCGCGCAGGCCGAGCACGGCGGCTACTACCAGGCGCTCGCCGACGGCACTTACGAGAAGTACGGCCTCAAGGTCACCATCGTGCCGGGCGGTCCCCAGGCCAACAACCGCATGCTCCTGCCCGTCGGCCGCATCGACTTCTACATGGGCGGCAACATGGTCCAGGCCCTCTCGGCCGTGGAGCAGAACATCCCGACCGTGGTCGTGGCGGCCCACTTCCAGAAGGACCCGCAGGTGCTCGTGGCCCATCCGGGCCAGGGCTTCGACCGCTTCCAGGACCTCAAGACCTCGAACGACATCCTGGTCTCGAAGGAGGGTCTGGCCACCTACTACCAGTGGATGAAGGCTGAGTTCGGCTTCAAGGAAGAGCAGACGAAGCCCTACACCTTCAACCCGGCCCCCTTCATCGCCAACAAGCGCGCCGCGATGCAGGGCTACGTCACCTCCGAGCCCCTGGCGGTCGAGAAGGCGGGCGGCTTCAAGCCGGTCCTGCATCTCCTCGCCGACAACGGCTTCTCCACCTACGCCACGACGGTCGAGACGCGCCGCGACCTGATCGAGAAGAACCCGGGCCTCGTGCAGCGCTTCGTCGATGCCTCGTCGATCGGCTGGTACAACTACCTCTACGGCGACAACGCGAAGGCCAACGCCCTCATCAAGCGGGACAACCCGGAGATGACCGATGAGCAGATCGCCTTCTCCATCGCCAAGATGAAGGAATACGGCATCGTCGACTCAGGGGACTCGCTGAAGCTCGGCATCGGCGCCATGACGGACGAGCGCATGAAGGACTTCTTCGAGAAGATGGTGCGGGCGGGCCTGTTCAAGACAGGACTCGACTACAAGAAGGCCTACACCCTGCAGTTCGTGAACAAGGGCGTCGGCCTCGATCTCCGGCCGAAGAACTAGGCGAGGGACTCGGGCCGACGCGCTCGAAAGGCATGCTCCTGTCGCCCTCCCCCGTCACCCCCGGGTCGACCTCCGCCGACCGGGGCGGCCCGCTCGTGTCCTTGCGCGGGGTCGCCAAAACCTTCGCGAACGGCACGACCGCGCTTCACCGGCTCGACCTCGACGTGCCGGAGGGCGCCTTCGTCTCGCTCCTCGGACCTTCGGGCTGCGGCAAGTCGACGGCTTTGCGCATCATCGCAGGGCTGATCGAGCCGACGGCGGGCAGCGTGACATGGCCGGGATCGGGGAACCAAGACCATCGCGGCGAGATCGGCTTCGTCTTCCAGGAGCCGACCCTGATGCCCTGGGCGACCGCGGCCGACAACGTCTGGCTTCCGCTGCGCCTGCGCGGGGTGTCGCGCCGGGAAGCGGCGGAGCGCATCGCGGAGAGCCTGGCCCAAGTGGGGCTGTCCGGCTTCGAGGCGGCCTACCCGCGCGAGCTCTCGGGCGGCATGAAGATGCGGGTCTCGATCGCCCGCGCCCTGTCCCTGCGCCCCAAGATCCTCCTGATGGACGAACCGTTCGCGGCGCTCGACGAGATCACGCGCTTCAAGCTCAACGACGATCTCCTGCGGCTGCGCCGGGAGCTCGGCTGCACCGTCGTCTTCGTGACGCATTCCGTCTACGAGAGCGTCTACCTGTCCTCCCGCATCGTGGTCATGGCCGCGCGCCCGGGACGCGTCGTGGAAACGATCGAGGTCGAAGCGCCGGACCTGCGCGACGAAGGCTTTCGGGGGACGCCGCTCTACGCGGAGCTCGCGCGCCGGGCGAGCCGGGCGCTGCACGGCGCCATGAACCCGTCGGATCACCTGTGAGCGGCCGATGAGCGCCTCCGTGATCGGCTCCTCCGGAACGACCCGGCCCCGGGCAGACCGCAACACGCTGCTCAAGGTCGGCCTGCCGCTCGCCACCTTCGGCTTCGTCCTGTGGCTGTGGGAATCTTACGTTACCCAGAACGGCGTGCCCGCCTACGTGTTGCCGGCCCCGTCGGCGATCGGAGCGACGCTGATCAAGGACTGGCCGGTGCTGTTCGGCTCGCTCCTCGTCACCTTGAAGACCACGGCCTTGGGGCTTTGCCTCGCCGTGATCGGCGGGGTGGGACTGGCCGTCCTGCTCAGCCTGTCGCGGCTCATCGAGTATTCGCTCTATCCTTATGCCGTCGTGCTCCAAGTGACGCCGGTGGTGGCGATCTCGCCGCTGCTCTTGATCTACCTGCCGCAGGAGGCGGCGGTGCTCGCCTGCGCCTGGATCGTGGCGTTCTTCCCCGTCCTGTCGAACACCACGCTCGGCCTGCAATCGGTCGACCGCAACCTGCTCGAACTGTTCAATCTTTACGGCGCTCCCCGCCGGCGGCGTTTGCCCGCCTTCCTGGCACGCTTCAGCGCCCGTGTGAAAGCGCTCTGGGTGCTGCGCCGCCCGGCCGCCCTGCCCTACTTTCTCGCTGGACTGAAGGTCGCCGGGGGTCTCGCCCTCATCGGGGCGGTGGTGGCCGAGATCGCGGCGGGCTCGGCCGGGGCCGGTTCGGGGCTCGCCTACCGCATCGTCGAGAGCCAGTACCGCCTCAACATTCCCCGTCTCTTCGCGGCCTTGACGCTGCTCTCGCTGACGGGTGTCCTGATCTTCCTCGCGCTCTCCGGCCTGTCGCACCTCCTGCTGCGGCGATGGCACGAGAGTGCCCTGTCCGAGGAGCGCTGAGCGTGGGAACAGGATTTGCTACCCTGCCCGCCGCGGGCGATTACCGGATCGTCAACGCCCGCGCGCCGGCCTGCCTCGTCGCGGCCCCCGGCCTCGGCGCGGATGCGGAGGGCTTTGCCCGCATCGACGTGGCGATCGGCGGCGGCCGGATCGACTCCATCGTGCCCTCGGGCACCCCGACCCTCGACTCCGACCGTCCCGCCCTCAAGCTTGACGGCGGCATCCTCCTGCCCCGCCTCGTCGACATCCACACCCATCTCGACAAGGGCCAGATCTGGGCCCGCCGGCCGAACCCGGACGGCACCTTCATGGGGGCGCTCACCAGCGTCTCTGCCGACCGGGAGGCGCGCTGGAGCGCCGAGGACGTGGCGCGGCGCATGGACTTCTCCCTGCGCTGCGCGCTCAGTCACGGCACGGGCGCGGTCCGCACTCACCTCGACTCCATCGGCCCGCAATCCGCGATCACCTGGCCGATCTTCGCACAGGCCCGCGAGCGCTGGGCCGGGCGCATCGCACTCCAGGGCGTCGCCCTCTTCGCCCTGAGCCGCGTGCTCCAGGAGCCGGCGGAGTTCGACCGCCTCACGGGTCTCGTCGCCGAGCACGGCGGCGTCTTGGGCGGGGTCACCTTCGAGGGGCGCGCGCCCGACCGCGACACCGACGCCGCCCTCGACCGCCTCGTCCAGGCAGCCAAGGCCCGCGGGCTCGACCTCGACCTCCACGTCGACGAGAGCAACGAGCTCGAAGCCCGCACCCTCGAGCGGGTCGCCGACGCAGTGCTCCGAAACGGCTACGAGGGCAAGGTGCTCTGCGGCCATTGCTGCGCGCTGAGCCTTCTGCCGCCCGCCGAACTCGATCGGCTCATCGCCAAGGTGGTTGAGGCGCGGCTCGCCGTGGTCAGCCTGCCGATGTGCAACATGTACCTCCAGGACCGGCTGGCCCACCGCACGCCGCGCTGGCGGGGCGTTGCGCCCCTCCACGAGCTGCGCGCCGCGGGCGTGCCCGTGATGGTGGCGAGCGACAACACCCGCGACCCGTTCTACGCCTACGGCGACCTCGACATGCTCGAGGTGTTCCGCGAGGCGACGCGCATCCTCCACCTCGACCATTCCGGCCCGGACTGGATCCGCTCCGTCGCCTCGACGCCTGCCGATCTCATGGGCCTCGACCGCTGCGGGCGGCTGGAGGCGGGCGACGCCGCCGACCTGATCCTGCTGCGCGCGCGCTCCTGGACCGAGCTGATGGCCCGCCCGCAGGCCGACCGCACCGTGCTCGTCAACGGCGCGCCCATCGACGCCGCGCCGCCGGACTACCGCGAGCTCGACGACCTCATGAAGGCCTGACCCCGATGGCGCGCTACGACATCGAGACCCTCAAAGCTCGCCTCGACGGCCTGCGCACGGAGGAGAACCCGGCGCTCGTACGGCAGAAGAGCCGCGACTTCTACTGGTACTCTCCCGTCCTCAAGCGCCAGCTCGACGCGGTGACGGCCGACATCGTCGTCTTCGCGACGGGCGAGGCGGAGGTGGTGCGGGTGCTCGCCGAGGCCCACGCGCTCGGCATCCCGGTGACGCCGCGCGGCACCGGCACGGGCAATTACGGCCAGGCCATGCCCCTCTCGGGAGGCGTCCTCCTCGACCTCTCGGGCTTCAACAAGGTCAAGGCGATCGGCCCCGGCCGGGTCACGGCCGAGCCGGGCACCGTCATCGCCTCCATCGACCGGCAGGCCCGCCGCGTCGAAGGCTCTGGGCTCGGCCAGGAGATCCGCCTCCACCCGTCCACCTACAACACCGCCTCGATCGGCGGCTTCATCGCGGGCGGCTCCGGCGGCGTCGGCTCGATCCGCTGGGGCGGCCTGCGGGACGCCGGCAACATCCTGCGGCTGAAGGTCGTGACCATGGAGCCGAGCCCGCGCGTGCTGGAACTCGCGGGCGATGATCTTGCCAAGGTGGCGCATGCCTACGGCACCAACGGCATCATCACGGAAGTGGAGATGCCCCTCGCCCCAGCCTATTCCTGGATCGACGTCATTCTCGGCTTCGAGACGCTGGAGGCCGCCGCGGGCTTCGCCAACGAGGCCGGCGAGGCCGACGGGCTCCTGCTCAAGCAGCTCGCCGTCGTGGCGGCCCCCGTCCCGCACGATTATTTTTTGCGCCATCAGCGCTACCTGCCCCGCGACCGGCACGTCGTGCTGGCGACGGTGGCCGACTTCGCGCGCGACCCTTTCCTGACGCTCGCCCGCCGGGCCCGGGCGGAGGTCCTGTTGCGCTCAGACCAGCTCGACGAGGCGGCGGCCAAAGCCTTGCCGCCGGTCTTCGAGCTGTCGTGGAACCACACCACGCTCCGGGCGCTGCGGATCGACCCGACGATCACCTATCTCCAGGTGCTCTATCCCTTCCCGAACCAGCTCGACACGATCGCGAAGATCCACGCCCGCTTCGGCGACGAGGTGCCGGCGCACCTCGAATTCGTGCGGTTCGACGGCAAGGTCACGGCCTTCGGTCTGCCCCTCGTGCGCTTCACCACGGAGGAGCGGCTGGAGGAGATCATGGCGATCCACGAGGAGATGGGCGCGCCGATCTTCAACCCGCACCGCTACACCCTGGAGGAGGGCGGGATGAAGCAGACGGACGCCGTCCAGCTCGCCTTCAAGCGCGAGGCCGACCCGCAGGGGCTCCTGAACCCCGGCAAGATGATCGCCTGGGAAGACCCGGCCTACGATTACCGCTCAGGCAAGACATTCCTGTTCCGCGGGCTCGAGGCGCGGGGCGCGGCGTGAGGGGCTGAACTCTCATGCGCGTCCTCGTCCTCTACGCCCATCCCGACCCGGAGAGCTTCGGGGCAGCCCTGCATCGCGCGACCGTCTCAGCCCTCCAAGGGGCCGGTCACGCGGTGGACGATTGCGATCTCTACGCGGAAGAGTTCGACCCGGTCCTGCCGCTCGCCGAGCGGCGCGGCTACCACGATCCCGCGAGCAACCGAGCTCCCGTGGCGCGCCACGTCGACCGGCTGATGGCGGCCGAGGCCCTCGTCCTCGTCTATCCCGTCTGGAACTTCGGCTTTCCCGCGATCCTCAAAGGCTACCTCGACCGCGTCTTCCTGCCGGGCGTGAGCTTTCGCCTCGACGAGGGCCGGGTGCGGCCGAATCTGCGGCATCTCAAGGCGCTCGCGGCGGTCACCACCTATGGCGGCCCGCGCTGGCGCGCCGCGCTCTTGGGCGACCCGCCGCGCCGCCTCGTCGGCCGCGTCCTGCGCGGCCTCGTCCATCCGCGGGCGGCGTACCGCTACCTCGCGCTCTACGACATGAACCGGCGCAGCGCGGCCGACCGGGCAACCTTCCTCGCCCGCGTCGAGCACACCCTGGGAGCGCTCTGAATGCGGGTGCTCCTCGTCTACGCCCATCCCTGCGAGGAGAGCTTCGCGGCCGCCGTGCGCGACCGGGCGCTGGCCTCGTTGAGCGCCGCAGGGCACGAGGTGCGGTTGCGCGACCTCTATGCGGAAGACTTCGACCCCGTGCTGTCGGCGCAGGACCGGCGCCTCTACCACACGCCGGACGAGAACGAGCGCGGCGTCGCCGATCACCTGGCCGATCTTCGCTGGTGCGAGGCCCTGCTCTTCGTCTACCCAACCTGGTGGTACGGCCATCCGGCGATCCTGAAAGGCTGGCTCGACCGGGTCTGGGTGCCGCACGCCACGTTCCGCATGCCGAAGGACGGCAAGCCGATCGGCCGGGTGCTCACCAATATCCGGCGGATCGGGGCGATCTCGCTTCTGGGCAGCCCGCGCTGGTGGTGGTGGCTCGTCGGCGCGCCGGGGCGGCGCATCCTGCTCACGGGCTTGAGGGTGCTCTGCGCCCCCGGTTGCCGCACCCTGTGGCTGGCCCATCACGAGATGGATGCCTCGACGCCGGCGACGCGGGCGCGCTTCCTCGACCAGGCCTCGAACCGCCTCGCGCGCTGGCTGCGGTGAGAGCATGACCCGAATGTGTCATGCGGCGGTCACGCAAAACGTGTGAACTGTGCCGGCGAACAATGAGCGTGCCAGTGGGCAAGCAAGGGCTTCGGAGGGCCAGAGCATGACGATCGAAGCGCGGCTGCGGCACCCGGGCGCCAAAAGCGTCGGCTGGGCGCTGGTGCAGACGGCGCGGCTGCATCGCAGCCGCATGGGCGACAAGCTCGCCGATGTCGGGCTGTTCGCGGGCCAGGAGCAGGTGCTCCAGGCCCTGGCCAGCGCCGGGCTCCTCACCATGGGCGAGCTCGCCGGGATTCTGCGGGTGCGCCCGCCGACCGCCTCGAAGACCATCTCGCGGCTCGCGGCCATGGGCCTCGTCGAGCGCCACGCGGAGCCCGGCGACGGGCGCGTGGTTCGGGTCAAGCTGACCGAGGCCGGCGCCGCCAAGGCCGCCTCCATCGACCGGCTCTGGGGCGAGGTGGAAGCCGAGCTCCTCGACGGCTTCGACGGCAAGGACCGCAAGCGCCTGCGCAAGCTCCTGCGCAAGGCGGCGAAGAACCTCGCCGCGGCGACGGGTGCCGACGCCAGAGGCCTCGAGGCGTCCGACGACGAGGGCGAGGACATCCCCGATCTCAGCCCCTCCGCCGCGGTGATCGCGCTGTCCGTGCCGGCGTGAGAGGTTGAGCGGTAGCGCTCGTCTTCCCCGGCCACACCGCGCCGGCGCGCCGGAGAAGCGCCCCTCTCCCCTTGCGGGAGAGGGTGGCCCCGCGTAGCGGGGTCGGGAGAGGGGTGGCGCGAGGTACGAGCGCCCGGCCGACAGGCCGATCAGTCTCTCCGCGTCGACCATTCTGTTCGCTTCGCGAGGCGCCGTGCCGGCGCCACCCCTCATCCGCCTGCCTTACGGCAGGCACCTTCTCCCTTAAGGGAAGAAGGGGAGCGCCACCGCTGCCTCATCCCTCCCCGCTTGCGGGGAGGGTGGCCCTGCGCAGCAGGGGCGGGTGGGGTGAGCGCCGGGGCAGCCTTGCCCCTCTCCGACGAGCACCCGGCCAAGCCCGACCACCCCCTCACCCTACCCTCTCCCCGCTCGCGGGGAGAGGGTTCACGATCAGCACCCTGGCCCTAGAAGCCACCCCACCCCCGCGCCGCCGCGAGCAAGAGCCCCGCGAGCGCCGGCAGCGCGACCGTCTGCACCACGCCGCGGTGCCAGACGAACAGCAGGAGCGCAGCGAACACCGCGAGACCAGCGGCGTCGAGGCGCAGGCTCGCGAGGTTCGGCCAGGGCAGCATCGCCGGCCCGAGCCGCCAGGCGCCCACGTCCGCGAAGAGCACGTTGATCGCGAAGGTGAAGGCCAGCGTCGCGATCACGCCCACCACCGCTGCCGTGATGCCGGTGAGCGCGCCGGCGAGACGGCGGTCGCCCGTCAGGCGTTCGAGATGCGGGCCGCCGAGATAGATCCAGAGGAACGAGGGCGCGAACGTGACCCAGCTCGTCATCAGCGCTCCGAGCACGGCCGCGACAGGGGCAGAGAAGGGGGCGGGCGCCCGCATGGCGGCGAGCGTTCCCACGAACTGGTTGACGAGGATCGTCGGCCCCGGGGTCGTCTCGGCGAGGCCTAAGGCATCCACCATCTCCCCCGCCAAGACCCAGCGTTTCGCCTCCACCGCCGCGTCCGCCAGGTAGGCGAGTACGGCGTAGGCGCCGCCGAAAGTGACGACGGCGAGCTTGGAGAAGAACAGGCCGATCTCGACGAGAACGTGCCCCGGCCCGAGCAGGAGCGCGGCGACGACGACCGGCAAGGCCCAGAGGGCAGCGCTCGCGAGGACCGGCACGAGGCCGCTCCCGCGCCCGGCCGGAAGCGCCGTCACCGGTGCGTTCCTGTCCGCGAGGCCGAGGCGCTCGGGCGCCGCAAGGCTCACCCCGGCGCCGAAGAGGCCAGCCGCCACGATCACGACCGGGAAGGGCAGGTCGAAGGCGAGCAGCGCGACGAGGCTTAAAACCGCCAGCGCCACGAGGAGCGGCGTCTTGAGCGCCCGTTTTCCGATGCGGTGAAGCGCTTCCGCCACGATCGCGAGCACCGCCGCCTTGATGCCGAGGAAGGCGCCCGCCACGAGGGCGGAGCCGCCGCCGGCCACGTAGAGCAGCGTGAGCGCGAGCATCACGAGGGCGCCGGGTACGACGAAGAGCGCCCCGGCCAGAAGGCCGCCCCAGGCGCCGTGCAAGCGCCAGCCGATATACGTGGCGAGCTGCTGCGCCTCGGGGCCGGGCAGAAGCGTGACGAAGTTGAGCGCGGCGAGGAAGGCGCGCTCGTCCATCCAGCGCCGCTCCTCGACGACGAAACGGTGCAGCATGGCGATCTGGCCCGCCGCGCCCCCGAATGACAGGATGCCGACCTTGGCCCACAGGCGAACGGCCTCGGCGAAGGGGACCCCTCCGTCCGGGGCAACGGTTCGACTGCCATCCATCGTGTCTCGATCCTCGTTCCGGGTCGGCGCCTGACGCTGGCGCAACCGCCCCGCGCGCCAACAGGCATCGTTCGCCGGGCGCGAAGCGTTTACGTTCCCGGCAATGACGCTGGAACGCAACACGCTCACGACGCCGGATGGGGCCCTCGCCCCGGACGACGCTGCGCGCCAGCGCCTCATCGGCATCGGGCTCATGTGTGCGGCACTCGTGTGCTTCGCCTGCCTCGACGCCACGGCGAAGTGGCTCAACCGCAACCAAGACCCCTTGCTCACCGTCTGGGCGCGCTACGCGGTGAGCGTGGCCCTCGTCTTCCTGGTGCTCAACCCGTGGACGGCGCCGGGCCTGACCCGGACGCAGCGGTTCTGGCTCCAGATCGGCCGCTCGATGCTGCTGCTGCTCTCCACCGTGCTCAACTTCTTCGCGCTCCAGCATCTCCAGCTGGCGCAGACGATCTCGATCCAGTTCGCGACGCCCTTCCTCGTCGCGCTGCTGGCCGGCCCGATCCTCGGCGAGTGGATCGGCCCGCGCCGTTTCGCGGCGATCGCCGTGGGGTTCCTCGGCGTGCTCGTCGTCGCGCGGCCGGGCTCGACCCATCCGGCGATGCTGCTCACCATGGCGGGCACGGTCTGCTACGCGCTCTACGGCATCGCGACCCGCATCCTTGCGGCGCACGATTCCTCGCGGACGACCCTCTTTTATTCGGGCCTCGTCGGCGTCGCCGTGATGATGCCGCTCCTGCCCTGGATCTGGCGCACGCCCCCCGACGCGCTGACCTGGGCCGGCATGATCGCGGTCGGAGCGCTCGGCGGCTTCGGCCACTGGCTGCTCATCCTGGCCCATGCCCGGGCGCCGGCCGCCATCCTCTCTCCTTTCATTTATACCCAGCTCGCCTGGATGATCCTGCTCGGCTACCTCGTCTTCGGCGACGTGCCCGACCGCTGGACCTTGATCGGCGCCGGCATCGTCGTGGCCTCGGGGCTTTATCTCCTGTCGCGCGAGCGGGTGCGGAAGGTGGAGCCGAGCACGCCGACGTAGAGGGCGTCATTCCGGGTCCGCGCAGCGGAGCCCGGAAACCATGTCCAGGTGGGCGGGAGCGAGCAGCATACGGCCCAGTCGTGGATCCCGGGTTCTCGGCTTTCGCCGAGCCCCGGAATGACGGCGAACACCGCTCATTCATACCTCGGCCTCCCTCCCCTCAGGGGAGGGACCAAGGGTGGGGTACGCGCCGCGAGGCGCGATCTGCAGATGGTCGAGATCGGAGAAGGATTGCCGCTGTCGCGGCATACCCCACCCCGGCCCTCCCCTGAGGGGAGGGAGAAGGTCGGCGCATTGATTGAACTTGTCTCTAGGTTCTGCTGCGCGGCCCCGGAGTGACGGCGGGATGGTCAGGCGAGCTTCGTCCCGTTCAGGCCCGCCACCACGTCCGACAGCATCGGCACGTATTTCTCGCCCTGCCCCGTGCCGACGGCAACGGCGAAGGCGTTCTTGACCGCGTTGCCCATCGGGTTCGCGAGGCCGACGGAATCGGCCAGGTTCTCGAGGTAGCGCATGTCCTTGAAGCCGTTCACGAGGGTGAACTTGTGGGCGTTCTCGTCCCGCTCCAGCACCCAGCGCATGAAGGTTTGGTAGAAGCCGCAATCCATCCGGCTGCCGCGGAGCACCCCGTCCACGGTCTGCGGCGTCAGGCCGGCCTTGGCGGCGAGCGTCAGCGCCTCGGCGTAGAGCGCGCCGTAGCCCATGGCGACGAAGTTGTTGATGAGCTTCATCGTATGGCCGGCCCCGACCGGACCGACATGGACGATCTTGGCGGCCCAAGCCTCGAAGACGGGCTTCACCCGCGCGAAGGTCGCCTCGTCGGCGCCGACCATCGTGTCGAGGGTGCCGGCCTCCGCCTCCTTCGGGGTGCGGGAGAGCGGCGCGTCGATGAAGGCGACGCCCCTCTCCGCGAACGCGGCGGAGAGTTTTTTGGTCGAGACCGGGTCGGAGGTCGAGCAATCGACGATGATGCTGCCGGGCTTGGCGCCCGCCATCAGCCCGTCCGGCCCAGAGCACAAAGCCTCGACCTGCGCCGACCCCGTCACGCACAGGTGCACGATGGAGGAGGCCGCGGCGACCTCGGCGGGCGTCCTCGCCTCCTTCGCGCCGCGCCCGACGAGGCTCTCGACCGGCGCGCGGTTGCGGTGGCCCATGATCGTGAGGTCAAACCCCTTCTCGACCAGGTTCTTGGCCATGCCGTGGCCCATGAGGCCGACGCCGATGAAGCCGATGATTTCCTGGGGCATCGGGGATCCTTTAGAGGGGAAAGGGCGAATGGCGAATGGCGAATGGCGAGTAGCGAATGGACGCCAGCCACCTCAACCATTCGCTATTCGCCACTCACCATTCGCCTCACTCCTTCACCGCCCCGGTCATCGAGGCGACGTAGTAGTCGACGAAGAAGGAATAGAGCAGCACCACCGGCAGGGAGCCGAGCAGAGCGCCGGCCATCAGCGCGCCCCACTCGTAGACGTCGCCGCGCACGAGTTCCGTGAGCACGCCCACCGGCACCGTCTTGTTCTCCGACGACTGGATGAAGGTGAGCGCGTAGATGAACTCGTTCCACGACAGGGTGAAGGCGAAGATGCCCGCCGAGATCAGCCCCGGCACGGCGAGGGGCAGCATGATCTTGGTCAGGATCTGCCAGCGCGTCGCGCCGTCGACGAGCGCGCATTCCTCGAGCTCGTAGGGGATCGAGCGGAAATAGCCCATCAAGAGCCAGGTGCAGAATGGGATGAGGAAGGTGGGGTAGGTGAAGATCAGGGCGAGCTTGGAATCGTAGATGCCGAATTTGAAGATCATCACCGCGAGCGGGATGAATAGGATCGAGGGCGGCACGAGGTAGGCGAGGAAGATGGCAAGCCCCGTCCAGCGCGAGCCGGGAAAGCGGATGCGCTCGATGGCGTAGGCCGCGAAAACGGAGGCGACAAGGGAGATCACCGTCGAACCCAGCGCCACCAGCATCGTGTTGACGAGCCAGCCCGGGTAGGAGGTCTCGAACAACAGGTAGCGGATGTGCTGCAGCGTCGGGCTCGCCGGCCAGAACGGGTTGTAGTCGCGGAAGTTCGTGAGCTCGTGGTTCGGTTTGAGCGCCGTGACGCCCATCCAGTAGAACGGGAAGAGCAGCACGAAGACAAAGACGAGGAGCGGCAGATAGACCGTGACCAGACGCCGGGGCGCCCGGTCGAGGTAGGTCATGCCGACGCTCTCGTCCTGGAGCGCGGCGCGGGAACCGGCGGGCAGCGCGGTGTCGGATGCGGAGGTCATGTCAGTCGGCTCCGCCCTGCTGCCAGCGGCGGCGCTGCAGCCCGAAATACGAGAACAGGATCGCGGCGAGCAGGAAGGGGATCATCGCGACCGCGATGGCTGCACCCTCCCCGAGTTGGCCGCCGGGGATGGCGCGCTGGAAGGAGAGCGTCGCCATGAGGTGCGTGGCGTTGAGCGGCCCGCCGCGGGTGAGCACGTAGATGAGCTGGAAATCGGTGAAGGTGAACAGCACCGAAAAGGTCATCACCACCGCGATGAGCGGCGAGAGCATCGGCAGGGTGATGAACCGGAAACGCTGCCAGGAGGTCGCGCCGTCGAGCGTCGCCGCCTCGTGGAGCGAGGGCGAGATGGTCTGAAGGCCCGCGAGCAGCGTGATCGCGACGAAGGGGATGCCGCGCCAGACGTTGGTAAGGATGAGCGTCGCGCGGGCCGTGTACTGGTCGCCGAGAAAGTTGATCGGCGTCGAAATGAGGCCGAGCTTCATCAAGGACCAGGAGATCACCGAGAACTGGGCGTCGTAGATCCACCAGAAGGCGATGGCCGAAAGCACGGTGGGCACCACCCAGGGCAGGAGCACCACGGCGCGGATCAGGGCCTTGAAGGGCAGGCGCTCGTTGAGGAGCAGCGCCAGCCAGAGGCCAAGCGCGAATTTCAGGATCGAGGCGGCGACCGTGTAGAGGATCGTGTTCCCCACCGAGAGCCAGAAGATCGAGTCGTCCCACAGGAGTTCGTAGTTCTCGAGGCCGATATACTGGCCGGCGCGGCCGATGCGGGTATCGGTGAAGCCGAGCCAGACGCCGAGGCCCAGCGGATAGGTCAGGAAGACCAGGAGGAACAGGGCCGCGGGCAGCATGAAGAGCAGCCCCAGCATGCCGCGGCTCTGCATGAGGGAGGCCTTGCCCGCCGGCGCGAGGGGCGGAGCGGAGCCTTGAGCGACGGCGGTGCCGGCCATGGGACGTTCGACCTTTTCGTGAGCGCAACCTCCATCTCATGGAGGTTCGGGCGCGAAACTCCTCTCCCTTCCGGAGAGAGGGCTTCGCCTGCGGATCGGCAGGCGAAGCAAGCGCGAAGCGCGGAGGTGAGGGGAAGGTGGGGACATCATCGATGTCCTGATGCTCAGGCCCCGTTCGGCCCACCCCTCACCCTACCCTCTGCCCGGGAGGGAGAGGGTTTATGAGGTCACGCGTTCCGGTAATACCGCTGCGCCCGCTGCTCGGCGCGCCGGGCGGCCTCTTCCGGGGTGCGCTGGCCGGTGGCGGCCTCGGCCACCATGTCGACCATGATATAATCGGCCATCACGCTGGCGGACGCAGGCCCGAGGGGGCCGGCATAGCCGTTCGGACGCAGCGTCTCCGAGGCCTTGGCGTAGGGGGCGTGGTTCGGGTCCGCCGTCCAGACCGGGTTGTTGGCGAGCCCTTTGAGGGGCTGGCAGCAATAGCCCGACGAGGCCTGGATCCAGGCGTCCATCTGCGGCTTCTGGTACATGAACTCGAGATACGCCTTCGCGGCGTTCGGGAACTTCGTGTACTTGAAGACGACGCAGGACGTGGTCTGGCAGAGCTCCACCGCCTGGCCGACGGGGCCGACGGGCAGCTGCGCCGTCTTGATGTCCTTGGCCATCTCGGCGAGCTTCGGATCGTTCTTCGCCGAGTAGAACAGGGACACGCCGTTCGCCGTCAGCGACACGTCGCCAGCGAGGAAGGCGCGGTTGTTGTTGATGTCGAGCCAGGCTTCCGTGCCCGGGATGAAGGTCTGGTACATCTCCCGCGCGAAGCGCAGGCCGGCGATGGTCTCAGGCGAGTTGATGACGACCTTGCCCGCCTCGTCGACCATCTTGCCGCCGTGGCTCCAGACGATCCAGTGGGCGTAGTTGTTGCCGTCGCCCACCGCCTTGCCATGGGCGAAGCCCGCCGGATGGCCCTTGGCCTTCAAGGCCTTGCAGAGCTCCAGGAAGCCCTTGGTGTCCTTCGGGAACTCGGAGAAGCCCGCTTCCTTCATCCAGCTCTCGCGATAGCAGATCGCGTTGCCGATGGCGGCGAGCGGCACGGCGATGAACTTGCCGTCGCGGGTCTTGGCGTAGCTCTCCAGGCCCGGATACCAGCCCCCATGGGCCCGGCCCAGATCGTTGGCGAGGTCGCTCACGTCCATGAGCTTGTCGGGATACTGGAAGGGGTCGTCGAACCAGACGAACATAATGTCCGGCCCCGAGCCGACATTGGCGGCCACCGCCGCTTTCGGGCGGATGTCTTCCCAGCTCTCCTTGTCGATGCGGACCTCGACGCCCGTCGCCTCGGTGAACTTCTTGGTGTTGGCGATCCACTGGTCCTCGTCGCCCTTCACGAAGGGCGACCAGCGCAGGACGCGCAAGGATGCGCCCGCCTCCGGCTTGTACTTGGGCGCGGCTTGGGCGAAGGCCGGGGTCTGCCCGAGGAGGCTCGCACCAGCGAGGCCAGCCGTGCCGGCGAGGAGATCGCGTCTCGTGATCGTCATGGGGTTTCCTCTCGAGAGTCTGCCGGGACTTGATGTCGTGAGGACGAGGCGCCCGTGTCCCGTCGGACGCCCCTTGAAGTCGCGTCAGGCGAGGCGCCGCCCGCTCTCCGGGTCGAAGAGGTGGACGAGCTCCGGGTTCGGCTGAATGCGCAAAGTCTCGCCGGGCTTGGCGGTGATCCGCTCGCGGAACACGCACACCATCTCCGCCCCGCCGCCCCGCACGACGACCTGCGTCTCAGAGCCCGTGGGCTCGACGACGACGACCTCGACGGGCACGCCCGCATCCGACAAGGCGAAGTGCTCCGGCCGGACGCCGTAAATCGCGGGCTTGCCCTCGGCGGCGGCCGGCACGCGGCCGACCGGCAGCGCGAGGCCGCCCTGTGAGACGAAACGCCCGCCCTCGATGCGCCCGGGAAACACGTTCATGGCGGGGCTCCCGATGAAGCCCGCCACGAACAGGTTGTCGGGCCGGTCGTAGAGGTCGAGGGGCGTTCCGATCTGCTCGACGATCCCGTCGTGCATGACCACAATCTTGTCGGCCATGGTCATGGCCTCGATCTGGTCGTGGGTGACGTAGACCGTGGTGGTCTTCAGCCGCTGGTGCAGTTCCTTGATCTCGGTGCGCATGGCGACGCGCAGCTTGGCGTCGAGGTTCGAGAGCGGCTCGTCGAAGAGGAACACCTGCGGGTCGCGCACGATTGCCCGGCCCATAGCGACGCGCTGGCGCTGGCCGCCCGAGAGCTGGCGCGGGTAGCGGTCGAGGAGCTTGGTCAGCCCCAGGATCTCGGCCGCCCGGCCCACCCGGCTCTCGATCTCGGTCTTCGGCGCCTTCCGCAGTTTCAGCGAGAAGGCCATGTTGTCCGCGACCGTCATGTGCGGGTAGAGCGCGTAGTTCTGGAACACCATCGCGATGTCGCGCTCTTTGGGCGGCACCTCGTTGACGACACGGGGGCCGATCCTGATCTCGCCGCCGGAGATATTCTCCAGGCCCGCGATCATGCGCAGCAGCGTCGACTTTCCGCAGCCCGACGGGCCGACGAGGATGACGAACTCGCCGTCCTGGATGTCCACGGACACGCCGTGGATCACCTGCGTCGCGCCGTAGGCCTTGCGAACGTCCCTGATCTCGACCGATGCCATCCGAAGGTCCCGTGCCGTGGCGGGCGGGAGCCCGCCTGCGATGATGTGGAAGAGCTCAGAAGATCGGAGGACGGCGCGCGGGTTTGAGCCCTGCCCGGTTCGGGATGTCGGTCGACACCATGCGTTCCTCTCCCGCCACACTCGTCCGTGGCTTGTCTTTGGCCGCGCGTCTTGAGCGATGCGCGCTTGCCGCCTTCCGGCTTTGCGGGCCATCATCGGCGGGCGCCGCGGCAAGATCAAGCGGCCGAAGGTCGAAGATCGGGACCGCAAGGCCCGATGCGGCCCGCGCCGCCCGCCTCAAGGAGAAGAACAACCGTGAAAGACGTCGATGTCCTGATGACGGGATCCATGCTGCCGCTCGTCGGCGAAGGCCTCAACGCCGCGTTCCGCCTGCACCGGCCTTGGGAGGCTTCGGATCGTGAGGCGGCCCTCACCGCCGCGGCGCCCACCGTGCGCGGCATCGCCGCGAGCAGCGGGCACGGCCGCATCGACGCCGCCGCGCTCGACCGCTTCCCGAAGCTCGAGATCATCGCCAATTTCGGCGTCGGCTACGACAACATCGACGCGGCGGAAGCCGGGCGCCGCGGCATCCTCGTCACCAACACGCCGGACGTTTTGAATGAGGAGGTCGCCGACACGGCGCTGGCCCTGCTGCTGATGGCCGTGCGCCAGCTGCCCCAGGCCGACCGCTACCTTCGGGCCGGGCGCTGGCTCGAGAAGCCCTTCCCGCTCTCGGCGAGCCTGCGCGGACGCACGGCGGGCATCGTCGGCCTCGGCCGCATCGGTAAGGCCATCGCCAAACGCCTGGAGGCTTGCGGCGTCGGCATCGCCTATCACAACCGTCGCCCCGCCGCGGACGTGGCCTATCCGTATCACGACACCCTGGTGGGCCTTGCCCGCGCCGTCGACATCCTCGTGGTGGTGACCCCAGGCGGGCCGGAGACAACGAACCTCGTCAACGCTGAGGTGCTGGCGGCGCTCGGATCCGACGGCATCCTCATCAACGTCGCCCGCGGCACCGTCGTGGACGAGCCGGCCCTGATCGAGGCTTTGCGCAGCCGCACGATCCTTACCGCCGGCCTCGACGTCTTCGCCGAGGAGCCCAAGGTGCCGCAAGAACTCATCGCGATGGAGCACGTCGTGCTCCTGCCCCATGTCGGCTCGGCCTCCGTGAAGACACGCGATGCCATGGGCCAGCTCGTGGTCGACAACCTCGTCAGCTACTTCTCGGGCCGCGGCCCCCTCACGCCGGTCACGGAGACGCCGTGGCGGGGCCGGGTGGCCTGAGGATGGGGCCGCGCCGGATCGCGGGCGGCGCGGCGGCGCTTCTCGGCGTGGTATTCGCAACGGCGGGAGCGGGTCAGGGCCTGCCGCCTGACCTGGTGCCGGTCGCCGGCGCCTGGGACCTGGCGCTCGACGGCTCGAACCGCCGCTGCCGCGTGACCTTGAGCGCCGACGCCCTCGGGCTCGGCCGGGCGCTGCGCTTTCCCGCGGGCTGCCGGCGGGCGCTGCCCGTGCTGGGCCCCCTCACGGCCTGGACCGCGCCCGAGCGCGGCACGGTGGCCCTCGTGACAGAGGGCGGCCAGACGGTCCTGACCTTCCGCCGCAACGCGGACGACGTGCTCACGGCCAAGGCCGAGTCGGGCGAACTCTACCGCCTGGAGCGGCAGGAGCGGGCCGCCGTGCGCTTGCCTCCTCCCCCGCCGCTCGGCGTGCCCCAGGTCACGCCCGTCGACCCGGACAAGGCGCCGCCCCTGGCGACGCTGCCGGGCCGCTACAGCCTCGACCGCTACCTCGAGCATGACGTCTGCCGCGTCACCTTGAGCCCGGCGCTGCTCTCCAACGACGGGCGCTACGAGGCCCGGATCGAGGAGGGCTGCCGCGATCCCGGCATCCAGGCCTTCGACCCCGTGAGCTGGCGCTATGTCGGCGGGCGCCTCATGCTGACGGCCCGCAAGGGACACGAAGTGACTCTCGTCTCGGTCAAGGACGGCCTATGGCGGCGCGACCCCGAAGTCGGGGTGGTGCTGGTTCTCAAAAAGGTGCCTTAAGAGCCTCAGCTCACCCAGGTTCCCCCGAGCTCGTCCGCAACGTGAATGCGGATGATCTCGTCGAAGCTCGATTCGGCCTTGAAGCCGAGGCTCTCCGCGCGCCGCGCGTCGAAGGCGCGGGGCCAGCCGGCGACGATGCGCTGGATCGTCTCGTCGGGCTCGCGGCGGATGCGGGCGACAACCGCGTCGCCGGCGACGCGCCGCAAGGCGTCGATCTGCTCGGCGACGGTGGCGGCGAGACCGGGCATCGTGAGGTTGCGCCGCCAGCCGAGCGCCCCGGTGTCCATCGTCGCGGCATGGAGGAGGAACCCCACCGCCGAGCGGGGCGAGGCGTGCCAATGCATCACGTCCTCGGAGACGGGCAGCACGGCCTCCTGACCGGCGAGCGGTTCGCGGATGATATTGGAGAAGAAGCCCGACGCCGCCTTGTTGGGCTTGCCCGGACGGACGCAGATCGTTGGCAGCCGGATGCCAACGCCATCGAAAAATCCCCGGCGGGAATAGTCGGCGAGCAGGAGCTCTCCGATCGCCTTCTGCGTCCCGTAGCTGGTAAGCGGAGTATTGAAGAACTCGTCGCCGATCCGCTCAGGAAAAGGCGCGCCGAACACCGCGATGGAGGAGGTGAAGACGAGGCGGGGACGGTAGCCCTCGAGGACGCGCACGGCGTCGAAGAGGAAGCGGGTGCCGTCGAGGTTGATGCGATACCCCTTGTCGAAGTCGGCTTCCGCCTCTCCTGAGACGATCGCCGCGAGGTGGAAGATCACGTCCGGCCGGGAGGCGACGAGCTTCTCCACCTCGCCGGGGGCGGAGAAGTCGGAGGCATAGGCCTCGACCGCGAAGGGCGCTCCGGCGGGACCGTGCGGCTCCACCACGTCGTGAAGCGTGACCTTGTCGATGGTCTGCGTCCCGAGCCGGCCGTCATCGGCCAGACGATCCAGGAGTTTGCGCCCGACCATGCCCGCGGCGCCGAGGATGAGGATGTGCATGATCGAACTCCAGAGGCGAATGACGCTCGTCCCATCACGGGTGAGCGATCTGTCGATGAACCAGGGTAACAAGGCGGTCGAAAGTCTGGCGCGGTACAGCGCTGGTCCCAGCGCTCACCCCACCCGGCCGGCTTGCGCCGTCCACCCTCCCCGCAAGCGGGGAGGGATTCTAGCGCGGCGGTGTTCGCGATCCCTCCCCGGCTCCGGAGAGGGTGGCCCCGCGAAGCGGGGTCGGGTGGGGTGCATGCAGGGGCAGCCCGACCAGCTCTTCGAATCCGGCGGCCAAGCGGCGACAGCCCCTCACCCTGCCCTCTCCCCGCAAGCGGGGAGAGGGTTCTGACGTCACAAACTCCACCCGCCGTCGATGACGCTCGCCGTGCCCGTGGTGAAGGCGCTCTCGTCGGAGGCGAGATAGAGGGCCAGCGCGGCGATCTCCTCCGCCGTGCCGAGCCGCCCCATCGGCTGGCGGGCGACGAAGAGGGCGCGGGCCTCGTCCTCGCTCTTGTCGAGGGACTTCGCGAGGTCGCTGATGCGGCCGTCGAGCGAGGGCGACTGCACGGTGCCGGGGCAGATGGCGTTGCAGCGCACGCCGCGGCTGATGAAGTCGATCGCCACCGCCTTGGTCAGACCGAGCACGGCCGCCTTCGTCGCACCGTAGACGTAGCGGTTCGGGGCCGCCTTGATGGTGGAGGCGGCGGACGCGACATTGACGATGGAGCCGCCGCCCTTCTCCAGCATGCCGGGGAGAAAGGCCCGGATCATGCGGTGCATCGACTTCACGTTGAGGTCGAAGGAGAAGTCGAAGGTGCGATCGTCCGTGTCGAGCACCGTGCCGTGGGCGACGTAGCCCGCCGCGTTCACGAGAACGTCGACGGCGCCCACCTTCTCCGCGAAGCTCGCGACCTGGCGGTCGGAGAGCACGTCGAGCTTGCGGCGCTTCGCCCGGGCGAGGCCCTCGAGCTTGGCGGCGTCGAGATCGGTCGCCCAGACCGTCGCGCCCTCGCGCACGAAGCTCTCGGCGATCGCCCGCCCGATCCCCTGCCCCGCCGCCGTGACGACGGCGACCTTGCCTTTCAACCGACCGGCCACGTTGTTCTCCCCCGTTCAGGCGCTCATCGGCGCCGGTGATCTGACCAAGTGCTTGACCATGTGGACCAGGTTGCGGTCGGGCAGGGCCTCGATCCGCTCGATCGCGTAGCCGCGCCGCTCGTACCAGGCGACGTTGTGGGACAGCTTCTCGCCCGTGTAGAGGCGCAGGGTCGTCAAACCCAGGGCCGCGGCCCGCGCTTCGGCGGCGGCGAGCAACGCGTTACCGAGCCCCGAGCCCCGCGCCAGCGGATGGGTCGCCACGCTCCAGATCAGGAGGTGGTCCACCTGCGGGTCGAGGAGAAGCGCGCCCGTGAGCCCGGACACGTCCGCGGCGAGCCAGACCTCGAGCTCCGCCATCAGGGCCCGGTAATCGGCCCGGAGCGGCAGGGGCTCGACGCCCAACAGCGGCGCGTTCTCGGCGTAGGCCACTCTCTGCAGCGCGAGGAGCGCCTCGACGTCGGTGAGGTCGCCGCGGCGGAGCGTCAGGCCCCCCGCCTCGAGGACAAGGGCGTTGAGGTCGCTCAGGGCAAGGCACTGCCGGCCCGCGGCGTCGAAGTTTTCAGGCGACAGCCACCGCTCGAAGGCGAGGCGCCGCTGCGGCCATTCCCGGTCGAGGATCGAGAACCAGGCCGTGTCCCGGTTCTCGCCCTTGATGACCTGGTGTTGGCGGAACAGGCCCTCAGACTGGAAGCCGAAGCGCCGCGCGGCGCGCTTCGAGGGCTCGTTGCGGTCGTTGCACTTCCACTCGTAGCGACGATAGCCGAGATCGAAGCCCCGCCGGCCGCAGAGATAGATCGCCTCCGTCGCGAGGGGGGTCCGCTGCAGCGCCGGCGCATAAGTGATGTAGCCGACTTCGAAGACACCGTGGGCAGGCCGGATCTCCATCAGCCAGAGATGGCCTTTGGCCCGCCCGTCGGCGGCGTCGACGACGGCGTAGGGCACGATGTCGTCGCGGGCCTGCATGCCGCGCAGCAAGTCGAGGTAGGCCTGGTCGCTCTCCGGGGGCGGCAGCGGCAGGTAGGTCCACACGGCATCCGCACCCCGCATGGCGACGGCAAGCTCCGGCCCGTGGCGGTCGACGTCGAGAGGCTCGAGCCGGCCGAAGCGCCCCTCCAGCACCTCCCGGGCCGGGAAGGGCGGCGCGACCCAGGCGGAAAGAGGGGTCACGGAGCGTCCCCGGCCTGCCGAGCGGCAAAATCCTCGCGGAAGAAGGTGTTGAGGTCGTTGAAGGAGATGGTGGCGTCAAAGCCGTTGAAGCGACCCTCGTCGGCGATGAGGCGGGCAGCGCGGATGAAGCCCGTCCAGGCGGCGCGGGCGAGCGCCGATCCGACGCTGACGCGGCGCACGCCGAGTTCGGCGAGATCGTCCAGGGTGAGCCCCGTGTTGCTCGACATGATGACGTTGACGGGTTTCGGGGCTACCGCCTGCACGACGGCCTTGATGTCCTCGCGCCGGCGGGGCCCGGGCGTGTAGAGCACGTCGGCCCCGGCCTCGGCGTAGGCCTGGAGGCGGCGGATCGATTCCGTCAGCGGATCCTCGTGGCCGACGAGGTAGCACTCGGCTCGCGCCGTCAGCAGCACGTCGGCGCCCGAGGCGTCGATGGCGGCCCGCGCCGCCTTGATGCGCTCGACGGCGTGGTCGAGGTCGTAGAGGGGCTTCGCCTTGTCCCCCGTCGCGTCCTCGATGGACAGGCCCGCTACCCCCGTCGCGACGCAGGCCGCGACGTTCCTCGCCACACCGTCTGGATCATGCGCGTAGCCCGACTCGAAGTCGGCGCTCACGGGCAGCTCGGTGGCGGCGACGATCTCCGCGATGTAGGTCAGCGCCGCGTCGAGCGGCACGGCCCAGTCGGTGTCGGGCAGTCCGCGCGAGAACGAGAACCCAGAGCTCGTCGTCGCCAGCGCCTTGAAGCCGAGCCGCCGCAAGAACCGCGCCGTGCCGATATCCCAAGGATTCGGCAGGGCGAAGCAGCCCTCGGCGTGCAGGGCGCGGAACGCGGCCCGGCGGGCGGCGAAGTCGGTCATGTCCCTGCCTTCTCGTCGATGCCGGAGTTCAACCTCTCCCCTCGTGGGAGAGGTCGGCCCGAAGGCCCGGGTGAGGGGGCGCCGGGGCAGGCGGGCACGGCTTCAGTGATTGTCCCGGGGCACGCCGTAGGTCTGCGCCACCTTCTGGAAGCGCACCGCGGGCTTGAGCACCATGCCCTCCGAAAGCTGATCCACCATGGAGCGCTGGATCTCCTGCCAGGGCGTCTGGCTGGCGGGATAGGCGTAACCACCCCGCGACATGAGATCCTGTCGGCGCCGCTCCAGCTCCTCAGGGGGCAGCAGGATGTCGGCGGAGCGCTTGTTGAGGTCGATGCGGATGCGGTCGCCGGTCTGCAGGAGCGCCAGGCCGCCGCCGGCGGCCGCTTCCGGCGAGGCGTTGAGGATCGAGGGCGTGCCCGAGGTGCCGGATTGGCGCCCGTCGCCGACGCAGGGCAGGGACAGTACCCCCTTCTTGATGAGGGCGCCGGGCGGCTGCATGTTCACCACCTCGGCTGCGCCGGGATAGCCGATCGGCCCCGCGCCCCGCATGATCAGGATCGTGTGCTCGTCGATGGCGAGCGACGGGTCGTCGATGCGGTGGTGGTAGTCCTCCGGCCCGTCGAAGACCACGACCCGACCCTCGAACGCGTTGAGATCGTTCGGGTCGTTGAGGTAGCGCTCCTGGAACTCGGCCGAGATGACGCTCGTCTTCATGATGGCCGAGTCGAAGAGCGTGCCCTTGAGGTTGAGGAAGCCCGCCTTCTCCTTGAGCGGCTCGCTGTAGGGCTTGATGAGGTCCCGGTCCCACGAGAACTTGCCGCGGCAGTTCTCCCCGATCGTGCGCCCGTTGCAGGTGATCGCGCCCTCGTGGATCTTGCCCGCCTCGATGAGCTCGGCGATCACCGCCGGCAGGCCGCCGGCGCGGTGGTACTCCTCGCCGAGATAGGCGCCGGCCGGCTGCATGTTGACGAGGAGCGGGATCTCGAAGCCGATCCGCTCCCAATCGTCGCAATCGAGGGGCACGCCGATATGCTTCGCGATAGCGTTCATGTGAATCGGCGCATTGGTCGAGCCGCCGATGGCGGCGTTCGCGACGATCACGTTCTCGAAGGCCTCGCGGGTCATGATGTCGGAGGGCTTGAGGTCCTCCCACACCATCTCGACGATGCGCTTGCCGGTGGCGTAGGCCGCCTGGCCGCGCTCCCGATACGGGGCGGGGATCGCGGCGGAGCCCGGCAGCGCCATGCCCAAGGCCTCGGCGAGCGCGTTCATGGTCGAGGCCGTGCCCATCGTGTTGCAATGGCCGACGGAGGGCGCGGACGAGCCCACGATGTCCATGAACTGCTGGTAGTCGATGTCCCCGGCCGCGTGGCGCTCGCGGGCCTTCCAGACCACGGTGCCGGAGCCGGTGAGCTCCTTGTGGAAGTAGCCGTTGAGCATCGGCCCAACATTGAGCGAGATCGCCGGGATGTTCACCGTCGCCGCGGCCATGAGGCAGGCCGGCATCGTCTTGTCGCAGCCGGTCAGCAGCACGACCCCGTCGAGCGGGTAGCCGTAGAGCACCTCGACGAGGGAGAGGTAGGACAGGTTGCGGTCGAGGCAGGCGGTGGGGCGCTTGCCCGTCTCCTGGATCGGGTGGCAGGGGAACTCGAAGGCGACGCCGCCCGCCGCCGTGATGCCGTCGCGCACGCGCTTGGCGAGCTCGATGTGGTGGCGATTGCAGGGCGAGAGGTCCGAGCCCGTCTGCGCGATCCCGATGAGCGGCCGCTTCGCCTGCAGCTCGTCCTGGGTAAGACCGAAGTTGAGGTAGCGCTCGAGGTAGAGCGCCGTCATCGCCGGGTTGTCGGGATTGTCGAACCATTGCCGCGAGCGCAGCTGATCGGGCGTCATGCGCCGGGGCCGCTCTGCCATGCCTACCATTCCTCCGTGGGGCCGCCCTGTCAGGGCCGCTCGTTCGCGGCGGAGAGTGGACCGGCTGCGGGGCCGAAATCAACAGGTGCCTCGTGCCCCGCCTCCCCGCGCGCGGCGCATGGCTGACGCAGGGCGGCTGCGGCGCGCTGGTCACCGCGTCCGGCACAGCCCCATCACGGCGTCGGCGATGCGCGAGAGGCAGCACCCATTGAGGTCGTCGTCGCAGACGCCCTCGATCGCCTCGATGATGGCGTCGCGGGTCGGGGCCCGGTCGCGGGCTTCCTGAACGAGGGCGAGGATGCCCTCCGCCTGGGGCTGGGCCACCGGCGAGGTGCGGGCGATCTCGGACGCCAGCTCCTCGATGAGGCATAGATAGGAGGTGCGCGGGTTGCGCGAGGCCGGGGGCGGGGCGAGCGCCCCGGCGGGCTGGCCGGACCACGTGTCGGCCAAAGCGAAGTCGATCATGGACGCCTCCTGTTCTGGGACGGGCCTCTCCAGCTCGTCGTCGATGCCAGTTGAGGCTAGCTCTGTTTCAGGCGGACGCCGTGCGGCGGCTCACCTCGGCGCGCATCCAGAAACAGCCGGACGATTGACACCCTGCCCGGCGCGCTCCTTTCCTGGCGCAACGGTCAAAGAATCCGGAGGACGCCCGTGCTGCCGCTCGTTTCCGCCTTCTCGCGCATCGGCGAGGAGAACGCCTTCGCCGTGCTCGCCCGCGCCACGCAGCTCGCGCAGGGCGGTCGCGACATCATCAATCTCGGCATCGGGCAACCCGACTTCCCGACGCCCTCCAACGTCGTCGAGGCCGGCATCAAGGCGCTGCGCGACGGCCATCACGGCTACACGCCGGCGACCGGCATCCTGCCCTTGCGCGAGGCGGTGGCCGGCGACCTCCACCGCCGGTTCGGGGTCGAGGTGAGCCCTGAGAACGTGATGATCGTGCCCGGCGGCAAGGTCACCATGTTCATGGTGATCCTGATGTTCGGCGAGCCGGGGGCCGAGATCCTCTATCCCGACCCGGGCTTTCCGATCTACCGCTCGATGATCGAGTTCACCGGCGCGACGCCCGTGCCGGTGCCGATCCGCGAGGAGAACGGCTTCGCCTTCAGCGCGGCCGAGACGCTCTCACTGATCACGCCGAAGACGCGCCTCCTCATCGTGAACTCGCCCGCGAACCCGACGGGCGGCGTCACGCCGAAAGCAGAGATCGACGCCCTCGTCGCGGGATTGGCCGCGCACCCGAACGTCGCCGTGATGTCGGACGAGATCTACGGCGCCATGACCTACGACGGCGAGGCGCACGTCTCGCTTCTCACCTATCCCGAGATCCGCGACCGGCTGATCTACCTCGACGGCGCGTCCAAGACCTACGCCATGACGGGCTGGCGCCTCGGCTGGTCGGTGTGGCCGAAGCTCCTCTACGACGCGGCGCGCAAGCTCGCGGTGAACTCTCATTCCTGCGTCAACGCGGCGACGCAATGGGCCGGGGTCGAGGCCCTGAACGGACCCCAGGACGCGGTGCGCGCGATGGTGAATGCCTTCGATCGCCGCCGGGCGCTCGTGGTGGACGGCCTCAACCGCCTGCCCGGCGTCTCCTGCATCCGGCCGAAGGGGGCTTTTTACGCCTTTCCGAACGTCGCAGGCACGGGCTGGAAGGCGAAGACCCTCGCCTCGGCGCTCCTGGAGGATGCCGGCGTCGCCACCATCGGCGGACCGGATTTCGGCGTCCACGGGGAGGGCTATCTGCGCCTCTCCTACGCCAACTCGGAGGAGAACATCGCGCGGGCGCTGGAGCGGATGGGCACGTTCCTGGAGCAGCGCCGGGCGGCCTGAAGGATCGGCCGGTCCGATCTAGTTGAAAGCGCGTCTCCTTCGAGCGACATGCGCCGGAAACGTGGGCCGTTGATCGTGCGCGCCGTCTTACCCGAAGCGGCGCTTTGCTCCCATGACCGGCGAACTCCTTCTGACGCTCCCAACGGCCAAATCGGGCTGGGCCGAGTTGATCCCCTTTCGGTTCCTCGCGGATCTCGTTCAGGTACTGCCCTGGCCTTGGTCCCACATCGTTGGCTTCGGCGTCTTGGGACTTCTGGGTTACGTGATCTGGCGGGCGGTGGAAGCCTGGGGCGAGCGCGAGGAGGACTGACCCCGCCGGCGCTCCGATCGGCCGCGAGGCCAGAGGCGCGCGTCAGCGCCGCGCCGCGAAGAAGCCACGCAATAGCGCGGCCGCCTCGCTCTCCCGCAGGCCGCCGTAGACCTCGGGCGCGTGATGGCAGGTGGCCTGCGCGAAGACTCTGGGCCCGTGCTCGACGCCCCCCCCTTTCGGGTCGGGTGCGCCGAAATAGAGGCGTCGGATCCGGGCAAACGAGATCGCGGCGGCGCACATCGCGCAGGGTTCCAGCGTGACGTAGAGATCGCAGCCGACGAGCCGTTCGTCCTGGAGCATTGCGCAAGCCGCGCGGATGGCGAGGATCTCGGCATGGGCTGTCGGGTCGTGGCATTCGCGCGGCCGGTTGCCAGCCCGGGCCAAGAGGCGACCGTCGCGCACGATCGCCGCCCCGACCGGTACCTCGCCTCGCGCCGCGGCGGCGCGGGCTTCGTCGAGGGCCGCGGCCATCGGGTCGAGGCTGCCGGCCGGATCGGAGGGTTTGAGAACGGCGTTCGTCATCGGCGCTCGCGTGACTTCACGCAAACTGGTATCAGGCCGCGATGACCGACAGCAACGACGACGGCACGACGCGCCGTCCGCCGCGCCCCCGCCCCGCCGGCGGGCGCTCCGCCTCCGCCCGCCCGCCCCGCGGCGACAAGCCTTTCCGATCCCGCCAACCCGAGGGCGAGCGCCCGCGGTTCCGCCGGGACGAGGACGGACCGCCCCGCGCCCCGCGCCCGGCCCGACGCGCGCCCGCGGGCGAAGACCGCCCGCGCCGGCCGCGACCCGACGCGCCCGGCGCGCCGGAGCCCATGCCCGTCGAGCGGGTCGAGGCGACGGAGGAGCGCATCGCCAAGGTGATGGCCCGCGCGGGCGTCGCCTCGCGGCGGGACGCCGAGGTTCTGATCGAGCAGGGCCGGGTGACGCTCAATGGCGCGACGGTGACCTCGCCGGCGCTCAACGTGACAGCGAGCGACCGCATCGCCGTCGACGGCGAGCCCTTGCCGGAGAAGGAGCGCACGCGGCTCTGGCTCTATCACAAGCCCCGCGGCCTCGTGACGACGGCCCGCGACCCGCAAGGGCGGCCGACCGTCTTCGAGCAACTGCCGGAGGATCTGCCGCGCGTCGTAACCGTAGGCCGGCTCGACATCAACACGGAGGGGCTCCTCCTCCTCACCAACGACGGGGGACTCGCCAAGGTCGTCGCCCATCCCGATACGGGTTGGCTGCGGCGCTACAAGGTGCGGGCGCACGGCGCGATCACGCAAGACCGCCTCGACGCCTTGCGCGGCGGCATCACGATCGACGAGGTGTCCTACGGCCCGGTGGAGGCCCGCATCGACCGCGAGCAGGGCGACAATCTCTGGATCACCATCGGCCTGCGCGAGGGCAAGAACCGGGAGATCAAGCGCATTCTGGAGCATCTCGGCCTTCAGGTGAACCGGCTCATCCGCCTTTCCTTCGGCCCCTTCCAGCTCGGCGACATCGAGCCCGGCCAGGTCGAGGAGGTGCGCACGAAGGTCTTGCGCGAGCAGCTCGGGGCGACGCTCGCCGCCCAGGCCGGTGTCGACTTCGAGGGACCGGTGCGCGAGCCCATTGCCCCGTTCGGAAAGCCGAGTGGGGCCCGGGACGCAGAGCCTGCCCGGGAGCGCGGCCCGCGGCGGGAGGAGCGTGGCCCTCGCCGGGACGAAAGTGGGCGCAGCGACCGCGAGCGCCCGACCGGCCGGCGCGAGGAGCGTGGGCCCCGTCGCGAGGAGCGCGGACCCGGACGCGACGGGCGCGGACCGGACCGTGAGACTGCGGCGCGCAAGGAGATGCCCCGCGGGGCCGCGCGGCGCTCCGTCTGGCGCGACGAGGATGCAACGCCTGACACGCCGCGCGGGCGAAAAATCCCGCGGCGCGGGCTCGATCCGAAGGAGGCCCGGGAGAAGGTCGCGGGCCGGGTGCGCGAGCGCGTCGGCGCCATCGAGACGGGCGAGCGCAAGGTCGTGGTCGAGCGCCTCAAAGCGGAGCCGCGGCCCGAGCGGCCGTCGCGCGGGCGCCGCGCCGACGCATCGGCCGGCGAGGAGCGCCCCAGGCGCTCGGGTCCCCCCGCCGGAAGGCCGCCGCGCTCCGATCACGGGACGGAGGACAGGCCCCGCCGCGCCAGTGGACCGTTCGAGGGGCGTCGGGAGGCCCGCTTCGAACCCCGGACCGATGCCGGGGACCGCCCCCGGCGCGACCGGGCGGAAGCGCCGGGCGGGCGGCCTCCGCGGGCCGACCGCGCCCCCCGCCAGGACGCCCCGCCGCGCGCCCGCTTCGATCGCGGACCACCGCGGGAGCGCGGGGCAGGACCCGGCCGAGGCGAGGATCGCCGGTCCGAGGGCCGTCCCGAGAGTGGCTTCGGGCGGGGCTCCTCGCGCGGACCGGGGAGCGGGCCAGGCAGACCCCCGAGCAAGGGGCCGGGTGGGGGCTCGGGCCGGGGTCCGGGCAGCGGGCCGCGGGGCGGAACCGGCAAAGGTCCGCCGCGCGGAAAAAGCCCGCCGCGCGGGCGCGATCGCTAGGGCCGGGCCGTGCGCATCGTCGGCGGGCGCCTGCGTGGGCGCTCCTTGAGCGGGCCGCGCTCCGACGCGATCCGGCCCACCTCCGACCGGCTGCGCGAGACGCTCTTCAACGTGCTGGCCCATGCCTACGATGACCCGGTCACGGGGGCCCGCGTCATGGACCTCTTCGCCGGCACGGGGGCCCTCGGGCTCGAGGCTTTGTCGCGGGGCGCCGCCTTCGCGCTCTTCGTCGACGAGGGCGCCCAAGCCCGCGGGCTGATCCGCGAGAACATCGAGGCTCTGGGCTTAGGGGGCGCGACCCGGCTGTTCCGCCGCGACGCGACGAAGCTCGGGCCCGCCGGGCCGACCCCGCCCTTCTCCCTCGTCTTCTGCGATCCGCCCTACGGCCGCGACCTCGCCCCGAAGGCGCTGGCCTCCGCCGCCGCGGGCGGCTGGCTGAGCCCCGGCGCCCTCGTCCTCGTCGAGGAGGCGAACGGGGCCGAGGTCGCGCTGCCGGCCAGCTTCGAGATGATCGAGCGGCGCGACTACGGCGAGACGCAGGTGCTGTTCGCGCGCCATCCGGGCTGAGCTTCCCGTCCGGCAGGAGCGCGCTACACTGGCGGCAACCGTCGCGGAGGTCCGCCATGCTCCTCTCCCGCCGCAGCCTGGTCGCCGGCGCGCTCAGCCTGCCTCTCGCCGCCCGCGCGCAAACGGATTGGCCGACCCGTCCCGGGCGGATCGTCGTGCCCTACCCCGCCGGGGGCGCCACCGACGTCGTCGGGCGTTTCGCGGCGGAGGTGATGAGCCGCGCTTTCGGCCAGCGCTTCGTCGTCGACAACAAGGGCGGCGCCTCGGGCGGCCTCGGCTCGGCGGAGGTGGAGCGGGCCGAGCCCGACGGCACCACCTTCCTCGTCGCGACGCCCGCGACCCACGTCACCAATGCTTACCTTCGCGACAAGCTCCCCTACGATCCCCTGCGCTTCGAGCCGGTGGCGACGCTCGTGCGCAACGCCATGCTCGTCGTGGTCTCGCCCAACCTGCCGGTACGCTCGGTCGGAGAGCTCCTCGAGCGCGCCAGGCAGCAGCCTGGAAAACTCAACTACGGCAGCGCCGGCGTCGGGGCGACGAGCCATCTCGCGCCGGAGCTCCTCAAAGCCATGGCGAAGGTGGAGATCACCCACGTGCCCTACCGCGGCGCAGGGCCGGCGATGAATGATCTCCTCGGTGGCCAGATCGACCTCATGATCGACCACACCTCGACCTCCATGCCGCAGGTCGCCGGCGGCAAGGTGCGGGTGATCGGCGTGACGAGCCTGGAGCGCCTCCCCGCCCTGCCCGACGTGCCCACCGTCGCCGAGACGGTGCCGGGCTACGAGGCGATGTCGTTCTTCGCCCTTATGGCACCGAAGGGCACGCCGCGCTCGATCATCGACCGGGTGAACAAGGCGGTGCAGGACGGCCTGGCCAGCCCTGAGATCAAGGAGAAGCTCGACGCCCTTAGCGTCGAGCCGGTGCGCGGCTCGCCGGAGGACTTGGCCGCCTTCCTGGAGACGGAGCGGGCGAAATGGGGTGCGCTGATCAAGGAGCGGGGGATC
This sequence comes from Beijerinckiaceae bacterium, assembly GCA_036563505.1. Lineage (GTDB taxonomy): Bacteria > Pseudomonadota > Alphaproteobacteria > Rhizobiales > Beijerinckiaceae > DATCMH01. The sequence goes on from DATCMH010000016.1 coordinate 109,737, forward strand.
AAGGAGACGTGAGCGGGGTGGTAAGGTGCTGATCGGCCTCTCGGCCGAGCGCTACTGCGTAGCGCCCCCTCTCCCGGCCAGCTTCGCCGGCCACCCTCTTCCGCAAAGGGGAGAGGGTCGGGCGCGACCACCTTCTCCCCTCGTGGGAGAAGGTGCCCTCGCGAAGCGAGGGCGGATGAGGGGTGCTGGGGTAGGACCGAACGGATCAGAACAACAACGATGTCGTTCGCGGGCTCGACCCGCGAACCTCGGCGTGAAGGCTCGGGTGCTCCGAACCGAGATGGCCGGGTCGAGCCCGGCCATGACAGGGTTCGGGCGGAACGGCCCGCTCCTCAGTTCACCTTCGCCGCGTCCCGCGCTTTCACGGCCGAGTCCGGGAAGTCGCTGAACAGCCCGTCGACGCCGAGTTCGTAGAAGCGCTTCATCTCGGCAACGGGGTCGCCCTTGTAGTCGGAGGCGAGGCGCCGCGGCTCGTCGCGCATGGTCCAGGTGTGGACGAAGAGACCGGCGGCCTTGGCGTCGCGGATGACATTGGTCGGCGCCATCAGCACCCGGTCGCGGTCGTCGATCTTGCCGTCGCCGTTGAGGTCGTCCGGCTTGCCGTCGTTGTTGGCGTCGACCTGTTTCGAGGGCAGGATATAGGGCTTCCAAGGCCCGACGCCGTCGGCGTAAGTCGCGATCTCGGCGAGCCCCTCCTTGGTGACGAGGTCCTTGAAGGTGCGCTTGTCGCCTGTCACGACGAAGTCGTAGGGCTTGTCCGACGGCGCGGCGAGGACGATGTTGCCGTCCTTGTCCACGTCGTCCGCGTCGACGAGCTGGATCAGCCGCAGCTTCGTCCGGGTGCGCAGATACCGGAGATTGCCCGTCTCGAAGCTCTGGATAACCACGGGCGAGGATTTCTCGGTCCATCCAGCCTTGGTCAGGGCCTCGACGAGCCGGTCCTCGATGGGCAGCCCCAGGGCCGCGTGGAAGGTCGAATGCTTGATCTCGGGCACGATTCCGATGGTGCGCCCGGTCCGGGCGCTCTCGGCCTTGGCGAGGTCGATGACCTCCTGCAGCGTCGGGACGAGGAAGCGGCCGTTGTAGGACTGGTCGCGCTCGGCCATTTGCTGCTTGGCGCGCAGGGTCTTGATCTCGGCCAGCGTGAAGTCGCCCGCGAACCAATCGGTGGTGTCGATGCCGTCGACCTTGCGCGTCGTCTTGCGGCTGGCGAATTCTGGTCGGTCCGCGACGTCTGTCGTGCCCCCGAGCATCGGCTCGTGGCGGGCGATGAGCGCCCTGTCCTTCGTCGAGACGAGGTCGGGCTCGATGAAGTCTGCGCCCATCTCGATCGCGAGCTTGTAGGCTTCCAGCGTGTGCTCCGGCCGGTGCCCGCTCGCGCCGCGATGGGCGATGACGAGGGGCCGGGACGGCGCGGCGCCCGGCGCTGAGGCGGGCGCTTGAGCCTGAGCCGGCCCGATGAGGCTTGCCGCGCTCAAGGCGAGCACGAGCGTGGCTGATCCGATCCGTCGCATGGTCCAGGTCTCCTCCGTCCGGGGCGCGGTCGTCACGCGCCTCCTTTCGATGCAGCCTAGACCATGACGGGCGGATGTCAGCCGCCCGCTTCGACCCAATGCCGCACGAGGTGATGCGCGATGGCGACGGGCGGCGGGCAGATGAGCCCGTCCGGATGCCGGCGCTCGAGCATGAGCCGCACCTCGTCCCGCGGGAACCAGCGCGCGTCCTCGAGTTCCTCCCGATCGATGGTGATGTCCTCGGTGAGGGCCTCCGCCTGGCAGCCGATCATCAAGGACGAGGGAAAGGGCCAGGGCTGGGAGACGAGATAGGACACCGCCCCGCAGGTGACGCCCGCTTCTTCCTGAACCTCGCGGCGCACCGCGTCTTCCAGGGTCTCCCCGGGCTCGATGAAGCCGGCCAGGCACGAGTAGGAGCCGGCGACGAACCGAGGCTGGCGACCGAGGAGACAGCAATCACCCCGGGTCACCAGCATGATCGCGACGGGGTCGGTCCGCGGGAAATGCTGCGTCCCGCAGGCTCCGCAATCGCGCCGGAAGCCGGACGCCGCGGGTTGCGTGGCGCTGCCGCAATTGGCGCAGAAGCGGTGGCGGGCGTGCCAGGACAGGATGGACTTCGCCGTGGCGAGCGCGCCGAGCTCGGGCGCCGGCACCGCGCCCTGCACCGCGACGGAGCGCAGATCGAGCACCTGGAAGGCCGAATCCTCGGCGTAGAGCGCGGCCGCCTCGGGCGCGGCGAGCACGGCGAGAACGGGCCGCCCGTCTGCCGTACCCAGCAGCACCGTCTCTGCCCGCTGCGGCAGGCGCGCCAGCGCCGACCGGTCGAGGAAGGCCGAGGCGCCTTCACCCAAAGCCTGCAGCACCGGCGTGTCGCCCGCGACGAGCACGATCGCCGCGTTCGGGTCGTCGAGGGCCGCCGTGTAGGCGGCATCGCTGCGCTCGGCGCCGTGGCGGTCCAGAAGGCTTCGCGCGAAGCCGAGGCGGTCGAGGTCGATCATCGGGGCTCGTCAGGCAGCGGCGAAGAGGGCGCCGGCCCGCTCGACGAGCTGGGCGGCGGCGTGGGGCGGGTAGGGCTGGCGCGTCCCGAACCCCCAGACCGGGCCGGGCCAGGCGGGATCGGAGCGGAAGCGTCCGACGACGTGGACGTGAAGCTGGCTCACGACGTTGCCGAGCGCCCCGACATTCACCTTGTCGGGCTTGGCAAGATCGAGCATCACCCCCGTCGCGAGACGGATCTCGCTCATCAGCCGCGCGGCGTCGGCCTCGGACAGGTCGGTTATCTCGGCAATGTCGGGCAAGCGCGGCACGAGGATGAGCCAGGGGAAGCGCGCGTCGTCCATAAGGAGGACGGAACAGAGCGCCAGGTCCCCGACGGGGATCGTGTCGGCGGCGAGCCGCGGGTCGAGGGCGAAGGAGGGCATCGGGAGCCTTGTAGAGGGGACGGCAGGGTCCCGCTATCCCCGCGAGGCAGCCGGCTTGCATCAGCACGACTGGGGGTGGGGATGAGGCTCAGGGGCCTGATGCGCGCCGAGGCCTGCCATCGTATAGGACGACGAGCGATGCCCGGCGACGCATGACCTTGTCCTCCACGCCCGTCCCTCTTCTTGCCCTCGAGGGCATCACCAAGCGCTTCGGCCCGCTCGTCGCCAACGATCGCGTCTCGCTCACGCTCGGCCGTGGCGAGATCCTCGCGCTCCTCGGGGAGAACGGGGCCGGCAAGACCACGCTCATGAATATCCTCTTCGGCCACTACGTCGCCGACGAGGGGACGATCCAGGTCGCGGATCAAGCAGGGGTGCTGCACCTCCTGCCCTCCGGCCAGCCGCGGGCGGCGCTCGCGGCCGGGATCGGCATGGTGCACCAGCATTTCGCGCTGGCCGAGAGCCTCACCGTGATCGAGAACGTGGTGCTCGGCACCCGGCCCGTCTGGCGCCCGACCTTGAGGCTCGGCGCAGCGCGCGAGGCCTTGGGCCGCCTCATGGCCGAGAGCGGGCTCACGGTGTCGCCGGAGGCGCGCGTCGCCGAGCTTTCGGTCGGCGAGAAGCAGCGCGTCGAGCTCCTGAAAGTGCTCTATCGCGGCGCCCGGGTGCTCGTCCTCGACGAGCCGACCGCCGTGCTCACCCCACAGGAGGCGGAGGGGCTGTTCAAGGTCCTGCGCCGGCTGGCGGCCGCGGGGCTCGGGGTGATCTTCATCTCGCACAAGCTCGGCGAGGTCCTGGCCCTCGCCGACCGGGTCGCGGTGTTGCGCGGCGGTCAGAAGGTCGCCGAGCGGCCGGTCGCCGGGGCCGACCGGGCGATGCTCGCAGGCCTGATGGTCGGCCGCGCTGTCGCCCAGAGCCGACGCGAGCCTCGCGACCCGGGCCGGCCTCTCCTCGAGCTCAAGGGCGCGAGCGCCCGGGGCACCCAGGGCACGGGCCTCGTTGAGGCGTCGCTGACGGTGCGGGAAGGCGAAATCGTCGGGGTCGCGGGTGTCTCCGGCAACGGCCAGGGCGCGCTCGCCGCCCTTGTCGCGGGCACGGCTCCGCCGACGGCCGGCCGCCTTCTCTTGAACGGCGCCGAACTCCGCCGCACGTCGCCGGCCGCGCGGGTGGCGGCGGGCGTCGCCCGCGTCCCGGAGGACCGGCACCGCGAGGGAATCGTCGGTTCGCTCAGCATCGCCGAGAACCTCGCGCTCGAAACGCTCGACCGCTCCGAGACCCGCCGCTTCGGCTTCCTGCGCCGCGGCGCCCTGCGGCGGCGGGCTCAAGCCGTGATCGCGGCCTACGACGTGCGCTGCCCGGGCCCGGACGCCCCCATCCGCCAGCTCTCGGGTGGCAACATCCAGAAGCTCATCCTTGCCCGCGGCCTCGAGCGGAACCCTGCCCTCATCCTCGCCAATCAGCCGACGCGGGGCCTCGACGTCGGCGCGACCGCGGACGTGCACCGTCGGCTCCTCGAGGCGCGCCGGCGGGGCGCCGGGGTGCTCCTGATCTCGGAGGACCTCGACGAGCTCTTCGCCTTGAGCGATCGCATCGCCGTGATCGCCGGCGGCCGGCTCTCCCCGCCGGAGCCCACCGACGAGCTCACGCTCGAACGTGTCGGGCTCCTCATGGCCGGGCAGCGGGCGGAGGCCGCGTGATCCGGTTCGAGACCCGTACCACGCCCTCGCCGGCGCTGCGCGCGGCGGCGCCCGTCCTGGCGGCCGCGGCGGCGCTCGGCCTCGCTCTGGTGCCGCTGGCCCTCGCCGGCGCGCCGCTCGGCCGGGCGCTGGTGCTCCTCGTTCAAGGGGCCGCGGGCTCTTCCTTCGCTCTCGCCGAGACCCTGACCCGGGCGACGCCGCTGATCCTCACCGGGCTCGCGGCGGCGCTCGCCTTCCGCGCCAAGCTCTACAACATCGGAGCGGAGGGCCAGCTCTACGCGGGGGCGCTCGCGGCGGTGACCGTGGGCTCCGGCGCGGTGCAGGGACCACCCCTCCTTCTCGTGCCTCTCGTGCTGGCGGCAGCGGCGCTCGCCGGCGCCCTCCTGATGCTCGGGCCGGCGCTCCTCAAGGTTCGGCTCGGGGTCGACGAGGTCGTCACCACGCTGCTTCTCAACTTCGTCGTGCTGCTCTTCGTGCAGCTGATGCTGGAAGGCCCGCTCAAGGACCCTATGGGTGGCGGCTGGCCGCAGAGCGAGCCCATCCTCGACGCCGCCGCGCTGCCCCCGCTCGTCGAGCGCCTGCGCCTCCATGCCGGTCTCCTCGTCGGGCTTGTGACCGTGGTCCTCGCGCACGTCCTCGTCGCGCGCACCGTCGTCGGCCTCAAGATCCGGGCGGTGGGCGAGAACGCGGCGGCAGCGGCCTATGCCGGCATCGGCGTGACGCGGATCACGCTCCTCGTCGCGGCCCTCTCCGGCGGAGCCGCGGGGCTCGCCGGGGCCTCGGAGGTGGCTGGCCTGAAAGGCTATCTTACCGCCGACCTCTCTCGCGGCTTCGGCTATTCCGGCATCGTCGTGGCGATGCTGGCGGGGCTCCAGCCTTTGGCCGTGGTGCCCGCCGCGATCTTCATCGCGGGTCTCTTCGTCGGCGCGGACACGATGAGCCGGACCTTGGGCGTCTCGAACTACATCGCCGACCTCATCGTCGCGCTGGCTCTGCTCTGCGTCCTCGTCGGCGGGCTGGCGCTGCGCTACCGCGTGAGGTGGCGATGAGCGCCCTTCTCGACATCCTCGCCTCGGCGAGTTTCTGGGCCGCGGCGGTGCGGATCGCGACGCCGCTGCTCTTCGGGGTCTTGGGCGCGCTGATCTGCGAGCGGGCCGGCGTGCTCAACCTCGGGATCGAGGGTATCTTCACGGCAGGAGCCCTCGCCGGCTGGCTCACGGTTTACCTCGGCGGCTCGCTCTGGCTCGGCGTCCTCGTCGCGGCGCTGACGGGGGCGGGATTCGGGCTCCTGCACGCCCTTCTCACCGTGCCGCTGGGCCTGTCGCAGCACGTCACCGGCATCGGCATCACCCTGCTCGCCACGAGCACCGCCTATTTCGGCTACCGCGTCGCCTTGCCCACCGTCGCGAGCCCGCCCCGCATCGAGCCCTTCGCGCCGCTGAGCATCCCCGGCCTCTCCGACCTGCCGTTCCTCGGTCCGGTGCTGTTCCAGCAGACGGCGCTCACCTACCTCGCGCTGTTCCTTTTCGCCCTTTCGGCCTACGTCCTCGCGCGGACGCCGCTCGGCCTGGCGCTGCGCGCGGCGGGCGAGAACCCCGCCGCCGTCGAGGCGCAGGGGCTCGACGTGCATCGCCTGCGCATCGGCGCGGTGGTGGCGGGATCGGCGCTGATGGCGCTCGGCGGCGCCTTCCTCACCATGGCGGCTTTCAACGCCTTCTTCTTCGAGATGACGAACGGGCGCGGCTGGATCTGCATCGCGCTCACCGTCTTCGCCTCCTGGCGGCCGGGCAAGGCGCTTGTCGGGGCGCTCCTCTTCGGTGCCTTCGACGCCTTCCAGGTGCGCCTGCAGACGGTGGCGGGCGGCCTCGTGCCGGGTCAGGTCTTCCTGATGCTGCCCTACCTTCTCTCCATCCTCGCCCTCGTGCTGGTGGCGCGCCGGGCGGATTACCCGAAAGCGCTGATGGTGCCGTACATCAAGGGGCAGCGGTGATGCTTCCTGTCATTCCGGGGCGGCGAAGCCGAGCCCGGAATACGACTGGGCCGGATGGATCGGCATGCCCTACTTCGTCTATCTCCTCGCGAACCGCCGTGCCGGTACTCTCTATCTCGGGGTAACGAACAACCTCGGTCGCCGCGTGTGGGAGCACAAGACGAAGATGAACTCGGGCTTCACGGCCCGCTACGCCGTCGACCGTCTCGTCTGGTACGAGACCTACGAGCGCGTTGACGAGGCGATCGCCCGGGAGAAGGACATCAAGAAGTGGCGACGTGCCTGGAAGCTGCGTCTCATCGAAGCGATGAATCCGGGTTGGTCAGATCTCTACCAGCAACTGAACCAATGAGGGCGGCTGGCGCTTCGGCTTGCCCGTGGATTCCGGGCTCCGCTGCGCGGCCCCGGAATGACGGAGAAACCTCCTGATGACCGTCGACCTCCTCATCCGCAATGCCGCCCTGCCCGACGGACGCACGGGCCAGGACATCGCCGTCGCCGACGGTCGCATCGCCGCCGTGGAGCGGAGCATCCAGGCCGAGGCGGGCCGGGTGATCGACGCCGAGGGCTGCCTCATCGCGCCGCCCTTCGTCGACGTGCATTTCCACATGGACGCGACGCTGTCGCTCGGCCTGCCGCGGCTCAACCAATCCGGTACCTTGTTGGAGGGCATCGCGCTCTGGGGCGAGTTGAAGCCCTACCTCACGCAGGACGCGGTGATCGAGCGGGCGCTAGCCTATTGCGACCTCGCGGTCTCGCAGGGGCTCCTCGCAATCCGCAGCCACGTCGACGTCTGCGACGACCGGCTGCTCGCCGTCGAGGCGCTCCTCGAGGTGAAGCGCCAGGTCGCGCCCTACCTCGACCTGCAGCTCGTCGCCTTCCCGCAGGACGGCTACTACCGCTCGCCCAGCGCCGTGGCGAACCTGGAGCGGGCGCTGGACATGGGCGTCGACGTGGTCGGCGGCATTCCCCATTTCGAGCGTACCATGGCCGACGGCGCGGCCTCCGTGCGGGCGCTCTGCGAGGTTGCGGCAAAGCGCGGGCTTCGCGTCGACCTCCACTGCGACGAGACGGACGACCCGCTCTCGCGGCACATCGAGACCCTGGCTTACGAGACGCAGCGCCTCGGGCTGCAGGGGCGGGTGGCGGGCTCCCACCTCACCTCCATGCATTCCATGGACAATTACTACGTCTCGAAGCTCCTGCCCCTCATGGCGGAAGCGGGCGTCGCGGCAATCGCCAACCCGCTCATCAACATCGTCATCCAGGGCCGGCACGATACCTACCCGAAGCGGCGCGGCCTCACCCGCATCCCCGAGATGCGGAGCCACGACATCCTTTGCGCCTTGGGGCACGACTGCGTCATGGACCCTTGGTACTCGCTGGGCTCCGGCGACATGCTGGAGGTCGCCCACATGGCGGTCCATGTGGGCCACATGACGAGCCGCGAGGCGATGCGTTTCTGCTTCGATGCGGTGACCGCGAACCCGGCGAAGATCATGGGCCTCGACGGCTACGGCCTGGAGCCCGGTTGCCACGCCGACCTCGTGGTGCTGCAGGCCAAGGATCCGATCGAGGCGATCCGCCTCAAAAGCCCGCGGCTCGCCGTGGTGCGCCGCGGGCGCGTCATCGCCGAGACGCCCCGGCAGGTCACGCGGCTTTCCCTCGACGGACGCCCCGCCGCCGTCGACCGGGCCCTCCTCACGGCGCCGATCGGACCGCCTCGGTGAGCGGCCTCGTCTGGACGCAAGAGGAGGTGGCCGGCGTGCCCCTGCGCCGCTCCGTCGGCCGGGCCGGCGCGGTCGAGGCGGGCGCCGTCGAGTTCGACGGCTCGAACGGGCTCTGGGTCTGGTCGAGCCCTCTCGCCGAGGATGCCTGGGGCTGGGCGCCGACGGAGGCCGGCGCCCGGCAGGCCCTCGAGCTCTGGCTCAAGGGCTGGCTCGAGAACTTTCGGGCGCTGCGCGACGGCGTGTGACGGCTCAGGCCTCCTTGAAGCCGTAGTCGGGGATGCCGTCCTCGTTGCCGTAATATTTGTAGGGCAGGAACTTGCCCGACATGCCGATCTTCACCCGGTCGCCCTTGTTGTGCGGCTGACGCTCGATCGTCATGTCGAAGTCGATCGCCGACATGATGCCGTCGCCGAACTCCTCCTGGATCAGCTCCTTCCAGGCCGGGCCGTTGACCATCACCATCTCGTAGAAGCGGTAGAGGAGCGGGTCGGTGGGCGGCATCGGCGTGCCCGTGCCGCGGTAGGGGATCTCGTTGAGCATGCGCTCCTCGACCTCCGAGAGGCCGAAGAGGTCCGCCGCCTTCTTGGCAAGCGGCTTCGGCAGCTTCATCTGGCCGAGCAGGGCGCCGACGGTGAGCACCTCGGACAGCCCGCCGATCTCGGTGGTGATCTCCTTCCAGGTCCAGCCGCGCTCGCGCTTGATGTCGAGGATCTTTTCCGTGAGCTGTTCGCGTTTCATGGGTTCCTCCGATGTAGGCGAATGGTGAGTGGCGAATGGCGAGTGGCTTCAACCTTGTCATGACCGGGCTTGACCCGGTCATCTCGGCGCGTTGGTCCCGGGTTCTCGAACCGGGATGGCCGGGTCGAGCCCGGCCATGACAGAGGACAGGGCGAGCCTCACTCCCCGGCCAGCCGCCACGGCTCCGCAGCGTCGCCACTCGCCATTCGCCATTCGCTACTCACCTCCTCCCCCGGCCTCACCACCGGCGGACGGCGCGGGTCGTAGCCCTCCGGCGGCGCGTCCCGGAACGTGCGCGAGCGGGTGACGAGGAAGTCGATGAGGTGGTTGCGTAAGCCGTAGTAGCGGGGGTGCTTGTGGAGGTCGGTGCGCGAGCGGTCCTTCGACAGCGGGTTCTCGACGATCTCGGCCACCTTGGCGCCCGGGCCGTTCGTCATGAGCACGATGCGGTCGGCGAGATACATCGCCTCGTCGACGTCGTGGGTGATCATGAAGGTGGTCTGGCCCCGCTCCAGGCAGACGCGCCGCGCCTCGTCCTGGAGGGTGCCGCGGGTGAGCGCGTCGAGCGCCGAGAAGGGCTCGTCCATGAGCAGGATCTTGGGCTCGATGGCGAGCGCCCGGGCGATACCGACGCGCTGCTTCATGCCGCCTGACAGCTCCGCCGGGCGCTTGTGCTCGGAGCCGGCGAGCCCCACCGTCGCGATAGCTTGTCGCGCCCGCTCCTCCACCTCCGCCTTCGGCGCCTTCCGCCAGCGAGACGAGACCGCGTAGGCGACGTTGCCGAGAACGCTGCGCCAGGGCAGGAGGGCGTGGCCCTGGAAGATCACGGCGCGGTCGAGGCTCGGCCCCTCGATCGCCTGTCCGTCGACGATGACGACGCCCTCGGAGGGCGCATCGAGGCCGGCGAGGATGTTGAGCACCGTCGTCTTGCCGCAGCCCGAATGGCCGATCATGCAGACGAACTCGCCCCGCCGCACGGGCAGCCAGAGGTCCTCGAAGATCGTGGTCTGGCGGCCGCCCGGCGCGGGATAGCGGCGCGCGATGCCCTCGATGGAGATGAACTTCTCGTCGGCCACGCCTCTACTCCGGGAAGGTGACGAGGCGCTGCGCGCGGGCGAGCGCCTGGTCGAGGGTCATGCCGACGAGGCCGATCACCAGGATCGAGGTGATCACGTTGGTGATCGAGAGGTTGTTCCACTCGTTCCAGACGAAGTAGCCGATGCCGGTGCCGCCGACCAACATCTCGGCCGCCACGATGACGAGCCACGCGATGCCGATGGAGATGCGCATGCCGGTGAGGATGGTGGGCGCTGCCGCCGGCAGGATGACGGTGAAGGCGCGGCGCACCGGCCCGACCTGCAGCGTCCGGGCCACGTTGAGCCACTCTTTCCGCACGCTCGCGACGCCGAAGGCCGTGTTGATCATCATCGGCCAAAGCGAACAGATGAAGATCACGAAAATCGCCGAGATGCCCGAGTCCTTGATCGTGTAGAGGGCGAGCGGCATCCAGGCCAAAGGCGAGACGGGCTTCATCACCTGGATGAAGGGGTCGAGGGCCCGGCTCATCAGCGGCGACATGCCGATGAGGAAGCCGACCGGGATCGCGACCAGAACGGCGAGCAGATAGCCGAGGCCCACCCGGCCGATCGAATAGGCGAGCTGGACGCCGATGCCCTTGTCGTTGGCGCCCTTGACGTAGAACGGGTCCTTGAGGTGGCCCCAGATCGTCGCCGCGACATCAAGCGGCCCCGGCATGGCGGACTTGCCCGTCGTGGCGGTGAGCCCCATCAGCTTGGCGTATTCCGGATCCATCGCCTGCGTCGGCCCGGACCCTTGCGTGCCGACATGCCAGGTGAGGAGGAAGGCGGCGAGGATCGCGAGGGAGACGATCCCGGCGCGGAGGTTGAGGGTCATGGGCCGCCCCGCCGCAGAACGCCCGTCCCCTCTCCCCTTGCGGGAGAGGGTGGCCCCGCGAAGCGGGGTCGGGAGAGGGGTGCGCCGAAGGCGCTCGCGAAGCGAAGGGGCACGCTGGATCGGCAAGATGCTGATCGGCTGGCGCCGTGCGCCCCGGACGGGGCGCTCCCCCTCTCCCGACCCTCGCTGACGCGAGGGCCACCCTCCCCCTCCAGGGGGGAGGGAAGGTGCGCGATGACGAGGCGCATCAGCTCGACCGCTTGATCGCGAAGGACGCGAGATACTCGTCCGGCTTCGCCGGATCGAAGGTCTTGCCCATGACAACGAAGGACTTGGTCGACGCTGCCAGCGGGGTGAGGCCCGCCTCCTTCATCAGCTTCTCGGCATCCGTCGCGAGGTAGACCTGCCGGGCCACCGCGGCGTAGTCGAGGTCGCCCTTGACCTGGCCCCAACGCTTCATCTGGGTGAGGATCCACACCGCGAAGGACTCGTAGGGGAACGGGTCGAAGTTGATGCGGTTGGCGTCGCGCTTCACGGAGCCCAAGCCGTCGGCGTAGGTGCCGGTGAGGATCTGCTCCAGCACGACCGGCGGCTGGTTGAGGTAGTTCGCCGGCGCGATGGCTTCCGCGATGGCCTTGCGGTTCTCGGCCTTGGCCGCGTAGGCCGTGGCCTCGATGATGCCCTTCAAGAGCGCCGCGTAGGTGTTCGGCATCGAGGTCACGAACTCGCGCGACGCCGCGAAGGCGCAGCACGGATGGCCGTCCCAGAGCTCCTTCGAGAGAACGTGGATGAAACCGACGCCGTCATAGACCGCGCGCTGGTTGAAGGGGTCGGGACCTAAGAAGCCGTCGATGTTGTCAGCGCGGAGGTTCGCGACCATCTCGGGCGGCGGCACGGCGCGGATCTGCACGTCCGTGTCCGGGTCGATGCCGTGCTCCGCGAGGTAGTAGCGCAACAGATAGTTGTGCATCGAGTAGTCGAAGGGCACGGCGAATTTGAAGCCCTTCCACGATCTCGGGTCGCGCTTGTCCTTGTGCTTCACGGCGAGCGTGATCGCCTGACCGTTGATGTTCTCCACCGCCGGCATCGTGTAGGGCACCGGGTTCGAGCCCACGCCGAGCGTGATGGCGAGCGGCATCGGCGCCAGCATGTGGGCGGCGTCGTACTCCTTATTCAGAGTTTTGTCGCGGATCACCGCCCAACCGGCGGTCTTCACCACCTCCACGTTGAGGCCTTGCTTGGCGTAGAACCCCATCGGATGCGCCATGATGATGGGCGTGGCGCAGGTGATCGGGATGAAGCCGACCTTGAGGTCCTTCTTCTCCGGCGCCGCGCCCTGCGCGAAGGCGTCCGTTACCGTGCCCAGCGGCAGGATCTGGCTCAGCGCCGCGAGCGCCGTCGAGGCGCCGACCGCCTTGAGGAAGGCCCGCCGCGTCGCGTCCTGCGGAAAGAGGGCGCGCATCACCGTGCCCTCGACGACCCGGGCGAAACTCGCCTCGCCGTCGAGGGCGGCGTTGTCGTGGTCCGCCTGGCTCGCGTGACGGCCGCAGGAGCAGCGGCGGCGGCTGAGGCGCATCTTGGGGTCGAAGGGATCGTCGAAGGTGGACATGCGGGAGCCCCAGAGCGAACAAGTGAGTCGCCTTTCGGGTCAGCAAGGCCCATGCCAGCCAGCCGGACAGCTGACCGTGGCGGCGGCTGCGCGGGGAGCGTGGTCGTTGCACAAAAATTCGGCAGATGCGCTGCCGAACGGGAGATCGCTGCTCTTCTGCCCTCAACTGCAGCAATAGCTCTCGTGCTTGAGCCGATCGAGCGCTGGCATGACGTCGCTCGCGCCGGCGCCAGATCAGGCCTGCATCGGTCAACTTGGTGACAAATCTCGCGATCGATGCCGCCCCAGTGTTGCGCCGCTCCTACAGTCCTGAACCGCGGGCTGCCGTAAGGTGCCTCCGCCGAGGACTGGGCCGAGGAGCTGGCCCGGCCTCTGCAAGGCGTCCATCATGCGTCCCCTCCCGACAGCGCCGTCGCGCCGCAGCGCGGGCGTCGACCCCGCCGCCGATGCTGCCGCCCTCCTGCGGCGGGTCGGGTTCGCGACTCTGATGGTCGTCCTGCCCTCGCTGGCGCTCGTGACGCGCCGCGGGCTCGTCGTGCTGGCGCCGATTGGGGTGGCGCTCCTCGTCATCGCCTCCTTCCTCGACGGGCAGCACCGTCCTCTGCGGGTCACGGCCTGGCGGCTTACCGCGTCCCGCGCCGGTCTGGCCGCAGGCCTCGCGGCGCTCTGGTGCGCCCTGTCCCTCGTCTGGACGCCCTTTTTGTCGCCCGCGGCCGAGCGGCTCTTCAACATCGCGGCGACGGTGGGCGTCGCCTTCGCGGGCGTCTTCGCTCTGCCCGATCGGATGCGCTCGGCGAACCTCTATCTCCTGCCGGTCGGTGTGGGCTTGGCCGCGCTCGTCGCCATCGGCGTCGCCCTCGTGGTGCCGGGCGCCCGCGACGGCACGGACGAAGCGGCGCAGAATCTCGGGCGCGGCCTCGTCGTGCTCGCGCTGTTCGTCTGGCCGGCGGTGGCCTGGCTGCGCTCGCGCCACCGCGACCTCGAAGCCTTGGGGCTCGCCGTCGCCGTGGCCTTCGCCGCCGTGCTGGGGCCCGATGCCATGCCGGTGATCGCGCTCGGCATCGGCGCCGCAGTCTACGCCCTCGTCGCGGCGGCGCCCGCGCTCGGCGTGAGGGTCACCGCCGCGGGCATGGCGGGGCTCCTCGCGGTGGCGCCGCTCCTGCCCTTCGTCGGCCGCCCGCTCTCCGCGCTGATCCTCGGCCCGTCCCACCCGATCACCCACAGCCTCGCGATCTGGCGGCGCCTCGTGCTCTCCGAGCCCGTGCGCCTCATCACCGGCCACGGCTTCGAGACGGCCCTGCGCGGACGCTTCGTCGGGCTTCTTCATCCCAACGCCCCGAGCACCCTGCTCCTCGAGGTCTGGTACGAGCTCGGCATCGTCGGGGCGCTCGCCGGCGCCGTGGCGCTCTGGGCGGCGGTGCGCCGGGCGGGCCGCGAGCATCCCGTGCTCCTGCCCGGCATCACGGCGGCCTTCGCGACGGCCTACGCCTTCGCGTGCCTCGGCATCGGCACGGCGCAGATGTGGTGGTTCACGGCGCTCTCTCTCCTCGTCCTCGTCTTCGTGGCGAACGAGCGCGGCCAGTTCCGCACCACACGGCCGAAGGCGGTGCTCTTCAACAGGGTGGCCGCGAACGACCGCTGAACCCGTTCAGCTGGCTAGGGCCTGGCGGCCCGCGACGAGCTCCGCCGAGCGCTGGTCGACGTGGGAGCGGTCGGGATTGCCGGCAGGGTTCGCCCGCGTCGGCAGCACCTCCATGAAGGCGAGGAAGCGCTCGTGCGCGACCTCGTGCAGCCGGCGCAATTCGGCGAGCGGCTCGGGATGGTCGTCGACGCGAAGGTCGAGGATCGGGTAGGGCTCAGATCCCCACACCTTGAGCGCCGCCGACTGCTTGCCGCGCTTGTCGCCGCCCTCCGCCTGACCGGCGTCGAGGGCCGCGATGAGGCGGTCGGCGAAGCCCAGATCGCTCCTCGCGAGGAAGGTGGCGAGCGTCGCCTCGACCACTTTTGGCCCTGCGAGCATGTTGCCGGCGACGGACACGCTCGGGCCCGACACGTGGCCGGCCCAGTCGACGCAAGCGCTGCCCGTGTGCTGGGCCGTGCGGCCCTCCTGGTCGACGAGGTGCAACTGCCGGTGCGCCGCGTTGGCGTCGGTCGGAAGAAGGTAGGCGAGGGCGGCGTCGGCCGGGCAGCCTTCCCCTAAGAGCCGCAGGGCGTCGATGCCCCAGAGCGGGTTGACGAAGGCCTGCGTCGCCACAGCGCCGGTGCCACCCGCGCCGTAGGCGCACAGCCCACCGACGGCGAAGAACTTCGTGGTGACGGCGAGCCCGAGCTGGCCGGTCGCGGGGTCGCGGGCGACGATGGACCAGGTCATCGGTTCACCGTCCCACCGCGTAGGCCGTCATGAGGCGGGGGCTCGCGGCGGCGTGCAGGAGCCCGTCCTCGTCCCGCGCCGCGGCGACGAGGCGCCCGACCGTCCAGGCCGGCGCCACCTCGACGTCGTGGCCCTTGGCGCGAAGCTCGGCGATGGTTTCCTCCCCGAAGCTCTCCTCGACGGTGAGGGAGCCGGGCTTCTGCTCCCGCGGGTAGAAGGACGAGGGGAAATGCGAGGTGTGCATCATCGGCAGGTCGATGCATTCCTGCAGGTTGAGACCGTGATGGGCGTGGCGCAGGAAGAGCTGGAGCTGCCACTGCTCCTGCTGGTCGCCGCCGGGCGAGCCGAAGACCATGTACGGCCGGTCGTCGCGCTCGGCCAGGGTGGGGGTGAGCGTGGTCCGCGGGCGCTTGCCGGGCTCGAGACTCGCCGGCAGCCCGGGCTCGAGCCAGAACATCTGGGCGCGGGAATTGAGCGCGAAGCCGAGCTCGGGGATGGTGGGCGAGGATTGCAGCCAACCGCCTGAGGGCATGGCCGCGAGCATGTTGCCCTCGGAATCGATGACGTCGATATGCACCGTATCGCCGCGACGCACGGAGCGATTCTCGCCGGCCGAGCGCATCTCGGCCATGGTCGGCTCCGCGTTCTGGACGCCGCGGTTCTGGGTCGACAGCTCGCGAAGCACCTTGAGCATCCGCTCGACTTGGAGCTCGTAACCGGGGATGCGGCCCGGGCGCAGCTCCCGCGAGGCGGTGTCGCCGATGAGGCGGGCGCGCTCGTGGAGGTAGGCGTCCGAGAGAAGCGTCTCCAGCGGCACGTCGACGAAGGCCGGGTCGCCGAGATAGGCCTCGCGGTCGGCGAAGGCCAGCTTCATGGCTTCCGCCACGGCGTGGACGAAACCGGCGCTCGCCGGCCCCATACCGGCGAGATTCGTACTGTCGAGGAGACCGATGGTTTCGAGGAACACGGCGCCCTGGCCCCACGGGCCGATCTTGTGGACCGTGTAGCGGCCGTGCCGGCGGGAGATCGGCGCCTCGTAGGTGGCCTGCCAGCCGGCCATGTCCTGCGCCGTCAGGACGCCGCGGTGCCGGGAGCCTGACTGATCCATGACCTCCGTCTCGCGGCAGAAGCGGTCGATCGCTTCCGCCACGAACCCCTTCGCGAAAGCCTCGCGGGCCGCCTCGATCTCCATCTCACGGGAGCGGCCGGGCTGTTCGGCCTCCTTGAGGATGCGCCGCCAGGTGTTCGCCAGCGCCTCGTTGCGGAAGATCTCGCGCGGCTCGGGTGCCCGGCCGCCGGGGCACCAGAGCGCGGCGGAGGTCGGCCATTCCGTCTCAAAGAAGCTTTGCAGGTCGCGGATCGTGTTGGCGACCCGCGGCAGGAGCGGGTGGCCGGATCCGGCGTAGTAGATCGCGGGCTCGAGCACCTCGCGCAGGCGCAGGCGCCCGTGGTCGCGAATCAACAGCATCCAGGCGTCGAAGGCGCCGGGGATGACGGTGGCGAGCAAGCCGTTGCCGGGGACGAGGGAGAGGCCCTCGCGCTTGTAGTGCTCGATGGTGGCGCCGGCCGGGGCCGGTCCCTGGCCGCAGATCACCTCCGTGCGCCCGGTCCGGGCGGAGTGGAAGATGATCGGCACGTCGCCGCCCGGCCCGACGAGGTGAGGCTCGACGACCTGAAGCGTGAAGGCGGCGGCGACTGCCGCGTCGAAGGCATTGCCGCCCCGCTCCAAGGTGCCCATGCCCACCTGAGCGCCGAGCCAGTGGGTCGCGGCGACGACGCCGAAGGTGCCGAGGATCTCAGGGCGCGTGGTGAACATCGAAGGCCTCAATGGTCGCGGGGATCGAGGGCGTCGCGCAGGCCGTCGCCGGTGAGATTGAAGGCGAGCACGACGAGGAAGATGGCCATCCCGGGAAAGATCGACATCCAGGGCGCCTGGCTCATGAAGTTCTTGGCCGTGTTGAGCATCGAGCCCCAGGACGGGTTCGGCGGCTGCTGGCCGAGGCCGAGAAACGACAGCGAGGCCTCGGCGATGATGGCGGCGGCGATGGTGAGCGTCGCCTGGACGATGACCGGCGCCGTCACGTTCGGCAGGATGTAGCGCAGGATGATCCAGAGGTTCGGCAACCCGATGGCCCGCGCGCCCTCGACGTAGTCCTCCGCCTTGACGGTGAGCACCTGGCCTCGGGTGAGGCGCACGAAGATCGGCATCACCGAGAGGCCGATGGCGATCATCGCGTTGGTGAGGCTCGGGCCCAAGAAGGCGGCGAGGGCGATGGCGAGGATCAGGAAGGGGATGGCGAGCATGGCTTCCGCCAGGCGCGAGATCGCCATGTCGAGGAGGCCGCCGTAGTAGCCGGCGAGCAAGCCCAGCGGCACGCCGATGCCGACGGCGATGGCGACCGAGGCGACGCCGGCCAAGAGCGAGGCCCGGGCGCCGTAGATCAGGCGCGACAAGAGATCCCGCCCGAGCTCGTCGGTGCCGAACCAGTGCAGGGCCGAAGGCGCCTTGCGGATCGCGGAGAAGCTGGTTTTCAGCGGATCAAAGGGGGCGATCAGCGGCGCGAAGACGGCCAACAGCACGAAGAACAAGATGACGCCGGCCCCGAAGACCGCGCCGCGGTGGCGCAGGAATTTTCCGAGCGCCCGGTTGCGGCGCGGCGCCAGGACTTCCGGGGAGGCGGGGACGGCGGCGCTGTCGGCCATCAGGCATGCCTCAGGCGCGGGTTGACGAGAACGTAGAGGATGTCGGCCAGGAGGTTCAGGGCGATGAAGCCCACCGCCGTGCAGAGCACCACGCCCTGCACCACCGCGTAGTCGCGGTTGAACACGGCATCCACCACGAGCTTGCCGAAGCCGGGGATGGTGAAGATCTGCTCGGTCAGCACCGCGCCGCCCAAGAGTTCGCCAAAGAGCAGGGTCGTGACGGTGACGATGGGGATGAGGGCGTTGCGCAGCGCGTGCTTGAGCACGACGACGGGGGTGAGCAGCCCCTTGGCCCGGGCCGTGCGGATGTAGTCGGACTTGAGCACGCTCAGCATCGCCGAGCGGGTATGGCGCATGAGGCTCGCGGCGAGCGCGTTGCCGAGCACGAAGGCCGGCATCAGGAGCGTGGTGAGGTTCTTCGACAGGCTCTCGCCCGGCGGCACGTAGCCGGACGCCGGCAGCCAGCCGAGCTCCACCGAGAACAGCATGATGAGCAGGATGCCGAACCAGAAATTCGGGATGGAGAGGCCCGACAGGGCCACCGCGTTCGCCGTGTAGTCGAGGGCCGTGCCCTTCTTGACCGCCGAGAGGATGCCCATCGGCACGCCGATGACGATCGCCACGATCATGGCAAGCGCGGCGAGCTCGATCGTGACGGGCAGTTTTTGGGCGATGAGGGTCAGCACGGGCAAGTCCGTGCGCAGCGAGATGCCGAGGTCGCCCCGCAGCACCTGACCGATCCAGGCGAGGTATTGCAGGGGGATCGGGTCGTCGAGACGGTACTTCTCGCGCAGGAAGGCGATGACCTGAGGGTCCCGCTCCTCCCCCGCGATGGTGAGGATCGGGTCGCCCGGCAGGATCTTCTGGAGCCCGAACGCCAGCATCGAGACGAGGATGATGGTCGGGATCGCGACGAGGGCGCGGCGGCCGATGATGCGGAGCACGAAGATTCATCCTCACAGGGCACTCGTTTCGAGCGCGGACCTCCTCTCCCCGCGAGCGGGGAGAGGGTCGCGTCGGCGGACCGGCCGACGCGACGAGCGGAGCGAGCGTGAGGGGGAGTCGAACCAGCTCGCTCGCCCTCCTTTCTCCCCCTCACCCTCGCGCTGAAGCGCTTGCTTCGCCTGCCGGTCCGCAGGCGAAGCCCTCTCCCCGCGCGGGGAGAGGAGGCTCTCACCCCGAGAACTTCACGCCCGCCAAGCGGATCATGCCGTCGGGATAGGCCTTGAAACCCTCGACCTTGCGGGCCGTCGCGAAGGGCCAGGGCTGGTAGTAGACGTAGATGATCGGCAGATCCTCCTGGAGGATCTTCTGGGCCGCTTCGTAGAGATCGCGGCGCTTGCCCTCGTCGTTGGTGGCCCGGGCCTCGTTGAGCAGGCGGTCGACCTCCGGGTTGCAGTATTTGGAATCGTTGAGGCCGCCCTGGCAGGTGACGAACTGGTGGATGTTGCCGTCGGGGTCGACGCGGCCGGACCAGCCGATCTGGTTGGCCTCGAAGTTGCCGGCCTGCGCCTCCTTCTGCGAGGCCGCGAACTCGGTCGGGCGCAGCGTCACCTCGAAGCCCGCCTCCCCGGCCATGGCCTGGATCAGCTCGTTGATCTGCTGCGTGACCGTGGTGTTGCCGAACATGATCTCGACCTTCACCGGCGTCTTGACGCCCGCCTCCTTGAGGAGCGCCCGAGCCCGGGCCGGGTCGCGCTTCGTCACGGGGAAGGATTTCGAGAAGTAAGGGCTCGCCTCTGGGAAGGGCTGCTGCGCGGGCGGGTAGATGCCCTCGCCCGCCACCTCGTTGATGACGGCGCGGTCGATGGCGGCCTGGAAGGCCTGGCGGACGCGCTTGTCCTTGAAGGGGCCGTTCTGCCCGCGCTGGCCGTTGGCGACGTTGAGCGTGAGACCCTGGTAGCCGATGCCGGTGACGGGCACGAACTTCACCCGGTTGTCGGCGCGCACCGACTTCACGTCGGAGGGGGCGAGCCGCTCCAGGATGTCGAGGTCGCCGGCCCGCAGGTTGGCGAGGCGCACCGTGGTGTCGGGGATGGGCAGGAAGACGAGGCGCTGGAAGGCGTAGGCCCCCGCGTTCCAGTGGCCGGCGTATTTCTCCAGCACGATGCGGTCGTTCTGCACCCGCTCGACGAAGCGGTAGGGGCCGGCGCAGGCGGGCCTCTGGCCGACGTCGCCGCCCGCCACCGTCTTCGGCGACAAGATCATACCGGCGCGGTCGGAGAGCTGGGCGAGCAGCGTCGCGTCGGGCTTTCCGACCTTGAGCGCCACCGTGAGGTCGTCGACGACCTCGACGGCGGTCACGGAAGCGAGCTCGCTCCGGCGCAGCGAGTCCGGCAGGGTTCGCGCCCGGTCGATCGAGGCCTTCACCGCCGCGGCGTCGAGCTTCTCGCCGTCGTGGAAGGTCACGCCCGGGCGTAGCTTGAAGGTGAGCGTCAGGTTGTCCGGGCTCCAGCCCCACGAGGTGGCGAGCTGGGGCTGGAACTGCAGCTTCTCGTCGACATCGACGAGCTTGTCGCAGAGCGAGGTGAAGACGATCCGGCCGACGAAGGTGCGCGCCCGATGAGGGTCGAGCACGTCGGGGTCCTCCTGCAGGCCGACGCGGAGCGTCTGCGCCTGGGCGCCCCCGAGGCCCATCAGGGCCAGAGCCGCGAGGCCGGTGGCCCATCGCGTCATCGTCCGAACTCGCGTCATCATCCCTCTCCCTATGCCGAAGGGTTCGGCGAGGCGGAGCGCGCCTCGCGGTAGATCTGGAGCCGGCGCGCCAGCGCGGCGCTCGGCGGCGGAGCCGTCAGCGCCGAAGCGCCGGCGGCCTGGATCTCGCGCCAGAAATGGCAGGCGACGGTGCGGTCGCCGTCGGCCGCCTCCCGGACGGGGCGGACTTCGCGGCACACGGCGCGGGCATGCGGGCAACGGGTGTGGAAGCGGCAGCCGGGCGGAGGCGCGGCCGGGCTCGGCACGTCGCCATCGACGAGGCTTTTCGCCCGGCGCGCCGTCGGCCGGGGCACCGGGATCGCGGCGGTGAGCGCTTGGGTATAAGGGTGGAGCGGCGCGTCGAAGAGAGCGTCGGTCGGCGCCTCCTCGACGATCTCGCCGAGATACATCACCGCTACCCGATCGCTCATGTGGCGGATGACGGCGAGATCGTGCGCCACCACGACGAGAGTGAGGCCGAAGCGTTCCTTCAGGTCTTCCAGCAGGTTGATGATCTGGGCCTGGATCGAAACGTCCAGCGCCGAGACCGGCTCGTCGCCCACGATCAGCTTCGGCCCGCCGGCGAGGGCCCGGGCAATGCCGATGCGCTGGCGCTGGCCGCCCGAGAACTCGTGCGGGTAGCGCTCGGCATGGGCGGGCAGGAGGCCGACGAGGCGAAGCAGCTCCGCCACCTTCTCGCGGCGCACGCCCCGGCTCTCGCCCGCGAGCCAGAGGGGTTCGCCGACGATCTCGGCGACGCTCATGCGGGGGTTGAGGGAGGCGAAGGGGTCCTGAAAGATGATCTGCAGCTCGCGCCGGAGCTTGCGGAGTTCCGCCGGGGGCAGCGCACCGACGTTGCGTCCCTCGTAGATCACCTCGCCCGCCGTCGGCTCGATGAGGCGCAGCAGCAGCCGCCCGAGGGTGGACTTGCCGCAGCCGCTCTCGCCGACGATCGCCTGCGTCGCGCCCTTCCCGATCGCAATCGAGACGCCGTCGACGGCGCGCACCACCGTCTTGTCGGCGAAGAGCCCGCCGCCTCCGCCAAAATGCTTGGTGAGGCCGATGGCTTCGAGGATCGGGGTCATGCGGCCCTCGTCGCCTCGAGGGGCGCGTACCAGCAGCGGGCGCGGTGCCCGCCGCCGAAATCGGCCAAGGGCGGCAGCTCGTTGCGGCAGCGCGCGTCGGCGAAGGGGCAGCGCGAGGCGAAGCGGCAGCCCGTCGGCAAGGCTTCCGGCGGCGGCACGGTGCCCGGAATGGTGGCAAGCCGCCCCAGGCGGCGCCCCAGCGACGGCACGGAGGCCATCAGCCCCAGCGTATAAGGGTGCTGCGGATCGTCGAAGATCGCCGCCACCGGCCCCTGCTCGACGACGTGGCCGCCGTACATCACCGCGACCTCGTCGGCGGTCTCGGCGACGACGCCGAGATCGTGGGTGATGAGGAGGAGCGCCGTGCCGCTCTCCTCCTGCAGGCGGCGGATCAGCGCCAGGATCTGGGCCTGGATCGTCACGTCGAGCGCCGTCGTCGGCTCGTCCGCGATGAGGAGTTCCGGGTCGTTGGCGAGGCTCATCGCGATCATGGCGCGCTGGCGCATGCCGCCCGACATCTGGTGCGGATAGGTGTCAAGACGCTTCTCGGGCGCGGGGATGCGAACCCGGGTCAGCATCTCGAGCGCCCGGGCCCGCGCCTCGGCCTTCGACACGTCGCGGTGCCGGCGCACGCCCTCGGCAATCTGGTCGCCGATGGTGAAGGCCGGGTTGAGCGAGGTCATCGGCTCCTGGAAGATCATGGCGATGCGGTCGCCGCGCAGGTCCGCCCGCTCGCGCTCGGGCAAGCTGAGCAGGTCGCGCCCGTCGAAGACCGCGCTTCCTGAGGTGATCCGCGCCGGCGGGCTCGGCAGGAGGCCCATGAGGCTCAAGGCCGTCACGCTCTTGCCGCAGCCGGACTCGCCGACGAGGCAGAGCGTGCGGCCCCGGCCGATGGAGAAGGAGATGTCCTCGACGAGGTTGAGGCCTCGCGGATTGCCGTCGAAGCGCAGCGACAGGCCCTCGACGGTGAGCAGCGGAACCTCCGCAGCAGCCGGCGCAGGCGAGGCCTCAGAGCGTCGCGGCAAGGCCAAGGGACTCTCCGGAACGGGAAGCGGGACGGGCCGCGCCGGTCATGGCGAGGACCAGGCCTTCGGCGACGTGAGCGAGGTGATCGCGCATGGCGGCCTCGGCCGCGGCGGCGTCCCGGTCGGCGATGGCGGCGATGAGGCGTTCGTGCTCCTCGACATAAGCCGTGAGCCGGGCCGCGGAGCGGGCACGCTCGCGCAAGGACCGCCAGGCCGGGTCCTGCCGCACCCGGTCGACGAGGTCGAAGAGGGCGAGGAGGAGGGCGTTGCCGGCGGCCTCCGCGATGCGCCGGTGCAAGGCACCGTCCCACAATTCGCGGGCGTCGGCGTCGCCGGCCTCCGCCGTGCGGCGGGCGAAGCGGCGCATGGTGTCGATGTCGGCGCCGGTGGCGCGAAGCGCGGCAAGGCGGGCGAGCACCGGCTCGAGCTCGCGGCGCACCTCCATGACCTCCGGCGGATTGGTCCGCCCCTGGAGCGCTCCGATCTCGCGCGAGGGCAGGGCCGGCGGCGGACCGACGAAGGTGCCCTTGCCCTGGACGCGTACGATGCGGCCCTCCGAGGCGAGCACGTCGAGCGCCCGCCGAAGCGCCCCACGCGACAGCGCAAGCTCCTGCGCCAAAAGCCGCTCCGGCGGCAGGCGGCCCTCGCCCGGGCCCTCGTCGAGCATCCGGCGCAGGCGCACCAAGGCCGCGGCGGAGCCGCCCGGCTCGGAACGAGGACCAATGCGCGATTGGTTCATGCGTGGTTCGTAGCAGCTTTGCCGGCTCTTGTCCCGCCCGACTTGCGGGCACGGCGTGCCCAGAACCTGAGCGCGCTGCTGGAAGGCCGGTCACCTAACCTTGAGCGCTTGACTTTACCGTCGAGCCGATGAGCAAGGGCCGGTCTGCCCTCGGTGAGCTCTCATGCGTCCAGAACCCTGCTTCCTCGTGCTGTCCTGCCCCGACCGGCCGGGGATCGTGGCCGCCGTCTCGGGCCACCTCTTCGCGCATCGCTGCAACATCGTGGCGGCCAACCAGTTCGGCGACCTCGAGACGGGCCGGTTCTTCATGCGGGTGGTGTTCGAGACCGATCCGTCCGGCCCTCCCGTCGAGGCGGTGCGCGACGCCTTCTCGAGCATCGCCGAAGCGCATGCGATGGCCTGGAGCATGCGGCGGCGCGACGAGAACCGCCGCGTCCTGCTCCTGGCCTCGCGCTTCGACCA
Organism: Beijerinckiaceae bacterium; assembly: GCA_036563505.1. Classification (GTDB taxonomy): domain Bacteria; phylum Pseudomonadota; class Alphaproteobacteria; order Rhizobiales; family Beijerinckiaceae; genus DATCMH01. Next base: position 133,429 of record DATCMH010000016.1, read on the forward strand.
CTGCCTGGCCGACCTGCTCTATCGCTGGCGCATCGGCGAGATCGCTATGGATCCCGTCGGCATCGTCTCGAACCACCCGCGCGAAACTTACGCCCATCTCGACTTCGGTCCCGTGCCCTTCCACCATCTGCCGGTGGCAAAGGAGACCAAGGCCGCGCAGGAAGCGGCGCTCTGGCAGATCGTGCAGACGAGCGGCGCCGATCTCGTCGTGCTCGCCCGCTACATGCAGGTGCTCTCCGACGATCTCTCGGCCAAGCTCGCGGGCCGCTGCATCAACATCCACCACTCGTTCCTGCCGGGTTTCAAAGGCGCCAAGCCCTACCACCAGGCGCACCAGCGCGGCGTGAAGCTGATCGGGGCGACCGCCCACTACGTCACGGGCGACCTCGACGAGGGCCCGATCATCGAGCAGGACGTGGAGCGCGTCTCGCACGAGGACACGCCGGACGACCTCGTGCGCAAGGGCCGGGACATCGAGCGCCGGGTGCTGGCCCGGGCGCTGAGCTGGCACCTCGACGGACGGGTGATCTCGAACGGTACGAAGACGGTGGTGTTCCGGGACTGAAGCGCGTCAGTCCCGGTCGAGCTGGCTCCTCAGCTCGTCCCCGAACCCGGCTCGGCCTGCTTGCGGTGCTGCTCGGCGAGCATGCCGGCCGGCGTGACGGAGGCGATGGCGGTCTGGACCTTGTTCTTCCAGCCGGACACCACGTCGCCGTCGCCGCGCATCATGGCGTCGTAACCGGTCCTGGCCACGAAGGCGGCGTCATCCTTCGAGCCGGAGCCGACCTTCGTATCCTCCATGTCGGCGCGCGCGAAGAACTCCGTCTCGGTGGCGCCGGGCATGAGGCAGGTCACCGTGACGCCTGTGTCCTTCAGCTCGTTCCGGAGCGCGTGGGAGAAGGAATCGATGAAGGCCTTGGTGCCGTTGTAGACTGCCTGGAAGGTGCCCGGCATGAAGCCGGCGATCGAGCCCGTGATCAGGATGCGGCCCTGGCCGCGGTCCCGCATCCCGCGGCCGACTTGGTGGATGAGGTAAAGGGTGCCCGTGACATTCGTGTCGAGCACGTGGCGCGCGTCCTTGAAATCCTGGTCGAGGAAGGCGTGGCCGAGGCCGTGGCCGGCATTGGCCATCAGCACGTCGACGGGCCGGCCCTTGACGGCCGCGACGAGCCGATCGACGCCGTCCAGCGTCGCGAGATCCGCCTCGACCGTGTCGACTTTGGCGCCGAGCGCCCGGCAGGCCTGCGCCGCCTCGTCGAGAGCCCGGTCGGCCGCGAGGATGAGGTCGTGCCCGTTCTCGGCGCAGAGCTTGGCGAGCTCGGTGCCGATGCCGGACGAGGCGCCGGTGACGATCGCGAGAGGGCGGGCAGCATCGGCCATCGGGACGCTCCTGATCGAGGATCGGCTTCGGCGAACAATAGGCTTCGCGCGACGGAGAACCGGGTCCGTCGCGCGTCAACCAGGACAGCGAGCTTTGGTTCAGCCCGGTGCCGTTACTCCGCGACGCCTTGATCGGCGCCCTTGCTCTTCGAGGCGCCGGTCGAGTGGCCGCCGCGGGCGGACTTCTTTGCGGGCTTCGTGCCGCCTTCGGAACTCGTCTTGCGCCCGCCGGGCTTGGCCTGGACGCCCTGGACGGCCTGACGTTTCGAAACGGTGACGACGTTGCCAGGCGCGGGCGCCCGCTGGCGGGCGCCGCCCGTCTTCTTCGCCCGGCTGTCGTAGTCGTGCGACGTGCCGGTCTCGGACCCGGACGAGGTCTGTGCCGAACGGGGGGCGGGGCTCTTGCGCGCCGTCGTGGTCAGGCCTTCCGAGATCTCGGCGTTGGAGAGGGTGATCCGGGTCGGCGCATCGGCATCGGCCTGCCGGTCCGAGCCGCCGGTCTTCTCCGAGCCTTGCTCCAGACCCTTCTTGGCCGGTTTCCCGCCTACCGAGCGCTGTACGTTGCCGGAGGCCGGGACGCCCTCCTTGAAGCCGGCGACGCGGGTCTCGGGATCGGTTTTCTTGGAGATCGACATGGTGCCGGTGGCCTTCGTCGCAGCGCGGCGAGTTTCGGCCCGGGCGCTGCGGCTCGAGGCGCGCACCGGCACAGAATCGTCGCGGTGGCCGGACGAGGCGGCGTTGTTCCCCTCGATCTCCCCTTGGGCCGGGGATTGATCTTCGGGGAGGTTGCGGTTGGCGCGGGGCATGGGGACCGCCTCCATCGGGGTCGCGAGGATGTGCGAACCCAACGGAGGCGGCGCGAGGGGGTTCCGGGGTGCGCTGTCATTCCGGGGCCGCGCAGCGGAACCCGGAACCCACGACTTGGCCGAGAGCTGCTCGCAATCGCTCACCCAGACATGGATTCCGGGTTCTCGGCTTCGCCGAGCCCCGGAATGACAGTCCTTCGTTTGGCAGCCCCTAGTTCAAGGTCACGCCTGCCGGGCGACGCTCGGCGCCGACGGTGACGTCGCCGATCATCAGCCCCAGCGGCCCGAGCCGGACCGACACCGTCTCGCCGTCCTTGACCTCGCCCGCGAGGATGAGCTCGGCGAGGGAGTCCTGGACGTGCTTCTGGATCACGCGCTTCAGGGGGCGCGCGCCGTAGGCCGGATCGTAGCCCTTCTCCGCGAGCCAGCCCCGGGCCTCGGGCTCCAGCACGAGCGTGATCTTGCGCTCGTCCAGGAGCTTCTGGAGCCGCGTGACTTGGATATCGACGATCGCCCCCATCTCCGACCGCTGCAGGCGGTGGAAGAGAATAATGTCGTCGACCCGGTTCAGGAACTCCGGCCGGAAATGGGCGCGCACCGCCGCCATCACCTCGTCGCGCACGGCTTCCGTGTCCTGACCTTCCGGCTGGCTCACCAGGAACTCGGCGCCGAGATTCGAGGTCATGACGATGAGCGTGTTGCGGAAGTCGACCGTCCGCCCCTGCCCGTCGGTGAGCCTGCCGTCGTCGAGCACCTGGAGGAGCACGTTGAACACGTCCGGATGCGCCTTCTCGATCTCGTCGAAGAGGATCACCTGGTAGGGCCGCCGGCGCACGGCTTCGGTGAGCGCCCCGCCCTCCTCATAGCCGACATAGCCCGGAGGCGCGCCGATGAGGCGGGCAACGGAGTGCTTCTCCATGTATTCCGACATGTCGAGGCGGATGAGCGCCGTCTCGTCGTCGAAGAGGAACGAAGCCAGCGCCTTGGTCAGCTCCGTCTTGCCGACGCCCGTGGGGCCGAGGAACATGAAGGAGCCGATCGGGCGGTTGGGGTCCTGGAGCCCGGCGCGGGCGCGGCGCACGGCCGTCGAGACGGCCTCGACCGCCTCGCGCTGACCGACCACCCGCTTGGCGAGCGCCCCTTCCATGGCGAGCAGCTTCTCGCGCTCGCCCTCGAGCATCCTGTCGACGGGCACGCCGGTCCAGCGCGAGACGACGCCGGCCACGTGGTTCGGCGTCACCGCCTCCTCCATCATGGCGCCGTCGCCGAGGCCCGCCTCCTCGAGCCCGGCAAGTTCTCTCTCGAGCTCCGGGATCGTGCCGTAGGACAGCTCGCCCGCCTTGGCCCAATCACCGGAGCGCTGGGCATTGGCGAGGTTCGTGCGGGCGTCATCGAGGCGCTTCTTCAGCTCCGCGGCGCGGCCGAGCTTGTCCTTCTCCGCCTTCCAGCGGGCCGTGATGGCGGCCGACTGCTCCTCGAGATCGGCGAGTTCCTTCTCCAGCCGCGCGAGGCGGTCCTTGGAGGCGGCGTCCGTCTCCTTCTTGAGGGCCTCGCCCTCGATCTTCCGGCGCACGATCTCGCGGTCGATCGTGTCGAGCTCCTCGGGCTTCGAATCCACCTGCATGCGCAGGCGCGAGGCCGCCTCGTCGACGAGGTCGATCGCCTTGTCGGGCAGGAAGCGGTCGGTGATGTAGCGGTTCGACAGGGTGGCAGCAGCCACCAAGGCCGAGTCCTGGATGCGCACCCCGTGGTGTTGCTCGTACTTCTCCTTCAGGCCGCGCAGGATCGACACCGTGTCCTCGACGGAGGGCTCGGAGACGAAGACGGGCTGGAAGCGCCGGGCGAGCGCGGCGTCCTTCTCGACGTGCTTGCGGTACTCGTCGAGCGTCGTCGCGCCGACGCAGTGCAGCTCGCCGCGGGCGAGCGCGGGCTTGAGGAGGTTCGACGCATCCATGGCGCCGTCCGCCTTCCCGGCGCCGACGAGGGTATGCATCTCGTCGATGAACAGGATGATCTGGCCGGCGGCGGAGGTCACCTCGGAGAGTACGCCCTTCAGGCGCTCCTCGAACTCGCCGCGATACTTCGCGCCGGCAATCAGCGCGCCCATGTCGAGCGCCAGAAGCTGCTTGTCCTTGAGGCTCTCCGGCACGTCACCATTGATGATGCGCAGCGCCAAGCCCTCGACGATCGCCGTCTTGCCGACGCCGGGCTCGCCGATCAGCACCGGGTTGTTCTTGGTGCGCCGGGACAGAACCTGGATCGTGCGGCGGATCTCCTCGTCCCGGCCGATCACCGGGTCGAGCTTGCCCTCGCGCGCCGCCTCCGTGAGGTCGCGGGCGTATTTCTTCAAGGCGTCGTAGGCGTTCTCGGCGGTGGCGTTGTCGGCCGTCCGACCTTTTCGAATCGCGTTGATAGCCTGATTGAGCGCTTGAGCGGTCACGCCGGCCTGTGCGAGCGCCCGGCCCGCGTCGGTGCCGGCATCGAGGGTCAGCGCGAGCAGCAGGCGCTCGACGGTGACGAAGGAATCGCCCGCCTTCTCGGCGGCCTTCTCGGCCTGCTCGAAGAGGCGCAGGAGGTCGCGCGTCGCCTGCGGCTGCGCGGCGCCGCCCGACACCTTCGGCTGGCGGGAGAGCCAAGCCTCGACGCTGGCGCGCACGGCGCGCGGGTCGCCGCCGGCGCGCTCGATCAAGCCGGAGGCGAGGCCCTCCGGATCGTCCATCAGAACCTTCAGGATATGCCCGGGCGAGAGCTGCGGATGGCCTTCCCGCACGGCCAGCATCTGCGCCGCCTGGACGAAGCCCCGCGCCCGCTCGGTGTAACGCTCGAAATCCATGTGAACCCCTTCCTCGACGCGTCCGCCCTTCAAGAAGGCGCGGCGGTCGGTCCAGCGGAATGCCCCCGCGGCTCGAGCCGCGCCGGGCGCCGGCCCCGCATGGGCTGCCGGCTCCGGTGATGTGGTGTGGCAATCGGATCACACAAGGGCCGACAAACCTCGCATCGACGGTCTCGGAACGATCCCGCGCGGCTTCGCATTGACGCTGCACCCGCCGGCCCCGTCCGGCGGCCCGTATCCGACGCGTCGCGTGAAGGTGAGGCCCATGCCCGACAACCGCGATCCCCGTTCCGAAGCCGAGAAGGCCCGGGCCGACCTCAAGGCCAATTCCGAGCTCGGCTACGCACCTTCCGAGTCTCCCGTTACCTTCCAGCCCTCGGTGACGCCCGCCACCTTCGGGGTTACGAACGACCGGGCGAAGATCCTCTCCGGCACCGATCAGGGGCTCGAAGCGGGCGGTGAGGCCGACCGGCGCTCCGGCGCGGGCTCCTCCATCGCTGAGGCCGAGCAGGTCGCGACCGGCCGGGACGGCACCGCGCCCGACACAGCCGCGAGCGAGGACGTCCTGTCCCGCGCCAAGGAATGAACCCTTCCATTGTCAGAGGTCCCACGATGAACGTGTTCTCCCGCATCACCGGCTGGTTCCAAGAGCGCTCCGGGCGCGTCTCGGGCAAAAGCGATCTCCAGAAGAACATGGAGAAGGCGCTTCAGATGAAGCAGGCCGCCGGCCCGCAGGCCAACATCCCCGAGCACCAGACCGCCAACGAGGGCATGCGCGACCATTCCAGCCACGAGGATCACATCCCGGCCCGGGAAGGCTATTTCACGCCCGAGCTGAAGCGCACCAAGGTCGCGCGGTCCGGCGACGCTTCTTAAGCGGCGCGAGAGAGGTGCTGGATCCCCTTCCCCTCCGCCCTGTCGGGCTCCGGCCGGGGATGACAGTCGAGGCGTTCTGATCTGTCTCCACTGTCATCCCCGGCCGGAGGCGGCTTGTCCGCCGGAGGGGAAGGGGATCCAGCACAGCTCTCGTCGCGCGAGCGACACCACACTCTCGCTTGCGCCCGTCCGCCCGAGCCCCTAACCGGAGGCGATGACGAGCTATCGCATCGCCTCCCTCTACCGCTACCCGGTCAAAGGTCTCTCGCCCGAACGTCTGCCGCGGGCGGAGCTCACGAAGGGCGCCTACTTTCCGGGCGACCGCCTCTTCGCCATCGAGAACGGCCCGTCCGGCTTCGATGCGGCCGAACCGCAGCATCAGACCAAGCTCAAGTTCCTGATGCTGATGCGCAACGAGGCCCTGGCCCGGCTCTCGACCCGCTACGACGATGCGACGGGCGAACTCGTCATCGCGGAAGGCGGCCGGGAGGCGGCGCGGGGTGACCTCGGCACGCCCGAGGGGCGCCTTGCCATCGAGGCCTTCATGCGCCGCTTCGTGCCGGGAGAGTTGCGCGGCTCGCCCAAGGTGCTCACCGCGCCTGACGGCTTCCGCTTCACGGATTCGCGCATCGGCTACGTGTCGCTCATCAATCTCGCGAGCGTGCAGGCCCTGGAGGACATGGTCGGCGCGCCCGTCGACCCCTTGCGCTTTCGCGGCAACATCCACCTCGAAGGGCTCGCGCCCTGGGCGGAGTTCGACCTCGTCGGCCAGGTGCTCGAGGGCCCGGGCGGGCTGCGCCTCAAGGTGACGAAGCGCATCGAGCGCTGCGCGGCGACGAACGTCGACCCCGCGACCGGCGCCCGCGACCTGCAGATCCCGAAAACATTGATGCGCAACCTCGGCCACTTCGATTGCGGCATCTACGCCGAGGTGATCGCGGGCGGCCTGTTGAGCGAGGGCGAGCGCCTCGCGCCGGCCGCGAAAGCCCAGGCCGACCTTCCCTTCGCGTCATAGAAAAAGGGGCCTCGCGGGCCCCTTTCTCAGATCATCATAAGATGCGGCCTCACTCGGCCGCGGGCGCCTCATCCGGCGCGAAGGTCTCGCCGCCCTCGGGCGCCGCAGCGCGGGTCGTGCGCCGGCGGCGGCGGGCGCGGGGCGCCGCATCGCCCTCGGGCGCTCCTGCCGGCTCGGACGCCTCGACGGGGGCCGGGGCCGCGGGCTCGCTCGCCTCATCCGTCGCGACGGGCACACGGACCGGGTTCGTCAGGAAGGCCGGCAGGGCATTCGCGAACTCGGGCGCATCGTCGCGCACCTCGTCCCGCGGCGGCCGGCCCCGGCGGAACTCGCCGTCCCGGCGCGGTCCGCGCTCCGGACGGTCCTGCCGTTCCGCGCGATCCTGGCGCTCGGGACGGTCCTGACGCTCAGGGCGCTCCTGGCGGAACTCGGGCCGCTCGCCCCGGGGCTGATCTTGACGGGGCTGGTCCTGCCGAGGCTGGTCCTGACGTCCCTGCTCCGCACGCCCATACTCTTGGCGCCCTTGCTCTTGCCGCCCCTGATCTTGGCGCGGCTGATCACGGTTGTAGTCGGGCCGGTAATCGCTGTTTTCGCGCGGCTGATAATCCTGCCGCTGGGGGCGATCCTGGCGATGTGGACGGTCCTGGCGCGGGAAGCGCTCGCGTCCCTCGCTCCGGTCGAACCGCTCGGGGCGATCCTGACGCTGATCGGGACGCTGGTCTTGGCGCTCGCCCCGGTCCGGCCGGTCGAAGCGCGGCTGCCGGTCGGCACCGTCGAAGCGCTGCTGGCGGTCGCTGGGATCGAAGGGCTGCGGCTGCGAGCCGAAATCATCGTCGCCGCCGTTGGGCAGGGACCGGTCGCCGAAGCCCTGGCCGGGCTGGCCGTCCTCGTCGCCGTCCTCGTCGTAGCCGCCGTATTGCTGGCGCAACTGCTCCTGCGCGGCGGCGATGAGGCGGTAATAGTGTTCGGCGTGCTGGAGGTAGTTCTCCGCCGCCACCGGGTCGCCGCTCGACTGCGCGTCGCGGGCGAGCTGCGCGTATTTGTCGGCGATGTGCTGAGCCGTGCCGCGGATCTTCACGTCCGGTCCGTTCGACTCGTAGCTGCGCGTCAGCGGGTTGGGCCCCGGCTTGCGGTTGCGCCCGCGCATGCGCCTGTTCTGTCCTGGTCTCATCGACTGTCCTTACGACCTTCGCTGGTGCTCGCTGCGAGCAACGTGGGCGGCCTGGCAAAGCCGGCCTGTGGCGGGCGGTCAGCCTGCCCGCGGAACCTTCTCGTGCTGTCGTTCAACCACGGCTCGGTCGCGCGAGGTCGCCCTTCAGGTTCTTGGGTTCATGGCGCCCAGGCTCACGGTTCCTGGACGGGCCACCGCGCCGGGTTGCGTTCTGCCCCACCCACGCGGTCTTGAATTCGTGCGCGTCCTCGGCGGGCGTTCTTGAGCCTGTCGTCGCCGTTCGCCGGACCGTTCGCGATATTCGCCGCGCAACCTAGCCGGTCCGGCTCCGCGCAACAAGCGCTTTTTCAGCGTCTTGCGGCGGGAGATGCGGCACTTGGGAAGCTCGCGGCCTCGGCGCAAGGGTCAGGGCGCGGACATGCCCGCCGAGATCCTGGTTTCGGCTCAGGATCGCGTAGCCGTGCAGGGTCCCGAGCCGATCGAGGTCGTCGGCCTGGCCGGCCCCGATCTCAAGGACGAGGCGCCCGCCCGGCGCGAGCAGCGGGCCGGCGTCGCGCAGGATGCGCCGGTAGGCGTCGAGGCCGTCGGCCCCGCCGTCGAGGGCCAGGCGCGGATCATGCTCGTGCACCTCGGGGTCGAGGGTTTCGACCGCGGCGCTTGGGATGTAGGGCGGGTTCGAAATCACGAGGTCGAAGCGCGCCCGGAGTGCAGCCGCCCAATCGCCGCAAACGGCGAGAAAACGGCTGCCGACCCCGTTTCGCGCAGCGTTGGCCCGGGCGACGGCCAGCGCGCCCGGCGACCGGTCGAGCCCGACGCCCACCGCCTGCGGGCGCTCGTGGAGCAGCGCGATCAGCAGGCAGCCCGAGCCGGTGCCGAGGTCGAGCAGGCGGGTCGGAGCCTCGCGCTCCGGCAGGGCCACGAGTGCGGCGGCCACCACCGTCTCCGAATCCGGCCGGGGGCTCAAGGTGTCGGGCCCCAGGGCGAAGTCGAGGCCCCAGAACTCGCGATGCCCGCGGATGCGGTCGAGGGGTTCGCGAGCGAGCCTGCGGGCGAGAAGGGCGTTGAGGCGCGCGCTCGTCTCCTCGCCCAGGGCCATGTCGGGCGCCGTCACCAGGGCGAGCGGTTCGAGCTTTGCCGCCTCTAGGACGAGCAGCCGCGCGTCACGTTCCGGCTCGGGCAGGCCAGCCTCGGCGAAGGCGCGGCGCAGGACGCGGACCGCCTCGGCCCGGCTGGTGCCCGGCGCGACCGCGGCGGGTCCGCTCACCCCGCCTCCGCCCCGAGCTGGGCGGCCTGGTGCTCGGTGACGATGGCGTCGATCAGCTCGTCGAGGGCCAAGCCCGCCAGCACCTCCTCCAGCTTGTAGAGGGTGAGGTTGATGCGATGGTCCGTGACCCGCCCTTGCGGGAAATTATAGGTGCGGATGCGCTCGGAGCGGTCGCCCGAGCCGACCTGGGAGCGGCGGTCGGCCGCCCGCGCCGCGTCTTTGGCCGTGCGCTCGGCGTCGTAGAGGCGGGCGCGCAGGAGCGAGAGCGCCCGGGCGCGGTTCTTGTGCTGCGAGCGCTCGTCCTGGACGAACACCACGGTGCCCGTCGGGAGATGGGTGATGCGGATCGCCGATTCCGTCTTGTTGACGTGCTGGCCGCCGGCGCCTTGCGCCCGCATGGTGTCGATCTTGAGGTCCGCCTCGTTCAGCGCCACGTCCACCTCTTCGGCCTCCGGCAGCACCGCGACGGTGGCGGCGGAGGTGTGGATGCGCCCCGAGGTCTCCGTGTCGGGCACGCGCTGGACGCGGTGCACCCCGCTCTCGAATTTCAGCCGGGCGAAGACGCCCCGTCCCTTGATCTCGGCCGCGACCTCCTTGTAGCCGCCGACCGTGCCCTCGCTGGCGGAGATGATCTCCACCTTCCAGCCCTTCTCCTCGGCGTAGCGGGCGTACATGCGGAACAGGTCGCCGGCAAAGAGCGCCGCTTCGTCGCCGCCCGTGCCGGCGCGCACTTCGAGGATGGCGCTCTTCTCGTCCGCCTCGTCCCGCGGCAAGAGGAGGAGGCGCAAGGCCTTCGCCGCCGCTTCGTGCGCGTCGCGGGCGCCATCGCGCTCCTCCTCGGCCAGCGCACGCATCTCGGCGTCCGTCTTGGGATCGGCGAGGAGGGCCTCGATGCCCTCGAGGTCGGCCGCCGCCGCCCGGTAAGCCTGGATCGCCGCGACGACGGGCCCGAGCTCGGCGAGCTCGCGCGAGAGCGCGACGAAGGTCTCGGGCTCGGGCCCGTCGTTGAGGGTCGCCGTCACGGCGTCGTGGCGCAGCAGGATGGCGTTGAGGCGCTCGGGCGGAGGACTGACGGTCATGGCGTTCAGATGGGGATGCCGTGGCGCTCGGCGTGCTCGACGAGGATCGGGCGCAAGCTCGGGTTCTCGGCCCCGCGCTGAAGCTGCTGGTCGAGGAGCGCGCGCACCCGGCCGACATCGAGCTTGAGCAGCATGGCTTTGACCGGCCCCACCGCCGCCGGCGACATCGAGAGGCTGCGATAGCCCAAAGCCACGAGCGCCATCGCCTCGAGAGGTTTGCCGCCGATCTCGCCGCACACCGTCACGGGGCAGCCGATCGCCGAGGAGCGCTCCGCGATGAGGCTGAGCGCCCGGAGCGCCGGGGCGCACAACGGGTCGAAGCGGTTCGCCACCAGCCGGTTCTCGCGGTCGGCCGCGAAGAAGAACTGCATGAGATCGTTCGAGCCCACCGAGATGAAATCGGCCAGGCGGCAGATCTCGTCGAGTTGGAACAGGAGGGAGGGCACCTCCAGCATGACCCCGAGCGCGAGGGTCGCCGGCAGCTCGTGGCCGTGGCGGGACAGGTGCGCCTTCTCGCGCGCGACGAGGGCCTTCGCCCGAACGAACTCGTCGCAGGTCGCCACCATCGGGAACATGATCTTGAGGTGACGCCCCGCTGCGGCCTTCAGAAGGCCGCGCAGCTGCGCCCGCAGGAGCCCGGGCCGATCGAGCCCGATACGGATGGCGCGCCAGCCGAGCGCCGGGTTCTCCTCCTCCATCGCCTGCATGTAGGGGAGGATCTTGTCGCCGCCGATGTCGAGGGTGCGGAAGGTGATCGGCTTGTCGCCGGCCGCCGCGAAGGCGGCCTTGTAGAGCGCCTGCTGCTCGGCCGCCGAGGGCATCCGCTCGGCGATCATGAACTGAAGCTCGGTGCGAAACAGCCCGATGCCCGTCGCCCCCGTCTCCTCGAGGTGGGGCAGGTCGACGAGGAGGCCGGCGTTGAGCTGAAGGGTGATGGCGTGGCCGTCGCGGGTGACGGCGGGCACGTCGCGCAGCGCCCGGTACTGCTCCTGGCGCCTCGCCCGAAGCCGCGCCTTCTCGGCATAGGCCGCCTCGACGTCGGGCCGGGGGCGGAGCTGCACCTCGCCCGCCTGCCCGTCGACGATGATGGCGTCGCCCGGGTCGACCAGCGCCGTGACGTTTTCGACCTCGCCCAGAGCCGGGATGCCCAGCGCCCGGGCGACGATGGCGATGTGGCTCGTCGGCCCGCCTTCCTCCAAGAGAAGGCCGCGCAGGCGCGAGCGGTCGTAGTCGAGGAGCGCCGCCGGACCCATGGAGCGGGCGACGAGGATCGCGTTGTCCGGCAATTCGCTGCGGGCCGCCACGAGGTCCTGGCCAACGAGGCGATGCAGGAGGCGATTGGCGAGGTCGTCGAGGTCGTGCAGGCGCTCGCGCAGATAGGGGTCGCTCTGGCGCAGCATACGGGCGCGGGTGTCGCTCTGCACCCGCTCGACGGCGGCCTCCGCGGTCAGTCCCGAGAGCACCGCCTCGCGCATGCGGCGCAGCCAGCCCTGGTCGTGGGCGAACATGCGAAACGTCTCGAGCACGTCGCGATGCTCGCCGCCATGCGCCACGTCCCCTCGCTCGATCAGCTCGTCGATGGAGGCCCGCACCTCCCCGATCGCGGCCTCAAGGCGCTTGACCTCGGCGTCGACATTCTCGGCGATGAGGTTCTTCACCGTGACGCGGGGCTCGTGCAGCACCACGTGGCCCAGGCCCACGCCGTCCGCGAGGGAAACGCCTTTGAGGTGCAGCGGACGGCGCAGGGCCTCCGTTGCGCCGAGCGGGGTTAAAGCCTGCAGCTCGCCCGAGGCCACCATCTCCGCGACCACCATGGCCGTGGTCTGGAGTGCCTCCATCTCCTCTTCCGTGTAGACCCGGTAGGCCCGGTTCTGCACCACGAGGACGCCCAGCGTGTTGCCGGCGCGCAGCAGCGGCACGCCGAGGAAGGCGTGGTAGATCTCCTCGCCCGTCTCCGGCTTGTAGGAGTAGGCGGGATGGGTCTGGGCGTCGGACAGCGAGAGGGGCTCGGCCGTCTTGGCGATGAGGCCGACGAGGCCCTCGCCCGCCTGCATGGTGGTGAGGTGCACCGCCTCGCGGTTGAGGCCCTCCGTGGCGTAGAGCTCGAGGTCGCCGTCGCCGCGCATCACGTAGACGGAGCAGACCTCCGCCACCATGTTGGCGGCGATCAGGACGGTGATGCGGTCGAGCCGCTCCTGGGCGCCGACCGGCTCCGCCATGATCTCGCGGAGGCGGCGCAAAAGGATGCGCGGTCCCCCGGGGGCGCCTGGCATCGGCCCAATCCCATCCCAACCGGCCCGGAGCTCAGGCCGTGTCAAATCTCAAAAGGCCAGCGAAGCGGTGCGACGTTCCGCGGTCAAGCCCGGTCGAGGCCGTATAGCGAGTGGAGCGTGCGCACGGCAAGCTCGGTATAGGCCGCTTCGATCAGCACCGAGAACTTGATCTCGGAGGTGGTAATGGCCCGGATGTTGATCCCCTTCTCGGCAAGCGCCTTGAAGGCGCGGGCCGCGACGCCGGCATGGCTGCGCATGCCGACCCCGATGGCCGAGACCTTCACGACGTCGGTGGCGCCCTGCAGGTCCTTGAACTCGATCTCGCCGCGTTGCCGGTGGAGCACCGCGCAGGCGCGCTCGTAATCGGCGGCGGGCACCGTGAAGGTGATGTCGGTCGTGACGGAATCGTCCGACACGACCTGGATGATCATGTCGACGTTGATGTTGGCGTCGGCCAGCGGCATGAAGATCGCGGCCGCGACGCCCGGCTTGTCCGCGACGTTGCGCAAGGTGATCTGGGCCTCGTCCTTGGAATAGGCGATGCCGGTGACGACTTGGCTTTCCACGATGTCCTCCTCGTCGCAGATCAGGGTGCCGGGCTTCGGATCGGCCGGATCGTCGAAGCTCGAACGCACGTAGGTGGGAACCTGGTGCATCATGGCGAGCTCGACCGAGCGCACCTGGAGCACCTTGGCGCCCAAGGAGGCCATCTCCAGCATCTCCTCGAAGGAGACCCGGTCGAGGCGGCGCGCTTTCGAGACGATGCGCGGATCGGTGGTGTAGACGCCGTCCACGTCCGTGTAGATGTCGCAGCGCTCCGCCTGCAGCGCGGCGGCGAGCGCCACCGCGCTGGTGTCCGAGCCGCCGCGGCCGAGCGTGGTGATGCGGCCGGTGGGCTGGTGCACGCCCTGGAAGCCCGACACGACGGCGACCGCGCGGCGCTCGGCGAAGTCCTTCAGGATCGCCGTGCCGTCGATGTCGGCGATGCGGGCGTTGCCGTGCGCCTCCGAGGCCATGATCGGGATCTGCCAGCCCTGCCAGGACCGGGCCGGGATGCCGATCTCCTGCAGGGCGATGGCGAGCAGCCCCGAGGTGACCTGCTCGCCCGAGGCCACGACGACGTCGTATTCCGCCTGGTCGTAGAGGGCGCCCGCCTCCTTGCACCAGGCGACGAGCTCGTTCGTCTTGCCGGCCATGGCGGAGACCACCACGGCGACGTCGTAGCCCGCCTCCACCTCGCGCTTCACGTGGCGCGCGACGTTCTTGATGCGCTCGATGGTCGCGACCGACGTGCCGCCGAACTTCATCACCAAGCGGGGCATCGACGCCTCTTGAGAATGGAAAGCGCCCGTCGGGCCGGCACGCGGCCTCGCCAGGGCAGGCCGGCGCGTATAGATGGGGCGCGAGCCTGTCAACGCGGGCGACGTTTCCCCTTTCGGCGGTGATCCGATGACCGACGGCCCCTCCACCCTCGACCCGGACGAGGTCGCCCGGTTCGAGCGCCTCGCCGGCACCTGGTGGGACCCGGCCGGGCCCATGCGGGCCTTGCACCGTCTCAACCCGGTGCGTCTCGCCTTCATCCGCGACGAGGCGTGCCGGCATCTCGGGCGTGAACCGCGCGCCCCGCGTCCGCTCGAGGGTTTGAGGATGCTCGACGTCGGCTGCGGCGGCGGCATTTTGTGCGAGCCGCTGGCCCGCATGGGGGCGACGGTCACGGGGCTCGACCCCGCGCCGACCAACGTCAGCGTCGCCCGGCTCCACGCCGAGCGGGCGGGGCTTGCCATCGACTATCGCGAGGGCGTCGTCGAGACCCACGACGCGGCGCACTACGACGTCGTGCTGGCCCTGGAGGTCGTGGAGCACGTCGCGGACGTCGACGCCTTCGTGGCGGCCTGCGCGGCGGCGACGCGGCCGGGCGGCCTCCTCGTCATGGCGACGCTCAACCGCACCTTGCGCTCTTTCGCCTTCGCCATCGTCGGTGCGGAATACGTGCTGCGCTGGCTGCCGCGCGGCACCCACACCTGGGAGAAGTTCGTCACCCCCGACGAACTCCAGGACGCGATGGCTACGGCAGGCCTCTTCCCCGGCGAGCCGCAGGGAGTGGTGTTCAACCCGCTCGCCGACCGCTGGTCGCTCTCCCGCGACACGGCGGTAAACTACATGCTCGCCGCCACGAAGCCGAACGCGCCAACCTGAGCGGGCCCGCCTGCGCCCTCACGCCGCCGGCCCGCGAATTGACGGCGGGGGCCGGACCGGGACAATGCCCCGCGCCCTATCGGAGAAGACCCACCTCATGCCGACCCCTTCGACCCCGCCTCGGGTCGGTCTCTTCGTGACCTGCCTCGTCGACCTGATGCGCCCGAGCGTGGGATTTGCCGCCCTCAAGCTCCTGGAGGAGGCAGGCTGCACGGTCGAGGTGCCAGTCCAGACGTGCTGCGGCCAGCCGGCCTATAATTCCGGCGACCGGGCAACGTCCAAGGCCCTCGCTTCGCGCATGATCGAGGCCTTCTCCGGCTTCGATTACGTCGTGGCGCCGTCGGGTTCCTGCGCCGGTACGGTGAAGGCGCACTATCCGGAGCTCTTCGACGACGATCCGAACGAGCTGCCCAAGGCCCGGGCGCTGGCCGAGAAAACCTTCGAGCTCACGAGCTTCCTCGTCGACGTTCTCGGGGTGACGCGGGTCCCCGCCCGCTTCGAGGGCGAGGTGACCTATCACGATTCCTGCTCGGGCCTGCGCGAGCTCGGCGTGCGGCGTCAGCCGCGGCTCCTCCTGGCGGGCGTCGAGGGCCTGACCCTGACGGAGCTGCCCGACGCCGACGTCTGCTGCGGCTTCGGCGGCACTTTCGCTGTCAAGTACGGCGACATCTCCGGCAAGATCGTCGACGAGAAGGCAAAGGCCGTCGCCTCCACCGGCGCACCGACCCTGCTCGCCGGCGATCTCGGCTGCCTCATGAACATGGCAGGCAAGCTGTCGCGGGACGGCCAACCGATCGCCGTGCGCCACGTCGCCGAGGTGCTCGCCGGCATGACCGACGAGCCGCCCATCGGCCAAGCCCGGGAGCGCTGAGCTCGCTCAGACCCGCCTCTTAACCTGACGCACGCCCCACCCTCTCCCTCATCCTGAGGTGCCGCGCTCGCGCGGCCTCGAAGGAGGGCTCCAGGACCGAGTACGCCTCTGGAACCCTCCTTCGAGGCTCAGCCTCCGGCTTCGCGCCTCAGGATGAGGTGGGTTGGGTTGGATCCGGTCTTCGGCTGCACCTTGCTCAGGGGCATGGATTGCAGTGGCGCTGGTGGATGGCGTTGATCCGCTCCTCCAGCTCCGGCGTGATTGTCACCTCCACGGAGGCGATGTCGGTCTTGAGCTGCTCCATCGACGTCGCGCCGATGATGTTCGAGGCCAGGAACGGCCGAGAGTTCACGAAGGCGAGCGCCATCTGGGCCGGGTCGAGGCCGAACTCCCGGGCGAGCGCGATATAGGCCGTGATTGCCTCTTCGGAGCCCGGCGTCTGGTAGCGCTGGCCGCGGTTGAACAGGGTGGTGCGGGCGCCTGCGGGCTTGGCTCCATTGAGGTATTTACCGGTCAGAAAACCCTGCGCCAGCGGCGAATAAGCGAGCAGGCTTACCCCCTCCCGGATCGAGATCTCGGCGAGCGCCGTCTCGTAAGTGCGGTTGAGGAGGTTGTAGGCGTTCTGCACCGATTGGACCCGCGGCAGGCCGCGACGTTCGGCGTGGTGCAGGAACGTCATGGTGCCCCAGGCGCTCTCGTTCGAGAGACCGATATGGCGGACTTTGCCGGCCTTCACGAGGTCGCTCAATGCCTCGAGCGTCTCCTCGATCGGGTGCGAGGGTCCCTCCTGGTGGCGGTAGACCGTGGGGTTCGAGCCCCAGGGCATGGGCCGGTCGGGGAAGTGAAGCTGATAGAGGTCGATGTAATCGGTCTGGAGGCGTTTGAGGGACTTGTTCACCGCCTCCTCGATCTGGGCGCGGGAGAGCTCGGTGGGCGAGCCGTCATCGCGAAACCAGGTCATGTCGGAACGGCCGACCACCTTCGAGGCGAGGATCACCTTGTCCCGGTTGGCCCTGGCCTTGAACCAGGTGCCGATGATGCGCTCGGTCGAGCCCGTCGTCTCGGGGTTCGGCGGGATCGAGTAGAGCTCGGCCGTGTCGAAGAAGTTGATGCCCTGATCGAGGGCGTAGTCCATCTGGGCGTGCCCCTCGGCCTCCGTGTTCTGCTGGCCGTAGGTCATGGTGCCGAGGCACAGGAGGCTGACGTTCAGGCCGGTGCGGCCGAGCGGGCGGGTTTCCATCAAGCTGTTCCGTTGAACGTGAAGGGAGCGCTGGTCGCGGCTCTTTAGCGCGGTACGCCGAGCTTCGCGAGGAAGGTTTCGACGGTGGGCAGGATGCGCTCGACCACGACCTCGATGCCCCGCGCGGTGGGGTGGATGCCGTCGGGCAGGTTGAGGCTGCGGTCGCCGGCGACCCCTTCGAGGAAGAAGGGGTAGAGCACGAGGCCGTGCTTTTCCGCGAGGTCGCGGTAGAGCCCGTCGAACTTGGCGACGTAGTCGGGCCCGAGATTGCGCGAGGCGTACATCCCGGCGAGCATCACCCCGATCTTGCGCTCCTTCAGCCGCGTGATGATGCCCTCGATGGCGCGACGCGGGATCGCCGGATCGAGGCCGCGCAGCATGTCGTTGGCGCCGAGCTCCACGATGACGCCGTCGGTCCCGTCCGGCACCGACCAGTCGAGGCGATCGAGCCCGCCCGTCGCTGTGTCGCCCGAAACGCCGGCATTGGCGATCTCGACCTTGTGACCGCGGGCCCGCAGCGCCCGCTCCAGCACGGCGGGGAAGGCCGCGTTCGCCGGCAGGCCGTAGCCGGCGGCCAAGCTGTCGCCCAGGACGACGAGCTTGAGGGAGCGAGTGGGGGCTTGCGCCTGAGCGGGAGACATCATCGCGACGAGGACGAGGAGAGCGGCAACGAGCGCGGTCATCGCGGCGCCGGGGTGGTGCTTCATGCGAACGGGCCCATATGTCGCCTGGGAAAGCGGCCGCCGGAGCACCCGCGGGGCCAAGATCGGGTTCTCCTGCATGAGCGACAAGACCATCGCGCTCGAAAACGTCGACCTCAGTCTGGGTCGCGGCGCGGCGCGCGTACACATCCTCAAGGGCATCTCGCTGAGCGTGAACGCCGGCGAGGCGGTCGGGCTCGTGGGCCCGTCCGGCTCGGGCAAATCGACGCTGCTGATGACCATGGCGGGCCTGGAGCGGCCCGATTCCGGGCGGATCACGGTGACGGGCACCGACCTCGGCACCCTCGACGAGGACGGCCTGGCGCGGTTTCGCGGCCAGCGGATCGGCATCGTCTTCCAGAGCTTCCACCTCGTGCCGACCATGACGGCGCTCGAGAACGTGGCGCTTCCCCTCGAACTCGCCGGCCGCGCGGACGCGTTCGACCGCGCCGAGGCCGAGCTCGCGGCAGTGGGCTTGGGCGAGCGCCTCTCCCACTACCCGGCCCAGCTCTCGGGAGGCGAGCAGCAGCGCGTCGCCATCGCCCGCGCGGTGGCGCCCGACCCGGCGATCCTCGTCGCCGACGAGCCCACGGGCAACCTCGACGAGGGCACCGGCTCCTCCATCGTCGACCTGCTCTTCGCCCTGAAGCGAGACCGAGGCGCCACCCTCGTCCTCGTCACCCATGATCCGGGCCTGGCGCGGCGCTGCGACCGCGTGGTGCGGCTGCGCTCGGGGCGCGTCGAATCCGACCTCGCCGCGACGCAGGCTTGAGGCTTCCATGCACGGCACCCTTCCCGCTTCGCCCGCCCCGCGCCCGCATTCCGCCTATCCTCGCCCGCGCGGTCCGCTCCTCCTGCGCCTGGCCCTGCGCGAGATGCGCGGCGGCCTCAAAGGCTTCGGCGTCTTCCTCGCCTGCATCGCGCTCGGCGTCGCGGCGATCGCGGGCGTTTCGTCCCTCTCGCGCTCGCTGACCGACGGGCTGTCCCGCGAGGGCCGGCGCATCTTAGGCGGCGACCTCGCCTTCTCGCTCCTTCAGCGCGAGGCGAACCCGGCCGAGCGCGCCTTCCTCGAGGCCCGCGGCCGGGTTTCGTCGGTCGCCTCCATGCGCGCGATGGCGATCGCCGGCGACAAGGGCTCGGGCCTCGTCGAGCTCAAGGCGGTGGATGCAGCCTACCCCGCGGTTGGGGAACTCAAGGTCGAGCCGGCCCTTCCCGTCGCCGAACTCCTCGCCGAGCGCGACGGCGCCTTCGGCGCGGCCGTCGATCCGGCGCTTCTTGCCCGCCTCGACCTGAAGGTGGGGGACCGGGTGACGGTGGGCGGCGCGACCGTCGCGCTGCGCGCGGCCCTCGTCTCGGAGCCCGACAAGGTCGCCAACGGCGTCGGCTTCGGACCGCGGCTCCTGGTCTCGCAAGCCGCGCTCGCGGCGACGGGGCTGGTGCAGCCCGGCAGTCTCGTGCGCTGGACCTATCGCCTCGTCCTGCCCGAGGGCGCCTCCGACGGCAGGCTCGAGACCATCGCGACGGAAGCGAACCGCAGCCTTCCCGAAGCCGGCTGGGAAGTTCGGTCACGCGTCAACGCCGATCCGCGCTTTGCCCGCAACATCGAGCGCTTCACCCAGTTCCTGACCCTCGTCGGACTCACCGCGCTCCTCGTCGGCGGGGTGGGCGTGGCGAACGCCGTGCGCGGATTTGTAGACCGCAAGCGCGCCTCCATCGCGACGCTCAAGAGCATCGGCGCACCGGGAGGCCAAGTGGTGCGGCTCTACCTGCTTCAGGTCGGCCTCATCGCCCTCATCGGCATCGCGATCGGCCTTGTCGTCGGGGCCCTCATTCCCTTCGCCGTGACGGGGCTGTTCGGCGCCGTGCTGCCGATCCCGATCTCGGCCGTGGTGGCGCCCCTCGAGCTCGCGACGGCGGCGCTCTACGGGCTGCTCACCGCCCTCGTCTTCGCGGTCGTGCCTCTCGGCCGCGCCCACGACGTGCCCGTCTCCGGGCTCTTCCGCGACCAGGTCGAGCCGGAGCGGCGTTATCCGCGCCCGGCCTACCTCGCGGCGGCCGCGCTCGCGACGGGGCTCCTCGTCGCCTTGTCCGTCGCCGCGGCCTACGACCGGCGCGTGGCGCTGATCTTCATCGGCGCCGCGGCGGGCGCCTTCGTGCTCCTGCGCCTCGTGGCGAGCGGGGTCATGGGCCTCGCCCGCCGCCTGCCGCGACCGAAGAACGCCGCGGCGCGCCTGGCGCTCGCCAACCTGCATCGGCCCGGAGCGCTGACCCCCTCCCTCGTCCTGTCTTTGGGTTTAGGCATCACGCTCCTCGTGTGCCTGTCGCTGATCGACGTGAACCTGAGGCGCCAGCTCACCAGCACCCTGCCCGAGCGCGCCCCGAGCTTCTTCTTTCTCGACATCCCGAGCGCCGACGCCCAGGCCTTCTCAGGTTTCCTCAAGGAGCGCGCCCCCGGCGCGCGCATCGAAGAGGTGCCGATGATGCGCGGGCGCGTCATCGCGCTCAAGGGCGTGCCGGTGGCCGAGGTCAAGGCGGCGGAAGAGGTGGCCTGGGTGCTCGACGGCGACCGCGGCATCACCTACGGCGCGAGCCTGCCGGAAGGGTCGGAGGTGGTGTCGGGCACGTGGTGGGCCCCCGATCACCGGGGCTCCAACCTCGTCTCCTTCGACGCCAAGATCGCGCAAGGGCTGGGACTCCAGGTCGGCGACCCGGTCACGGTTAACGTGCTCGGCCGCAACATCACCGCGACCATAGCGAACCTGCGCACGGTGGAATGGCGCACGCTCGGCATCAACTTCGTCATGGTGTTCTCCCCCAACACCTTCGCCGGCGCGCCCCACACCCATCTCGCCACCGTGACCTTCGCCAACGGCCTCGCCGACGCGGCGCGGGACGCGACGCTCCTGCGCGAGACCGCCAAGGCCTATCCGGCCGTGACGAGTCTCCGGGTCAAGGACGCCCTCGACGCGGTGAACGACCTCGTCGGCCAGCTCGTCTTCGCGATCCGCGGCGCGAGCTCGGTGGCGCTCATCGCCAGCGTGCTGGTGCTCGCCGGCGCGCTCGCGGCGGGGCAGCGGGCGCGGCTCTACGACGCGGTGGTGTTCAAGACCCTGGGCGCCACGCGGCAGCGGCTGCTCACGGCCTACGGGCTCGAGTACGGGGCGCTCGGGCTCATCACCGCCCTGTTCGGTCTCGTCGTCGGCACGCTCGCGGGCTACGTGGTGCTCGCCAAGGTGATGCGGGTGCCCTTCACCCTCGACCTTTCCGGGGCGGCTCTCGCGGCGTCCCTCGCCGTCGTGGTCACCATCGGCCTAGGGCTCGCCGGAACCTGGCGTATCCTGAGTCAAAAGCCGGCGCCGTACCTGCGCAACCTGTAGAGCGGAGCGCAAACCACGGGCAGTTCATGTATAAATCACCCGCCCGTTCACGCTCTTCTCCGGAAATCCTACTCTGCTTTTCGCGCATGCCCCCCATGCCCCTTGTGCGGGGAAACGGGGCATCCCATATTGCTGCGTGACGCCGGCAGTCGGCGGCCCGGGGGCGCGTGAGCCCTCGTCCCAAAGACCTTCACGCTTGAGAGCTTCGAGAGAAAACTCCCATGCAACCGTATGAGCAGAACCAGTACACCTACGGCAGCGCCTTCGCGCCGTCGCAGGTGCAGGTCGACCAGGGTCTGCGCGCCTTCATGCTCGGCGTGTACAACAACATGATCCTGGGTCTGGCGATCTCGGGCCTGGTGGCGCTCGGCACCAACATGCTGGCCATCGCGAACTCGCCGGCCAGCGCCGTCGCGCGCGTCGGCTCCAACATCTACCTCACCCAGCTCGGCGCGCTGCTCTACACGTCGCCGCTGAAGTGGGTGATCATGCTCGCGCCAATCGCCTTCATCTTCCTGTTCTCCATGCGGATGGACCGGATGTCAGCGGCCTCGGCGCGCGGGATGTTCTTCGCCTTCGCGGCGGTGATGGGCCTGTCGCTGTCGACGATCTTCCTCGTCTTCAAGCTCGGCTCCATCGTCCAGGTGTTCTTCGTGACGGCCGCCGCCTTCGGCGCGCTGAGCCTCTACGGCTACACCACGAAGCGCAGCCTCTCGGGGATGGGCTCCTTCCTGATCATGGGCGCCTTCGGCCTCATGCTCGCGTCGATCGTGAACATCTTCCTGGCCTCCTCGGCCCTGCAGTTCGCGATCTCGTGCATCGGCGTGGTGATCTTCGCGGGTCTCACCGCCTATGACACGCAGAAGCTGAAGGAGATGTACGTCTACGAGCTCGGCACCCCGAACGGCGAGGTGGCCGCCAAGGCCTCCATCTTCGGCGCGCTGACGCTCTACCTGGACTTCATTAACATGTTCCAGTTCCTGCTCTCGCTGATGGGCAACCGCAACGAGTAAGCGTCCCGGAACGGACACGGATTGAAGCCCCGGCCTCGCGGCCGGGGCTTTTTCTTTGCGCCGGGGCGCGTCTACAAGCGCGGGTCATGAGCCTCGTCGTCCGCCTCTCCCTCGACACCGACCTGCCCGCCATAGCCGCGATCTACGCCGATGCGGTCACGCACGGCACCGCCTCCTTCGAGCTCGAGCCGCCGGGCGTGGCCGAGATGACCCGCCGCCGAGCGGCGCTGTTGGACGCCGGCTACCCCTACCTTGTCGCCGAGGCGGATGGCGCGGTGCTGGGCTACGCCTATGCCGGCCCTTACCGGACGCGGCCCGCCTACCGCTCGACGGTGGAGGATTCGATCTACGTCGCGCCGCATGCCAAGGGGCGGGGCGTCGGCCGCGCGCTCCTCTCAGCCCTCATCAGCGAGTGCGAAGCGCGCGACTACCGGCTCCTGGTGGCGGTGATCGGCGACGCGGCCTCCGCCGGCTCCATCGCCCTACATCGGTCCCTCGGCTTCACCCCCGTCGGGATCTTCGAAAACATCGGATACAAGCACGGGCGCTGGCTCGCCTCCGTGCTGATGCAGCGCCCGCTCGGCCCTGGCGCGTCAACGCCGCCGACGATCCCGGTGCCCTAGTTCGGCACCACCCGCAGGGGCTTGTCGAGGACGCGCAGCACGGTTGCCAAGGCGTGGCCGCGCTTGAGGATCAGCCCCGAGGCCGCGACGACGGCGTAGGCGCCCTGGCGCCGCGCCAGGCGCGGGTCCTTCTCGATGCGATAGAGGGGCATCTCGGAGGCGCGGCGGAAGACGGAGAAGATCGCCTTGTCGCGGGTGAAATCGATGGCGTAGTCGCGCCATTCCCCGTCGGCGACCTTGCGGCCGTAGAGGTCGAGGATGGTTCGCAGCTCCTCCCGGTTGAAGGTGACTTGCTTCGGCGCGGAGGGGAACGGCACCACGGACGCTGCCCCGCCGCGCATCGGCTCTG
This sequence comes from Beijerinckiaceae bacterium, assembly GCA_036563505.1. GTDB lineage: Bacteria > Pseudomonadota > Alphaproteobacteria > Rhizobiales > Beijerinckiaceae > DATCMH01. Next base: position 156,496 of record DATCMH010000016.1, read on the forward strand.
CGATCTCACCCTCGTTCATGCAGCCTCCCGGCGCTGTCGACCTGTCGTCGTCTCCTGATGATGGGTGGAGCGGAGAGGCGGCGCAAGGCCGGAAGGCCGGCGCCCGCGCCGTCAACGGTTCTGCGCGTGGTATTCCGGGTTCGGCTCCATGGCGACGGCGGACGCCATGCGGTTCGTCATGTTGAAGAAGCTCGCCACCGCCGCGATGTCCCAGATGTCGCGGTCCGAGAAGCCGGCCTCGCGCAGGTCCTCCCGATCCTCCTCCTCGATGGTCCAGGGCACCTCCGTGACGGCCACCGCGAAGTCGAGCATGGCCCGGTGCCGGGAGCTCAAGGTGGCCGCGCGGTAGTTCATGACCATCATCTCGCCGAGCACGGGATCGCCCGAGAGCTGGCGCACCGCCGCGCCGTGGGCGGCGAGGCAGTAGAAGCAGCGGTTCTGGCTCGACACCACCACGGCGATCATCTCGCGCTCGAGCTTGGACAGCCCCGAGGGCGCGAGCATGAGGTCGTTGTAGAAGGCGGCGAAGGCCTCGAGCTTGGCATTGTCGTGGGCGTAGGCCTTGAGCACGTTCGGCACGAAGCCGATCTTCTCGTCGCAACTGGCGAAATAGGCCTGCATCTCGGGGGAGAGCTCGGCCCGTCCGAGGTCGAGCGCCATGGGCGCGGCGCCGGCTTCCTGGCGGGCCGGACGCTCGCCGCTCTCGGGCGCTTTCGGTTTGGTGGCACGGGTCATGGGGGTGGTCCTTCCGGGGCTCGATCGGGCTCAAGGCGTCTACGACGAAGGTTGCAGGAGCGGGCGCTCTGTGCCAACCCTCGCGGCCATCAAGGACAAGGAGGGGGCGATGCCATCCGAAGGTCAGGCGGTGCGCGAGGCCTCGCGCGCGGATGCGGTCGCCGAAGCCTCCGCCGCGCTGGAGGCCCAGGGACGCGACGTGCCCGGCCGCTTCGCCCGCGACCTTTTCGGCCGCCTGACGCCGGAGGACTTGGCCCCTTACGCCGGCGCGACGCTGGCCGACCTCGCGGCCTCCGCCTACCAGCACCTCGCCGCGCCGCGGTCGACGCCTGCCGCCGACATCCGCCTCACCGACCTCGAGATCGAGCGCGACGGCCGCCGCCGCGAGGTGACGGTGCTCGAGGTTCTCAACGACAACATGCCCTTCCTCCTCGACTCGACGCTGGCCGAGATCGTGGAGCAGGGCTATGAGCCGAGTCTCGTCGCCCACCCGATCCTCGCCGTCGAGCGGGACGCGGAGGGCCGCTTCGGACGGCTGCTGGGCGAGGCCACGGCGGCCGCCCAGGCCGGCGTGCGGCGCGAGAGCTTCATCCACCTCCACCTGCCCCGCATCGACGACGAGGCGGCGCGCGAGCGCCTGCGCGAGGGCCTCGCCCGCGTCTACGCCGACGTCGGTCTGGCGGTGCGGGACTTTTCCACGATGCGCGGGCGCATCGCCGACATCATCCAGGCCTATCGCGCGAGCCCGCCGCCCTTACCCGGCGACGAGACGGCCGAGGCGCTCGCCTTCCTCGAATGGATCGCCGCCGACAACTTCACGTTCTTGGGCCTGCGCGAATATCGCCTGCCGTCGGGGGACGCCGCGGCGGACCCCGTCGAGGGCACCGGCCTCGGCCTCCTGCGCGATCCCGCCATGCGGGTCCTGCGCCGCGGGCGCGAGCTCGTGGTGATGACGCCGGAGGTGCGGGCCTTCCTCGCCCGGCCCCGCGCCCTCATCATCACCAAGGCGAACGTCAAGTCCCGCGTCCACCGGCGCGTCCACCTCGACTATGTCGGCGTCAAGCTCTTCTCCCGCGACGGGCGGCTCGAAGGCGAGCTCAGGATCATCGGCCTCTTCACTTCCAACGCCTACACGAACTCCACGAACGAGGTGCCGTATCTGCGCCTGAAAGTGGCGAAGGTCGTGGCCCGGGCCGGATTCGACCCGGCGTCCTACGCCGGCCGGGCGCTCCTCAACGTGCTCGAGAGCTACCCGCGCGACGAGCTGTTCCAGATCGACGAGGACAGCCTCTACCGCTTCGCGCTGGCCATCCTGAACCTGTCGGAGCGACCGCGGGTCCGCGCGCTTGCCCGGCCCGACGAGTTCGACCGCTTCGTCTCCGTCCTCGTCTTCATCCCGAAGGACCGCTACGATTCCGTCGTGCGCCGCCGCGTCGGCGAGTTCCTGGCTGCCCTCTACGGCGGCCGCCTCTCGGCGGCCTACCCGGCCTATCCCGAAGGGCCGCTGGCCCGCACCCATTTCATCATCGGGCGCGACGAGGGCGCGACGCCGAAAGTCGACGAGGCGCAGCTCGAAGCCGGCATCCGGGCGATCGTGCGCACCTGGAGCGACGCCCTGACCGAGGCGCTCACCGACGCTATCGGCGGCGCGCGGGCCCGGGCGCTCGCGACCCGCTACGCCAACGCCTTCTCCGCCGCCTACCGCGAGGCCTTCGGCGCCGAGCATGCCATTGCCGACCTCGAGATCCTGGAACGGCTCTCCGACGCCCGCCCCCGGGCCGTCGATCTCTACCGCCGCGAGGGCGACGAGGCCTCGCGGGTGAGCCTTAAAGTGTTCTCCCGCGGCGCCGCGCTGCCCCTCTCCGAGCGGGTGCCGCTCCTGGAGAATCTCGGCTTTCGCGTCATCAACGAGCGCACCTATCGCGTCGTGCCGGTCGGCGAGGGCGAGCGGGTCTGGCTGCACGACATGGTGCTGGAGCGCGCCGCCGGCGGCCCGATCGATGTCGAGGGCCTGCAGGGGCCGATCGAGGCGACGCTGCTCGCCTTGTTTCGGGGCCTCGCCGAGTCCGACGGCTTCAACCGCCTGGTGCTCGAAGCCGGCCTCGGCTGGCGGGACGTCGCCATGCTGCGCACGCTCGGCCGGTACCTGCGCCAGCTGCGCATCGCCTTCGGTCAGGATTACCTCGCCCAGACGCTCGCCCGCCACGGCACGATCACGGCCAAGATCGTGGCCCTGTTCTACGCCCGCTTCGATCCGCGCAAAGCGGAAGGCCGCGAGGCGGCCGAGGCCGAGGTCCGCGCCGAGATCGAGACCCTGCTCTCCGCGGTCACGAGCCTCGACGACGACCGGATCCTGCGCCGCTTCGTCAACCTCGTGCAGGCGGCAGTGCGCACGAACTTCTTCCAGATCGACCCGAACGGCCTGCCCCGCTCCACCATCGCCTTCAAGTTCGCCTGCGCCCGGGTCGACGGTATGCCCCTGCCGCGGCCGCTCTTCGAGATCTTCGTCTATTCGCCCCGCGTCGAGGGCGTGCACCTGCGCTTCGGCAAGGTCGCCCGTGGCGGCCTGCGCTGGTCCGACCGGCCGCAGGACTTCCGCACGGAAGTGTTAGGCCTCGTGAAGGCGCAGCAGGTCAAGAACGCCGTCATCGTGCCGGTGGGCGCCAAGGGCGGCTTCGTGCCGAAACTCTTGCCTCCGCCGTCCGATCGCCAGGCCTGGCTCGCTGAGGGCACGGAGAGCTACCGCATCTTCGTGCGCACCCTCCTCCAGCTCACGGACAACATCGAGGGCGAGCGCATCGTGCCGCCGGCCGACACGGTGCGCCACGACGAGGACGACCCCTACCTGGTCGTCGCCGCCGACAAGGGCACCGCCACCTTCTCCGATACCGCGAACCAGATTTCCCTCGAGAAGGGCCACTGGCTCGGCGACGCTTTCGCGTCCGGCGGCAGCCAGGGCTACGACCACAAGGCGATGGGCATCACCGCCAAGGGCGCCTGGGAGGCGGTGAAGCGCCATTTCCGCGAGATCGACGTTGACATCCAGGCCGAGCCCGTCACGGTGGCGGGCGTTGGCGACATGTCGGGCGACGTCTTCGGCAACGGCATGCTGCTCAGCCGGGCGATCCGCCTCGTCGCCGCCTTCGATCACCGCGATATCTTCCTCGATCCCGACCCGGACCCGGCCCGCTCCTTCGCGGAGCGGGAGCGCATGTTCGCCCTGCCCCGCTCGAGCTGGGCCGACTACGACAAGAGCCTGATCTCTGAAGGCGGTGGCGTGTTCTCGCGCCAGGCGAAGAGTATCCCGCTCTCGGGCCCTGTCCAGGCCCTGCTCGGCCTGACGAAGTCCGAGGCGACACCCGTCGAGGTGATGAACGCCATCCTGAAAGCTCCCGTGGGCCTCCTCTGGTTCGGCGGCATCGGCACTTATATCCGCGCCACGACCGAGACCGACGACGAGGTCGGCGACCGCGCCAATGATCCGATCCGCATCACCGGCGCCGACATTCGGGCCAAGGTGATCGGCGAGGGCGCCAATCTTGGGCTGACGCAGCGCGGCCGCATCGAGGCCGGGCGTCGGGGTATCAGGCTCAACACGGACGCCATCGACAATTCGGCGGGCGTCAACACCTCCGACGTCGAGGTGAACATCAAGATCGCCCTCGCGACCCCTGAGCACGACGGACGCCTCGATCAGACGGCCCGCAACGCCCTCCTCGTCCAGATGACGGACGAGGTCGGGCGCCTCGTGCTTCGCAACAACTACCTCCAGACCCTCGCGCTCTCCCTCACCGAGCGCCGCGGCGTCGGCGAGAACGGCTTCGCACAGCGCCTCATGCAGTCGCTGGAGGGGCAAGGCCGGCTCGATCGCACGGTGGAGTACCTGCCCGACGACGCGGCGCTCGCCGAGCGCACCCGTCGCGGCGAGGCGCTGACCCGGCCCGAGCTCGCCGTACTTCTGGCCTATGCCAAGCTCGCGCTCCACGACGAGTTGCTCGCGAGCCGGGTGCCGGACGATCCCTATCTCGGCCGCGAGCTCGCCCGCTACTTCCCGGCGGAGGTCCTGGAGCGCTTCCCCGAGGCGATCGCCTCTCACCGCCTGCGCCGCGAGATCATCGCGACCCAACTCGCCAACGCCATCGTCAACCGCGGCGGACCGACCATCGTCATCCGCCTCGTCGACCAGACCGGGGCCGACGCCCCCTCCATCGCCGCGGCCTATGCGGCGACGCGGGACGCCTACGGCCTGGTCGAGCTCAACGGCGCCATCGACGCGCTCGACGGCAAGGTGCCGGGGCGGCTCCAGCTCGGCCTGTACAGCGAGGTCCAGGATCTCCTCATGAACCGGATCGTCTGGTTCATCCGCAACGTGCCTTTCGCGGACGGGGCGCTGGAGGGGATCATCGGGCGCTACCGCACCGGCATCGCCGCGATCGAGGCGTCGCTCGCCGGCACGCTCGGCGCGGAGGCCAAGGCCGCCTGGGAACGCCGGGCCGGCGAGGGTATCGCCGGCGGCGTCCCCGAGGCTCTCGCCCGCCGCATCGCCGCGCTCCCCGACCTCGCGGCCGCCCCCGACATCGTGCTCGTCGCCGAACGGGCCGGCCGGCCCGTCGCGGAGGTGGCGGCGACGCATTTCGCGCTGGAGGGCTTCTTCCACCTCGGCCGCATCGTCGGCACAGCGCGGGACGTGCCGCTCGCCGACTACTACGACCGCCTGGCCCTCGACCGCGCCATCGACGGCATCGCCGCCGCGCACCGCCGTCTCACGGCGGAGGTGGCAGCCACCGGCGGCGTCGGCGTCGCGGGCGTCGAGGCCTGGAGTGCGAAGCGCGGTGCCGACGTCACCCGCATCCGCGCGGCGGTGGAGGGGCTCACCGCCTCCGGCCTCACGGTGTCGAAGCTCACGGTGGCGGCGAGCCTCCTCGCGGACCTCGCCCGCGCTTGAGCCCGCCGCGTCCTCGAACAGCCTCCCGGCCCGCGCTCGCGGGCTGGGTGTTGTTCGACTGGGCGAGCCAGCCTTTCTTCACCCTCGTCTCAACCTTCGTTTTCGCACCCTATTTCGCGAGCGCGCTGGCCGCGAACCCGGCCCAGGGCCAGGCGCTCTGGGGCTATGCCACGGCCGCCGCGGGCCTCGCGCTCGGCGTCCTCTCGCCGATGCTCGGCAGCGTCGCCGATGCGGGCGGGGCGAAGAAGCCCTGGATCGCGGGAAGCAGCACCGTGCTGGCGCTGGCCTGCGCCGCGCTCTGGTTCGCCGCGCCTGGCACGCCCGGAGCGATACTGCTGGCGCTGATCGCCTTCGCGGTCGCCACGATCGCAGCCGAGATCGCGGCGGTGTTCAACAACGCCATGATGTCCCACCTCGTCCCGCCGGAGCGCTTAGGGCGCCTCTCCGGCGCCGGCTGGGCGGCGGGCTATGCCGGCGGCCTCGTCTCCCTGATCCTCGTTCTCGGCCTGCTGGTCGCGAGCCCGGAGACGGGCCGCACCTATCTCGGGTTCGAGCCGCTGATCGGCGGAGCGCCCGGGTCCCGGACCGGCGACCGGGCCACGGGGCCGCTCTCGGCGCTGTGGCTCCTCGTCTTTCTCCTGCCCCTCTTTGTCCTGACGCCGGACGCGCCGCGCTCGGGGCTGAAGCTCGGCGCGGCGGTCCAGGAGGGCCTGGCCCGCCTGAAGGGCACGGTCGGGGAGGCGCAGAGCCAACCCGCGCTCCTGCGCTTCCTCGTCGCGAACATGGTCTACCAGGACGGCCTCGTCGCGCTCTTCGCCTTCGGCGGCATTTACGGCGCCGGCGTCTTCGGCTGGGGGCCGTTGGAGCTCGGCCTCTTCGGCATCGGGCTCACGGTGACGGGCACGCTGGGCGCCCTCGCCGGCGGTGTCCTCGACGACCGGGTCGGCGCGCGGGCGGTGATCCTCGGGGGCCTTGCCGCTCTCGTCGCCGTGTGCCTCGGCATCCTTTCCCTCGGCCGGGAGCACGTGCTCTTCGTCGTCGCGACGGCGCCGAAGACGGCCGGCAGCGGACCTTTCTCGACGGCTCCGGAGCAGGCCTACCTCGCGCTCGGGCTTGTCATCGGCGCGGTGGCCGGGCCGATCCAGGCCGCGAGCCGGAGTTTCCTCGGGCGTCTCGTGCCCCCGAGCGAGGCGGGCCGCTACTTCGGCCTCCTTGCGCTCTCAGGCAAGGTGACGTCCTTTCTCGCGCCCCTCGCGGTGGCGCTCGCCACCAGCGCGACGGGACGGCAGGAGGCGGGGCTCGCCGTCCTGGTCGCCTTCTTCGCGCTCGGTGCCCTGCTGCTGGCCGGCGTCGCTCCGCGGCCCGGGTTCGCGCGGGAGGCCGGGTGACCGCGACGATGCGGGGACTGGCCCGAGCGTCGCGGCTTTGCCATGATCGAGACGTTAAGCTTGCCTTTACTCTTCCGCGCGCCTCCTCGCCTTTTCCCCGCTGTCTTGCCCTGGCCATGATCCGATTCGCGCATCCCTGCCCCCGCTCCGTCACGGCCTCCGGCCTGGCTCTCGCCGGCTTCCTGACCTTGGGCGGCGCGGCGCTCGCGCAGACGGAAGGACAGCAGCCGCGCCGCAGCACGACGCCGGCGCGAACCGAGCCCAAGCCTGCGCCCGCGAAGCCCGTCCCCGCGGCGGACAGGAGCAAGCCTGAGGCGAAAAAACCCGCCGACGCCAAACCAACCGCGAAGACCGATCCCAAGAAGCCCGACACGGCGAAGAGTCAGGCGGGCAAAGGCCAGGCGGACAAGCCGGGGGCGAAGCCGGACGCCAAGGCGGACCCGAAGAAGGCGGCCGCGGCCGGCCCCGGCGGTGCGCAAGCCGCGACGCTCGGCACCTTCGGCGACTGGACGGCCTATTCGAGCGGGAACGGGCGCGCCAAGCTCTGCTACGCCCTGACCCAGCCCAAGGACCGCCAGCCCAAGACGCTGCAGCGCGACGCCGGCTACCTCTTCGTCTCCTTCCGCCCGGCGGAGAACGTGCGCAACGAGGTGGCCGTGGTGATGGGCTTCCCCACCAAGGACGGCGGCGCCGCGGAGGCGGTCGTGGGCACCACGACCTACGCTCTCATCACCAAGGACCGGAACGCCTGGGTCAAGAACCCGGCCGAGGAGCCGCAGGTGATCGCCACGATGAGCCGCGGCCAGAGCCTCGTCGTGAAAGCGGCCTCGATCCGCGGCAACCAGTCCACCGACCGCTATTCCCTGAACGGCTTCGGCCCGGCGCTCGAGCGGGCGCGCAAGGAGTGCTCGTGAATTGACTCAAAACGGCGTCACTTTGTGACAAGAGCCGTGCTGGATCCCCTTCCCCTCCGCCCTGTCGGGCTCCGGCCGGGGATGACAGTCGGGACGCCTTAAGCTGTTTCCACTGTCATCCCCGGCCGGAGGCGGCTTGTCCGCCGGAGGGGAAGGGGATCCAGCACAGCCTCTCGCGCCGTCAGGCGCACTGCCCACCACGTCAAGACGCACCACGGACTCACCATTTCGACGCAAAGCGCCTATATGGAGGGGCATCTCCCGTTCACCGAAGGCCCGTGACCTGCCATGACGGCGGCGCTCGATATCGCACCATCGCTCACTCCCGCCCCCGCCCGGCCGGCTCCCATAGCTGTGAAGCCGTCCCTCGTCGGGCTGACGCGCGCGCAGCTCGGCGAGCGACTGGCCGATATCGGCGTGCCGGAGCGCGAGCGGCGCATGCGCGTCGGCCAGCTCTGGCATTGGATCGCCCTGCGCGGCGCCACCGACTTCGAGCGCATGACGACGCTGGCCAAGGGCCTGCGCGGCGCGCTCGCTGAGGCCTACACTCTCGAGCGGCCGCAGGTCGTCTCCGAGCAGGTGTCGCAGGACGGCACGCGCAAGTGGCTCTTGCGCATGCCCTCGACCGGCCTGCACGACCAGGGCGCCGAGATCGAGTGCGTCTACATCCCCGAGACCGACCGCGGCACGCTGTGCGTCTCGAGCCAGGTCGGCTGCACCCTCAATTGCTCCTTTTGCCACACGGGTACGCAGAAGCTCGTGCGCAACCTGTTCTCGGCGGAGATCGCGGCCCAGCTCATCACGGCCCGCGACCGGCTCGGCGATTGGCCGGACGCTCAGCCGCCGGAGGGCGCCTTCGTGCCGACGGACGGCGGACGCTTCATCTCCAACGTCGTCTTCATGGGCATGGGCGAGCCCCTCTACAACCTCGACAACGTCGTCGACGCTATCGGTGTGATGAGCGACAACGAGGGCCTCGGTCTCTCGCGTCGGCGCATCACCGTGTCGACCTCGGGCGTCGTGCCGCAGATGGCGCGGCTCGGCGAAGAGGCGAACTCGATGCTCGCCATCTCGCTCCACGCCGTGCGCGACGATCTGCGCAACGAGCTGGTGCCCCTCAACCGCAAGTACCCGATCAAGGAGTTGCTCGAGGCCTGCCGGACCTATCCCGGCGTCTCGAACGCGCGACGGATCACCTTCGAGTACGTCATGCTCGACGGCGTGAACGATTCCGACGCCGATGCGCGCGAGCTCGTTCGGCTGCTCAAGGGTGTCCCGGCGAAGATCAACCTCATCCCCTTCAATCCCTGGCCCGGCACAAAGTACCGCTGCTCGAGCTGGGAGCGGATCGAGCGCTTCTCGGAGATCGTCTTCCGCGCCGGCTACGCCTCGCCGGTGCGCACGCCCCGCGGGCGCGACATCCTCGCCGCCTGCGGCCAGCTCAAGAGCGAGACGGAGAAGCTGCGCGCCCGGGCCCGCCTCATGCTGGAGAGCGGGATCGGGGCGGAAGGCATGTATGCGCTGGGCGACGCCGAGGCGTGATGCGCCTCATCGGCCGCCTCTTCCTGTTCGTCCTCGGCCTTTCCCTCGCCATCCCGACCGGCGCCGTGCTGCTGACCCTTGGGGCGCTTTTCGAGCCCACCGCGCGGGGGCTCGCGACGACGATCGCCTCGGCGGGGCTCTTCAACCTTCTCCAGGCCTTGGCGGAGGGTCTCGAGAACGCCGACCCGCAGGCGCTCCGGCTTTCGGGGCTGCTGGGCAGCCTGCTCGCCGGCCTCCTCGTCCTGCCGCCCGCCTTCGCCGCCGCGACGGGAGAGATCGTGGGCCTCAGGGCGCTCGCCTGGTACGGCGGCGCGACGGGCCTGTTCACGGCTCTCGTGCCCTGGCTGGCGCGGACGCGCATCGGTGGATCGAGCGGGGCGGCGCTGGCCGCGGAGGGCCGCATCACGGCGATGCTCTTCCTCGTCGGCGCGGGGTCCGGCTTCATCTATTGGCTGGTGGCTGGGCACAGCGCCGGGCGGCGCGCCTCCGATCCTACCGCGCCGAGGCCGCCAGGATCTTGACGGCGAAGGCCGAGAACCACCCGGCGAAAGCGTAATCGATGGCGCGCAGGACCCGCGGCCGCTGCTGTAGGGCCTTGAGGACCCGCTCCGCCCCCAAGATGAGCAGCGCGCAGAGCGGCAGGGTGAAGACCACGAAGTAGAGTCCGAGGAAGACGAGCTTGCCCGCGGCGTTCGGATCGTCGGCCTGCACGAACTGGGGCAGGAAGGTCACGAAGAACAAGACCACCTTGGGGTTCGTCAGGTTGACCCCGAGGCCGAGGAGGAAGGTGCGCCAGAACGGGACCTCGTCCGTGGCGGTGCCGTTCACGCTGAGCGCCGAGCCGTGGCGCAGGGCGTCGAGGGCAAGCCAGAGCAGGTAAAGAGCGCCCACGACCTTGAGCACGAAGAAGGCCGTCGCCGAGGCGGCAAGGAGCGCCGAGACGCCGAGCGCCGCGAGCAGCGTGTGCAGGCAAGCGCCAAGCTGGGCGCCCATCATGGAGGCCATGCCGGCGCGCCGCCCGCCCGCCACGGTCTTCGCCAGGAACAGGCTCATGTCCGGCCCCGGCGTGACGAACAGCGTGAAGCAGGCGAGCGAGTAGAGCGCGAGGGTCGAGGCGTCGGGCAGGAAGGTCATGGTCGGGCCGCGGCGGTTCGAAGGCGACGAGACTACGCCAAACGGCTCCCGCCGTCAGCCACCGGCCTCGGGAGCGGCGTCAAGCGGCGCTGCGGCGCGGCACGGCCCGATCGGCTGCGACGACGCCCGGAGCGCCGAGGAGGTAGCCCTGCACGGCGTCACAGCCGTGGGCGCGCAAGGCCGCGAGCTGGTTTTCGTGCTCGACGCCCTCGGCGACCACCCGGAGTCCGAGCCCCTGGCCGAGGCGGATGACCGATTCCACGATCGTCGCCGAGGAGGCGTCCTCGGCGACCCGCGCCACGAAGCAGCGGTCGATCTTGAGCGTATCGAAGGGAAAGGTCTGGAGGTAGCTCAGGGACGAGTAGCCCGTGCCGAAATCGTCGAGGGCGAGACGCACGCCCAGCGTCTTGAGGCGCTCGAGCCCCGTCAGCGCCCGATCGCGGTCGCGGATCAGGGCGGTCTCGGTGATCTCGAGTTCGAGGCGCGAGGGCTCGAGCCCCGTCTCGGCGAGCACCTCCTGGACGAGGACCGGCAGGTCCGCGTCCTGCAACTGCACGGGCGACAGGTTCACGGCCACCGTGCAGCCAGCGGTCCAGGAGGCCGCTTCGCGGCAGGCCTGGCGCAGCGCCCAGGCACCCAGCGGCAGCACCAGCCCCGTCTCCTCGGCGACGGGGATGAAGCACGAGGGCGGCCTGTCGCCGAGCACGGGGCTGCGCCAGCGCAGCAGGGCCTCGTAGCCGGCGACCCGGCCGGATTCGATCGCGACCTGGGGCTGGTAGACGAGGGTGAACTCGCCCCGCGCAAGCGCATGGCGCAGCTCCTCTTCGAGCCGGCGGCGCTCGCGAAGCGCGGCGTCGAGGGACGGGTCGAAGAGGGCGACGCGGCCCCGCCCCTCGCCCTTGGCCTTGTACAGCGCGATGTCGGCGTTCTTGAGGAGTTGCACCGGGTCGGTGCCGTCGCGGGGATAGAGGCTTACGCCGACGCTCGCCCCGATCGTCAGGTGCCGGCCGGCGGCGGCGTAAGGCGCGCTCAGGGCCTCGACGATGCGCCGCCCCAATGCCTCGACGCCGGCGAGGTCCGCGACCCCGGTCTGGACCACGACGAACTCGTCGCCGCCCTGGCGGTAGACCCCGTCCTCGCTGCGCAGGAGGCTGCGCAGCCGGCCTGCGACGATGCGCAGGAGCTCGTCGCCGACGGGGTGACCGAAAGTGTCGTTGACGTCCTTGAACCGGTCGAGGTCGAGGCAGAGCAGGGCGAAAGGACGCCCGCCCTCCTTTGCGGCCACGACGGCCCGCTCCAGGCGCTCGTGCAGGGAGGCGCGGTTGAGAAGGCCGGTGAGCGGGTCGTGGTGGGCGAGGAAGCGGATATGCGCCTCTGCGGCGGCGCGCTCGCGTAGGTCGCGCACCGCGACGACCTGGCGCGGACCATCGGCGAAGGCCATGGGCTGGAGGTGCATCTCGACGGGAAGCGCCGTGCCGTCGGCGCGCAGCAGGCGCGCCCGGGCGACGGAGGGCGCACTCCTCCCCTCTCCGGGCGGATCTTCGCCGGGAGCGAGGAGGCCGGCGAAGGGCTGGCCTACCAAGTCCTGCGGCGCGCGTCCGACCAGAGCGGCCAGGCTGCGGTTGGCCTCGGTGATGGTCGGCCCGCGCAGGATGGCGATCCCCTCGAGCGCGGCGTCGGCGAGCTCGCGCATGCGGGCGATCTCCGCCGCGGCCGCGCTCATGCGGGCGTCGAGCCAGGCCGCGCAGGCTCCGAGCGTGAGGACGGCGAGCATCATCGCCGCGATGGCGGCGGCCAAGCCCTCCCGCGGCATCGTCCAGGGGGGCGCGACCACCGTCGGATCCGGAACGGCGACCGCCGTACCGATGCCGATGAAGTGAAGGACGAAGATCGCGATGAAGAACAGCGCGGCTGCGGCAGCGCGCCCGGCCCCGAACAGGTCTCGGCGTAGCGCCTCGAAGGCCAGGGCCGAGAACGCAGCGCCGAGCACGTCGGAGAGGATGACCGCCGGGACGTCCCAGACGAAGGTGCCGGGGATGACGACCCCGAGCATGCCGAGATTGTGCGTTCCGGCGATGGCGAGGCCGAAGACGAGGCCGGCCAGCGCCGACCGGAGCCCGGACCGGCCCGTGCGGGCGATCGCGGCCGCTGGGATCGCCAGGAGAACCGCGATGGCAAGCGACCCGGACGTCCAGCCGACCTCGTAGCTCACGAGGGTGCCCGGATCGTAGGCCAGCATGGCGACGAAATGCGTGCTCCAGATGCCGACGCCGGCGGTGAAGCCGGCCGCCAGGAGCCAGAACAGGCGCCGCGCCGGGACGGCGAGGGAGCGCTGCAGCAGGGTCACGGCGACGAGGTTCGCGCCCAGGCAGATCAGCCCGGCAAGGGCCAGGAGTCCCGGCGCGTGGTCGTCGGAGATGCAGGCGAGAATGCGGTACAAGGGCAATGCTCACGGCAACAGGCGGGCACCGTGAGGGAAGAGTCTTTCGGACCTCGTTTAACTTATGTTGCAAATTGCCGCGATTTCGCGGTCCCCGGGCGTGTTGCCACGTCAGCCGCGGTCCAGGATCCCTCGCATCTTGGCGGCGAGCTGCTCGAGGGTAAAGGGCTTCGGGAGCAGGTCGACGCCAGGGTCCAAGACCCCGTTATGGACGATGGCGTTGCGGGTGTAGCCCGTCGTGAACAGCACCTTCAGGTCCGGACGGCGGCGCAAGGCCTCGTCCGCGAGACGGCGTCCGTTCACCTCGGGCATGACGATGTCGGTGAACAGCACCCGGATAGAGGAGTCCGCGTCGAGGAGGCGCAAGGCCGCCATGGCCCCGTCGGCTTCGAGCGTCCGGTAGCCGAGCTCGCGCAAGGATTCCGCGCTCATGCGGCGCACGCTCGCCTCGTCCTCGACGATGAGGATCGTTTCTCCGTCGCGGCTCGTGGGCAGGGGCAGGCGTTCCGGCGCAGGATCGGCCGCCTCCGCGGGGCCGTGGAAGCGGGGCAGGTAGACCTTCACGCTCGTGCCTTGCCCAGGCTCCGAGTAGATCTTGATGTGCCCGCCCGACTGCCGGACGAAGCCGTAGACCTGGCTTAAGCCCAGGCCCGTTCCCTGCCCCGTCGGCTTGGTGGTGAAGAACGGGTCGAAGGCCTTGGCGATCACGTCGGGCGGCATGCCCGCGCCCGTGTCGCTCACCGCGATCATCACGTATTGCCCCGGATGGGCGCCCGGGTTCTGCGCCGCGTAAGCCTCGTCGAGGTGGACGTTGGCGGTCTCGATGGTGAGACGCCGATCCATGCCCTCGGCCTCGCGCATCGCGTCGCGGGCGTTGACCGCAAGGTTGAGCACCGCGTTCTCGAGCTGGTTGGTGTCGGCATGAGTCGTCCACAAGCCGCCCGCGAGCACCGTCTCAAGCCGGATGTCCTCGCCCAGCGTCCGGCGCAACAACTCCGACATGCCGGTCACGAGCCGGTTGGCGTCGAGGGATTCCGGCGCGAGAGGCTGCTGGCGCGAGAAGGCGAGAAGGCGGTGGGTCAGGGTCGCCGCACGCTCCGCCCCGTCCATCGCGGCGTCGACGTAGCGGTCCACCGCGCCGGTCTCGCCCTTGTCGAGCCGCCGCCGCAGGAGCTGGAGCGAACCGGTGATGACGGCGAGCAGGTTGTTGAAGTCGTGGGCGATGCCGCCGGTGAGCTGGCCCACGGCCTCCATCTTCTGAGCTTGGCGCAGGCGGTCCTCGGCGCGCTCGCGCTCCTCGATCTCGGCGAGGAGCCGGCGGTTGGCCTCGGCCAGCGCCGCGGTGCGCTCGTCGACGAGGCGCTCCAGCTCCTCGCGGGAGCGGGCGAGCACCTCGCGCGCCTCGACGATGTCCTGGATGTCGGTGCAGGTGCCGAACCAGCGCGTGATGCGGCCGGTTTCGTCGCGCACGGGCTGCGCCCGGCCCAGCACCCAGCGGTACTGCCCCGAGGCGTGCTTCAGGCGGTACTCGATTTTGTAAGGCTCGCCCGTCGCGAGGCTCTGGCGCCACACGCCCCAGGCCCGATCCTGGTCGTCGGGATGAAACATGTCGTTCCAGCCGGCGCCGTCGGTCGAGCCGGGCGGAACGCCGGTATATTCGTACCAGCGCTGATTGTAGAAGTCGTGGTAGCCGTCGGGGCGGGTCGACCAGATCATCTGGTCGATCGAATCCGTGATGGCGCGGAACCTTGCCTCGCTCTCGCGCAGCGCCGCCTCGGCCACGCGATGGGCTACCTCGACAGCCTTGCGCTCGGTAATGTCGAGGCTGACCGACACGGCGCCGACGATCCCGCCGTCGGGCCGGCGCAGGGCCTGGGCGTTCGAGAGCAGGGTGCGGACGGACCCGTCCGCGAAGGCGAGCTGCAGCTCCTCGTCGGTCGAAGCCTCACCCCGGAGCGCCCGCTGGAGCGGCATCTCCTCGGGCCTGAGGCGCACGCCGTCGCGGCGGATCTCGAGCCCGACGATCCGGTTGCCCGATCCAAGCGAGACGGTCGAGTCGTCCGGCACGCGCATCAGCTCGGCCGCGCGGCGGTTGCGCCGGACCATCTCGACCCGCTCGCCGTAGGTGAACCACACCGCGGCTGGCACCGTGGCGAGCACCGTCTCGAGCTCGGCGGCGCTCAAGGCCAGCCTGGCTTCAGCGGCCTCGCGGTTTCGGGCTTCCGTCCGCAGACGTTCGCTGCGCAGCCGCAGCCGTTCCGCCAGGACGAGGACGGTGCCCGCGGTCACGACGAAGAGCGCGAGGCTGACGCCCTGCCCCAGAGTCTCGATCGCGAAGGAGTAGCGGGGCGGCACGAAAACGTACCACGACAGCAGCGTACCCGCGACGAGGGTCACGAGACCGGCCGGCCAACCGCACATCAGCGTGGCCGCGAGCACGGCGGGAAAGTAGCTCGCGAAGGGCACGGTGCCGGGCGCGACAGCCTCGAGCCCGGCATGGACCAACGTCGCCGCGGCAGTGCAGGCCGCAGCGATGAGCAGCGCTCGGCCGGGCCGCAGTGACGGTGCCGTCAGCGGAGGGCCAGCATGACGAGAAGGATGGTCGCCGGTCGGCGAGCGTTGAAGCATTTTCTTGATCCACCCCGAGCGGCCCGCGCTGTCAAGGCGAGGCGGCTATCGCCCGCCCGGCGGGAGGGTGCTACAGACCGCCGATCCCCGAGCCTGACCGCCGAGCCCCTCGCCCATGACGCCCTCCACCGTCGCCTCCCGCACCGGCGGCCGCCTCCTCGTCGACCAGCTCGTGGCGCAAGGGGTCGACCACGTGTTCTGCGTGCCGGGCGAGAGCTACCTCGCGGTTCTCGACGCGCTCCACGACGCGAAGATCGAGGTCACCGTCTGCCGGCAGGAGGGCGGCGCCGCCATGATGGCGGAGGCCTACGGCAAACTCACGGGTCGGCCGGGCATCTGCATGGTGACCCGGGGCCCCGGCGCCACCAACGCGTCGCCCGGCATCCACATCGCGCGCCAGGACTCCACGCCGCTCATCCTGTTCGTCGGCCAGATCGAGCGCGGCATGCGCGAGCGCGAGGCTTTTCAGGAACTCGACTACCGCGCCGCCTTCGGGCCGCTGGCGAAGTGGGCGACCGAGATCGACGACGCGGCCCGCATTCCGGAGCTCGTCTCGCGGGCCTTCCACGTCGCGACGAGCGGGCGGCCGGGCCCCGTGGTGATGGCTCTACCCGAGGATATGCTCACGGAGGAGGCCGCCGTCGCCGACGCGGCCCCCGCCGAGCCGGTCGAGACCTATCCCGGTCTCACCCAGATGGCGGAGCTGCAGAAGCTGCTCTGGGCGGCCAAGGCGCCCTTCGCGATCCTCGGCGGCAGCCGCTGGTCGGAGGCCGCGGTGCGACGCTTCCAGCGCTTTGCCGAGCGCTTCCAGCTTCCCGTTGCCTGCTCCTTCCGCCGTCAGATGCTGTTTCCGGCCGATCACCCGTCCTACGCGGGCGACCTCGGCCTTGGCGTGAACCCGAAGCTCCTCGAGCGCATCCGCAGCGCCGACCTCCTGCTCCTCGTCGGCGGGCGCCTCTCGGAGATCCCGTCGCAGAGCTACACGCTGATCGGCATCCCGGAACCCGGCCGGACGCTCGTCCACGTCCATCCCGACCCGGAAGAGCTCGGGCGGATCTACCGCCCCCGCCTCGCGGTGAATGCCGCGCCGACCGCCTTCACGGCGGCGCTGGAGGGCGTGCAGCCCCCAGCAAGCCTGCCCTGGGCCGAGGCGACCCGGGACGCCCACGGGTCCTACCAGGCCTGGAGCGACCCTGCGGCGATCCGCCATCCCGGCGCCCTCCAGATGGGCGAGGTGATGGCCCATCTGCGCGCGACGCTCCCCGTGGACGCGATCTTCTGCAACGGCGCGGGCAACTTCGCCACCTGGGTGCACCGCTTCTGGCCGTTTCGCGCCTTCGCGAGCCAGCTCGCCCCGACCTCCGGCTCCATGGGCTACGGCCTGCCGGCGGCCGTGGCGGCCAAGCGCATCGCCCCAGCGCGCACCGTGGTGTGTTTTGCCGGCGACGGCGACTTCCTAATGAACGGGCAGGAGTTCGCCACGGCGGTCCAGTACGATCTGCCGATCCTCGTCGTGCTCCTCGATAACGGCATGTACGGGACGATCCGCATGCACCAGGAGCGGGACTATCCCGGGCGGGTGTCCGCGACGACCCTCACGAACCCGGACTTCGCGGCCTATGCCCGGGCTTTCGGCGGCCATGGCGAGCGCGTCGAGCGCACGGATGAGTTCGCGCCGGCCCTCGACCGGGCGCTCGCGAGCGGCCGGCCCGCCATCCTGCACTGCCTCATCGACCCGGAGACGATCACGCCGACGACGACGCTCTCGGCCATCCGCGAGAAGGCCCTGGCGCAAGCATAACCGGTGCCGCCCGAAGACCAGAATGCGCCTGGGAGCGTATAGCCAAGCTTGATGGAATGAAGAGTTTGCAACTTAAGCGTGGAACCGACGCCGTATCACTCCATTGACTAGGGCGAGGTCCGGCAGCGTGGGTTGCTGGGCGGGCCGCTGTTCAAGTTCATAGCCAGCTGTCAAAGGGAGACCACACGATGGATCGCCGCAATTTCCTCATCGGCCTCATGGGAGGCACCGCCGCCCTCGCCGTGACCCAGACGCCCGCCACCGCTCAGATGATGGCGCAGGGTGGGATGGCGACGCCGCAGTACCTCGTCATGGCCATGCGCGGCGGCATGTTCCTCGAGGAGACGGCCCGGATCGCCTTCGACAAGACGCAGGATCCGCGGGTGCGCCGCTTCGCACGCGCTGAGGTGCTCGAGCAGGTGACCCTCTCCGATCGCCTGAACGCCAACGCCGACATCCCGACGGCTGCCGCCCCTGGCGCTCTCGGTAATCCGGCCGGCGGCGCGCTGGTCGGCGCGGGCGTGGGTGCTCTCGTCGGCGGGCCGGTCGGCGCCCTCGTCGGGGCCGGCATCGGCGCCACCACGGGTACGGTCGCGACGGCGGCCGGCGGCATCCCGACCCAGGCCGTGGTGACGACGGACGCCCAGAAGGCGGCCACCATCGCCCAGCTCCAGGGCCTGCCCCCGAGCCCGCAGTTCGATGCGGCCTTCGTGAACGCCTCGATCCTGGGTCACCAGGAGGCCTACACGATCCACGGCGCCTACGCCCAGTCGGGCGAGGATCCGGCCCTGCGCCGGATCGCCCGCAACGCCCTGCCGCTGATCCGGCTGCACCTGTCGCAGCTCTCGCGCATGCAGGCGATGATGCAGGGCTGAACGCCCCGCGACATTGAAGCGTTTCGAGCGCCGGCGCCTTCGGGTGCCGGCGTTTCGCGTTCTGGAAAGGTCGTTAGCGCCGCGACGACATGAGGTCGTGGGTGAGTACGGTGAGCTTACCGATCAGGCTTGCCGTATCGCCGGGCGCACAGGACCAGTGCGTGCCGATCGCCGAGCCGTCGGCGGAGACCGTGACCACCGCGACCGAGCGCAGATTGCCCGCTCGCGCCTCGGCGAGCTGGTCCTGCAGGACGGCGATGATCGAGGCCGCGTCCCCGTCGGGCGGCGCGTCGACCACCGGGCGGGGGAAGCTGATCACGTCGGACGCCTCTCGCCTTGTCTCGCTCATGCTGGTCACTCCCCCGATCCAAGCGTCCCCCATGAGGCTCCGGCCGTGGTTTCGGCCTGGTAAACGGGATCGCTCATTCGGCCTTTTACTGGGTCCATCCCTGCTTGGCGAGCCAGTCCTGTACCCGACGGGCAACATGGTCGGAGTTATCGTTCATCGTGACCACGTGCGAATTGCCGCGGATGCCCATCCCCGGCAGTGCAACACCTTGACTGTAGTGCCAGCAACCTTCGCGGTACCCGACGACTTGCTCGGCGTCTCAAAGTGGCGACCCCGGGTCGTCCGGCTCCGCGCGGGGCAGGCCCGCGCCGGGAGCCCGGGACAAGGACGGGGCCGTCCGTTAAGGGCGTCTCGCCCGAAGAACGGGGGCGAAGCGGAGAGACAACGTGAGCGGGCTCGAGCCTGAGATCGTGGCGGCTTTGTTCGCGGTCGCCGTCGTCGCCGGTTGTTTTGACGCCATCGCCGGAGGCGGCGGTCTCCTCACCGTGCCGGCGCTCCTGATGGCGGGCTTCGATCCCGTGGCGGCGATCGCCACGAACAAGGTCCAGGGCTCGGTCGGCGCGCTCTCGGCCACGGCCGCCTTCGCGCGAAAAGGCCTGATCGATTGGCGCTCGGCCGCGCCCCTTGCCCTGATCGCGGCGGCCGGGTCGCTGGCCGGTGCGCTCTCGGTCAAGCTCATGAGCCGGCCCCTGCTCGAAGCGGCGATCCCCGTTCTCCTCGTCGGCATCGCTCTGTTCTTCGCCTTCTCGCGGCGCCTGAGCGACGCGGACGCCCGCGCCCGGCTCTCGGTGGGCGCCTTCGCCTGCACCGTCCCGCCTCTCGTCGGCTTCTACGACGGGGTGTTCGGGCCGGGTGCCGGTTCCTTCTACATGGTGGGCTTCGTCACCCTTCTCGGCTACGGCGCAGTCAGAGCCACGGCCCACACCAAGCTTGCCAACGCGGCGAGCAATCTCGGGAGCCTTGGGCTCTTCGCCGCCTCGGGCCTCGTCGCGTGGCCGGTCGGGCTCGTCATGGCAGGCGGCGCCTTCCTGGGCGCCCAGCTCGGGTCGCACCTCGCGATCCGGCTCGGCGCGCGGCTGATCCGTCCGCTCCTCGTCACCATCTCCTGCGCGATGGCGCTTCGGCTCCTCGCCGACCCCGCCAATCCCTGGCGGCAGGCCCTCTCGGCCGCTCTCAGGGCTTCGTGAGACGGGTCAAGCTTCTCAAGGCGAACCGTATCCCCTAAATGCGCGTTCCCGCCGAGGGTTGCGACTTCTTCAAACCATCGAGGACCATGGACGACGATCATCAACCGACCGCCGCTGACCTCAGTGACGCGCGGGCCTCCGAGGCCCGGCTCACGGCGGAGTACGGCCTGCGCGATCCGTTCGCGGCGGCCGTGCGCGGCACGCGCATGGCGATGATCATCACCGACCCGACGCAGCCGGACAACCCGATCATCTTCGCCAACCGAGCCTTCTGCCGGCTCACGGGCTACGCGCACGAGGAACTGATCGGCCGCAACTGTCGCTTCCTGCAAGGGCCGGGCTCGGATCCTGCCGCCGTGACGGCCATGCGCGAGAACATCGCCCGGGGCCACGATGTCACCGTCGAGATCCTCAACTACCGCAAGGACGGCACCCCGTTCTGGAACGCGCTCTACGTCAGCCCGGTCCACGACGAGAAGGGTGCGGTGCGCTACTTCTTCGGCTCGCAGATCGACGTCAGCGAGAAGAAGGAAACGGAGCGCCGCCTGCGCGAGGCGAATGGCTTCCTGACCCGGGCCCGGGACTTCCTGGAGCAGGAGGTCGGCATCCGCACCGAGGAGCTCACCCGCACGCTCACGGCTAAGACCGCCCTCGTGCACGAACTCGACCACCGGGTGAAGAACAACCTTCAGCTCATGGCGGCCCTGGTCGGCCTCGAGATGCGAAAGGGGCAGGAAGCCGGCGCGGGCTCGGGCGCGGGCGAGCAGCGCACCCTGGGCCGCCTGCGCGAGCGGCTGCAGGCCTTGGGCACCGTCCACCGCAAGCTCTACAACCGTGACGAGATCGGCACGTTCGACGCCGCGGAATTCGCCCAGAATCTCGCCCGAGACCTGATCGCCAAGACGGGGCGCGAGGACATCGCCCTCGGCTTCGACGTCGAGCCGGTGATCGTGCCCGCCGACAAGGCGGCCCCCATCGCACTGATCCTCAACGAGCTCATCATCGACGCGCTCCACCACGCCTTCGTAGACGGCCACCCCGGCCGTCTCAAGCTCACGATGCGCCGGCTCAACGGGCATTTCATCTTCGAGGTGGAGGATGACGGCTTCTCCGAGCGTGAGCGCGAGGAGGCCCGACAGTCGAGCGGCGGCGCGATCATCGATCTCCTCGCTCGGCAGCTCGAGGCGGAAGTCGAATGGCATCCGGGGAACCCCGGCTCTCTCGTGCGCGTTACCCTGCCTGTGGGGAGTTCCGTGACGCGTCCATGACAAGAACAACGATGCCGACCGCGCTTGTGGTCGAGGACGAAGTCCTACTCGCCATCGAGATTGAGGCCTTGCTCGACGAAGCCGGTTTCGAGCCGGTCGGGCATGCCCTCAAATCCGGCGATGCAATCAAGCTCGCGCGCGAACTCAAGCCCGACTTCGCCCTCGTCGACGTGCATCTGCTCGACGGACCGACCGGCGTCGACGTCGCGCGCCGCCTCGCGCTTGAACTCGGAATCCTCGTCGTGTTCATGACCGGCAACGCCCGGCGCGTGCCGACGGATTTCGCGGGCGCTTACGGGCTCATCGAGAAGCCCTACACCGATTCCGGGCTGCTCGCGGCCCTGCGGCACATCCAGGCGCGCCTCTCGGGCGAGCGGACCGGCGAGCCGCCCCCGGCTCTCGAACTCGCCCCGCGCTACGACCCCCGCCGCGCCAAGGCGGGCTCCCAGAGCCGGCACGCCGCGGAGTAGCTCCTCCGAGCGGTCAGGCCAGGGCCGGCAGACAAGCCGGCCGCGGCAGAGACGCTTGCGGCAAGAGCTCGAGGTCGGGGCCTAGCGAGCGCGCGAGGCGCGATCGCGCCATCGGCCATTCCGCCTTGAGTAGGCTGTAGACGGCCGTGTCCCGCACTCGACCATCGCGCATCACCATGTGACCCCGCAAAACCCCGTCCTGACGGGCGCCGAGGCGCTCGATGGCGTCCTGCGCGGCAAAGTCGAGCACGTCCGCCGTGAACTGGACGGTGTTGCAGCTCAAAACGTCGAAGGCCTGCGCCAGGAGCAGAGCTTTGGCGTGGCTGTTCACGAAGCTGCGCTGCCAGGACCGGGCGATCCAGGTGCCGCCGATCGCGAGGCGTCGGTGTTCCGGCACGATCGTCATGTAGCTGGTCGCGCCGACGACCTGGGCGCCGTTCTCGTCGTCGAGCACCTCGAGGACGAAGGGCATCACGGCGCCCGCGCGCTGCTGCTCCAGGAGACGGGCGATGGCGGCCTGCATGTCGGCCGGTCGCGGAACGAAGGTTGTCGGCAAGGTCCAGAGCTCGCCGTCGCGAACAGCCTCCGCGAGCGCCGGAGCATCGTCCGTGGCGAGCGGACGAAGTCGTACCCGGCTCGTGGCGAGAGTGACGGGACGAACCTCCATCATGGCGCTGCTCCGGTGAGACTCGAAGCTTAAGGCACGGGCGGGATCGCTGGAAAGGCAAAGCTTATGATCCTGCCCATCACGCGTTTTGATCAATTATTACGCTGATACGGCGCCGGCGTGATACTCGCGATCAAAGGCCAAGCTGGAATCGGCAGGAACTTTCGCTCACGGGACAGCGTCAAGACGGGCGCCTGCGCCCTGCACCGCCTCGCATCGGACAGAACCGTTCCCGAGCGGGCGCGTTGGCGCAGCGGGGGTTTCCTCTGAGCCCCGTGGAGGCTTCGTCCCATCCGCACTGCCTTCGACATCGCGGCCGGCCTCGGCCTCGTGCTCTTCGCGCTCTCGGACGTGTTCCGCTCGATCCTGCTGCCCCGGGCGACGGCGCGCACGTTCCGCCTCGGGCCGCTGCTCGGCGCCACTTTCGGCCCGCCCTGGGCCTTCGTCGCGGACCGGATCGCCGATCAGCGGCGTCGGCAAGCGTTCCGCGGTGCTCTGGCGCCGCTGCTGCTCGTGATCTCCCTCCTGACCTGGATCGCGCTGCTCATCCTCGGCTTCGGCCTGCTGATGAGCGCCGCGCGCCACCGCTTCGATCCCGCCCTCACGGGCTACGGCGACGCGTTCTACCAGGCGGCCTCGTCCTTCCTCACTCTCGGCTTGAGCGGGGTCACGGCGGCCGGATCGGCGCGGATCGTGACGGTGCTGGCGGGGCTCGCAGGGCTTGCCACGGTCACCATCGTCGCGAGCTTCCTGCTCTCGGTGCAGAGCGCCCTGCACCGGCGCGAGGTGCTGGTGCTGGGCTTGGCCGCCGCGGCGGGACGCCCGCCGTCGGGCCTTGCGATCCTCGAGAGCTACGCCCGCCTCGCCTCTCCGAGCGAGTTGGCGCAGCTCTTCAAGGCCTGGCAGGACTGGGCGGCGGACGTGCTCCACAGCCATCGTGCCTACCCGATCCTGGCGGAGTTCCGCTCGACGGACGAAGACGACGAGTGGCTCGCGAGTCTTAGCGCCGTGCTCGACGCCGCCGTGCTGCTGCTCGCCGCGGTGGACGACCGGGAGGCGAAGCCGGCGCAATCGGCGGCGCGCCTCTTCCTGCCCATCGGCTGCCGCACGGCGCACGACCTGGCGCGCCAGTTCGCCGTCAAGCGCAAGGACTCGCCCGACCCATCCTTCCTGCGCGAGGAGTTCCGGGTGGCGCGCCGGCGCTTAGCCGCCGCGAGCTACCAGCTCGCCGCGGACGAGCGGGCGGGCTACGAGACCCTGCTCCGCCTGCGCGAGGGCCATGCCGGCGCGATGGCCGGGCTGGCCCATCATCTCGGCATCGCGATCACCCCCGGCCTCTTACCCGCGGGCGAGCCGCCGCCCGAGGTCGTGCGCGAGGATCCCCGCAAGGCGGCGGAGTAAGGCTGAAACCCCTCACTCGGCGGCGGTCGTCGGACCGACGGCGCTGCGCAGGGGCCGCTCCTCCATCCGGATCAGGAAGAAGAGGGCGAGGGCGAACCCGAGCAGCGCTGCGGCGAACACCCAGCGGAAGACGCCGCCGAGGTTCACGCCGGTTGTGGCCGCCTGGGACAGGGTCTCGAACGTCAGGCCGCGTCCCGCGGCGCCCAGGCCCCCGAGCACGATGGCGCCGAACACTGCGACGATAAAGGCGCCGCCGAGCTGGCGGAAGAAGTTCGCCACCCCCGTCGCGGTGCCGAGCTGATGAGGCTCCACCGCGTTCTGGATTGCCACCGTCGAGATGGGGAGCAGGGTCCCGAGCCCGATGCTCGTTACGGCGTTTAGGACGAGCACCCAGGCGAGCGGCAGCCGCTCGGACAGGACGACGAGGGCCGCGGTCGCCAGCGCCGCGACGGTCAGGCCCACCACCGGCAGGCGCTTGTAATGTGTGACATGGGCCATGGCCCGCCCCGACAAGGTCGCGCCCGTCACCGTGCCCACCATGAGGGGGATCAGCGCGAGGCCGGAATCAGCGGCGGAGAGGCCGCGCACCGCCTCGAAATAGACCGGCAGGTAGATCGTGAGACCGATGAAGGTGCCCATCCCGAAGCAGGCGGCGAGTGTGCCCGAGCGCACCACCGGGTTGTCGAGGATATCGACGGGGATGAGCGGCTCCGGGCTTCGGCGCAGGTGGCGGGCGAAGATGGCCCAGAGAACGGCGGAGGCGGCGACAAGCGCCAGGATCGGGCCAGAGAACCACGGGTAGCGCAGGCCGCCCCAGCTCAGCGCCAGGAGCAGGCTCACCGTCGCTGCGCACATCAGCACGGCGCCGAGCACGTCGAGGCGGTGGGGCCGCTCGTGCCGGGGCAGGCGCTTCAAAGCGCCGTTCGTCATCCAGAGCGCGAGAAGGCCGAGCGGCAGGTTGATCCAGAAGATCACCGACCAGTGCAGCCGCTCGGCGAAGAAGCCGCCGAGCACCGGGCCGGCGAGGCTCGAGGCCACGAAGACGCCCGCGATATAAACTTGGTAGCGCGCCCGCTCCTTCGGCGCGACGACGTCGGCGATGATGGTCTGCGCCAGCGAGATCAGCCCGCCGCCACCCAAACCCTGGAGCGCCCGGGCGAGGATCAAGACAAGCATCGAGGGCGCCAGCGCGCAGGCGATCGAGCCGATGATGAAGGTGACGATGCCGATCAGCAGCGTGACGCGCCGGCCGTGGATGTCGCTGAACTTGCCGTAGAGCGGCGTCACGGCGGTGGCGGCCAAGAGATAGGCCGTCACCACCCAGCTCATGTGCTCGAGATCGCCGAGCTCGCGCCCGATGGTCGGCAAGGCCGTCGCGACGATGGTCTGGTCGAGGGCCGCCAGCAGCATCGCCACGATGATGCCGATGATGATGGATCGGATCTCGGCATGGGTGAGGGGCACGGCCCCGGCGGGGGGCACGGCCCCGGCGGGCGGCGCAGCCTCGGCCGGCGTCTTGAGGGGCGCAGCCGCGCGCGGCCCGTCTCGCAGCGGCTGGTCCATGAGCAGGCAGTCTCCCTCGGGAAAGGAGGAAAACTAGCACGGTCGGGTTTCGTTCAAAGCCTTGGCCTGCAGGGCAGACATGTCACGGCCAGCCTTGAGGCCGATCGCCCCAGGCGCGGACCCGAACCCGCCGCCCGACGGTTCTGGCCCGCGGAGACCCGCGATGCAGACCCATGCCCTCGCCCTCGATCGACCGACGGCGCCCGCGCCAACGCCGCCGAAGCTCTGGAAACCGCGCAAGGTGCTGATCACCGCCGCGGCCCGGGACTGGGCCCATGGCCGCGCGATCGCCGAGCGGGCCGCGAGCTTTGGCTGCGACGTGGTGGAGCTGTCCTCGAATCGGCTGCCGCGGCCGGAGGCGGAGGACCCGCGCCGCGCCTATGTCGAGGCCAAGAACACCCTCGCGATCGTCGTCGCACCGCCCTCGAAGCTGCGCTTCCAGCCGATCCCGCCCTCCGCCGACTGGCGCTTCGACCTCGCCGAGGGCTGCCCGGCCCATTGCCAATACTGCTACCTCGCGGGCTCGCTCGCCGGCCCGCCGATCACCCGCGCCTACGCCAACCTGCCCGAGATCCTCGGGTTGCTGGAGAGTCACGTCGGACGCGGCACCATCACCTCGCGGCAGGCCGAACGCGCGGACGAGGGCACCACCTTCGAGGCCTCCTGCTACACCGACCCGCTCGGCATCGAGCACCTCACCGGCTCGCTCGCCGAGACGATCCGCCATTTCGGCGCCTGGGATGCCGCGGTGCAGCTGCGCTTCACGACGAAGTTCGACGCGGTGGAGCCGCTCCTCGTGCTGCCGCACGGCCGGCGCACCCGCATCCGCGTCTCGGTGAACGCCGCGCCCGCTGCGCGCTTCGAGGGCGGCACGGCGCCGGTGGCGGCGCGCTTCTCAGCCATGCGAATGATGGCGCTCGCCGGCTACCGCATCGGGCTCACCGTCGCGCCGATCATGCCCGTCGAGGGCTGGCTGGAAGCCTATCGCACGCTCTTCGCCCAAGCGGCGCAGGCGCTCGATGGCGTTCCCGACCCCGACCTCACGGTCGAGCTCATCACCCATCGCTTCACGCCGGGCTCGAAGGACGTGCTCACGGGCTGGTATCCGGGCACGTCGCTCGACATGGACGAGGCGAAGCGCAGCCGCAAACTGACCAAGTTCGGTTCGGTGAAGTACGTGTTCCCTGCCGACCGCATGAAGGAGATGCGCGCGGGCCTGGAGCGCATGGTGGCGGAGGAACTGCCAGCCGCGCGAATCCTTTACTGGACGTAAGTTTCCTTAGCCGACGCGCCGCATGACCCCGCTCTTCGACCACGCCGCCCGCCTCGCCGTGCGCCTTCGCCTCAACGAAGTGGCGCCGCTCCTGTCGCTCGCCGGCGGGAGCTTCTTCGTCTGGCTCTTCGTGGCCATCGCCGGCGAGGTGCGCGAGGGCGACACGAAGAGCTTCGACACCGCGATCCTGCTCGGCTTGCGCAACCCCGCCGACCCCGCCGACCCGATCGGTCCCCGCTGGTTCGAGGAGGCGGCGCGGGACGTGACCGCGCTCGGCGGACACGTCGTCCTGGGGCTCGTGGCCTTGAGCACGCTGGCCTACCTGATCCTCATGCGGCGGCGTCACGCCGCGCTCCTCCTCATCGCGGCGGTAGGCGGGGGCATGCTGCTCTCGGCTGGCCTTAAAGTGGGCTTCGAGCGGCCCCGGCCCGACCTCGTCGCCCATGCGACGCGGGTCTACACCGCGAGCTTCCCGAGCGGGCATTCGATGCTCTCGGCGGTAACGTATCTCACGCTCGGAGCGCTTCTCGCCCGCACGCATCCGCACCGGCGGGTCAAGGCCTTCTTCATCGTCCTCGCCATCCTGATCACGCTCCTCGTTGGCGCGAGCCGGGTGTATCTCGGCGTCCATTGGCCGACCGACGTGCTGGCCGGCTGGTGCGGCGGTGCGGCCTGGGCCGCGCTCTGCTGGTTCGTGGCGCTGACCCTGCAGCGACGCGGTCAGGTCGAGCCCGCGGGGACGACGGCGCTGGCGCCGGCCAAGGCCTGAGCGCGGCGCGATCAAGGGTCTGTTGTCCCACCTCTCACCTCATCCTGAGGTGCGAAGGCGTCAGCCTGAGCCTCGAAGGAGGGCTCCAGGACCGTAAACGTCACTGGAGCCCTCCTTCGAGGCCGCGCGAGCGCGGCACCTCAGGATGAGGTGGTTGATTAGGAAGCCCTTATCAGTCGGTGCACATCACAGCCGCGTCCTGAGTTCCCACAATTCGGGGAAGAATGAGCGGTCGAGTGCCGTTTTCAGGAACCCGACGCCGTTCGAGCCGCCGGTGCCGCGCTTGTGGCCGATGATGCGCTCCACCGTCTTCATGTGGCGGAAGCGCCATTGCTGGAACCAGTCCTCCACATCGACGAGTTCTTCCGCCAGCTCGTAGAGGTCGAAGTGGGTGTCGGGCTCGCGGTAGATCGAGAGCCAGATATCGCGCACCGCCTCGTCGAAGCGGTGCGGCTGAGAAAAGTCCCGCTCGATCAGCGCCGGCGGCACGGGGTAGCCGCGGCGGGCGAGGAGCCGGAGCGCCTCGTCGTAGACGCTGGGCGCCGCCAGCGCTTCGCTGAGGCGGGCATGAACCTCCGGCTTATGCCGGTGCGGCAGGATCATGCGCGGGTCCTTGGCACCGAGGCGAAACTCCAGGAGCCGGTACTGGTGCGACTGGAAGCCCGAGGACTGGCCGAGATCGCCGCGGAAGGCGAGGTAGTCCGACGGCGTCATGGTCGAGAGCACGTCCCAAGCCTGGATCAGCTGCTCCTGGATGCGGGTGAAGCGGGCGAGCGCCTTGAAGGCGGGCGGGAGCGTATCGGCGCGGATCGCCGCCATGGCCACTTCGAGCTCGTGGATGGCGAGCGACAGCCAGAGCTCCTGGACCTGATGGATCGTGATGAAGAGGTGCTCGTCGTGCTTGTCCGAGAGCGGGCGCTTCGCGGCGAGCAGGCTGTCCAGGCCCAGATAATCGGCGTAGGTCATCTGCCGGGCGAGATCGAGGTGGAGATCGTCGCCGACGCGGCTTTCGGGCGCGCTGTCGTGGGTCATGGGCCCGTTCCTGTTGCCGAGAGGACCGAAGCGGATATTTTAAGCTTCAAATATTCCGGCGTCCAACGGAGGTCGCATGCTCCAGGTTCATCGCGCCGTACCGCTCGACCTCAGCGCCGCCTTCGCCCGCTTCTCGGGCACCGATCCGGAGCGGCTGCACTTCGCCGCCCACAGCCACCACCTCTGGCCCGACGTCACCCGGGACGCGCAAATTCAAGCCTGGGACGACGCGGCGCGGCTCATCGACGACAAGTGGGACGAGGTTTTGGGACGGGTCTGGCGGGATTGCGCGCGGGGCATCGCCGGGCATCTCGGGCTGCCCGACCCGTCGAGCCTCGTGCCGGCGCCGAACACCCATGAACTCGTCAACCGCCTGCTCTCGGCCTGCCCGGCTGACCGTCCGCCGCGGGTCGTGGCGACGGACGGCGAGTTCCACTCCTTCCGCCGCCAGAGCGAGCGCCTCGCCGAGGACGGGCTGATCGAACTGAGACTGGTGCCGGCCGAGCCTTTCGGGACCCTCGTCGAGCGGCTCGAGGAGGCCTGCCGGGACGGCGCCGACCTCGTCTTCGCGAGCCAGGTGCTCTTCGGCTCCGGCTACGCCGTGGCCGATCTCAACGCGCTGGTCGCGGCCGTCTGGGCCCCGGGCCGCCTCGTCGTCATCGACGGCTACCACGGCTTCCTGGCCCGCCCGACGGACCTGTCGGCGGTGGCCGACAAGGCCTTCTATCTCGCGGGCGGCTACAAATACGCCATGGCCGGCGAGGGCGCCTGCTTCCTGCATTGCCCGCCAGAGGTGGCACCACGGCCGCGCAACACGGGCTGGTACGCGAGCTTTGGGACGCTGTCGGGGCAGCAGGCCGGCGTGCCTTACGCGGCGGACGGCTGGCGCTTCATGGGCGCGACCTTCGACCCTTCGGGCCTCTACCGCCTGCGGGCGGCACTCGCCTGGCTCGCTGAAGAAGGGCTCGGCGCCGCCCTCATCCACGCCCACGCAGTGGCGCTGCAGGAGCGTTTCATGGCCGCGATGGCGGAACGCCCCCTCGGCCCC
Organism: Beijerinckiaceae bacterium; assembly: GCA_036563505.1. Taxonomy (GTDB): domain Bacteria; phylum Pseudomonadota; class Alphaproteobacteria; order Rhizobiales; family Beijerinckiaceae; genus DATCMH01. The sequence continues at coordinate 185,925 of DATCMH010000016.1, forward strand.
TTCGCGCCCGAGAATCTGGTCGTGCCCTTGAGCGAGCCGGCGCGGGGCAACTTTCTCGCCTTCCGCCACACGGAAGCGGCCGCCTGGCAGCGCCGCTTGCATGAAGCGAAGATCGTCACGGATGTGCGCGGCGACCGCCTGCGCCTCGGCTTCGGGCTCTATCACCGGGCCGAGGACGTCGATCGCCTCGTCGAGCGGTTGCGCGGGCTGGCCTGAGCGAGCGCGCATGAAAAAGGCCGGCGCGAAGCCGGCCTTCGACGAAACTGGAGAGCTGCGCGGCTCACTCGGCCGCGGCGGGCGCCTTCTGCGGCGCCGCGCGCTCGACGCGCTCGGCGATGCGGGCCGACTTGCCGCGACGGTCGCGCAGGTAATAGAGCTTGGCGCGGCGGACCTTGCCGCGGCGGACCACCTTGATGGAGTCGATCAGCGGCCCGTAGACCGGGAACACGCGCTCCACGCCCTCGCCGTAGGAGATCTTGCGCACCGTGAAGCTCTCGTTGAGCCCCGAGCCCGAGCGGGCGATGCAGACGCCCTCGTAGGCCTGGACGCGCGAACGCTCGCCTTCCTTGACCTTCACGTTGACGATGAGGGTGTCGCCCGGCTGGAAGTCCGGGATGGTGCGGCCGGCCGTGAGCTTGGCGACCTGCTCTTTCTCGAGCATCTCGATGATGTTCATGACGAAAACTCCTGCCGTTCGGCGCGGGCACAAGCCCGTGCGCTGAAGGATTTCGGCGATCCTGTTGTGAATTGCGGCGGCCTATACAGGATGTCGAACCGGTTGTCGACAGGGCGTGGCCGCCTCGCGGCTCTCATGGCCGGGCTCGACCCGGCCATCCCGGTCCGTGGTCACGAGCCTTCACGCCGAGGTTCGCGGGTCGAGCCTGCGAACGACAATGGGGTGTGTTGAGGCGTGTTGGCTTACGCCCGGCTTCCCCTCACCCTCGCTCACCTCTGGTTCGCTTGCTTCGCCTGCCGGTGCGCAGGCGAAGCCCTCTCCCCAGAAGGGAGAGGAGTTGTGCGCCCGAGCATCGAAGTTGTTTTAGCCCATCTGACACGGCGGCGAGCGTCCCTCCTCTCCCGGCAGGGGAGAGGGCTCGCGCGGAACGACAAGTTCCGTGCGAGCAAGCGAAACGAAGTGGAGCGGGGGTGAGGGGGTGCTTGCCGCAGCCACACCTGCCTCCGCCCAGCATCCACCCCACCCGGCCGGCTGTCGCCGTCCACCCTCCCCGTGGCCGGGGAGGGATGAGGGGCGGTGTCGCTCGCGATCCCTCCCCGGCCACGGGGAGGGTGGCCCCGCGTAGCGGGGTCGAGTGGGGTGAGTGCTGGGCCTGAAGGGCGATCTCATCGGTGACCAAGGATCAAGCGAGCGTGCCTTCCCTATATCCCTCTCTGTCCCCACAGGTCCGGCCGCCGCTCCCGCGTGATCCGCTCGGCCTCGTCCCGTCGCCAGCGGGCGATGGCGGCGTGGTTGCCGCCGGTGAGCACGTCGGGGATCGTTCGCCCTTCCCAGTCCCGCGGGCGGGTGTAGTGCGGGTATTCGAGGAGGCCGTTCTCGAAACTTTCGTCGGAGCCCGAGGCCGCGGCGCCCATGGTGCCGGGCAGGAGGCGCACGACCGCGTCGAGGAGCACGAAAGCGGCGATCTCGCCGCCGGAAAGGACGTAGTCGCCGATCGAGACCTCCTCGAGACCGCGTCCGGCGATGACCCGCTCGTCGACGCCCTCGAAGCGGCCGCAGACGACAAGAACGCCCGGGCCCTCGCTCAAGGCCCGCACCCGGGCCTGGTCGAGGGGCTTTCCGCGCGGACTCATAAGGAGCCTTGGGCGCGGATCATCTGGTGTGATCGCCGCGTCGATGGCCTCGGCCAGCACGTCGCAGCGGAGCACCATGCCCGGCCCTCCGCCCGCCGGCGTATCGTCGACGGCGCGATGCCGGCCCCGGCCGTGGTCGCGGATGTCGCGCGCGTCCAGGCTCCAGGCGCCGCGAGCCAAGGCTTCGCCGGAGAGCGACTGCCCGAGCGGGCCCGGGAACATGGCCGGGTACAGGGTGAGCACCGTCGCCCGGAACGGGGCGGGCTCAAGCATCGTCGCGCTCTCCCTCGTTCGGCGGCGGCGCGAACAGGTCGGGCGCATCGACCACGACGCGCCGGCCGGCGAGGTCGACGGTCGGCACGAAAGCCTTGGTGAAGGGCACGAGATCACTCGCGCCGCGGAGCGGCTTGATCTCCAACAGGTCGCCGCCGCCGTAGTTCGGCACGGCGACGACGGTGCCGAGGAGGGTTCCGTCCGGCGCCTCGGCGGCAAGCCCAACGAGGTCGGCGAGGAGGAACTCGTCCTCCTCGGGCAGAGGCAGACGGTCGCGGGGCAGGAACAGGCCCTGGCGGTTCAAGGGCTCGACCGCCTCGCGGCTTGCGAAGCCCGCGATCCGGGCGAGCAGGATGTCGGGCGCCGCGCCCGGGGCGGGACGCAGGTCGATCAAGGTGAGAGTTCGTCCGTCCGCGAGGGTGAGCGCGCCGTAGCGGCCCAAGGCGAGCGGTTCGGCGGCGTAGGATTTCACCCGCACCTCGCCGCGCAGGCCGTGCGCCCGACCGACCTCGCCCATGAGGACCCAACCCTCCCCCCTTTGCGGGGGAGGAACAGCCGCCGGCAAGGCGGCAGGGAGAGGGGGCGGGCTGGCGGGGGTGTCGCCACGGTCCCTCTCCCGACCCCGCTTCGCGGGGCCACCCTCTCCCGCAGAGGGGAGAGGGAACGATGCGCGCTTGCGCATCGTGCCTTACGCGGCGTCGCCGGCGCCCTCGCCCGAGGCGGCGGCCCGGGCGGCGGCGCGCTCCTTGGCCTTCGTGCCGGGCTCGCCCTTCTGCGGGTTGTTGCGCGCCGGACGCTTGGCGAGGCCCGCTGCGTCGAGGAAGCGCAGCACGCGGTCGGTCGGCTGGGCGCCCTTGGTCAGCCAGGCCTGGATCTTCTCCTGCTCCAGGTTGACGCGCGCCGGATCATCCTTCGGCTTCATGGGATCGTAGGTGCCGACCTGCTCGATGAAGCGGCCGTCGCGGGGCGAGCGGGAATCGGCGATGACGATGCGGTAATAGGGGCGCTTCTTGGCGCCGCCGCGGGTGAGGCGGATCTTCAGGGGCATTTCAGTTGTCCTTTCAGTTACGTCAGTTGGAGAGTCGTGCCGTCACTCCGGGGCCGCGCAGCGGAACCCGGAACCCATGGCAGCCTGGGATTCCGGAACGCCGTTCGGCCGGTCGACGCGCATTCTTGGGTTCCGGGTTCTCGCCTGACGGCAAGCCCCGGAATGACAGAGAGAGGCGGATCACTTCTTCTTGCCTCCCCCGAACGGGAAGCCGGGCAGGCCCGGGAAGCCCGGGCCTTTGCCGCCGAGGCCCGGAAGACCGGGCAGGCCGGGTCCTTTGCCGCCCAAACCCGGGGGCAGGGGCGGAAGTCCGCCGCCGGAGGCGGAGCCCGGCATGCCGGGCGGCAGCTGCCCGCCCATCTGCTTCTGGAGTTGCTCCAGCATCTCAGGCGTCGGCTGGGGCATGCCGCCGCCGCCGATCCCGAACATGTTGCCCAGCGCCCCGGCGAGGCCGCCCCGCTTGCCGCCGCCACCGCCCATCATCTTCATGACATCGGCCATCTGGCGGTGCATTTTGAGGAGCTTGTTGACCTCTTCGACCTTGGTGCCGGCGCCCGACGCGACCCGCTTCTTGCGCGAGGCTTTCAGGAGATCCGGGTTGCGGCGCTCGGCCTTGGTCATCGAGTCGATGATGGCGCGCTGACGCTTGATCATGCCGTCGCCCAGGCCCGATTGCGCCATCTGGGCCTTCATCTTGGCCGCGCCCGGCAGCATGCCGAGCACGCCGCCCATGCCGCCGATCTTCTCCATCTGGGAGAGCTGGTCGCGCAGGTCGTCGAGGTCGAACTTGCCCTTGCGCATCTTGTCGGCGATGCGCATCGCCTTCTCGGCGTCGATCGACTCCGCTGCTTTCTCGACGAGGGAGACGATGTCGCCCATGCCGAGGATGCGGTTGGCGACGCGCTGGGGGTGAAAGTCCTCGAGCGCGTCGACCTTCTCGCCCGTGCCGATGAGCTTGATCGGCTTGCCCGTCACGGCGCGCATCGAGAGGGCGCCGCCACCGCGGGCGTCGCCGTCCATGCGGGTCAGCACGATGCCGGTGACGCCGACGCGGCTGTCGAAGGCGCGCGCCGTGTTGACCGCGTCCTGGCCGGTCAGCGCGTCGGCGACGAGGAGCACCTCGTGCGGGTTCGTCGCGGCCTTGACCTCCGCGACCTCGGCCATCAGGCCCTCGTCCACCGTGACGCGGCCGGCGGTGTCGAGCATGACGACATCGTAGCCGTTGAGCCGCGCCGCCTCGATGGCGCGCCGGGCGATCTGCACGGCGCTCTGGCCGGCGACGATCGGCAGGGTCTCGACCCTGACCTGCTTGCCCAGCACCGCGAGCTGCTCCATCGCTGCCGGGCGACGGGTGTCGAGAGAGGCCATCAGCACGCGCCGGCGCGAGCGCTCGGTGAGGCGCTTGGCGATCTTCGCCGTGGTCGTGGTCTTGCCCGACCCCTGCAGGCCGACCATCAGGATCGGCACAGGCGCCGTCGCGTTAAGATCGATCGGGTCGGCGTCCGTGCCCAGCATCTCCACGAGCTGGTCGTTGACGATCTTGACGACCTGCTGGCCGGGGGTGACGGACTTCACCACCTCGGCGCCCACGGCGCGGGCGCGCACCTTGTCGGTGAAGGAGCGCACCACCTCGAGCGCCACGTCGGCCTCGAGCAGGGCGCGGCGGACCTCGCGCAGGGCCGCGTTGACGTCGTCCTCGGAGAGCGCGCCGCGGCGCGTCAGCCCGTCGAGGATGCCGGAGAGGCGTTCGGAGAGGCCTTCGAACATGGGGGTGATCTCTACTCCAGGCCTTTGACGATCAACGGCACGTCCTGGTCCGCGATGGTCTGGTCGAAATGGCGCAGCGCCGCCTCGAACTTGTCGCGGCAGCCCGGGTTGCAGAAGCCAACCACCTCGCCGCGATAGAGCGTGAGCGAATCCGCCGCGATCGGCTTCCCCGACCACGGACAGGTTTCGTTCACAGCGTCCTCAAGGCGCAAGCCCTGCGTCATGCTCGTCTCCAATGCCGAACGCGCCCGAGGGCGCGACGCGCTGTCGGACGGGAACCTCCAGGAGCGGGCGAGCCCGGTATCCTGGTCGGCGGCACAGGGGCTCGCTCGGCGGATATCAGCGCGGGGCGATACGGGCGAAGTTGGGCAAAGTCAAGGAAAGGCTCAGAAACGCACCTCGTTAACCGGCCGGCGCTAGAGTGCCGAGGCGGCCGGTTCGGCCGCGGCTTGCCAGCGGCGCCGCGGGCCGGCTATGGCAGCGCGTCAGGACACCGAGCTGGTGCAGGCCGGAGCACGCTCCGGCCCGAGGCGGGATAAGGGGGCACGATCATGCGGATCAACGGCGGGACGGACGAGGCTGGCAGGATGGACGAGGCCGCTCGCCGGATGGGGCTCCTCTCCCGCCGGTCGTTCCTGGCCGGCTCGGCCGCGTCCGTGACCGCGCTGGGCCTTGCCGGTTGCGGCACCACCGACGGCCTGAATCTCGCCGAGGCGCAGGCCATGTACGGGCCGGTGGCCGACAAGAAGTTTCCGATCCCGGCGGCCGACATCAGCAAGGTCGATCCGAAATACTACCGCCGGACCGTGGCCTACGACACCAAGGAAGCGCCGGGCACGATCATCGTCGATCCCGGCAACTACTACGTCTACCGCATCGAGGGCGACGGCGCGGCCACCCGCTACGGCGCCAATGTCGGCCGGGACGGGTTCCGGTGGAAAGGCCAGGCCTATGTCGGCCGCAAGAGCGAATGGGCGACCTGGACGCCGCCGCGGGAGATGATCAAGCGCCAGCCGGAAGTGGCGGTGTGGGCCCGCGGCATGCCGGGCGGCCTCGACAACCCGCTCGGCGCCCGCACGCTCCACCTCTACCAGAACGGCGCCTACACGCTCTACACGATCTACGCCTCGAGCGACCCGGAATCGATCGGCTCCGGCATCACGAGCGGCTGCGTCGGCCTGCTCAGCCAGGACATGATCCACCTCTATGACCGCACGCCGGTCAAGACGAAGGTCATCGTCCTGCCGGCGTAAGGGGCGGTCGGGTTCCGGCCAGGCGGCGCGGGGCGAGCGGCACTGCTCACCGCGGCCCGCCACGCGAGAGCTTTCGCGGACAGCGCTCCGATCTTCCCTCACGTCGCCGTCATGCCCTCGTCGGTCAGCGAGGCCGATCAGGCCGCTTCCTTGCAGCGGCCCTCAGGCGGTAATCCCGCTCGGTTCATCTCCGGCCTGCCGTGAGCAGGAGTTCGTTGGGTCCGGCCCAGGCGCCGTCGGAGGTGTTGAAGGCCTGGAGCTTTTCTTCCATCTCCACCCAGGCGGCTTCCCGCGCGGCCTCGTCGAGGCGGCCCAGAATCTGCAGCACGGGGCTCGCCGACGAGCGGATGAAGGCGAGATAGTCTCTCGCGGAGGGGAGCCGGAATGGGGCGCTCACCTTCGTGGTCGCCACGTCGGCGAAGCCGGCTTGGCGGAACAGGTCGTCGATCAGGCCGGGCTTGCCTAAGCTCATCAGCGAGCCGGGACGGAACGGGTCGGCCGGCGCCTGCCCCGCGTGCTTGAGCGCGGTCTGCATCACCGCGGCCACGCACGGGTTCGCCTGAGGGCTTGAGAACACCATCGTGCAAACCAGGCCGCCGGGCTTCAGGGCACGATGGATCTCGCGCAGGCCCTGCAGGGGATCGGGGAAGAACATGAGCCCCAGCCGGCTCACGGCAGCATCGAAGCTGCTCGGCGCGAGCCCGAGCGCCTCGCCGTCGGCGACGAGCGTCTCGACATTCGCGTAGCCGGCCTGCCTCGCGTTCTTCGCCGCGAAGGCGAGGATAGCGGCCGAGATGTCGGTGGCGAGAACCGAGCCTTGCGGGCCGACGCGCGCCGCGATGTCGAGGGTCTGGTCGCCGGCGCCTGCCGCGACGTCGAGCACCCGGTGGCCCGGCCTGATCCCGGCCATGTCGATCATGGCCGCCGTGGCTTGGGCGAGCCACGCCCTGATCTGCGGACCGTGGCTGTTCCAGCCTGGCGCCGAGCGGTCCCACTGGTCGCGCGTCGCATTCTTGACGGCCGTTCCGTCGATGGCTTGGGCAAGATCCATGGGGCTCTCCTCGCGATCTGAACGGTCGCCACCCCGGAGCCGCTCCTTCTGAGGCTGGGGCAACATTTTAGGGCACGAGGGACAACCTACGCCCGCCCCCAGCCGCTTCGGGAGCCGCAAGGTTGCGAAGCGGGGCCGCAGGACTGCATAACTTCAGGATGTTCGACTGGAACGACCTGCGCTTCTTCCTCGCCGTCGCTCAGCACAGCAGCACGCTTGCGGCCGGCCGGGCGCTTGGGATCAGCCAGTCCACCGTGCAGCGCCGGCTCGTCGAACTCGAGCGGCATCTGGGTCAGCCCCTCGTGAAGCGGCACCCGACCGGATATCAGCTGACCGACTTCGGACACCTCATGCTGCCCCACGCCGAAGGAGTGGGGGCCGCGATCGCCCGGTTCGCGGAAGCCGCTGAGGCCGCCAAGCGCGACCTCTCCGGCACGATCCGGCTGACCTGCCCCGAGCCCATCGTCTTTCGCATCAGCAAGTCGGGCCTGCTCGAGCGCTTCCACGCCCGCTATCCCGACCTCAAGGTCGAGTTCGTCATCAGCGACCGCTACGTCGACCTCACCAAAGGCGAAGCCGACGTCGCCCTGCGCTCGGGCGACACGGATGACGGCGTGCTGGTGGGCCGCAAGGTCGCCGACTCGCTCTGGGCGGTCTACGCCAGCCGCCGCTACGTGGAAGAGCACGGCAAGCCCGAGACCCTTGAGGACTTAAAGCACCACGCCATCGTCGGCTTCGACGAAAGCATGGCCAACCACCGCGCCTCGACCTGGCTGCGGGAAGTGGCGCCGCAGGCGCATGTCGTCGCGCGCAACAACAGCGTGCTGGGGCTCGTCTATGCCGTGAAGTCCGGCATCGGCATCGCGCCGATGCCGACGGCGCTGGGCGATGCCGAGGAGGACCTCGTGCGCGTGCTCGGGCCTGTGCCGGAACTCGCCCGCAGCTGGCGGCTCCTGGCTCACCCCGACGTCAAGCGCACGCCCAGGGTGTCAGCCTTCTTCGCGTTCATCGGCGACGAGCTTCAGGCCTTGCGTCCCATTCTGACGGGGTAGGACGCGAAGAGCCGTCGGAAAACGTCCGGCCCAGAAGGAGAAGGGTTCGTTCTGGTTTGCGCCCTTTGAGAACGTTCAAAGCATGGCGCTGCTTCGTCCGGAGCGGTCATGAACGGGGCAAACCACCCTGCGCCGGCCGTCCGCGCGGAGCGCCGACCTTCCCCTTCGTTCATCGGGATGGTTGCAGCCTGACACCCTGGTCCGGAGCGGTCCGAAGGTTTGCGGCGGACAGGTCGAAGAGTTTCTGGGCAACGAGCACGGCCGCTGGCGCATTCGGGGCCGTGGCGTCCGCACCCACCTCTCGCGCCAAGGCCGGGTTCGCGGTGAACACGGGCCCACCGACCATGATGCCGATCGTCCGGTTCTGCGACCGCCTGCGGATTTCGGCGATCATCGACGTGAGCCGGTCCAAGTGTCGAGCCGATCCGGCGGTGATCCCCACGACCGCGAACCAGCCGCGACGGGTCGCGGCGATGGTCTCGTCGGCCGCCCCCGACAATTCCGTTTTCACCTCCCAACCGGCCGACCGGAGGAACCTCTCCACCATCGTGACGCCGAAGTGGTGCTGATCACCGGGTGCCATGGCCATCAACACCCGACGCCGCGTGTCGAGCGCCGGCAAGGCATGCGTTCCGTTGAAGATCGCCAGGAGCTTTTGCAGGCGGGCAACCCCGAGGGTGACGTCGATGAAGTCGCATTCGTCCTGCTCCCACATTTCTCCTAAGCGGCGAGCCGTTGGTTCGAGCAGTTCGACGAACAAGGTTTCCATCGGCAGGCCGCGGTCGCGCAGCACGGTCACATAGGCTGCCGCAGCCTCGAGATTGCTGCCCAGCACGATGTCGGCCAGCGCGCTGATGTCCGCACTGCTCGGCGCCAAGACCTCGATCAGCACCTCGACCGGCGGCGCGTCCGTGACGACCTCGGTATGGAGCCGCAGCAAACGGGGTATCACCTCGCTTGCGACGATGCGGGCGAGCTTGGCCTGCCGAGCCGCGACGTCGTCGCGCCTGTAGATCTCCGCCGTGACGAAGTGCGTTTCGAGCAGAGCCAGGCTCTGGTGGTCGATGGACGGCAGAACGGCCGCGGTCCCCGCTCGGCTCATGGCGTCTGCCTCCCGGTGCTGTGTTGTTGTTCGTTGTCTCGGTCAGGTCAGCACATCGATTTCGGGCTGTCGAGAGGCGGCTGACGATCGGTGGTGATTTGCCCTTGATGGCTCTGGCGCCGCCGGATGAAAGGGCGGACCGGCGCGGCTGAGCACGGGGCAGGATGATGGACCAGTTGACTGCCATTGGCTGAAGCAGGCTCGACAAACGGCGGAAGGCTGTTCAGCTAGGGAATTGGATTGCGAACTGCACGAGGCCGCGCGAACCCTCGAGGAGGCAGCAAGGGAATGACGAGCGGCATCCACCACGTCACCGGCATCACCGCCGACGTGCAGGCGAACGTCGATTTCTACGCCGGCTTCCTCGGGCTCAGGCTCGTGAAGCAGACGGGGGGCTACGCGGACGCGGAGCAGCTGCACCTCATCTATGGCGACGGGCTGGGCAGCCCGGGCTCGCTCTTGACCTTCCTGGTCTGGGAGGCGGCCGGCCGGGGCCGCACCGGGATCGGGCAGGTCGCGGAGGTGGGGCTGGCGGTGCCGCCCGGGTCCCTTGGCGACTGGCTCACCCGAGCGCTGACCGCCGGCATCCCGCACGAAGGGCCGTCCCGCGAGTTCGGGGAGCCGGTCCTCCGCTTGAAGGACCCGGATGGGCTGATCGTGAAGCTGGTCGGCGTCGAGATGGCGACGCCCGCCCCCCTGGACCGGGCTCCCACGCGGCTGCGCGGCGTCACGCTCCTGACCGACAAAGCGCCGGAGACGGCAGGCTTCCTGGCGCGCTTCGGATACGGCGAGAGCGAGCGCGCCGGCATGACCCAGCGCATGGTCTCCGACACCGACGTCGTCGACATCCGGGAGGTCTCGGGCTTCGTGCCGTCCGTGGCCGGAGCCGGCGTTCCCGATCACGTGGCCTTCCGCGCGCGGGACGTCGAAGCCGTCCGGTCCATGCGCCTCTCGCTGAAGGAATACGGACCGACGGAGGTTCACGACCGGAAGTACTTCCTGTCGCTCTACGTCCGCGACCCGGCCGGCATCCTCATGGAATACGCGACCGATGGGCCTGGCATGACCGTCGACGAGGCGCCCGCCGAGCTCGGCCGCACCCTGTTCCTTCCGCCGCACGAGGCGGACCGCGCCGAGGATCTGAGGGCGATGCTGCCGCAATTCGCCCTGCCGGGCGAAGAGCGATACCCGGCTCGCCATCTCCCCTTCATTCACCGCTTCAACCGGCCGAAGGAGCCCGACGGCATCACCCTCGTGTTGCTGCACGGCAGCGGCGGGAGCGAGGCCGATCTGATGCCGATCGCCCGCCGCATCGCCCCGCGAGCGACGCTGCTCGGCATGCGTGGCCGGGCGACGGAAGAGGGCAGCAACCGCTGGTTCCGCCGTCTCGATGCCAGGACGTTGGACCAGGCGGACATCCGCAGCGAAGCCGAAGCCTTCGCCGCCTTCGTCGAGGGCGCCGTGACGGGTTACGGGCTCGACCCGGACCGGCTCGTATTCCTCGGCTATTCCAATGGCGCCAACTTCCTGGCGGCGGTGATCCAACTCTATCCCGGTCTCGTGCGCCGGGCGGCGTTGCTGCGCGGCATGCAAGTCCTGGAGGACCCGCCGCCTGCGGACCTCGCGGCAGCCAGCGTGCTGGTGGTCAGCGGACGTGATGATCCCTACGCTCACCACGGAACAGAGCTGGCGGATGTCCTTAGGGCCCGTGGGGCCCGCGTAGAATCCAGGGAGCTCCCGGCAGGCCATGAACTGACCGGCGCGGACGTGGTCGAGGCATCCGAATGGATTTCGCGCACTCTCTCGTTGAACTAGAACCTGGTCCCGCCCCGAAACAAGCGCGAGCGCGGGGCGCAGCCAGGTCGGTTCGTGGCCGATGACCGCAGACAGCAGGGCCGAAGCGGACCGACCGGACCCTTCCTGCCTCCGTCCCGCAACGCCCCTCTAATCCCCCACCGCCACGCCCTCGCGCCGGCTGTCCGCCCCGCCCGCCAGGCCCTCGGGCGTCACGACGATGGCCTGGATGCCGGACGTCATCTCGACGAGGCGTACCTCGTGGCCCTTGGCCTCCAGCGTTGCCTTCCAGCCCTCGGCCTCCGTGCCGCGCTCGAGCTCCGTCGGGCCGTTGCGGGAGCCGAAATTCGGCAGGTCGACGGCGGCTTGCGGGTCCAGCTTCCAGTCGAGGAGGGCAACGAGGGTCTTGACCACGTAGGGGATGATCTGGCTGCCGCCCGGCGAGCCGGCGCTGGCGTAAAGCCGTCCGAAGGCGTCGAAGACGAGGGTGGGGCTCATGGAGGAGCGGGGGCGCTTGCCCCCCTCAACGCGGTTCGCCACCGGCCGGCCCCCGTCCGTCGGGGCGAAGCTGAAATCGGTGAGCTCGTTGTTGAGGAGGAAGCCGCCGGAAGTCATCACCCGCGCGCCAAAGCCGTCCTCGATGGTCGTCGTCATGGCCAGCGCGTTGCCGGCGGCGTCGATCACCGAGATGTGGCTCGTTCCGTTCTCGATGCCGTCCGAGGGAGCGAAGCGCGAGGCGTCGCCGCGCTGGAACGGCGGATCGCCCGGCTGCGCCCGCCCCATCGAGCGCTCGCCGACGAGCTTTCCGCGCTCGCGCAGGTAATCCGGATCGGTGAGGCCGCGCACGGGCACGCTCACGAAGCCCGGGTCGCCGAGGAAGAGCGCCCGGTCGGCGAAGGCGAGGCGCCCGGCCTCGGCGAGAAGGTGCGCGGCCTCCGGCCCGGGCCCGAGCCGGGCGAGGTTGCGGTCCTCCAAGAGCTTCAGAACCTGGAGCACCGCGATTCCGCCGGAGCTCGGCGGGCCCATGCCGCAGAGCGTATAGACGCGGTAGCGGCCGCAGACGGGCTCGCGCTCCACGACTCGATAGGCCTTGAGGTCGTCGAGGGTGATGTCGCCCGGGTTCGTCGGGTGTCCCGTGACCGCAGCGACGATCCCGTCGGCGATCGGCCCATTGTAGAAGGCGTCGGCGCCCCCAGCCGCCAGCGTCCTCAGCGTCGCCGCGAAGGCCGGGCTCTTCAGGACATAGCCGACGGGCCGCGGGGCGCCGTCCTCGCCGTAGTAGAGAGCGCGGGCTAAAGGGTCGCCCTTCAGCGCGCTCTCCTGGCCGAGCAACCCCGAGAGCCGCGGCGAGACGGGAAACCCTTCGTCAGCGAGACGGATGGCCGGCTCGAAAAGTTTTGCCCAGGGCAGCTTGCCCCAGCGCTTGTGCGCTTCTCCCAAGAGCCGCGGCGTGCCGGGCACCCCAACCGAGCGCCCGCCGACCACCGCTCTCGGAAACGGCATCGGCGCGCCGTTCTCCAGGAAGCGGTCAGGTTTCGCCGCCGCCGGCGCGGTCTCGCGTCCGTCGAGGGTCACGACCTGGCGGGCGGCCTGATCCCAGTGGACGAGGAAGGCGCCGCCGCCGAGGCCGGAGCTCTGCGGCTCGACCAGGTTGAGGACGAGCTGAATGGCCACCGCCGCGTCCACCGCGCTGCCGCCGGCGCGCAGCATCTCCCGGCCGGCCTCCGCCGCGAGGGGGTTCGCGGCCGCCGCCATGAAACTCGTCCCGCGGCCGAGCGCGCGCTGTGTCCGGCCCGTCGCGCCTTCCGGCGCGAGACCGGTCTGCGCCGACCCTGCCACCGGGCTGAAGGCCGTCAGAAGCGCCGCGAGGAAAGGCCCGGGGCGGATTCGGCGCGGGATTCGGGGAGCGGTCGCCATCGGGCTTCTCCTTGGCTTTGGGAGATCGAGACTAGGCCGCGAGGCGCGGGGATCAACCGCTTCGACGCTCCGGGGCTGTGCGGCAAGGCAGGCCGGGAACGCCGGGCCGCCCTCCCGGTTGTCGGCTTGGCCGCTTCGGCGGCTCGCGTCTTCAGGAGAGTCCCGATGGCCGCAATCGCGCTTCCCTTCGCGCCCTGGCGCCGGGCACTGCTCGCCGCCGCCCTCGCCCTCGGGCTCTCCGGCTGCGGGGCCGTCAATACGGTGCCGACCCTGGAGGAGCGGGCGAAGTCGAGCTGGAGCGAGGTGCAGAACCAGTATCAGCGCCGCGCCGACCTCATCCCGAACCTCGTCGAGACGGTGAAGGGCTTCGCCCAGCAGGAGCGCGAGGTGCTGACCCAGGTCACGGAAGCGCGCTCCCGGGCGAGCCAGGTCCGGGTCGACGCCAACACGGTCACGGACCCCCAGAAATTCCAGGAGTTTCAGAACGCGCAGAACCAGCTCTCCGGTGCGCTCGGCCGCCTCCTCGTCACCGTCGAGCGCTATCCGGAGCTGAAGTCGAACGCCAATTTCCTGGCCTTGCAGTCGCAGTTGGAGGGCACGGAGAACCGGATCGCCGTGGCGCGGCGCGACTACATCGAAGCGGTACGCGCCTACAACACGGAGCTGCGCACCATCCCTGGCCGCTGGATCGCCGCGGTGCTCTACCCCGAAGCGAAACCCATGGAGACGTTCGGTGCGACGCCGCAGGCCCAGCAGCCGCCGCCGGTGAAGTTCTAACGCCGCTCGCGCATGTGGCGCGTCTTCCTCGCGCTGGCTTGGCTCGCGGCGGCGGCACCGGCCTTCGCCCAAGAAGCGCCGCGCTTACCGGTCCTCACCGGGCGGGTGGTCGACGAGGCGAGCCTCCTGAGCCCGGCCGAGCGCGCAAGTCTCGAGGCGAAGCTCAAGGCGCACGAGGACAAAACGACCGATCAGGTCGTGGTCGCGACCGTGCGCTCGCTCGACGGGCGGCCCGTCGAGGATTACGCCAACCGGCTCTTTCGCGCCTGGAAGCTCGGTCAGCAGGCGAAGAACAACGGCGCGCTCCTCCTTGTCGCGCCCGCCGAGCGCAAGGTACGCATCGAGGTCGGCTACGGCCTGGAAGGAGCGCTCACCGACGCTCTGACGAAGGTGATCATCACCACGGCGATCGCCCCGAAGTTCAAGCAGAACGATTTTGCGGGCGGCATCAGCGCCGGGGTCGATGCCGTGCTCTCGATCCTGACGGGCGATGCGGAGGAGTGGCAGCGCCGCGCCGAGGTGCGCCGCGACGACACGACGGCCCTCGACCCCTTGCTCCTCGTCTTGGGTCTCCTCCTGCTGATCGTCGTCGTCAACGCGCTGATGCGCGGCGGCGGGCCGCGCCGGCCCCATCGCACCCGCGGCGGGCGCTGGATCGTGGTGCCGACCCCGATCCCCGGCGGCTGGGGCGGAGGCTCCGGGGGCGGTTTCAGCGGCGGTTGGTCCGGTGGGGGCGGCTTCTCCGGCGGAGGCGGCTCGTCGGGCGGCGGCGGCGCTTCGGGGGATTGGTGAGATGTTGAGCGCGGAGGAACAGGACCGCATCGCGCTCGCCATCCGCGACGCCGAGACCCTGACGACCGGGGAGATCGTGGTCGTCGTGGCCGGCCAGGCAAGCCGCTATCGCACGCTTCCCCTCTTGGCCGCCCTCGCCGGCGCGCTCGCCACGCCCTGGCCGCTCATCGCGCTGACCGCGCTCTCGGCGTCGCGCATCTTCCTGATCCAGACCCTCGTCGCGCTGGCGCTCGCCCTCGTCACGCTGCACCCGTCGGTGCGGCTCAAGCTCGCCCCCCGCTGGCTGAAGCGCGAGCGCGGCCACGAGGCGGCCCGGCGGGAGTTCGCGGCGCGTGGGCTCACCCGCACGCGGGGGCGCACGGGCGTCCTCGTCTACGTCGCGGTCGCCGAGCGCTACGCCGAGGTGCTGCCCGACGCCGGGATCAGCGAGCGGGTCGACCCGGGCGTCTGGCGCGCGACGATCGAGGAGCTCGTCTCCGCCCTGACCCGCGGCGAGGCGGCCGACGGTCTGCTCAGGGCCGTCACCCGCGTCGGCGCCATCCTCGCCGAGCACGCGCCCGCCACCGCCGACGAGGCGGACGAGTTGCCCAACCGCGTCATCGTGATCTAAAGGCCCGGCCCCTTGGCGGCGGCCAGGATCTCGCCCGGGCGGCCCTCCGTCGCGGCCTGGAGCAGGACGACATAAGAATCGGCCCCGTCGGCTTGAGCAGCGCTCGCGGGCACCTCGAACCGCGCCGGCGCGCCGTGCCATCCCCCTAAGCGGACGAGGCCGCGCACGACGTTGGCGTAGGTCGCGGAGCGGCCCCGGTTCTCGCCCCGGCCGATGGCGACCTCGCGGCTGCGGCTCACCGGCAGGAGCCAGGCCTCGCCGGCGCCCGTCCCCGCCCCGATCTCGACGGCAATGCGCTCGCCCGCCTCCGAGACGCGGACCGTCACGGGGAGCTTGCCCTGGGCGATGGCGCCGGTGACGCGGGCTCGGTCTGAGCCGACGCATTGCGCCTTGCCGTTCACCACCATCTGCGGCGTGAAGACCTGCCGGTCGCCCCGCCCCTGCGCGTAGGCGCGCTGGCGGGCGGTGAAGGCGGCGTGGGCCAGCGTGTCCTTCCAGCCGAGGTAGTCCCAGTAATCGACGGGGAAGGTCAGGGCGACGACGTCCGGCTCGCGGGCGAGTTCGGTCAGCAGCCGGTCGGCCGGCGGGCACGACGAGCAGCCCTGGCTCGTGAAGAGCTCCAGCACCGCCCGGACCTCGGCCGCGGCCGGCAGAACCGACGCGAGCACGAGGGCGGCCGAGAGGAGGCCGCGGATCGAAAACAATCTCATGCCCCAGAAAACCACGCGGGGCCCCTCAACGGGAAGTCACGTTGCCTTGAGGCACCTCACCTGGCACCGGCACCCGCCAGCGGCGATGCATCCACAGCCACTGCTCCGGGTGCTCGCGGACCCAGCCCTCCACGACCTTCGTCATCGCCTGCATCGCGCCCTGGACGTTGATCTGCCCGTCTGGGTCGCGGGGCAGGTCCAGGGGCGGGGTGAGATCCAAGCGGAAGCGGTGACGGCCGACGCGCACCACGCGCACGCCGTGAACCGGGCATTCGTAGCGGCGGGCGAACTTTCCAAGCAGCGGGTTCGTCAGCGCAGGGCGGCCCATGAAGTCGACGATCACGCCGCGGGTGAAATGCTGGTCGACGAGCATGCCGAGGTGCCCGCCCCGCTCCAGCACGCCCTGCATGGCGAAGGCGGCCCCCTGCTTGGCCGCCGCCAAGCCCCCCATGGTGCCGCTGCGGACCTCGTGGACGACGCGCGCCACCGCCGCGTCATTCGGCGGGCGGAACACGGCAGTCGCCTCCAGCCCGAAGCGCGCCGCGCAGATCGCCGGCAATTCCCAATTCGCGAGGTGCGCCGAGAAGATGAGCCCCGGCTTGCCGTCGTCTTTGAGAGCGAGGAAGTGCTCGATGCCCTCGACCTCGACCCGGCCCGTCGCCGGGGCGTCCGGGTCGTAGTCGAAGATCTCTGCCAGATGCGCGTATTCGGCGCCGGTGCGGCCGAGATTGTCCCAGGCCCCGCGCAGGATGGCTTGCAGCTCCGCCTCGGGCTTATCGGGGAAGATGACGCGAAGGTTCCGCAAGCCCTTGCGGTGCGCGGGCAGCAGCGGTCCGAGGGTGCGCGCGATGGCACCGCCGACGTCGCTCGACCGCTCGACCCCGAGCAGGCGCGCGAGGGCGAAGACCGCCCGGACGAGGCCGATCATCAGGGCTTCGAGGATGCGCGAGACGAAACGCCGAAGCTGAAGCTTGAAGCGGAGCAAAACCAGGTAAGGGGCTTGGAGAACTGCGAAGCGCCCGTGTCTTTCGTGCCCCGCGCGCCGCGTCAAGGCGCTTTCGGCGCGATCAGAACGTCACGACCACCTTGCCGAACACCTTGCGGCCCTCCAGCCGCTCCAGGCCTTCGGCGAAGCGATCGAGGGGGAACACCGAGTCGATCACGGGGGTGAGCCCCTGCGCCATCTTGGCGAGGGACGCGCGGATGTTGTCGATCCGGCAGCCGAAGGAGCCGAAGATGCGGTACTGCTGCTGGAACAGCTGCATCAGGTTCATCGTGGCCGAGACGCCCGAGGTCGAGCCGCAGGTAACGAGGCGCCCGCCGCGCTTGAGGCAGAGCAGGGAGCCGTTCCAAGTCTCGGCCCCGACGTGCTCGAACACCACATCGACGCCCTTGCGCTTGGTGAGCCGGCGAACCTCACCCTCGAAGCGCTCGGTGCGGTAGTTGACGACGTGGTCGGCGCCGAGGGCCAACGCCTTCTCGCCTTTCTCGTCGTCGCCCACCGTCGTGTAGACGGTGCAGCCCAACGCCTTGGCCATCTTGACCGCCGTGGTGCCGATGCCCGACCCGCCGGCATGGACGAGGATCGACTCGCCGGGCTCGAGCTTCGCGTTGTCGAAGAGCATGTGCTCCACGGTGCCGAAGCCGATGGGCGCGCAGGCGGCCTGCTCGTGAGACACGCCGGCGGGGACGGGGACGACGAGGCGCTCGGGCCGATTGATGAGCTCGCGGGCGAAGCCGTCGAGGTGGAAACCGAGGATGCCGCCGACGTTTTCGCAGAGGTTGTCGCGCCCCTCGCGGCAGGCCCGGCAGTGCCCACAGGTCTCGGCGCCGTACATCGTCACCGGGTCGCCGGCCTTGAACCGCGTCACGCCCTCGCCGACCGCCGCCACCTCGCCCGAGGCCTCGACGCCGACGATCTGAGGCATCTTGCGCTTGGCGAAGGCCATGCCGCGAAAGCCCCAGACGTCGAGGTAGTTGAGCGCCAGCGCGCGGACGCGCACCTGCACCTCGCCCGGACCGGGCGGAGGCGGAGCATCGATTTCCGTGAGGCGCAGGTCGCGGTCGCCGAAGAGCTGGAGGGCGCGCATGGGACAGGAGTGCTTTCTGCGTGGGTCAGCGATGGACGCCGAGCATGGCCGTCAGTCCCCCGTCAACGGGGAGCACGGCACCGGTGATATAGGCCGCGGGCGGGCTGAGGAGGAAGGCGACGAGGCCCGCCACCTCTTCAGGCTTGGCGAAGCGGCCGGCGGGAATCTGCTTCTCCATGCCGGCGCGGTAGGCGGCGTAGGGCGCCATCATGTCGGTATCAATGAAGCCCGGCGCGACCGTGTTGACGGTGACGCCGCGCTTGCCCGTCTCGATGGCGAGCGTGCGCGCGTAAGAGAGAAGGGCGCCTTTCGAGGCCGCATAGGCCGCGTTGCCCGGGTTGCCGGTGAGCGCCGCCACCGAGCCGATGCCGACGATCCGCCCGGCCCGCGCCCGCAGCATGCCGCGCAGGACTGCCTTGGTCAGGCGGGTGAAGGACCAAAAATTCACCTGCATCGCGGCTTCCGCCTTGTCCTGCGCCATCATGGCGGCAAGCGCATCGTAGGACTGGCCGGCATTGTGCACGAACCCGAAGAAGGTCTCGTCCTGGATCGCGTCGCAGAAGATGTCGAGGGAGCCCTTCTCCGCCAGGTCGAGGGCGTGGCCGATGATGGTGGCCGTGGGGTGGGCGGCCGCGAGCTCGGCGATGAGCGCATCGGCTTCGTCCCGCGACGAGCGATAGGTGAAGTCGACGTCGAAGCCGTCGCGAGCCAGCGCCCGCACGATCGCGGCCCCGAGCCCTTTCGCGCCGCCGGTGACGAGGACGCGCTTGGTCACGCGCCCAACTCCGTGCAGCACAGGGTCTCCCTCCCCTCAGGGGAGGGATCAAGGGTGGGGTACGCGCCGGCAGGCGCGATCGCCAGCATCCGAGCAGCGAGGGGGATTGCCGCCTCGCGGCGGCATACCCCACCCCGGCCCTCCCCTGAGGGGAGGGAGGACCCAAGGGCGATCATTGCGCGAAACGGCATCACGCCGGTTCGGCCCCGAAGACGAGGCAGGTGTTCTGGCCGCCAAAGCCGAAGGAGTTCGAGAGCACCCGGGTGACATCGGCGTCCCGCGCGGTGTTCGGCACCACGTCGAGGGGAATCGCCGGGTCGGGCACCGCGTAGTTGATGGTGGGCGGGATGCGGCCGTGGCGGATGGTCAGGAGCGAGGCCACGGCCTCCACCGCGCCGGCGGCGGTGAGCGTGTGGCCGAGCATCGACTTGTTGGAGGAGATCGGCACCGACTTCATCCGCTCGCCGAGCACCGCCATGAGGCCCATGGCCTCCATCTTGTCGTTCTCCGGCGTCGCCGTGCCGTGGGCGTTGACGTAGTCGATATCGTCGGGCGAGAGTCCTGCATCGTAGAGCGCCTCGCGGATCGCCGCGATGATCGGGGCGCCGTCCGGGCTCGAGCGGGTGCGGTGGAAACCGTCGCCTTTCTCACCGCAGCCCAAAACGTAGCCGAGGATCTTGGCGCCCCGCGCCTTGGCCGCGTCCGCGTCCTCCAGCACGAGGGCGGCAGCGCCCTCGCCCATCACGAAACCGTCCCGGTTCTTGGCGAAGGGCTTAGCGGCGGCCTCGGCCGGGTCGTTTTGCGTCGAGAGCGCGGAGAGCAGCGAGAAGCGGATGAGGGATTCCGGGTTCACGGAACCGTCGGTGCCGATGCACAAAGCAGCCTCCGTCTCGCCGCGGCGGATCGCCTCGACGCCGAGTTGGATAGCGGTGGCGCCCGAGGAGCAGGCAGTCGAGAGCGAGATCGGCGAGCCCTTGGTGCCGAAGCGGTCGGCGACCCGGTCGGCGACGGTGCCGAAAATGAAGAGGTCGTGCCAGGGCTTGAAGCGCCCGGTCGAGGCGGCGGTCAAAAGGTCGCCGTAGGTGACCGGGCCGTCCCCGTTCGAGACCTCGGCCAGGGCCTCGCGCTGGGGCCACTCCATCTCGACGGGCGGCACGGCGATAAACAAGGCGCCCGGAAAATCGTGCGGACGGCCGATGCCGGACTCGGAGACCGCCTCCTCCGCCGCCAGCATGGCGAGCTTTTCCGAGAGCGCCGGAGCGACGAAGGGCTCGACGGGCACGTAGTCCACGGTGCCGGCGATGCGGGTGCGCAGGCCCGCTGTCGGGAAGCGCTCGATGGCGTGGATGCCGGAGCGGCCGGCGGTGAGCGCCGCCCAGGTGTCGGCCTGGCTCTGGCCCAGCGACGTGACGACGCCCATGCCGGTGACGGCGACGGGGCGGCGGCCCTTCGAATCCGTGGTGGTCATGAGGTCATCCCGCGTTGATCAGGTCTCTCTAGCCGTCCGGCGCGCGGAAGGGAACGCCGAGAACGGTCAGCCCGCCGCCGAGAGCCGGATCAGGCCTTCGCCGCGGCGGTGGCCCACCGAGGTGACGAGGGCGTCCCTCGCCTCGCCCGCCTGGATCAGGGCGGCCGCGAGGGCCGCGCCGAAGAGCGCCTGCGGCTCCATGGTGTGACCGACGAGGTCGCCGCTCGTCAGCACCTTGGCGTCCGGCACAAGGGCCTCGACGGCTTCGATCTCCTCGGCCGTGAGGGAAGCCACGCCCGTGGCGCCGGACAGGACCAGGCTCTCGCCGCCTGTCGCGATGCTCGCGCCAAGTTTCGCGAGCGACGATTTGACGGCGCCGGGTTGACGGCGGCTGCGGTCGGAGGCGACGGCGTCGAGGCGAGCGACCGGCGCCGCGCCACGGCGCTCGGCGTGCTCGACGGATTCGAGGACGAGGAAGGCCGCGCCCGAGCCCAGGATGAACCCGCCCTCGCCCGCGCGCTCACGCACGGGCGCGAAAGGCTGGCGCCAGAGATAGCCGCCCATCTCGTAGATGAGGAGCACGTCCGGCCGCTCGGCATTATAGGAGCCGCCGACGAGACAGATGTCGATCTGGCCCGCGGCGATGCGCTCCCGGGCGACGCGCAGCGCGTCGACGCCGGCCGACTCCTCGCCCATGAAGGTGCGCGAGGCGCCCGTCACGCCGTGGACGATCGCGATGTTGCCGGCCAGAAGATTGGAAAGCTGGGCGAGGAAGAGGGTGGGGCGAAGGTCGCCCATCAGCCGCTCGTTGAGGTAGGCGCCCCGCTCGGCGGCGCTTTTGTCCTTCGCGGCCTTGAGCCCCGTCAGGATCTGGCCGTCGACGGCGTAATCGCGCTCGCCGCCGCCCGCCGCGACGATGAGGTGCATGGCGTGCTTGAGGTCGGCATCCGCCTTGGCGCCGGCGGAATCGAGCGCGAGGCCCGCGGCGTAGACCCCGAGCTTTTGCCACGGCTCCATCTGCCGCTGGTCCGACTTCTTCGGGATTTGGAGGTCGTAGTTCAACGGCGCGACGGGATGGACGAGATAGGGCGGAAAGGAGCCCTCGTCGGCGCGCGGCGGGCCACCGGCCGTCAACGCCGCGAGATGCGCCTCGACGCCCTCGCCGGCGCAGGAGACGAGGCCGAGGCCTGTGACGACGACCTCGCGCGCCTCAGCCATGGGCCGTCTCCGGCGAGGGCAAGAGGCCGATCTGGCGGGCGCGCTCGCGCATCGGCGCGTCGAGGCCTTCGGGGAAGGGCATGGTCTTGAAGCGCAGCTCCGCGTCGCACAAGGGCTTGCCCTCGGCGCGGATGCGGGCCTTCGTCACGGCGTAGCCCGAGCCCTCGTGCTCCAGGCTCGCCTCGATGGCGAGCTCGGTGCCGGGTCCGACGAAAGAGCGGAACCGCGCCTTGTCCACCGCCATGAGGAACGGCATGTGCGAGAAGTTCATCAGCGCCAGAACGAGGTAACCCGAAGCCTGGGCCATGGTCTCGGTGAGCAGCACGCCGGGGACGAGGGGGTGGCCCGGAAAATGACCCTCGAAGACGGGGCTCTCCATCGGCACGGTGGACCGCGCCTCGACGCGCTTTGCCGCCGCGTCGAGGGACACGATCCTGTCGATCATCTCGAAGTATTCGAGGCGCATAGGGGTGAGTGGTGAGTAGTGAGTAGGGCATTTTGGCGAGCGGCGAATTTCTCTCTACTCGCCACTCACCATTCACCTCTCACCCGCCGTCAGGCGGCGGGAGCGTTCTTCGCGGCGACGAGGGCGTCGATGCGGGAGACGAGGTTTTTGAGGACGAAGTATTCCTCGGCCGGCACCTTCCCCTCGTTGACCTCCTGCGTCCACTGCTCCAGCGGCAGCTTGATGCCGAAAGCCTTGTCGATGGCAAACGCGATGTCGAGGAAGGCGAGCGAATCGATGCCGAGATCATCGATGGCGTGGCTCTCGGGCGTGATCTGCTCGCGCGGGATGTCCGCTGTCTCGGCGATGATGTTGGCGACGGTTTCGAACGTGGACGCCATCGCGCCGATCTCCTGAAAAACGGGTCGGGGCGGCCGAACGCGCGCCGGCTCCCGGCGCCCGGGCCTCCCGCGGGCAAGTCAAGCGCCCCCCTTACACGAGGGGTTTTTGCGGGGCAACATGGGGAGAGCGCGGGCGGCGCGCGCCTTCTCCCCTCGCGGAAGAAGGTGCCCCGCGCAGCGGGGCGGATGAGGGGGTGCTGGGCATAGGGCCGAGCATCGGCGCCATACCCCTCATCCTTCGGTCGCTTTGCTCCCTTGCTTCGCCTGCCGTTCCGCAGGCGAAGCCCTCTCCCACAAGGGAAGAGGGGAAAGCGTACGGCCGACTCAGATCAGCCAAAGCGATGATCGGCCGTGGGCTGGCCGGATAGGCCTGTGGCTGCCCCGGCACTCACCCCACCCGACCCTGCTATCGCAGGGCCACCCTCCCCGTAGCCGGGGAGGGATCGCGAACGGCACCACCTCTCATCCCTCCCCGCATGCGGGGAGGGTGGACGGCGCAAGCCGGACGGGTGGGGCGAGCGCTGGGCATCAAGCTCAAGCCTCTCAGACCATTGCCCCTGTCGTTCGCGGGCCTGACCCGCGAACCTCGTCTCGAACACCCGACGCCTCCACACCGAGATGGCCGGGTCGAGCCCGGCCATGACAGGGGTGAAGTGGCCGCTTACGCCGCGAGCTGCCGAAGGACGTAGTGGAGGATACCGCCGTTGCGGAAATACTCCAGCTCGTCGAGCGTATCGATGCGGCAGGTGAGCGGCAGCTCCCGGACCGAGCCGTCGGCGCCCGTGATCTCGGCGGTCAGGGTCTGGCGGGGCTTGAGGCTGCCCGACAGGCCTCGCAGGGTCACGATCTCGTCGCCCTTGAGGCCGAGCGAGTCCCAGGAATCGCCGTCCTTGAAGACGAGGGGCATGACGCCCATGCCGACAAGGTTTGAGCGGTGGATGCGCTCGAAGCTCTCGGCGATCACGGCGCGGATGCCGAGCAGGTTCGTGCCCTTGGCCGCCCAGTCGCGGGACGAGCCGGTGCCGTATTCCTTGCCCGCGAAGACCACGAGCGGCACGCCCTCCGCCTTGTAGCGCATGGCGGCGTCGTAGATCCACATCCGCTCGCCGCCGGGCTGGTAGAGGGTGTAGCCGCCCTCGACCACGGTGCCGGCCTCGTCGCGCACCATCTGGTTCTTGATGCGGATGTTGGCGAAGGTGCCCCGCATCATGATTTCATGGTTGCCGCGGCGCGTGCCGTACTGGTTGAAGTCCCGCACGGGCACCTGGTGAGCCTGCAGGTATTCGCCCGCGGGCGAGGTCGCGCGGATGTTGCCGGCCGGGGAGATGTGGTCGGTGGTGATCGAGTCCCCGAACAGGCCGAGGATGCGGGCGCCGACGATGTCCTCCACGGGCTTGGGCTGCGGGTCCATGTCCTGGAAGTAGGGCGGGTTCTGAATGTAGGTCGAGCCCATGTCCCAGTCGTAGGTGAGGCCGCCCGAGACCTCGACGCCACGCCAACGCTCGTCGCCCGTGAACACGTCCGCGTAGCGGCTCTTGAACAGGTCGCGGGTGACGTTGCGGTCGATGAAGTCCTGGATCTCGGCGGAGGAGGGCCAGATGTCCTTGAGATACACCGGCTGCCCGTCGCGCCCCGTGCCCAGCGGGTCCTTGGCGATGTCGACGAGCATGGAGCCCGCGAGCGCGTAGGCCACGACGAGGGGCGGCGAGGCGAGGTAGTTCGCCCGGATATCCGGGTTCACGCGGCCCTCGAAGTTGCGGTTGCCTGAGAGCACTGAGCAGGCGACGAGGTCGTTGTCGTTGATCGCCTGGCTCACCTCGGGGATCAGCGGCCCCGAATTGCCGATGCAGGAGCCGCAGCCGAACCCGACGAGGTTGAAGCCGAGGCTGTCGAGGTCCTTCTGCAGGCCGGAGCTCGCGAAATACTCCGCCACCACCTGGCTGCCGGGGGCAAGCGAGGTCTTGACCCACGGCTTGACGCTGAGGCCCTTCGCGACCGCGTTGCGGGCCAAGAGCCCTGCGCCGATCATCACGCTCGGGTTCGAGGTGTTGGTGCACGAGGTGATCGCGGCGAGCACCACGTCGCCGTGGCCGAGATCGTAGTTCGTGCCCTCGACCTTGACCCGGCGGCCGAGCTCGGAGGCCTTGCGGAACTCCGTGTCCATCGCCTTCGTGAAGGCCTGGCCGGCCTCGTCCAGCAGCACTCGGTCCTGTGGCCGCTTCGGGCCGGCAAGCGAGGGCCGCACGTCGTTGAGGTCGAGCTCAAGGGTGTCGGTGAAGACCGGGTCCGGGGTCTCGGCGGTGCGCCACAGGCCTTGAGCCTGCGCGTAGGCCTGGACGAGGGCGATGCGCTCGTCCGTGCGCCCCGTCATGGTGAGGTAGGCGACCGTCTTCTGGTCGATCGGGAAGTAGCCGCAGGTCGCGCCGTATTCGGGCGCCATGTTGCCGATCGTGGCGCGGTCGGCGACGGGCATGTCGTTCAGCCCCGGACCGTAGAACTCCACGAACTTGCCCACCACGCCCTTCTTGCGCAGCATCTGCGTGACGGTGAGCACCATGTCGGTGGCGGTGACGCCCTCGCGGAGCTTGCCGGTGAGCTTGAAGCCGATCACCTCGGGGATGAGCATCGAGATCGGCTGGCCGAGCATGGCGGCCTCCGCCTCAATGCCGCCGACGCCCCAGCCGAGCACCGCGAGGCCGTTCACCATCGTGGTGTGCGAGTCGGTGCCCACCAGCGTGTCGGGATAGGCGAAGAGCTCGCCCTCGGTCTCGGATTTGCGGGTCCAGACCGTCTGCGCCAGGAACTCCAGGTTGACCTGGTGGCAGATGCCGGTGCCCGGGGGCACGACGGAGAAGTTGGCGAAGGCCGTCTGGCCCCATTTGAGGAACTTGTAGCGCTCCGTGTTGCGCTCGTATTCGAGCTCGACGTTGCGCTGGAGCGCCAGCGGCGTGCCGAACTCGTCGGTGACGAAGGAATGGTCGATGACGAGGTCGACCGGCACGAGCGGGTTAATCTTGCGCGGGTCGCCGCCGAGGCCCTTTAAGCCGTCGCGCATCGCGGCGAGATCCACCACAGCCGGCACGCCCGTGAAATCCTGCATCAGGACGCGGGCGGGGCGGAAGGCGATCTCCTTCTCGGCCTTGCCGCGGTTGTCGTCGGCGAGCCAGGCCGCCACGGCCTCGATGTCGGCCTTGGTGACGGTGCGGCCGTCCTCGAAGCGCAGGAGGTTCTCGAGGAGAACTTTCAGCGAAAAGGGCAGCTTGGAGATGCCGGAAAGGCCGTTCTTCTCGGCCTCGGTCAGGGAGTAGTAGGTGTAGTGCTTGCCGCCGACGTCGAGCGTCCGGCGGGCGTTGAAGGAGTCGAGCAGAGCCATGGGCTGGTCCTCGCGAGCGGTTGATCCACATCAGGTGCTCGGCCGATGCGCAGAGAAGCGCGCGCCGCCCCGGGGGTGCCCGGATGAGGAGTGCGCGCGAGACGGATTGGACGTCTCTTCAGAGCGCGCGGCGCAGCCACGGCTCATATAGGCGATTTCGCGCGCCTCCGCTACACGGTTTGGAACCGTTCCAGGCGGGACGCGACAGGGCGTGAGGCAGAGGATGGCGAGGGGCGGACGGTGATGGAACTCTCCGTCCGGGACCTCGCCTGCCGCCGCTCCGGGCGGCTCGTCTTCGCGGGCCTCGCCTTCGATGTCCGCGCGGGCGAGGCGCTCCTCGTGACCGGGCGCAACGGGGCCGGCAAGTCGAGCCTGCTCGCGATCCTCTCGGGGCGCCTGCGGCCCGAGGGCGGGACCGTGGAGGCTTCCGGCATCGGCGATCGGACGTTACCTGAGTGCCTCCACCTCGTCGGCCACCGGGACGCCCTGAAAGCCGCGCTCACGGCCGAGGAGAACCTCGCCTTCGTCCGCGACCTTCTCGGCGATGCCCGCCTTGAGCCCCGGGAGGCCCTGGCGCGGGTGGGGCTGGAGCACGCGGCGAACCTGCCCGTCGCCTATCTCTCCGCCGGCCAGCGCCGGCGCGTGGCGCTGGCCCGCCTCCTCGTGGCGCACCGCCCCCTCTGGCTCCTCGACGAACCGACGGCGGCGCTGGACACGGGCTCGCAGGAGGTGCTGCTCGGGCTGATGCGGGAGCACTTGGCCGAGGGCGGCCTCGTCGTCGCGGCGACGCATCAGGCGCTCGATCTGCCGGGGGTCAGGGAGGTCAGGATCGAGCGGCCGGTGATCGCGCCCAACCCTCCCCCCTCCGCGGGGGAGGGTGCCTCGCGCAGCGAGGCGGGAGAGGGGCCGCGCGAGGCACGAGCGCACGGCGAAGCCGATGATTTCACGATACCCTTCGCTTCGCGAGCGCCCGTTCCGGGCGCACCCCCTCTCCCGACCCCCGCTGACGCGGGGGCCACCCTCCCCCGCGAGGGGGGAGGGAGCGCGCCGATGATGGGGCGCGGGAAACCCCTCACCGCCCTGCTGCGCCGTGACCTTACCCTCGCCGCGCGGGTCGGCGGGTCGGGCGGGCTCGGGCTCGTGTTCTTCCTGATGATCGTGACGCTCATCCCCTTCGCGCTCGGGCCCGATCTCAACCTCTTGGCCCGCATCGGCCCGGCGATCCTGTGGCTCTCGGCCGTCCTCGCGACGCTGATCGGCCTCGACCGGCTCTTTCAGGCTGACGAGGAGGACGGCTCCCTCGACCTCTTGCGTGCGGCGCCGGCGTCCCTCGAAGCCCTCGTGCTCGCCAAGGTCGCGGCGCATTGGCTCACCACCGGCCTGCCGCTGGCCCTCGCCTCGCCCCTGTTCGGGCTCCTTCTCGCCTTGTCGGGGGAGGGCATGGGCGCCACCGCGGCGACGCTTCTCGTCGGGACGCCGGCGCTCACTTTCGTGGGGGCAGTCGGGGCGGCGCTCACCGCCACGATCCGGCGCGGCGGGCTGATCCTGGCGATCCTCGTCCTGCCTTTGATGGTGCCGAGCCTGATCTTCGGCGTGTCGGCGGCCAACGCGGCGCTCGGCGGCACCGTGCCCTTCGCGACGCCTTTCCTCGTTCTTCTCGCCCTGTCCCTGATCTCCGGGGTGATCGGCACGCTCGCCGCGGCGGCGGCCCTGCGCTTCGGCGAGTAGGCGTTAGGGCCGATAGGCGTAGGCTGCGCCGACGAGCAGCGCCTCGCCGACGAGGACGCCCGCCAGCACCGAGCGGCCGGCGAGGCGATAGGCGGCGAGCGCGGCCGCAATGGCGCCGATCCGGGCCAAAGCCGGCACGGCGGCGAGCGCGCCGCCGGGGGCGACCAGGATCTTGGCGACAACGCCTGCGAGCAGGGCGGTCGCCACCGCCGTGACCCAGGCGAGCACCTCGCTCTCCGGGTCGAGCCGGCGCGCGACGAGCACGGCGAGCTGGCGCCAGACCTCGCTCGGCAGGAAGCCCACGAGCACGACGAGGTAGGGCGCCAGCGGCCCGGCGAGCGCGAGGAGATCGCTCATGACCTGGCCCGCGCCCGGCGCCCGACGGCGTAGGCGATGGTGCCGGCGACGAGCCCCGTCGCGAGGAGGTCCATGTCGGGACCGACGAGGAGCGTGCCGAGGGGCGCCAGGACGAAGCCGAGCCCCACCGCGACCGCGTCGGCCGAGCCGCGCAGGCCCGCGACGAGGGACAAGGTGAAAAAGACCGGCGTGAGGAAGAGGAGGCCCGCCGCAAGCGGCGGCGGCAGCGTCGCCGCGAGCAGGTGCCCGAGGCCCGTCAACGCCGCGCTCACCACGATGAGGGTGAAGCCGAAGCCGAAATAGTAGGGAACTCGGTCCTCCAACGGCAGGTCGGGCAGGCGCCGCCGGCTCTCGACCCAGAGGGTCACGGCGACGAGATGGGCCGCGAGAACCTGCGTCGCGATCCGCTGCCCCGGCCGGCGCAGCAGCGGCAGGATGCTCATCACCATGGGCAGGAAGCGCACGGAGGAGAGCCCGACGGCGAGCGCGATGGCAGGGAGCGCCATTCCGGCGGCGAGCCCCGCATAGAGGATCGCCTGCGCGGGCGAGGCCCAGACGAGCACGGTCGAGAGCATCGCCGCCCCCACGGGATGGCCGGCGTCGCGGGCGAGGCCCCCGATCCCGAGCATGGAGAAGCCGACGATCCAGGCCGGCAGCGCCAGCGCGTCGAGGATGCCGCGGGCGACGATGCGGCGCGACGTCACGGCTCGGTCCTTTCAGCCCCGCAATCCGCCAGCGCGGCCCGCATGTGGTCCGGGACGGAGGCCTCGACCCGGACGGGCTCCTTGCGCGGGTTGAGCGGCAAGGCAACGGCGCGGGCGTGCAGGTGCAGCGGCGGGCCGTGAAAGCGCGGCGCCGTGCCGTAGACGGCGTCGCCCCGGATCGGCCAGCCCATCGCGGCGCAATGGGCGCGCAGCTGGTGCGTGCGCCCCGTGACCGGTTGGAGCTCGAGCCACGTCGCCCCCGCACCGCGGCCGAGGACGCGCCAGAGGGTCAGGGCCGGCTGGCCCGCGGGGTCGACCTTCACCCACCAGCCGCGCTCGGGCGAGCGTGGCGCGAGCGGCAGATCGATTTTGCCCTCCGCCTCCGCAGGCCCGCCCTCGACGACGGCCCAGTAGCGCTTCTCGACGGCGCCCTCCTTGAACAGGCGCCCGAGCAGGGCCAGCGCCTTCGGGTGCCGGCCGAGCACGAGGCAGCCCGACGTCTCCTTGTCGAGCCGGTGCGCGGCCTGCGGCGGCCGCGGCAGGCCGAAGCGCAGGGCGTCGAGATGGCGGTGCAGGGTCTCGCCGCCCTTCGGTCCGGGGTGGACCGGCAGCCCGGCGGGTTTGTCGAGGACAAGCATCAGCCCGTCGCGATGGAGCACCCGAGCCTGGATCTCCTCCGCCGTCATGACCCCTTCCGCCCCTTGCCGCGTTTCGGCTATCGGGTCTCGTTCCCACGGGCAAGGGCGGCCCCTGCAAGGGTGAGCCGCTGCCAGGGCGGCCGGAGAAGGCGCGAGCGATGAGCGAAAACGAGACGAAGCCGGGCTTCTTCGGGCGCCTGTTCGGCCGCAAGACCGCGGAGACGACGCGCCCGAGCGAGGCGCCGCAGCCGCAGGCCGGCGAGGAAGCGCCGGCCGCCCCGGTCCCTGCCTCCCGCTCGGAAGGCGCGCCGGACTTCACCACGGCCGCCGCGGCCCACGAGTTGCCCCCCGTCGAGCCGACGGTGACGCAGGCCTCGCCCGACTTCGCCCCCGAGCCGACCCTGCCCCCGGAGCTCGCCGGCGCCGACCTGCAGCCCGTCGAGGGCATCGAGCCGGAAGGCGGCGCTCCCGCCGAGCCGATTCCCCGCGCGGAGCCGGAAGTGGCTCCGGGCGCCAGTGCGCCAGGCAGCCTCGCCGCAGGACCCGATACTGCCGCGCCAAACTCCGAGCCGCCCCGCACCTGGTGGCGGCGCCTCACCGAGGGCCTGCGCCGCACCTCCTCGTCCTTGAGCGAGGGGGTGACGGGCATCTTCACCAAGCGGCGGCTCGACGCCACGGTGCTGGAGGAACTCGAGGACGTTCTCGTCCAGGCCGATCTCGGGGTGGAGATGGCCACGCGCATCGCGGAGGCCGTCGGGCGCGGGCGCTACGACAAGGAGATCGCCCCCGAGGAGGTCAAGGCGATCCTCGCGGCGGAGGCCGAGAAGGCGCTCCAGCCCGTAGCGAAGCCGCTTGCGGTCGACCGCACCCGGAAGCCGTTCGTCATCCTCATGGCCGGCGTGAACGGGGCGGGCAAGACCACCACCATCGGCAAGCTCGCCCAAAAATTCCGGGCACAAGGCCTGAAGGTGACCCTCGCCGCGGGCGACACGTTTCGCGCCGCGGCCATCGAGCAGCTCAAGGTTTGGGGGCAGCGCACGGGCGCCAGGGTCGTCGCCCGAGAGCAGGGATCGGACGCGACAGGCCTCGCCTTCGACGCGCTCCAAGAGGCGCGCGAGGACGGCACGGACGTGCTCCTCATCGACACCGCCGGGCGTCTCCAGAACAAGGCCGGCCTGATGGCGGAATTGGAGAAGATCGTGCGGGTGTTGCGCAAGGTCGATCCCGACGCCCCGCACGCCGTGCTGCTCGTTCTCGACGCGACGGTGGGCCAGAACGCGGTCAGCCAGGTCGAGCTCTTCGGCAAGGCGGCGGGGGTCACCGGCCTCGTGATGACGAAGCTCGACGGCACGGCCCGGGGCGGCATCCTCGTCGCGCTCGCCGAGCGCTTCAAGCTGCCCGTCCACTTCATCGGGGTCGGCGAGGGCGTCGACGACCTCGAGCCCTTCGCGGCCCGCGACTTCGCCCGCGCCGTGGCGGGGCTCGAGGAGGCGTGACAGGGGCTTCCCGCCCTGGCACAAGCGGGCCCATGGCCGATCCTCGCGCCCCTGCCCTGCCCCCGCTCCTGAAACTCGCCCTCGAGCTCGGGCCGCTGGGCCTGTTCTTTCTCGGCAACTCCTACGCCGAGCGCTTCGGCGTGCCGGCGGACCAAAAGCTCTTCCTCGCGACGGGCGTGTTCATCGTCGCGACGCTCATCGCGCTCGCCATCCACTACGCCCTGGTGCGGCGGCTTCCCATCATGCCCCTCGTCTCGGGCGTCGTGGTCGTGGTCTTCGGCGGGCTGACGCTCGTCTTGCAGGACGAGCTCTTCATCAAGCTCAAGCCCACCATCGTGAATACGCTGTTCGGCCTCGTGCTGCTCGGCGGCCTCGCGTTCGGGCGCTCGCTGCTCGCCTACGTGCTCGACAGCGTCTTCGCCCTGGACGAGGAGGGCTGGCGCAAGCTGACCCTGCGCTGGGGGCTATTCTTCCTCTTCCTCGCGGTGGTGAACGAGGTGGTCTGGCGCACGCAATCCACCGACGCCTGGGTGAGCTTCAAGGTGTTCGGCATCATGCCGATCACGCTGGCCTTCGCCTTGGCGCAGACGCCGCTCCTGATGCGCCATCAGCTGCCGGAAGACGGGACGGGCGGGAGCTGACCCTTTCGGCCTCCAACCGTCATTCCGGGGCGCGCGAAGCGCGAACCCGGAATCCACGACCTAGCCGAATGCTGATCGCGGCGGTTCACCCAGCCATGGATTCCGGGCTCTCGGCTGCGCCGAGCCCCGGAATGACGGCCTAGGGCTGGCGCGCCTGGCGCACCTTCTCCAGGAAAGCCGGCATCGTCTGGGGCGTGAGCGGGCCGATATGCTTGTGGCGGATACGCCCGTCCGGGCCGACGACGAAGGTTTCGGGCACGCCGTAGACCCCCCAGTCGATGGCGGTGCGGCCCGGGGCGTCGAAGCCCACGGCGCTGAAGGGATTGCCTAAGCTGCCGAGGAAGCGTCGGGCGTTCTCCGGATTGTCCTTGTAGGCGATGCCCACCACCCGCAGGTCCGGCGTCTTGGCAAGGTCCATGAGAAGCGGGTGTTCCTGCCGGCAAGGCGCGCACCACGACGCCCAGACGTTGACCACCGTCACCTGGCCGGTGCGCAGATCGGCGTCGGCAAGGCCCGGCACGGGAGCTCCGCCTGCGACGAGACCTTCCAGGGGTGGCAGGGAGAAGCTCGGCACCGGCCGGCCGATCAGCGCCGAGGGCACGGCCGCGGGATCGCCGGAGAACAGCCGCACCAGGAACAGGGCGGCAAGCCCCGCGAAGACGAGGACGGGCAGCAGGAAAAGGAGGCGCGCCCGGCCGCGTCCTGCCTCGGCGTCGCCGGGCGCTTCGGCGGGCGTCACGGCGAGGCCGCCGTGCGCGACGGAGTTCCCGACCGCCGCCGCGCGCCGCGGCTTTCCAGCTCCGCAAGCTGCCGCCTGACCCGGCGCTCGCCTATGACAGCGCGCAGGATCAGCGCCGCCAAGACGAGGGCCGTGACGGCGTAGGCCGCGAGGATGAAGCCGCCGTGAGAGCTCATCGCCCGTCCCCTCACGCCGCCCGGGCGTCGAGGCGCTCGGCCTCGAGGATCGAGAGCGTGCGCAGGCGCCGGCGCAGGATCTCGGTGCGCATGCCCGACAGGTGCAACGCGATCCCGGCAAGGGTGAAGCCGAGCGCCATCACGAGAAGCGGATAGAGCATCGACGGATGGATCGTCGGTCCGCCGATCCGGAACACGGAGGCCGGCTGGTGCAGGGTGTTCCACCAGTCGACGGAGAACTTGACGATCGGCACGTTCACCGCGCCGACGAGGGTGAGGATCGCCACGGCCCGGGCGGCGCGGTTCGGGTCCTCGATGGCGCGCCACAGGGCGATGGCCCCGCAATAGAGCAGGAAGAGCACGAGCACGGAGGTGAGCCGGGCATCCCAGACCCAGTAGGTGCCCCACATCGGCTTGCCCCAGAGCGAGCCGGTGACGAGGCAGACGAGGGTGAAGCTCGCCCCGATGGGGGCGGCCGCCTGCTGCGACACGTCGGCGAGCGGGTGGCGCCACACGAGGGTGCCGACGGCGGACATCGCCATGGCGACGTAGAAGAACAAGCTCAGCCACGCCGCCGGCACGTGCAGGAACATGATCCGCACGGTCTCGCCCTGCTGGTAGTCGGCCGGCGCTTTGAAGCCCATCCAGAGCCCGACCGCGAGGACGAGCGCCGCTGCGCCCGCCAGCCATGGCAGGAGCGCCCCCGACCAGCGCATGAAGCGCGTCGGATTGGCGATCGCGGTCCAGAACGAAGGCGCGGGCGCGGAAAGGGTCTGCGACATGACGCCGATGTAGCGGGCGCGGAGAACGGCCGCAATGCGGCCGGGGGGCGCTGGGGCAGGCTGGAAGATTGTCATTTCGGGGCTCGGCGTAGCCGAGAACCCGGAATCCACGACTGGGTGAGCGGCTGCGGTCACCGTCCGGCCCACTCATGGACTCCGGGCTCCGCTGCGCGGCCCCGGAATGACGATCGACGCTACGCCGCCAGCAGCGCTCGCCCGTCGTGCCCGGCGATGATCACCTCCCGGAGCTCGCCCGCCGGCACGTCGCTCGAAAAGCGCACAGGCGCAAAACCCTCCGTGCGACCGGTGTTGCCGCGCTCCGTGAGCACGCGGCGGCGGGTGCCGACCTCGGCGTCGAGATGGGCGCGGTAGGCCGCCTCGCCCCGGGCGCGCAGGCGCGCCGCGCGCTCACGGGCAACGGTCGGCGGGACCTGGGGCATGCGCGCGGCGGGCGTGCCCGGACGCGGCGAGTAGGGGAAGACGTGGAGGTGGGTCAGCCCGCATTCCGCGACGAGGTCGAGGGAGCGCTGGAACGCCTCGTCCGTCTCGGTCGGGAACCCGGCAATGAGGTCGGCGCCGAACACCACCTCCGGGCGCAAGGCGCGGATCTCCCGGCAGAGGCGGATCGCGTCGGCGCGGCCGTGCCGCCGCTTCATGCGCTTGAGCACCAGGTCGTCCCCCGCCTGCAGCGAGAGGTGAAGGTGCGGCATCAGCCGCTCGCTCGTGGCGAGCGCGTCGAGAAGGTCCGGGTCGACCTCGACGGAGTCGATCGAGGAGAGGCGAAGCCGGGGCAGGTCGGGCACCTCGCGCAGGATCGCCTGGACGAGGGCGCCGAGGCGCGGCGCCCCGGGCAGGTCGGCGCCATAGC
This sequence comes from Beijerinckiaceae bacterium, assembly GCA_036563505.1. Classification (GTDB taxonomy): domain Bacteria; phylum Pseudomonadota; class Alphaproteobacteria; order Rhizobiales; family Beijerinckiaceae; genus DATCMH01. The sequence continues at coordinate 219,779 of DATCMH010000016.1, forward strand.
TTGTGACGTCGACGCCCGTCAGAACCACCTCGCGGGTGCCCGCTTCGGCGAGGCGCCGCACCTCGCCGACGACGTGGTCGAGGGGCACGGAGCGCGACGGGCCGCGGCCGAGCGGTATGACGCAGAAAGTGCAGCGGTGGTCGCAGCCGTTCTGCACCTGCACGAAGGCGCGGGTGCGCCCCATCGGCGGTGCGAGGGGAAGGCGCGAGGCGGCCCGCGCTTCGGCGATGTCGCCGGCCAGGATCTTGTGGTTGGCGCCCCGAAGCCGTGACCAGATGCCGGGCTCGAGCTTCTCCGCGTTGCCGAGAACCGCCGCGACTTCCGGCATGGCGGCGAAGCGTTCGGGCTCGATCTGCGCCGCGCAGCCCGTGGCGACGATCCGCGCGCCGGGCCGCTCGCGGGCGATGCGGCGGATCGCCTGGCGGGCCTGGCGCACCGCCTCGCCCGTCACGGCGCAGGTGTTGACGACGACGAGGTCCGCCTCGCCGGCGGCCTGGCGCTCCATCGCCTCGGACTCGGCGATGTTGAGCCGGCATCCGAAGCTGACGATCTCCGCCATCCCCGGTCAGGCCGCCCCGGCGAAAAGGGCGGGGCTCAAACGGTCCTCCCAATCGAGAGCGGCAGGACCCGTCATGAGCACGTGGTCGTCGCTTTCGCGCCAACGGACCGAGAGGTCCCCACCGGGAAGGCTGACCGTCGCCGATCGTCCGGTTCGGCCGGTGCGGGCCGCGGCGACGAGCGCCGCGCAGGCCGCCGAGCCGCAGGCGCGGGTCAATCCCACGCCCCGCTCCCAGACCTTGAGGATGATGCGGTCGGGCGCCGGTACGGCGGCCAGCGAGATGTTCGCCCGCTCGGGGAAGATCGGGTGGTTCTCGAGCAGCGGCCCGACCCGGGCGAGGTCGTGCGCCTCCACGTCCTCCACCCAGAAGATCGCGTGCGGGTTGCCCATGCTCACCGCCGAGGGCGAGTGCAGGACGGGGGCGTCGATGGGCCCGACCTGAAGCTCGATGACGCGCGTATCGGCGAAAGGCTCGGCGAGGGGGATCTCGTCCCAGGCAAGCCGTGGCGCGCCCATGTCGACGGTGAAGACCGCCTCGCCGTCGCGCGTCGCCGGCAGCACGCCGGCCGCAGTCTCGAGCCTGAGGCGCGTCCGGTCCGGCCGGCCCATCTCCGGGTCGGCGGTGAGCGCCCAGGCGACACAGCGCATGCCGTTGCCGCAGGCGCCCGATTCCGAGCCGTCCGTGTTGTAGATCAGAAGCGAGGCGTCCGTTCCCGGCGAGCGCGGGTCGTGCAGCACCATGAGCTGATCGAAGCGCGAGCGCGGGTCGGCCGCGATCGCCTGCGCCTCCGAGGGCGTGACCCGGTGGCGGGTGCCGCGCAGATCGAGAACGGTGATCTCGTTGCCGAGACCGTTCATCTTCAGGAAGCGACGATGGGCGAGCGGGGTCATGACGGGTGGTTCGCGAGGGACTCGGCGGAAAGGCTCTACGGCGGAACGAACGGGCGGCGTTGCGCGCTATATGGACCGGATCGCCGCGCCTCGCGAGTCCCCAGCGCTTCGCAAACCCTCGGCAAGGCCGGTAGGATGGCCGCGAATCGAGGCGCGCCGGACGCAGAGCGCCGAACCGCGCCCTCCCAGAGAACCCGTGAAGGCTCCGCATGCTCCTGCGCCTCCGCACCCCGCTCGCGATCCTGGGGCTCCTTGCCGCCCCGCTCGCGCTCGCCCAGACGGCGCCGCGCCCGGGCGCCGTCGAGACCGCGCCCCTGCCGCCTCCGGGCGGCGCCGCGGCGCCGGGGAGCCCGACCCCGACGGCGCCCGCCCCGCTCCCAGCCCCCACCCCGCCTCCCGCTGCGCAAGCGCCTCAGGTCCCCGCGGCCCCGGCCCTGCCCGGCGCGACGGCCGAACGACCCACCCTGGTGCCGACGCCGGGCGATCCGGTGAACGTCGACGAGGTGATCCTGCCGGGCAAGCCCGCCGCGGTGCTTGCTGGCACCAGCACCTGGGACGATGGGTTCGAGAACCTGAAGAAGGCCTTCCAGGCGATCGAGGCGGAGCTGCGCAAGGCTGGAATCACGCCGGCCGGGCGCCCCGTCGCGGTCTTCGTCGAGACCGACGACATGAGTTTTCGCTACGAGGCCATGGTGCCGATCGCGGCCGTGCCGGACGGGCGCGCGGCGCTCAACGCCGGCATCCGCTTCGGCAAGACGCCGGAGGGCAAGGCCCTGCGCTTCGTGCACAAGGGTCCCTACGACGACATCGATTCCACCTACGAGACGATCACTGCCTACCTCGACGCCAAGGGCATCGTGGTGAAGGAGAACTTCGTCGAGGAATACGTGACCGACCTCGCCGACGCGGACGCCGAGATCGAGATCAACGTCTTCGCCCTGCCGCGCTGAGCGTGGCGCAGGATCCGCGCCCCGCCGCGCTCTTCGACCTCGACGGGACGCTCACCGATCCGAAGCCCGGGATCACGCGCTCGATCCAGTACGCGCTGGAGCGTCTCGGCGAGCCGGTGCCGGAGGCGGACGCGCTCACCTGGATGATCGGCCCGCCCCTCGAGCCCAGCTTCGCCCAGATCGTCGGGCCGGGGCGCGCGGCCGAGGCCGTGCGGCTCTACCGGGAGCGCTACGCCGTCACGGGACTTTACGAGAACGAGGTCATCCCCGGCATCCCGGACTGCCTCGAACGCCTTCGGGGCACGCACCGCCTCTTCGTCGCGACCTCGAAACCCCACGTCTACGGCCGCCGCATCGTCGAGCATTTCGGCCTGATGCGCTTTTTCGAGGCTTTTCACGGCTCGGAGCTCGACGGCACCAACGCCGACAAGCGCGACCTCCTGCGCCACCTCGTGGCGGTGGAGGGCCTCGACCCGACCCGAACCGTGATGATCGGCGACCGGGAGCACGACGTCTTCGGCGCGGCGGCTGTCGGCAGCCCGGCCATCGGGGTTCTCTGGGGCTACGGCTCTGAGGCAGAGCTGGAGGCCGCCGGCGCCGCCGCGATCGTGACCGAGGTGCCTGAGATCGACGCGGCGGTGGACGCCCTCACGCAGCGACCGAGCGCGCCGAGACTTGGTCCGACAACCGCCTCCTGAACGCCGCGGCCTGCCGGACCTGCTCGCGAAAGGCTCTCGTCGCGACCTACCGCTTGCAGGCCGGAGCGCGTCGTCCAATATGCTTGCATGAACAGCAAGCAGCGCAAGACGCTCGCGGCCATCTTCGGGAGCCCTGCTCCGGCTTCCCTGGCCTGGTCCGACATCGAGGCGCTGCTCGTGGCGGTCGGATGCGAGGTGATCGAGGGCTCAGGCTCCCGGGTCAGCTTCCATCGCGACGGTCTCGTCGCATCGTTCCACCGCCCGCACCCGCAAAAGGAAGCGAAACGGTATCAGGTCCGCGACGCCCGCGAGTACTTGAGCAAGCTCGGAGTGAAGCCATGAGCGTGATGCAGCATCGCGGCTACAAGGCCCGCATCGACTACGATCCGGACGACGAGATTTTTACTGGGCGCGTGCTCGGGATCAATGACGTCGTGGGATTCCACGCGGATACCGTGGACGGGTTGAAGGCGGCTTTTCACGAAGCGGTCGAGGGCTATCTCGCGGACTGCGCCAAGATCGGCAAGGCGCCCGAGAAGCCGTTTTCCGGCCGGATGATGTTTCGCGTCGCGCCGGAAGTTCATGCCGCTGCCGCGCTCGCCGCCGCATCGTCCGGCCAGAGTCTCAATCAATGGGCGGAGGAGGCGTTGCGCCGAGCAGCCGAGAAGGCTGAACCGGCTTAGGCCCTCACGCGGCCGGCGGCGTCCAGACCTCGCCCGGGCGCAGGGCTCTGAACCGGTCGGGGGCGATCCCGGCGGCCGCCAGCGCTTTCGCGAGGTCCTTGGCCGGATCGTCGACGCCCTCGTTGGTGAGGCGGAAGGTGCCCCAGTGGTGGCCGACGGCGGCTTGGGCGCCGCAGGCCTGGAAGGCACGCACGGCGTCTTCCGGGTTCATGTGCTGGGGCTCCATGAACCAGCGCGGCTCGTAGGCGCCGATGGGCAGGCAGGCGAGGCGCGGCGGGCCGTAGCGCTCGGCGACGCGTCCGAAGATCGCTCCGTCACCGTGGCCCGTGTCGCCGACATGGTAGATGACGCCCGCCGGCGTCGTGAGCACATAGGCGCACCAGAGCGCCATGCGCCGGTCGTTCACGCCCCGGGCCGACCAGTGGTAGGCGGGCTCGAGATGGGCCGTGACGCCGGAGCCGAGATCGACCGCGCCGCCCCAATCGTAAGTTTCGACGGGGATCTCGGGATGGCGCTCCCGAATCACCGCGTCGTTGCCGAGCGGCGCCACGAACCGGGGCCGGTGCGCGGCGTGGAGCCGGGCGATCGTCTCCAGGTCGAGGTGGTCGTAGTGGTTGTGGGTGACGAGCACCGCGTCGATGGGTGGCAAGTCCGCGAAGGCGATGCCGGGCGGGTTGACGCGCTTCGGCCCGGCGAAGCTCAAGGGGCTCGCCCGCTCGGCGAAGACCGGATCGGTGAGCAGGTTTCGACCGGCGACCTGGATCAAGAGGCTCGCGTGGCCGACCAGCGCGACCCGAAGACCCTCGACGCGGGCAGGCGGCTTGTCCTGGAACGGGCTCGGGAAGCTCTCCGGCCAGTCGACCTTCCCCCCGCCGAGTTGCCAGCGCAGGAGCTCGGCCATCCCCTTGTCCTGCGGGCGGCCCGGCACGAAGAACCGGGTCCCGTCGAAATGGTCCGAGACCGGCCCCTGGTAGTAGGGACGGCGCGGACCCGCAACGAGGAAGCCGAGGCCCCCGAGCGCGGTGGCCGCCCCGGCGAGGGAGAGAAGGGTACGTCGTCGCATCCGGGGCAGGTTGGGCCTGGGCGGCGCTGGGTCAAGGGCGGTGGTTCGCGGAGCGTTCGCGCGGAACCCTCTCCCCGCTTGCAGGGTGAGGGCAGGGTGAGGGGGTGGTGGGGGTTGGCTGGCTGCTGCTGGAGAGGCCCGGGGCTGCCCCGGCGCCCACCCCCCCGACCCTGCTGCGCAGGGCCACCCTCCCCGCAAGCGGGGAGGGATGAGGGGCACGGGATGCGCCCTCCTTCTCCCCTTGAGGGAGAAGGTGCCTGCCGTCAGGCAGGCGGATGAGGGGTGGCGCCGACAGGCGCCTCGCGAAGCGAGTCGGACGGCCGAAGCGGAGAGGCCCTGATCGGCCTGTCGGCCGGGCGCCGCTTCGCGCCGCACCCCTCTCCCGACCCCGCTTCGCGGGGCCACCCTCTCCCTCAAGGGGAGAGGGGAACAGCGGCGCCCCTCATCCCTCCCCGCTTGCGGGGAGGGTGGACGGCGAAGCCGGCCGGGTGGGGCGAGCGCTGGGCGTGGTCGCAGATGCTGTCGCCCTTCCACGGCCCGGCAGCCGCCCGAAACGATGCCGGGATGCGCTCGGGCCTTCGAGCGTCTAAAGCCGTCCCGCCATCATCCGGACGTCCCGCATGGATCCCTTCTGGCCAAGCCTGGCCGCCAAGATGGCCACCAGCGCCGCGATCGTCGTCGCCGCGTCGCGGGTGGTCGAGCGCACGGGACCTCTCGTCGGAGCCCTCGTGGCGACGCTGCCCGTCTCGGCGGGTCCGGCCTACCTGTTCCTCGGTCTCGAGCACGGAGCCGATTTCGTCGCTGCGAGCGCGCTGACGAGTCTGGCGACGAATGTCGGCGTCGCGGCGTTCATCCTCGTCTACGCCCTCGTCGGACGCCGCCTCGCGCCGGCGCCGGCCTTGGGCCTCGCGGTCGGCGGCTGGCTCGCGACGGTGCTCCTCGCCACGCGGTTGGAGCTCGGCTTCGGGGCGGCGCTGGCGCTCAATGCCTTGGCCTATGGCGCCGCCATGCTCCTCACGCGGGACCTGCGCACCGCCTCGGCGCCGCCCCGGGCGCGGGGACGCTGGTGGGACGTGCCGATGCGGGCGCTCCTGGTCATGGGGCTCGTTGCTCTCGTGGTGTGGAGCGGGCGCCGTCTCGGACCCGGAGCGGCGGGGATCGCGGCGCTCATGCCGGTAACGCTGACGAGCCTCGCCCTCGTCCTGCACCCGCGCCTCGGCGGGCCGGCGGTGGCCGCCGTCATGGCCCACAGCCTGCCCGGCATGATGGGCTTCACGCTGGCCGTGGCGAGCCTCGTCCTCACCCCGCGGCACCTCGGCCTGGCGGGCGCCCTCCTCGCCGCGCTCACCCTGTGCCTGGCCTGGAACGTCGTCCTGTTCGGGCTCGCGCGCCGCGCCGCGCCGCGCTCGATGGCCTCGTAGAAGGCCCGCGACGAAACGCGCCGCCGCGGCCCTTTCGGTCGCGGAAACCAGGCCCTATATTCGCGCCACCAGCAACAACCGAAAGGAGGTGATCCAGTGTCTCATTGTCATCAGCCGCGCATGTCGGTCGCCGCGACCTGGATCCTCGCCTCGGCGGAGATCCGCACCGTCTGACGACGGAGCGCCCGGGTCCGGCCACGGACCGCGGATCGACAATGGAAAGGCCGTCCCGCGAGGGGCGGCCTTTCTTGTTTCGGGGGCGGTCGCGGCACGGTAGACGCCTAACGCCTTCGCCTGCCATGACTCCGGCGTGACCATGCCAGACCCCCACGACGCCATCGTTGTCCTGGAGCAGGAGATCGAAGCGCTGCACGAGCAGGCCGAGGGCTGCCGCAAGCTGGCCTTCGCGGCGCGCTGGATCATCGTCGCGGGAGCAGCGACCCTTCTGCTCCTTGTCCTCGGCGCCTTCGGCCGATCGCCGGGCGCCCTCGTCTTGGGGCTCGGCGCCCTCGTCGGCGGCATCGCCCTCTATGGCTCCAACCAGGGCACCCTAAAGCGGCTTCGCGCGACGATCCGGGAGCGGGAGGGCCAGCGGGCGGCCCTGATCGAGGCGAGCGAGCTTCGCACCGTGCCGACCTGAGCCCGGCCGCGCCGGATCAGGACGCTGGGCACCTTGATCGGCAGGACAGGGCTGACATTTGGGCCAAGACTGGTCGATGCGTATGTTCGCGGGGACGAAAGGGACCGCGCGGGGTCCTGCCGCTCCGAAGGAGACTTGGGCTGATCCTTATCCCCGACCTCGAAGGTGCCGCGATGAACGCCGACCTCGCCTGGAAGGTCGTTCGGGCCAAGGCCGCGCCCTGCATCCTGGCGAGGCGCGGCCGGATCCTGCGCCCGATCGCCGTCTCGCCCCTGCGCTGACTTCATGGCCGTGCTCGACCTCGCCTCCGCATCGTCCCGCGCCGGCTGGCGCGAGACGGCCGAGCGCTGGCTTGGGCGCCTCGTGGGGGCGCTGGAGCTCGCGGGCGCGGCGATCCTCGCTGTTCTCGTCGCGGTGGTGCTCGCCGCGGTGGTGCGCCGCTACGGGCTCGGCGGCGGCTTCGTCTGGTCGGACGAGCTCGCGGTGTGGCTCAACGTGGCGCTCGTCGCCGTCGGCGCGCCCCTGGCCGCGACGAGCGCGCTCGCCCTGCGCCTCGACCTCATGTTGCGCCACTTACCGGCCGGCGGACGGCGGATCGCCGCTGCGATCGCCGACGGGATCGCCGTGCACGGCGCCCTCGTCCTCCTCCTCGGGGGCGCCGCGGTCGCCTCCCTCGTCGGCGGGCGCTCGACGGTGCTGGGCCTGCCCGAATGGTTGCGTTTCGCCGCCTTCGGCTTCGGCGGCGGCCTGACCATCCTCGTCATCCTGGCCCGCGCCGCCCTGGATCGCGGCCCGGCGGACGCGGCACTCGCGGGCGCCCTCGGGCTCGCGGCCTACCTCCTCGCGCAAGGCGCGAGCGGAATCGTCGTCGATCCGCCGAGTCTGGTGGCCGGGCTCGTCGCCGCGGGAGGTCTTCTTCTCGGCGCTCCCCTCCCCCTCGTCTTTCTGGCGGCGGCCTCCGCCACGGGCCCGTTCGGCGGGCTTCTGCCCGAGCCGGCCATCGTGCAGAATGCCGTGTCGGGCGTGAGCAAGTTCCTCCTCCTGGCGATTCCGTTCTTCCTGCTCGCCGGCGAGCTCCTGACGGCCGGGGGCCTGGCGGACCGCCTCGTCCGCTTCGCGGCCTCCCTCGTCGGGCACCTGCGGGCGGGGCTCGCGCAGACGACCCTCGTCTCGAGCGTGCTGTTCTCCGGCGCCTCGGGCTCGTCCGTGGCCAACGCCGCCTTCGGCGCCAAGGTGATGGCGCCGGCCCTCGTCGCACGGGGCTACCGGCCCGATCACGCCGCCGCCATCGTCGCGGCGGTGTCGATGCTCGACAACATCATCCCGCCCTCCATCGCCTTCCTCATCCTCGCGACCGCGACGAACCTGTCCGTCGGCGCCCTCCTCGTCGGCGGCCTCATGGCGGGCGGGGTGCTCGCCGCTGCGCTGGCGATCGGCATCCACCTCACCGTCCGCGACCGTGTCGAGCCGGCACCTCGTGCCACGGGGGCGGAGCGGGCGCGAAGCCTCATTGGAGCGCTGCCCGCGATCGGGTTGGGCGTCGTCGTGGTGGTGGGCGTCCGCTTCGGCGTCGTCACCACGACGGAGGCCTCGGCGCTCGCCGTGGCCTACGCGCTCGTCATCTGCCTCGCGCTCCGCAGCCTCGACGGAAGGGGCGTGCTGGCGGCCCTGCGCCGGTCCGCGACCGAGGCGGCAGCCGTCGGGATGCTGATTGCCTCCTCCGCGCCCCTCGCCTTCCTGCTCGCCGTCGACCGCGTTTCGGACGGGGTGGCGGCCCTGGCCACGGCGCTCGGCGGCGGTCCTTTCGCCGTGATGCTGCTTGCCAACGCCGTCCTCCTCGTCGCCGGCTTGTTCCTCGACATTGGGGCGGCGATCCTCCTCCTCGCCCCCCTCCTGCTGCCGGTCGCGGTCCAGGCCGGGATCGATCCGATCCATTTCGGAGTGGTGCTCGTCGTCAACCTGATGATCCACGGCCTGACGCCGCCGCTGGGCATCCTGGTCTACGTGGTCTCCGGCATCACCCGCGTGCCGGCCGCCGCCGTCTTCCGCGCCGTGCTGCCCCTGCTCGGAGCGCTCCTCGTGGCGCTCAGTGTGCTCGCGCTGGCCGCCGCGGCCTGGCCCTCGCTCAAAGGAACTCTCTAGATGCCGATCACCCGCCGCTCGCTCGCTGCCGGCCTCGTCGCCGCGCCCTTCGTCCTACATGCTCGCGGGGCGGAGGCTGCGGGCCGTCCCGTCACGGTTGCTTCGCTCTTCGGCGAGGACAAGCCCGAGACGAAGATCTGGCGTCGGATCGCGGAGATCCTGAACGAGCGGGCGCCCGGCCGCTTCGACCTGCGCATCGTCGGCAACGCCGCGCTCGGCGGCGAGAAGGAGGTGGCGGAAGGGATCCGCCTCGGCTCGATCCAGGCGAGCCTGTCCACGATCTCCGCCCTGTCGGCCTGGGTGCCGGAGGGGCAGATCCTGGACCTGCCCTTCGTTTTCCGCGACCGCGGCCACCTCAAGCGCGTGCTCGCCGGCCCCCTCGGCGAGGAGCTGAAGGCCAAATACGCGGCCCAAAGCTTCATGGTGCTGGGCTTCATCAACTACGGGGCGCGCCACCTTCTCGCGAAAGAGCCGATCGCCACGCCGGCCGGCCTGAAGGGCAAGCGCATCCGCGTGATCCAGAGCCCGCTCCATACGGAGCTCTGGTCGACGCTCGGCGCCGCGCCGACGCCGATCCCGATCCCGGAAACCTACAACGCACTCAAGACCGGCGTCGTGGACTGCATGGACCTCACGAAATCGGCCTATGTCGGCTTCAAGCTGCACGAGGTCGTGCCCGTGCTCGTCGAGACGGGGCATATCTGGGCGGCCGGCGTGATCTGCGTCGCGGCCCCGTTCTGGAAAGCGCTCTCGGCCGCCGACCAGGCGGCCCTCGCGGCCGCGGCCGCGGAGGGCGCCGAGCACTTCGACGCCCTCATGATCGCCGACGAGGAGGCTTCCATGGCGAAGGCCTTGGCCGAGGGGGCTCGCGTGGTCCAGCCCGAGGACCGCCCGGCCTGGGAAGCAGGCGCGCGGCGGGTCTGGACGAGCTTCGCGCCCAAGGTCGGCGGGCTCGCGAAGATTGAGGCGATCGGCCGGTCGGCCTGAAGCCCTCCGCCTGAACCGATTCGGCGGCGAGGCTTTCGCGCCCCTCACCCGCCCCCGTCGCGCGCGAGCGTCAGGCTTGACAAGAGCCGGGTCAGGTCGGCTTGGCGGCCGACGCCCGTCTTGGCGAAGACCGCCTTGAGCTGCTGCCGGACGGTTCCGGGCGCCACGCCGACGGAGGCCGCGATCGACCCCACCGTGCCGCCGTGCACGACCGCCCGGGCCACGCGCGCCTCGGCCGGCGTGAGGTCGAACAGCGCTCGGATCAGTTCGGCCCCGGCGACCGGCGTCGTTCCGACCGGGGTGAAGACCAGGATCGCGGAGGCCGAGGTCAGCACGTCCCGCGCGTCGCGCCGCACCGGCACGAGATGCGCGACGATGGGCGGCTGATCGCCTTGCGCCGCAAGCGGAAGGGAGCCGATGGCGGCTCCGGGCGCGTCGAGGCGCGCGAGGGCCTCGCCCAAGAGCCGGTCGGCGCGGGCATCACTGAGGGTGGCGCGCTGCCGCCGGTCCTGCAGGACTTGGGGCATCATCGCCTCCATCCGCGGGTTGGCGGCGAGAACGCGCCGCGACCCTGAGAGCACGGCGGCCGGCAGTCCGAGCAGCTCGAGCATCTGCGCCGTGGCGCGGGCGCGCTCCAGACCGAGCCGGGCGGAGAGCAGGGCCGCGCGGGACAGGTGCGGATGGAGCACGTCGAGGCGCTCGGCATCGGCCCGGCCCAACGGACCCAGCGCGTGGCGGCGGGCGAAATCGAAGACGATCATGTCGTCGCCCGGCACCTGCACGAGGAGGCCGGTGCAGTAGCCGAGGCCCACGCTGCGGAAGAAGCCGTAGACCGGCTCGGTCTCGAGCTCGTCGGGCGTGAACAGGTCGTGGTCGACCACGAAGCCCGTGCGCTGCGAGGCCAGGGCGCGCTCGAGGCGTCCGTTGCGACGGTCCCACCCCTCCGCGAGGAAGCGCTGGGACGACTCGACGAGGCAATCGGACCCAGCCCAGCGGTAGCCTTGCGGGGACACGGCGAACATCACGCCACCCTCGCAGCCCGCGTGCCCGGCGATCGTGTCGAGTACGCCGACCCAGCGATCGCCGACGATGGCGGCCTCGTAGATGCGATCGATCAGATCGGCCCAGCGATCGTCCATGCGCGCACCATCCCCGTTCGACGCGTATCGTCGCTTTTACAGGGATGACGCGGCCGGCCAAGCGCGCCGGCGCACCTGAAGAACGGTACATTCATCGACGCATAAGGTGGCCGCCTGAGGTCGTCGGTGGAACCTCGTCGTTGAGTGCGATTGGATGGCCTCCGGCACCAGCACGCCGCCGGCTCGCCGACGAGATGCGCACCCTAGCGGTCGCGATCGACGGCCTCGGGGCTGTCCTCGGCGCGATGGCGCATGACGTCCCGCAGGGCCGGGCCGACGGAGCGTTCGGCCGCCTGCGCCATCGAGACCACCTCAGAGAGCGCGTCGAGCACCGCGCTGCCCGGATCCAGCGCAGGTCCGCCCTCGCGAAGGACGTACTCTGCCAAGGGCTCGGCGAGTGTCAGAACGAGGTCGAGCGACGGCGCGGGCGGGCTCGGCGCCCCGGCGCGCAGCAGCTGGCGCAGTTGCCCCACCATGGTGTCCGGCCGGAACGGCTTGGGCAGGAACACAGCCTTCGGCGGCAAATCCTGGGCCTGAGGCCGCATCTTGCCGGAGGAGACGACGACGGCGAGATCGGGCCAGCCTTGATGAACGAGCCGGGCGAACTCGAACCCGTTGATCGATCCGGGCATGTCCACGTCCGTGAACACGGCCTGGACGTCGGAGCGATGTTTGAGGGTCTCGAACGCCTCGTCGGCCGTCGCGGCCTCGATCACGCGAAAACCCGCCTCGTGCAGGATGTCGGTGGCGACCTCGCGCACGAGCGGCTCGTCCTCGACGAGCAGAACGGTGCTGACATGCGGTGTCGTGCGGCGCGGCATGGCCTGAGAACGAGACCGCGCGAGCGTAAGTTCCCGACCGCCTCGGGTCCTCGTGTCACAGGGTGTTGAGCGAGGTCACGTCGTCCTTCCGCACAGACAGGCGCATTTCGCCAGCGTTTCGCCGATCGGTTTAAACCAAACTTGACGTCCGGCCGTCACCGTTCAGGCATGACGGACTTCACCGCGCCCCGCCTGGCCAAGGCTGCCAAGGCCGCCAAGCACCTCCTCCACGCACGTTCGGGCAACGTTGCCGTGCTTTTCGCCCTCGCCGCCGTGCCGCTGTTCGGCACGGTCGGCATGGCGGTCGACTATTCCCGCGCCGCCGCGGCCCGCACGGAGGCGCAGCGGGCGGTGGACGGCGCCGCGCTCGCGGGCGCTCAGAAGCTCGCGCAATCCGAGAACGACGCGCGCACGGTGGCCACCCAGGTGTTCGGACAACTGGCTCCGGCCGCCCTTCGCGCGACGCCGCCGACCATCGTGGTCTCGGCCGACAAGCAGTCGCTCAGCGTCTGCACCACCGGCACGATGCCGACGACCATCGCCCGGGTGATCGGACACGGCACCCTTCCGGTCGGCGCCTGCGCCGACGCGGCCCGCCCGACGAAGCAGTACATCGACGTGTACTTGGCCCTCGACGTGTCCGCCTCGATGGGCTTGGCCGCCGACGAGGCGGGGCGAGATCAGTTGCGCGCCCTCACCGGCTGCGCCTTTGCCTGCCACGAGAAGGAGGGCGGGCAGGCGAAATCGAATTACGACGTCGCGAAAGAGAAGAGCATCAAGACCCGCGTCGACATCCTGCGCGACGCGACTCAAGCCCTCGCCACGGACCTGCTCAACCCGAGCAACCCGAGCAACGGCGCCAACCGCAACGAGTACCGCCTCGCGATGTATTCCATCGACGACGATGCGAAGAAGCTGCTCGGCCCGCCGACGCCGCACAAGTCGCGCATCGACAACGAGATCGAGCGCATCCAGCTGGCCTTCAACACGCAGTTCGACATCGCGCTGCCCGTCATCGATCAGGAGATGGGCGCGCAGATGGACGGGCTGGACCGTCAGCGCCCGCGCAAGGTGATGTTCCTGGTCACGGACGGGGTGCAGTCCAAGCGCCACCAGCCGTGGGAGTCGACCGCCTTCCGGCCCATCGACGTCAGCTTGTGCGACACCATCAAGCGTCGGGGCATCCCGATGGCCGTTCTCAACATCCGCTACGTGCCCATGCCGGCCGAGGCCGCCTATCGCGGAACCGTGCAGCGCTTCCAGGACCAGCTTGCCCCCAACCTGCGCGCCTGCGCGTCGGACGGCATGTATTTCGAGGCGGAGCGGCCGCAGGAGATCCTGTCCGCCTTCGAGAAATTCAGCAGCCTGATGACCTCGTACCGCATCGCGCGGTGAGTTCAGGGGCGGACGCGCCGCCCCGACCTTCGGGCCAGATCGGTCAGTCGTTGTCGTTGCGGATGTTGAGCACCTGGCCGCAGGCCTTGCAGTGGACGGCGTCTCTCTCATGGCGCTGCAGACCGCATTGCGGACAGGGATGGAGCACCTTGCCGCCAGGGCGGAACACCGCCTGCGCGAGGCGAAAGAACAAGGTGATGCCGACGAACATCATCGCGATCGACAGGAGCTCGCCGCTCGTGCTGCCAAGCAGCGTGATGTCGCCGAACCCTGTCGTGGAAAGCGTCGAGACGGTGAAGTACAGCGCGTCGACGAAGTCCTGGATCTTCGGGTTGGTCCCCCGCTCGGTGACGTAGACCACCGAGGCGATCAGGAACACGAAGATGGCGAGGTTCAACGAAGCGAGAATCGTCTCCTCGTTGCGCCGCACCCCATCGTACCGCTTCTTGAGCTGACCCAGGACGTTGTAGGACCGCAGCAGCCGCACGGTGCGCAGGACGCGGAGGAAGCCGAGATTGGCCCCGAGAGCGGAGATGAACAGCGAGGCGATGACCGTGAGGTCGAGCATCGCGGCGCCGTTGTCGAGATAGGCCATCGGATGGCGGTGGGCGAGCATCCGGCCGAGAAACTCGCTCGCCAGCAGGATGCCGAGGAAGAGGTCGACCACGCGCATCCAGGTCGCGTCGGCGATGAACGAGGTCGCGACGAAGTAGGCGATCGCGGCGAGATCAATGGCCAGAAGGCCGGTCTGGAACCACACGGCCGCCCGCCGGTGGCCGTAGAACAGACGTCGCAAGCGCACGCGAAAGCGCCTGAACCCAGTCGAGTGCGCGCGCGGCTTGGTGGCGGGAGCTGACATCATTCGCTGACAAGGGCTCGTCCGGTCGGAGGCATCATGCCCCGGTGACTCTCCCTCAGTTCTCGTCCGGCGGCCAGTCTCCGTCCTGGATCGTCAACACGGGTCCGAGCCTCGCACGACTTGACGAACGCTCGTCGCGTCGACGTTGAATGCGGGCGCGGCCGATCGGAATGTCGATCACGCCGCCTCGGAGAGGGCCGGCAAACGCCATGCACATCGAAATCCTCCCCGACAAGGCCGCCCTGGGCGAGCGAGCCGCCGCCGATGGCGCGGCCGCGATCCGCGAGGCCCTCGCGGCCAAGGACGCCTGCACGATCATTCTCGCGACGGGCGCCAGCCAGTTCGAGATGCTGGACGCCCTCGTTCGTCAGCCCGGCCTCGACTGGTCGAAGGTCATCGTGTTCCACCTCGACGAGTATGCGGGCCTGCCGGCGAGCCACCCCGCGAGCTTTCGCCGCTACCTCGAAGAGCGCTTCGTGTCGCGCGTACCGGGTCTCGCCGGCTTCGTGCCCGTGCGCGGCGATGCCGACGACCTCGACGCGGAGGTCGCGCGCCTCAACGAGCTCTTAGGGGCGCGTGAGGTCGATGTGTGCTTTGCCGGGATCGGCGAGAACTGCCACCTCGCCTTCAACGATCCGCCGGCGGATTTCAACGTGGATGCTCCCTACATCGTCGTGACGTTGGATGAGGCCTGCCGGCGCCAGCAGATGGGCGAGGGCTGGTTTCCCACCGTCAGCGACGTGCCTCAGCGGGCGATCTCCATGAGCGTCCGGCAGATCCTGAAGAGCCGGCGCGTGATCCTGAGCGTGCCCGATGCCCGAAAGGCCGCGGCCGTCCGCGCCGCCGTCGAAGGCCCCGTATCGCCCGATCACCCCGCCTCCGTGCTCCAGACGCACGGGAACTGCACCCTGTACCTCGATCCTCCCGCCGCGTCCCTGCTCGCGCGGGTCACTCACCGATGAGGGAGGACGAAGGCACGGCCGCCTCGACCGAGGGCCGCGCCGTCGCGCCGGCCTCGTCGTCCGGCTTGAGCGGCATCGTCATCGGCGCGTTCGAGCCGGAGGAGGCCGAGGCCTGCGCGGGGGTGTTCGAGCGAGCCTGGAACGCGGGCCACCCTTACGCGCCTCGCGTGATCGGCCGGCCTGAGTTCCTCGTCGCGATGCGCGACCGCAGCGTCGCCGTGGCCCGGTCCGAGGGCGGGCCGATCGTCGGTTTCACGGGGGTTCACCGGCGCGGTCGGTTCATCCACCATCTGTACGTCGACCCATCATGGTCCGGCCGGGGCATCGGCCGCGCGCTGCTCGCGCATGCCCTCGCTCTCGCGGGAGGGCACGCCACGCTCAAATGTCAGGTCAGGAACCAGCGTGCGCTGCGCTTCTACGAGCGCGCGGGCTGGGTGCCGATGGAGCAGGGCAGCGCCGAGGGGGAAGTCTGGATTCGGCTGCGCAGCCCGGCGCCGAGCCCGTGAGATCGGGCACGATCGAGGGGCTCGCGTGCGGCGCGCCCGTCCGGTCGGGTCAAGGGCTTCACGCCCGCTTGTAGCGCTGCTGCACCAGCAGATTGGCGATGGCGGTGAGCACCAGGGTCGTCGCCATCAGCACGAAGGCCACCGCGGCGCCGAACGGCCAATTGTTCTGCTGCACGAACTGCCCGAACACGAGGGGTCCCATCATCTGGAACCGCGGCCCGCCGAGCAGCACGGGCGTCGCATAGGCGTTCATCGCCAGGATGAAGGTGAGAATCGTGCCGGCGAGCACGCCGGGCATGGCAAGCGGCAGGAGCACGCGGCGCGTCATGGCGACGGGCCCGGCGCCGAGATTGTAGGCGGCCTCCTCCACGGAGCGGTCGATGCCTTCGATGACGCTCTGGAGGGTGAGCACCATGAAGGGCAGGTTCACCGCCGCGATGCCGATGATGACGGCGAGCTCCGTATACATCAGCTCGAGGGGCGCCGCCGTCAGTCCGGCCCCCATCAACGAGGCGTTGACGAGGCCGCGGCTGCCGAAGGCGACCATCCAGCCCGCCGCGCGCACCGCGTTGCCGACGAAGAGCGGCAGCACCACGGCCATGATGAGGAGGTTCTTCCAGCGCGTGCGGGTGCGCGCAAGCACGTAGGCCAGGGGCAGCCCCATCACGAGGCAGATCAGCGTCGTGACGAGCGCGACGCGCAAGGTCCGCACGAGCACGGCGGCGTAATAGGGATCGGAGGCGAACTTGAGGTAGTTCTCGATCGTGAGCCCGTCGACCATGAACTGGCCCGGCACGAAGCGGTTCAGGCTGTAGCGGAACAGGATCAGGGCCGGGATCAGGACGCCGAGCACGACGAGCATCGTCGCCGGCCCGACGAGCCCGGCGGCGCCGAAGGCGGGGCGGTTCATCAGCCGATCTCGGCCATCCCCTCCCCCCTTGCGGGGGAGGGCAGGGAGGGGGGTATGCCGGGGCAGGCGAAGACGGCATCGAAGGTGAGAATAAGCTTGGGCGCGCAGCCTTTGCCGGAAGCGTCACGCTCGACGCCCGGCCTACCCCCCTCCCCGGCCCTCCCCCGCAAGGGGGGAGGGGGCACATTACCGTTCGGCGCGACCGGCCTCACGCCTTGAAGACCTTGTCCCACCACTCCTTCAGGGCCTGGTCGTTCTTGGCGATGTAGCCGTAATCGAGGTCGAGGAGACGTTTCTGCTCCTCCTCGGTGAAGCCGATCCGCTTCTGGAGGTCGGACGCGATGGCGGCGTTCGTCACGGTGGGATTGTAGCCCATGTCGACGGCGAAGGCCTCCTGGGCGGGCTTCTCCAGCATGGCGTTGATGTAGGCGTAGGCGGCTTCCTTGTTCGGGGCGTTCTTGGCGATGGAAAACCCTGAGATGTAGAGCGGCACGCCCTCCGACGGCGCCACCGACTCCACAGGGATGCCGGCGTTCTGCCACTGCACGGCGCGGGCCTTCCACATCACGCCGATGCCGATCTCCTCGGACTTGAGCGCCTGGGCGAAGGCCTCGTTCGTCGGGTACACCCGGGCCCCGGCCTTCTTGGCGGCCATCAGAAGCTCCTTGCCCGGCTCGAAATTCGACACTGAGCCTCCGGCGGCAAGCGCCGCGGCGGCCATGACGTATTGGTACTGGATGTCGATGAAGCCGATCTTGTTGCCGTGCTTCGGGTCGAAGGCGTCCTTGAAGCTCGTCGGGGCCGGGGTGATCATCTTCGGGTTGTAGACAACCACTTTTCCTGAATAGATGTGCCCGATCCCGTAGGGGTACTTCATCTGCGGGATCAGGTTCTTGGCATTCGGGATCTTGCCGTAGTCGAGGGTCTCGGCGACGCCCGCCTCGTTCATCTCATACATGTTGGCGGCCGAGAGGCCCTGGATGTCGACGGTGCCGCGGGGCAGGCGGCGCTCCGCCACCATCTTGGCCCGGCGCGGCGCGTCGGAGGCCTGGTCCTGCACCACCTCGAAGCCCTTGGGCTTGAGGATCGGGTCCTCGACGTTCTTGGTCAGAAGCCGGGCGTAGTCGCCGCCCCAGGTGCCGACCACGACGCGCATCTGCTGCGCCGAAGCCTCTCCGCCGAGCCAGGGCAGGGCCGTCGTGGCGGCAAGGCCGGCGAGCAGCTCGCGGCGGGTGAGGGTGAAGCGATCCGTCGTCATCCTGGTTCTCCTCTGGTCATGGTCGCCCGTTGGACCGGGCGCTCGGTTCAGGTTTCGGCGAAGACGAGGCCGGCCTCGCGCGGCCAGCCCACGGTGACCTCCTGCCCCAGCGGCGGCGGGGGCGCGGAGGCGCGGTTGGGGATCTGCGCCACCACCCGGTCGGCGGGCGAGAGACGCACGTGCACGTCGATGGCGGGGCCGAGATAGGACACGAACTCGACGCGGCCGGGCAGCCGATTCTCGAGCCCAGCGCCCGGTTCGAGGACGAGGCGCTCCGGGCGGAGCGCGAGGGAGGCCGGCCCCGCCGCGCCGCCGGCGCAGGCGAGCCGCAGGCCGCCTTCCGTCTCGAAGGTGCCGGGGTCGAGGACGCGGCCGGACAGAAAGGTGCTGCGCCCGACGAAGTCGGCGACGAAGCGGTCGGCCGGGCGCTCGTAGAGCTCCTGCTGCGTCCCGATCTGCCGGACCGCGCCGTCGGCCATGACCACGAGACGGTCGGCGACGGTGAGCGCCTCTTCCTGGTCGTGGGTCACCATCACGGCCGTGAGCTTGAGTTCCTGTTGGAGCAGGCGGATCTGGATGCGCACCTCCTCGCGCAGCTTGGCGTCGAGGTTGGACAGGGGCTCGTCGAGGAGGAGAACGTCCGGCCGGATGGCGAGCGCCCGGGCGAGCGCCACGCGCTGCTGCTGGCCGCCCGAGAGCTGGCGGGGGTAGCGTTCGGCGAAGCGCTCCAGCTTCACGAGGCTCAACGCCTCCCGCGCCCGCTCCGCGATGGCGGCTTTGGGCAGCTTGCGCATCTCCAGGCCGAAGGCGACGTTCTGGGCGACCGTCATGTGGGCGAAGAGCGCGTAGGACTGGAACACCATGCCGGTGTTGCGCCGCCAGGGTGGCCGGTCGGTGACATCCGTGCCGCCGATGCGCACCGATCCGGCGCTCGGCTCGACGAAGCCCGCGATCATGCGCAAGGTCGTGGTCTTGCCGCAGCCGGAGGGGCCGAGCAGCACCAGGAACTCGCCGTCGGCGACGTCGAGCGAGACCTCCCGCACGGCGGTCTGGTCGCCGTAGCGCTTCGAGAGGCGGGAGAGCTCGACTTTCGCCATCCGTCCGTCACACCACCTGGCTGATCTTCACGAAGCGGTTCGTCGCGAGCATCGCCGCGCCGATGAGCGCGATCTGGATGACCGAGACCGCGGCCACCGTCGGGTCGAGCTTCCACTCGAGGTATTGAAGCACGGCGATGGGCAGTGTGACCTTCCCCGGCCCGATGAGGAAGAGGGTCATTTCCAGGTTGCCGAAGGACATGACGAAGCCGAAGAGCGCCGCCGCGACGACGCCGGGGCGGATCGCGGGGAGCGTCACGCGCCGGAAGGTCGTCCAGGGTCCGGCGCCGAGGTTCTGGGCCGCCTCCTCCACGGTGCGGTCGAAGCCGGCAAGGCTCGCGGTCACGAGGCGCACGACCCAGGGAATCACCACGAGAACGTGGGCGGCGACGAGGCCCAGGGTGGAGCCGAGCAGCGGCCAGCCGGTGGCGATCTCCACCTCCATCTGCGCCACGTAGATGGAGGTGCCGAGCACCACGCCGGGTACGACGAGGGGCAGGAGGAGGAGCGTGTTCACGGCCCCGCGCCCGGCGAAGCGCCGGCGCGCCACGGCAAGGCTCGCGGGCACGCCGAGCAGCAGGCCGATCAGGGTCGCCCCCGCCGCGACCTGGAAGCTCAAGGCGAAGCCGCCGACGAAGTTGCGGTTCTTGAAAACCTCCCCGAACCACCGCGTGCTGTAGCCCTCCGGCGGGAAGGTCGGGATCTCCTGGCGAAAGAAGGCGAGCCAGGTGACGAGGATCAAGGGCAGGAGAATGAAGGCCAGCGCGAAGGCGGCAACGGCGTTCAGCGCGAGCCGGCCGAGGCGGGGACGGCGCCTTGGTCCGTCATTCCGGGGCCGCGCAACGGAGCCCGGAATCCATGATCGCGCGACGCTCTGCGGTCCGGTCGACCGCTCGCCCAGTCGTGGATTCCGGGCTCGCGCTTCGCGCGCCCCGGAATGACGGTGATCTGCGACGGGCGTGACCGGCTGCCCCATGGTCACCCGTTCAGCCGGTTCTTGTGGAACTGCCCGCCCTTCACGATGGCCGCGAGGTGGCGGCCCTGCTCCTGGAACAGGGCGAAGTCGGCGAGCGGGTCGCCTTCGACCAGGATGAGGTCGGCGAAGGCGCCGGGCTGGATCGTGCCGATCTTGCCCTCCATGCGCATGATCTGCGCGCCGACCGTCGTCGCCGAGCGGATGATGTCAATGGGCTCCAGCACCTCGCGGCGGAGCAGGAATTCCCGGGCCTGCTCGCCCTGAAGCTGACCCAGGAGGTCGCTGCCGTAGCCCACGGGCACGCCGGCCCGCTTGCAGATCTCGAGCGAGCGCAGGCCCCCGTCGATGACGAGGTCGTTCTTCTGCAGCATGTCGGCGTTCATGCCGTACTCCGCCGCGCGCTCGCGCATGGCGTAGTAGGCGACGAGATTGGCGACCAGGAACATGCCCTTCTCCGCCATGACCTTGGCGGAGGCCTCGTCGATGAGGTTGCCGTGCTCGATGACGCGCACGCCGGCCGTCGCCGCCCGGGTGATGGCTTCGGGCGTGTAGGCGTGGGCGCAGGCGTAGCGGCCGAAGGCCACGGCCTCGTCCACGGCGGCCTTCGCCTCCTCGGGGGAGAACTGCAGGCTGTCGAGGGGGTCGTAGGGCGAGGCGACGCCGCCCGACATCATGATTTTCACGTGGTCGGCGCCCTGGCGCAGCTGCTCGCGGGCGCTCTTGCGCACCTCCGAGACGCCGTCCGACACGCACATGGAAAAGCTCATGGCGTTGCAGCAATGGCAGCGCAGGCCGAGGCTGTAATCCGTGCGCCGCCGGGCGTCGCTGTGCCCGCCCGTCGGACCGATCGCCTGGCCGGCGATGAAAAGGCGGGGACCGGCGAGCGAACCCTGCTCGGCGGCGAGCTTGAGGCCCCAGTCGGCGCCGCCGGTGTCGCGCACGGTGGTAAAGCCGCGGTCGAGCATGCCCTTCATGAGCACCGCCGCCCGGGCGGTGGCGAGCGTCAGGGGCACCGCCTCGAGCGAGCGGATGTTGACCTCGCTCAGCATGACGTGGACGTGGCTGTCGATGAGCCCCGGCATCAGGGTGCGCCCGCCGCAATCGACGACCGTCGCGCCGTCCGAGCGGATCGGCTTGTCCGCCACCTCGCGAATCGTGTCGCCCTCGATCAGCACCTCGTAGCCGTCGCGCAGCTCGCCGAAGGACGGTTCGAGGAGGCGCAGGTTGCGAAAGAGCAGAGGAGCCATCGGAGACCTTTCGCGGAGTGTCAGGACGCGGGCGACGCGCCGATCGGGGATGTCGGCCGCCTTGCTTCCCCGACCGGCGAAGCGCGCGAAGCCGCAAGACACGACATCGATGCAAGTTCGACGCCCGGATGCAAGCGCGGCGGCAATATCAGGGGTCGCCGCGTTCTGTTTCGTGGCCTTCACACCGCCCTCAGGAGCGAGACCCGGCCCGCACAGGCCATCGAGGGATCATGGGGCAGGTCCGAGGACGCGGAGCCGGCGTACGGGGCTTTTCACGTCCCTGTGCGCCAGGAGACCAAGCCTCAGCTGAACCAGCTTGATTGGATCCTGCCTGAGATCGGGCTCAGCCTCTGGCACAGCCAGCCCACAGTGATGCAGGTCACGGATCCAGCCCCGCGACCGTGCTTGTCTCCCGAGGCTCGACCACACGGTTCATCCGGCGAGCCAGGAGACGGATCATGGGCCTCGACGCCCGCCACATCGGACCCCGCTTCGTGCGCGGCCTGGGCTGCGAAAGCGTCGGCCAGCGTCACGCGACGTCTGATGGCGCCCAACAAGCGACAGCCGTCCCGTCCGTCGGACGTTGCAAATCCATGTCGTGCGGCCGGTTGGACGAAGCAAAAATTGTTTCAACTCTGAAACAATCATGAGACATCTCAGAAACACTCCTGATCTCGATCAAAGATTGATCTTAGACTTCAGGATTACTCATTGGATCGTTGGCGCGACATCCGTTATGCGACGGCCCGGATCTGATCCGTGCCGAAGCCGGACCCAGGACCTTGCTGTGAGGTGTCCGATGACTGACCCGACCGCTCTCGCGCGCTCCCTCGCGGCCAATGCCTTCCTCGCCGGGCTCGGCTCCGAGGCCATCGGAGCACTGGCCACGCTGGGCGTCAGCCGCCGCCTGGCCGCGGACGAGACGCTGTTTCGCAAGGGCGATGCCGGCGACGCGCTATACGCGGTGCGGCGGGGCCAGATCCGCATTGCGACCGGCACGGAGGCGGGAGGCAGCTTCACCTTGAACATTCACGGTCCGGGCGACGTGTTCGGCGAGGTCGCCCTGCTCGACGGCCGCCCCCGGACCGCCGACGCGGTCGCCGCCGAAGTGACCGAGCTGTTCATGCTTCGGCGGCGCGATTTCCTGGCGCTTCTCGAGCGCCGTCCGGACCTCGCGATCAGGTTCACCGAACTCCTGTGCGAGCGGGTCCGTTGGATGACGACCCGCATGGAAGAGACGGCGCTCATGCCGCTGCAGACCCGCCTGGCGCGCCGGCTGCTCGCCCTTGCCGAGGATTACGGCGCGGAGCTGACGGTGTCGCAGGAGGAGCTCGGGGTCTTCGTGGGCGCGAGCCGGGAGAGCGTGAATCGGCTCCTTCAGGCCTGGCGCCGTCAGGACCTGATCGCTCTGGGACGGGGCCGCGTGCGCCTGTTGGCCGCCGACCGCCTGGCGAGGCACGCCGAACTGGAGGACGCCGCATGAGAACCGCCGCCCCATCCTCCGCGGCCTGGGCTGGGGCCGCGGCGCTCTGCTTCCACATTGGCACAGCGACGGCCCAGCCGAGCCCGCGCGGCTGCACGGCGGTCCCCAGGCCGAACCCGCCGGGCCAAACCCTCGTCTGCGCCGACGGGCTGACCGTCGCGACGGAGGCCGGCAGCGACGTTCGGCTCGTCGACCGCGATCGCGACGGCCGTCCCGAGAAGGCCGAACTCGTCGACCGCGGCCTGCTCGTTGAAAGTCCCGCCGGGACGCCGAGGCCGTTCCAGATCCTCACGCCGCATGCCATCGCCTCGGTGCGCGGCACCATCTGGGCCGTGGACGTCTCCGCGGAGCGAACCTCCGTGTTCGTTCAGCGCGGCGCCGTCTCCGTGCGCCGCCAGCGCGGTCGGGGGGTGGTGCTGCGCGCCGGAGAAGGCGTCGACGTGAACGCGGCGGGCGGCGCGCTCGAGGTGAAGCGCTGGTCGCCCGAGCGGGCTTCCGCCCTGCTGGCGCGTTTCGGGCGATGACGGCGCGGCTGAAGAGGGCCCAGGCGCTCCTCGCCGGCACTGGTGCTGCCGCGGCGCTCCTGTGGGGGGCGCAGCTCTCGCGCCTTCACCTCGAAGGCCGAGCCATGCCCCTCGACCGGCTCGAGGCGCCGCTCCTCGACATGCGACACCTGCTCGTCGGGCCGCGCAAGCCTCCGGGCGAGGTGGTGATCGTCGCGATCGACGACGCCACGGTGACCGCGTCCGGCCAGTATCCCTTGAGCCGCGCCCTCGTCACCCAACTGGTGCGGGAGGTTCATCGGCGGGGGCCGAAATCCATCGCCCTCGATCTGCTCTTCGTCGATCCGGGGCCGCCGGCGGAAGATGAGGCCCTCGGCACCGCCTTGCGCGAGACGGGGGCGGTCATCGCGGCGGCGGCCCTGTTCCCGCAGGAGCCCGCCCCCGTTCCCACGGGAAGCGACCCGCTCGGAACCGTCGCCCGAGCGGACCGGGTCGTCTGGCCCGTGGCGCGCGTGGCGCAGGGGCCCGTCGGGCTCGTCAACATCTCCACGGACCACGGCGGCACGCCGCGGCACGTTCCTCTCGTGGTCGGAACGGGTGGCGGGCCCGTGCCCTCGTTCGTTCTGCGCGCCGTCAGCCAGGCGCTGGGACGCGATCCGCTCATCGAAGAAGATCGGGTCACCATCGCCCAGACGGTCACGCGGACCGACCTCGGCTTGAATCTGCCGCTGCGCTTCTACGGCCCGCGGCGCTCGATCCCGACGGTGAGCGCAGCGGCCCTGTTGCGCGGCGCTGGAGCCGACCCCGTCATTCGGGACCGGATCGTCGTGATCGGCGCCACGGCGGTCGGGACCGGCGATACCTTCTCGACGCCCTTCGATGCCGTGGTTCCCGGCGTTGAGGTGCTGGCGACGGCCATCTCTCACCTTGCGACCGGCGACGGCCTCGTGCGCGACCGAGCGATCCGAAGGATCGACAGCGCGCTCGCCGTGTCGGGCGCGCTCGGCGCGGCTCTCCTCATCGCTCTCGTTCCGGTCGGCCCGGCGCTCGGCATCCTTGCCCTCTCCGTCCTGGCCTGGATCGTCGGCAACACCCTGGCGTTCGGGCAGGGTCTCTGGCTGTCCCTGACCCTGCCGCTCGCCGCCGCGATCCCCGTCGCGTCGGCCGTGCTCTTCGCCCGCGTCGTCCTCGACCGGCGCCATGCCCGCCGGCTCGCGGCGGCCGCCCTGGCGCTGCGCCGCTTCCAGCCGCCCGCCTTGGCCGATCGCATCGCGACCGACCCCACGTTCCTGGCGGAGCCGCTCGCGCAAGAGGCCGGCATCGTCTTCCTGGATCTGTCGGGCTACACGCGGCTGAGCGAGACGCTCGGGCCCGCCGCGAGCCGGACGTTTCTCGCCGCGTTCCACGCGTTGATCGACGAGGAGGTGCGGCACGACGGCGGGATCGTGCTGAGCTTCATGGGCGATGGAGCCATGATCGTCTTCGGCCTGCCCGACCCGAGCCCGCAGGACGGCCCGAACACGCTGGCCGCAGCCTCGGCCCTCCTGGATCGGATCGGCGCCTGGCTCGCCGGACAGGCGGACCCGCGCGTCGCGGGGCTGGCCGTGCGGGTCGGGGCGCATTATGGGCCTGTGGTGCTCTCGCGGCTCGGCGGCGGCAGCCACCAGCATATCACGGCGACCGGCGACAGCGTGAACGTCGCGAGCCGCCTTCTCGAGGTTGCGAAGCAGCTCGGCGCCGGTCTCGTCGTGAGCGAGACGCTCTGCAAGGCGGCCCCAGGATTCCAGGGCCGGTTCGACGGCCACCGCACGGTGGACATTCGCGGCCGCCGTCAGCCTCTGGCCGTGGTGTTCCGGCTCGCGCGGACGACGCTTCCAGCCGGCGCGTGAGCCCTCCCGGTCAGAAACAGGCCTCGCAGATCGCCGCCAGGTGGCGATGATCCGTGCCGCAGCAGCCGCCCAGCACGCACAGGCCCGGAAGCTTGGCGCGCAAGCGCCGATAGTCCCGGCCGAGTTCCGACGGATCGCCGGGATCGAGCTCCGTTGCCGCGTCGAGTTCGGCATGGCTGCGGCGCGACGCGTTCGCTCGGACGCCGCCGAGGCGCTCGCGCCAGGGCCCCGCCGTCTCGAGCGTGTCGGCGAAGTGGTCCGGATGGGCGCAGTTAATCATGTAATAGGCCGGATAGGCCCCGGTCGCCCGTTCAGTCCGCGCGATCGCCTGCTCCAGGCTCTCGCCGGAGGGAAGCCGTCCGTCGGTCTCCACCGTGAACGACACCGCGACGGGCAGGCCGCAGTCCCGGGCCGCGAGAACGATCCCGGCAGCCTCGTCGGCGGAGGTCATCGTGACCGCGCTCGCCATGTCGACGCCTCCGTCGCGGAGGGCCTGCATCTGGGGGCAGTGGTAGGCGGCTGCTTCCGGCACACTCATGGCTTGCCCGACCACGTAGCCGTCGCCCCGCGGGCCGAGGACGCCGTTGAGGACGACCGGACGGCCCGGCATCCGACGCGCGCGCAGGTCGCGGATGACAGCGGCAGCCTTGAGGTTGGCCGTCCGGAGGTCGTCGGCGCTCAGCCCCAGCCGTTCGGCCCAGTCCGGATTGGCGCGCCAAGTCGGCGTATCGAGGACAAAACCCGCTTCGTGCGCCGACGCCAAGGCGAAGTAGGGCTCGAAGTAACGCTCCAGGAGCGCCCGCCCCTCTTGGGAGAGCACGAGAGGAAACGCGGCGAAGAACGGCAGGTCGACCCTCTCGTGGAAGACGAGGGTGGTCTCCAGGCCGCCGTCCGTGATGTACGGGCGGCCGTGGGCTTTGGGGAGTTCAGCAGAGGTCATGGCGACATCCTCGGCAGGATACGATTGCGGACGACGCTTCAGCGGTCGAGGCCGTACTCGTCGCTGCGCGCGAACGCGACGCGGCCGGAGGCGTCCCGGAGCCGAACGAGGCCGACGTCGCGCAGCAGGCGATCGTCGAGCCCCGTGAGCTCGCGCCGGGACGCGCGGACGCTCCGGAAGACGGTCCAGGCCGCCGCGAGCGAGCGCAGCCAATTCGTCCGTCGGGGGGCCGAAGACGTCGAACGGGTCTCATTGAGGGGCAGGAGAGCCGAAGCGTCGGCGCGTGCGTGTGAGGACATGGGGGTGCTCCATCGGGCGACACGGTTGCAGGAACGGGCGCCGTCGCGAGCGCCACGGCCTGCACCATGGCCGAGGGGCGAGCCCGTCACCGTGATCCGGATCACAGAAGCAGGACCTGCCCTCGTTCCCCATCTCGATGACGGATCGCGGCTCCCCGACGCGGCGTCCGCACTTCGGCACTGGAGCGATCTGTGTTTCGGAGTACCGTGAACACCCGTCGAGCCGATCGGAGCGCAAGCTCCTCGTGACCGCTCGAACTCCGTGACAGGTCGGCCCGCCGTTCGCCCCGTTGCTGCTTCGATCAAGGCCCATGCGCCGACGCATCTCGACCATCGCCCTGGCGGCCCTCGCCGTCGTCGCAGCCGTGGCGATCGGGCTCAGCCTGTTCATGCTGTTTCGCGGGCAGGCCGGTCTCGCCATCGAGCGCACCGTCGTCGGCTCGACACCCGCGACCGTCTATCGCCCGCACGGAAGCAAGCCGGCGCCGGCCGTCGTCGTGGCGCACGGCTTCGCCGGCTCGCAGCCGCTCATGGCCGCCTTCGCGACCACCTTCGCCCGGAACGGCTTCGTCGCGGTGACCTTCGACTTCCCCGGCCACGGGCGCAATCCGCGGCCTTTGCCCGGCAATCCCGCGCAGGAGGGCGGGACGACGGGCGCGCTGGTGGACGAGACGCTTCGCGTTCTCGCCTTCGCGCGCACTCTGGGCGACGGCCGCGTCGCCCTGCTCGGCCACTCAATGGCCTCTGACGTCGTGATCCGCGCCGCGCAGCAGGACACGGATGTGGGCGCCACCATCGCCGTCTCGATGTTCTCGCGCACCGCCACGGCCGCGAGCCCACGCAACCTCCTCGTGATCGCCGGAGACTGGGAGGGACGGCTCAAGGTAGAGGCGTTGCGGGTGGTCGGGCTCGCGAGCGCCCCGGAGTCTCCAAAGGAAGGCATCACCTATGGCGACTTCGCGGCCGGCACCGCCCGGCGCGCGGCGTTCAGCCCGAACGTCGAGCATATCGGGGTCCTGTTCAGCTCGCGGTCGATGGAGGAGGCTCTCGGCTGGCTCGAGGCCAGCTTCGGCATGGCCCGGGGCATGACGCGCTTCATCAACGGGCGGGGACCATGGATCGTGCTCCTGCTCACGGGTTTCGTGCTCCTGGCTTGGCCGCTCTCGCGCCTTCTGCCCGTACTCCGTGATCCGCCGGCCGGCGCGGCCCTGTCAGGCTGGCGCTTGTGGGCGCTCCTGATCGGTCCGGCCGTGCTGACGCCGCTGATCCTGCGCGTCGTACCGACCAAGTTCTTGCCCGTGCTCGTCGCCGACTACGTTGCGGCCCACTTCGCGCTCTACGGCCTGCTGACGATCGCTGGCCTCCGGCTCGTCGGGCTGCGGCGGGACGCGGTGGCGCGCGCACCAGTCCGGCACGCCGCCCTGATCGGTGCGGTGGTGGGCGCGATCCTCTACGCCGTCGTGGGGCTCGGCGCCGTCATCGACGCCTGGATCGCCTCCTTCGTGCCTGTTCCGGCACGGGTGCCGATCATCCTGGCGATCCTCGCGGGGGCGCTCCCCTACTTCCTCGCCGACGAGTGGCTGACGCGCGGCAGCGGGCGCTGGGCCTACGCTGCCTCGAAGCTGGCGTTTCTCCTCTCGCTCGCGCTCGCGGTCGGGCTCGACCCGAGACGGCTGTTCTTTCTCGTCATCATCGTGCCGGCGATCCTGGTGCTGTTCCTGATCTACGGCGCGCTCAGCGCCTGGACCTACCGGCGGACGGGCCACCCCGCGGTCGGGGCGATCGCCAACGCGATCGCGTTCGCCTGGGCTCTCGGGGTCACCTTCCCTCTCGTGGCCTCTTGACGGGCGGGAGGCGGATCGAGGCTGTATGTTCATGAGCGGCAGGAACGGGCACCGATCATCGTGATTTCAGGAGCGAACGCTCTCTCGGCCCGACGCGGTCGGCGGATCTTCCTCATCGGGGCGACGGGCACGATCGGCCGGGCGACCGCGCGGGCGCTCGTGGAGCGCGGCCATGAGGTGGTCTGCTTCGTCCGGCCCCGGTCGGGCTCGTCGATCGACCGCGCCGGGGATGAGCGGGTTCGTCCGCTCGAAGGGGCCGAACGCCGATTCGGCGACGTGACCGACCCCGTCTCCCTCGCGCGCGATGGTTTTCGCGGCGAGCGCTTCGACACCCTCGTCTCGTGTCTCGCGTCGCGGACCGGGGCCCCTCGCGACGCCTGGGCGATCGATCACGACGCTCATCTCGCGGTGCTGGACGCCGCCAGGGCAGCGGGTGTCTCCCATGTCGTCCTGCTGTCGGCGATCTGCGTTCAGAAGCCGCTTCTCGCCTTCCAGCATGCGAAGCTCGCTTTCGAGCGGGCCCTGATCGGGTCCGGCCTCGACTACACGATCGTCAGGCCCACCGCCTACTTCAAGTCGCTCTCGGGCCAAGTCGATCGCGTGAGGAGGGGCAAGCCGTGGCTGCTGTTCGGCGATGGCGCGCTGACCGCCTGCAAGCCGATCAGCGACGGTGACCTGGCCCGTTACTTGGCCGAATGCGTCGAGAACGCCGACCGGCGCAACAGCGTTCTCCCGATCGGCGGGCCGGGCGAGGCGATCACGCCGAGGCAGCAGGGGGAGGCGCTGTTTTCCCTGCTCGGCCGGGCGCCGCGCTTCAGGCACGTGCCGGTGTCTCTGCTCGACGCGATCATCGGGCCGCTCGCCGCGCTCGGCCGCGTGGTGCCCTCCCTCCGCGACAAGGCCGAGTTCGCGCGGATCGGACGCTACTACGCCACAGAATCCATGCTCGTCCTCGACAGCGCTTCGGGCCGCTACGACGCGGCGGCCACCCCCAGCACGGGGGCGGAGACCTTGTTCGATTACTATGCGCGCCTGATCCGGGGCGAGACGGACGCCGAGCGCGGCGAGCACGCGGTCTTCTGAACGTTCACCCCGCGCCGGCTCGGGACCCACGATCGTCTCGCGTTTCCTCGATGCTCGCGCGCAACGTCTCGAACCGCGCCAACTGCGCCGGGTCGAGGCTGCGGTCCGCCCCGCGGCGGACGAAAACCTTGAACATCGCGGCGCCATCGAGGCTCACGAATTGCACGGAGCACGAGCGCTTGCCGAAGAAAGGCCGATCGACGCAGTAGATCGCCGCGCAGCGCTCCGCCCGCAGGTGCCCGCCGAGCGGCGCGTCGCCGTGGATGTTGAAGTAGCCTCGGCCCGCCTCGCCGGGCGGCAGCGCCGTCTTGATCTCGAACACGCCGTCGCGGCTGTGGACGAGGAACATGACCTCGCCCCAGCCCGTCAGCTCGGCCCAGATCTCGGCGAAGCGCCCCCCGTCGATCGCGGCCGCCTGACCCTCCGGCAGGCAGTCGAGGACCGTGCGGTAGGGAACCCCGTGGCGCTCCGCCACGGCCTCGAGCACGCCGTCGGGCTTCGCCTCGAGGTCGGCCCGGACGGCCGCGACCGGGGCGGACAGGGTTATCGCGTCCATCGCCTCACTCCGCCGCTTGGCGGACGGAGCTCACGGTCTGGATGACCTCGAAACCCTCGAACTCGGGGTGGCCCAGGGTGAGAGGCCGGTTCGCCGGCGCGCGGGCGTGGGAGCGGCGGAACTGCTCGGAGCGCGTCCAGGCCTCGAAATGGGCGCGCGAGGCCCAGACCGTATGGGAGGAGTAGAGGACATGGTCCTCCCGCTCGGGACCGCGCAGCATGTGGAACTCCACGAAGCCTTCGAGTTCGTGCAGGTGCGTCTCGCGGTTGAGCCAGACGGCTTCGAAATCCTGCGCGGCGTCCTTGATGACGCGGAAACGATTCATGGCGATGAACATCTCAAGTCTCCTCTTCCTGGGTCAGAAACGCATGTCGTAGCGGATCGGGGCGGTGAAACTGGCGCTCGCCCGCCCGGCCTCGGGCGGGATGCGAGGGAACGGGGAGGCGCGCCGCACCATGGCGAGCGTCTCCTGATCGAGGATAGGGTGCCCCGACGAGCCGGCGAGGGCGACGCTCGTCACGCGCCCGGAGGCGTCGAGCGAGAAGGTGACACTCGTCCGTCCCTGCGCCTGCAGGAGGCGGGCCGCCTCGGGGTAGCGCTTGTGACGTGCGAGATGCGCGAGCACCTGCGCCTGAAAGCTCGCGAAGGCGGCCCCGCCCGGCCCCGAACCGACCACGGGCGATCCGCCGCGCAGGCTCGCCGTGCTCTCGACCCGCTCCGCCGCGTCACCGGCGCGCCCCTGGCCGCGACCGGGCGATGGGGCCGGCTTGGCCGCTATCCGCAGCGCCGGCCGCTCGGCGGCCCTGGCCGACTGCGGCGGAGCGCTGGGCTTCGATGGCTGCGTCCTGCGTGGCTCGGGCGGCTGGGCCGGCGCCGGCTTCGGCCGGGCGGCCCTGGCCTCGATCATCGGTTTTGGTGGAGGCGGAACGGCGGGTTGGACTGAGGATGCAGGAGCGGCGACCGGCCGGGGCTCGGGAACGGGCTCGGCGGTCGGGGGGATCGCCGGCACCGGCGCTTCCGGCGGAGGCGCGAGTGCGAGATCGACCGGCGCCGACGGTGGCGCGGCCGTCGCCTCCCGAGCGTTCGCGTCGAACTGCGCCGCCGTCAAGACCTCGACCTCGGGCGGCGCGGCGAGGGCAAGGTCCGGCGGCGTCTCGGGAACGAAGGCGTCGGCCATGGGCTCGACCTGAGCCGGCTCCGGCACCTCGGGCAGGGGAATGTCGATGGCGCCGCCCTCTCGGCGCGCCGCGCTGTCGAGGCTCTCCGCTCCGATCAGTTCCACCTCGATGGCCTGCTCGGCCGCTGGCGGTAAGCCAGCCGGTGGTCGTGTCAGGAGGCCGACGCCGAGCGCCGCCATCGCCGCGTGGAGCGCCAAGGAGGCGAAGGCGCCAAGGCGCCCGCCAGAGGACGATTCCGCCTCGCCCCAGCGTTCCGTCCGGCTCAAGGCCGGCAGGAGCGGGGCCTCCGCCGGCCCGCTCTCCATGGTTCCCGCGCCCGCCGCCATCACCGGCTACCAGCGGATGACCGCGTTCAGGGCCACCGTGCGGCCCGGCGCCCGGAACAGCTCCAGGTTCGGGTTCGAGGCCTGGACGGCGGCGACGTCCTGCGGGTTGAAGTAGGAGGCGTCGAAGATGTTGTAGACGCCGAGGTTCAGCGAGAGGTTCGGCCCGAGGTCGTAGAAAACGAACGCGTCGAGGGTGGCGTAGGCGTCCGGCCGGTAGATGAGCGAGGGGTCCGAGACCCGGCTCTTGCGCGCCGCGCCCCGGGCCCGCACCTCCGCGCCCCAGCCCTGCTCGTGCTGGTAGCGAAGACCCGCGATGAAGGTGAACGGATCGACGGAGTCGATCGGCTGGCCCGTCTCCTCGTCCTCGCCGTTGGCGTAGGCCAGCGCGCCGAAGGCCGCCCAGCGCGGCGCGAAGCGC
This sequence comes from Beijerinckiaceae bacterium, assembly GCA_036563505.1. GTDB lineage: Bacteria > Pseudomonadota > Alphaproteobacteria > Rhizobiales > Beijerinckiaceae > DATCMH01. The sequence continues at coordinate 251,502 of DATCMH010000016.1, forward strand.
CATTCGCCCTTGGCCTCGACGCCCCAGATCCTGACCTGGCTGAGGTTCTGATACTGATACTGCGTCAGTCCGGCGGGCGTCGTGCCGACGATCTTGGTCTCCAGGAAATCCTGGTAGCGGTTGTAGAAGCCGGAGACCTGGAAGCTCGAGCCGTCGGCGAAGCGCCCGCGCAGGCCGCCCTCGAAGCCGTCGCTCGTCTCCGGCTTCAAGTTGCCGTTCGGCAGGATCTCGTAGCGCTGGACCGTGTTCGAGAAGCCGAAATTGGCGTTGTCGTAAGGTGGCGCCCGGAAGCCGCGGGCGTATTGCCCGAAGACCCGGAAGTTCTCCGTGAGATCATAGGTGACGCCGAGCTTCGGCGAGACGGCCGTCTCGGTCTGCTCTTCGATCGTGAAGTTGCGCGCGTTCGAGTTGGCGAAGGCCCGGTCGGGGTTCGGCTCGAGGCGGTAATAGTCGAAGCGCACGGCGGGGATGATCCGAAGCGCCCCGACCTGCATGATGTTCTGGACGTAGGCCGCGGCCTGCGTGGTGTCCGTGTCGGGAAAGTTCTTGTTCGGGAACGTGTCGCCGGAGATGGACTGCGTGCCGGCCCAGGTGAGGGTGTTGTACTCGATCCGGTCGCGCGGGCGCGACGTCGTGGTGAAGTCGTACGTCACGCCGTAGGTCAGCGTATGCTCCAGGCCGAGCCAGTTGCGCTTGGCCGTGAACTGAACCTCGCCGCCCCGGATCTCCTGCTGGAAGTCGAAGTCCGACAGCCGCAGGCGGTTGGGTACCGTCGGGAGCGGCGCGGCGCTGGCGCGGGTCTGGGTCGTGAGCTCCTCGCGGCGCACCTCCGTCCAGAAGGCCCGGACCTGCACGGCGTCGGCGAGGGTCCAGGTAAGAGGCAGGGTCCAGTCGAAGGACAGGCGCGGCCGGCTCGTCGTATCCTCGCCCCGCGAGGTGAAGACGCGGGTGAAAGGCTGGCCCCGCGCGCCGCCGGTCGTGACCTCCTCGGTCGAGAGCCTCGTTTCGGCCTCCCGCCGCAGGTATTCGCCGGTGAGGCGCACGATGCCCCATTCGCCGGCGTTGTAGACCACCTTCGCCAGGGTGTTCTGGGCCGTAGAGTCGAGGGCGTTCGCCTTGAGGCGGCCGTTGGGCTCCACCTCGCGGCCCTGCCGGCGCGTGGTGAGCAGCATCACCTCCCACGGGCCGAGGCGGTAGGCGCCCGTCGCCGTCTGGAGAAAGCTGCGGTCCGTCGAGTCGAAGCCGGTCTTCGAGCCGAGGAACCAGTTCTTGCCGACGAGGTCGAGATAGTCGGCCGGGTCCTTCGTCACGTAGGAGACTACGCCGCCGACGGCGTCGGAGCCGTAGAGCGCCGAGGCCGGACCGCGGATGATCTCCACCTGCTTGAGGCTGTCGAAATCGACGAAGTCGCGGGTGTAGGTACCGGCGCCGATATTGGTTTCGGGGAAGTCGGGCACCTTGACCCCGTCGACCTGGATGCGGACGCGATTGTCGCCGATGCCGCGAATGACGTAGCTCGTCGATCCGCCCCGCGCCGGCTGGTTGCCCACTGAGACGCCTGGCTCCTCGCGGGCGAGGTCCCGGGGCGAGTTGATGCTTTTGCGGTCGATCTCCTTGGCATCCGTGACGCTCACCGTCGACGGGCTGTCGAACACCGTGCTCGGCACCTTGTCCGCCGTCACCGTGATGGCGTCGAGCGTCGTCGAATTGGCGGCGTCCTGCGCCGCGGCGGACTGCGCGCCGCTTAACGCCAGCGCGACGATGAGAGGAGAGACGGACGCGCGAAGACACTCGCGCAGGAGAGTATTCATCCTGACGACCCCAGCCATATTTAGTTTTGATCTTTTCTAGACTGGCTGGCTGGCGCCGGTTGCGACGCGCTGGCTGGCTGAGGACCTCACGATCCACGAAAGGTCTTTACGGTCGATAGCGATCTGATCTAAGTCCGTCAACGGCAAGGCTCGTTGAATGCGCAGTTTTACATTGTTCCAAACTGCGAATACACGGCCCGCGTGGATGGTTGTTTGGAACATGTCGAAACTATCGGAATCCTCCGCGCCCAGCTCAGAAGCGGCCGCGCGCAAGCCGCCCCAGGAGGTCGAGGTGCGCACCCTTCTCGGCGCGGGACGGGAGGTCGTTCTCCTGCACAACGGCGAGCGCTACCGCCTGCGGGTCACGGCCCGCGACAAGCTCATTCTCACCAAGTGACGTCGGAGTTGCCCATGCCCCTCGCGCTCTCGCGCCGCGACCTTCTCCTCGCGGGCACCGTCTCCCTTTTGTCTTTTCCGGCGCGAGCCGACGCCTCGCGCCGGGTGGTCAGCCTCGGCGGCGCCGTCACCGAGACGCTCTACCGCCTCGGCCGCGAGCCGGAGATCGTGGGCGTCGACTCCACGAGCCAATTCCCGCCCGACGCCCTGAAGACGAAGCCGAATCTCGGCTACGTCCGGGCGCTCGGCGCGGAGGGCCTTTTGTCGCTCAAGCCAGACCTCGTTCTGGCCATCGAGGGGGCCGGCCCGCCCGACGTCCTCAACCTCGTGGCCCAGGCCGGGGTGCCGATCGTTCGCGTGCCGGAGGATCCCTCTGCTCAGGGCGTGCTCGCCCGCATCGACGCCGTCGCGCGGGCGGTCGGGGCCGAGGCTGCCGGCGAGGCTCTGGCGAGCGACGTGCGGTCGCGCTTCGCGATCCTCGACCGCGCGCGGGCCGGCGCTGGGCCGGGCCTCCGAGTGCTCGCCGTCCTCTCGCTTCAGAACGGACGTCCCCTGGTGGGCGGGCGCGGCACCACGGCGGACGGCATGCTCCGGCTCGCGGGAGCGGTGAACGCGGCCGAGAACCTCGAGGGCTGGAAGCCGCTCTCCGACGAGGGCGTCATCGCCGCCCGGCCCGATGTCGTGCTGCGGGTCGTCCGCGGCGACGGGCGGGGCGAGGACGTCCTCGCCCTGCCGGCCTTCGCCGCGACCCCGGCCGGACGCGCCCGGGCCCTCGTCGCCATGGACGGGCTCTATCTCTTGGGCTTCGGGCCGCGCACTCCGGACGCGGCCCTCGACCTCGTCGCCGCCTTGAGCGCGGCGGGGCGCCGCGGATGAGCGCGGGTCTGGCGGTGCCGGCTGCCCCCGGCCGAAGGCGTGCGGCTCTCGTCCTGCCCCTCCTCGTTCTTCTCCTCGCGGGCACCGGCGTGGCGGCGCTCGGGTCCGGGGCGGTGCCGATCCCCCCGGCCCGGGTCGTCGCCGCCCTCCTCGGGATCGGGGAGGGCGGCGACGCCCTGGTGCTCTGGCACGTTCGCCTGCCGCGGCTCCTGCTCGGCGCGCTCGTCGGCGCCGCGCTCGCGGTTGCAGGCGCCCTGATGCAGGGGCTCTTCCGCAACCCGCTCGCCGACCCCGGGCTGCTCGGCGTCTCCTCCGGCGCGTCGCTGGCCGCGGGCCTCACCATCGTGCTCGGCGACACGCTCCTCGCGCCGGTGATCGGGCGGCTGCCCTTCGCCGCCCTCCCGGTCGGGGCATTTCTGGGCGGGCTCGCCGTCACGCTTCTCCTCTATGCCGTGGCAACCCAAGGGGGACGCACATCCACCGCGACGCTGCTGCTCGCCGGCGTCGCCGTCGGCGCCTTCACCGGGGCGCTGATGGGCCTGCTCGCCTATGCCAGCGACGACCGGCAGCTGCGCGACCTGTCCTTCTGGTCCTTGGGCTCCTTGAGCGGCGCGACCTGGGCCAAGCTCGCGGCCGCCGCGCCGCTGATCCTGCCCGCGCTCGCCGCGACCCCGTTCCTGGCGCGGGGCCTCAACGCGCTCGCGCTCGGGGAGGCTGAGGCCTTCCATCTCGGCTTCTCGGTCGAACGGCTGAAAGGGGCGATCATCCTCCTCGTCGCCGTCGCGGTCGGAGCCTGTGTCGCGGTTTCTGGCCTCATCGGCTTCGTCGGCATCGTCGCCGCCCATGCCCTTCGCCTCGCCATCGGTCCCGACCATCGCCGCCTCCTGCCCGCGGCGGCCCTGTTCGGCGCGGTGCTGCTGGTGGGCGCCGACACGCTCGCCCGCAGCCTCGTCGCGCCCGCCGAACTGCCCGTCGGGATCGTCACGGCCTTCGTCGGGGCGCCGTTCTTCCTGTGGCTCCTCCTGCGCCGCGAGGCGGGTCTTGCATGAGCCCCGCTCTGTCCGCCAAGTCCGTGTCGGTCCGCCGCGGCTCCCGCGACCTCCTCGCCGATGTTTCGCTTGATCTCGCGCCCGGCGCGCTGACCGCAATCGTCGGGCCGAACGGGGCGGGCAAGTCGACGCTCCTCAAGCTGCTCGCCGGCGAGATCGCGCCGAGCGCGGGAACGGTGACCCTCGACGGAAAATCCCTCGCCGGGTACCGGCCCTGGGATCTTGCCGCCCGCCGGGCGGTGATGCCGCAAGCGGCCCGTCTCGCCTTTCCGTTCAGGGCCTTCGAGGTGGCCCGCCTCGGGGCCGGGGGCATCGGGCGGGGGCTGAAGAGCCGTGACCGTGACCGGATCGCATACGAGGCCCTCGCGCGCGCGGACGTGACGGCTCTCGCCGACCGGCCGGTGCAGGGCCTCTCCGGCGGCGAGCAGCAGCGCGTTCATTTCGCCCGGGCGCTGGCCCAGCTCGAGGCGGGCCGCACCCTCGTCAGGCCGGAGGCTCAGATCCTGCTCTTGGACGAACCCTTGGCCGGCCTCGACCTCAAGCACCAGATCGCCCTGATGGACGAGGCCGTCCGGCTCGCAAAGTCCGGCACGGCCGTGCTCGCGATCCTGCACGATCTCCTGATGGCCCACGACTACGCTGACTTCGTCCTCGTCCTGAACGAGGGAGAGCTCGCTGCCGCCGGGCGGCCCGCCTCGGTTCTGACGGCCGACGCGATCGAGCCGGTCTTCGGCGTGCGACTGACCGTGGACCGGCTCCCATCGTCACCTTGGGTCGGGATCTCGGCTGCGAGCCCGGACACGGACGCACGCCTCGCACGGTGATCCTTGATCTCGAAAGCGACGCCGGCTCAGCTTCGGCAGCGGTCAGTCGCACTGGAGCGTTCGAGTCCCTATGGCGCGGAGGTCGCGAACCGAAAACGATTCATAAACAACGACTTAGGCCGTGGCGGAGGGAGCGGGATTCGAACCCGCGATACGGTTTCCCGTATACACACTTTCCAGGCGTGCGCCTTCAACCACTCGGCCACCCCTCCGTCTCCGGACCGCGGGCGGTCCGGCGCGCGCTGAAAGCCCTCGACGAGGCCCCAGCGGCGGGAGGGTGGTGTATAGCGGCTCCGGGCGGCGGCGCAAGGTGGGGATGCGCGGCGGGTTGAGGTTGGGATCGGGACTATCGTTCGTCCAGTCGCGCGGACGGGGCTTCCCGCGAGAAGCTTGGCCGCTGACGAGTCCTTCCTGGCGTTAGGCTCAGGGACCTGCGGCATAACCCTCGCGCAACAAAGGCTTGCTCGCGCGGGCGGGGCGGCCTACCTCGGGGCGGTGGGGGCGCGCCGCGTGCATGGCGCGAGGGGCGGCATGATTCGGGCGTTGGCGCGGTTTTTCGGGTTGCTTCTGGTGGCGGCGGGCTTCGTCGGCGTCGTGGTCGACGGCACGCGGTCCATCGCCAACGGTGAGCTCGCCTACCTGCCGCTGGGCGATCTGGCCATGCGCCTGTTTCCCAAAGGCTTCGCCGCCATCGAACCTGCCGTCACGCGCATCCACCCCGCCCTATGGGATCCGGTGCTGGCCGACGCTTTTCTCGTGCCCGCCTCCCTTCTCGGGCTGGGTTTGGGCCTCTTGCTGATCTGGCTCGGGCGGCGGCCGCCGGAGCCCATCGGCTTCCTCGCCGGGCCCTGACAGGCCGATCGCTCAAGACCGCCGGGCCAAGGCTCACGCCAGGGGCTCACGGGGCCGTGACGGCGCGCCCCGTCGCAGAAACTCAGGGCAAACCCCATATTCAGGCCTCCCCGGAGGTCCGATGATGTTCCTGTTCCGAAAGAAGCTCGAGCTGCCGACCGCCGCCGAGGCGCTGCCCGGCCGGTCCGCGCCGATCCCCACCGCCGAGCGCCACTTCGTCAACGGCCGGGCGCTCAAAGGCCCCTTCCCGGAGGGTACGGAGCAGGCGGTCTTCGGCCTCGGCTGCTTCTGGGGCGCCGAGCGCAAGTTCTGGGAGCTGGGCGACGGGGTCTGGATCACGGCTGCGGGCTACGCCGCCGGATCGACGCCGAACCCCACCTACGAGGAGGTCTGCTCGGGCCGGACGGGGCACAACGAGGTGGTTCTCGTGGCCTTCGACCCGCGCAGCGTGTCCTACGACGCCCTGCTCAAGACCTTCTGGGAGAGCCACGACCCGACCCAGGGGATGCGCCAGGGCAACGACGTCGGCACCCAGTACCGCTCGGGCATCTACGTCACGAGCGAGGCCCAGCGGGCGGCGGCGGAAGCGTCGAAAGCAACCTATGAACGGGCGCTCGCGGCGCGGGGCTTGGGCCCGATCACCACCGAGATCCTCGACCTCGACCGCTTCTACTACGCCGAAGGCTATCATCAGCAGTACTTGGCCAAGAACCCGGGCGGCTATTGCGGCTTAGGGGGCACGGGCGTCGCCTGCCCGATCGGGACGGGCGTGGCGGCCTGAAGTGCGCCCCTCTTGGCCTGAGAATCAGGCCCGAGACGGGCTCCTTCCAACCGAACACCTCGTCCTGAGGCGCGAAGCCGAAGGCTGAGCCTCGAAGGAGGCTTCCAGGAACGCGAACGGTTCTGGAGTCTCCTTCGAGGGCGCTCCGCGCCACCTCAGGATGAGGTGAGAGGTAGGACTTCCGTGATTTCGGGCCACCCCTTGCGGCCCTCCCCCGGCCCATGGCATCCCCCGGCCGTGGTCGGGCACAGGGCATCATGGAACGGCTCCTCGAAAAATTCCTCTTCGCGAGCCGCTGGCTCCTCGCGCCCTTTTATGTCGGGCTGGTCTTCAGCCTGGCCGCGCTTCTTTACAAAGCCCTGCAGGAGCTCTTCCACTTCCTGCTGCACCTGCCGGAGGCGAGCGAGGCGCAGGTGATCCTCGGCGTGCTGACGCTCGTCGACCTCACGCTGACCGGCTCCCTCATCGTCATCGTCATCTTCTCCGGCTACGAGAACTTCGTGTCGAAGATCGACGAGGCCACCCACAAGGACTGGCCGGAATGGATGGGCAAGATCGACTTCACCGGCCTGAAGCTGAAGCTCCTCTCCTCCATCGTCGCGATCTCCGCGATTCAGGTGCTCAAGGCCTTCATGTCCGTGAAGGAAACCTCCGACCGGGACCTCGCCTGGTCGGTGGGCATCCACATGGTCTTCGTGGCGTCGGGCGTGCTGCTCGCGCTCACCGATCGCATCGCCGAGGGCGGCCACCGGGCGGCGAAGCTCTGATGCCGCGCGCTTCGCGAGAAGCCGTCAGCCCGCGTGGCGCGCCAGCACCGGCGCGAGGCGCCGAACGGCCTCTTCCAGGTCCGCGGCCTTGCGGGCGAAGCACAGGCGCAGGAACGGCTCGGCCCCTGCGCCGAAGGCGGTGCCCGGCGCCAGGCCCACATTGGCTTCGTCCACGAGATCGAGCGCCAGGCGCCGGGTGTCGGTGACGCCGCGGACCTTGAGGAAGGCGTAGAAGGCGCCGGGCGGCGCGGGCAGCTCGACGGCGCCGGTCGCGGATAATCCCTCACAGACGATGCGGCGGCCCTCTGCGGCGCGGGCGATCTGCTCCTCGACGAAGGGCTCGCCCTCCTCCAGGGCCGCGACGCCGCCGCGCTGGACGAAGACGGGGACGCCCGACGTGGAATACTGGACCAGGTTCTCGATGGTGGGTCCGAGCGCCGGCGGCGCCTCGAGCCAGCCGAGGCGCCAGCCGGTCATGGCCCAGTTCTTGGAGAAGGTCTGGACGTAGAGCACCCGGTCGCTCGGCTCGGCGACATCGTGGAAGGACGGCGTGCGGCGCTGAGCATTCAGCAGCGCCGGGTCGTAGGCGAAGCGGGCGTAGATCTCGTCCGCGATGATCCACAGGCCGCGGGCGCGGGCGAGCGCCAGCACTGCTTCGAGGTCGTCGCGGGTCGCGGTCCAGCCCGTGGGGTTGGCCGGCGAGTTGAGGACGATCGCCCGCGTGCGAGGCGTCACCGCCGCCGCCAGGCGCTCCACGTCGAGGGACCAGCCGTCTTGGGCCGAGAAGGCGAGCGGCACGCTGACCGGCACGGCGCCCGCCACGATGATCGCACCGGCGAAGTTCGGCCAGGCAGGCGTCGGGATCAGAACCTCGTCGCCCGCGCCCGCGACCAGCCGCACCGCCATCTGGGCCGCGTGCATGCCCCCCGTAGTCGCCGTGAAGCGGTCCGGATCGAGGTCCTGGGCGTAGAGGCGCCCGAGATAGGCGCTGATCGCCCGGCGCAGCTCCGGAATGCCGCGCTGGTGGGTGTAGAAGGTCTCGCCCGCCGCGAGCGACCGGGCGGCGGCTTCCGCGATGAAGCCCGGCGTCGGCAGGTCGCCCTCGCCGACCCAGAGCGGGATCAAGCCCGGCCGGTCGCGGCCGTAGGAGAACACCTCGACGATGCCGCTTGATGGCGCCTCGGCGGCTTCGGGGCGCAGGCTCGGCATGGCCGGCGGAGGGACGGGAGCGTTCATGCCAAAGCCTCCAAGAGCGTCTCCGGCGGCCGCGTCGGACCGATGGTTCGCCGAAGACCTTAGCGCAACCCGTCCGCTCCGCTCATGAAAAGAGAAGGGGTCACCGATCGACGGCGTTGATCGATCGGCGCTGGGTGGAGTGTGCCCTCGGCGGACGGGATGGCTCGACGCGACAGGCGTGCTGATGGGCCTCGCGGCCAAGCGCTCGCTCCGAGCGCCCCCTCTCCCGGCCGGCTTCGCCAGCCACCCTCTCCCGCAAAGGGGAGAGGGTTGCGCACTCGACCTTCTCCCCTCGCGGGAGAAGGTGCCCTCGCGCCAGCGAGGGCGGATGAGGGGTGGTGGGCGTAGACTCGGGCGGCGGCGATAACCCCCTCACCCCCGCTCCACTGCGTTGCGCTCGTCGCGTCGGCCGGTCCGCCGACGCGACCCTCTCCCCTGCCGGGAGAGGAGGAGAGCGCTCCGCCGTGTCAGACACGCGAACACACCTCCGAAACTCGGGTGCTCAACCCCTCTCCCTTCCGGGGAGAGGGCTTCGCCTGCGCACCGGCAGGCGAAGCGAGCGAGCAACGCGAGCGGGGGTGAGGGGAAGCCGGGCACAAGCCCCGAGCGCTTCAGAACACCACTCCTCCTGTCCCGCCACCACCCCTGGGCATTCCCGCCCCGCCCGGCTAAACTCGCCGCCCGTCCCGCCCCTGGGGCGATTGGAACGCGTCACTTATGCTCGCCAGCTGGGCGGTCGTCCTCTCGGCCCTCGCCTATCTCTGCCTGCTGTTCGCCATCGCCCATTGGGCGGACACCTCCGGGCGCGGACTGATGCAGGGGCGGGCGCGCTCGACGATCTATGCGCTCGCGCTCGCGGTCTACTGCACGTCCTGGACCTTCTACGGCTCGGTCGGACTCGCCAGCCGCTCAGGCCTCGACTTCCTCGCGATCTATATCGGCCCGATCCTCGTCGTCGGCCTCGCCCACCCGTTCCTGGAGCGGGTGGTGCGCCTCGCCAAGGCGCAGAACATCACGTCCATCGCCGACTTCGTCGCGGCCCGCTACGGCAAGAGCGAGCGGGTCGCGGCGCTCGTCTGCGTCATCGCGCTGGTGGGGGCGGTGCCCTACATCGCGCTCCAGCTCAAGGCCGTCTCGGCCTCCCTCGGGGTCTTCCTTGACGCCACCGAAGGGCACCTCGGAACCGGGCGCACCAGTTCGGCCTTCGGCGACCTCGCCTTCGTGGTCGCCCTCGTCCTCGCGGGCTTCGCGGTGGCCTTCGGCACCCGCCACGCCGACGCCACCGAGCACCAGGACGGGCTGATGCTCGCCGTGTCGCTCGAATCCCTCGTCAAGCTCATCGCCTTCCTCGGCGTCGGCCTCTACGTGCTCTTCGTCATGTTCGACGGCGGGTCCGGGCTGATGCAGCGCCTCGAGGCCCGGGGCGCCACGGTCGACCTCCTGGGCCAGACCTCGGGATTGGCGAGCTATCTCACCCTCGTGCTGCTGGCTGCCTGCGCCGCGATCCTCCTGCCGCGGCAGTTCCACATGACGGTGGTCGAGAACCGGGCGCCGGAGGACCTGCGCCGCGCCGCCTGGCTCTTCCCGCTCTACCTTGTCCTCATCAACCTCTTCGTGATCCCGATCGCGCTGGCCGGCGTCGCGGCTTTCCGCGCGGGCGAGATCGACCGCGACATGACGGTGCTGGCTCTCCCGTTGCGGGACGGGGCGGGTTACGTCGCGCTCCTCACCTTCATCGGCGGGCTCTCGGCCGCCACCGCCATGGTCATCGTCGAGTCGGTGGCGGTGGCGGTGATGATCTCCAACAACATCGTCATGCCCCTCGTGCTGCGCCGGCGCGGCGTGGCGGGAGCGGCGGGACGGCCCGACGATCTCGGCGGCCTCGTGCTCGGCGTGCGCCGGGCCGCGATCATCGGCGTGCTGCTGTTGGGCTACGCCTATTACCGCGTCGCCGGCGACGCGGCGCTCGCCGCCATCGGGCTCTTGGCCTTCGCCGCGGTGGCCCAGATCGCCCCCGCCTTCGTCGGCGGGTTGTTCTGGTCGCGGGGCACGGCGCTCGGCGCCACGATGGGGCTGAGCATCGGCTTCCTCGTCTGGGGCTACACGCTCCTCGTGCCGAGCCTCGTCTGGGACGGCGTCGTGTGGTCCGACATCATGACGGCAGGACCCTTCGGGATCGCCGCTCTGCGGCCGACCGCGCTGTTTGGCATCAACCTGCCCCAGCTCACCCACGGGGTGATGTGGAGCCTCGGGCTCAACGTCGCAGCTTATATCGGCTTCTCGCTCATCCGGCCCGCGGGCGCCATCGAGCGGGTGCAGGCCGCGTCCTTCGTCGGGGGCGACGGGGCGCGCCTTGCCGCGAGCTTCCGGATCTTTCGCGCCAGCGTCAGCGTCGGGGACCTGCGCGCCACCGTGGCGCGGTATCTCGGCGAGGAGCGGGCGCAGCAGAGCTTTCAGGGCTTCGCCGAGAGCCGGGGCATGGCCCTCGACCCCAAGGCCGAAGCCGACCTCCAGCTCCTGCGCTACGCGGAGCACCTCCTGGCGTCCGCCATCGGCACGGCCTCGGCGCGGCTCGCCCTGTCGCTGTTGCTTCGCCGGCGCAACGTCTCGACCAAGGCCGCCCTCAAGCTCCTCGACGACGCCTCGGCCGCCATCCAGTACAATCGCGACCTGCTGCAGCACGCCATCGACCACGCCCGCCAAGGCATCACCGTGTTCGACAAGGAGCTCCGGCTCCTGTGCTGGAACCACGCCTTCATCCGCCTCTACGACCTGCCGCCCCAGCTCATCCGGGTCGGTGCGATGCTGGAGGACATCGTGCGCTACAACGCCTCGAGCGGCGCCTACGGCGAGGGCTCGGCCGAGATGCTGATCGCGGCCCGCCTGCGCAGCTTCACCCAGGACATGGCGCCCGTGCGGGTGCGCCTGCAGCCCTCAGGAAAAGTGATCGAGCTGCGCTCGAACCCCCTGCCCGACGGCGGCATCGTGACGACCTACACCGACGTCACCGACACCGTGGCCGAAGAAGAGGCGCGGGCGCGGGCGAACGAAACCCTGGAGCAGCGGGTCCGCGAGCGCACGGAGGAGCTCACCCGCCTCAACGCGGCCCTCACCCAGGCCAAGGCGCAGGCCGACGAGGCCAACGCCTCCAAGACCCGCTTCCTCGCCGCCGCGAGCCACGACATCCTTCAGCCCCTCAACGCCGCGAGGCTCTACGCCACGGCGCTGGTCGAGCGCGACCGGGAGGGCGCGGACGCCGCGCTCGCCGAGAACATCGACGCGTCCCTCGACGCGGTGGAGGAGATCCTCACCACGCTCCTCGACATCTCCCGCCTCGACGCCGGGGCCATGCGCCCGCAATGGTCGAGCGTGCGCCTCGACGAGATTCTGCGCCAGCTCCAGCGGGAGTTCGAGCCGGCAGCGCAGGCCAAAGGCCTCAAGCTCACCGTCGTGCCCTGCGGGTTGAGCGTGCGCTCGGACCGGCGGCTGCTGCGGCGGTTGCTGCAGAACCTGATCTCGAACGCGGTGAAATACACGCCCTCCGGCCGCGTCCTCGTCGGGGTCCGTCGTCGCGGCGGGCGGCTCAAGCTGGAGGTGTGGGACACGGGGCTCGGCATCCCGGCCTCGAAGCAGAAGCTGGTCTTCCGCGAGTTCCAGCGCCTCGACCAGGGCGCCAAGGTCGCCCGGGGCTTGGGCCTCGGCCTCTCCATCGTCGAGCGCATCGCCCGCGTCCTCGAGACGCCCGTGTCGCTCGCCTCCGAGCCCGGGCGCGGCTCGGTGTTCCGGGTCGAGGTGCCGCTCGCCGCTGCGGCGCCGGCGCGGGCGGCCCCCGCCGAGCGCGCGACCCGTGCCAGCGCGCCGCTCTCAGGGCTGAAGGTGCTCGCCCTCGACAACGAGCCCGCGATCCTCGACGGCATGCGCACGCTGCTCGGCGGCTGGGGCTGCCAGGTGGTGACCGCGGCCTCGGCCGGTGAAGCGGCCGACGCCGTCGAGACCTGGATGATGCGCCCGGAAGTGGTGATCGCCGATTATCACCTCGACGACGGCGACGGCCTGCGCGCCATCGACGCCATCCGCGCCGCGGCGGGCGCCAACGTCCCCGCCGTGCTCCTCACCGCCGACCGCTCGCCCGCGGTGCGGGAGGAGGCGGCGGCCCGGGGCGTCCACGTCCTCACCAAGCCCCTGAAACCCGCGGCGCTGCGGGCTCTGCTGGCGCAATGGCGCGCGATGCGGATCGCGGCGGAGTGATGCTTCAGTCAAGCATGCGGGGGTTGGGTTCGTAGCTCTGGCCGAAGCGATCATGGCGCAGAACACGTCGGTTCGCCGTCATTCCGGGGCGCCGCAGGCGAGCCCGGAATCGATGACTAGGCCGAATGCTGTTCGCAGTCGCTCACCCGGTCGCGGCTTCCGGGCTCTCGGCTTACGCCGAGCCCCGGAATGACAAGGGGAGTGGCGGGTTGGGTGGCCGTCATCGGAAGCCCGCTTACGCCAGCCGCCGCACGCTGGTGATCGGCCCGAACGTCTTGAGGCGGATGCGCTCCTCGGCCTCGCGCAGGGGCTCGGCCGCCACCATCATGTGGTGGCCGTTGGCGTGCAGGAGCCGCGCCGCGTCGAGCATCACGCCGGTATGACCCTTCCAGTACACGAGGTCGCCGCGCATTAAACCCGACAGGTCCCCCGGCAGGTCGATGGGCGTGCCCAAAGCCGCCTCCTGCTGGTCGGAGTCCCGCGGCGCGGCGAGGCCGCAGGCGGCGAGCGCGAGCTGGATCAGGCCGGAGCAGTCGAGGCCGAGGCTCGTCTTGCCGCCCCAGAGATAGGGTGTGCCGATGAAGCGCTCCGCCACCGCGACGAAGTCAGGCTCGGCGGAGTCCAGCGGCGCGAGGTGGCCGGCGAAGACGAAGCCGCCCTGCGCGAGGCGGGCGTAATCCCCGTCGATGTCGCTCACCGTCACCGCCGCGTTGAGGCTCAAATGCCCGGAGGGCGGCAGCTTCAGGTTGGGGCCGGGATAGAGGAAGGTGCGCAAGGCCGTAACGCGGTGGTCGGGCGCGACATCGGGGAGCCCGAGCCCCGCGCTCGGCAGGTAGCCGACATAGCCGTCGCCGGCCAGCTGCCCCCAGGCCCAGCCCTCCTCCTCGTCGTAGACCGTTACCGCCTCCCCCATCAGGGCCTCGGTGTCGAGCGGCGCATCGGGCGCCGGATGCCGCCGCAGGGGCACCGCCGGCGCCACGACCCGCCGGGGGTTGCCGGCGGCGTAGCGCCCGGCCGCAACGCTGCCCTCGAGCCGCGCATCGGCGAGGTCCGGCCGGGCCGGGGTGAGACGGGGGTCGAGGGTCATGGGAGGCCGGAGGTGGTGGAGGGTGTCAGGTCGCGCTGAATGCGGAGCAGGTCAAGGGGGGATCAACCCTCTCCCCGAAAGGGAGAGGGGTTGGGCACCCGAGCACCGCAGGTGTGTTCGCTGATCTGACACCGTAGTGTGCGCTCCTCCTCTCCCAGCAGGGGGAGAGGGCTTGAGCGGAGCGACACGTTCCGTGCGAGCAAGCGCAACGAAGTGGAGCGGGGGTGAGGGGGTGCTCTCCGCCACCCGAGCTCATGCCCAGCGCCCCTCATCCGCCCCGCTGCGCGGGGCACCTTCTCCCGCAGAGGGGAGAAGGTGGGGCGCGCAACCCTCTCCCCTTCAGCGGGAGAGGGTGGCCGGCGAAGCCGGTCGGGAGAGGGGGCGTTCGGAACGAGCGCTCGGCGCCAGCCGAACAGGATCGATCCACCCCGTGCCCGCGGCTCGTTTCACGGCCATTCCCTCCGGAGCCGGAGACGCCCCTCAACCCCCAAACCGCTCCTTCACCAGCGCATACACCAGCCGCGCCGCCTGCGGCTCCCCGCCCTCCGGACGGCCGGGCTTCGCTGACGGCGTCCAGCCGTAGATGTCGAAATGGGCATAGCTCTTCGCGCGCTCCACGAAGCGGGCGAGGAAGAGGGCGGCGGTGACGGCGCCGGCGAAGGCGCCGCTCGAGACGTTGTTGGTGTCGGCGATCTTGGAGTCGAGGAGGCTGCGGTAGGGCGCCCAGAGGGGCAGGCGCCAGACGGGGTCGTTCACCGCGGCGCCGAGGCGGGCGAGGTCGGCGGCGAGCGCGTCGTCGTTGGTGAAGAGGGGCGGCAGGTCGGGGCCGAGCGCGACGCGGGCGGCGCCGGTGAGGGTCGCGAAATCGACGAGCAGATCGGGCGCCTCCTCGTCGGCGAGAGAGAGCGCGTCGGCGAGGATGAGGCGGCCTTCCGCGTCCGTGTTGCCGATCTCGACGGTGAGGCCCTTGCGGCTTCTGAGGATATCGCCCGGGCGAAAAGCGCTGCCGCTCACCGCGTTCTCCACCGCCGGCACCAGGAGGTGCAGGCGCACGGGAAGCCCCGCCCCCATGATCATGGCGGCCGCGGCAATCGCCGCGGCGGCACCGCCCATGTCCTTCTTCATGAGCAGCATGGCGCTCGACGGCTTGATGTCGAGGCCGCCGGTGTCGAAGGAGACGCCCTTGCCGACCAAGGTCACCCTGGGCGCGTTCGTGTCGCCCCAGACGAGGTCGAGGAGGCGCGGCGGCACGGCGGAGGCCCGGCCCACCGCGTGGATCATCGGGAAATCGCGGGCAAGCTCCTCGCCGGTCGTGACGGTGAGGGCGGCGCCGTGCCGCTCGGCCAGCGCCCGGACGGCCGCTTCCATCCCGTCGGGCAGGAGGTCGTTCGCCGGCGTGTTGATAAGGTCGCGTCCGAGCGCGACGGCCGCCGCGATGCGCTCCACCTCCGCCGCGTCGACGCCGTCTGGCACGACGAGGCGGGCCGCGCCCTCCTCAGCTGCCTTGCGGTAGCGGTCGAAGCGGTAGGCGCCGAGGCACCAGGCGAGCGCGGCGAGGTCCGGGTTCGCCGGGGCCGCGGCGAAGGCGTAGAGTCCCGGCGGCAGGAGGCCCGGCAGCTTGCCGGGCAGGAAGGGATCGGGCGTGCTGCCGAGGCCGAACAGCACGCCGGCGAGGCTCCCATCCTCCCCCGGCAGAAGGAGGTGGCGTCCGGCCTTAGGCACGAAGCCGGCGGCCTTGGCGAAACCTGCGCTTCGCGGCGGCAGCGTCGCGGCGAGGCCCGGCCAGGCCTCCTCCGCGACGAGGTGGATCGGGCAGGCCGAACCGGCGAGGCCGGCGACGAGGAGAGATTCGGTCATGGAGAAGGCCGCGATTGGGAGAGGGCCGCGAAGGAGGGTCGGCCCTCCATAGACCGAGTTCTCACGGGCGGGAACGGGCTTCGAGGTCCGGCGGCGGGCCGGCGTCGCCCAGCGGTGTCGTGGTGAGCGCGCGCAACGCCATGTTGGCGAGGCTCAAGGCGAGCACGACGTAGCCGGCCGGGCGGGAGCCCAAGGCGTCGACCCAGTCGAAGCTTTGCGCCACCCCGACGAGGGCCGCGGCGGCGTTGAGGAGGAGGGTGCGATAGCCTTTGAGCGGGGTGGTCATGGAAGGTCTCCTCGGGAACAGCGCCGGAGGGCCGCCGGCGCGCGGCGTCACGGTCAGCGTTCGTTGCGGGACAGGGCGCCGGCGGCGCTCAAGCGCACCCGGCGGCGATTGAGGGGCATGGTGCCGCGCCAGCGCGGATGGCGGGCCGCGACGAGCCGGGCCTTGGCGAGGCGGGCGATCGACACCCGGTCGCCCTGGTTGCCGCCGAGCACGTGGTAGGCCGCGGCATCCTCGCCGACGCACAAGCCGACATGCCCGCCCCCGGGGCGGCGAAAAACGAGCACGCCGCCGAGCATCGGCGCCGCGGCGCCCTCCTCCCAGGCGGCCCAGCTCAGGGCCCAGAGCGGTTCGTTCGGCACCGGCTTACCGGTCCGATGCGCTAGGAGAGCCATGAACAGCCCGCACCAGGGGGTCGCGTCGGCGCGATAGACGTTCGCGAGGCCGGTCTCCGCGGCCCAGGCGAGGATCGCCGGGTTGCTCGCAGGGCCCGCCCGCTCGGCGGTGCCGTGGTGGCGCAGGGCCTCGACGAGCATCATCGGCCCAGGCTCAGCGCTGAGCCAGGCATAAGGTTCGGGCAGCATGGGATTATCCGGGAGAGAGGGCGCAGGGGCGCCGACATGAAAACGCCCCGCACGGCAGGGCCGTCGAGGCGCAGTCATCAGATTAATTTCCTATACAGGACCGGAGCGGTGCGGTCAAGGCTCTTGGGTTAGACCGGCTCACATGTCGGCTGTCATGGCCGGGCTTGACCCGGCCATCTCGGTTCGGAGGCGGGCGGGGTTTCGGGCCGAGGTTCGCGGGTCGAGCCTGCGAACGACATGGGGGTGTGTTGAGCCGTTCGGGCTTATGCCCTGCTCCCCCTCACCCCCGCTCGCGTTGCTCGCTCGCTTCGCCTGCCGGTGCGCAGGCGAAGCCCTCTCCCCGGAAGGGAGAGGAGTTGAGCATCCGAGTTTCGGTTCTGTTTGAGATGACGTGAAACGGTGGTGCTCGCTCCTCCTCTCCCAGCAGGGGAGAGGGTCGCGTCGGCGGACCGGCCGACGCGACGAGCGCAGCAAAGCGGAGCGGGGGTGAGGGGGTGCTCGCCGCTCCACCCCTGTCATGGCCGGGCTTGACCGGGCCATCTCGGTTCGAGGTCTCGGGTCTTCGCGCCGAGGTTCGCGGGTCAAGCCCGCGAACGACACAGGGGTGGTTCTATGGCGCTTGGGGCTACGCCCAACACCCCTCATCCGCCCTCGCTGGCGCAAGGGCACCTTCTCCCACGAGGGGAGAAGGTCGGGCCGCCGCGCAAGCCTCTCCCTTCCCCGGCTTAACCAAGCATTAGGGTTAACAACCTACCAACGAAGGGAGGCTTCGCCCCGCCATAGGTTCCGTTCGGACCGGAGTTCGCATGACCCCTCGCATCGCTTCGCCGCGCCGCCCGCGCCGGCTCGGCCCGTTCCTGGCGGTCGGGCTCTTGGCCCTGAGCCTCGGCGGCTGCCTGTCCCGCAGCCCGGAAGCGACGGGGTCTCTCGGCGCGGCCTCGAGCCCCGATGATTGGCGGCGCCAGAGCGAGGTCTGGGGCAAGCGCAACCAGGCCAATCCCGGCGACGTCAACGCCGCGCTCAACTACGCGAAAGCCCTGCGGGCGCTCGGCCAGACGGCGCAGGCCGTGGCCGTGCTGCAGCAGGCGGCGATCCGCACCCCGAACCAGCCGGCCCTGCTCGCGGCCTACGGCCGGGCGCTGGCGGAAGCCGGGCGGCTCCAGGAGGCGGCGGAAGTGCTCGGGCGCGCCCACAGCCCGGAGCATCCCGACCCGCGCATCCTCTCCGCGCAGGGCACCGTGGCCGACCAGATGGGCGATCACGCCCTGGCGCAGAAATATTATCAGTCGGCGCTCAAGATCGCGCCCGGCGACCCGACGATCCTGTCCAATCTCGGCCTGTCCTACGCCCTCTCGAAGCGCCTGCCCGAGGCGGAGCGCTCACTTCGCGAGGCGACGGGCAAGCGGGAGGCCGATGCCCGGGTGCGCCAGAACCTCGCCCTGGTGCTGGGCCTCCAAGGGAAGTTCGCGGAGGCTGAGACCACCATGCGCCAGGACCTCTCCCCCACCGAGGTCGCCACCAACATGAGCGCGCTGCGCTCCATGGTGAGCCAGCCCAACGCCTGGTCGGCGATCCGCCGCGCCGGCGGCGAGGCTCCGGCCTCCCCGAAGGCGAAGGCCGATCCGGCGCCCGGCGCCGCGGCCGCGTCGCCCCAGGGCTGAGTCCGCCCCGCCCTCAATAGCCGGGAACGAGGCGCTGCTCGAGGATGGGCGCGTCCATCCGGAAACGCAGGCCCTCGGGCGCGTACTCCACCAGGATCTCGGCGCTGCATTGCTGCGTCAGCACGCGCTGAAGCAGGGTCGAGCCGAAGCCCCGCCGGCGCGGCGGCTCGACGAGCGGTCCGTCCCGCTCGGTCCAGGTGAGGTCGAGGCGCCGCCCGCTCTCCCCCTGGCGCACGTCCCAGGCGACGTGGATGCGCCCCTGCGGCACGGAGAGGGCCCCGTGCTTGGCGGCGTTCGTCGTGAGCTCATGGAAGGCCATGCCCGCCGGAACGGCGAGGTCGGCCGAGAGCTCGACCGGCGGCCCGTCGAGCACGACGCGCCGGGACGTGCCGTTGTCGTAGGGACCGAGCTCGTTCTTCAGCATCTGGCCGAGTTGCGCCGTCTGCCAGTAATCCTCGGTCAGGAGGTTGTGAGTGTTGGCGAGCGAGACGATCCGGTCGGAGAAGGAGTGGTAGAACTCGTCCATCGACTGGGTCGAGCGCGCCGAGGCCCCGAGCAGGCCCTGAACCGTGGCCAGCGTGTTCTTCACCCGGTGATGCAGTTCCCGGATCAGCAGTGACTGGCGCTCGTGGGTGCGCTGCCGCTCGGCCAAGTGCGCCTCCACCTCGCGCTGCCGCCGCCGCGCCCGCAGGCCCGAGCGCACCGCGTTGGCCAGCACGTCCGGATGGAACGGACGCTCCAGCACGGTGACGTTGCCGAGCATCTCGGGCAGCCGCGGGTCGGGCGAGATGCCGCGCACCGTGAGCAGCACGAAGGGGAAGTCCGACCAGGGGGGCTGAAGGTCGACCCAGCCCGCGAGGTCGTGCCGATCGGCGGTGAGCAGAGCCTCCTCCGTCACGACCGCGCAGCCCGCGCGATCGAGATCGGTCACGAGCTTGGGCAGGTCAGCGCAGATTTCCGTCGCGATCCTCGCTTCGCTCAGGATCGCGGACGCCACGGCGGCATCCCGCCCGACGGGCGCGAAGATCAGAACGCAATCGTCAGGATTTATCGGCGGCGGCACGCGTCTCGCGATCCTTCAAAAGCGACCCGCTCCGGCCGTCGTAGGTTGGAACCCCGGTGAGCACGCCCCGGAAACCTTCCAGCACGGGGCCAACGCGCAACCCCCGGCCATCGATCCTGAATTCCCGGATCGTATCCTCGTGCGAGCCGGTGCGCTTCTTGAGCACGGACAAGGCGCGCCGCACGCGGCCATCGGCCTCGAAGAAGCGCAGCATCACCACGGCATCGCTGACATAGGTGAGGTCGACGGGCGAGTTCATGTGGCCCACCATGCCGTGCTGGGCGAGGATCATCATCGTCAGCACGCCCTGCTGGTTGAGATAGGTGAGCACCTCGTGCATCTGGAGCACGAGGGAGGGCCGCTCCGACATCGCGCTCAAGTAGCCCGTGAGGCTGTCGATCAGCACGACGCGCGCGCCCTCGCGCTCCACGGCGTCGCGGATGCGCCCCGAGAACTCGCCCGGCGAGACGTTGGCCGGATCAATCTGCTCGACCCGCAAGAGTCCGCTTTCCATGGCCGGACCGAGATCCATGCCCACGCCGGCGGCCCGCTGCCGCAGGATGCCGATCGTCTCGTCGAAGCTGAGGACGAGGCTCTGTTCGCCTCGGGCCAGCGCCGCCCAAAGAAAGCTCAAGGCCAGCGTCGACTTGCCGACGCCCGACGGTCCGATGACGAGCGTTCCCGTGCCGCGATCCAAGCCCCCGCCCAGAACCGTATCGAGTTCCGGGATGCCGCTCGGCGCATGCTCGGGGCTGAACGGGCGATGGTGGTCGGCGGCGGTGAGGCGGGGAAAGACCCGCACGCCCCCCTTCTGGATGACGAAATCGTGGTAGCCGCCCCGGAACCGGGTGCCGCGCATCTTGATGACGTTGAGCCGCCGCCGCTCGGCGCCGTAGGCCGGAACGACCTGCTCCAGGCGGATGACCGCGTGGCTGATGGAGTGAAGGTTCAGGTCGTCCTGCTCGGAGGTGAGATCGTCGAGCATGAGGACGGTGGCGTCGTTGAGCAGGAAGTAGCTCTTCAAGGCCAGCACCTGCCGCCGGTAACGGAGCGACCCTTGGCTGAGCAGCCTGATCTCGGACAGCGAGTCGAACACGACGCGGGTCGGCTTGACCCGCTCGATCTCGGCCAGCGCCATCTGAACCGTCTCGCCGAGCTCGAGGTCGGACGAGTACAGCAGGCTCTGCTGCTGGCGCGGGTCGAGGGAGAGCTCGGGGGGGACGAGTTCGTAGATGTGAATGGAATCGAGCGACCAGCCGTGCTGCCGGGCCACCGCGGTCAGCTCGCGCTTGCTCTCCGATAAGGTGATGTAGAGGCCCGTCTCACCCTGGCGCGCGCCATCCAGCAGGAACTGCAGCCCGAGCGTGGTCTTGCCGCAGCCGGGACGCCCCTCGATCAGGTGGGCCCGATTGGCGGCATAGCCGCCCGCCAGGATGGCATCCAGACCGGGCACGCCCGTCGGAATAGGGGCGGCGTCGTGCGTCGCGCTGGTGTCTGGCATGGTTTTTCGGGGTTGGCTTCTAAACCATGTTACATAGCACCGGCCCCGACCATCTCAAGCAGCGCCACCATCAACCCTGGGTCACGCCGTCGCCGCGGCGCCGCTGCGCGCCGCGACGTCGTTGGCAGCGTCGTCCGGCCCGATGACGTCGACCGGAGCCTCCGGAGCATCGGCCCAGTCCGCCCCCCAGACCTGCACCGCGTGGCCGGGTGACACCTCCCGGTAGAGACGCTCGGGCGGCACGTAGTCGACGGGGCGGATCGGGCTCTTGATGTCGCCTTCCCCCACCCGGCGGCGGGTGCCGCGGCGGGCAGGATCGGGGATCGGCACGGCGGCGAGGAGCCGGCGGGTATAGGGGTGCTGCGGGTTCTCGAGCACCGCGGCGCGAGGGCCGATCTCGACGATCTCGCCGAGATACATCACCGCCACCCGGTGGCTCACCCGCTCCACCACCGCCATGTCGTGGGAAATGAAGAGATAGGCGAGCCCCATCTCGACCTGAAGGTCGAGCATGAGGTTGATCACCTGCGCCTTGACCGACACGTCCAAGGCCGAGACCGCCTCGTCGGCGACGATCACCTTCGGCCGCACGGCCAGCGCCCGGGCGATGGCGATGCGCTGGCGCTGGCCGCCGGAGAATTCGTGAGGGAAGCGGTTCACCATGTCGGGCGAGAGGCCGACCTTGCGCAGGAGATCGGCCGCCACGTCCCGCGCCTCGCGGCGGTTCGCGAGCTTGTTGATGAGAAGCGGCTCGGCGATGGCCGACCCGATGGTCATGCGCGGGTCGAGACTCGCGAAAGGATCCTGGAAGATCATCTGGATCAGCTTGCGCCGGTCGCGCAGCGCGCCGGCATCCAGCGTCATCAGGTCGTCGCCGTCGAGGAGCACCGAGCCGGCCCGCGGCTCGATGAGGCGCATCACTGAGCGGCCCGTCGTCGACTTGCCGCAACCGGATTCGCCGACCAGCGCCAGCGTCTCGCCCTGGGCCAGATCGAACGAGACGTTCTCGACGGCGTGCACCCGCCCGCTCACCCGGCTGAAGAGGCCAGAGCGAAGGTCGAAGCGGGTGGTGAGGCCCTTGACCTCCAGCACCGGCCGCGCCGCCGGCACGACGGTATCGGGCGTCTCCGTGGCCGGGGCCACCTCGCCCGTGCGCCGGTCCACCACCGGAAAGCGCATGGGCCGCCCGCGGCTTCCCATCGAGCCCAGCACCGGCACGGAAGCCAGGAGCGCCCGAGTGTAGCCGGCTTTCGGCCGGGCGAAGATGTCCTCCGTCGGGCCGCTCTCCACCTCCTCGCCGTTGTACATGACGAGGGTGCGGTCGGCGATCTCGGCCACCACGCCCATGTCGTGGGTGATGAAGAGGACGGACATGCCCTCCTCGTCCTGGAGGCTCTTGATGAGCTCCAGGATCTGGGCCTGGATCGTGACGTCGAGCGCCGTCGTCGGCTCGTCGGCGATGAGGAGCTTGGGCCGGCAGGCCAGCGCCATGGCGATCATCACGCGCTGGCGCATGCCGCCCGAGAAGCGATGCGGATAGTCGTTGAGCCGGGCCCGGGCGTTGGGGATGCGCACCTTGTCGAGGAGGCGCACCGTCTCGGCTTCCGCCTCGCTGCGCGACAGGCCGCGGTGAAGGATCAGGGCCTCGCCGATCTGGAAGCCGATGGTGAGCACCGGGTTGAGGCTCGTCATCGGCTCCTGGAAAATCATGGCGACCTCGTCGCCACGGACTTTTCGCATTTCCGCATCAGGCAGGCTGAGAAGATCGCGGCCGCGCAGGAGCGCCCGGCCCGTCACGCGGCTCGCGTCCCGCGCGGTCAGGCGCATGATCGACAGCGCGGTGACGCTCTTGCCCGAGCCGGACTCCCCGACGATGGCGAGCGTTTCCTTCGGCCCGACCGTGAAGGACAGGTCGCGCACGACGGGCCGCCAGGCGCCCTCGACCCGGAAGGCGGTGGTGAGGTTCGAGACTTCGAGGATCGGCGGGGCGGTGATGGCGGGTCTCCTCAGACGATGCGGCGCGGGTCGAGGGCGTCGCGCAGGCCGTCGCCGACGAAATTGATGGAGAGCACCGTCAGGAAGATCGCGGCGCCCGGGAACAGCGCCCAATGCGGCGCGAATTCGAGGTGATCCTTGGCGTCGAACAGGATGCGTCCCCAGGTCGGGATGTCGGGCGGGAAGCCGAGACCCAGGAAGGACAGGGTCGATTCCGCGATGATGGCGGTGGAGACCTCGATGGTGGAGGCCACGATCACCGGCCCGATCGCGTTCGGCAGGATGTGGCGGATCACCTGGTGCATCTTGCCGGCGCCCTGCGAGCGGGCGGCTTCCACGAATTCCTTCTCGCGCAGCGACAGGAACTGGGCGCGCACGAGCCGGGCCACCGGCATCCAGCGCAGGCCCCCGATGACCAGCACGACCACGACGAAGACCCCGCCTTCGACGCCGAAGACGGCTTTGAGCTTGTCACGGAAGAGATAGATCACGAGGAGCAGCAGAGGCAGCTGCGGCAGGGAGAGGAAGAGGTCGGTCAGCCAGGTCAGGAAGGTGTTTAGGGCACCGCGGGACATGCCGGCGAGCGCGCCGACGATGACGCCGACCATCGTCGCGATGACCATGGCGGCAAAGCCCACGGCCAGCGAGATCCGCCCGCCGTAGATCATGCGCGCCAGGATGTCCTGGCCGAGATCGTCGGTGCCGAAGGGATGTTTCCAGGAGGGGCCCTGCAGGGTCGCGGCGAAGTCGATGTCGTTGATCGCCACCGGCCACAGCCACGGCCCGACGATGACGCCGAGGCACATGAAGGCGAGGATGAACGATCCCGCCATCGCCAGGCGGTGCCGGCGGAAGCGACGCCAGGTCTCGTTGCCCCGCGTCGCCGGACGCGGGGCGGCGATCTCAGCGGAAGGAGATGCGAGGGTCGAGCCAGCCATAGAGCACGTCTGCGATGAGGTTGAAGAGGACGACGAGGCAGGCGAAGACAAAGGTGACGGCCATCACCACCGGCGTATCGTTGGCGAGGATCGCGGTAATGAGCAGCGAGCCGATCCCGGGCACCCGGAAGATCTGCTCCGTGACGATGGCGCCACCGAACACCGCCGGCATCTGGAGCGCCACGAGGGTCACGACGGGGATCAGGGCGTTGCGCGCCACGTGGCGGAGCGTCACCACTTTCTCGTCGAGGCCCTTGGCCCGGGCCGTCGTCACGTAATCGAGGCGCACCACGTCAAGCACCGCCGAGCGCACGTAGCGGGTGTAGGACGCGGCCTGGAAGAAGCCGAGCACGCAGATCGGCATGATGGCCTGGCGCAGCATCTCCACGGCCCAGCGCCAGCCCGTCTCGGAGATGTCGGCCCGGTAGACGAAGGGCAGCCAGTCGAGCTTGATCGAGAAGATCAGGATGAACAGGAGGCCGGTGAAGAAGGTCGGCAGGGAGAAGCCGACGAAGGCCAAGGTGTTGGCGATCTGGTCGAAGATCGAATAGGGCCGCATCGCGGCGTAGATGCCGACCGGCAGCGCGATGGCGAGCGCCAGGATCTGCGACGACCCGACCACGAAGAGGGTCGTGGGCACCCGCTGGAGGATGAGGGTGTCGACGTCGATCCGGCTGGCGAAGGAGAAGCCCCAATCGCCCTGCACCATGGCGGCGAGCCAGCGGAAGTACCGCACGAGGATCGGGTCGTTGAGGCCGAAGCTGGCACGGATCGCCTCGCGGATCTCCGGCGGCACGTTCGGGTTGGTCGCCATTTCCGAGAACGGGTCGCCCGGCGCGAGTGCCAGCACCGTGAACAGGATCAGGCTGATCCCGAGCAGGCTCGGCACCGCGATGAGCAGTCTGCGCAGCAGGTAGCTCGCCATTCAGGGTCTTTCTTCGCGAGGGCGCGCCGGACGGGAGCCGCGCGGCCTCCGGAGAGGCCGCGCGGGATGGTCAGTCAGGCTCGGTGCCAGGCCGCGATGTTCCAGCTGTCGACGTCCCAGCCCGAGTGGTCGAACATCAGGTTCGACACCGCGCCGACGACGCGGGTGCGCGACAGAAGGGGCAAGATGACGTTCGCCTCGCAGAAGATGTCGTTGACCTTGATCAGGAGCTCCGCCCGCTTGACCGGATCGAGCTCCTTCTGCGCGGCCCGGTACGCCTCGTCCGCCGCAGGATCCGAGTAGCGCGACACGTTGCGGCCGAGCCACTTGTTCTCCTTGTTGGCGATCTGCCAGGAGGTGAACTGATTCAGGAAGACCTCAGGATCGGGCTGCGGCTGAGTCGTCGTGTACATCTCGATGTCGCAGTAGAGCTTGGTGTAGGTGTCCGGGTTCGCGACGTCGGAGGAGAAGAACACGGAGGCCGTCACCGACTTGAGCTCGAGGTCGATGCCCGCGCGCTGGGCGGCCTGCTTGATGATGGCCTGCGTCTTCTGGCGCGGCGCGTTGATCGAGGTCTGGTAGACGTATTTGAGCTTCTTGCCGTCCTTCTCGCGGATGCCGTCGGCCCCGCGCTTGTAGCCGGCGTCGTCCAAGATCTTGTTCGCCTTGTCGACGTTGAACTCGTATTTCAGCTTCTTCGACCGGAACTTCTGCGGCTCGTTGACGAAGCTTGCCGTGGCGATACCGCCGCGGCCGTAGATGAACTTCTGAATCGAGTCGCGGTCGATGAGGAGGTTGAACGCCTCGCGGACCTTCGGGTCGGAGAGGGTCGGGTGCTTGGTCTTAACGCTGGAGCGCTCGCCGTCGACCTCGACGTTCGGGTCGGTGGTGTTGAGGATGATGAACTCCACATCGCCCGAGACGACGGCGCTGATCTTGCCCTTGCCGCCCTGCTCCATGCGCTTGAGGACCTCGTCCTCGACCTGCAGGTTCCAGGCGTAATCGTACTCGCCCGTCTGCAGCACGGCGCGGGCGGCCGAGACCGCGTCGCCGCCGCCCTTCACCTCGATGCGGTCGAAGAAGGGCTGGTTCGGGATGTGATAGTCGGGGTTGCGCTCGCCGGTGATGATGTCGCCCGGCTTGAAGTCGACGAACTTGTAAGGGCCCGTGCCGACGGGTTTCAGGTTCGCCGGCGCCTCGCGCGACTTGGCGCCCTTATACTCGCCGAAATGGTGCTTCGGGAGGATGCAACCGACCACTCCGACGAAGGCATCGGCCCAGAACGGGGTTGATTCCTTGAACCGTACCTTGACGGTGTGATCGTCGATCTTTTCGACCGCGATGTTGGCATAGGAGTTCGACGTGTAGGCGGCGGTCGCCGGGTCGGCGGCATACTCGGCCGTGAAGATCACATCGTCGGCCGTAAAGGGCTTGCCGTCATGCCACTTGACGCCGCGCTTCAGCTTCCAGGTGACCTCCTTGTAGTCGGCGGAAATGCCGCCGTTCTCCCGCGTCGGGATCTCGGCCGCGAGCTGCGGGATGAGGTTGGCGTCCTTGTCCCAGCCGGCCAGCGGCTCGAAGAAGATGCGCGCGGCGATCTGGTCCTTGGTGCCGCTGGCGAAATGCGGGTTGAGCAGCGTCGGCGCCTGCCAGAGCAGCATCTTGAGCTGGCCGCCGCCGCCCGCCTTCGTCGGCTTGTAAGGCAGCGTGGCATTGGCCCAGGCGACGCCGTTGTGCGACAGCATCATCCCCGCCATCGGCACCGAGAGGCCGACCGCCAGCATACGCTGGACGAAGCCCCGGCGGGACAATTGCCCGTCCTTCACGGCCCCGATCAGCGACCTGATTTCCTTCTCGTCCATCGACCTCTCCCTTGTTATTGCCGGTGCCCTGTCCACCGTTGATGTCCGGAACGGCTCGCAAGCCGCGCGCCAAACCCGTGGCGCATGTTCTTGCGAACTGATCGACTTGGCAACTGATCGACTCGGCAACCGCTTGGCAAGCCGCCCGATCCCCCGACGAAAGGCGGCGTTGTCCGGCGCGGCCCCGATCCACAAGGTTCGACCGAACGCGGGCCTCCCGCCTTGCGGTCCGGGCGGCGCCCCCCTAAACCTCCGGCCTGCCAGGAGACGGAACCGAGACGCGTGCTGGACGGCGACCTCGTGCATTTTCTCCAGAGCACCTTCCGGTCGGTCTGGTCTCTCGAGGTGCTGACGGTCCTGCACGGTCGTCCCGGGCAGGATCTCTCGATCGAGACCCTGATCCGCGAGGTGCGCGGCAGCCGCCCCGTCGTCGCCCAAAGTCTCGAAGCGCTGCAGGCCGGCGGGCTCGTCGTGCCCGTCTCAGGCGACACGATCCGCTACGCGCCGGCCTCCGATGACCTCGTGCGCCTCTCGGAGGCGGCCGTGCGGGCCTACCGCGAGCGGCCGGGCGAGGTCCGCCGCCTGGTGCTGGCAGGGCCGACCGACAAGCTGCAGAGCTTCGCCGACGCGTTCAAGTTCAGGAGGGACCCGTGATGACGCCGGCGCTCCAGGCCGCGATCTATCTCCTATGCCTGGCGACCAGCGCCGTCTGCGCCGCGCTCCTGGTGCGCCAATACCGCGCGAGCCGGGCGCGGCTCCTCCTGTGGAGCGCGCTGTGCTTCGGGCTGCTCGCCCTCAACAATTTCCTCCTCGTGATCGACGTGCTGCTGCTGCCGACGGTGGATCTCATCGGCCTGCGCCAGCTCGCCTCGTTCAGCGCCGTGGCGGTGCTCCTGTTCGGCTTCATCTGGGACGCAGACTAGCCATGACCGAGTTCGTCTGGGGCCTCATCACGATGGGCTATCTCATCGCCGGCCTGTTCTTCCTGCGCTTCTGGGCGCGCACGCGCGACCCGCTCTTCATCGCCTTCTCGGCGGCGTTCTGGCTGCTCGCCGCGAACCAGGGCCTGCTCGTGCTCGTGGGCGGCGTGCGGGAGGAGCAGACCTGGCTCTACCTGCTTCGTCTCGCGGCCTTCCTCACCCTCATCGGCGCCATCATCGCCAAGAACCGCCGCTCGCGGGCCCGCTGACGATCTTCAGCCGGCCCGCAACGGGATGACGTTGTCGGCGAGGCCGGCCGGGACGGGCAGGCCCGCGATGAGGGCCGCCAAGTCCTCCTGGCGGTAAGGCTTGGCGAGCCTTGGCAGGCGCAGCTCCCCGTCCGGACCCTCGGCCACCTCGGCCAGATCCGCGTAGCCCGTGGCCAGAACGATGGGCAGGCCGGGATAGGCCTGCCGGATGCGCCGGGCGAGCTCCGTCCCGGTCATGACCGGCATGGCGTGGTCGGTGATCACGAGGTGGATCGGCTGCTGCGACTGCAGCACCTCAAGGGCCTCGGCCGCCGTTCCCGCCTCGACGACCCGGTGCCCGAGGTCTTCCAGCATGGCGGCCGTGCCCGTGCTGACCAGCGGATCGTCGTCGACCACGAGAACGGTGCGCGGCAGGGCGCGCTGATCGTCGGGCCCGGGGGCGACGGGCTGCGCGAGCGCCGGCGCGACGCTGGCCTGGGCTCGCGGCAGCCAAAGGCTGATCGTCGTGCCGGCTCCGGGCCGGCTCGATACGTCGAGGGCACCTCCGGACTGCACCGCGAGGCCCTGGACCATGGAGAGGCCGAGGCCCGTTCCCTTGCCGGGCCCCTTGGTGGTGAAGAACGGCTCGACGGCCTTGGCCAGGGTCGCGGGGTCCATGCCCGTGCCGGTGTCGGTGACGCTGATCCGAACGTATTGACCCTCGGGGAGGGCGCGCGGGCGTTCGGCCGCGGCGTCGGGCAGGTCGGCCGTGACGGTGAGCGTGCCGCCGAGCGGCATGGCATCGCGCGCGTTCACGGCGAGGTTGAGCAGCGCCAGCTCGAGCTGGTTGGCGTCGACCTGCACCGGGGCGAGCCCCCGCGGGATGCTTTTCACGACGCGAACGCCGGGCCCGAGCGCCCGCTTGAGCAGGTCTTCCATGCCGCGCACGAGCTGGGCGAGGTCGACGGCGGCCGGCCGCAGCTCCTGGCGGCGCGCGAAGGCCAGCAGACGCTGGGTCAGCGCGGCCCCGCGCTCGGCGCCCTGCACCGCGTTCTCCAGGAGCCGCTGCATGCGGGCGTCGTCGGGCAGGCGCTTGCGCAGGAGCTGGAGGCTGCCGAGCACCGCCATCAGCAGGTTGTTGAAATCGTGCGCGACGCCACCGGTGAGCTGGCCGATCGTGTCGAGCTTCTGAGCCTCGAAGAGCTGGGCCAGGGCCTGCTCGCGCTCCCGCGTGCGCTCCTCGATGCGGTGCTCCAGATCCTCGTTGAGGCGCTGCAGGGTCTGCTCGGCCTGCTTGCGCTCGGTGATGTCGATCGTGACGCCGCTCACCCGCAGCACCTCGCCGGCCTCGCCGAAGGCGAGCGCCCCGGCGCAGATGCACCACCGGACGGCTCCATCGGGCCGGATCACGCGCACTTCCGTCTGAAACGTCTCGCACACGGCATCGAGGCCGCCGATCAAGGCCTCGATCTCCGCGAGGCTCTCGGGATGGATCAGGGGCCGCACGGCCTCGAAGGTGAGCGGGCCCGTGCCCGGCTCCATGCCGAAGATACGGTACTGGCCGGCATCCCAGACCACGGCGCCGGTGGCGAGATCCCAGTCCCACGAACCCATCTGGCCGGCGGCCAGCGCGACGCTGCGGCGCTGCTCGCTCTCGCTCAAGCGGGCGGCGGAGGCTTCGAGCGCCGCCGTGCGCTCCGCGACCCGGCTCTCGAGCTCCCGGTTGAGCCGTTCGAGCTGGCGCGTCTTGCGGTGAAGCTCGGCGAAGACCTTCACCTTGGCGCGCAGCACCTCCGGCACGACCGGGACCGGCACGTAGTCGACCGCGCCCGCCTCGTAACCGCGCAGGCGGTCCGGATCGGCGATCTGGATCGCCGACACGAAGATGATCGAGGTCTGCTGGAAGCGGGGATGCTCCCGGATCATGGCCGCGAGCTCGAACCCGTCGAGCTCGGGCATGCAGACGTCGACGAGGATGACGCCGACATCGACCTTGAGCAGGGTCTCCAGCGCTTCGCGCGCCGAGGAGGCCTTGATCAAGGTCTCCCCGAGCTCCGAGAGGATGACCTCGTAGCTGAGCAGCTTCGCCGGCTGGTCGTCGACGAGAAGGATGTTCACCTTCTCGGGCTGCTGTTGCGCGGTCACGGCGCTGATCCCCCTCGTTGCCCTGGCATCACCGGTGCAGCCACATCCGGAGCGCCGAGAGGAGCTGCTCCGTGTTGACGGGTTTGGCGAGGTAGTCGGAGGCGCCGGCTTCCAGGCACTTCTCGCGGTCGCCCTTCATCGCCTTGGCGGTGAGCGCGATCATCGGCAGGCGCCGGAAGGCGGGGTTCGCCCGGATCACCTGCATCGTCTCGTAGCCGTCCATGCCCGGCATCATGATGTCCATGAGCACGATGGCGACGTCGGAGCGCTGCTCGATCACCGAGATGGCCTCGCTGCCGGTGGTGGCGGTGAGCACCGTCATCCCGCGCCGCTCCAGCACGCTGGACAGCGCGAAGATGTTGCGGGCGTCGTCGTCGACGAGGAGCACGGTTCGCCCGACGAGGTCCTCGTCGGAGGAGTGCAGCCGCTCCAGCATGCGCTGCTTCTCGACCGGCAGCTCGGACACCACCCGGTGCAGGAACAGCGCCGTCTCGTCGAGGAGCCGTTCCGGGCTCTCGACGCCCTTCACCACGACGGAGCGTGCCATGGTGTGAAGCTGGGCGTCCTCGTCCGGGGACAGTTCGCGCCCGGTGAAGACCACGACCGGCACGTCACAGAGCGCGGCGTCGTCCCTGATCTTCTCCAGAACCTCGAAGCCCGACATGTCGGGGAGCTTGAGGTCGAGCACGACGCAGTCGGTCGGGTCGTTCCTCAAGGCGTCCAGGGCGTCCCGGCCCGTCCCCACGGTGGCGATGTCGATGTCGTCGTGGCCCAGGAGCTCGCGAACGCCGAGCTGCTCGGCCTCATTGTCCTCCACGAGAAGCAGGCGCTTGCGGCGCGGCTCGGCGTAGCTCTTGATGCGGTTCAGCGCCGCTTCCAGCCCTTCCATGGTCGTCGGCTTGTTGAGGAAGGAGAAGGCGCCGCGCGCGAGCCCGTGCTGCCGGTCCTCGTCCAGCGTCACGATCTGCACCGGAATATGGCGCGTCGCCGGGTCCTGCTTGAGCTGGCTCAGCACGGTCCAGCCCAGCATATCGGGCAGGAAGACGTCCAGCGACACGGCGGTGGGCCGGTACTCGCGGGCGAGCGCCAAGGCGTCGGCGCCGCGCATGGCGACGAGCACCTTGAAGCCGCTGTCGCGGGCGAGATCCACCATCACGCGGGCGTAGTGGGGGTCGTCCTCCACGATGAGGAGCACCGTGTCGCCGGGCTGGAGCGCGTTGCGGTCGTCGAGCACCTGCTCCGGGGTCGGCCGGTCGGTGAGGCGGGCGCCGTTCGACAGGGCCGCGACGCTCGGCTGATTGGCCGGAGCGCTGTCCGCCAGGATCGGCCGCGCCGGGGCCGGGGCGCCGACATAGGTCAAGGGCAGGTAAAGCGTGAAGGTCGAGCCGACCCCGGGCTGGCTGCGCAGTTGGATCTCGCCGCCGAGCAGGTTGGCGAGCTCGCGGGAGATGGCAAGGCCGAGGCCCGTGCCGCCGTATTTGCGGCTCGTCGAGGCGTCCGCCTGCTGGAAGGCCTCGAAGATAATTCGCTGCTTCTCGGGCGGAATGCCGATGCCGGTGTCCGACACTTCGAAGGCGACGACCGACGGGGCGTGCTTCAGGCTCGGGTGATCCGGGCTCCATCCGCCCGTGACGGGCGAGACGGTCAGTTTCACGCCGCCGCGCTCGGTGAACTTGAAGGCGTTCGAGAGCAGGTTCTTGAGCACCTGCTGCAGGCGCTTCGAGTCCGTGATGATCGAGCGGTCGAGGTTGGGGTCGGTCGCCACCTCGAAAGCGAGCTTGCGGTTCTCCGCCTCGTGGCGGAAGGGCCGCGCCATCGTGTCGAGGAGGTTGGAGAAGAAGATCTCCTCGGCGTCGACCGTCGTGGTGCCGGACTCGATCTTGGACAGGTCCAGGATGTCCGAGATGAGGTTGAGGAGGTCCGTGCCGGCGCCGTGGATGGTGCGGGCGAACTCCACCTGCTTGTGGCTCAGGTTCCCGTCCGGGTTGTCGGAAAGCTGCTGGCCGAGGATGAGGATGGAGTTGAGCGGCGTGCGCAGCTCGTGGCTCATGTTGGCCAGGAACTCGGACTTGTACTTGGAGGTGAGCGCGAGCTCGGTGGCCTTCTCCTCGAGCGCCCGGCGGGCCTGCTCGATCTCCTGGTTCTTGGCTTCCACCTCGACGTTGCGCTCGGCGAGCTGCTGCGCCTTCTGCTCGAGCTGCTCGTTCGTCTGCTGCAGCTCGCGCTGCTGCGCCTGGAGCTCGCCGGCGAGCTGCTGCGACTGGGTCAGCAGGCCCTCCGTCTGCATCGTCGCCTCGATGGAGTTCAAGACGATGCCGATGGAGGTGGTGAGCTGCTCGAGGAACGACATCTGCAGGTCGGTGAAGGAGCCGAGCGAGGCGAGCTCGATCACCGCCTTCACCTGGCCCTCGAAGAGCACCGGCAGCACGATGGCGTTGCGCGGCACGGCCTTGAAGAGGCCGGAGCCGATCGGAACCACGGTCGGCGGCATCTCCGTGATGAGCATGCGCCGGGCGTCCTTGGCGCACTGGCCGATAAGTCCCTCGCCCATCCGCAGCCGCTCCGGATGGCCGCCGGTTGCGCCGTCGGCATAGGCCGAGAGCAGCCGGAGCCCGGGCTCCGCGCCTTCCGTCTCGACCTGATAGATGACCCCCTGCTGCGCCTCGACGAGGGGCGCGAGCTCGGAGAGCAGGAGGCGGCCCACGGTGACGAGGTCGCGCTGGCCCTGCAGCATGTTGGTGAAGCGGGCGAGGTTCGTCTTGAGCCAGTCCTGCTCGGTGTTGCGGTCTGTGGTGAGCCGCAAGTTGCCGATCATCGTGTTGATGTTGTCCTTGAGCTCCGCCACCTCGCCCGAGGCCTCGACGGCCACCGAGCGGGACAGGTCGCCCTTGGTCACGGCGGTCGCCACCTCGGCGATGGCGCGCACCTGGGTCGTGAGGTTCGCCGCGAGCAGGTTCACGTTGTCGGTGAGGTCTTTCCAGGTGCCGGCGGCACCCGGCACGTTGGCCTGACCGCCGAGGCGCCCTTCGACGCCCACCTCGCGGGCCACCGTCGTCACCTGATCGGCGAAGGTGGCGAGCGTATTCGTCATGTTGTTGATGGTCTCGGCGAGCGCCGCGACCTCGCCCTTCGAGGCGACGGTGAGGTTCTGCTTCAGGTCGCCGTCGGCAACCGCCGTCACCACCTTCACGATGCCGCGCACCTGCTCGGTGAGGTTTGCCGCCATGACGTTCACGGTGTCGGTGAGGTCTTTCCAGGTGCCGGCCACGCCCGGCACCTGGGCCTGGCCGCCGAGCTTGCCCTCGGTGCCGACTTCCTTGGCGACGCGCGTCACCTCTCCGGCGAAGGAGTTGAGCTGATCGACCATCGTGTTGATGGTGGATTTCAGCTCCAGCACCTCGCCGCGCACCTCCACGGTGATCTTGCGAGACAAGTCACCGCGGGCGACGGCGGTCGTCACCTCAGCGATGTTGCGCACCTGCGTTGTCAGATTCGCGGCGAGCAGGTTCACGTTGTCGGTGAGATCCTTCCAGGTGCCGGCGACGCCCGGCACCACGGCCTGGCCGCCCAGGCGCCCTTCCGTGCCCACCTCGCGGGCGACGCGAGTCACTTCGCCGGCAAAGGAGCGCAGCTGATCCACCATGGTGTTCAGCGTCTCCTTGAGCAGGAGAATCTCGCCGCGCACGTCCACGGTGATCTTGCGCGAGAGGTCGCCTGTCGCGATGGCGGTCGCCACCTCGGCGATGTTGCGGACCTGGGCCGTCAGGTTGCCCGCCATGGAGTTCACGTTGTCGGTGAGGTCCTTCCAGGTGCCGGCGACGCCCGGCACCTGGGCCTGACCGCCCAGTTTTCCTTCCGTACCCGCCTCGCGGGCGACGCGGGTGACCTCGCCGGCGAAGGCGTTGAGCTGGTCCACCATCGTGTTGATGGTGTTTTTGAGCTCCAGGATCTCGCCCTTCACGTCCACGGTGATTTTGCGGGACAAGTCACCGCGGGCGACGGCGGTCGTCACCTCCGCGATGTTGCGGACCTGGCCCGTGAGGTTCGAGGCCATGGAATTGACGTTTTCCGTCAAGTCCTTCCAGGTGCCCGCCACGCCCGGCACCTGCGCCTGTCCGCCGAGCTTGCCTTCCGTGCCGACCTCGCGCGCCACGCGCGTCACTTCCGACGCGAAGCGGTTGAGCTGGTCCACCATGGTGTTCAGGGTTTCTTTGAGCTGAAGGATTTCGCCGCGCACGTCCACGGTGATCTTGCGCGAGAGGTCGCCGTTGGCGATGGCGGTCGCGACCTCGGCGATATTGCGCACCTGGGCCGTCAGGTTGCCGGCCATGGAGTTCACCGAGTCGGTCAGGTCCTTCCAGGTGCCGGCGACGCCCGGCACCTGCGCCTGGCCGCCGAGGCGTCCTTCCGTGCCGACCTCGCGGGCGACGCGGGTCACTTCGCCGGCAAATGATCTGAGCTGGTCCACCATCGTGTTGATGGTTTCCTTCAGCTGCAGGATCTCGCCGGACACGTTCACGGTGATCTTTTTCGACAAGTCGCCCTGCGCCACGGCGGTGGCGACCTCCGCGATGTTGCGGACCTGGCCTGTCAGGTTCGAGGCCATGGAGTTCACGGAATCGGTGAGGTCTTTCCAGGTGCCCGCGACGCCCTTGAGCTGCGCCTGTCCGCCGAGCTTCCCTTCCGTGCCCACCTCGCGCGCCACACGCGTCACCTCGGAGGCGAAGGCGTTGAGCTGGTCCACCATCGTGTTGATGGTGGATTTCAGCTCCAGGATCTCGCCCTTCACGTCCACGGTGATCTTTTTGGACAAGTCACCGTTCGCGACCGCCGTCGTTACCTCGGCGATGTTTCGCACCTGACCCGTCAGGTTCGAGGCCATGAGGTTGACGTTATCGGTGAGGTCCTTCCACACGCCGCCGACGCCGAGCACGTTGGCCTGGCCGCCGAGGCGACCTTCCGTGCCCACCTCGCGGGCGACGCGGGTCACTTCCGAGGCGAAGGCGTTGAGCTGGTCCACCATCGTGTTGATGGTTTCCTTCAGCTCCAGGATCTCGCCCGACACGTTCACGGTGATCTTCTTCGACAAGTCGCCGTTGGCGACGGCGGTGGTCACCTCCGCGATGTTTCGCACCTGACCTGTCAGGTTCGCGGCCATGGTATTGACGTTGTCCGTCAAGTCCTTCCAGGTTCCGCCGACGCCCTCGACGCGCGCCTGACCGCCGAGTTTGCCTTCGTTGCCCACCTCGCGAGCGACGCGGGTCACTTCCGAGGCGAAGGAGTTGAGCTGGTCCACCATCGTGTTGATGGTTTCCTTCAGCTCCAGGATCTCGCCCGACACGTCCACCGTGATCTTGCGCGAGAGGTCGCCACGAGCAACGGCCGTCGTTACCTGCGCGATGTTGCGCACCTGCGCGGTAAGGTTGCCGCACATGGCGTTGACGGAGTCGGTGAGGTCTTTCCAGGTGCCGGCGACGCCCGGCACGATGGCCTGGCCGCCGAGCTTGCCTTCGGTGCCCACCTCCTTGGCGACGCGGGTCACTTCCGAGGCGAAGGAACGCAGCTGATCCACCATCGTGTTGATGGCTTCCTTCAGCTGCAGGATCTCGCCGCGCACGTCGACGGTGATCTTCTTCGACAAGTCGCCGTTCGCCACCGCGATGGTCACGTCGGCGATGTTGCGGACCTGCGCCGTCAGGTTCGAGGCCATGGAGTTCACGGACTCGGTCAAGTCCTTCCACACGCCCGTCACTTCCGAGACCTGGGCCTGGCCGCCGAGCTTGCCGTCGGTGCCGACCTCGCGCGCCACGCGCGTCACCTCGGAGGTGAAGACCGAGAGCTGCTTGATCATCGTGTTGACGATGGTCGCCGAGCGCAGGAACTCGCCCTTGAGCGGGCGGCCGTCCACGTCGAGGGGCACGGTCTGAAGGAGGTCGCCCTTCGCCACCGCCGTGATGGTGCGCGTCACCGCCGTCGTCGGCCAGAGCAGGTCGTCGATCAGGGTATTGACCGAGGTTTCCATGTCGCCCCAGGCGCCGTGCGTGAGGCCGAACTTCACGCGAGTGCGCGTCTTGCCGTCCCGGCCGACCACCTGGCCGACATGCTCGAGCTGCTGCGCCATGCGCTGGTTGGCGGCGACGATCTCGTTGAAGACGTCCGCGACCTTGCCGGCCCGTCCCGTCAGGTTGCCCGGCAGCCGCACCGAGAAGTCGCCGACCCGCATGGCCTGGAGCGCGTCGAGGAGCTGGTCGAGGTCGAGAGCCTCGCCGTTGACGTGCCCGTTGGGCAGGATCACCGGCACCGGCACTTCCGTGCCCTGGACGCTGGCGGGAACCGTGATCGGATCGGCACTCGGCTTCATGAGCTGGCTCCAGCGGAACTAAAGGGCGCCGCGCGTCGAACGGCGGCAAGCTTGGCGGATTCGGTTCGGTTTCGTTCGGCTCGAGCGGGTCTGATCGGGGTTGGGGCGGCCGACAAGGCGAAGAGGGATGCGGCGCAAGCGCGCAACCTTGGAACCAAAGGGATTAAAAGCTATTTCGAGCGGCCTTGAACGGCGGACAAGACCCTGCGGAGCGTCGCGGAAGATCGTGACCACGGCTCGTCAGTCAAGGTTCGAGGCGATCATCTTCGCAGGTCTCCGCAGCATCCGATCCGTTCCTCAGCGCGTCGTGCGAATCCACTGTGCCGCGCCCCGAGGCCGCTGCCAAGGCAATAAAAGGAACGAAGTTCCGTTAAGGAGCGTTGCTTTATGTTAACGCGGCAGTTGGCAGCGGCACGCGCAGTGTGCCCCTGACTGAACTCTCGGTGTCGATCAAGCCGTGATTGAACCGCGCGGACCCGATCTTGGTCCTCGGCCGTTCCCTCCTACCTGTAGACCAAGCTTTGCCAACCCCGGAAGGAGACGTCTCGATGGTCGATGCCAAGCGCCTGCTCGATGCCCTGCTCGGGGCCGTGCCGACGGGAACCGCCGGAGCGGCGGGAAGCGTCCTCGACAAGGTGCTCGCGACGCTCAACCAGTCGGGCGCCGGCCAGCAGGCCGGTCAGGTGCTGAACCAAGCCGTCGGCGGCCTGCGCGACGCGGCGGGTGGGCTCAACGCCGCGGCCGGTCCCTTGAGCGCCAGGGTCGATGATGCCGTGGCGCAGGCCACCGGGAGGCGCGGCGCCGGCACTCTCGTCGACGAAGCCAAGCGTTACGTCTCCGAGAACCCGCAAGCGGCCCAGGCCGCGGTCGCCGGCATCGCCTCTCTCCTCCTCGCCTCGCGCCGGGGGCGCGGCCTCGCCGCCGGCGCCGCAGGCCTCGGCGGCCTCGCCCTGATCGGGGGCCTGGCCTACCGCGCCTTCCAGAACCGGCAGGCGGGCCGGCCGCTGCTGGATCTGCCTCAGGGCGGATCGGCTCAGGGCGCATCGTCCGATAGCGCGCCCGCCGGGCAGCCGGCGCCCGCTCTGTCCGCCTCCCCCGCGCCGTCGAGCCCCGCTCCAGCGGCGCCGGGCCAAGCGCCGCTGGGACGCCCGACGCCGCCGGCCCACGCCTCCCTCTTCGACCCGTCCACGGCGACGGAGGACGACGCGATGCTCTATGTTCGCGCCATGGTCGCGGCGGCCTCCGCCGACGGTCAGGTCGACGAGGGCGAACGCGAGCGGATCGGCGCGGGCTTGGGTCAGGCCGGCATCGATCCCGAAGCGACCCG
The DNA here is from genome assembly GCA_036563505.1 of Beijerinckiaceae bacterium. GTDB lineage: Bacteria > Pseudomonadota > Alphaproteobacteria > Rhizobiales > Beijerinckiaceae > DATCMH01. Next base: position 289,099 of record DATCMH010000016.1, read on the forward strand.
CTGGCTCGAGCGCGAACTCGCCGCCCCCGCCAGTGTCGACGAGATCGCCGCCGGCGTGCAGACCCCGGAGAAGGCCGCCCAGGTCTATGCCGCGGCCCGCATCGCCATCGATCCCGACACCCTCCAGGAGCGCGAGTTCCTGCGTCAGCTGCGCGAGGCCCTCGACCTCGATCCGGAGGTTGCGGGCGACATCGATGCCGGAGCCGCGGCCCTGCGGGCGTGAGGGCGAGGGCCTGAGTACCCGATCGAGCGGGACCAGCGGACCCCTTGCCAGAGCCTCTCGGCTCGCCGAAGTAAGGGACTATGACCTCCTCGCCCTCTCCCGCCGTCGTGATCGCCGGCGGCGGCCTGGCCGGCCTCGGCCTGGCCCTCGCTTTGAAGGCGGCGCTGGGAGACGGGATCGCCGTTACCCTCTGCGATCCGGCCCTCGCGCGCCCGGCTGATGACGGGCGCGCTTTCGCGCTTGCCGCAGGCGCCCGGCGCATGCTGACGGTGCTGGGCGTCTGGGAGGCGGCGGCGGAGCGCGCTCAGCCGATCCTCGACATGGTGGTGACGGATTCACGGCTCGACGATCCCGTCCGGCCCGTCTTCCTCGCCTTCGGCGGCGAGGTCGAGCCGGGCGAGCCCTTCGCGCATATGGTGGAGGGCGGGCCGCTTCTCGCCGCCCTGGTCCAGGCCTGCCGCGCGGCCGGGGTCACCCTCGAACCCGTCGGAATCTCGGGCTTCACGGCCTCGGACCCGAGGGTCGCGATCCGGCTTGCCGACGGGCGTACCCTGGAGGCGAGCCTTCTCGTCGCCGCCGACGGCGGACGCTCGCGCCTGCGGGCGCTCGCCGACATCCCCTGGGTCGGCTGGAGCTATCCCCAGTCGGGCCTTGTCGCGACGATCGCTCACGAGCGCGACCACGAGGGCCGGGCCATCGAGCATTTCCTGCCCTCCGGCCCCTTCGCCATTCTGCCCCTGACGCCCGGCGGGCCCCTCGGCCACCGCTCCTCCATCGTCTGGACCGAGCGGCAGGAGAAGGTGCCCGCGCTCCTCGCCCTCGAGCCGCCGGCGCTGCTGGCCGAGATCGAGCAGCGCTTCACCCTGCAGCTCGGGGGGCTCGCCCTGGAAACCCCCGTACGCGCCCATCCCCTCGCCTTCGGGGTGGCGCGGCGCTTCGTCGAGCCCCGCTTCGCGCTGCTCGGCGACGCTGCGCACGTCATCCACCCCATCGCGGGCCAGGGCCTCAACCTCGGGCTCAAAGACGCGGCGGCGCTGGCCGAAGCGGTGACGGATGCGGTGCGCCTCGGCCTCGATCCGGGCGCGCTCGACACGCTCCAGGTCTACGAGCGGGCGCGGCGCTTCGACACCGTCGCGATGGGGGTGGTGACCGACGGCCTCAACCGCCTGTTCTCGACGGAGAGCTTGGCCGTCCGCCTCCTGCGCGACTTAGGGCTCGGCCTCGTCGACCGCATGCCCGCCCTTAAGCGTCTCCTGATCCGCGAGGCCGCCGGCCTCGACAGAGGCGCGCCGCGGCTGATGCGCGGGGAGGTTCTGTGAGCCTTTAGTACCCCGCCGCCTTCGCCCGCTCCATGCCTTCGAGGATGAGGCGCTGCGCCTCCGCGGCGTCGCCCCAGCGCACGACCTTCACCCACTTGCCGGGCTCCAGGTCCTTGTAGTGCTCAAAGAAGTGCTCGATCTGCTTGATCGTGATGTCGGGCAGGTCGGTGTAGCTCTCTACCTTGTCGTAGCGCTTGGTGAGCTTGTGGCCGGGCACGGCGATGATCTTCTCGTCCAGGCCCGCCTCGTCCTCCATCAGGAGCACGCCCACTGGCCGCACCGAGATGATGGCGCCGGGGATGATGGCGCGGGTGTTGGCGACGAGCACGTCGCAAGGGTCGCCATCGTCGGAGAGGGTGTGGGGAATGAAGCCGTAATTCCCCGGGTAGCGCATCGCCGTGTAGAGGAAGCGGTCGACGACGAGGGTGCCCGCGGCCTTGTCCATCTCGTACTTGATGGGCTCGCCGCCGATCGGCACTTCGACGACCACGTTGACCTCGTGGGGCGGGTTCTTGCCGATCGAAATCGCGTCGAGGCGCATGGGCTTAAACTTTCGCGAGGCGCGGGAAGGGCTGAGCCGGCGCAGGACCGGACAGGCGGCGTTCCCTTAGCGGCGCCGGCCCGGTCGGGCAAGCAGCAGGGCGGCCGCGCTCAGCGGTAGAGATAGGCGAGCTTGGTCAGCGGCACGCCGGCGATGCGCTCGGTGGTTTCGGCGACGCTGCGGCCGCCGAGATGCTCGTAGAAGGCGCGGGCGCGGGTGTTGTCGGCGAGGCACCAGACCACGACGCGGTCGATGCCGCGATCGGACAGATCGTTGCGCACCGCCTTGAACAGGCGCCGCCCGAAGCCGAGGCCCTGATAGGTGGGATCGAGGTAGAGCTCGTCGATCTCGCCCTCGGCCGGCAGGGAGCGATCCCGGCAGCGGCCGTAGGAGACGTATCCCGCGATCGCCTCGCCGACGTCGAGCACGGCCAGCGGCCGTCCGCGGCCGATGGTGGAGGCCCACCAGCGCGGGCCGCGCCGGGCCATCATGCGGTCGAGCGCCACGCCGGGGATGATGCCCTGATAGGCCTCGCGCCACGCGGCGTCGAAGACGCTGGAGAGGGCCGGGGCGTCGTCCGCCCTCGCCCGCCGGATGCTGATGAGAAGGGTGCTCATGGTCGTTCGCTCACCGGGGAGAGCTTAAGGTCGAGGCAAGCGCCCCTGCTATCCGCCCTTCGGCGGATGACGCAGCGGCAAGCGGGGTGACGCCCCGAGGAGCAGGAAGCAAAGATGCGGCCAAGCTTGGCCTGCTCCCCTCCCTCCGTGGTGCGGCGGGGAGGGTGAGGGGTGGTGGGGAGGAGTCGAATGCTTGTCATTCCGGGGCGCGCGCAGCGCGAGCCCGGAATCCATGACCGGGTCGAACGCTGATCCCAGCCGCTCACCCGGTCGTGGATTCCGGGTTCTCGGCTCTGCCGAGCCTCGGAATGACGGTGAGGAGTAGGGCGGCCGGCCGGCGCGCCGCAGACGGGGGCGCGTTGCCCCGGGCGGTCATCGCTGGTAATCGGCGCGCTTCTCATCATCGGCGCGGCCTTGCTCCTGTGCCGGCGCATCATCATGTCGGCGGCGTGCTTAACCGTTTCTTAAAGCCTGAAATCCGCTACGCGCGGCGCATGGCGCGCATCGCCCGCTGGGACCGGCCGATCGCCGGCCGGGGCGAGCGCCTGCGCGCCTGGGCGCACATGATCCTCGCCGATCACGGCGTCTTCCGGCTCCTCTACCAGAACCGACACGAGGTGGCGCCGGGGCTGTGGCGCGCCGCCCAGCCCGCGCCGCACGATCTCGCCTGGTTCAAGAAGCAGGGCGGGCGCACGGTGGTGTATCTGCGCGGCGGGCGCGAGCACGGCGCCTGGCAGCTCGAGAAGGAGGCGTGCGGGCGCCTCGGCCTCGATCTCGTCGAGTTCGTGGTGCGCTCCCGCGGCGCGCCCGACCGCGAGACGGTGCTGTCGGCCAAGGACTTCTTCGCGAACCTGACAACGCCGGCGCTCCTGCACTGCAAGTCCGGCGCTGACCGCGCCGGCTTCGTCGCGGCGCTCTACCTCCTCGTCCACGAGGGCCGGCCGGCGGCTGAGGCGATGCGCCAGCTCTCCTTCCGCTTCGGCCATTTCCGCTTCGCGAAGACCGGCATCCTCGATGCATTCTTCGAGCGCTACCGTCTCGAGGGCGAGGCGAAGGGCATCGCGTTCCTCGACTGGGTCGCGCACCACTACGACCCGGAGGCGCTGGAGCGCAGCTTCAAGCCGGGCTTCTGGTCCGACATGGTGGTCGACCGGGTGATGCGCCGGGAGTAGGGCCCTACTCCGCCGCCGCGTCGAAGGCCTGTATGCGATGGAAGCGGGCGTAAGCCCCGCCTGATGCCATCAGGCTTCCGTGGGTTCCCGTCTCCACCACCCGGCCGGCGTCGAGCACCACGATGAGGTCGGCCTCGCGCACGGTGGCGAGGCGATGCGCGATGACCAGGGTCGTGCGCCCGCGCATGAGGCTGGCGAGGGCCTCCTGCACCAGGGCTTCCGATTCGGAGTCGAGGGCCGAGGTCGCCTCGTCCAACAGCAGGATCGGCGCGTCCTTCAGGAAGGCGCGGGCGAGGGACACCCGCTGGCGCTCGCCTCCCGACAGCCGTCCACCGCCGGGGCCGACGCGGGTGTCGTAGCCCTCGGGCAGCCGCGCGATGAAGCCGTGGGCCGCGGCCGCCTCCGCGGCTGCCACGATCTCCGTCTCGGTCGCGTCCGGCCGGCCGAAGGCGATGTTGGCGCGCACCGTATCGTCGAAGAGCACCACGTCCTGGCTCACCACCGCGACCTGCCGGCGCAGGCTCGCGAGCGAGACCTCTCGCACGTCCTGCCCGTCGACGAGCACCCGGCCGCCCGTGACGTCATAGAGGCGCGGCACGAGGGAGAGGAGCGTCGACTTGCCCGAGCCTGAGCGCCCGACGAGCGCCGTGGCCTGCCCGCCCGGCACCGTGAGGTCGATGCCTTCGAGCGCCGGGGCGTCCTCGCGGTAGCGGAACGACACCGCCTCGAAGCGGATCTCGCCGCGGGTGACCTGGAGCGCCGGCGCGCTTGGCCGATCCACGATGGAGGGCGCCTCGTCCATGACGTCGAAGGTGCGCCGCATGGCGGCGATGGCCTCCTGGATGATGGCGTTGAGGTTGCCGAGCGCCCGGAACGGCTGGGCGGCGAGGATCAGCGCGCTGACGAAGCCCGTGAAGTCGCCCACCGTCGAGCGCCCGTCGAGGATGCGCCAGCCGATGAGGACGAGGACGCCCGCCACCGCGACGCCGCCGCCAGCCTCGAGCAGGGGATCGAGGCGGCCGCGGGCGTTCGCCGCCTTCATCTTGAGGCGGCGCACCTCGTCGAAGGCCGCCGCCGCCTGACCTTTGAGATAGCCTTCGAGACCGTAGGTCTTCGCCACGCGGGCGCCGGCGAGGCTCTCGGAGACGAGGCTCGCCATGCGGCCGATCTCTTCCTGCGTGGAGGTCGCGACGCGGCGCAGCTTCTGGCCGATCTTGCCGATCGGCTGCGCGATGAAAGGCACGGTGAGCCCGGCCACCAGCGTCAGCACCGGGTCGATCCAGATCATCGCCGCCACGAGGCAGATGATGGTGGCGACCTCGCGCAGGAGCACGGTGGAGAGCCGGGTGAGCGCCTCCTTGATGAAGGCGAAATCGGTGGTGAAGCGCTGCGTCAGCGCCGCCGGGCTCTCGCGGCCCAGCCGCGCGAGGTCCGCGTCGATGAGGTGGGCGTAGAGCGAGGCCTGCATATCGGCCTCGATGCGGGTGACGACGCGGTTCGTGAGGGTCGTGAGACCGAGGAGCGAGAAGCCTTTGATCGCCGTGACGGCGATGACGAAGAGCGGCGCCAGGAGGATCGCCCGTTCGTCCTTGGCCGTGAACGCCTCGAAGGCCGTCTTGATGAGCACGGGGTAGAGGCCGGTCGCGGCCGAGACGATGGCGATGAGGCCGAGCACGATGGCGAGCGTGCCGCGGTGCGGGCGCATCCAATCCCGCCAGAGGCGGCGCAGCACCGGCAGCGTATCGCCCCGGATCGGCAGGCCCTTCGCGGCCATCATGAGGCTCCCCAAGCCCCGGCCGGGGCGGAGGGCGAGGGGCTATCACGCCGGGGAGGGAGCGGCAACGCGGGGGCAGGTCCGGGCTTCAGGCCCAGCACTCACCCCACCCGACCCTGCTTCGCAGGGCCACCCTCCCCGTGACCGGGGAGGGATCGCGAGCGAGGCCGCCCCTCATCCCTCCCCGCCTGCGGGGAGGGTGGACGGCGACAGCCGGCCGGGTGGGGTGAGCGCTGGGCGTCGACCCGAGCGCTAAGGGCTATCAGCATTGTCGTTCGCGGGCTCGATCCGCGAACCTCGGCACGAGGTTGTCAGCGCCCTCGAACCGAGATGGCCGGGTCAAGCCCGGCCATGACAAAGGGTGAGCGCACACGCCTCAGTGCCAGCCCGAGCCCCAGCGGCCGGTGGAATGAATGACCGTGTGGCCGCAGTCGAGGCAGACGTAGCGGGTCTCGACCCCGCCGCCGAAGACCTCCGCCATCGGGCCGCTCGACACCACCATCAGGCGCGAATGGGGCAGCGCAGTGCGCGCCTTGCGCATCTGCGTCCGGCACGCCTCGCAGGGTTCGTCGGAGGCTTTGAGGAAGGGATGCCGCGAAGGTGAAGCCGAAACCGCCATTTGATCGTCCGCCACGGGGCGGGAGTTTGCCCGCTCAACCGCCTTTCGTGAAGCGGGAAAGCGCACGAAGGCCGCCGTCGCGCAAGACCTTCTCCGGCGAGGCCTCGCGCTCGGTGACGATCTGGGCCGGCCGGTCAAGGCGCGATTTCAGGGCTTCCAGGTTTTTGGCCAGGGACGAGATCTGCTCGATCATCGCCTGCGCTGCCATGGCGGGCGAGGCGGCGCTCGATCCCGAGAGCCCCTCCGGCACCATCTTCTGCGCCAAGCCTACCGCCTTGCGCCGGTCGACGAAGGCGGAGCCCTCCAGCGTCGCGACGTAGGCCGCGATCCCTGCGGTCATGCCGGCGATGCTGTCCACGGCGACGGCGAGCCGCGTGATCGCTTGCTTGGTCTGAACATCCACCTCAGGCGTCCTCCCGGTCGAGAGCCGCGACGGATCGGCGCGGGTCGTCGCCGCAGGATGTGCGACAAGTTTTAACGAAAGACGCCTGGCTCCCCCGCTGATTCGCGTCGTGGCCGAAGGCGCCACGCGACGGCTCTATTTTAAGCCGATCGCAAGGGGTCCCGGGTCAGGGTAGCGGGCTGATCCATCCGAGCCCGCCATGGCCACTGCCCGCATCAGCCTGTTCCGCCTCCTGTTCTTCAGCCGCAACAAGCTGATCCCGTCCGGCGCGGAGCGTCAGGACGGGCTGGCGCAGATCGTGCGCAATGAGCGCAAGAAGAACGAGTTCGCGGTGATCACGAGCTACCTCGTCGTCGACGGGCCCTGGTTCGTCCAGGTGCTGGAGGGCGAGCGCTCCGCCGTGCACGACGCCTTTCAGCGCGTGGCGGCCGAGCCGCACCATTCCGACGTGCTGATCTCCGAGTGGCGGGAGGTCTCGAAGCGCGAGTTCCTCACCTCGCTGGGCTGCACGATGCGGGCGCCGGAGACAGAGGCGATCTTCGCCCGCCACAACCTCACCGAGGCTCTCGACCGGGGCACCCCGAAGCCGGGCGCCATGCTCAATCTGATGCTGGCCCTGCAGGCGAACGACCTCGCCAAGCAGGGCATCAACGCGATGCTGGTGTAGGCGGGGCCGCGAACGGCCCCGCCCGCCGATCTCACGGATAGGTGCAGACGTAGCGCATGCCGTCGCTGGCGAGGAAGGTGCCGCTCGCCGGATCGTAGGAGCGGTAGCGCCGGGCGCAGTAGGCGGCGACCTGCGGGTCCGCGACGCCGGGCGGAGGCGGGGCAGCCTGGGCCTGGTTGGCGATGGCGCCCGCGATGAGCGCGCCGGCCGCGAGGCCCGCGACGCCCGCGGCCGCGGCGCCGCCGTAGCCCCGCCCGCGATAGTAGGGGCGTCCGTAATAGCGCCCGGCATAGGGGCGCCCGACATAAGGACGACCGCGGTAGTAGCCGTACTGCGTGTAGGCCTCGGCGGGGCCGGCCCGCTCGACGGCGGGGGTGGACTGGGCCTGCGGCGCGGCCGAGACCGGTCCGGCGGAGGCGAGGAGGGCTGCCGTGAGGGCAGCGGCGGCGAGGGCTCGCATGGGGTCTTGACGTCTCCCGTTCGGTCCGACCTGCGACGGCGCCGGCCGGACAGTGGCCATGAGGCGCAGGCGATCCCGCCCGCGCCGCGGCGAAGGTGCCGCCGGAGCGGCGGCCCCGAGGTGCGTCCGCGCACGCTCGGGCCGCCACCTTACTCTGGGGCAAGCGTCAACGCCAAGGTGGAGGCGTCGGGTCGCATCCCGAGCGGCCGGCGCCTTCGGAACCGGGCTCCGCTCCGCCCGTTGGCACCGGTCGTCTGAGACCGGACCCGCGAGATGGCCATGAAGGATCTGGGACGAAGCACCGTCGTCATCACCGGCGCATCGAGCGGCATCGGCCGCGCTGCGGCGCGCGCCTTCGCCGAGCGGGGCGCCCGGGTCGTGGTGGCGGCGCGCCGGGCCGACGCGCTGGCCGAAGTGGTGCGCGACTGCGAGGCCCGAGGGGCGCGAGCGCTCGCCGTGCCGACCGACGTCACCGATCCGCAGGCCGTCGAGGCGCTCGCGGCGGCGGCGCTCGACGCCTTCGGGGTCATCGACGTCTGGGTCAACAATGCCGGGACGGGGGTCTTCGGACCCTTCACCGCCGGCCATCCCGCGCTGCACCGGCAGGTGATCGCCGTAAACCTCATGGGCGCGGTGCACGGCGCGACTGCTGTCCTGCCCCACTTCCTTGCCCGCGGCGAAGGCATCCTCGTCAACACCGTTTCCATGGGGGGCTGGGCGCCGGTTCCCTTTGCGGCGACCTACACGGCGAGCAAGTTCGGTTTGCGCGGGTTCTCCGCGAGCCTGCGCCAGGAGTTGCGCGAGCATCGCGGCATCCATGTCTGCGGCGTGTTCCCCGCCTCCATCGACACGCCCGGCTTCGCCCACGGGGCGAACGTCTCCGGCCGCGCCCTCGATCCCGGCCCTCTCGTCTACCCGCCCGAGGACGTGGCGGCGGCCATCGTCGGCCTGGTGGATTGGCCCCGCGACGAGATCGCGGTGGGCTGGCCGGCCCGCGCCGCCCAGATCGCCTACGGCTTCGCGCCGGGGCCGACGGAGTACGCGCTCGGCGCCGCGCTGCGCCGCTACCTGCGCCGAGCCCCGCCGGCGCCCCGCTCGGACGGCTCGCTCGTCACGCCGCGCCCGGAAGGGCGGGCAACGACGGGAGGCTGGCAGGCCCGCAAGGGAAGGGCCGGCCGTCTCGCCCCCTTCGCGCTCGCCGGCGTCGCCCTGCTTCTCGGCACGACGGCGCTCGCCGCGCGGTCCCGGCGCTGACCTGCCGCGCCGGCATATGATTGAAACGAGACGGAGGCATGCCTTGACGGGCCGGTCCACGCGCCTTAGGCCGCGCCCTCCTTCGATCCGGTCCTCACGATCCAGGCGCCCGCCGGCCCCATGTCCTACGACCTCGTCCTCTTCGACTTCGACGGCACGCTCGCCGACAGCGCGGCGTGGTTTCGCCGCGTCATCAACGGCGTCGCCGCGCGCTACCACTTCCGCCCCGTCGCCGAGCACGAATTCGAGGCACTGCGCGGTCAGGACAATCGTGCCATCATCCGGCATCTGGGCGTGCCATCCTGGAAGATGCCCCTCATCGCTAATCACATGCGCCGGCTGATGAGCCGCGATCTCGACACGATCGCCCTCTTTCCCGGGGTGCCCTCCTTGCTGCGGGCCCTGGTCGAGGAGGGCGCGACGCTCGCCGTCGTGAGCTCCAACACGGAGGAGAACGTCCGCGCCGTGCTCGGGCCGGATGCGGCGGAGCTCATCCGCTACTACGCCTGCGGCGCCTCGCTCTTCGGCAAGGCGGCGAAGTTCCGCCAGGTGCTGAAGGCGAGCCGCGTGCCGGCCGACCGGGCGCTTGCCGTCGGCGACGAGGCCCGCGACATCGAGGCGGCCCGGGCCGCCGGCGTCGCCGCGGGCGCGGTGGCCTGGGGCTACGCCACGCCGGAATTCCTGCGCTCGCGCGAGCCGACGATCATGTTCGACAGTTTTGAGGCGATCGTCGCCGCGGTGGCGGGCGGCCCGGCCGCTTCCCGCGCCGCTGCGTGAGAGGCACCCCGTTCGGTGATCTTCGTCCCACCCACCCACCCTCATCCTGAAGTGCGAAGGCGCAAGCCTGAGCCTCGAAGGAGGGCTCCAGGACCGTTGACGTCTCTGGAGCCCTCCTTCGAGGCCGCTGCGCGGCACCTCAGGATGAGGGGGGAGGGTTGGGCCGGCTTGCCGGTCCCTATCCTCCTCTGGAATTCCGGCTCTTGAGCACCCGCACGATCCTCTGCATCCGCCACGGCGAGTCGACCTTCAACGTCGCCTACCGCGAGACGGGGATCGACCCGCTCCACCCCGACGCCCGGCTCACGCCCCGCGGCGAGGCCCAGGTGCGGGAGGCGCGCCTGGCGCTGCGCTCCGTGCCCGTCGACCTCGTGGTGACCTCGCCCCTGACCCGGGCGCTCCAGACGACGCAGGGCATTTTCGGCGACCATCCGTCGACGCCGCGCGTCCTCGTCGAGGCGCTTCACCGCGAGCATTGCGCCTCGAGCTGCGACATCGGCCGCTCGCCGGCCGCGCTCGCAAAGGAATTTCCAGGGCTCGCCCTCGACCACCTGCCCGAGATCTGGTGGCACGTCCACGACGAGCCCGACGAGCGCGGCGTCTGCTTCGAGCCGATCGAGGCGCTCCAGGAGCGGGTCGAGCTGTTCAAGGCCTGGCTCCTGGCCCGCCCCGAACCCCGGATCGCGGTCGTCGGCCACGGCACCTTCTTCCACCACCTCACGGGCCAGTGGCTCGACAATTGCGGCATCCTCCCGCTGGATCTCGGGGCGCCTTAGCCGCGTGACCAGAACGAGCCTGCCTGCTAAGGCAGCGCGATCAGGACCAGGAGGGGATCGTGACCGAGGACGCACTCTGGCAAGAGCTCGGCCGTCTGGCCGAGAGCGCCCGCGGCCGTTCCCTGCGCGCGCTCTTTGCCGAGGATCCGGACCGGTTCGCGCGCTTCTCGCGCCGCTTCGGCACCATGCTCTTCGACTTCTCCAAGACGAGCCTGACGGACGACGATTTGCGGTGTCTTCTCGACCTCGCCCGAGCGGCGGGCGTTGAGGAGAAGCGCGACGCGATGCTCTCGGGCGCGCCTTACAATCTCACCGAGGGACGGGCCGCGCTCCATGCGGCGTTGCGCGCGGATCCTAAGCGGGCGATCGCGGTGGAGGGCCGCAACGTCGTGCCGGAGGTCGAGGCGGTGCTCGCCCGCATGGCCGCGTTCGTGCAAGGCGTGCGCTCCGGCGCGGTGGCGGGTGCGGACGGGGAGCCGTTCACGGCGGTCCTCAACATCGGCATCGGCGGCTCGGACCTCGGCCCGGCCATGGCGACCCTGGCGCTGGCACCGTTCCACGATGGGCCGCGGGTCGTTTACGTCTCCAACGTCGACGGCGCGCATTTGGCCGACACGCTCAAAAGCCTCGACCCGGCCCGCACCCTCGTCATCGTCGCCTCCAAGACCTTCACCACCGTCGAGACCATGACCAACGCCGCCAGCGCCCGGCGCTGGATCGTGGAGGCGCTGGGCGAAGAGGCGGTGTCGAAGCACTTCGCCGCCGTCTCGACGGCGCTCGACAAGGTCGCCGCCTTCGGCATCAATGAGACCAACGTCTTCGGCTTCTGGGACTGGGTCGGCGGGCGCTATTCCGTCTGGTCGGCGGTGGGCCTGCCTCTGATGATCGCGGTGGGCGAGGACAACTTCCGCGCCTTCCTGGCCGGCGCCCGGGCCATGGACGAGCACTTCGCCTCAGCGCCGCTCGCCGACAACCTGCCGGTACTCCTGGCTTTGGTCGGCGTCTGGCACCGCAGCGGGCTCGGCCTTCCGAGCCGGGCCGTCATCCCTTACGACCAGCGCCTCGCGCGGCTGCCGGCCTACCTGCAGCAGCTCGACATGGAATCGAACGGCAAGGGGGTGCGCCGGGACGGAACGCCGGTCTCTCGTCCGACGGGGCCCGTGGTCTGGGGCGAGCCCGGCACCAACGGCCAGCACGCCTTCTTCCAGCTTCTCCACCAGGGCACGGACGTCGTGCCCGTCGAATTTCTCGTCGCTGCGGAAGGCCACGAGCCGGATCTCGCCCATCACCACGCCCTGCTCTTGGCCAACTGCCTCGCCCAGGGCGAAGCGTTGATGCGCGGGCGCACCCTCGACGAAGCGCGGGCGCAGCTCGCCGGGCGCGGGCTTCCCGAAGCCGAGGTGGAGCGCCTCGCGCCGCACCGGGTCTTTCCCGGAGACCGGCCCTCGACCACGCTGCTCTACCCTCGGCTCGACCCGGCAACGCTTGGATCGATCCTTGCCCTCTGCGAGCACCGGGTCTTCGTCGAGGCGGCGATCTGGGACATCAACCCCTTCGACCAGTGGGGCGTCGAGCTCGGCAAGGAGCTCGCCACGGCGCTCCAGCCCCTCGTCGAGGGCAAGGCGCCGCTCGAGGGCCGGGACGGCTCGACGCTCGGGCTTCTTCGCGCCGTGCGCGACCTGCGGAAGGCCTGAGCCGTGATCCCCGCCACGCCCGCCGCGCTCTTCGCCGCCCTCGACGCGCTCGCCATCCCTCACCGCACGGTCGAGCACCCGGCGACCTTCACCGTCGCGGAATCGAAGCCGATCAAGGCTTCGATCCCCGGCGCGCACTCGAAAAACCTCTTCGTCAAGGACAAGAAAGGGCGGCTCTACCTCGTCACCGCCAAGGACGAGACCCCGATCGATCTCAAGAGACTCCACGAGACCATCGGCGCCTCGGGCCGCCTCTCCTTCGGCACGGCGGAGCAGCTCATGACCCATCTCGGGGTCGAGCCGGGCTCGGTCACGCCCTTCGCCGTCATGAACGACCTGAGGGCTCTGGTGACGGTGATCCTCGACGCGGCGCTGATGACGCACGAGACCGTCAACTTCCACCCGCTCGTCAACACGATGACGACCTCGATCCACCGCGACGACCTCGTGCGCTTCCTGGAGAGCACGGGTCATCCGCCCCGCATCCTGGCCCTGCCTGCCCCAGCCCTGGCGGCGGAGGCCTCGCCCTAGCCTTGGCCGGCCTCAGGCCCCATCTGAGGCCCTGAATTCTCAGCACCTTCCTCCGCAGGTTCTCATGCTCGCCGACCAAGCGCCCGCCCCTGACGGGCTCATCAAGGACACCACCACCGCGGCCTTCCGCCAGGACGTGCTGCAGGAATCCCTCAAGCAGCCGGTGCTCGTCGATTTCTGGGCGCCCTGGTGCGGCCCGTGCAAGCAGCTCACCCCCGTGCTTGAGAAGGCGGTCAAGGCCGCCGGCGGCAAGGTGAAGCTCGTCAAGATGAACATCGACGAGCACCCGCAGATCGCGGGCCAGCTCGGCATCCAATCGATCCCCGCGGTGATCGCCTTCTCCCGCGGTCAGCCGGCCGACGGCTTCATGGGCGCCTTGCCTGAGAGTCAGGTGAAGGGCTTCATCGAGCGCCTCGTCGGCCCCGTGGGCCCGAGCGCCGCCGAGGCGCTGATGGACGAAGCGCAGGCGCTGGCCGCCGAGGGCGACGCGGCGGGCGCCGCCGAGCTCTACGCCGCGGTGCTGGCGCAGGACCCGGAGAACGTGGCGGCCGTCGCGGCTTTGGCCAAGCTCCACCTCGACCTCGGCGATCTCGAGGGCGCCAAGCGCTTCCTCGGCATGGTGCCGGCCGCGAAAGCCAACGACCCGGCGGTGGCCGGGGCGCGGGCCGCCATCGAGCTCGCCGAACAGGCGGCCGATCTCGGCGACACGGCCGATCTCCTGCGCCGTCTCGAGGCGGATCCCCTCGACCATCAGGCCCGTTTCGACCTGGCGCTGGCGCTCAACGCCCGCGGCAAGCGCGCCGAGGCGGCCGACCAGCTCCTTGACATCGTGCGCCGCGACCGCAGTTGGAACGACGACGGCGCCCGCAAGCAGCTCGTCCAGTTCTTCGAGGCCTGGGGCCCGATGGATGAGGCTACGGTGGCGGGGCGGCGGCGGTTGTCCTCGATCCTGTTCGCCTGACCGGGCTGTCCCGGCGGGGCGGGCAGGCGGGCGGCTCAAGGGGTGATGCGCCGATGGCCATGAACGTGGTCTACAAGGGCCCGCAGGACTGCCCGGAGGCGATCCCCGTCTTCCCGCTGCCTGGTGCCCTGCTCCTGCCGCGCGGGCAGATGCCGCTCAACATCTTCGAGCCGCGCTATGTCACGATGATCGACGACGTCCTGAAGAGCCATCGCATCATCGGCATGATCCAGCCCGACCCGGAGACGGGCGGCGCCTCCGTCGCGCCCCGGCTCTACGGCGTCGGCTGCGCCGGGCGCATCACCCAGCTCGCGGAGACGGGGGACGGGCGCTACCTCCTGACGCTGGGCGGCATCGCGCGCTTCCGCGTGGTGGAGGAGCTCTCGGTGCTCACCCCCTACCGCCAGTGCCGCGTGGACTTCCAGCCCTTCGCCACGGACTTCAAACCGCGCCACGGCGAGGAGGCCGTAAACCGGCCGGGCGTGCTGAAGGCCCTCCGCGACTTCGTCCAGGCCGCCGAAGTGAAGGTGGATTGGGACGGCATCGACGAGGCGCCGAACGAAGCCCTCGTCAACGCGCTTTGCATGATGAGCCCCTTCGGCGTCCGCGAGAAGCAGGCCATGCTCGAGGCCCCGGATCTGAGGACCCGCGCCGAGGTGCTCATCGCCGTCACCGAAATCGAGCTCGCCCGCGGCGAGGGCGGCGGCGAGCCGACCTTGCAATGAGGATTGTTCCCCGATGAGCGACGACGCGACAGCCAGCCCTGCCCCCGCCCGCGAGCCGACCCGGATCGACCCCAAGCTCCTCGAAATCCTGGTCTGTCCGCTCACCAAGGGCCGGCTCGACTACGATTCCGCGCGCCAGGAGCTCGTGAGCCGCGAGGCGAAGCTCGCCTATCCGATCCGCGACGGCATCCCGATCATGCTGCCGGAGGAGGCGCGGCCGCTGGCGGAGTAAGGACCAACAATCGGCTTTCGCTTGAGAGCTGGTCCAACCCAATCACCTCATCCTGAGGTGCGAAGGCGAAGCCTGAGTCTCGAAGGAGGGCTCCAGGACCGTTCACGCCGCTGGAGCCCTCCTTCGAGGCCGCGCGAGCGCGGCACCTCAGGAAGAGGTGAGAGATGGGACAGGCATCGCCTCACCCCGCCTTGATCGCCTCGGCCAGCACCACGGTGCGCCGGGCCATCTCGGCGTGGAGCCGCTCCACCATGCGGCCGTCGAGCGACAGGGCGCCCTTGTCCCGGTTCTCGGGCCGGTCGAAGGCGTCGATGAGGGCGCGGGCCCGCGTCACCTCCTCCTCGGCCGGGGCGAAGACCTGGTTCGCCGCCGCGATCTGGTTCGGGTGGATGAGGGTCTTGCCGTCGAAGCCGAGATCCCGGCCCTGCTCGCATTCGGCCCGAAACCCCGCCTCGTCCTGGAGCGCGTTGTAGACGCCGTCCACCACGTCGAGGTCATAGGCGCGGGCGGCGAGCACGGCGGTGGTGAGCCAGGGCAGCATCGGTGCCCGGCCCGACATGAGGCGGGCGCGGGTCTCCTTGGCGAGGTCGTTCGTGCCGAGCACGAGGCAGGCGAGACGGCTGTCGACGTCCCGCGCCGCGCTGGCGATGGCGCCGCAGTGCAGGATGGCGAGGGGCGTCTCGATCATGGCCCAGACCCGGGTGCGCTCGGGAGCGCCGAGACGGCGCAGGCGGCTGCCCACCGCCGACAGAGCCTCCGCGCTCGACACTTTGGGCACGAGGATCGCGTCGGGCGCCGCCTCGGCCGCGGCTGCGAGATCGGCCTCACCGTGGGGCGTGTCCAGCGCATTGATCCGGATCACCACCTCGCGCCGCCCGAAGCCGCCAACCTTCACGGCCGCGGCGACCTGCCGGCGTGCCGCCTCTTTGGCCTCGGGCGCCACCGCGTCCTCGAGGTCGAGGATGAGGGCGTCGGCGGGGAGCGACTTCGCCTTCTCCAGCGCCCGCGCGTTCGAACCCGGCATGTAGAGGACGCTGCGGCGGGGGCGGATCGGGATCATGGGCGCACTCCGGTGTCGAAGGCTTCGTTTAAGGGGTTTTGCGGCGAGGGGAAGGGGCGGATAGGCCATTGCTCCGGGAGGGGAGTGCGGAGCGCCTTGCGGCGCGAGAGCTGTGCTGGATCCCCTTCCCCTCCGGGGGACAAGCCGCCTCCGGCCGGGGATGACAGTGGGGGCTGATCTGAGCCGTCTCCGCTGTCATCCCCGGCCGGAGCCCGACAGGGCGGAGGGGAAGGGGATCCAGCATGACTCTCGTCCCGAAGCGACGCCGTACTCTCCCCCCTCCCCTTGCGGGAGAGGATGGCCCCGCGTCAGCGGGGTCGGGAGAGGGGTGCGGCGCGAAGTGGCGCCCGGCCGACAGGCCGATCAGGGCCTCTCCGCAGCAAGCGATCCGTTCGCTTCGCGAGGCGCTGCGCGCCACCCCTCATCCGCCTGCCTCACGCCGGGCACCTTCTCCCTCAAGGGGAGAAGGAGAGCGCGGCCCTGCCCGACCCTACCGCGCGATGATCCCGCCCGCCGTGAAGCCGCCGTCCACCGCCAAGACCTGGCCCGTGACGTAGCTCGCGCGGGTCTCGTCGAGGAGAAAGGCGGCTGCCGTCGCGATCTCCTCGGGGCCGCCGTAGCGGCGAAGCGGCACGGTGGCGTGCCATTGCGCCCGGATGGCCGGCGTGTGGACCGCGGCGACCATCGGCGTCTCGACGGGTCCGGGGGCGACGGCGTTGACCCGGACGCCGAGCGGGGCAAGCTCCACCGCCATCACCTGGGTCAAGGTCACCACCGCCCCCTTCGAGGCGCCGTAGGCGGCGCGGCCGATGTTGCCGCGCAGGCCCGAGACGGAGGCCACCGTGACGATGGCGCCGCCCTCCGTCATTGCCCGCGCCGCCGCCTGGGCGACGAGGAAGGTGCCGACGACATTGACCTCGTAGATCTGGCGGAACAGGTCGGCCGTGGTGTCGAGGAAGGGCACGTCGCGCCCGATCCCCGCCGAGGTGACGAGACCTTTGAGGGGGCCGAAGCCCTCGGCGATCTCCCGCACCAGGGCCTCGACCGCTGCCTCGTCTGTGACATCGAGGGAGGCGACCCGAACGCGGTCGTCGCCGCCGAAAGCCTGTCGCGCCGCGTCGAGCGCCGCCGGGTCCCGGTCGGCCGCGACGACGCGCCAGCCATCCGTGAGGAGAGCCCGCACGGTGGCAAGGCCGATGCCCGACGCGCCGCCGGTGACGAGGGCCGTTCTGTCGCTCACTTAAGCCGTCCCCGGCTCGTCCAGCGCCTCGAGCATCACCTCGAAGGTGATGCAGACGGGGTTGCAGCCCCGGGCCAGCCGGCCCTCGTGGACCTCGCCCCGCGGATCGGCGAGGGCCACCGTGAGGTCCGCCCGGGGCGCGCCGTCGGGGCCGGGAGCGACGGTGCCGTCCGTGACGAGCACTTCGGTCGCGATGTCCGTGACCTCGCGGCCTCCTTCGAACATGACGCCGGCGAAGCTCCCGACGCTGCCGCGAAGGCGCGCCCGGGCGATGCCGTGCGCGCGGCAGATCGCCTCCAACGCCGCGTCGATCGGCTCGTTCGGCCGCACCCGGGCGGCGAGGAGCCGGGTGTCGCCCGCACCAGGCTTCGGGGCTGCTGCGGGGTGGAACAGGGTGAAGTTGGTCTCCGCGTCCTCTTCCGCCGCGATGCGGATCGCGGGCGAGCCCCAGGCGATGGCGGCGATGGGTTCAGCGACGACGGTCTCATGCGGCAGGACGTGACCGCCCCGCCGTGCGCCGTCGGGCTCGGTCCAGATCGCGTGACAGTGGAGAAAGGGCGCCCCGTCGCGCCGGCCGAAGGTGACGTTCCCCCTCTCGATCAGGCTCGAGCCCTCGGGCCGGAACGTCTCGCTGTAGTAGGCGGCGTAGCGCGGGTCCTGCGAGAGCGCCGGGCGCACGTAGGCGAAGGGACCGAGCGCGCCGCCCCTGATCTCGAGCGCTGCCGCCTCAAGGCCCGCGGCGAGGAGCGGGCGCGCGACCGCGTCGAGGAAGGTCAGCCCCGGTTCGAGGGTGAAGGTGAGGCGCTGCCCCAAACCCTCCGCCGTGCGCCAGCGTTCCGGGTGCGGCGGTCCCGGCTGGCGCAGGCGGCGGTGGGGGTCGAGGCTCAAGCGGCGGTGCCCTGGCGGGCGGGGGTCGGCAGGGCGTCGAGGCAGCCGCGTTTGCCCAATTCCTCGCGCACCAGGGACTTGGGCACCTTGCCGTAGCCGGATTTCGGCAGGGCCTCCCAGAAGAACACCCGCTTGGGCAGCTTGTAGCGGGCGAGCCGCGCGCCCAGCCACGCCATCAGCTCGGCCTCGGTGAGGGCGGCGCCCTCCCGCAGCACACAGGCCGCGATCCCAATCTCGCCCCAGACCGGGTCGGGCACGCCGACGATGGCGACTTCGGCGACGGCCGGATGGGTGAGGATCGTTTCCTCGATCTCCCGCGGGTAGATGTTGGAGCCGCCCGAGATGTACATGTCGGAGGCCCGGCCCGTGATGTAGACGAAGCCTTGCGCGTCGGCGTGACCGAGGTCCCCGGTGCGGAACCAGCCGTTGCGGAACGCCTTCGCGTTGGCCTCCGGGTTGTCGTAGTAGCCGGCGAACACCGCCGGCCCCGTGACGCAGATCTCCCCCGTGGCGCCGGGCGGCAGTGCGCGGCCCTCGTCGTCCTGGATCTCGACCTGCATGCCGGTGCGGGGGTAACCGCAGGTGCCGACGCGGGCCTCCTCGCCATCCTCCGCGCGATGGAGATGGGGCGGGAAGACCGTAATGTTCCCCGTCACCTCGCCGAGCCCGAAATACTGCACCAGCACCGGCCCGAGCTTTTTCAGCGCGTGCTTCTGGTCCTCCCGGTACATCGGCGCGCCGGCGTAGATCACGTAGCGCAGCGAGGAATGGTCGTAGCGGTCGACGGCCGGGTGCTCGGTGAGGAGCTTCACGATGGTCGGCACCGTGAAGAGGTTCGTCACGCGATGGCGCGCCACGAGGGACCATGCCTCCTCCACGTCGAGGCGGTCGGAGGGAAGCAGGATGGTGACGGCGCCGCGCGCCACCTGCGTGAGCTGGTGGACGCCCGCGCCGTGCGAGAGGGGCGCGACGACGAGCGACGCGTCCGCCTCCGTCGTCCCCGGCATCAGGTCGCAGAGGTGGTTCGTGACGACGAAGGCCATCTGGCCGTGGGTGAGCACGGCGGCCTTGGAGCGCCCGGTCGTGCCGGAGGTGAAGAAGAACCAGCAGGGGTCGTCATATGCGACCCCGGCTTCGGGCGCCCCCTCGACCTCGGCCGCGATCAACGCTTCGAGGTCGGGAACGGGGCGACCGTCGACGGCGAGGTCCCCGTGGAGGGAGGCCAGGAGCGCGAGTTCGGGGCAGGCCGCCGCCACCGCGGCGGCGTGCTGCGGGAAGTCGGCGTGACAGAGAAACGCCTTGGGCTTCGCGGTTTCGGCCAGCGACACCACCTCGGGCGGGGTGAGCCGAAAATTCGTCGGCACCCAGATCGCCCCCAGGCGGAAGGTGGCGAACATGGCCTCGAACATCAGGTTGCCGTTCTTGGAATGAACGAGCACCCGGTCGCCCTTGGCGACGCCGTGGCGCGTCAGAACGGCGGCGAGGTGCGCGACCCGATCCTCGATGGCGGCCCAGGTCCAGGTTCGCTCGCCCCAGATCAGGCCGGCACGCTCGGGGAAGCGCCGGGCGGCCTGGGTCACGAAGTGGGCAAGGTTCATTACCCGCCGCGACACCGGCAGACCCGTCACCGGCGATGTCTGGAGCGCTGGCGTCTCGGGCATCCTCATCCCTCTCCGAAGCGGTCCGCTTCCCGGCCCGCTTTCAGGCGCGGGCTCCTTCTCAGAGTTAGGCCCGACATAAGCTGCTAGTCCAACCCATCCCCCCCTCATCCTGAGGTGCGAAGGCGAAGCCTGAGCCTCGAAGGAGGGCTCCAGGACCGTTGACGTCTCTGGAGCCCTCCTTCGAGGCCGCTGCGCGGCACCTCAGGACGAGGTGGGTGGGTTGGGCCAGCGGTACTCGCCCGGGCCGGACTCCGAAGTGAACGTTACCGCTTTCCGGCCCGCGCGCAATTTGCTTATAGTCCGCCTCGCATCGGAGCTGGTTTGCACGCAGGGCAGCTCCGGAAACGCAACGAATAACCAACCGCACCGACCGGAAACGCCAGCACCCGCGCCAGTTCCATGCGCGACGCCCGACGGTGCCTTCAGGGGAGGACCGCATGACCCAACTGACCCGCCGCACGCTTCTTGCCGGCACCGGAGCCGCGACGCTCGCAGTGAGCGCCCCCTGGGTGGCCCGCGCCCAATCGGCCGAGTTCACCTACAAATACGCCAACAACCTGCCCCTGCCCCACCCGATGAACGTGCGGGCGCGGGAGATGGCCGACGCGATCAAGGCGGAGACGAAGGGGCGGGTCGAGATCCAGATCTTCCCCAACAACCAGCTCGGCTCCGACACGGACATGCTGAGTCAGGTGCGCTCGGGCGGCGTCGAGTTCTTCACCCTCTCGGGGCTGATCCTCTCGACCCTGGTGCCCGCGGCCTCGATCAACGGCATCGGCTTCGCGTTCCCAGACTACGACGCGGTGTGGAAGGCGATGGATGGCGAGCTCGGCACCTATGTCCGCGCCCAGATCGCCAAGTCCAACCTCGTCGCCATGGACAAGATCTGGGACAACGGCTTCCGCCAGACCACCTCCTCGACAAAGCCGATCACGACGCCGGACGACTTCAAGGGCATGAAGCTGCGGGTGCCCGTCTCGCCGCTCTGGACCTCCATGTTCAAGGCGCTCGACGCCGCGCCCGCCTCGATCAACTTCGCGGAGGTCTACACGGCGCTCCAGACCAAGACCGTCGACGGCCAGGAGAATCCGCTTGCCATCATCTCGACGGCGAAGCTCTTCGAGGTGCAGAAGTTCTGCTCGCTCACGAACCATATGTGGGACGGCTTCTGGTTCCTCGCCAACCGTCGCGCCTGGGAGCGCCTGCCCGACGACCTGCGCACCGTGGTGGCGAAGCACGTCAACGAGGCGGCGCTGAAGGAACGCGCGGACGTCGCGGCGCTCAACGCCGGGCTGCAGAAGGAGCTCGCCGACAAAGGCATGGTGTTCAACCAGCCCAAGACCGAAGCCTTCCGTGACAAGCTGCGCCAGGCGGGCTTCTACGCGGAATGGAAGGGCAAATACGGCGACGAGGCCTGGGCGCTCCTCGAGCGCACGACGGGCAAGCTCGCCTGATCCCGGCGGCCCCGGTGCCCTCGGAAAGCTGAGACTTCCGAGGGCGCCGGACCGCCCGCCGCGCGCCGTCCGGTCGTCCGCGGGCTTGAAACCTCCTCGCCTGCCCGGATCATCCCGCCATGGCCCTCTCCGCCGACGCCCTGGACGTTTCGACCCCGCCGGTGACCCTCGCCGAGAGCGAGGGCGCTCGGCCGGGCTCCCGCTTCCTGCGGCCGCTCGAGATGGCGGCGGCGGCTCTGCTCGTCGCCATCGTCACGCTGCTGCTCGCCGGCGTCACCTCGCGCTACGTGTTCTCGCTGCCCGTCGTGTGGATCGACGAGGTGGCCTCGCTCTGCTTCCTGTGGCTCGCGATGCTGGGCTCGGCCATCGCGCTCGACCGCAACGAGCACCTGCGGCTGACCCTGTTCGTCTCCATGCTGCCCGCGCGGGCTCAAGGCTTCGTCGGGGCGCTCGGCCTCGTGGTGGTCGCGACGCTGCTCGCGGCGCTGATCCCGAGCGCCTTCGAGTACGCGTCGGAGGAGTGGTTCATCACCTCGCCGGCGCTCAACATCCCCAACACCTTCCGCGTCGCGGCGATCCCCTTCGGCATGGTGGCGATGCTCGCCATCGTGCTCACCTATGCCGCCCGCCAGGCGCGCTGGCTGGATCTCGCCGTCGCGGCCGTGCTCGTGGCGCTCATCATCGGCCTGCTCTGGATCGCCGCGCCGAGCCTCGTGCGGGCGGGCCAGGTCAAGATCGTGCTCTTCCTGGTGGTCTTCGTCGCGGCGGGCCTCGCGGCCGGCGTGCCCATCGCCTTCTGCTTCGGGATCGGGACGCTCAGCTACCTGGCCTTCGCCACGAACGTGCCCGTCTTCGTGATGATCGGGCGCATGGACGAGGGCATGTCGAGCCTCATCCTGCTCTCGGTGCCGGTCTTCGTGCTGCTCGGCTGCGTGCTCGATGCCACGGGCATGGGCAAGGCCATCGTCGACTTCCTCGCCTCGCTCTTGGGCCACGTGCGCGCGGGCATGTCCTACGTGCTGCTCGGCTCTCTCTTCGTGGTGTCGGGCATCTCCGGCTCCAAAGTCTCCGACATGGCGACCGTGGCGCCGGCGCTGTTCCCCGAGATGAAGCGGCGCGGGCACTCGCCCCGCGAGATGATCGCGCTCCTCGCCACCGGCGCCGCCATGGCCGACACGGTGCCGCCCTCGATCGTGCTCATCGTGCTGGGCTCGGTGGCGGGCGTGTCGATCGCGGGGCTCTTCACCAGCGGCTTCGCCATCGCGATGGTGCTGCTCCTGATGCTCGCGGTGCTCGCGCGCTGGAAGAGCCGGCATGAGGACATGAGCGGGGTGCACCGGGCCCCATTCAGCCTGATGGGCCGCCTCGCCGTCCTCGCGGCGCCGGCCCTCGTCCTGCCCTTCCTGATCCGCTGGACGGTGGCCGACGGGATCGCCACCGCGACGGAGGTCTCCACCATCGCGGTTCTGTATGCCCTGTTCATCGGGATCGTGCTCTACGGCGGGATCGGCTGGCGCAAGTTCTACGGCATGCTCGTCGAGACCGCGGCGCTGACGGGCTCCATTCTCCTCATCCTCGGCACGGCGCTCGCCATGGCCTGGGCCATCACCCAGGCCGGCATCGCGCAGCAGATCGCCACCTTCATGACCGGGATGCCGGGCGGCTGGATCGCCTTCATGGCGGTCACCATCGTGGTCTTCCTGGTGCTCGGCTGCGTGCTGGAGGGCCTGCCCGCCATCGTGCTGATGGCGCCCCTCATGTTCCCGATCGCCCGCAAGCTCGGCATCAACGACATCCACTATGCTATGGTCATCGTCACCGCGATGAACATCGGGCTCATGACGCCGCCGGTGGGCATCGGCTTCTATCTCGCCTGCAAGATCGGCGGCGTGTCGCCCGACGAGGCCATCGGCGCCATCTGGCCCTACCTCATCGCGCTCCTGGCGGGTCTCGTCATCATCGCCGCCGTGCCCTGGTTCTCGACGGCCTTCCTGTGAGCACAGCCGTCGGCCCTGCGCGAAGCGAGCGCCTCGCCGGGCGGACCGCCCTGGTCTTCGGTGCGGGATCGGCCGGCCCCGGCTGGGGCAACGGCAAAGCGGCGGCCGTGGCCTATGCCCGCGCCGGCGCGGGCGTCGTCTGCATCGACCTCCACCCCGCCGCGGCCGAGGAAACCGCCGGGATTATCAAAGACGAAGGCGGCTCCGCCCTGGCGCTCGCCGCCGACGTGACCCGCCTCGACTCGGTGGAGGCCGCGATCGCGGCGGCGCTCGCCCGGTACGGGCGCCTCGACATCCTGCACAACAATGTCGGCGCGACGCTCCATGGCGGGCCGGTGGAGGTGGAGGAAGCGGCCTTCGCGCGCGCCATGGACCTCAACGTCGGCTCGGTCTTCCGCACGGCGAAGGCGGTGCTGCCCCACTTCCTGGCGCAGGGGAGCGGCGCCATCGTGAACATCTCGTCGATCGCCGCGGTGCGCTGGGTCGGCTATCCCTACTTCGCCTACTACGCCTCGAAGGCGGCGGTGAACCAGGCGACCGTGGCGCTGGCGCTGCAATATGCGGCCCAAAACATCCGGGCGAACTGCATCATGCCGGGGCTGATCGACACGCCCCTCATCTACAAGCAGATCGCCTCGCGCTACGCGAGTCCCGAGGCGATGGTCGCGTCCCGCGCCCGCGCCGTGCCGATGGGGCGGATGGGCACCGCCTGGGACGTGGCGAACGCGGCCGTCTTCCTCGCCTCCGACGAGGCCGCCTTCATCACCGGCGTCTGCCTCCCCGTCGACGGCGGCCAAACCTGCGCCGCACCCTCGCCGGTGTGAGGGCGTTGGCGTTGTTTCACGGCGACGCCCAGCGCCCACCCCACCCGTCCGGCTGACGCCGGCCACCCTCCCCGCAGGCGGGGAGGGATGAGGGGCGTCGCTGTTCTCCTCTCCCCTTGAGGGAGAGGGGGGCGGCGCGAAGCGGCGCACGGCCGACAGGCCGATCAAGGCCTCTCCATCTCACACGTCCTGTTCGCTTCGCGAGGCGCTGCGCGACAACCCCTCATCCGCCCGGCTCACGCCGGGCACCTTCTCCCTCAAAGGGAGAAGGAGGGCGCACCAGCGCCCCTCATCCCTCCCCGCCCGCGGGGAGGGTGGCCCTCGCGACAGCGAGGGTCGGGTGGGGTCAGTGCCGGGGCAGTCTACCCCCATTCCGACCGGCACCCGGCCCAGCCTCACCACGCCCTCACCCTGCCCTCTCCCCGCGAGCGGGGAGAGGGTTTCCCCCATCCCTCACCCGCTCCGCGTCACCCGTCCCTCGATAGGATAAGCCGGGTCGTTGTAGCCCGGCGTCGAGGGATGGCCCGTCGTCACGAGGCGGTCGACCAAGGCCTCGTCCTCGGGGGTGAAGGCGTAGTCCAACGCCCCGAGATAGTCCTGCCACTGCGCCTCCGTGCGCGGGCCGGCGATGACGCCCGTCACGAGGCGGTTGTTGAGCACCCAGTTCACCGCGAACTGCCCCGGGGTGATGCCCAGTGCCTCCGCGTAGCGCTTCATCTCCTGCGCGATGACGAGGGATTCGGGCCGCCACTCCGTCTGCATCATCCGCGCGTCCTGGCGCCCGGCCCGGGTGTCCTCAGGGGGAGGCGCATCGGGGCTGTACTTGCCCGTCAGCACGCCGCGG
Source organism: Beijerinckiaceae bacterium (assembly GCA_036563505.1). Taxonomy (GTDB): domain Bacteria; phylum Pseudomonadota; class Alphaproteobacteria; order Rhizobiales; family Beijerinckiaceae; genus DATCMH01. The sequence continues at coordinate 313,812 of DATCMH010000016.1, forward strand.
GCCAGCGGCGAATAGGGAAAGACGCCGAGCCCATAATGGGCACAGGCCGGGAGGTGCTCCGTCTCGGGCATGCGGTTCAGGGCGTTGTAGTAGGGCTGGCTCACGACCGGCCGATCGATGCCCGCCTCGTCGCAGAGCCGGCAGATCTCGGCGACACGCCAGGAGCGGTAGTTCGAGACGCCGAAGTAGCGGATCTTGCCCTGGCGCAGGAGGTCGGCGATCGCCCGCACGGTCTCCGGCAGAGGCGTCCCGTGGTCCTCCTTGTGCAGGTAGTAGACGTCGATGTGGTCCGTGCCGAGGCGCTTCAGACTCGCTTCCGCCGCGCGCAAGATCCAGAGCCGGGACAGACCGCGCTCGTTCGCGCCGGGCCCCATCGCGTTCGCCACCTTCGTGGCGAGAACCCAGTGCGAGCGCCGCTCGCGGATGGTCCGGCCGGTGATCTCCTCCGAGCGCCCCTCCGTGTAGACGTCCGCCGTATCGATGAAATTGACCCCGGCGTCGGCGGCGGAGGCGATGATGCGCGCGGCCGTCGCCTCGTCGGTCGGGCCGCCGAACATCATCGTGCCGAGGCAGAGGGGCGAGACCTTGAGGCCCGAGAGGCCGAGATTGCGCAGGTCCATGGACGTCCTTCGATAGCGGCATGAGGCGCGGACACCGTAGGCTCCGAGGGCGCCCTTGGCGAGGCGGCGGGCCGGCCGATCGCGCGACCCGTTCACCCTCGTTGGCGAAAAGCGTCGCATCCGCGGCTAGGGTTCGCTAAGGACGCTGCCGTGACGACATCGACGGCCCTCTCTCCAGCCGATCCCGCAGGGGCGCTCGCCGCGCTCCTCGCGCGCGAAGGCTACGCGCGCCTCGAACCCCCGATTCTCCAGCCGGCCGACCTTTTCGTCGATCTCTCGGGCGAGGACATCCGCCGCCGCCTCTTCGTGATCCTGGACGCGGCCGGGCGCGAGCTGTGCCTGCGCCCCGAGTACACGATCCCCGTCTGCGCCCATCACCTCGCGACGACTATAGGCCGGCCGGGCGCTTACGCCTATCACGGCCCGGTCTTCCGCCAGCGGGCGGGGGAAACGGGCGAGTTCCTGCAGGCCGGGCTCGAATCCATCGGGCGCCCGGACCGCGCCGCGGCGGATGCCGAGGTCCTGAGCCTCGCCGTCGAAGGCCTCGCCGCGCTCGGCGCCCCGCCGGCGGCCGTGCGCCTCGGCGACATGGGGCTGCTCGACGCCCTTCTCACCGCGCTGAACCTCGCGCCCTCCCTCAAGCGACGCCTCCTGCGGGCCATCGTCTCCGGCCGCGGCCTCGACACCGTCGCCGAGCCGGCGCGGGCCGCGCCCGACCATGCGGGGCTCTTGGCCGCCATCGAGGGCCAGGCGCCCCAGGCGGCGCGGGCCTTCGTGGAGGATATCCTCGCCATCGCCGGCATCGAGAGCGTCGGCGGGCGCTCCGCCGCCGAGATCGCCGAGCGCTTTCTCGCCCGGGCCGGCGACCGCGGCGGGCTGCCCGACGAGGCGCGCCGGGTGCTCGAAGCCTATCTCGCGGTCCGGGGCGACCCGGACGAGGCGGCAGCCGCCCTGCGGGCGCTGGCCCGGGACGCCGGCCTCGATCTCACGGCCTCCCTTGACCTCTTCGAGGAGCGCACGGGCTTCATGGCGGCGCGGGGCCTCGATGTCGGGACCTTGCACTTCTCCGCCGACTTCGCCCGCAACCTCGACTACTACACCGGCTTCATCTTCGAGCTGCACGAGGCGAGCGGTGCGGTCGCAAAGCCCCTCGTCGGCGGCGGACGCTACGACGGTCTTCTCCAGCATCTCGGCAGCCCCGAGCCGGTGCCGGCCGTCGGCTGCGCCTTCTGGCTCGACCGCATCGGAGGGTCCCGATGACCGGCTCCGCCGCGCCGCCCGACGGCCCCCTCACCCTCGCCGTGCCCTCCAAGGGCCGACTGCAGGAGAACGCCGCCGCCTTCTTCGCCCGCGCGGGCCTGAGCTTCGCCCAGGCCCGGGGCGCCCGGGAGTACCGCGGCTCCATCGCCGGCCTGCCCGACGTCGAGATCCTGTTCCTGTCGGCCTCCGAGATCGTGGCCCAGCTCGCGAGCGGCGCGGCCCATCTCGGGGTGACGGGCGAAGACCTCTTGCGCGAGCAGGTGCCCGACCCCGAGCGCTCCCTCGTGCTCTTGGCGCCGCTCGGCTTCGGCCAGGCGAGCGTCGTCGTCGCCGTGCCCCAGGCCTGGATCGACGTGCGCTCCATGGCCGATCTCGACGAGGTCGCCGCCGACCGGCGCGCCCGGCACGGCGCCAAGATGCGGGTCGCGACCAAATACGTGAACCTGACGCGTCAGCACTTTGCCCAGGCCGGCCTCACGGATTATCGCATCGTGGAAAGCCTCGGCGCCACGGAAGGCGCGCCGGCGGCGGGCACCGCGGACCTCATCGTCGACATCACGACGACCGGCGCGACGCTCGCCGCCAACGCCCTCAAGGTGCTCGACGACGGCGTGATCCTGCGCTCTCAGGCGAACCTCGTCGCCTCGCTGAATGCGCCCTGGGGCGAACGCGCCCGCGCCGCAGCGAAAGCCGTGCTCGCTCGGATCGCGGCGGAGGAGGAGGCGCGGCGGATCCGCGAGGTGCGCGCCGGCTTCGAGCCGAGCGGGCTCGTCCAGCTCCTGCCGCGGCTGCGGGCGCTCGGCGCCGTGCTGCCCTACGGCGAGCCGCAGGGGGACGAACTCGTGCTGCACTCCCCCGAACGCGACGTCTTCGCCCTCGTCGACCTGCTCATCGCCGCCCAGGCCCGGGACGTCTCCGTGCGCACCCTCGACTACGTTTTTCGGGCGGCGAACCCCCTCGCCGAGGCGCTCTTCGCCCGGCTCGGGGACATTTGAGAGACGGCCTCGGAGCGACGTCCGCCCCGCCCTCCCCCCTCATCCTGAGGCGCCGCGCTTGCGCGGCCTCGAAGGAGGCCTCCAGGAACGCATACGTCACTGGAGACCTCCTTCGAGGCTCGCCTTAGGCTCGCACCTCAGGATGAGGCAGACAATAGGATCAGCGGCTCGTCCGGAGCCAATAGCGATCGAAAATCAAAGAGGCCGCCCCGGGGGGAGGGGCGGCCTCTCGTCTCGAGGCCGCCCAGGGGGGACGGACGGCCGTCGGGGAAGGAAGTCCACGAAGAGACTTCGTCATCGTGTACGAGCGGGCCGGGCGGCTGGATCAACGGCGGCATACCGATTTTCTCGGCCGTTCGGCATCGAGCCGCGCGCGGCGACCCGGGCCCCGATCGTCTCGCCCGGCCTCGTCGCCTCGACCTCGACTTGCCTGACCTGACTTGCCTGACCTGACTTGCCTGTCCTGGCTTGCCCGCTCCGCCTCGCGCTCCGCCTTGACTTGGCCACAGCCCGCCGCCAGTGTCCGCGCCGCCCGGCCCCGGCGGCAGCGTCCGCGCCGGGCTTTTTTTCGTGGCGCGACACCCCCTGATGCGGTCCTACCTCGATTTCGAAAAACCGGTGGCCGAGCTCGAAGCCAAGCTCGAGGAGCTGCGCCAGCTCGGCGAGAACCGCGACGCCGTCGCGATCTCCGACGACATCGCGCGCCTCGAGGCCAAGGCCGGGGCGGCCTTGAAGGAAGTCTACGCCAACCTCTCCCCCTGGCAGAAGGCGCAGGTCGCCCGGCACCCGCAGCGGCCCCATTTCGTTGATTACCGCGAGGTCCTGATCGAGGATTTCGAGCCCTTGGCCGGCGATAGGGCCTTCGGCGAGGATGAGGCGATCGTGGGGGGCTTAGGGAGGTTCCGGGGCCAGGCGGTCTGCGTCATCGGCCAGGAGAAGGGCTCGACCACCGAGGCGCGGATCCGGCACAATTTCGGCATGGCGCGGCCCGAAGGCTATCGCAAGGCGGCGCGCCTGATGGAACTCGCCGACCGCTTCGAGCTGCCGGTCCTGAGCTTCATCGACACGGCCGGCGCCTATCCCGGCATCGAGGCCGAGGAGCGCGGCCAGGCGGAGGCCATCGCCCGCTCCACGGACGCCTGTCTCGCCCTCGGCGCGCCGAACGTGGCGCTCGTCATCGGCGAGGGCGGCTCAGGGGGAGCCATCGCGGTGGCCACCGCCAACAAGGTGCTCATGATGGAGCACGCCATCTATTCCGTGATCTCGCCCGAGGGCGCGGCCTCGATCCTCTGGCGCGATTCCAGCCGCGCCCAGGACGCGGCGACGAGCATGAAGATCACCGCCCAGGATCTCTTGAGGCTCCACGTCGTCGATGCGATCGTGCCCGAGCCGACGGGGGGCGCCCACCGCGAGCCGCAGGCGGCCATCGCGGCGGCCGGCGCGGCGATCGAGGAAGCTTTGCGCGACCTCTCGAACATGGGCCCGGAGGCGATCCGCGACCATCGCGCGGCCAAGTTCCTGGCCATCGGCCGCAAGGTTTAGGGCCGGTTAACCTTCCATCAACCTTGCCCGCAGATCGCCCTTGCTTGCGGTAAGGGCGAGTTAAGGCTAACGAACTTAAGAGCTGAAGGGGAGCGCCACGGCCGCGATACAAGGGCCGGGCGCTGCGGCAACGAGCGGGGGTCCCCATGATGAAGCGTGTGGTGCTGGCGGCTGGCGTCGCCCTGAGCCTCGGCCTCGCAGCCTGCCAGGACAGCCAGTACAGCTCGAAGCATCTGTCCCCGATCCCGCCCGCGACCATGTCCCTCATGGCGCAGAAGGGCATGTCGAAGGCCGACCCCATCGTCATCCGGGCCTACAAGAAAGAGTCCGAGATGGAGGTGTGGAAGCGCGGCACCGACGGCCGCTACGCGCTTCTGAAAACGTTCCCGATCTGCCGCTGGTCGGGCCAGCTCGGGCCCAAGGTCCGCGAGGGCGACCGCCAGGCGCCGGAGGGTTTCTACACCATCACGCCGGGTCAGATGAACCCGAACTCGTCCTTCTATCTCTCTTTCGACACGGGCTATCCGAACACCTATGACCGGGCGCACGGCCGCACCGGCTCCTACCTCATGGTACATGGCAACTGCTCGTCCCGCGGGTGCTTCGCCATGACGGACGAAGCGATCGCGGAAGTCTACGCCATCGCCCGCGAGAGCTTTTCCGGCGGCCAGCGCACCTTCCAGTTCCAGTCCTACCCCTTCCGCATGACGGCGGAGAACCTGGCGAAGCACCGGGCCGACCCGCATATCGCCTTCTGGAAAAACCTGAAGGAAGGCTCGGACTACTTCGAGGCCCTGCGCGAGGAGCCGAAGGTCGCGGTTTGCGGCAAGCGCTACACCTTCGGCGGCGCCGAGGTGGCGGACGGCAGCTGCGCCCCGCAGGTGCCCACCGCCGTCGCCGAGAAGCGCGCCAAAGACGATCAGGCTGTGGCCGAGCTCGTCGCCAAGGGCACGCCGGCGATCAAGCTCGTCTACGAGGATGGCGGCCAGCACCACTCCTTCCGCGAGACGATGATGGCGGCATCCGGCTCCTCCGAGTCGAGCTTCGCCGTGCTCGACGCCCGCCCACGCCGCAATCTCGGCGACGTGAGCCGCCCCGACGCGCTGGCCATGGGCCCGCGCGAGATCCTCCTCGACGGGGCCGGCAAGCCGAGGCCTGACACCACGGCGCTCGCCTTCGCTGAGACGACGAAAACCGCGGCGCCGCAGGCCGAGCCGAAGGTGGCGTCCGTCGCGACGGCCAAACCGGCCAAGTCTGAAACCGCGAGGACCGAAACCGCGAAAGCGGCACCGGCCAAGTCCGGCACGGTGGTCGCCCGCACCGAAGCCCAGCCTGCCTCGGCGGCGCCAGCGGCGGCCGCTCCCGTCCAGACGGCGTCGGCCGGCGAGAGCCGCTCGATCTATCAGCGCATGGTCGGCCTGTTCGGCAGCGAGCCGAAGCCCGAGAGCCCGCCCGCGGCGGCCGCACCGGCCCCCGCTCCGACGGTGCCCGCCGCGCCTGCGCGGCGTCAGAGCACTGCGCCGACCCCCTCGCAGGGCCCCGCCCCCGCCAAGCCCCAGGCGGCCTCCCCCGCGCCGGAGAAGCGCGCCTCCCTCCAGCGTCCGGCCATCCTGCTGGGCGCCCAGGCCCCGCTCTCCGCGGCCGAGGGTTTCACGAAGGTGAACTGAGCGTTTTCCGGGCCGGCGCGGCGTCATGAGGCCGCGCGGCGCCGGGAGAATGAGGGCCTGTGAGCGCTTGAGTTCATCGAGCGCTGCGGGGAAGCAAGGAAGGCCGGTCACGTCGGCGATGGCCTTCTCCCGTGCGGGCGGCGCGCGCTCCAGCAACAGGGTGCTCTTCAGCGCTTTGTTCACGCCTTCGGCGCACGATCGGCGCATGAGCGTACGAGCCTTCAAGATCGCCCTAGCGTTGATCGCGGCGCTCGTGCTTCTCTCTGCGACAGCATTTCCAGGCGCGATGATCGGCTTCATGTGCGCGATCGCCATCGCCTTCTTCCTGGCGCCGCTGACGTTCGCCATCGCGGCGATAGGAGATGCCGTCGGCCGGCCGATCGCTTTGACCTCCATCGTGGTCGCGTTAATCGCGCTCTATGGGATGGCGGTCCTGTTCGCGGCGCAGAGAGCCTGGAGCCTCCAACGGTCGGGCGACCTTGCCGCCGCTCGCCTCGTGACGGCGAAGGTGGCCTTGTTCGCCGCGCTGCCCTTGGTGGCCTGGTTGTCGTCGCAGGCGCTGAAGCAGGCATGGCCCTGATCGCTCGAACCTCTCGCCGTCGGGCGCATGGCCGGCGCAGCGCGATCGAAGGCCCGAAGACGGGGTGGTCGCCTCAGGTCCTCGGTTCCACTTCGGCCTCCGTCGGCGTCTCCTCGTCCAAGATCTCCCGCGCCTTCTCCCGGTGCGCCGGCGTGATCGAGCCTGCGACTTGGGCGAGCGCCGCCCCGAGCAGCGCCGCGTCGTCGGCGAAGCCCAAGAACGGCAGGAGGTCGGGCAAGGCGTCGAGGGGCAGCACGAAATAAGCGAGCGCGCCCAGCAACGTCAGCTTCACCCGGCGCGGCGTCGCCGGGTCGAGGGTGCACAGATAGGCGGCGACCAGGTCCTCGGCGAAGGGGAGCCGTCGGCCGACCCGGCGGACCTTGCGCCAGAAGCGCCGGGTGAAGGCTTCATCCGGCGCGCCGTCCGGGCCCGCCTCGGCACGCTCGGCGGCCGCGCCGCCCATGGCGCGCATGCGCTCGATCTCGTCTTTCGTGAACGGCCGCGAGAAGGAGCCGTCGATCGTCTCGTCCATCCGTGTCCTCGTCCCGGCGGGATTCCTTCGAGATGACCCCGCGATCGTGGCCGCTCAAGGGCGATTGGCCCAGATGGGCTTTCCCGCACGGCGCACAGCTTGCGAGCCGCCGCCGGTGGAGTAAGGAGCGGGCACCATCCTCTTTCATAACGCGGAACCCCCGATGCAGATCGATTCTTCCACCGCCGCGATCGTGACCGGCGGCGCCTCCGGCCTCGGCGAAGCCACCGCCCGGCGTCTCGCCCAAGCCGGCGCCAAGGTCGCCCTGTTCGACATGAACGGCGCGCGGGGCGAAGCGGTGGCGGCCGAGATCGGCGCCCTGTTCTGCGAGGTGAACGTCACGGACGAGGCCTCGATCGCCGCCGGCCTCGCCAAGGCCCGGGCCGCGCACGGGGTCGAGCGGGTGCTCGTCAACTGCGCCGGCATCGCGCCGGGCAAGCGCACGGTGTCGAAGAAGCGCGACACGGGCGAGCTCGTGGCCCACGACCTCGCCACGTTTCGCCGCGCGGTGGAGGTGAATCTCATCGGCACTTACGCGATGATCGCGCACTCGGCCGTCGCCATGGCCGGCCTCGATCCCGTCACCGCCGATGGCGGGCGCGGCGTCGTCGTCTGCACGGCCTCCGTGGCGGCCCAGGACGGGCAGATCGGCCAGGCGGCCTACGCGGCGTCGAAGGGCGGGGTCGTCGGCCTCACGCTTCCCGTGGCACGGGACCTCTCGTCGTACGGCATCCGGGTGGTGACGATCCTGCCCGGCCTCTTCCACACGCCGATGTTCGAGAGCGTGCCGGAGGACATCCGCAAGGCGCTGGAGGCCGGCGTGCCCTTCCCCTCACGGCTCGGGCGGCCGGAGGAATACGCCAAGCTCGTGGCGAGCATCGTCGACAACGACATGCTGAACGGCGAGGTGATCCGCCTGGACGGGGCGCTGCGCATGCAGCCGAAGTGAGGACGCAGGGGGCGGAGCCTCACGCCTCCGTCAGCCCCGCCGCCATCTGGTCCATGCGCTGCGCGAGCTCCACGTCGCGGCGCGTCACGCCGCCCGCGTCGTGGGTGGTGAGCGTCACCTCGACGGTGCGGTAGACGTTCGACCATTCCGGATGATGGTCCATCCGCTCCGCGACCAGCGCCACCCGCGCCATGAAGCCGAAGGCCTCGACGAAGTCGGCGAAGACGAAGCGCTTGTGGAGCGCGTCCCGCCCCTCGATGAGGCGCCAGCCGTCGAGGCCGGCGAAAAGGTCGGTGCGCTCCGTCTCGCTCAAGGGGGGCATATCGAAAACTCCTTCATCGATGACGCGCTGTCATTCCGGGGCTCGCCGCAGGCGAGAGCCCGGAACCCACGACCGGGTGAGCCGCTGCGATTGGCATCCGACCCGATCATGGATCCCAGGCTCCGCTGCGCGGCCCCGGGATGACGGTGAAGAGGTGGCCCTCCGTCGAAGCTAGGGCGCCGGCCTCGGAAGGAGAGTCACCCCAGCGGATAGCTGGCCTCGACCCGGTAAGGCCCGCCGCCGACCGACTCCTTCGCCGAATAGAGCAGCGCCTCCTCCGCGGTGAAGGTCAGCGCCGGCACCGCCCCGATTCCGGCGAGGGTGGCCGCGACGTCGCCGGCCGAGACGCCGCGCAGGCGGGCCAGCGTCACGTGCGGCGTATAGCGCCGCGTCTCGGCTTTCAGCCCGACGGCCCGGGCGATCCGCTCGTGCTCCGCCTGGAGCTCGCGCAGGGCCCGGTTCTCGGCCACCTTGGCGAAGAGGGCGCGGGGCCGGTCGCCGCCGAAGCTCGCCACGCCTTCGAGCCGCAGGGTCAGCGCCCCGCGCGGGGCGGCTTCCGCGAGCATGGCGTCGAACTCCCGCGCCGTCGCATCGTCGACGTCCCCGAGGAAGCGCAGCGTCACGTGGTAATCCGAGGTCTCGACCCACCGGGCGCCGGGCAACCCGCCACGTAAGGACGCGAGGCGCTCCGTCACGTCGGGCGGCGGCTTTAGGCCGGTGAACAGGCGAGGCATGAGTCACATCCTTAGTCCAAGTCTCGGTCGGCCCGCATCGCGATCCGTGCTCACCCGAGGGAGGCATCCGTCGCCGAGGTCTGCTACAGGCACGGGCGTCGCCCCTGCGGGGCTTCATGACAAGGACGGGGATGAGCCTGCAATCCGTTCGCGCGTATCTCGCCGCGCATGCGCCCGATCTCGAGGTGATCGAGACCTCGACGCGCACGGCCACGGTGCTGGAAGCAGCCGCAGCGCACGGCGTCGCGCCGGCCCAGATCGCCAAGACCCTGTCCTTGAAGCTCGGGGACGAGGTAATCCTCCTCGTCGTCGGGGGCGACGCCCGGATTGACAACCGCAAGTACAAGACCCAGTTCGGGGCCAAGGCAACCATGCTGAGCGCCGAAGAAGTGGTGCAGTGGACGAGCCACCCCGTCGGCGGCGTCTGCCCCTTCGGCCTGCCGCAGCCGCTCAAGGTCTACGCGGACGTGACCCTGAAGCGCTTCGACGTGGTGATCCCGGCCGCGGGGTCGACCAACGCCGCGCTGCGCATCGCGCCCGAACGCTTGGCCGAGCTCGTCGGGGCGTCGTGGGTCGACGTCGCCCAAGCCCAGCCGGGGGCGTGACGGACGCCCTGCTTCCTGCCCCGCGCCATCTCTTGCCCTGTCGTCCCGCGACGATGAAGGACCTGCCATGCTCACCCCCACCGCTCCCGACACCCGTCCGAGAGCTTCCCACGCGCCCCTGACCGCGGCCGAAGAGGCGGCCCGGCGCCGCACCTTCGCAATCATCTCGCATCCGGACGCGGGCAAGACCACGCTGACCGAGAAGCTCCTCCTGTTCGGCGGCGCGATCACGCTTGCCGGGCACGTGAAGGCCCACGGCGAGCGGCGGCGCACCCGCTCCGACTGGATGGCCATCGAGCAGGCGCGCGGCATCTCGGTGACGAGCTCGGTCATGACCTTCGAGGTCGGCGACCGGGTGTTCAACCTGCTCGATACGCCGGGCCACTCCGACTTCTCGGAGGACACCTACCGCACCCTGTCCGCGGTCGACGCGGCCGTCATGGTGATCGACGCGGCCAAGGGCATCGAGAGCCAGACCCGCAAGCTCTTCGAGGTGTGCCGCCTGCGCGACATCCCGATCCTGACCTTCGTCAACAAGGTCGATCGGGAGGGCCTCGATCCTCTCGCGCTGCTCGACGAGATCGCCTCCGGGCTCGCCCTCGACTTGGCTCCCGTCACGTGGCCCATCGGCATGGGCGCCGACTTCCGCGGCTGCCTCGACGTTCAGGGCCAGCGCGCCCTTCTGCCCGACGCCGAGCGGACGAGCCCCTTCGGACGCGACGTGCCCCTCGACCGCCTCGACGATCTGGCGCGGGCCACGGGCATCGAGGAGCACATCGCCGCGCCCGCGCTCGAAGCCCTGCACCTCGCTCAGGCGGCGCTGCCGTCCTTCGACGAGGCCGCGTTCCGCGAGGGCCACCTGTCGCCGGTGTTCTTCGGCAGCGCCCTGCGCAACTTCTGCGTCGCGGAGCTTTTGGGTCACCTCGCCCGCTTCGCCCCCGGCCCCTTGCCCCGTCAGGCCGGCCCGCGGCGGGTGGAGCCGTCCGAGGACAAGGTGACCGGCTTCGTGTTCAAGGTGCAGGCCAACATGGACCGCCACCACCGCGACCGGGTGGCCTATGTCCGCCTCTGCTCCGGCCGGTTCCGGCGCGGCATGAAGCTCTTCCACGAACGCGAGGGGCGCTTCATGGGGATCCCCGCGCCCATCCTGTTCTTCGCCCAGGCGCGCGAGACCACGGACGAGGCCTATCCGGGCGACATCATCGGCATCCCGAACCACGGCACCCTGCGGGTCGGCGACACGCTCACTGAGGGCGAGCGCCTGCGCTTCGAGGGTTTGCCGAACTTCGCTCCCGAAATCCTCCAGCGCGTCCTCATCGAGGACCCGATGCGGGTGAAGCAGCTCAACAAGGCGCTGCAGGACCTCGCGGAGGAGGGCGTGGTCCAGGTGTTCTACCCGCTGCTCGGCTCGCAAGCGATCCTCGGCGTGGTCGGCGCGCTCCAGCTCGACGTGCTGCAGTCGCGCCTCCTGCAGGAATACGGGGTGCCGGTCCGCACCGAGCCGGCCTCGTTCGAGGCGGCGCGGTGGGTGGTGGGCGCGGCCGACGCGATGGAGCGCTTCGCGAAGGAGCTCCCCGCGAGCGTCGCTCGCGACCGGGACGGCGGCCTCGTCTTCCTGGCGCGCAACGCCTGGACCCTGCGCCGCACGCAGGAGGACTGGCCCGCGCTCAAGTTCGTGGCCGTGCGCGAGCGGGGGCGCGATGACGCCGCGGGCGCTGGCGGGCGGGGTTCTTCGACGGCATGACGGCGCCCGCGCCCCGCGATCCGATCGCGCCGCGGCACGCTTGAGGCCTGTTGACGAACGTCAGCCGCCACGTGATCGCGGCAGGGTTCACCCTCCCGCGGAAGGCTTCAGCCCCTTCTCGTCGCGGGGAGCGGGCCGCCGGATCTCCGTGGGATGGCCGACGAGCCTTCGACGCGGTTGCACGCGCGGTCGAGCGGCGCGTCGCGCAGGGGCACGGCAGCGTTCGAGACAGGGCCGTGGCGGGGACGCCGTGGTCACGGCGAGGGGCGTGACCGGCGCGGCGGTCGCGGCGAAGCCTCGCCTCAGCGAGGCCCCGCTCGGCCTCACCGCGGCGACGGCGCGACGCGCCGAACCCGGCCGAGCTTGGCGTAGCGCTTGCCCCAGCCCCGGCGGGCCGCCTCGCTGCGGTCCCAGGTCGCCGGCGGGCGCGGGGGCAGGGGGCAGCCCTCGGCGTCGAGGCGGAGCTTTGGGACCCGAGGGGGCCGGCGATAGGACACCGGAGCCGCGTCCGGCGCGGCCTCGTCGAGCGCCGCGGCGCTGAGGGGCTGCGGGTCGGGGTCGGGCGCCGCGTCCTGGGGCAGGCGGCGGCGCGCCTGCTCGCGGCGCACCGCGATGAGCAGGTTGAGCGCGAAGCGGATCTCCTCCGGCGTCACCGCGTCGCTCGCCTCGAGATGGGCCATCATGCGCTCGGCCTGGACCCGGAGCCGCGTGGCGAGCTGCCGCCCGTTGCCGTCGCCCTCGACGCGGCACCCCGCCGGCTTCGTCGGGAAGGCATGGCTCGGCCGCGTCCAGCCGTGCTTGAGGATCCAGCGGGAGATCGTGCCGTGGTTGACCCCGGTGCGCCGGTCGATCTCCTTCAAGGTCATGCCCGTGGTCTCGACGAGCTGGCGCACCTTCGCCACCGTCGCGAAGCCGTGCGGCTGCTTCGGATGAGGCCGGTGCGGCTGCACGTCTGGCTCCGGCTGCGGGACCCGGATGTGGATGAAGGGAGGAAGGTTGAAAGGGTAGCTCATGATCGGCATATGGTCATGAAATAGGATTTTTGTCAAGACAGGCTGTCCTAGGCCCCAGCCCTTTCGAGGTCGGCCCAGACTCGTTCCGTGAAAGGTTGCAACGTCCGGGTGCGGCCGGGAGCAGCCCGGCAGCTTTCACGGCGCATAGAGCGGTCGCTGGCGTTCAGCGTGGCGCATCACGTCTCGACCGTGTGATCGAGGCGGCACAGTTCTGAACCGTACGGTATCGTACCGCTCGACGCCGACACGGAATGATCCCTGAGCGTCGCGGCCTGATTGTCGCTCACGCTCACCCCTCATCTTCAGTCGTGCCGAAGGGCAGCACGAGCACCACCGCGCCCCTTTCGTTCGTGACCTCGAAGGTGCAGTCGAACCAGTCGCGGATCGTGTCCGAGCGGGTTTGGATCAGGTCCTGCATGGTGGCCTGCGCATGCGCCCGCACGGCGGCCTCGT
>DATCMH010000004.1:0-62696 GCA_036563505.1 Beijerinckiaceae bacterium
CCTTCTCCCCTTGAGGGAGAAGGTGCCCGGCGTGAGCCGGGCGGATGAGGGGTGGCGCGCAGCGCCTCGCGAAGCGAACAGGACGTGTGAAGCGGAGAGAGCCTGATCGGCCTGTCGGCCGTGCGCCGCTTCGCGCCGCACCCCTCTCCCGACCCCGCTGACGCGGGGCCACCCTCTCCCTCAAGGGGAGAGGGGGAGAACACGGCGTCGCTGTCGCGACGAGACGTTGTGCTGGATCCCCTTCCCCTGCGCCCTGTCGGGCTCCGGCCGGGGATGACAGCGGACACGGCTCAGAAGAACCCCCACTGTCATCCCCGGCCGGAGGCGGCTTGTCCCCCGGAGGGGAAGGGGATCCAGCACAACATCTCGCGCCGATAGGCGCTCCGGATGAACCTTGCCCCTCAGAACAGGCTCGGCGCCGGCTCGCCCTCCTGCGCCTCCACCACCGCCACCGCCGTGATGTTGACGATGCCCCGCGCTGTGACCGAGGGCGTCACCACGTGGGCGGGCTTGGCCGGGCCGATCAGGATCGGACCGACGGGCAGCGCGTCGGCCAGCGCCTTCGTGAACTGGAAGGCGATGTTGGCGGCGTCCAGGTTCGGCATGATGAGAACGTTCGCCTCGCCCTTGAGCCGCGAGCCCGGGTAGACGCGCTCCCGCACGAGTTGAGAGAGCGCGGTGTCGGCCGCCATCTCGCCGTCGACCTCGAGCTCCGGGGCGCGCTCCCGGATCAGGCCGAAGGCGTCGCGCATCTTGCGGGCGGAGGGCGTGTCGGCCGAACCGAAATCCGAGTGCGAGACGAGGGCGATCCTCGGGCTGATGCCGAAGCGCTTCACGTGGCTCGCGCAGGCGACCGTCATGTCGGCGATTTCTTCGGCCGAAGGATCCGGCCGAACGTGCGTGTCGGCGATGAAGAAAGCGCCCTTGCCCGTCACGACGAGGGAGAGCGCCGCCATCTCCTTGGCGCCGGGCGAGAGCCCCACGATGTCCTTGATGTGCTTGAGGCGCGACTGGAAGCGGCCCTCGAGCCCGCAGATCATGGCGTCCGCGTCACCGCGATGCAGCGCCAGCGCCGCGATGACCGTGGTGTTGGTGCGAACCAGGGTCCGCGCGGCGTCCGGCGTGATGCCCTTGCGGCCGGCGATCTCGACGTAGGAGGCGACGTAGTCGCGGTAGCGCGGATCGTCCTCCGGGTTCACGAGTTCGAAGTCTCGCCCCGCGATCATCGAGAGGCCAAAGCGCTTGAGGCGCGTCTCCACGACGTTGGGGCGGCCGATCAGGATCGGGCGTGCGATGCCCTCTTCGATCACGGCCTGGACGGCGCGCAGCACCCGCTCGTCCTCGCCCTCGGCGTAGATGACGCGCTTCGGGGCCGCCTTCGCCTGCGCGAAGACGGGCTTCATGACGAAGCCGGAGCGGAAGACGAAGCGGATCAGCGAGTCGGCATAGGCCTGGAGGTCGGGGAGCGGCTTCGTTGCGACGCCCGTCGCCATCGCGGCTTCCGCCACCGCCGGCGCGATGCGCAGGATGAGCCGCGGGTCGAAGGGGCTCGGGATGAGGGACTTTCGCCCGAAGGGATGCGCCTCGCCGCCATAGGCCCGGGCCACGACCTCGGAGGGCGTCTCGCGGGCGAGCGCCGCGATGGCCTTCACGGCCGCAGCTTTCATCGCCTCGTTGATCTCGGTCGCGCCGACGTCGAGGGCCCCGCGGAAGATGTAGGGGAAGCACAGGACGTTGTTGACCTGGTTCGGATAGTCGGACCGGCCGGTGCAGATCATGGCGTCGGGCCGCGTCGCCTCGGCCAGCTCCGGCATGATCTCCGGGTTCGGGTTGGCCAGCGCCAGGATGATCGGGCGGGCCGCCATCTGCTGCAGGAGCTCGGGCTTCAGGACGCCGCCGGCGGAGAGGCCGAGGAAGACGTCGGCGTCGGTGATGATGTCGGACAGGGTGCGGGCGTCGGTGTCCTGCGCGTAGACCGCTTTCCAGCGGTCCATGAGGCTCGTGCGGCCCTTGAAGACCACACCCTCGATGTCCGTGACCCAGATGTTCTCGCGCCTGGCGCCGAGGGATACCAGGAGGTTCAGGCAGGCGAGCGCCGCGGCGCCGGCGCCCGACGTCACGATCTTGACGTCCTCGATGCGCTTGCCGGCAAGCTCGAGGGCGTTGGTGACGGCCGCTCCCACGATGATCGCCGTGCCGTGCTGGTCGTCGTGGAAGACGGGAATGTTCATCCGCGCCCGGCAGCGCTCCTCGACCTCGAAGCATTCCGGGGCCTTGATGTCTTCGAGATTGATGCCGCCGAAGGTGGGCTCGAGGGCTGCCACCACGTCGACGAGCTTGTCGACGTTCTTCTCCGCCACCTCGATGTCGAAGACGTCGATGCCGGCGAATTTCTTGAAGAGAACGGCCTTGCCTTCCATGACGGGCTTGGAGGCGAGGGGCCCGATGTCGCCGAGGCCCAGCACCGCCGTGCCGTTCGAGATCACGGCGACGAGGTTCTGCCGGGCGGTGAGCGTCGCGGCCTCGGCCGGATCGGCGACGATGGCCTCGCAGGCCGCGGCGACGCCAGGCGAATAGGCCAGCGCCAGGTCGCGCTGGTTGCCGAGGGGTTTTGTTGCCTGAATCTCCAGTTTCCCGGGGCGCGGGTTGCGGTGGTAGAACAGCGCGCCCGATTTCAGGTCCTGCGAGATGTTGTCGGCCATGACGTCTCCCGGTGCGGCCCTGTCCGCGCGAGGGCCATCGGCCCTTGTTCGCGCCCCGGCGGGGCCGCGTCAACGCGAAAGCCGGTCCCGATAGCGGTTCGCGTGGGCGTTGAGCCGCTGCGCTTCGTCCGGCCAGCCGGACAAGGCTTGATCGGCCATGGTGAAGCTGCCGAGCTGGAAGGCGAGGTAGCAGGGCTCGTAGAACGCGACGAGCGCCGGGTCGACTTCGCGGTTCGCGACCGTGGCGACACCGGCGCGCAGCCTCTCGCGATCGGTCCCGTCGAGGCTGAACTCGACCGCGGCGCCCGCGACGTCCCAGGCGATGTCCTGGCAGCCGATGAGGTCGTGAGCGCAATGATGGTCGACGGCGTCGGTCTTCAGGATCTGCCCCCCTGGCGTGAGAAGCCATTCCCAAGGCTGCAGGCGGCCGTCGATCGTGACTGGGTACACTGAGCGCTTCAACTGCGCGGCGCCCGCCAGCGCCCGCCTGTGGGCCGAGGAGAGGTCATCCAGCCCGGCCTGCTCGGAATTGTGGACCACCATGGCGGCAAGCGTACCGAGCGAGGCGCCGCGCGGACCGGGCCGCAGGGACCGGGCGCGGAAGCCGAGATAGCGGGCGAGATGCGCGACGAGGGCATCCTTGCCGATCCCGTCGATGGGACTCGCATCACCGTGCCATCGCTCGACGATGAAGCCGTGGCGCAGCCCCACGACGGCCGGGGTCAATGCAGCATCCGCGAGGCAGCGGGCGAGGTCGGCCTTGCGCGCTCCCTCCTCGCCGAGACCGATGAATTTCAGGAGCCAAGCGCCGCTGCCGGTCCGCACGAGGAGCTTGATCCGCTCCTGATGCGCCTGGGTCGGCGGGGTTTCCGAAAAGCGCCGCTCGCTCCGCCACGCGCCGCCGCAGACGTCCTTCACCGGCGCGACCGGATGGCCGATGAGGTCGGCCGCCCAAGTCACGGGGCGGGGTAAAGCCTCGCCGAGGCGAAGGACCATGTCTGAGGGCACGAGGTGGCGCTGGAGCCGCGCCCAGCGCGCCCGGTGCCCATCGCTCGCCTGCGGGCCGAGGTCGCCGGCATGGCTCGGGAAGACGTGGAGGCGGTTCTCCGGAACGCCCCGGGCCTCGAGCCAGTCCGCGACGGCGCCGAAAGAGCTCCCGGACAGGCCGGGTCCCTCGTCGACGAGCGCCAAGGCGCCCGGCGCGGGCAGGAGCCGGTCGGCCCGCGCGGGGGTTGGTTGCAGCGAGCGTCCGAACGGGTGACCTACCGGCCGCACGGTCTCGGGGCGCCCCGTCCCGAGCGCCGCCGCAACGATCGCCGCGAGGCTCGTGCCGATGCTGCGGATGCCGACGATCCGGGTCTCGTGTCCGAGGCCGGAGCGCCGGGCCGCGAGGGCGTAGCTCTCCGGGTAGAGCGCGTAGAAGGCGTAGCCCTCGGGCAGCTTGAGGCGAAGGGCGAGGTCGGGCGCCGTCCCGGCGAGCGCCTCCGGCCAAGCGGGGAGGGGGATCTCGTCCGCGAAGCCGCCATCCCAGGAGGCGAGGAGCGCCCGCCCCACCGCGACGGCGAGGTCGAGCGCCGCGTCCTCCTCAGGGGAGGGCAGGTCGGCGCCTTCGCACTCCATCGCGCGGTCGGCAAAGCCTTGCGCGAGGCAGCCGGCCTCGATCAGCAGTGTGGCGAAGAGAGCGTGACGCGCGAGGCCCTTCGCTCCGGCGGCCTGCTCCAACAAACGGCGGAGCCGCTCGATGAGCTCGCCCGCGGGCTCGACGCGCTCGACGTCGCCGTAGACGATCACCTGAGAATGTTGCTTCGCGCGAGGCCGCGATCAGGCGAGGGCGGGCTTCGCCAGGGAGGCGCCCGTGCCGAGCACCGGCATCCGCGCCCGCTCGGCCGAGCGCTCGCCTTCGGCCGCGAACCACTGGATCGTCGCTTTCAGGCCCTGGGGTAGGGACATCTGCGGCTGCCAGCCGAGATATTTCGCCGCACGGGAGATGTCGGGGCGGCGGCGGCGCGGATCGTCCACCGGCAGGGGCCGGCGCACCACCTTCGAGCCCGAACCCGTCATGGCGAGCACCCGCTCGACGAGATCGCCGACGGTGAGCTCGACCGGGTTGCCGAGGTTGACCGCGCCCGGCAGCGGGCCGTCGTGGCGCATGAGGCGGAACAGGCCGTCGACGAGGTCGCTGACGTAGCAGAACGAGCGGGTCTGGCTGCCATCGCCGTAGACCGTGATGTCGTCGCCCGCGAGCGCCTGGCAGATCACGTTGGAGACCACGCGCCCGTCATCGGCCCGCATGCGCGGCCCGTAGGTGTTGAAGATGCGAGCCACCCGAACGTCTACCCGGTCGGCGCGCTGGAAATCGAAGGTCAGGGTCTCGGCGGCGCGCTTGCCCTCGTCGTAGCAGGCGCGGGGGCCGGTCGGGTTGACGTTGCCCCAGTAGGTCTCGACCTGGGGATGCACCTCCGGGTCGCCGTAGATCTCGCTCGTGGAGGCGAGGAGGAAACGGGCGCCCTTCTCCTCGGCCAGGGTGAGGAGGTTGTGGGTGCCGACCACGCTGGTGAGAAGCGTGTGCTCCGGGTTCGCCTGGTAGTGCGGCGGCGAGGCGGCGCAGGCGAGATTGAAGACCGCGTCGAGGCGCCCGCGCGGCGCCCTGAGCGCCCGGGGCAGGGGATTGATGATGTCGGCGTCGATCAGGTCGAAGCGCGGCTCGCGCTCGAGGTGCCGCAGGTTCTGACGGCGGCCGGTCTGGAAGTTGTCGAGGCAGATGACGTGGGCGCCGTCGGCAAGCAGCACGTCGCAGAGGTGGGATCCGAGAAAGCCCGCGCCGCCGGCGACGAGAACCTGCTTGCTCTTGCCATTCTTCATGGACTGTTCCCTTCCAAGACGCACGACGCGAAGGCGAAGCGGGACCGTTGAGGATCTTTGTACCTGCCAACGTGGAAGCTTGGCGTTGGTTTCCGTTCAGGTTCAAAGAATCTTTTCTCGGCAAACGGGCTCAGGCGACCGGCGCGGCGAAGCGCGCCGGCACTGGGGAACTCCCTGGGCGGCAGGCGCCCAGGATGGCGCGCTCCAGGGTCTCGGCCCGGTGCGCCGCGGTGTGCTCGGCCAGGACTCTGGTCCGCGCGGCACGCCCGAGGGTCCGCGCGGCGGCCTCGTCGCGCCCCGTCAGGGCGGCGAGCACGTCCTCGCTCCGGTGGGCGATCAGGATCTCGCGGCCGGGCCGGAACAGGGTGTCGAGCCCGTCCCAAGGGTCGGAGATGATCGGCACGCCACAGGCTGCCGCCTCGAAGAGGCGTACGCTCGGGCTGTAGCCCGCCCGCACCATGTCGGCGCGGGTGACGTTCAGGGTGAAGCGGCTCGCCGCGTAGAACTCGGGGTGCTCGGCCGGCGGCACGTGGTCAATCCGCTCCACGTTTTCCGGCCAGGCGATGTCGGCGGGGTAGAGCGGTCCGGCCACGACGAACCGGAGATGCGGGGCGCGGCGCGCCGGCTCCAGGAGCAATCGGTCGAGCACCGGCTGACGGTCGGGGCTGTAGGTGCCGAGATAGCTGAGGTCCCAGCGCTTCTCCCGGTCGAGGGGCGGGTAGAGGTCGGGATCGACGGAGCAGTAGAGCGCGCGGGCAGCCGGCGAACCGTAACGGCGCTCCAGGTGGTCGAGGGTCGGGCCGCCGGTGAAGGAGAGATAGAGGTCGTAGCCGGGGATCAGGTCCGGGCTGAGGTATTCCGTGTCGCCGCGTTCGAGCTTGGCCAGCGTCACCGGCGTGTCGATGTCGTAGAAGCCCGTGACGCCTTGAGCGTGGCGCTGCACGAAACGTCCGACCGCCACGCCGTCCGGCACGTAGGAGCCGACGATCACCGCGTCGGCCGCCGCGATCGCCGCGCGGTGGTCCTCCAGGCCGTCGAGGTCCTTGTAGAGGGCGAGGCGGCAGTAATCCGGGTCGGTTAGGTCGCGGGCTTTCGCGTACCAGGGCACGTCGCGCTCCAGGAACAGCACGTCGTGGCCGCGGGCGGCGAAGCTCTTCAGGAGCGCGCGATAGGTCGTGGCGTGGCCGTTGCCCCAGGAGGAGGAGAGGCTGAGCCCCAAGACGACGACGGAGAGCGGGCGCTCCATCACGCGGCGCTCCGATGCGCCTTGCGGGTGGCCTCCTCCCGAAGGAGCGCGTCGACCTCGGCGCCGCGGCGGCTGTAGGTGTGCTCCTTGAGGATCCGGGCCCGCGCCGCCTCGCCGATGCGCTGGGCCCGCTCTGGGTCGAGCGCCTCGACGTGATCGGCCACGTCCTGCCCGTCGCGGGCGACGAGCACCTCCTCACCCTCCTTGAGGAACATCTCCAGCCCGACCCAAGCGTCGGTGATGAGGCAGGCGCCGGCGCCGGCCGCCTCGAAGACCCGGGTCGCCGGGGAGTAGCCGGTGGCGGCCATGGAATCCCGGGCGATGTTGAGCACGGCCAGCGGGCTCGTGTTGAAGGCGTTATGATCGCGCGTGTAGACATGGCCGACGTCGCGGACGTTGTCCGGCATCCCCTTGTCGCCCCAGCCGTTGCCGCCGATCAGGAACGAGCGCTGCGGCAGCCGCGCGGCGGGTTCGAGGAAGAACTGCTCCACCCGCGCCTCCCGGTCCGGCAGGCGGTTGCCAAGGAAGGCGAGGTCGGCCTTGAAGCGCTCCTCCGGCGGCACGGGATGATGCGTTGAGGGGTCGAGGGCGTTGTAGATCGGCACGCAGCGCCGGGCGCCGAACCCCTCGTAGGCCGCGATGACCGGCGGGCCGCCACCGTAGGTCAGCACGAGATCGAGGGACTTGAGCGCCCGGTGGAGCGGGTGGTCCGGCTCCGCCTTGAGTTGCGCCAAGGTCGCCGGCGCATCCACGTCCCAGAAAAGGCGAAGCGCGTCCGGCCGCGAGGCCGCGACCACGCCTTCGAGCAGCACGTCGTCGAAGACGCCGACGCCCGACGCCTTCACGACCACGTCGGCGGCGGCCGCTTCCGCGATCACCGCGCGCACGGCCTCGTCCGTCGCCGGGTAGACCCGCGAGGTCGCCCAGTCCGGCGGGTCGATGTCGCGGTGCTTCTGCCGGTCGAAGGCGTCGGGTTCGTAGAAGGTGATCTGATGCCCGCGCCGGGCGAGGTCGCTCAGGAGGCCGCGGTAATAGGTGGCGGCGCCGTTCCAGTAGGAGGACAGGAGGCTGGAGCCGTAGAAGGCGATCTTCATGCGACGCGCTCGGTAAGGACAGGGGATGCGTTCAGCTGCGCGACGACGCCCAGAAGCTCGTCGGCGCGATGGGCGCAGGTGTGGCGCGCCCGGATCGTCTCGAGGCCGCTCGCCACGAGGGACCGGCGCAATTCGTCGTCGTTGGTGACCGCCCGCAGGTGCCGTTCCATCTCGGCCTCGTCGCGGGCGAAGAGGAAGTCCTGGCCCGGCCGGAACAGCCCTTCGGAATCCTCCCAGGGCGCGGAGAGGAGCGGGATGCCGCAGGCGAGCGCCTCGAAGACGCGGATCGTCGGGATGCCGGGAAGCATCTCGACATAGAAGCGCCGCGGGACATGGACGGTGGCGAGATGCCGGGCGAAGATTTCGGGCGCCCGCGCGTTGGGGAGCCAGCCCCGGTAGTTCACACTATGGCGGGCGAGCACGGCCCGGGCGTGGTCCGGATAGCGGACGCCGTAGACATTGAGGGGTAGGCCGACGGTCCGGGCCGGGCGGAAGAGGTAGGATTCGAGCTCCGCCGAACGCTCCTCGTCGCCCCAGTTGCCGATCCAGACGAGCCCCTCGCGCTCCGTCTCCGCCGCCGGCGGGTGGAAGAGGCGGGTATCGGCGGCCTCGTGCCAGACGAAGACACGGCCCTCCCAGCCCCAACGGCGGTAGACGGCGGCCAGCGTCTCGCCGAAGGCCAGCACGCCGTCGTAGCCGTTAAGGTCGAATTGCCGGATGGCGTTCGGGTCGCTCACCGCCCGGTGATGAGTATCGTGGAAGAGAAGCGTGAAGCGGGCGCCGCGCCGGCGCAGGGCGCCGATCGCCGCGACGAGCCAGGGCTCGTTCCACTCGTGAACGATGACGAGGTCGGCGCCGTCGAGGCCGGCCTCGATCTCATCGGCGCCTTCAAAGGTGCGCGACGACAGCTCGGGATAGAGCGCTTTGTAAGCGTCGAGCCCGGCCTCGCCGTGGTCGGAGAGAAGGTTCTGCAGGCTCCAGGCGCCCGCGGGTTCGAGCGCGACGACATCGTTGCCGCGGCGGACGAGGTCGCGCAGCACGCCGCGCAGGAAATGCGCGTTGCCGTGGTTCCAGCAGGAGGCGAGCGAATGGGTGAAATAGACGACCTTCACGCCGCTTCCTCCTTCGTCAGGACGAGTTCGGCGCGCATCGCCTCGCGGTAGACCTCCAGGGTGCCGGCGGCCATCACCGCGACGCCGTAATGGGCCGCCCGCTCGCGCGCCGCCGAGCCCCGGGCGCGCCGCTCGTCGGGCTCGCGAAGCATGTGGCGCACGGCGCCCGCGACATCGGCCGGGTCATTCGGGTCGACGAAGAGGGCTGCACCGTCCCACAGCTCGCGGAAGGTCGGGATGTCGGACAGGACGAGGGGGCAGCCGGCCTGGGCGGCTTCGAGAACCGCGAGGCCGAACGGCTCGTAGAAGGCGGTTGAGACGAAGACGGGCGCGGCGGCGAGCCAGCGCGACACGGCATGGTCCGTGAGCCGCCCCAGCGTCTCGACGTGCTCCAATGCGATCGCCGTCCCATTCGGCCCTTCGAGGGGTCCGGCGGCGAAGACCGGCACGGAAAGCCGGGCTGCCGCCCGGTCAAGCATGCCCAGGTTCTTGCCCTCGTCCCAGAGCCGGCCGGCGGTGAAGGCGAAGCTCGCGCCGCGGCCCGGTGTGGCATCCCCGGGCGTCGCAGCGGCGCGGCGCCCGTTGCGGACGACGCTCGGCCGATACGGCAAGGCATAAGCTGCCCGCGTGGCCTCCGCGAAGGACAGGCTCGGCGCGATCACCGCATCAGCCGCTTGGTAGCCCTCACCGACCATGGCGGCGCGCCAGGTGAAATCGTCCGGCAGCGGACCGTGCTTCACCGCCGCCCACCAGGTCGCCACGCAGGAATGGGCGACGGCGACCACCGGGGCCGGGAACACGTTGTCCGCCGCGAGCGCCGGACTGTTCAGGTGAACGAGATCGGCCCGGGCGTCGTGGGCGAGGTCCGCGACGGCCGCGCCCGCGTCCCGGATCAGGTCGGGCGTCGGCGCCGTCCAGTCGAGGGGAAGCCCTGTCTCGACGAACGCGAGCCCTGGGACCGCCTTCACGGCCCGGCGCTGGTCGGCATCGGGGGCAGGCCCCAGGACAGCGAGGCAGGTCTCGATGCCGGCGCGGCTCAAGCCCGCCGCGAGGTCGAGGGCGTAGGTCCACACCCCTCCGACGGCATCCGTCGTCATCAGCACCCGGCGCGGTAGACCCTCGGCAGGACGACCGTCGCTCAGCGCGGACAGCACGAAGCCTCCAGCTCGCTCAGGGGCATCGGGCGCTCGTCCTGGATCTCGCTGAAATGGTCGAAGAGGCCGAGATAATGTTCGTGCGCCCGCTCCCAGGCGCGATCGTCCGGCTCGCCCCAAAGGCGGCGGTAGTCGGGCGACGAGGGATAGGGGTAGAGCGGCACCGGGTCGTTCGCCCAGACGCCGTTGGAGCGCAGGCGCTCGCGCCACTCCGCGACGAGTTCCGGATCGTCGTCGGCCGTCTTGATGAGGTTCGCCTGCACGAAGGGCACGGATTTGCGCGCGTAAAGCAGCCGCTCGGCCAACTCGTCCGTCGAGGCGCGGCAGTTCTTGTCGAGCATCGCCCGGCCTTCCTCGGTCAGGCTCTCGACGCCGGCCTCGATCGACACGCAGCCGGCTTGCCCCAAGAGGTCGAGCATGTCGGGCTTCCAGAGGTCGATGCGCGTCTGGATGCCGAAGCGGATGTCGCGGCTGACGAGGGCTTCGAGCAGGGGCTTTTGCGGCAGGAAGATCTCGTCGACGAAGTAGACGTAAGTGGCGCCCTGCGCGATCAGGCCGTCGATCTCCTCGACTACGTGGGTGAGCTCGCGGCGGCGATACTTGTCGCGGAAATCGATCTTGGCGCAGAACGAGCACTTGTAGGGGCAGCCCCGCGACGCCTCGACCTCCGCCCCCGGGCCGTCCGGCTCGCGGTCGAAGCGGTGGTGATGGTGGCGGTGATTGCGGATCCACTCGTCCGGCCAGCTCAAGGCCGGCAGGTCGACGAAGGTGGAAGCCCAAGGACCGCCCGTGACGCGGACGGCGTCCCCGTCGCGGAAGGCGATTGAGGGCACCTTGGCGAGGTCGCCGGCCTCGGCGAGCCTCGCGACGATCTCCTCGCACTCGCCGCGCACGACGACGTCGCAGCCGAGCTTGGCCAGCGTGGTCTTCGGCGTCGCCGAGCCGTGCGGGCCGACCGCGACGGTGCGGCCGCCGCGTCCGTCGAGGGTCAGCAGGAACTCGCGGGGGATGCGCAGCTCCGGCTGGGCGCAGCGCCAGAACAGGTAGGTCGGCGCCGTGGTGACCACCGTCATGTCGGGCGCGAAATCCGCCACAGCGTCGGCGAGCGCCTGCATCGGCGTGCCGTTCAGATGCGCGTCGAGCAGCAGGGTCTGGTGCCCGGCGGCTTCGAGGAGCGCCTTGGCGTAGCCGAGCTCGAGCGGGAGGTGAGGCTCGCGACAGCCGAAATAGATGCTGTTCTCGAAGCTCCAGGGCGGATTGACGAGGGCGACCTTCACGGCAGGGCCTCCACGGGACGCAACGCGGGAGGGGTGGAGCGCTCGCGGGTGACGTTGAGACCCCGCTCGGCCTCGAGCCAGCGGGCGAGCGCGGCGACGCCGATCCGCCAAGGCGTGGGCTTGGGAAGGCCCAGCGCCCGGGTCGCGCGGCGGGTGTCGGAGACGTAGTAGCGCTGGTCGCCGGCCCGCCACTCCGAGTAGCTGCAGCGCACGGGCCGGCCCACCAACTCCTCGATGTAGTCGAGAACCTGGCGCAGGCTCACCGCGTTCGAGGGGCCGCCGCCCAGATTGAAGGCCTGGCCCTGGACCGCGTCGATGCGGGCCCAGGCGGCGAGGTAGGCCTCGACGGCGTCGGACACATCGAGCACGTCGCGCACCTGCAGTCCGTCGCCGTAGATCGCGATCGGCTCGCCCATGAGCGCCCGGATCAGGAAATGGGCGACCCAGCCCTGGTCCTCCGTGCCCATCTGGCGCGGACCGTAGATGCAGCTCATCCGCAGCACGCAGGTCGGCACGCCGAAGCTGCGGGCGTAGTCGAGGACGTACTGGTCGGCGGCGCCCTTGGAGCAGCCGTAAGGCGTGTGGAAGTCGAGGGGGCGCGCCTCGCTGACGCCAGCATCGCGCACCGCGCGGTCGAGGGGCAGGTAGGCCGCGTTCGTGCGCTCGAGGGCCACATCGGCGAGGTCGCCATAGACCTTGTTCGTCGAGGCGAAGACGAGGGGCACCGGCTCGTCGCGCCGGCGCAGGGCGTCGAGGACGTTCAGCGTGCCGCGCACGTTGATGTCGAAATCCTCCCGCGGGTCGACGAGGCTCGTCGTCACCGCGACTTGCGCCGCCATGTGGAACACGGCTTTGACGTCCCGGGCCGCGTCCTGGACGGCCGCCTCGTCGCGGATGTCGCCGATCCGGGCGTCGATCCGGTCCGCGTAACGCCGCCGGAGCCAGGCGAGGTTGGCCTCGACCCCGGGACGGGCCAGCGCATCGAACACGATGACGTCGTGACCGTCGCGGGCGAGGCGATCGGCGAGGTTGGAGCCGATGAAGCCGGCGCCCCCGGTGACGAGGACGGGACGCGGGTCGCGGTGGCCTTCCCTTCGGCCCGTCATGCCACGAGGCCTCGCGCTTCGAGTTCGCGCCGCGCTTCGCCGACGCGGTCGACGGCCTGCTGCTCGGCGACCCAGGCGGCGAGTTCGGCGAGCCCCTGGGTGAAGTCCATCCGCGGCGCGTAGCCGAGTTCCCGTCGAGCTTTCCGGATATCGGGGATGTTGTGGCGCACGTCGCCGATGCGGGCCTTGCCCGTCACCTCGGGCACGATGTCCGGACGGTTCATGGCTTGCGCCAGGCACTCGGCGACCTCGTTGACGGTCCGGTCCTCGCCGCTCGCGATGTTGTAGATGCCGCCGCCCGCCCGCTCGTTGTTGAGCGCCAGCACGAAGGCTTGGGCGATGTCCTCGACGTGCACGAAGTCCCGGCGCTGCAAGCCATCCTCGAAGATCATCGGCGCGTTGCCGTTGAGGAGCCGCGCGGCAAAAATCGCAAGCACCCCGGTATAGGGGTTCGAGAGCGCCTGGCCCGGGCCGTAGACGTTCCAGAGGCGGAGCGCCACGCCCTCCATGCCGTAGGTCTGGGTGAGGGTGAGGGTGAGGCGCTCCTGCACGTATTTGGAGATGGCGTAGACCGAGGCGAGGGCCGGCTGCTTCCATTCGGGCGTGGGCACCGGGATGAGCGGGCGGCCGTCCTCGTCGAGCGGGTCCCAGGGCTCGTCCGCGCTCGTGCGAACCTTGCGCACCGCGTCCTGCACGAGGTCGCCGTCCACCGTCTCGTAGAGGCCTTCGCCGTAGATGCTCATGGAGGAGGCGGTGACGACCCGCTTCACCGGATGATCGATGAGCTGCTGGAACAGCACCGCCGTGCCGTAATCATTGACCGAGACATAGCGATCGACGGCGTACATGCTCTGCCCGACGCCGACCTCGGCGGCGAGGTGGACCACCTTGTCGACGCCCTGAAGCGCTTTGGCGACGACCGCCTCGTCCCGGACGTCACCGGCGAGAAACTCCACCTCCGGATCGAGGCCCTCGGGATGAGTGCGGTCGCCGTGCACCTGCTCGATGAGGCTGTCGAGAACGCGGACGCGGTCGCCGCGCCGCAGGAGCGCCTTGGCGACATAGCGCCCGATGAAGCCGGCGCCGCCGGTAATGAGGATGGTTTCGGTCACGTGGGGGATCCCGACTGGGGTGGAACGCGTCAGGCGCGGCTGGCGAACTTGGCGAAGCCGATGAAGCGGAACGTTCTTCGACTCGCCTCTGGATGGGCTTGGCTCATCGATCCCCTCGCAAGCTTGGCCGGTCTTTGGGGGACTCAACTGCAAAGGTTCTACTTAGTTCCACCTTGCCCGGAAGGTTTGTTCCCCAGCGGAAGGGGCTCCCGGTCGTCAGAAAATCCCCTGGAACTCTGCCCACCGTCGAACGTTTGTACCCGAAGCTTGAGCGTTCGCTCGCGCTGATCGCGCCGATATCGTCCTTGGAGCTCAGCCCGTGTCGTCCAGGAAATTGCGTGTAGGCATCGTCGGCGTCGGCAACTGCGCCTCGTCCTTCGTCCAGGGCCTTTCCTACTACGGCGAGGCCAAGGCCAACGAGCCGGTCCCCGGCCTGATGAACGTGGAGCTCGGCGGCTACCACGTCGGCGACATCGAGATCGCCTCCGCCTTCGACGTGAGCGCCGCGAAGGTCGGTCGCGACGTCGGCGAGGCGATCCTGGCGGCCCCCAACAACACCCAGCGCTTCGCCCATGTGCCGGAGAGCGGGATCATCGTGAAGCGCGGCAAGACGCTGGACGGCCTCGGCAAGTACCTGCGCCAATCGATCGAGGAATCAAGTGATGCGGAGGTCGACGTGGCGGAGGAACTGCATCGCTCCCGCACCGACGTCCTCGTCTCCTACCTGCCCGTTGGATCGCAGGCCGCGACCGAGTTCTACGCCGAGAAGGCGCTCGAGGCCGGCTGCGCCTTCGTGAACTGCATCCCGGTCTTCATCGCCTCGAACCCGAAATGGCGGCGGCGCTTCGAGGAGCGCAAAGTTCCGCTCATCGGCGATGACATCAAGAGCCAGGTCGGCGCCACGATCGTGCACCGCGTGCTGGCCAACCTCTTCCGTGAGCGCGGCGTGCGGCTCGACCGCACCTACCAGCTCAACTTCGGCGGTAATTCCGACTTCCAGAACATGCTGGAGCGAGAGCGGCTCGAATCAAAGAAGATCTCCAAGACCCAGGCCGTCACGAGCCAGCTCGACGTGCCCCTCGACCCCGAGAACGTCCATGTCGGCCCGTCCGATTACGTGCCGTGGCTGACCGACCGCAAATGGGCGCATATCCGCATGGAAGGCACCACCTTCGGTGGCGTGCCGCTCAACGTCGAACTCAAGCTCGAAGTGTGGGACTCGCCCAACTCCGCCGGCATCGTCATCGACGCGGTGCGCTGCGCGAAGCTGGCGTTGGACCGCGGCGTCGGCGGGGCCCTGACCGGGCCGTCCTCCTACTTCATGAAGTCGCCCCCGCAGCAGTTCACCGACAACGAGGCGCGCGAGCGCACCTTCCGCTTCATCGCCGGCGAGGCGTGAGGCGGCGTGGCGATCGTGTACCTCGTGCGTCACGCTTCCCATTCCCGCGTTCACGACACCCTCGTCGGCCGGATGCCGGGCGTCGCCTTGAGCGAAGGCGGGCAGGCTGAAGCGCGGGAGCTCGGGGAGCGGCTGAACCGCCGCCGCATCGACGCGATCTGGACGAGTCCGGTCCAGCGGGCGCGGGAAACGGCGCAGGCCGTCTCGGCGCGCGTCGGGGCACCGGTCACGGTCGATGAAGGTCTGATCGAGATCGACTTCGGCGCGGACTGGATCGGCCGGCGCTTCGCCGACCTCTCCGCCGACCCGCGCTGGACCTTGTGGAACGAACGCCGCGGCTCCGCGCCGACGCCGGCTGGAGACAGCATGCCCAAAGTTCAGGAACGGATCACGGACGCGCTTGAACGGGCGAGGTCCGCGCATCCGGCGGGCGGGGTGGTGTTCGTCAGCCATGGCGACGTGATCAAGGCCGCGCTCGCCGGCGTCCTCGGCCTCTCCCTCGACCATCACCACCGCTTCGAGGTCGGCCCGGCCTCGGTCAGCGCGGTGGCGGTCGAGGAATGGGGCACGAAGGTGCTGTCGATCAACGAGGTCGCGGCATGAAGCTCGTCGTCTTCGGCCTGACGATCTCGTCGTCCTGGGGCAACGGCCACGCGACCCTCTGGCGCGGCCTGTGCCGGGCCTTGGCGGGCCAAGGGCACGAATTGATCTTCTACGAGCGGGACGTTCCCTACTACGCCGCGAACCGTGACCTGTTCGAGATCGAGGGCGGCGAACTCGTGCTCTACGACGGCTGGGACGAGGTCCGGCACCGCGCCGCGCGGGACGTCGCCACGGCCGACGCCGCCATGGTCACCTCCTACTGTCCGGACGGCCTCGCGGCGACGAGCCTTGTCGTCGACAACGCTCGGGGCCTGCGGGTCTTCTACGATCTCGACACGCCGGTGACCCTCTCGCGCCTGAACCGGGGCGAGAGCGTCGGCTATATCGGGCCCGATGGCTTGGCTGGCTTCGACCTCGTGTTGAGCTACACGGGCGGCGGCGCGCTCGATGCTTTGCAGAGCCGCCTCCGCGCGAGGCGCGTCGCCCCGCTCTACGGCCACGTCGACCCGGACGTGCACCGCCCCGCCGCGCCCGTCGAGCGCTTCCGGGCCGACCTCTCCTACATGGGCACCTATGCCGAGGACCGGCAGGCGGCGCTCGAAACGCTCTTCGTCGAGCCGGCGCGGCTGCGGCCCGAGCAGCGCTTCCTCATCGGCGGCGCGCAGTATCCGGACGATTTTCCCTGGACGAAGAACATCTACTTCGTCCGCCACCTGCCGCCGCCCGACCATCCTGCCTTCTACGGCTCGTCCCGGCTGACCCTGAACGTCACGCGTCAGGCCATGGCCGCGATGGGCTGGTGCCCGTCCGGTCGCCTCTTCGAGGCGGCGGCCTGCGGCGTTGCGATCCTCACCGACGATTGGGATGGCCTCGACGCCTTCTTCACGCCGGACGCGGAGATCCTGGTCGCCCGCACCACGGCGGAGGCGGTGGCCGCCCTCGACCTCTCGGACGCCGAGCTTGCCCGCATCGCCGCCAACGCCCGCGAGCGGGTGCTCGCCGAGCATACCTCGGCGCACCGGGCCGAAGCCCTGATCGCGGCGTTCGAGGCCGCCAGGGATCCCATGCGCTCGGGCGCCGCCCGCTCGTCAGCTCCCGAGGAGGTGTAGGCCATGTGGGGAATCGTACCCGCCGCGGGACTCGGCAGCCGCATCCAGCCGCTCGCCTTCTCGAAGGAACTCCTGCCCGTGGGCAGCCGCCTCGACCAGGGCGTTGAGCGCCCCTGCGCCGTGAGCGAGTACCTCGTGGAACGCATGATCCGCGGCGGGGCCGACAAGATCTGCTTCGTGATCTCCCCGGGCAAGTCCGACATCATGGAGTATTACGGCGCGGGTTACGGCGCGGCGAGCATCGCCTACGTCGTCCAACCGAGCGCGGCGGGCTTGTGCGACGCGATCTTCCGCGCAAGCCCCCTGATCCACCCCGACGAGCCCATCATCGTCGGCCTGCCCGACACGATCTGGTTTCCCGAGACGGCCCTCGCCGATCTGCCCGACGACCGGCTCTCCTTCCTCCTCTTTCCCGTCGACCACCCGGAGTTCTTCGACGCGGTCGTCCTCGACGGCGAGCGGGTCGTGGAGATCCAGGTGAAGCAGAAGGATGCGCGCTCGAACTGGATCTGGGGCGCGTTCAAGATGCCCGGCCGCGTCCTCGAGGAACTCCGTTTGCTCTGGCTCGAACGGCGTTGCGAGGACGAGTTCTTCGGCACCCTCGTCAATGCCTATCTCGCGCGGGGCGGGGAGGCGGTCGGGATCCGGGCCGGCCGCGCCTACGTCGACGTCGGGACGCTCCACGGTTACCGCGCGGCGATCGCGCTGCTGACCGACGCGACCGCCGGCACCAGCGATCAGGCCGCCGGCGCCCGGGTGGCCCTCGGCTGGCCCGCCGGTCGCGCCGCCCAGAACCTTCACGACGCCAACAGAGAGTGAGCGCGACGATGAACGCGATGACGCACTCGCCCGACGAGATCCGCCGCCGCGCCGAGGCGCTCGGGCCCTGGTTCCACAACCTCGACCTCAACGGCGTGCGCACCGCGCCAGAGCACTTCCTCGGCGACTACCCGGCGGTGAAGTTCAAAGGCTTCGCGGACGCCATTCCGCAGGACCTCACCGGCAAGAGCGTGCTCGATATCGGCTGCAACGGCGGCTTCTACTCGATCGAGATGAAGCGGCGCGGCGCCGAGCGCGTGCTGGGCATCGACTTCGACGACGATTACCTCGCGCAGGCGCGCTTCGCCGCCGAGGTAAAGGGCCACGAGATCGAGTTCCGCAAGCTCTCGGTCTACGACGTCGGCGCCCTCGGTGAGCGCTTCGACCTCGTGATCTTCATGGGCGTGCTCTACCACCTGCGCCACCCTTTGCTCGCCCTCGACCTGATCCACGAGCACGTCGCCGGCGACATGCTGATCTTCCAGTCGATGCAGCGCGGCTCCAAGAACGTGCTGCCGCTCCAGGGCGATTACGAGTTCGCCGAGACCGCGATGTTCGACGATCCGGGCTACCCGAAGCTGCATTTCGTCGAGCGGGAATACAGCCACGACCCGACGAACTGGTGGATCCCGAACCGGGCCGCGGCGGAAGCCATGCTGCGCAGCGCAGGGTTCCGCATCGAGGCGCATCCGGAAGACGAGGTCTACGTCTGCCGCCGCGTCGAGCGGCCGCAATGGGCCTATTCCGTTTATCCGGCCAAGGCACCGGTGACCACACCGCGCTGACACCAACCAACAACAGGAGGGCAGGGGATGATCGAAGCCGCCAAGATCTGGAACGAGCCGAACAACAAGTCCCACTGGGACCCGGAGGTCGATCCAGGCTGGGTGCGCTTCGCGGAAATGGCGAAGCTCGCCGGCCAAGCGATCCGCGCGGAGAACTCCAGCCTTCCTCGCGTGCTCGGCGGCATGTCCCCGATCGACACGACCTTCGTTCAGCTCCTTCAGAGCAAAGGGGTGTTCGACGACATCGACGTCGTCGCCGTGCACGGCTTTCCCCTCGATTGGAATCTTTGGCAGATCCACGATTGGCCGGCGAAGATCGACGAGATCGCCGCCGTGACGGACAAGCCGATCTGGGTGACGGAGGTTGGCATCTCGACCTTCGGTGCCGAGGAAGTGCAGGTCTGGGGCTTGAAGCGCACGGCCGAGCTCCTCATCGGCAAGGTGCCGCGCATTCACTGGTACTCGCTCTACGACCTGCCCCGCGCCTGGGAGGCCACCACTCGCCACCGCGAGGCGGAGGGCTCGTCCTACTACCGGCACTTCTACATGGGCCTCCTGCGCGAGGACGGCAGCCCGAAGCCTTCCATCGAGGTCTATGGCGATTACGCCGAGCAGATGGGCCTCTGCCAATGGTTCCACTACGAGGACCATCGCCTCGACGACGCGGTGGCCTGGATGAAGCGCCTCGGCGTCCGGCACGTCCGCACGGGCCTCTCCTGGGCCGACAGCTTCCGCCCGAACGCCCTCGACTGGTTCGACCGCCAGATGGAGGCCCTCGCCGACTTCGAGGTCACGGTGACCTTCTGCTTCACCCCGGAGCATTTGGGCCTGCAGCCGCATCACACGAGCGCCCCGCAGGACCCGCGCGCCTTCGCCGATTTCTGCGGGACGATGATCCGCCGCTACGCCGGCTCGGGCCGGACGGGGCTCTCCGTCGCGGCGGAGTAGCTGAGCATGGGCCGCGGCGCGCAGGACCGGGCCGACGCGTTCCTTCGCTCGCTGGCCGGCGCGGGGCCGATCGCGGCGGAGCGCGTCGCGGTGGTGGTGGCCCATCCCGACGACGAGGCCCTGGGGCTCGGCGGGCAACTGCCGCGCCTCAGAGGTGTAACCTTGATCCACGTGACGGACGGCGCGCCGCGCAACCTCGACGACGCGCGCCGGCATGGCTTCGACTCGGCTGAGAGCTACGCCGCGGCACGGCGGGCCGAGCTCGAGGCGGCAGTCACGCTCGCGGGCGTGCCGGTCGAGGCCTTGGTGTCGCTTGGTATCGCGGATCAGGGCGCCGCCTTCGCCCTCGCGGGGATCGCCCGTCGCCTCGCCGCGCTCTTTGCCGAGCGTAAGATTGAGATCGTCCTCACCCACGCCTACGAGGGAGGCCATCCGGATCACGACGCCACGGCCTACGCCGTTGATGCGGCCTGCCGGCTCTCAAGCGAGCCGGCGATCGTCGAGATGCCGTTCTACCGGGCCGGTCCCGAGGGCTGGCTGCGCCAGAGTTTCGCCGAGGACGGGAGGGCCGCCCCGTCTACAGTCCTGACGCTCTCGTCGGAAGCCCTGGCCCTCAAGCGCCGCATGCTCCATGCCCACGCCACCCAGCGCGGAACCTTGCAGGGGTTCGATCCCGCCATCGAGCGCTTTCGGGCCGCGCCGTCGCACGACTTCACGCAGCTGCCGAACGGCGGCGACCTGCTCTACGAGCGCCACGGCTGGGGTCTCACCGGCGAGCGCTGGCTCGCCCTGGTGAGCCAGGCTGAGGCCGAGCTCGCGAGGGCGGCGGCATGAGCCTGACCGTGCTCAGCGTGGCCTACTCCCTCGCGCCGCCCGTCGGGCCGGACGCGGTCGGCGGGGCTGAGCAGGTGCTTTCGCAACTCGACCACGGCTTGGTCGCGGCCGGCCACCGCTCCCTCGTCGTCGCCTGCGAAGGCTCGACGGTGGCGGGCATCCTCGTCCCCGTTCCGGCCGCGAAGGGCGTTCTCGACGAGGCGGCGAAGGCCGGCGCCCTTGAGCACCATCGCCGCGCCATCGCCGATGCGCTCGACCGCTGGCCGGTCGACGTCGTTCACCTGCACGGGATCGACTTTCACGACACCCTGCCGCCGCCCGGCCCGCCGACGCTCGCGACGCTGCACCTGCCCCCTGCTTGGTATCCGCCCGAGGCGCTGCGCCCGAGCCGCCCGGACACGTGGCTCCACAGCGTCAGCGCCGCGCAGCACGCAGCTTGCCCGAGTAGCCCGGCGCTCCTGCCGCCAATCGAGAACGGCGTTCCCGTCGAGGCTTTAGAGGCCCGGCATGCCAAACGTGGCTTCGCCCTGATGCTCGGCCGCATCTGCGCGGAGAAAGGCGTTCATCTGGCCATCGAAGCGGCGAAACGGGCCGAGGTGCCGCTCCTCATCGCCGGCGAGGTTTTCGCTTACGAGGCGCATCAGCGCTACTTCGACGAGGAGGTCGCGCCTCGCCTCGACCGCCACCGCCGCTTCCTCGGCCCGGTCGGCTTCGAGCGAAAGCGCCGGCTGCTGACGGCCGCCCGCTGCCTCCTCGTGCCGTCCCTCGCGCCCGAGACCAGTTCTCTCGTCGCCCGCGAGGCGAACGCCTGCAGCACGCCCGTCATCGCTTTCCCGAACGGGGCCCTCGCCGAGGCCGTCGACCACGGGCGCACGGGCTTCCTCGTGGAGAGTGTCGAGGCCATGGCGGAGGCGATCGGCGCGGCGCGGCGCCTCGATCCGGCCGAGTGCCGGCGCGTGGCGCGGGAGCGCTTCGACCAGCGTCGCACGATCAGCCGCTACCTCGATCTCTATGCCGATCTGGCGCGACGTGTTCCGCGCACGACCTGGGTTCATGCGGGATGGCGGGGCGCGGCATGAGCGGGTTCCAGGTCGAGGTGCTGCGCCGCCCCGAGGAGCTTCGCGCCCTCGCGCCGGCCTGGCGCGAACTCCTCGCGCGCTGCCCGGCGGGGACGCCGTTCCAGTCGCCGGACTGGCTGATCCCCTGGTTCGAAACCTTCGCGCCGGGCGACCTCGCGACGGTGGCGGTCAGCCGCGACGGGGGGCTTGTCGCCCTGGCGCCGCTCTACCGCGAGACCGGACCGCTCGGACGCCGGCTGCTGCCGCTGGGCATCTCGCTGAGCGACTATCTCGACGTCCTCATCGATCCCGGTGCGCCTCGCGCGGGCGAAGCCCTGGTCGACGCCCTCGCCGCGCTCGGGTTGGACTGGGACAGCTTGAGCCTCGAGGAGCTTCGCCCGGAAGCCGCGGGTCTGACGCTCCCCGCCGGGTCAATGCGCGACGATGGCGCCGCGGCGCAGTCGGCCTGCCCGGTCCTGCCGCTCCGCGGAACGCTCGCCGAAACGCTGCCCGCCCGCAAACTGCGCAAGCTGCGGATGGCCCGAAACCGCGCGGACCGCCGCGGCGACGCGGTGATCGAGGCGGTCGCGATCGACGGTGCCGGCGCCTTTCTCGACGAGCTGTTCCGCTTGCACGCCCTGCGGTGGCGCGAGCGCGGCGAGCCCGGCGTTCTCGCGGACGAGAAGGTCCAACGCTTTCACCGCCGTGCCCTGCCAGGCCTGATCGGCGCCGGCCTCGCCCGCGCGCTCGTCGCCCGTTTCGGAAACGAGGTCGGCGGCGCCTATTACGGCTTCGCGGATCACGATCGCGCCTACGCCTATCTCGGCGGGTTCGATCCGGCCTTCGCCTACGAGAGCCCGGGAACCCTCCTCGTCGGCCACGCCATCGAGGATGCCGTGAGCGCGGGTTGCACCGAGTTCCACTTCCTGCGAGGGCAGGAGGCCTACAAGTACGAGTGGGGCGCGGTCGACCGCTGGAATCAGCGGTGGACGCTGCGCCCGGGCGAGGCGTTGCGTGCCAGCGCCTGAGGCCGCAGCGGTCCCGATTCGCCCGGCCTTGCGCGCGCCGATCGAGGCTTGCGCCGCAGGAACGCTACCACCGAACATCGCGCTCACCCGGCTCCTCATCGAGGCGACCGACCCCGAGGAGGTCGAGGCGGCGCTCGGGAGCGTCGGTGCGGATCGCGACCGCGAGGGGCCGCTCGCGGCCCTCCTCGCGCATTGGCGAGCGAACCCGCAGGCCTTCGCCACCGTGAAGGGGGTGATCGGCGGCGTCGAGCACGGCGGCGAGGCAGCCTCCGCGGTAGGCGGGATCGCCCATTGGGCGACCGTCTTCGACCGCCTGGCGAGGGTGTCCGAGGAAGGCAGCGTGGCGCTTTACGCGCTGGGAAACCCCGACCTGCTCCGGGCCGCGACGGAGGAGATCGTCGCGACGCTCCGCGGTTGGGGCCTCCTGAACGCTGAAACCGCCGTCCTCGAGATCGGCTGCGGCATCGGCCGGATCGTCGCCGCGCTCGCCCCGGAGGTCCGTCACGTGACGGGCCTCGACATCTCGGGCGCCATGATCGACGCCGCCCGTCAGCGCTGCGCCGGGCTCCCCAACGTCGCGCTCTCGACGAGCTCTGGCCGCGACCTGTCGGGTATCGCGGACGACGGCCTCGATCTCGTGCTCGCCGTCGATGTCTTTCCCTACCTCATTCAGGCGGGCGACGGGCTGGCCGAGACCCACTTTTCTGAGGCCGCGCGGGTGCTACGCGCCGGCGGGCACCTCCTCGTCGCCAACTACTCGTATCGAGGCGATCCGGAGCAGGACGCTCGGGAGGTCGCCGCGGCGGCTCGGGCCAGCGGGCTCACCGTGCTGCGCAACGGTGACTGTCCGTTCCGGTTGTGGGATGGGGCGGTCTGGTTGCTGCGAAAGAACGGCTGAAACCTCCGCCGCCATGTTCTTTCCGTCATTCCGGGGCCGCGCAGCGGAGCCCGGAATCCATGATCAGGCGAGCTAATGCTCGCGGCCGCTCACCCGGTCGTGGGTTCCGGGTTCTCGGCTGACGCCGAGCCCCGGAATGACGTGGGGGCTTTCAGACCCGTGTGACGGCGACCGCGAGGTCGCTTGCGAGACCTTTGACCGGCACCCGCGCCTCTCCGCCCTCGACGCTGATATCGCAGCTCTCGCGCGCCGCGCCGCCCCGCGTGTCCCAGGGCGTCACACGGTAACGCCCAGGCGCGAGCCCCGGCAGCCGTAGCTCGAGATCGATCGGTGCCGCGTCGGGCTTCACCAGGCCGTCCGGCCCGATCGTGTCGGTGCGCACGAGCCAGGCCAGGGCTTGATGCGCGTCAGCGCAGGCGCAGGCCGCGGCGTTGGCGGCGCTCAATGCCACCTCCGCATTGAGGTTGCGGCGCTGGAAGCGCGGCCAGTCGATCAGCGGCAGGAAGCGCGCCATGGCGCCTTGAGCCTCCCGCATGCCGCGGGTCAGGACATGCGGCTTGCGGTTCGGCCAGCGCATGCCGCCCCCCGCGGCGCCGGACGCCAGGTGCGCCCAGGCCATGTGCCGGAAATACTCGTCGTCGAACGGTTCCGGCAGGGTGATGTGGTGGTCCTTGTAGGCGTGGATCGGCCCGTGCTCGCTGTCGAGGAAGGGGCGGCCGTCGGTGATCTCGGCGAGCGCCTCGCGCACCACCCGGCCCATGTCGAGGGCTGGCGCCACCGTGTCCTGCGGGTGGTCAATCGTGCCCTCGTGGTAGATGTGGATCGACGCGAAATCGAGGTGGGGGTGGCGGTAGATCGGCTCCTTCAGGGGCATGTGCGGCCGCCACCACAGCTCCGGCCCGAAGATCGACACGGTTTGCGGGTGCGTGCGGCCGTAGAGCCGCTGCTCGAGTTCGCGGACGTGCCGGCTGAGGTCGGCGATGAACTCGGGCCAGCAATCGGCGGAGTCTTCTCCCTGCGCCGGGTGGATCTCGTTCCAGAGATCCCAGGCGAAGAGTGCCCCGGAACCGCCCCAGCGCTCGACCGCGAAGGAAAGGCGTGCCTTGATGGCGGCGCGCGTCTCCGGGCAGAGCAGGATACGGGCCGGCGAGTCGAGCGGGCCGCCATTGGCGCGGTTGTAGGGGTGGTGTCGCCAGTGCAGCCACGTCCAGAACGTGTCGAAAGGCGTGAGCAGGATACGCAGGCCGTAGCGTTCGCAGAGCCAGAACATGTCGTCCCAGAGCTGGACCATGTTCGGCGGCACGGTGCCGATGGGGCGCTCGAAGTAGCGGTGCCGGACTTGGGCATACTCCATCATCAGGCGCAGAACGGTGACGCCGCTCTCGGCGAGCCAGCGCAGGTGCCGTTCGACGCCCTCCATGTCACGGCGGCGGAACAGGCCGTTGAGCTCGTCCCAGCAGATGGCGTCGTTCTGGCCGATGGGCGTCCAGGGCTCGCCCGTCTCGGTCACGAAATAGGGCGCGCCCGCGGCGACCTGGATCCAGGGCAGGGGGCGGTTCGCTGCTTCGGGATGCCGCTCGCTCGCCTGAAAGGGCCGCAGCGCCTCGGGAACGGTGTCCAGCAGCTCTGGATCGGCGAGCGCGGTTCGCGGCTTGATCGGCGTCATCGAAGGTCCATGCGGGGCTTTTGGGAGAGAGCGCTGAGGGGCTCCTTCAAGGAGCATCCCCAGCCATCCTCACGAGTCCGATAACGCACGAGGGCCCGCTTCGCAGCAGCGCTCGCGAAGGATCGCTGGGCGACGATGTCGCTGCCCCAAGGAGAGGTGCGCCGCCCTTGATGAGCCGTCGGCGACGTGACATGAGGCGCGCCAACAACAAGCTGGCGCGGCGCGCCCGCGCCGTCCTGTCGCGTCACCAGGTCCGTCATGAACATCTTCGGTCTCTTCGAGCGTCGCGTCGCTGACGCGCTGGCGCGGCTGCAAGCCGCCGGGCATCTCCCGCCCGGGCTCGACCTCGGCCGCGTCGTCGTCGAGCCGCCTCGCGACGCTTCGCATGGCGATCTATCCACCAATGCGGCCCTGGCCCTTGCCAAGGAGGCGAAGACGAACCCGCGGGCGCTGGCCGACCTCATCGCCGCGGACCTGCGCGACGATCCGCGCCTGACCCGCGTCGAGGTCGCCGGGCCGGGCTTCATCAACATGACCCTGGTGCCCGGCGCCCTGCACGACGTGCTCCGCGCGGTCCTCGCCGAGCCGGAGGGTTTTGGCCGCGGCGGTCAGAGCGGGGAGGGGAAGGTGAACGTCGAGTACGTCTCGGCGAACCCGACCGGCCCGATGCATGTCGGTCACGGCCGCGGCGCGGTGTTCGGCGACGCCCTCTCGAACCTTCTCGCCTTCGCCGGCCACGCGGTCACCCGCGAGTACTACATCAACGATGCCGGCGCCCAGGTCGACGTGCTCGCCCGCTCGGTCTACCTGCGCTACCGCGAGGCCTTGGGCGAGACGATCGCCATCCCGGAAGGTCTCTACCCCGGCGACTACCTCAAGCCCGTCGGGGCGTCGCTCGCGGCGGAGCACGGCGACGGCTTGCGCGACCGCCCGGAAGCCGAGTGGCTGCCTCTCGTGCGCGAGGCGGCGATCGCGGCGATGATGGCGATGATCCGGGAGGATCTTTCGGCCATCGGCATCCGCCACGACGTGTTCTTCTCCGAGCGCTCGCTCAGCCAGGGCGAAGTGGACCAGATCGGTCGCACCATCGAGAACCTGCGCGCCCGCGGCCTCGTCTACGAGGGCCGCCTGCCGCCGCCCAAGGGCCAGAAGGACGAGGATTGGGAGGACCGGGAGCAGACCCTCTTCAAAGCGACGGAGTTCGGCGACGACGTCGACCGGCCGCTCCTCAAGTCGGACGGCTCCTACACCTATTTCGCGTCCGACATCGCCTATCACCGCTCGAAATACGAGCGCGGCTTCACGCTCATGATCGACGTGCTCGGCGCCGACCACGGCGGCTACGTCAAGCGCCTCCAGGCCGTCGTGAAGGCGGTGAGCGAGGGCAAGGCCGAACTCGACGTGAAGCTCTGCCAACTCGTGCGCCTGCTCCGGGGCGGCGAGCCGGTGAAGATGTCGAAGCGCGCCGGCGAGTTCGTGACCTTGCGTGACGTCATCGACGAGGTGGGGCGCGACGCCATCCGCTTCATGATGCTCTACCGCAAGAACGACGCGACCCTCGACTTCGACCTCGCCAAGGTCGTCGAGCAATCGAAGGACAACCCGGTCTTCTACGTGCAGTACGCCCACGCGCGCTGCGCCTCGGTGTTCCGGCAGGCGGGGGAGGCGGTGCCGGACCTCGATCTCACGCCGGCAGCGCTCGCCGCAGCCGACCTCTCGCCGTTGGCGGACGACGCCGAGCTCGACGTCCTTCGCCGCATCGCCCAGTTTCCGCGCCTCGTCGAGGCGGCGGCCGCGAGTCACGAGCCGCACCGAGTCGCGTTCTACCTCTACGATCTCGCGAGTTCGTTCCACAGTTTGTGGAATAAGGGCAAAGACTTGCCGCATTTGCGGTTTGTTAATCAAGCCGACGGAAATTCAACGACGGCGCGACTTGCTCTCGTGCATGCCCTCAAGGGTGTGCTCGCCTCGGGTCTCGCCATCCTAGGCGTCACGGCACCAGACGAAATGCGCTAGCGGACCGGCCCTTTCGGGGCGCCGCCGCGCGCGGGTTGGCCGCGACGTTGCAACGGACGACGAAGCCTTCCATCTTCGGAGGCAAAAGCGTCCTCGTGACGAGAGTTGGGGCAGGCGCATGACCGATACGAGAAGCCGTTTCGCGATCGATCTCGACGAGATCGAGCGTCAGCTTCAGCAGGGCGCGTCGGCGCCCCCGGCGCCGTCCCGCAGCGATCCTTCCCGCGGTGATCCCTTGGCCGAACTCGCCCGCATCGTCGGGCAGAACGACCCGTTCCGCGACCTTCTCGCGGCGGAGTCGGTCGGCCGCGCTTCGGCCTCGCCCGACACGCGCCACGCCTATCCGGAGCCCGAGCCGCCCCGCGCTCAGGCCGCCCATGCTCCCGCCTTCGACGATCATTTCGCGCATCAGGCCTACGCCGATCCGACGGGCGGGCATCCGGCCTACGCGGAGGCCCATCATCACGCCTCGGAGGCGGACGGTCACGAGACCTACGCTCCCGCCCCGGCCCGGCGCTCGCGCCGCGGCCTGATGCTGGCGGGCGCCGCCGTCGGTGCCCTCGTCCTCGGGGTCGGTGGCTTTGCCGCGACGAAGCTCGGCCGCACCGGTCCGACGGGCGGGGAGCCGCCGGTCGTCAAGGCCGACGCCGGCCCGGTCAAGGTACAGCCGCAGAATCCCGGCGGCGTCGAGATCCCGAATCAGAACCGCCAGATCTACGAGAAGGGCGGGGCTCCGGACGGCCAGACGAAGGTGGTCAATCGCGAGGAGCAGCCCGTCGACGTTCGCCAGGCAGCCAAGGCGATGCAGCCGGCCGCGCTGCCGCCGCCGTCCTCGCCTCTGACGGCCGCTCCGACCACCGCCTCCATCGTGCCCGCTGCACCTCCGGTCGGCGCCACGGCGGCGCTCGGCGAGCCGCGCCGGGTTCGCACCGTCTCCGTGCGCCCCGACGGCAGCATCGCCGCCGCCGAGCAGACGGGTTCGGCCAAGGCCCCGACCACCATGCCGACGGCGGTCACCGGCGGCCCGACCTCGACCGCCTCGACGCCCGCGGCGCAGCCGAAGCCCAAGCCGCCGGTCACGGTGCCGCCCGTCACGGCGCAGAGCGCCACGCCCGCCGCTCCGGTCCGCACGCCGGCCGCCGAAGCCCCGCCTGCGGCCAAGACGCCGCAGCGTCTCGCTTCCGTCGAGCCGCCGGCGACCACGCCCGAGGCCGCAGCCCCGACGGGCGGGTTCTCGGTCCAGCTGGCGGTGCGCCCCTCCGAGAAGGAGGCACGCTCGGCTTTCCAGCAGTTCCAGCAGCGCTTTCCCGACGATCTCGGGTCGAAGCCCGCGCTGATCCGCAAGGCCGAAGTCAACGGCTCGACGATCTACCGCGTCCGGGTCGGGCCTTTGGGCAAGGACGACGCCAACTCGCTGTGCACCCGCCTGCAGTCGGCGGGCGGCCAGTGCTTCGTCGCCAAGAACTGACGTGATGCGCTGACGTCGAAAACCGCCGCCGCGCGGCCGGGGCCTCGTCCCGGCCGCGGCTTGACCCGCAAAGACCCGAGGGGTTAAGCGCGCGCCATGACCCTGAGCGCTCTCATCGTCGGCCTGTCCGGCCCTGTCCTCACCCCGGACGAGGCCGCGTTCTTCCGCGACCTGCGGCCGTGGGGTTACATCCTGTTCAAGCGCAACGTGGAGAGCCCGGGCCAGGTGCTCGCGCTCACCGACGCCTTGCGGGCCCTCGACGGGCGCGAGGACCTGCCGATCCTGGCCGATCAAGAGGGCGGCCGCGTCCAGCGTCTCGGCCCGCCCCATTGGCCGCGCTATCCGACCGGCCGCGCCTACGGCAGCATTCCGGACCCGGTCGAGCGCGCCGCCGTCACGCGGCTCGGCGCGCGGCTCATCGCCCATGATCTCAAGGGCGTCGGCATCAACGTCGATTGCCTGCCCGTCCTCGACGTGCCCGTTCCGGGCTCCCACGACGTGATCGGCGACCGGGCCTATGGCCACGAGCCGGAGATCGTCGCGAGCCTCGGGCGCGCGGCGGCCGAGGGGCTCCTCGACGGCGGCGTCCTGCCCGTCATCAAGCACGTGCCCGGCCACGGGCGCGCTGCGGCCGACAGCCACCATGACCTGCCCGTCGTTGACGCGTCGCGGGAAGAACTCGAGGCGCAGGACTTCGCTCCATTCCGGGCGCTCGCCGACATGCCCCTCGCGATGACGGCGCACGTCGTCTACGCCGCCCTCGATCCAGAGCGGCCGGCCACCACTTCGCCCAGCGTGATGCGCGACATTATCCGCGGCGCGATCGGCTACGACGGGCTCGTGATGAGCGACGACCTGTCGATGAATGCGCTTGCCGGCTCGCTCGGCGAGCGGGCCGCGGCGGCTTTCGCGGCCGGCTGCGACGTCGGCCTCCACTGCAACGGCCGCATGGACGAGATGATCGCGGTGGCCGCGAACGCGCCGATGCTGGGCGGCGACGCCCTGCGCCGAGCGGATGCCGCGCTCGAAAGGATCGCCCGGGGCGCGCAGCCCTTCGATCCTGTGGACGCCCGCGCCCGCGTCGAGGCGGCGCTTGCGGT
The DNA here is from genome assembly GCA_036563505.1 of Beijerinckiaceae bacterium. Classification (GTDB taxonomy): domain Bacteria; phylum Pseudomonadota; class Alphaproteobacteria; order Rhizobiales; family Beijerinckiaceae; genus DATCMH01. Next base: position 29,397 of record DATCMH010000004.1, read on the forward strand.
GGCGGCCTGAGCCGCCGACCTTCGATCCGCGACGAATCGGGTCCGTGATGGCCGTTGCCTTGGCATTCGACGAGGTTGAACCGCGGGAGCGGGCCGAGGGCGACCCCGCCCTTCTCGTCGACGTGGACGGTTTCGAGGGGCCGCTCGACCTGCTGCTCGAGCTCGCGCGGCGCCAGAAGGTCGACCTTCAGCGTATCTCGATCCTGGCGCTGGCCGAGCAGTACCTGCACTTCGTCGAGGAGGCCCGGCGGCTGAGGTTGGAGCTTGCCGCCGACTACCTCGTGATGGCGGCCTGGCTCGCCTACCTGAAATCGCGGCTCCTCCTGCCCGAGCCGCCGAAGAGCGAGGAACCGAGCGCCGCCGATCTCGCCACCGCCCTCGCGCTGCGCCTGCGCCGCCTCGAAGGGATCCGCACGGCCGCGGAAGAGCTCGCCGCGCGAGACCGCCTCGGGCGGGACGTATTCCCCCGGGGGGCGCCGGAGCCGATCGAGGTCCGGAGCCGTCCGCTCTGGGAGGCGAGCCTGTTCGATCTGCTCAGCGCCTATGCCCGTCAGCGGCAGCATCAGTTCAACGCGCGGGTCACGCTGCAGAAGCGGCGGGTCTGGTCCCTCGCGGAGGCGCGCGAAGCGCTGGAACGCCTGATCGGCACGGCCGGTGATTGGACGGCCCTCGACGCCTATCTCGCCGCCTACGTGGCAAGGCCCGAGCAGCGCGCGACCGTGCTGGCCTCCGCGCTCTCGGCGAGCCTCGAGATGGTGCGCGAGGGGCAGCTCCTCCTGCGCCAGGACGCGCCTTTCGCGCCGCTCTACGCGCGCAGTCCGGCCGCGGAGGCGCCGCGATGAAGCGCGGCCATCTCGCCATTCTCACTCGGACGGACGAAGCGCCCGGCCTGCCGGACCGCGCGGAAGCCGTGCGCGTCGCTGAAGCCATCCTGTTCGCCGCGCCCGCCCCGATGAGCGCCGACGAGATCGCTGCACGGCTGCCTCAAGGCGCCGACGTCGCGGCGGTGCTCGCCGACCTCCGGGCGACCTATGCCGGCCGCGGCGTCAATCTCGTGCGCGTGGCGGGCCGCTGGGCCTTCCGCACGGCGAGCGATCTCGCCTACGTGCTCGCCCGCGACGCCGTCGAGCCGCGCCGCCTCTCCCGCGCCGCCATGGAGACGCTCGCGATCATCGCCTACCACCAGCCCGTTACCCGGGCGGAGATCGAGGAGATCCGCGGCGTCGCGACCTCGAAAGGCACCCTCGACACCCTGCTCGAAACCGGCTGGATCCGCCTGCGTGGCCGTCGGCGCGCGCCGGGACGGCCGGTCACCTACGGCACGACGCCCACTTTCCTCGATCATTTCGGGCTCGACGCCGTGGGCGACCTGCCCGGCCTCGACGAGCTGAAAGGTGCGGGCCTCCTGGAAGGCCGCGTGCCCCAGGAGCTCTCCGTGCCGATCCCCTCCGACGACCTCGCGCTGCGGGAGGACGAGGCGCCCCTCGACGACGACCTCTTCGCGCCGCTCGAGATCGAGGCGGGGGAGGGCGGGGCTTAAGGATGAGCGAGAGCGGCCGCGCGAGGGAGCGGTTTCGCTTCCCGCGCTTCGGGCAGCGCGGGACGGCGGGCGCCGCCATCCCCGCCGAACTCAGCTTCGACGCGATCGTCCAGGCCTTCGGCGAGACGCGGGCGCTCGACGGGGTCTCTTTGACCGTCGGGGCGGGCGAACTCGTCTGCTTGCTGGGCCATTCCGGTTGCGGCAAGACGACGCTCCTGAGGGTCGCGGCGGGTGTGGAAGCGCCGGTGTCGGGGCGCGTCCTCCTCGACGGACGGGAGGTCACAGGCCCTCGCGGCGCGGTGCCGCCGGAGGAGCGGGGCGTCGGCCTGATGTTTCAGGATTACGCGCTCTTTCCCCACCTCTCGGTCCTGGAGAACGTCACCTTCGGCCTGCGGGCCCTGAGCCCGCGGGACGCCGCGGTCGCGGCCCGACGCGCCCTGTCCCGGGTCGGCCTCGAGCGCGCCGCGGGGGACTACCCGCACATGCTCTCGGGCGGCGAGCAGCAGCGCGTGGCGCTCGCCCGCTCCATCGCGCCCCGGCCCGGCGTCCTCCTCATGGACGAGCCCTTCTCGAATCTCGATCGCCGCATGCGGGACGCCGTGCGCGAGGAGACGGTGGCCATCCTGCGCGAGACCGGGGCCACGACCATCGTCGTCACCCACGATCCCGAGGAGGCGATGCTGATCGCCGACCGGATCGTGCTCATGCGCGGGGGGCGGATCGTCCAGCAGGGGAGGGCAGAGGACATCTACCGACAGCCACGCGACCTCTTCGCGGCGCGCTTCTTCTGCGACTTCAACGAGGTCGAGGGCACGGTCGCCGGGGGCTACGTCGAGACGCCGGTCGGCCGTTTTCCCGCGCCGGGCCTCGCCGACGGGGCGGGAGCGATCGTCTGCATCCGCCCGCAGGGTTTGAGGCTGCGGCCCGCCGGCTTCTGCCTGCCCGGGCGGGTGCTGTCGCGGCGCTTCCTCGGCGAGGTCGATCTCGTCCAGATCGCGGTGCAGGGACTCGAGCGGCCCTTGCACGCGCGTCAGCGCGACGGCGTGCGCGCCGCGCCCGGACAGGATGTGGGCATCGACCTCGACCGTGACGAAGTTCTTGTTTTCGCCACGGCCGATATCTAGGTTGGCCGCGAGTTGACCCACAAGACCGCGCCCCACTGACGGCGGCGCAGGAGGTACGCCATGGGTGGCGCGAGTATCTGGCACTGGATCGTCGTCGGCCTGATCGTGATGCTGCTGTTCGGCCGCGGCAAGATCTCGGAGATGATGGGCGACGTCGCCAAGGGCATCAAGGCCTTCAAGAAGGGCATGGCCGACGAGGACGCGCCCGCCGCGACGACCACGACTCCGGTGACGCCGACGACCGAGCCGGTGCGCAACCTCGAGCACCAGCCGTCCGCCTCGGCGCCGCCCGGCGCCGTCGTGGGCGAGCGCAAGGCGGGCTGAAGGCCCGTCCTTCTTAAGCTTCGGCCCGAAGGGTTCCGCGGCGGCTCAGGGCCTGTCAGGGCTTGAGCCGGACATCGAGGCAGCGCGATGCTGGACATGAGCTGGGGCGAGGTGATGGTGATCGGCGCCGTCGCCCTCATCGTCATCGGCCCCAAGGACTTGCCCAAGGCGCTGCGCACGGTCGGCCAGATGACCGCCAAGGTGCGGCGCATGGCGGGCGAGTTCCAGGGCCAGTTCAACGACGCGATGCGTGAGGCGGAGCTCGACGACGTGCGCCGCCAGATGCAGGATCTCAACCACTCCGTGGCGAGCGCGACCCCGACCTTCAACCCCATCCAGACCGTGCGCGACGAGCTGAAAGGGGCCGTGGAGAAGCCTGTGACCGCCGATCCTCCGAGCGCCTCCCCCGTCGATCCGAGCCCGACCGAGGCGCTTGCCACCGCCACGGCCCAGGGGCGCGGCGAGGCGGCGAGCCCTGTGCCCGTCGAGCCCTCCATCGCGCTGCCCTTGCCCTCGGTGCCGCCGATCGTCGATCCGGCGCACTCGGTGGCGAGCAGCGTGGAGCAGGCGGCGCGCAAGCCCGAGGCAACGAAGAGCCCTAGCGACCAGACCTCATGAGCGTGGCCGACGACGAGATCGAAGCGTCGCGTGCGCCGCTCATCGAGCACCTGATCGAGCTGCGCTCGCGCCTGATCAAGGCGCTCGTCGCCTTCATCGTCATGTTTTTCCTGTGCTTCGCTGCGGCCAAGCACATCTACAACGTTCTCGTGCAGCCCTACGTCTGGGCCGTCGGCAACCCCGACAACGCGCGCATGGTCTATACTCACGCGCTCGAGTTCCTGTTCACCCAGATCCAGGTGGCCGTCTTCGGAGCCGGATTCTTCGCCTTCCCGGTGATCGCGACGCAGATCTACAAGTTCGTGGCGCCGGGCCTCTACAAGAACGAACGTCAGGCCTTCCTGCCCTTCCTCGTCGCCACGCCGCTCTTGTTCCTCCTCGGCGCGATGGTGGTCTACTTCATCGCCATGCCTCTGCTGATGCGCTTTTCCGTCAGCATGCAGCAGTTCGGCATGGGGGATGACCCGACCATCCAGTTCCTGCCGAAGGTCAACGAGTACCTCTCCCTCATCATCACGCTGATCTTCGCCTTCGGCATCTGCTTCCAGCTGCCGGTGATCCTCACCCTGCTCGCGCGGGCGGGGATCATTGACGCGAAGTTCCTGAAGGAGCGCCGGCGCTACGCGATCGTCATCGTCTTCGTCGCCGCCGCGATCCTGACGCCCCCCGACGTCATCAGCCAGTTCGCCCTCGCGGTGCCGACGCTTCTCCTCTACGAAGCCTCGATTCTCTGCGTGGCCTACGTCGAGAAGAAGCGGGCCCGGGAAGCGGCGGCGCAGCCCGCCGAGTAGGGCTCAGAACCGCTCCTCGATCACCTCGCCCGTCAGGGGAGCGGCCGGGCGCGGCGCGTGGCGCATCGCCTGGGTCAGGGCCGGCAAGACCTCCTCGACCCGCTCGGCGACCAGGTAATTCAGCTCCAGCCCCGGGCGGATGAAGCCGCTCTCGCGCATATGGGCGAGCAGAACGAGGAGCGGCTTCCAGAAGCCGCTGACGCTCAGCATCAGGATCGGCTTGGTGTGCCGGCCAAGCTGAGCCCAGGTCATCTGCTCGACCAGTTCCTCCAGCGTTCCGATGCCGCCGGGCAGCGCCACGAAGGCGTCGGCACGCTCGAACATCAGGCGCTTGCGCGTGTGCATGTCGGGCACGACGATCGTCTCCTGGACGTCGTCGAGCATGCGCTCCCGGGACTTCAGGAAGTCCGGGATGATGCCCGTGACGTGGCCGCCGTGGTCAAGAACGGCCCGGGCCGTCAGGCCCATGAGCCCGACATTGCCGCCGCCGTAAACGAGCCCGATCCCGGCTTCCGCCATGGCTCGGCCGAGCCCGGTCGCAGCCTGCGCGAAGGCCGGATCGCCGCCGTGACCGGAGCCGCAATAGACACAGATCGTTCTCAAGTTCGCCATGGTTCGCGCCGAAGGCTCGGCGTCCCGAAGTGATGAGTGGAGCACTGCGACCCTTATCGTTCTGGATTGTCCGAAGATAAACGGCTTAAAGTCGTGGAAGTGCCGGAAACGGCAAGGGGAAGACCATGAGCGGGCAGCGTCTCGGGGCCTTGGGCCTCGCCGCACTGGGGCTGATGCTCGGCGCCATCGTGTTGGTTCTCGGCTTCGATCTCACGCGATCAAAGCCACCATCGCCGGCCGCCGCGCCGGACATGGCCGCGCTGCAGTCGCCAGGCACAGGAACACCGGCGCCAGTTTGGCAGGGCGACGCGCCTGCCCCGGCCTCGCCGAGCGGTACCGCTTCGCCCCCGGCAGCTGTCTCATCTCAACCGGCCCCGTCGGCTGAAGTTTCTCCCTCGGCGCCGACGACGGCTGCCCAAAGCCCGAGTGTCGAGGCCCGGGCTCCCGACGCTGCGAAGACGGACACCAAAGCCGCTGCCGCGCCAGTATCCGCCGCGCCGGCGCCCGCCTTCGACATCGTCCGCGTCGAACCCACGGGCGAGAGCGTCATCGCCGGGCGCGGCGCCGCGGGCGCGACGGTCGAGATGGTGCGCAACGGCGAGACCTTCGCCCGGGTCGTCGCCGACACGTCCGGGCTCTTTGCCCTCGTGCCGCCGCCGCTGCCCCCGGGCTCGCACGAGATCGCGCTGCGCACGATCGCGCCGGACGGCACGCGGGCGCAGTCCCGCGAGGCGGTCGCGGTCGTGGTCGATCCCGGCCGCAAGAAGCGCCCCCTCGTTGCCATGACCTCGCCGGACAAGCCCACCGTCGTCCTCTCGACACCGGAGAGCGGCGAGCCCGCGCCGTCCGTCGCGGCCGCCCCGCAGGCGCCCGCGCCGCGACCCTCGGTCAAGGTGTCGACGGTCGAGGCCGACGAGGGCCGCCTCGACGTGACCGGGCGCGCCGCGCCGGGCGCCTCGATCCGCCTCTACCTCAACGAGACCCTCGTCGCGCCCGGTTCTGTCGGCGCCGACGGATCGGTGAGCTTCGTCATTCAGAAGGGCATTCGGCCCGGCGAGTACCGCATCCGCCTCGACGAGGTCGACCCGGTCTCGGGTGCCGTGCGCTCCCGCGCCGAGGTGCCTTTCACCATGCCCGCGACCGTGGCCCTGCCGGTGCCCCCGGCCGTTCCGGACGCGGCGCGCACGCTCGCCGAGCGCCAGCCCACGCCGGTCGCTCCGCGCCGCGTGGCTGAGAGCCCCGCTCCGGCACCGGCCGCCGCTCCCACCCCGTCCCGGCCCGCGGCCTCGCCGCCTGTCGTGAACGCGACGCCCGTGGTTCAAGCCGCGCCCGCGCCGGGCTTATCCGTCCAGGACGCGTCGAGCCAGGCCGCTTCCATTCCCTCGACCCGGGCCGCCCCGGCGCCGGCCGGAACCGCGGCAGGCACCCAGGTCGCCGCGGCCGGCGGGCCTGCAACGATGCCGTCGCTGGGTCCGAGCCTTGAGCGCGCCGTGGTCGTGGTGCCGGAAGTGGTCACCGCCATCGTCGCCCGCGGCGACAGCCTGTGGCAGATCAGCCGGCGCACCTACGGGCGGGGCATGCGCTACACGGCGATCTACACCGCGAACCAGCAGCAGATCCGCGATCCGAAGCGCATCTATCCGGGCCAAGTCTTCGTCCTGCCGGGTTCCGGGCCGAACTGAGAACAATCCTCTCTTCGGGATGCGGGGATCGGGGAAAGCGCCTATATGCGGCGCAACTCCTCACCGGATCCCCGTGAATGGCCTCTGTTCCCCCAGTCCCGGCAGCGGCCGCCTCCGCCGCCGAGAGTCCCGGCTTCGTTCAAACCTTCCGCAAGCTCTGGCCCTATCTTTGGCCGCAGGGCCGGCCTGACCTTCTCAGACGCGTCTTCCTGGCCTTCGGCCTGCTTCTCCTCGCCAAGCTCGTCACCGTCGTCACGCCCTTCACGTTCAAGTGGGCGACGGACGCCCTCGTGGCCATCACGAGCCCGGGCGCCGGCGCCGAGGAGCGGGCGACGGCCGGCTCCTGGCTGTGGCGGGCGCCGATCCTGCTGACGGTCCTCTACGGTACGACGCGCATCCTGATGGCGCTCCTGACGCAGGCGCGCGACGGCCTCTTCGCCAAGGTCGCGATGAACGCCGTGCGCCGGCTCGCGCTCCAGACCTTCGAGCATATGCACCGCCTCTCGCTGCGCTTTCACCTCGAGCGCAAGACGGGCGGCCTCACCCGCGTGTTGGAGCGCGGCCGCAACGGCATCGAGGAGCTCTCGCGCCTCTTCGTCCTGCAGCTCATCCCGACCATCATCGAGTTCGCCCTGGTGCTCGGCATCCTCGCCTACCAGTTCGACTGGCTCTACTCCGTCGTGGTGCTGGCGATGGTCGCGGTCTACCTCGCCTACACCTACAAGGCGACGGAGTGGCGGATCTCGATCCGCAAACGGATGAACGAGTCCGACACCGACGCGAACACGAAGGCCGTCGACTCGCTCCTCAACTATGAGACCGTGAAGTATTTCGGCGCCGAGCGGCGCGAGACCGAGCGCTACGACCGCTCCATGGCCCGCTACGAGCGCGCCTCGACGGAAACCTACACCTCGCTCGCCGTGCTCAACGCCGGTCAGGCGGCGATCTTTACCGCCGGCATGACGATCGTAATGATCCTCGCCGTGCGCGACATCACGGCGGGGCGAACCTCCATCGGCAGCTTCGTTCTCGTCAACGCGATGCTGGTGCAGCTCTACATCCCCTTGAACTTCATGGGGATGCTTTACCGCGAGATCAAACAGGCGCTCATCGACATCGACGACATGTTCCGCATCCTGGAGCGCAACCCGGAGATCGAGGACCGGCCCGGCGCCGAGCCGCTCACGGTGCGCGAGGGCACGGTGCGCTTCGAGGACGTTCACTTCAGCTACATCCCGGAGCGGACCATCCTGAAAGGCGTCAGCTTCGAGGTGCCGGCCGGCAAGACGGTGGCGATCGTCGGACCCTCCGGCGCCGGCAAGTCGACGATCTCGCGCCTGCTCTTTCGTTTCTATGAGCCGACGAGCGGGCGCATCCTGATCGATGGGCAGGACATCCGCGAGGTCACGCAGGGGAGCTTGCGCGCGGCCATCGGCATGGTCCCGCAGGACACCGTGCTCTTCAACGACACTCTCGGCTACAACGTCCAGTACGGTCGCTGGGACGCCTCCGACTCGGAGATGCGGGAAGCGGCGCGCCTCGCCCAGATCGACCGCTTCATCGAAGTGCTGCCCGAGGGCTACGACACGCCGGTCGGCGAGCGCGGCCTGAAACTGTCGGGCGGCGAGAAGCAGCGCGTCGCCATCGCCCGCACGATCCTCAAAGGTCCGCCGATCCTCGTTCTCGACGAGGCTACTTCAGCGCTCGACACCTTCACCGAGAAGGAGATCCAGGACGCCCTGGACCGCGTCAGCCGCGGCCGCACGACGCTTGTCATCGCCCACCGCCTCTCGACCGTGATCGGCGCCGACGAGATCATCGTCCTCGATCAGGGCGTCGTGGTCGAGCGCGGCACGCATACGGGGCTTTTGTCGCAAGGGGGCGTCTACGCCGCGATGTGGAACCGCCAGCGCGAGGCGGACGCCGCGCGCGAGACCTTGCAGCGCGCACAGGCCGCAGAGACGGCGCCGTCGCACCGGGTGAGCGTGGGGGTGTAGCGAAACGCGGCGTCGCTTCGCGACGAGATGCTGTGCTGGATCCCCTTCCCCTGCGCCCTGTCGGGCTCCGGCCGGGGATGACAGCGGACACGGCTCAGAAGAACCCCCACTGTCATCCCCGGCCGGAGGCGGCTTGTCCGCCGGAGGGGAAGGGGATCCAGCACAACGTCTCGCGCCGATAGGCGCTCAACCTTCTCAATCCCTCCTGTTTCACCCTTGCGCCACCTGCGCTAAGTCACGGGCCATGACCGACATCCTCGAATCCATCCGCCGCCTGATGACGCCCATCCACAAGGAGGGCTACCCGTTCATCATCATCGCCGCCATCGCGGCGCTGCTGCTCGGGCAGTGGGTCGAGCCCCTGGGCTGGATCCTGGCGATCATCACGCTGTGGATCTGCTACTTCTTCCGCGACCCCGAGCGCACGACGCCGATCCGCGACGGTCTCGTCGTCTCGCCGGCCGACGGGCGTGTGAACCTCATCACCACCGCCGTGCCGCCGCCCGAGACCGGGCTGCCGCCTGAGCCGATGGCGCGGGTCTCGGTCTTCATGAACGTCTTCGATTGTCACGTGAACCGCGCGCCCGTCACCGGGCGCATCGCCAAGATCGTCTACACCCCTGGGCTCTTCCTCAACGCCGAGCTCGACAAGGCGAGCGAGGACAACGAGCGCTCGGCGATGGTGATCGAGAGCGGCGGCACCCTCGTCGGGGTGGTCCAGATCGCAGGCCTCGTGGCGCGTCGCATCGTCGGCTTCGTGCGCGAGGGCGACACGATCGGCACCGGCGAGCGCTTCGGCCTCATCCGCTTCGGTTCGCGCGTCGACGTCTACCTGCCGATCACCACCCAGATCCTCGTCGGCGTCGGCCAGACGGCGGTGGCGGGCGAGACGGTGCTCGCCGACCTCAAGGCCAACGAGCCCCCGCGCCAGTACCGGCGCCAATGAACCCCGGCGGAGGACCCCCGATGAGCGAGCTCTTCCCGCCCTTCGCCCCTGATCCGCTCGAGCCGCGCCGGCGCCTATTCAAGCCGGTGCCGTTTCGCGTCATCGCGCCGAACCTCATCACTTTGATGGCCTTGTGCCTCGGGCTCACGGCGATCCGCCTCGCTTACGAGGGGCGCTTCGAGCCGGCGGTGCTCGCCATCGTGGTCGCTGCGGTACTCGACGGGGTCGACGGCCGGGTGGCGCGGCTGCTCAAAGGCACGTCGCGCTTCGGAGCCGAACTCGACTCGCTGTCCGACTTCCTGAACTTCGGCGTCGCCCCGGCGCTCCTCCTCTACAGCTTCGTGCTGCACGACCTGCGCTCGCTCGGCTGGATCGCGGCGCTTGTCTTCGCCATCGCGATGTCGCTCCGCCTCGCGCGCTTCAACGTGATGCTCGACGATCCGAACCGGCCGGAATGGAAGAAGGACTTCTTCGTCGGCGTGCCGGCGCCTGCGGGCGCCATGACCGTGCTGCTGCCGCTCTACCTGCACTTTCTCGACGTGCCCAAAGGCTCCGCGACGGCGCCGCTCACCCTCGTCTACGTGGTGGTGATCGCCCTTCTCGTGGTCTCGACCCTGCCGACCTATTCCGGCAAGACCATGGGCAAGCGGGTGCCGCGCCATTGGGTGCTGCCGATCTTCGTGATCACCGCGGCCTTCTTCGGCCTTCTCGTGAGCTTCCCCTTCGCCATGCTCGCGGGCATCAGCGTCGTCTACCTCGCCGCGATCCCGTTCACGATCGCCCGCTACCGGGCGCTGGAGCGGGCGGGCGGCCCGGCTGCGCCAAGTCCGGCCGAGGGGAGCGCTCCCGATCTGCCTTGACGGCGCGGTCCGTCAAGCCCCTTTGCGGCGCTTGGCGGAGAGGCGGCCGGCATTCGCCTTCGCGCGCCGCCGGGTCGGGTGCGCCGCCTTGGTCATGACGCGCAGCATGTCGTCCGCCAGGCCGGCCGGCGTCGGGGGGCGGAAGGCGGAGCGGATCATCGTCGCCTGCCACTCGGCCGCCCCCGCGGCCGCGCCCTCGAAGGCCGCCGCGACCTTCTCCGCGCAGGCCCGATTCCATTCCGCCAGCGCGGCGCCCGACGGCGCGACGAGGCAGCCGAAAAACAGGGGCAGCCGGGCCGCGATGGTAACGCCGCAATGCGCGGCGGATTCCTGCGCCTCGACGACGGCGCGGGACCAGGATTGCGAAAAGGCGCGGGCGCTCATGGGGTGATCCTTGGTTCGGGTCCGGCCCGCGTCGGGTCTCGCCCAGAATACCTCTCGCATGGGCCGTCGCCAGGGTTTATCTCAGGCGCGACGAATTTCATCCACGGAGCGGTGCTTGGCGTCCTCGATCGATTCCGCGTCGCCTGACTGGCGCCCGAGACTTGTCCTGGCCTCGGCCTCGCCGCGCCGCCTCGCTTTGCTGCAGCAGGCCGGGCTCGAACCGGACGCGCTTCTTCCCGCCGACATCGACGAGACGCCGCTCAAGGGCGAGACGCCCCGCGAGCTGGCACGCCGGGTCGCCCGCGCCAAGGCGGAGGTTGCCCGCCGCACGGCGCGCACCCGCGAGGAGGTGCGGGAGGCCTACATCCTTTCCGCTGACACCGTCGTCGCGGTCGGGCGCCGCGTGCTGCCGAAGGCCGAGGTGGTGGACGAAGCCGCCGCTTGCCTCAGGCTCCTCTCCGGCCGCACGCACCGCGTCTACACGGCGGTCTGCCTCGTGACGCCCCGGGACGCCGTGCGCGAGCGCCTCGTCGAGACCCGGGTGCGCTTTAAGCGCCTCTCCCGCGAGGACGTCGAGCGCTATCTCGCCTCCGGCGAATGGCGCGGTAAGGCGGGCGGCTACGCGATCCAGGGGCTCGCCGGCACCTTCGTGGTCAAGCTCGTCGGTTCCTATCCGAACGTGGTCGGCCTGCCGCTCTACGAGACGGTGTCGCTCCTCGACGGCGAGGGCTTTCCCGTGCGCTTCACCTGGCTCAACGCGGCGTGAGGCGGCGGTGACCGGCGCGAACGACAACGGTGAGACGGTCGCGGGCGGGGGCTGCCCGATCTGCGGCAAGCCGACGAATCCCGCCGCTCGGCCGTTCTGCTCCAAGCGCTGCGCCGACGTGGACCTCCAGCGCTGGCTGTCGGGCCGCTACGTGATCCCGGTCGCCGACGAGCCCGAGGAGCCGTCGGACGACGAGGAACGCGAGAGATAATTTGCCGCGCCAGGGCGCTGGACAGGCGCGCCGCGCGCCACTATACACCCGGCTCCGACCGCGACGCGGCTCCTCGAGGGCCGTGGACGGGCCGGCGCCCAGGTAGCTCAGTTGGTAGAGCATGCGACTGAAAATCGCAGTGTCGGTGGTTCGATTCCGCCCCTGGGCACCATCTTTCTCCGCCTGAGGCCCCGGATGGGCGGCCCGCGATGACCGCCGTCCTCCCGCTCAGCGTTTTCATCATCGCCCGCAACGAGGCCGATCGGATCGGCGAGACGATCCGGGCGATCCGCGACATCTCGGACGACGTCGTCCTCGTGGATTCCGGCTCGACCGACGGCACGCAGGATGTTGCCGCGCGCTTAGGCGCCCGCGTGATCCATCATGACTGGCCGGGCTACGGGCCGCAGAAGCGCTTCGCCGAGGAACAGTGCCGCCACCCTTGGGTGCTCAACGTCGACGCCGACGAGGTCATCCCGCCGGGGCTCAAGGCGGAGATCCGGCGCCTCTTCGCCGCCGGCGAGCCCGACCGCGACGCTTACAAGCTCGGCATCGCGGAGATCTTTCCCGGTGAGGAGAAGCCGCATCCCTGGGCCTACACGCTCTGGCCCGTGCGACTCTATCGGCTGAGCCACGGCCGCTACTCGCCCTCCCTCGTCCACGACCGGGTCGACCTCGAGCCCGGGGCCCGGGTCGGGCGGCTGAAGGGCGTCATCCACCATTTCTCGGTGCGGTCGCTGGGCGACCAGATCGACAAGCTCAACCGCTATTCCGACCAGCAGGCGCATGATCTCGACCTGCGCGGCGTGTCGATTCCCACTTGGCGCGTCTTCGTCGAGTTTCCGGCTGCTTTCCTCAAGGCCTATATCGGCCGCCGCCACCTCGTGCGTGGCACCTATGGTTTTCTCACCGCCATGAACTACGCCATCTCGCGGCACCTGCGGATTGCCAAGCACGTCGAGCGCCGGCGTCTCGAGAGTGTGCGCGGACGCCGGTCACTCAGCCCGAACGCCCCCGCCGATCTGGCCCTCCGCCCGGCCCGCTCCGATATTGACCCGACCTCCTCATCCCCCTAGGAGAGGAGCACCGGAGACGTGGCCGAGCGGCTGAAGGCACTCGTTTGCTAAATGAGCAGGCCTCGAAAGGGGCCTCGAGGGTTCGAATCCCTCCGTCTCCGCCATCTAAACGCTATAAGGTCTTGCGCCGCGGGGCTTTTCTCGCCGATGCGATGCATGTTCCCTACGTTCTTCCCCACTGCCCGGCGCAACTCGTAACCGCGACAGCGTTGTACGGCGCGAGGACGAGGGTTCGATCGTCACGCCCACGCACTGGCCGTACCCTCAGCTGGACGCCGGGGCAAAGACGCTCGCGCTGCCAGTCCCCCTCGGCAGCGACGTGTCCTGAGGCGCTTCTTCCCATTCTCGCCTAGTTTAGTGCGACCCCAGTCGGACGCTGGATGCCGCAGCCGAGCGCGAAGGGCTTCGAAGGTCTGACGCCACTTCAGCTCGGTCCTCCTGAGCGCTCGCCCCATCGCCTCTTCGGACTCTCATCCATGCTCTCAACGACGCACCGTCGGCCGAGGGGAGCCGATGCACCTCGATGGCATCTTCTGGGTTCGACACAAGTGCCCTCTCCCTCGGTGTTCGAGGGACATGCTGCCGTTTATGTGGGGCAGAGATCCCCTGTCCCAGTGTCCCACGCACAGGGCGCAGGACTGGGGGACAGATGCTCGTCTCGTGCCGATGAGCAACGGACTGGCCTGAAGTGCCGAGAATGCTTGGCTACCGAGCCTGGGCAGGCAAGGGGAACGGCTCGCTCTTCGAATGACCGATTCTGGCCGGAAGCGGCCCGGCGGCTTTCGGGTGGTTACAAGGTCGAAGCGGACGTTCAAAGGCGTCGCCGAAGTGAATGACTTGCGGCCGTTGTCGCGGACCTGCAGCCCGAAGCCGATCACCTCGTCGTCTTAGCAGATGGGGCTCTTCCTGCCCTCGGCCGTCGCGCCCTTGGCGAACCGCTCCGTCAAGGCCACCTGCCTTGCCATCGCACTCACCCTGTCCGTTGCCGACGAGACTGAGGCGCCAGCCCGCAGCGACAGCAAGATGCTCTCGGGCAACTCCGGGCGGAGAGGCGGGAACGGGCGGAACCGGGCGGGAGCACCACGTCCAGCGATGGTCCACGCTCCGTGCGCCCCGCGTCAAACCTGTCGGTGCCGGAGGGCGTCGACGATCACGTTGAACGCCGGAGAGCTTTGGCGCCGGCTCGGATAGTAGAGGTGATAGCCCGCGAACCTCGGCGACCATTCGCCGAGTACAGCGCGCAGGCGGCCCTCCGCGACGTGCCGCTCCACGAGATCCTCGGGCACGTAGGCAATGCCGTAGCCGGCGACCGCTGCCTCGACCTGGGCGAAGGAGGTGTTGAAGGTCAGTTGACCGTCGACCCGGACGCGAAGCTCCTGCCCGTTCCTCTCGAACTCCCAGGCATAGAGGCCGCCGCCCCTGGTCTGGCGCATGTTGATGCAGGTATGCGTCAGCAGATCCTGCGGGTGCTCCGGGATCGGATTCGCCGCGAAGTAGGCAGGCGAGGCGACGGCCACCAGCCCCCAGTCCGGGCCGATCCGGACCGCCACCATGTCCTTCTCGACGCTCTCGCCTAGCCGGACGCCGGCGTCGAAGCCGTCCTCGACGATATTGCGAAGACCGTTGTCGCGGCTGAGCTCGACCTTGATGTCGGGGTAGTCGACGAGAACCGGCCTGAGCTTCGGCCAGGCGATACCCTCCAGCGCGTGGTCCGAGAGCGTGATGCGGACGGTTCCGGACGGCTTGTCGCGGAAGGTCATCAGGGCCGCGATGTCGGCCTCGATCTCGGCGATGCGCGGGCCAAGAGATTGCCTCAAGCGCTCCCCGGCTTCGGTCGGCGCCACGTTCCGCGTCGTGCGCGTCAGGAGCCTCAGGCCCATGCGCTCCTCAAGACGCTTGATGGTGTGGCTGAGCGTCGACTGCGCGACCCCGAGCTTGGCGGCGGCTTTCGTGAAGCTGCGCTCGTTCGCGACGACGAGAAACCACAGCAGGTCGTTGAAGTCCGCTTTCGCCACCGGCGCCTCCCGTCGTGGGCGCCGAGATTTATGCCGCTGGTCGATAGATGCAAGCGAATTGCCCCCGCTAATCAAGCTGATTGATCGCCGCTATCTTCCGCCCATGACGTTCAGCTCACCTGCGACAGCGAGCGAAGCTGAGGACGAAAACAGTACAGTAAGGATCAGAGCAATGACGAAGCAGGTCGAACGGCAGAACGGAGCCGCTGTTGGCAGCATTGACACTAACCGCCGCAACCTCATGATGGGGGCGGGCGCCATCGCCGCCATGGGCGCGATCCCCGCGGTCGGTCCGCAGGCCTTCGCGCAGGGCGCTTCCACCTGGGACAAGACCTTCCCGAGGAGCGAGAAGGTCGATCATCAGAAGGTCACCTTCAAGAACCGCTACGGGATCACGCTGGCGGGCGACCTGTACGTGCCAGAGGATCGCGCCGGCGGGCGCCTGCCGGCGCTTGCCGTGGGCGGCCCGTTCGGTGCGGTGAAGGAGCAGTCGTCGGGTCTCTACGCGCAGGCCATGGCGGAGCGCGGCTTCGTCGCTGTGGCGTTCGACGGGTCCTACACCGGGGAAAGCGGGGGCGAGCCGCGCAACGTGGCCTCGCCGGACATCAACACCGAGGACTTCAGCGCCGCCGTCGACTATCTCGGCCTGCATCCGTCCGTCGACCGCGAGCGGATCGGCGTCATCGGCATCTGCGGCTGGGGCGGCATGGCCTTGAACGCCGTCGCCGTGGACAAGCGCGTCAAGGCCGTTGTGGCCAGCACCATGTACGACATGACCCGGGTCATGTCGAAGGGCTACAACGACAGCGTGACGCGCGAACAGCGCACGAAGGCGTTGGAGCAGCTGAGCCGCCAGCGTTGGGCGGATGCGGAGAAGGGAACCGCAGCCTACCAGCCGGCCTACAACGACCTGCGCGGCGGCGAGGCGCAGTTCATGGTCGACTACCACGCCTATTACAGGACGCCCCGTGGCTACCATCCGAGGGCTGTCAACTCGGGCAATTCTTGGACGATGACGACGCCGCTGTCGTTCATGAACATGCCCATCCTGACCTACGTCAAGGAGATCTCGCCCCGCCCGGTCCTGTTCATCCACGGCGAGAAGGCCCACTCGCGCTACTTCAGCGAGACCGCCTACGCCGCCGCGGCGGAGCCCAAGGAGCTCATGATCATCCCGGGCGCCAACCACGTCGATCTGTACGACCGCGTGGACGTGATCCCGTTCGACAAGCTCCAGTCGTTCTTCAACCAGCACCTCGCGTAACGCAGGCCTGCGTCGCAGTGCGTGGTGCCTAGCTGCGCTCAGCGCAGCTTATCAGACAAGGAGAGTTATCATGGCGAGGCCCGATCGCTTCACCGGCAAGGTTGCATTCATCACCGGCGCGGCTAGCGGGATCGGTCGCGCGACGGCGGTGGCCTTCGCTGCGGAAGGTGCGCGCGTCGCCATCCTCGATCGCACGGCTGAGGCTCTGAGAGAAACCGAAGCGGCCGTGAAGGTCGCTGGTGGTGAGGTACTGGCGATCGCGTGCGACGTGTCGAAGCCGAAAGAGGTCGAGGCCGCGGTCGCACAAGCCGTGGAAACCTTCGGCCGCATCGACTGCGCGTTCAACAACGCTGGCGTGGAGAACAAGGCCGCGCCGCTTCATGAGATCGGCCTTGAGGAGTGGGACCGCATCCTCAACATCAATCTGCGCGGCACCTTCCTCTGCATGAAGCACGAAATCGCGCAGATGGTGCGCCAGGGCGGCGGTGTGGTGGTGAACACCTCGTCTGGTGCCGGCATCCGCGGCGTCGCCGGCGGAGCGTGCTATGCCGCGTCTAAGCACGGGATGATCGGCATGACGACGTCCGCCGCGCTCGATTATGCCAAGCAGAACATCCGCGTGAACTGTGTCCTGCCCGGCAACATCGCGACACCAATGATGGACCGCTTCACCGGTGGCGACATCCAGAAAGCGATCGACCTGGAGCCGGTTGGACGCTTGGGGAAGCCAGAGGAGATCGCCGAGGCCGTTCTGTGGATGTGCTCCGGCCTCGGCGGATTCGTGACCGGCGCGTCAATCGTAGTCGATGGCGGCTGGTCGCTTTAGCGGCCGTGCCGTTGCTGTGCAGCCTGGGCGCGATCTGGGTGATCGGCGTCGGCTTACCCGTCGACCGCAGCTTCACCGCGCGCTGACCTATCGCCTGGTCCCGAAGACGGGAGGAGACCTTCATGAGATTTGCGACGACGATACTCTTATCCTTCGGACTCCTCGTTCCTGCTGCCGCCCAAGGTCAGGCCGGGCGGACCAACCCGCCGGTCCCTGTGTTGGGTGACCTGCGGGCCGTCTCGCCCGCCCTCGCGCAGCAGACGGATGAAGGTCTCTTGGGCGAGGTCTGGAAGCGTCCCGACCTGTCAGCCCGCGACCGCAGCATCGTGACGCTCTCGATCCTGATCGCGCGCGGTCACACCGCCGAGTTGCCGTTCTATGTCGACCTCGCGCTCGACGGTGGCGTCAAGCCGGCCGAGATTTCCGAGATCGTCACCCACCTCGCGTTCTACGCGGGCTGGTCGAGCGCGAATGCAGCCGCCCCTCACGTCCGGGAGGCGTTCGCCCGTCGCGGGGTCGGCCTCGACCAACTGCCGACGGCTGTGCCCACGCCTCTTCCGTTGAACGAGGCTCGGGAAGCGGCAAGGGCGAAGTTCGTCGGCGACAGCTTCGGCACAACATCGCCGGGGCTGGTGAACGACACCACGAACTTCCTGTTCAAGGATCTGTGGCTGCGACCCGATCTCGCGCCGCGCGACCGCAGCCTCGTCACCATCAGCTCGCTCATCGCCAACGGCCAAGCGGCGCAGCTGACCTCTCACGTCGCGCTGGGGATGGACAATGGCCTGACCCGCGCCGAGGCCGGCGAGGTCATCTCGCACGCCGCGTTCTACGCGGGATGGCCGAACGCGTTCTCGGCCATGACGGTCGCGAAGGGCGTTTTCGAGGCGCGGGCGAAGTAGGGCAGCGCCGGGCAGCGAGCGGTCGTCGATCAACGGCGGCCGTTCCGGACGGCCGCTCACAGGAGAGCAGATCATGATCACGCGAAGGCGCATGTTGGCCGGCACAGGTGGAATTGCTGCTCGTGCGACGATCGGGGCCGCCGCTGCACAGGCGCCGAATGCTTCACCTTCAGCAAGGAGTAGCACGATGCAGATCACACGAAGCGGCGCGCAGCCGTCGGGCAAGGGACCCGCGGAGTACTTTACCGGCACGGTCCGTATCGATCCTCTCTTCTCCGCGCCTGATCCGGCCCGGGTCGCAGGAGCCAGCGTCACGTTCGAACCGGGCGCCCGCACGGCCTGGCACACGCATCCGCTCGGCCAGACCCTGATCATCACCTCGGGTCTGGGCTGGGTGCAGCGGGACGGCGGTCCGGTCGAAGAGGTTCGGCCGGGCGACGTGGCCTGGTTTCCGCCGGGCGAGAAGCACTGGCACGGCGCGACCACGACCACCGCCATGACGCACATCGCCATCCAGGAGCGACTCGACGGCAAGGCCGTCGACTGGATGGAGCACGTGACCGACGACCAGTACCGCGCCGGACCATCGCGAAACCGAGGATAGGCAGGAGGGCGTCAGATGCTGAGCCGACTTTTGGGAACCCTCGTCGCAACACTGGGATTGATCGGACCTGCCATGGCACAAGAGCGCATAGTGATCTCCTCCGACTGGGGCAGGGTCACAGCCGACCTGGTGGACAACGACGCCACCCGAGCCCTTGTGCGGATGCTGCCGCTCACCATCGAGATGCGCGACCACCTGCGCCAGGAGAAGACCGGCTACCTGCCCTCCAACCTGCCCGCCGTCCCGCGCCAGCTCGACTTCGCCACCGGGACGCTCGGGCTGTGGAACTCCAATCATTTCGTCATCTACTACCGAGGCGGCCGCGTTCCCCAGCCGGGGATCATCCCGCTCGGCCGCGTGACGGGCGACGCCTCGATCTTTGATCGTCCAGGCCAGGTCACCGTCCGCATCGAGCGCGCCGAGTAGACCGGCAAGGCGCACCCGGCACTGTCGCGGAATGGAGAAAGAGGATGAAGAGCATCGACCTGAAGAAAGGCCTGCGAGCTTTGCAAAGACTGGCCACCGCGGGGACTGCCGCCGTGGTCGTGCTGGGAGCGGCCCTGATTCCGGCGCCGCCGGCTGCCGCGCATCACGGGTGGCCAGGGTTTCGGACCGATCAACTCGTCTACATCGCGGGAACGGTGTCTTCGGACGGCGTATGGGGGAACCCACACTCGCAATTCGACGTGACCCTGGACGGCAACCTGCCTGCCGATACGCCCCAGCTGGCGATCCCGGAGCAGTTGCAGGATCCCGAGGACAGCGTCCGCGTCAACGCCGCCGCCTCCTACAAGGGCCCTCACAAGGGACTGGAGATCATCATCGCGCCGCCGGCTTGGTCGGGCAGGTGGGGCTTCGGCCGTGCGCTGAAGATCGGAGAGCGCTTCCAGGCGGTCGGCTACATCAACCGAACCAACGACCGCCTCTTTCGCCCCGTCGTGTTCTGGTACGGGAACGACAACGTGCCGGTAAACCAAGTGCTTGGCAATTCGCTTCCGGTACGGGCGCCATTGCCAAAGTAGGCTTCCTCAGATGTGAGGACCATACCGCCCACAGATGTCGCCGCATGCAAGAATTTGGGGCGGTATTATTAGCAATAATCGCTGCACGAGTGCCGACAGGTTCTCCACCTAATTTACCGCATCGGTCGGAATTTGCGGAGCATGCTTAATCTACTCAACCCGTGGCTCATATTGTTGCAGAATTCTGCGCTTGGTATGACGGTGCGGAGTGCTGAATACCTCTACCCCGTGCTCGAAGCCATCCACATCCTTGGGATTGCTCTTCTTGTTGGCCCGGCATTCACATTCGACCTCCGAGTGCTGGGGGTCGGACATCGCGTCGTGTCTGCGATTACAGCTGCGCGCTATCTTCTGCCCGTCTCCCATATCGGCTTCGCCATCGCCGTTACCACAGGCATCGCACTGCTCAGCGCTCAGCCCACCGTGGTCGCTGGTACCGGAGCTGCGCCGTGGAAGTTTGGCCTGCTGATCCTCGCTGGCCTCAATGTGCTGATGTTCCACCTCGGCATTCACCGCCGCGTTGATGAGTGGACGAATGCCCCCGTCACTCCGGTGGCTGCCCGCGTCGGAGCAGCAGTGTCACTGATTACTTGGACAGGCGTGATCCTCGCTGGTCGGCTCCTGGCCTACACCTGACCTTCTGGGTACCCCCAAGCAATCATATTGGGGTGCATGTGATGCGGAGTGCTGGCGGGGATCTCGGTTAAGGTCGCGGTCGCGGATATGTCGCGCGGCGGATGCGGTGTTGGCGCGATCTGGCGTCGGCTGATGTAGCCGAATGTTCGCGGATGTGGCGGGTGCGCCACAGCTGTCAAAGGCCTGCCTGAGAAAGATCAACTAGACGAGCCACTTGACTTCTGGCGTTCTGGATTCGTTCTACGAGCTACGAATCTTGGGGTCAGCAGAGAGGCCACCGACCGCTTTGGGGTTTGCTCGTACCGTGGTTCTTCGGCCGACATGGGCGCAACGCAGACAGTGCGTAACCCGCCATCAGTACATTGTCCCCGGCGGTGATTGCGGCCGTCGGAGATACAATCGCTCTCGTGAAGTGTCAGTGTTGCTGGTCAGAATGCCTGTCCCACTGTCCCTTTCTATGGGCGTGGGACAGTGGGACAGCGCTGACTGGCTTGCTCATGCCGTCAGAGTGTCGAGCAAGGTACTCTGCTGCTGCAGCGGTTCTCGACAAGCCCTAATGCTAGCCCACCTCGTTCGCCATCGCGCGCATGAGGCGAACGAGGGCGGAGATCTCCTGCCGGCGCTCGATCGCCTCGCAGGTGAACCGGCCGTGGCGGTAGTTGCCGTTGGCCTCACCCCTCGGCGCACCGGGCGAGGTTCCTCCATGCATGCGACACCTCCCGTTCGGCATCGCCGGCGAGAGGCACGCGTTCCCGCTCCGGGTTTTCGCTCCGCAGCGGAGCGACAGGTGCATGGGCCAGGGCGTCGATGCGCTTTGCATGGGGTTGTCCTTGATTTCCGTTCGCCACCCCACCCCCCTCGACGGTGCCGACGATCGCCTGCCCACCGGCATGGACGTGAACGTGCTCGACCGTGACCTTCTGCTGGCCCTTGCCGCGGTGCCGGCCGAGGGCGTCCATGAGGGTCGTGTACGACCGGGTGAGCTTGTTGGCCTGGGTGAGGTTCTCTTTCCGGCCCTCGAACGTCTGCTCGCTCAGCATGGCGCGCCGAAAGCATTCCATCGCGGCGTTGTGGCAGGCCACCATCTGGGCGCCCAGCATGCCCTCGACCTCGTCACGCGGGTTGATGCCGTTCAGCGCGGCGAGGTTGCTCGCGATGAGCAGATCGCGGTGCTCGGGATCCGGGCGCGTGGCCCAGACCCCCTCCAGCACTTGGCGGATCAGGGTGTTGTTGAACAGGTCGCTCTTGGAGCCGCCGAAGCGCTGCAAGGTGCCTGGACCTTTGGCCGGGTCCTCCAGCTCGAACCTGCCGTTGAACGGCTGCACGCCAGCCCGGTTCGTGATGTCTGCCATGCTCTGGCCTCTGCCGTTCGACCTCCCGCCGAGCCGGAGCATACCACACCGCCAAGCTAGAACGAAGCAGGAACGATCGCTCGCGTTCCATTTTGCGGATTGACGCGAGCACAGGAAGTGCCCAGGCGCAATTCGGCGCTAATGACACAACCGGCGCAGCTGCGAGCGCTCCAATTCGGCCGACTCTTCTTCAGCAACGCTGGAGCCGACACATCCACCACAGGCGACAGCGCGGCGCTGCTCACTCTCTCAGCGCAGGCGTTCCGCTTCGGCCACAGACACCGGCAGGCATGTGTGAGGTGGTTCACAGTCGAGAGGTGCTTCGAGAGCGTACGAACTCACGCAGCGGCCCGGTTCTCAGGTGAACTTGCATCACCGCCGTGCCCAGAACGGAGTTCTCCGATGGCTACGACCGCCAACTACAACGCGAATACAGGCTTCCTCGTCGTGACGGGCGATGCCCTGGACGAGACGGTTATCGTCTCTCGCAATGCTGCCGGTACCATCCTTCTCAACAACGGTGTCTCCATTCAGGGTGGCACGCCAACCGTGGCCAACACGGCGGCCATCCAGGCTTTCGGTCTGGGCGGTGACGACGCAATCAGTCTCAACGAGACGAATGGTGCCCTGCCCAATGCTTCGCTGTTCGGCGGCACGGGCAACGACACCTTGCAGGGTGGCTCGGGGTCCGACCAGCTCTTCGGCCAGGGCGAGAACGATACGCTCTTCGGGAAGGGCGGTGCCGATCTGCTCTTTGGCGGTGTCGGCAACGACGTCCTCGTGGGCGGGGATGCCGACGATCAGATGTTCGGTGAGGCTGGCAACGACCGGATGATCTGGAACCCGGGTGATGATAGCGACGTCATGGAGGGCGGCGCCGACGCCGATATCGCGGAGGTGAACGGCGGCAACGGCGCCGAGACCTTCTCGATCGCCGCGAACGGCAGCCGCGTGCGTCTCGACCGCCTGGATCCCGCGCCGTTCAGCCTCGACATCGGCACGACCGAAACGATCGAACTCAACGCGAACGGAGGCAATGACGTTATCACGGCCGGGAACGGCCTGTCGGATCTGACCTCCCTTGCGCTCGACGGCGGCGCGGGCAGCGACACCATCCTCTCCGGTGACGGCGCTGACGTGCTGCTGGGCGGCGATGGCAACGACGTCGTTGCAGGTGGCCGAGGTGACGACGTGGCCTTCCTTGGCGCGGACGCCGACACGTTCGTGTGGAACCCCGGTGACGGGAACGATGTGGTCGAGGGGCAAGCCGGCGTCGACACCCTGCTGTTCAACGGCGCCAACACCGCCGAGACCATCAACGTGTTCGCGAACGGAGGCCGAACGACCCTCACCCGTGACATCGCCGCGGTCACGATGGACCTGAATGGCGTCGAGGTGATCGACCTCAAGACCCTTGGCGGCGCGGACAAGATCGCCATCGGCGACCTGTCTGGCACGAGCACCACCGCAGTCGTTGTCGACCTCGCCTCCGCGGCCAGCGTCGCTGATGGGCAGGCCGATCAGGTCAGCGTGCGTGGGACAAGTGGCGCGGACAACCTCGCGCTCTCCGGGCTGGGCAGCCTTCAGATCGATGGACTGGCTGCAACTGTACGCATCGACCACGCGGACGTTGGCCTGGATGCGCTCACGATCCTTGCGGGCGATGGCGACGACCGGATCGACGCGAGTGCGATTGCCTCTGGCTCGTTAGCGCGGAGCCTCTTCGGCGAGGAAGGCAACGATCTGTTCGTCGCCGGGGCTGGGTCCGACCATATCGACGGCGGCTCTGGCGTGGATACCGCCGACTACGGCGCATCGTCCGTCGGGGTCAACGTGAGTTTGGCATCGGGAGCCGGGTCGGGCGGGCTCGCCACTGGTGACGTGTTGGTGTCGGTTGAGAACGTGATCGGCAGCGCCCTCAACGATCTGCTCACCGGTGACGACAAGGCGAATGTGCTGCAAGGCGGCCTTGGCGCGGATAGCCTGACTGGCGGAGACGGCGCGGACCTCATCTACGGTAACCAGGGCGAGGACATGATCTTCGGTGGCCAGGGTTTCGATACGGTTTTCGGCGGACAAGGTCTCGACCTCATCTACGGCAACCAGGGCGAGGATCTCATCTACGGCAACTTAGGCGAGGACACGCTCTTTGGTGGCCAGGGGCAAGACACCCTCTTTGGCGGGCAAGGAGCTGACCAGATCTACGGCAACCTCGGCGAGGATCGCCTCTTCGGCAACCTTGGCGACGATCAGCTCTACGGTGGTCAGGGCAACGACGTTCTGGATGGAGGGCTCGGCAGCAACCTACTCGTGGGTGGGCTGGGCGCAGACGTCTACGTGCTCGCCCCAGGTGCTGGGGCTGACCAGATCAACGGGTTCAGCGTCTCGGATGGTGATCGCCTCGGCCTCTCAGGCCAGACCTTCACCTTGACCAACTCAAGCGACGGTGACGTGCTGCTCCTGCTCTCAGGCGGGGGCACGCTGGAGCTGAACGGCATCACGCAAGCACAGTTCTCGCCAGGTTCCATCGCCTGAGCTAGGTCCAAACAGGTCAGCTGTAAATAAGGCCTGGCCGCAGCGATGCGCGCCGGGCTTTTTTTATCCCGCAAATCGATATTTATAGGGGGATCAGTGGCAAACGCCGGCCCGGTCCATCGACACGCTTCAGGCGCGCTTGAGAGAGTGGCTGGCCGGCAGAATGAGATTTAGTGCTCGGCCTGTTATCCGATCAAGGCCGTCCTCAGAGCCGGAACGTCAGCTAGGACGTGATCCACGAACGCTGCAACGCGAGGTGTCTTGCGAAGGTCGGCATGGGTCAGCACGTACCAGCTGCGGGTCAAGTCATTCACGACGGGCAAAACTTGTACAAGGCCGTCCTCTGCGTCGCCCAGTGTGGTGGGCAAAGGCGCGACGCCAAGGCCAGCCTTCACGGCTGACAGCGTGCCCAGCATACTGCTGTTTCGGTTGACGACCCGAGCATTTGGCACGGCGTCGCGAAGCCACTTCGCGGCACGATGGTTTTGCATGATCCCGTCAAAGCCGATCATCGCGTGATGGGCCAAGTCCTCGGTACTGGCCGGCCTGCCATGTTGCTGGACGTAGCTCTTGCTCGCGTAGATGGCCCAGACCGAGTCGCAGATTTTGCGACCCACAAGGCTCTCGTCGTTGGGCTCGCCTGAGCGGAAGGCAACGTCGGCCTCGCCTTTGGCGATATCGAGATAGCGATCACTGGTGACGAACTCGACCTTGAGGTCTGGATAACGCTCGTAGAACCGGTCGAGCAGCCCGGATGCTGCGATGCGGGACACGGTCGGCTCAGGGCAGGTCAAACGCACGACGCCTCTCAGGTCGTTCTTGAGCGCCAGCACCTGACGTTCGAGCGCGACGACAGCGCTTTCCACCGCCAGCACGGAGTCGATGAGTGCCTCTCCCAGCTCCGACATTCGGTAGCCGGTCGGATGGCGCTTCACTAGCGAGAGCCCGAGGCGGCTCTCAAGTTCGGCGATCCTGCGGTGAACCGTCGACTGGTTGACGCCAAGCACTTTCGCCGCGGCCAGCGTGCTGCCGTGCCTTGAGACGGCAATGAGGTGGCGCAGGTCGCCCCAGTCGAACATTCGAGAGTTATGCAGTCCTGCGGAGCCCTATGCAAACTCTCTGCTGCCCACTCCCATGGGCATGAGCCTAGCCTCATGCGCATGAGACGAGGACGACCAACATGCACGAGACCAGCACGATCGAGACCATGACCGCCGGCCTAACCGTTGGCGTGACGCGAAGCGCCCAGAACAGCGGGATGGCGAAGCTGACGCCCCTTCATCGTGAGGTGGTCCAAGGCATGCCTCGAATGGCAGATCAAGAGGTGCGGGTGCTCTATGCCACCCTGCTTCCCGGCGACGTCACGCCTCATCACTCGCACCGGTTCCCGGTGACGGTGTTCGTCACCGAAGGCACGTTCACGTTGGCTTTAGAGGGGCAGGCGCCCATCGCGATCGGACCCGGCCAAGCGTTCGTGGAGCCGGCCGGCGTGAGGATGACAGGCCATAACACGGGCGACACGCCGGCTCGGATGGCACTGTTCTACGTGTGCGAACCCGGAGCGCCTTTCGCTGATCCCATCAGCGACAGCTAGACCCCTCCTTCTCACCGGCATCCGGCCAGCGCTGCTCAGAACGGAGAGCGACGGCCCCCTCTCCCACATGAGGCAGCCAGGCGCCTGTCTCGTTGGGACGGCTCAACTGCGCCCTGAACAGGGAGACAGACCATGGCACTCATCAACGGCACACCGGCGAGTGAGACGATCACGGGCAACAACGAAGCCGACACCATCTTCGGCTTCGAGGGCCAGGACACCATCAGAGGCGCGCTTGGCAACGACCTGATCTACGGCAATCAGGGCAACGATCAGATCTTGGTCAATGCTCCATTCGGCTTCGACACCGTATTTGGTGGTCAGGGCAACGACACAATCGCCGCCAATGACGTGGGACAGGTGCTCGCGTACGGCAACCTGGGTGACGACGTGATCGCCGGCAGCACTGGCGCAGATACGATGTTCGGCGGTCAGGGCAATGATGGACTGTTGGGAGCTGCGGGCGATGATCTCGTCTACGGCAACCTGGGCAACGATCTCATCAGCGCCGGTGTGCCCACCGCGGGCAATGACACCATCTACGGCGGCCAGGGCACTGACACGATCAATCTCGCCGGCGCGAACGGTCGGGCGTTGATCTACGGCAACCTGGGCAACGACGTTATTCTTGGGACAGAGGGTGCCGACACTATCTTCGGTGGCCAGGGCGCTGACCTGATCACCGGACGTGCTGGCGCAGATGTGCTCTCAGGTAACCTGGGTGCGGACACATTCGTCTATGTGTCTCCGGCTGACGACAGCCCCTCTGGCGCTCAGGCGAACTCAGCCACGAGCGCGGGCAACCTCGACACGATCACGAGCTTCGTGGTGGGTGAGGACAAGCTCGACTTCCAGGTGGCGGCCACCGCTGGCACGTTCGGCACGGTGACGATCGGCACGAGCGGGGACTACAAGGCTGCGTTTGACGCGGCGGTCGCCAACAAGAACGGCAACCAGTACGTCTTCGTCAAAGACGCGTCGGGCGGCGGCTTCCTGTTTGCCGACGTGAGCGCCGCGAACGGTGGGATCGGTGGCGCCTTCAGCGATGGCGACACAGCCATCTTCATCGCTAGCGGTTCCGTGACCGCCACCGACATCGTCTGATCCGTCCAACCAACGACAGGCCTGGAGCACACGGCTCCAGGCCACTCCTCGCCCGGCTGTAGCAATGCGCGCCGGCCCAGGGGCAAGTTCCGTTTGCCCGGTCCGGAACTCGCAACGACCCTCCTGGTTGATCGCGCAACTGCATGGCAGGGGCTCAGGAGGGTGAAGTCATGACGCGGTGGCGAGCCAGTGGCGTTGTAGCTCTTTGCTTCGGCCTGGCCAGCATCTGCCTTGTAGGCGAAGCTCAGGCGCAAGTCGTAGCCCTTGGTGCCAGCAACACCGCCGGGAAGGGTGTCAGCCCGAGCTATGCCTGGCCCTCTCAGCTCGAAGGGATGCTGCGCGCTCGCGGCATCGACGCTCAGGTGATCAACGCCGGAGTGAATGGCGACGACACGAGCGGAATGCTGGCGCGGGTCGACAGGTCCGTTCCGGCTGGAACCCGGCTCGTGATCTTAGATAAGGCAGCCTCGAACGATCGACGCCGTGGGGTCGACACAGAGGGCAATGTCGGAGCGATCGTTCAGGCTTTGAGGGCTCGCGGCATCCGCACGATCGTGATCCCAGGCATGCACGGCTGGGCCAATCGCCAGCTTCAGCCCGACGGCATTCACATCACCGAGGAAGGACACGCAGCCGTTGCAACACGCCTGCTGCCCTTGGTGGCCGCTGAACTCGGAGGCGCAGGAGGGCGCGGGCAGAGACGGCGGTAGAGGCCGGCTTTCTCGCAAAAGGATGACCGCCTGGTAATCACAACCTTCAGGCCAAGACAGGCCTCGACCGCGACGCTGACAGGCCCGACCGCGGCGATGCGCGCCGGATTTGCCATGGCGACTTCCGCCGGTGCGACCCTGACGCCAGCGGGATCTTTCTTCGTACCGGGGTCTATGCCAGCCTTGAGCGTCCGTGCTGTCACAAGGCCGGATCAGCCGTTGACATGGCTGTGCACTGCCTTCGCCCTGCCAGCTCCACCGCTCCCGGAGCTGGTGGGGCGCTTTCATGTGGGGTCATGCAACGGAGCACGAGAGCGACAGATCTCGCGCAATCCGTGCCGCAGCGTTCGCGCACAATCGCTGAGACTCTCCATGCAATCCTAGCTATTGTTCGGGCCGGGGGGTCGGCCAGGCGTTGTGCCTTTGCTGAGTTGGTCAGCAGCTGATCTGCGCCTAGCACGGGAAGCACACCATGGCACTCATCAACGGCACACCGGCGAGCGAAGCGATCAACGGCAATAACGAAGCCGACACGATCTTCGGCTTCGAGGGCCAGGACACCATCAGGGGCGGGCTTGGAAACGACCTGATCTACGGCAACCAGGGCAACGATCAGATCCAAGCTGACGCCGCGTTTGGCTTCGACACGGTGTTCGGTGGTCAGGGGAATGACGTTCTAGCTTACGCGCAAACCGGTCAGCTGATCGCCTATGGCAACCTGGGCGATGACACGATCACCGGCAGCACCGGCGCGGATACGATCTTCGGTGGGCAGGGCAACGATTTCATCGCCACGCGCGAAGGTGACGACCTCGTCTACGGCAACCTGGGAAGCGACTTCTTGTTCGCAGGCGTGACCATGGGTGGGACGGATACGGTCTACGGTGGACAGGGCGCCGACACGCTCGAATTTGCGGGCAGTCTCACCAAGGCGATGATCTACGGCAACCTCGGCAACGACTCGATCCGCGGCGGCGAGAGCGCTGACACCATCTTCGGTGGGCAGGGCTCGGACATCATCGAGGGACGCAACGGGGCCGATCTGTTATCGGGCAACCTGGGCGCGGACACCTTCGTGTACACGCAAAGCCCCACGAACGAGTCACCGTCTGGTACGCAAGGGAATGCCGCCGTGAGTGCGGGCAACCTCGACACGATCACGAGCTTTGTCACAGGCGAGGACAAGCTCGACTTCATCGGGAAGGGCGGGTTTGGCACGGTCACGATCGGCACGAGCGGCGACTACGCCGCGGCCTACCAGGCGGCTGTGACCAACAAAGGTGCCAACCAGTACGTGTTCGTGAAGGACGCCTCGGGCGGGGGCTTCTTGTTCGCGGACGTGGATGGGGCAGCCGGAGCAGCGGGTGGCACGTTCAATACGGGCGACACAGCCATCTTCATCGCCAACGGTACCGTGGCTGCAACAGACATCTTCTGATCGAACGAACTCACACCAGGCCCGGAGCACCACACTCCAGGCCACCTCAGGCCCGGCCGCAGCAATGCGCGCCGGGCTTTTTCGTTTATGGTCTCGCTGGCGCGTGATGGCTCTCCTACATTCATTGCTTGGTGGGCGCGGTGGCACCTCGGAAAAGGCCGCGTCCCGGGCCAGGCGGACGCAACGACCTCACAACCAAGCGCGTCTTGTCAGGCCTGTTCAGACCCGATCAGCTCTACGTTGCAGTTGCGCTGAACCCGACTATGGTTCGCGCCCCGCGTGCTCGCGCGACCACCAGAGGCTGACACATGGCGACTGTACCGGGCACCTCGGGTGCTGACTTCCTCGTTGGCACCACGAGTGCCGACTCGATCACGGGCCTTGCTGGCAACGACACCATCAACGGTGGTGGTGCCAACGACGTGATCTACGGCAACCAGGGCGAGGACTCGATCTTCGGCACGGCGCCGTTCACGGATCCGTCCACGTCTGTGACGACGACCGCAGGTCTCGACGCTGTGTTCGGTGGCCAGGGCAACGACACGGTGGACTACACGGCCGTGGGCTCGGCCAGCCAAGTGCTCGTCTACGGCAACCTGGGCGATGACTCGCTCGTGGGTGGCGCGGGCGCTGACACGCTCTTCGGCGGCCAGGGTCTCGACACGCTGATCGGCAGCGGCGGCAACGATCTGGCCTACGGCAACCAGGGCAACGACTCGATCTTCGGCACGGGCGCGATCGGCACGGACACCGTGTACGGCGGCCAGGGTGTCGACAGGATTCAACTCTTCGGCTCCACCTCCGGCTCTGCTCTTATCTACGGCAATCTCGGTGACGACTTCATCGATGGGACCAATGGCAATGACACCGTCTTCGGTGGCCAAGGCCGGGACGACCTGTTCGGCAACCTCGGCAACGACCTGATCTATGGCAACCTGGGCAACGACCTTATCCGCAGCGGCATCGGTCCGGGCGGCACCGACACGATCTACGGCGGCCAGGGCGACGACGTGTTGAACTACCAGAGCGAGACGAATTCAGGGCAGCTGATTTACGGCAACCTGGGCAACGACACTCTGGTTGGGTCAGGTGCCAAGGACACCATGTTCGGTGGTCAGGGTACGGACTCGATCCTGGGCGGTGTCGGAGCTGACCTGCTCTCGGGCAACCTGGGCAACGACACGTTCCGCTACACGGACGTGAACCAGTCCCCGGCGACCTCGGCCGCCACCATCGACACGATCTCGGACTTCGTGACGGCCCAGGACAAGCTCGGACTAACCACCGCTGGCGCGGGCCTGGCGGCGGGTTCCGCGACGAACTACCGGGCTGCAGGGAACACCGGAAATGACTTCGCCTCGGCGCTCACGCTCGCCAACACCACCCAGGGCGCCTCGGCAGCGGTCGACTACGTGTTCGTGGCCAACGCCTCGGGCGCGGGCGGCTTCCTGTTCGCCGACACCGACGACTCCGGCACGATCACGAACACCGACCTGGCGATCGCGATCGCCTCGGGCACGGTGGCGGCAACCGACATCGTCTGACCTGATCAGACAACATCAGGCCTGGAGCCCAGTGCTCCAGGCCACCTCAGGCCCGGCCGCAGCCATGCGCGCCGGGCCTTTTGTTGCTAAATGACCCGCCGTGCCATACGCCCGAGCATCGCTGATCTAAGCAAGGGGGCAGCAATGGCAGTTTATTCCGGAACGACCGGACCAGACCGGATCGAAGGCAGCTCGGCCAATGACACGATTTCGGGCTTGGAAGGCAACGACTCTCTCTATGGGCAGAGCGGCAATGACGTCATTTATGGCAATCTAGGCGACGACTACTTCTTTACGTTCAATGACTCGCCGGGATTTTCGGGTGGTGCGCCGTTCACGTCGGGCAATGATACGATCTTCGGTGGGCAAGGTGACGATTGGGTCTTCTATTATGCAGCTGGCAGCACAAGTCCAGCTCTCATTTACGGGAACCTAGGTAACGACTCTGTACAAGGCGGGGACGCCTTCGATACGATATTCGGTGGTCAGGGCAATGACAGCTTGATCGGCGGCAAAGGCAACGATCTGATTTACGGCAACGCAGGCAACGACATATTTTACGAGTTTGCGAATGCACCGGGGCGGGACACACTGTATGGCGGTCAAGGCGTCGACAAGTTCGACTTCTACGGTGGCTACACCGCATCGCTCCTCATCTACGGCAACCTGGGTAACGATAGCATCAGAGCCGGCGGCGCTAACGACACGATTTTTGGTGGACAGGGAGACGACAGCATCTATGGCGAGACTGGTGCCGATTACCTTGCCGGCAATTTGGGCAACGATACTTTTTACTACTCGACTTATGGCAACCCTATTCTCAACTCGCCCGCCTCTGGCGTAGCTGATATCGACACAATCGCTGGTTTTGTAAGTGGGCAAGACAAGATTGCGCTCCAGAACTTCTCCTCTGCAACGACCGTGTTCCGGTCCGTGACGAGCGGAGGAAGCGACTTTGCAACAGCCCTCAGCCTAGCAGACGCAACCCAAGCCCCTGGCGGCACGGCCAACAAGACCGTCGACTATGTCTTCGTAGCTAACTCAGGCGGGGACGGCGGTTTTCTGTTTTTCGACAACAACGACGATGGCCGCATGAATGCCTCAGATCAGGGCATCGCGCTCACGACGGGCACGGTGGTGGTGACGGACATCATCTACTGAAGCGATTGGCCCAGCCGCAGCAATGCGCGCCGGGCTTCTCCGTTCATGGTCTCTCAACCACGCTTGGGCATCCTGGTTGCGGGATGTTCTGCGGATGGGTTGCCGCCCAGAGTACCGCAGCCCAAGAGGCTCGTCGCGAGTGGGTGCGCGGCGGGCCTTCTTCGTCTCACCCCTGCTTCAGCCCAGCCCATTCCAGCCACTGCGCCCAGGCGGCCTTGAGCCTGCCGACAGCTTCGGCGCGGGACGGCTCCTCACCCGACCATTCCTTGATGCCCGCCTCGCCTCGGCCGCGGCCCAGTTGCACGGTGAGCGACCACGTCCAGCGCCCTCGTGCGGCCGGATCGCGGTTGTGCACCCGGCCGATCGTCATTCCGCCGCTCTTGAGCACGAAGTCTTGCTGGTCGGGGCCGTCCTCCGGGAAGGTAAGCGCCCAACGCAGCGTCGATGCCTCCTCGCTCACTTGTCCTTCGCCGGCTTGGCGAGCAGGAGCGCCCCGATAATCGCCTCGCGGTGGAACACGCTCAGATCCTTGAGCGCCGGCATGATGACCCCGTGCTCACCCTTGATGGAAAGCACTGTCTTGCCGTCGAACAGGGTAGCTGCCGCCTTCTCGACGTCCTCTTTCACGATCGTCTTGGCGCGAACCAGCTCGCCCACAGTCCCGGTCAGTGTCTCGGCCATCGTCACCTCCGCGCATAGCTGGCGTTCTTGATCTTGAGCCAGTTTGGATCAGGCCCGGAGCGGTAGGGTGCCCGCCGCCGCTTCGACACGATGCCCTCCAGCCCGAGCTGGCAGGCGTGCTTGAACATGGTCGGCCCGTCAGCGTCTACGTGCTCGACATACGTCACGGCACCCGGCGCGCGACGGAGCAGCCGCTCCAGGCGCGCCTTCCGGTCGCTCAGTGGCAGCGTGCGCAGATCCTCTCCGTTCAGCTCCAACAGGTCGAACGCGAACAGGTGGGCTCTGGCGGCCTGCTCGCCACGGCGAAGACCGAAGAAGTTTGGTAGGCCGTCGGCATCGTGGGCTACTGCCTCACCGTCGAGCACGACGGAGGTGACGGGCAAGCGCCGGATCGCGAAAGCGATCGACCTCAGGTCGTCCGACCAGTCCCGCCCATTGCGGCTCCAGAGCCGAAGGACGTCGCCCTCACGCCGGGCCAGGATGCGGTAGCCGTCGTGCTTGATCTCGTGGACCCATTCAGGGCCGGACGGCGCTTTGCTGCTCAGGACGGCCTGACACGGCTGGATGAAGCCCGCGTGGAACGGCAGGTCGCTCGTGCGCGGCCGGGTGGCCCAGACCGCCACGGGTCAGGCCGCCGCTCGTGATCCCTGAAGAGAGGTGCGTCGGCGTGCGGCCACGCGCGCAAGGCGCTGCGCCATCAGGATGGCCGACTCGATCTCCTCGAACGTCGTCGTGTCGATCTGCGAGCCGTACTGATCGTGCATCGCGACCACCCAGCCAGACCAGTCCATGATCTCAGGGTGACGTTTCTGGACGGCGATCACCCGAGAGGCTGCGTAAAGCGTCCGGTCCGAGTCGTCCTCGATGTCTTGGCCACTCTCGTCGAGGATGAGGTCTGAGCCGTTCGTGCAGTGAAAGTAGATGTGCCACATGACGCGCACTCACTTTGAACATTGCCGATCTACGTCGACTGCAAGCACC